>JAFKEE010000020.1 GCA_017307505.1 Acidobacteriota bacterium | reverse complement strand
CCTCCTCGTGATGGATTAGCACCCGCGGCGCGTCACGTTTAGCGCGTCGCGGGTTTCAGCGCGTAGCTGGAAAGCACCTTCATGTAGTTCGCGCGCTCGAAGGCTGCTGGTTCTGCCACCGATTGCGAACTCATGGAACCTCTCATCTGGGCGATGGATTCGTACTCGTGCTCTTCCATCCAGTCGAGCAGATCTTCTTCCACCTTCTCCAGGTACGGGATGCCGTGCCGCAACAGAGCCGAAGTCATCATGGTGCAGCGCGCGCCGGCCATGACCCCCTTCACTGCGTCTTCCGCGGTGTGCACACCGCCCGTGATCGCCAGGTCGGGGCGAATCCGGTTGTAGAGCAATGCGGTCCAGTGCAGCCGCAGCCGCAGTTCCTGCGAGTCGCTCAGCATCAGGTTCGGTACCACTTCCAGGGCTTCCAGGTCGAAATCCGGTTGATAGAAGCGGTTGAACAGAACCAGCGCGTCGGCGCCGGCCGCATCCAGGCGCGTGGCCAGGTGGGCAAAGGCCGTGAAGAACGGCCCAAGCTTGACGGCGACAGGGATGCGTACGCTGGCCTTCACGTGGCTCACCAGGTCGAAGTACATCTCTTCCACCTTGCCCGACGGCATTTCCAGCTCGGTCGGCAGGTAGTAGATGTTCAATTCGATGGCGTCGGCCCCGGCCTGCTCCATCATCTGTGCGTACCGGATCCAACCGCCGGTCGAGACGCCGTTCAGGCTCCCGATCACCGGGATGTCCACCGATTCCTTCGCCTTCCGCAGATGGTTCAGGTACGGTTCCGGTCCGAAGTTGTACGACGTCATCTCCGGGAAGTAGCTGACGGCCTCGCCGTAGCTGTCCGAAGTCTCCGTCAGGAAGCGGTCCAGTTCGCCGCTCTCCACCTGGATCTGCTCCTCAAACAGCGAGTGCAGCACCACGGCCGAAGCGCCCGAATCTTCCAGCCGGAGAATGTTGCCGATGTCCTTGCAGAATGGCGAGGATGACGCCACTAAGGGTGAGCGGAGCTTGAGTCCGAGGTATCCAGTGCTGAGGTCGATTGACATGGCTTACTTCCCTCCTTCGGTGGTCTTGGTCTCCGCGCCCGGCATGGCCGCCATCTGTTCGTAGATGCGCCAGCGGTTCATGACGTCGGCCTGGGCCTCGGCCAAAAGACGGCGGGCGTCATCCGGCTTTGAATGGACGAGCATCGTGTAGCGGGTCTCGTTGTAGATGTACTTGTCGAGCGGCAGGGACGGAGCCTTGCAGTCGAGGACGAACGGATTCTTGCCATCCAGCGCCAGCGCCGGGTTGTACCGGAACATCGGCCAGTGACCGGTCTGCACGGCCAGCTTCTGCTGCTCCAGACCGAACTTCAGGTCGTAACCGTGCGCGATGCAGTGGCTGTAGGCGATGATGATCGACGGACCATCCCACTTCTCGGCCTCGATGAAGGCCTTCACCGTCTGCATGTCGCTGGAGCCCATCGCCACCCGCGCTACATAGCAGTTGCCGTAAGCCACCGCCATCATCGCCAGGTCTTTCTTGCCCGACGGCTTGCCGCCGGCCGCAAACTTCGCCACCGCGCCGCGCGGTGTCGACTTGGAGCACTGTCCGCCCGTGTTCGAGTAGACTTCCGTGTCCAGTACCAGGATGTTCACGTTCTTGCCCGAGGCCAGCACGTGATCCAGGCCGCCGTAGCCGATGTCATAGGCCCAGCCGTCGCCGCCCAGGATCCAGACGCTCTTCTTGACCAGCGCATCCGCCACGCCCAGCAGGTCGCGCAGCGCATTGCCGCTGCCGTTGGCTCCGGCGCTCAACAGTTCCTGTACCCGGTTCTTCAAGGCGCCGACCCGTTCGCGTTGAGCGAAGATGCCGGCTTCCGTCGTCTGGTCCGCTTCCAGCAGCTCCTTCACCAGGTTCTCGCCCAGCTTCACGGCGAAGCGGTTGATGAGCTCCTTGGCATAGATGAGCTGTTGGTCCACGGCCATCCGCATGCCCAGGCCGAACTCGGCGTTGTCTTCGAACAGCGAGTTCGACCAGGCCGGCCCGCGGCCCTGGTTGTTGAACGTGTAAGGCGTCGTCGGCAGGTTGCCGCCGTAGATCGAAGAGCACCCCGTGGCGTTCGCAATCATCGTACGGTCGCCGAACAACTGGGTCAGCAGCTTGACGTACGGCGTCTCACCACAGCCCGAGCAGGCGCCCGAGAACTCAAACAGGGGTTGGAAGACCTGCAGGTCCTTCACCTGGCCCTGGCTCAGCTTCGTGCGGTCAAACTCCGGCAGGCCGAGGAAGAAGTCCCAGTTCGCTGCTTCGGTTTCGCGCAGCGCCGGTTGCGGCATCATGTTGATGGCGCGGTGCTTCACTTCGGTCTTGGACTTCGCCGGGCAGGCTTCCACGCAGAGTCCGCAACCCGTGCAATCCTCGGGAGCCACCTGCAGCGTATAGCCCGATTCCTTGTAGTCCTTCCAGCGCGCCGGAACCGATTTGAACGTCGAGGGAGCGCCTTCCAGGTGCGCTTTGTCGTAGATCTTGGCGCGGATCGTGGCGTGGGGGCAAACCAGGACGCACTTGCCGCACTGGATGCACAGATCTTCGTCCCACACCGGGATCTCGAGAGCGATGTTGCGCTTCTCCCACTGCGCCGTGCCGCTGGGGAACGTGCCGTCCACCGGCATCGCCGACACCGGCAGGTTGTCGCCTTCACCCGCAATCATCACGCCCAGAACGTCGCGGACAAATCCGGGTGCCTGCGTGGGCACCGGAGGCCGCAGAACATGAGTGCTCGACACTTCAGCCGGCACTTCCACCTGGTACAGGTTGGCCAGAGACTGGTCGACCGCCGCGAAGTTCTTCTGCACAACTGATTCGCCGCGCTTGCCGTAAGTCTTGACGATCGCCTTCTTGATCTGTGCGATGGCGTCTTCGCGCGGCAGCACGCCGCTGATGGCGAAGAAGCAGGTCTGCATCACGGTGTTGATGCGCGAACCCATGCCCGTGGCCTTAGCCACTTCATAGGCATCGATTACATAGAACTTGATCTTTTTCTCAATGATGTCGTTCTGCACCGTGCGCGGCAGCAGGCCCCAGATCTCCGTCGGACCCACCGGAGCGTTCAGCAGGAACGTGGCGCCCGGCTCCGCCCACTTCAGCATGTCCAACCGCTCCAGGAAGGAGAACTGGTGGCAGGCGATGAAGTTGGCGCGCGAAATCAGATAGGTGCTGCGAATCGGCCGCGGCCCAAACCGCAGGTGCGACACCGTGATCGAGCCCGATTTCTTCGAGTCGTAGACGAAATAGCCCTGCGCGTAGTTGTCCGTATCTTCGCCGATGATCTTGACGCTGTTCTTATTCGCGCCCACCGTGCCGTCGGCGCCCAGGCCATAGAACAGGGCCCGCACCGTTTTCGGATCTTCGGTCGAGAACTCGGTGTCGTACTCCAGCGAATTGTTCGAAACGTCGTCCTTGATGCCCAGCACGAAGTGATTGGTCGACTTCGCCTTGCCGCCTTCGTCGAACGCCGCTTTCACCATCGCCGGCGTGAACTCTTTCGAGGACAGGCCATACCGGCCGCCGATGACTTTCGGCATCGCCGCGAACGGCAGCGTGCCGGCCGCCTGGGCCTCGCTCAGTGCAGTGATGACATCGAGATACAGCGGTTCGCCAGGGCCGCCCGGCTCCTTCGTGCGATCCAGAACGGTGATCGACTTCGTCGTCGCCGGCAGGGCTGCCAGGAAGTGCTCCACCGAGAACGGCCGGTACAGGCGGACTTTCAGCAGGCCCACCTTCTCGCCGCGCTTCACCAGTTCGTCCACTGTCTCGTGCGCCGCTTCGGCGCCCGAGCCCATCAGGATCACTACCCGCTCGGCGTCCGGGGCACCCTCATACTCGAACAGCTTGTACTTGCGGCCCACCACTTCGGCAAAGCGGTCCATCGCCTTCTGCACGATCGCCGGGGTAGCCAGATAGTAAGGATTGACCGTCTCGCGGGCCTGGAAGTAAACGTCAGGATTCTGCGCCGTGCCGCGGATCACCGGCCGGTCCGGCGACAGCGCGCGCGCCCGGTGTGCCTGGATCAGCTCCGCCGGAAGCATCGCCTTCATGTCGTCGACCGTCAACTGCTCCACCTTCGCTACTTCGTGCGAGGTGCGGAAGCCGTCAAAGAAGTGGATGAACGGGATGCGCGATTCCAGTGTCGCCGCCTGGGCGACCAGCGCCATGTCCATCACTTCCTGCACCGAGTTGGCCGCCAGCATGGCCCAACCCGTCGCGCGGACGCTCATGACGTCCTGGTGGTCACCGAAGATCGAAAGACCCTGGGCAGCAAGACTGCGCGCCGCAACATGGAAAACCGTCGAGGTGAGCTCACCCGCGATCTTGTACATGTTCGGAATCATCAGCAGCAGGCCCTGCGACGAGGTGAAGGTCGTGGTCAGCGCACCACCTTGCAGAGCGCCATGCACCGCGCCCGACGCGCCGCCTTCACTCTGCATCTCGATCACTGTGGGGACGGCGCCCCAAATGTTGGGCTTGCCTTCCGAGGACCATTGATCCGACCATTCGCCCATCGGCGACGAGGGCGTAATCGGGTAAATGGCGATAACTTCGTTTGTTTTGTGCGCGACGTACGCGGCCGCTTCGTTCCCGTCCAGGGTAACTTTGATTCTGGGCATGGTTGGTGAACTCGCAATGCATCAAATGCATGCCGGGGGCCAATAGGAGTAACGGAGACTGAGATCTCTAAATATTGATTCTGCTAGGCTTCTTTTTGTTGATCCTTGCATAAGGAATCATGATAGTGGGGCAGATCACCCAGCTGTCCCAAGTTTCGACAGCCGCCCCATTCGCGCATGCTGCATTTCACCCACCTCATCCTGGGTGGCGTTTCTCTCGCATTCCCGCGAAACTTCTCGCCCCTGGAAGCTGTCTTTACTTACTGATGCTTCATTTCCGGACCGTCGCGCTGGCCCTGGCCGCCTGGACGCTCTCTCTGCCGGCGCAGCCGCGGATCGGGCAGATCGAGATCTACGGCACGCGCAAAATCCCCCAGGATAAGATTCGTAAAGCCGTTGGCCTCTCCCCCGGTGACCCGCTCACCAAGCCGAAAGGCGACATCGAGGACACCCTCGAGTCCATCGACGGCGTGGTTCAGGCCCACGTCGAGGCCTTCTGCTGCGAACAGGGCAATCCCATCCTCTATGTGGGAATCATGGAGCGCGGCGGCCGCAATATGCAGTACCGCTCCTTCCCCGACCAGGACCTCTCCCTCCCCGACGAAGTCACCCGGGCCTACGCCGCCTTCACATCTGCCCTCGAACGCGCGTCCTCCGAAGGCGATCTGAAGGAGGATCTGTCCCACGGCTACTCCATCATGCAGAACCCCGCCTGCCAGGCCGCCCAGGCAAAGTTCGTCGAGATCGCGGAGAAACACCTCGCCGTCCTCCGTAATGTCCTCAAGAATGCCCGCGACCCCGAGGCTCGTGCCATTGCCGCCTACATCATCGGCTACGCCCCGGACAAAGCGGCAGTCATCGGCGATGTCCAACTCGCCATGCAGGACCCTGACGGAGCCGTCCGCGCCAATGCCGCCAGGACGATTAGGGGCTTTGCTTTCTATAGCTTCGCGAATCCAAACGCCAACCTGAAGGTGCAGGCCACCTGGTTTGTCGAACTCGCCAATTCCATCGAATTGGGCGACCGCCTGGAAGCCGCCAAAGGCCTCCTGCTGTTCACCGAAAAGCGCGACGAACATGTTCTGTCCAACATCCGCGATCGCGCCATGCCGTCCCTGCTCGAGATGGCCCACTGGCAACACCTGGATCACGCCCTGCCCGCCTTCCTCGTGGCCGGCCGTGTCGCAGGACTCTCTGACGAGGAACTCGAGAAGGCCTGGTCAGACGGCGAACGCGATAAGACCCTCAAGTCCATCGAGAAACCGGCAAAGAAGTGAGCGGCCTTCGCCATCCTGCCGTAAAACAATCTAGATATTCTTGCTAGAGATTATGCAGATAGGGTACGCTATCCACGTAGCGTACCCAGAATGACAGTTCCCGTCCTATCGCACCTCCGCGCACTGGAAGCCGAAAGCATCCACATCCTGCGCGAAACCGCGTCGCAGTTCCGCAAGCCGGTCCTGCTTTACTCCATCGGGAAGGACAGCAGCTGTCTGGTCCATCTGGCTCGCAAAGCATTCTTTCCGGGGAAGATCCCCTTCCCGCTGCTGCACATCGACACGACCTACGAATACCCGGAAATGATCGAGTTCCGCGATCGTTTCACGAAGGAAATCGGGGCCGACCTCCGGGTCTACACCAACGACAAGGCCATCCAGGAGGGCGCCAATCCCTATGACCTGGGGACCGCCAAGTGCTGCCACCTCCTCCGCACCCGCGGCCTGGTCGAAGGACTGCAGGAAGGCGGCTACGATGCCGCCATCGGTGGCGCCCGCCGCGACGAGGAGAAGTCCCGCGCCAAGGAACGCGTCTTCAGCTTTCGCGACCGCGAAGGCCGCTGGGACCCCCGCAATCAGCGCCCCGAACTCTGGAACCTCTACAACGGGAAGGTAGATCCCGGTGAATCCATCCGCGTCTTCCCGCTCTCAAACTGGACGGAAATGGACATCTGGCGCTACATCGAATTGGAAGCCATCCCGATCGTGCCGCTCTACTTCGCCCAGCCCCGCCAGGTGGTTTTGCGAGGGCCGACGGTCATCCCCTTGGAAACAAACGTCAAACTACTGCCGGGCGAGAAGCCCCAAACCGTCACCTGCCGCATGCGCTCCCTCGGCTGCACACCGTGCAGCGGCGCCATCCGGTCGGAAGCCGACACCATCGGCAAGATCATCGATGAGCTTGCCGCCTTCCGCCGCAGCGAAAGGGAAAACCGCGTGATCGACCACGACCAGGACGGCTCCATGGAACTCAAGAAGCGGGAGGGCTACTTCTAAATGGCCGCGATCACCGACAACAGGACCATTGCGCTCACCCACTTCACCGTCAGCAATCGCGACGAAAAGCCGCTGCTGCGCATCTCCACCGCGGGCAGCGTGGATGATGGCAAAAGTACCCTCATCGGACGCCTTCTCTTTGATACGAAGACGGTTTGGGAAGACAACCTCGAAGAGATCAGCAAGAGCAAGGTGAACCGCGCCAGCCACGGGTTGGACCTCTCCCTGCTCACCGATGGCCTGCGCGCCGAGCGCGAGCAGGGCATCACCATCGACGTCGCCTACCGCTACTTTTCCACCCCGAAGCGCCAGTTCATCGTGGCCGATACCCCGGGTCATGAGCAGTACACCCGCAATATGGCCACCGGCGCCTCCACCTGCGACCTGGCCATCATCCTGCTCGACGCTCGCAAAGGGGTTCTGGAGCAGTCCCGCCGCCACTCGCGCATTGCCTGGCTGCTGGGTGTCCGCCATCTTGTCTTTGCCGTCAACAAGATGGACCTCGTCGACTTCAGTCATGAGGTCTTTGACGAGATCCGCGCCCACGCCACCCACCTGCTCTCCGGCATGGACGGCGTCATCGCCGACTTCATCCCGCTGAGCGCCCTGGATGGCGACAACGTCGTCACGCGCAGCGAGCGTACCCCGTGGTACAAGGGGCCCAGCCTTCTCGAACTGCTGGAAACCGTCGATCCGCCCCATGTGGCCGCCGCTCAGCCCTTCCGCATGAGCGTGCAAATGGTCATCCGGCCCCACCTCGACTTCCGCGGCTATGCCGGCCAGTTGGCCAGCGGCTGGGTTCGCGTCGGCGACCCGATTGTCGCCCTGCCCAGCGGCAAGCGCAGCCGGGTGAAACGCATCGTCACCTTCGACGGCGACCTGACTGAGGCATTTGCCCCAATGTCGATCACGCTCGAACTGGAAGACGAGCTCGATATTGCCCGCGGTGACCTGCTGGCCTCCCCCTCCACCGCCCCCAGGGTCGCCCGCCGCCTCCACACCACGATGGTCTGGATGAGCGAGGTCCCCCTCGACAAACAAAAGACTTATCTGCTCCAGCACGGCACCCGCGTGGTGCCGGCGCGCCTGAACGGGGAAGCGCTGGCGTTGAACGGTATCGGTGCGGTGGAGGTGGAAACCGCCGAACTGCTGCCCTATGACACCTACCGCGACAACCGCGCCACGGGCGGCTTCATTCTCATCGACACCATCACCAATCTGACCCTGGCCTCCGGCCTGATCGAGGGTGAGGTGCGCGAAGAAGAAGAGACGCTGGAGAGCTTCTCCGACGCACCCTTCACGCCAGCCGAGCGCCGCAAGATTCGCGCCCTGCTGGCCCACATGAAACGCTTCGGCTTCAGCTTCGACCACGAAGACTTTGAACAGGGAGAGGGCATCTGATCATGCGCGACCCATTGACGCAAGCTACGGCAGTGATTGAACATGCGCTCAGCCAGGGCGGCCGGGCGGCTTTGACCTGCAGTTTCCAGGCGGAAGATGTCGCAGTGCTCCATCTGCTTCTGCAGCAGGTTCCCGATGTTCCGGTGATGTTTCTCGAGACCGGCTATCACTTCGCTGAGGTGACCGAGTACCGTGACCGCCTGGCCAGGGAATGGAATCTGAACCTGATCAACCTGGAAGCCAAACAGAGTGTTCGTGAGCAGGAATCCCAGTTCGGGATACTCAACCAGACCGACCCAGGCCGCTGCTGCCACCTGCGTAAGGTGGAGCCCCTCATCGCCGGACTGACCGATGTGGATGTCTGGTTCACCGGATTGCGCCGCGAGCAAAGCCCCACCCGCGCGAACCTGCAGGCCGAAGAGCAGCATCGTTTCCCGACGGGTCTGACGCTCAGGAAGATCAGTCCCCTCTTCGACTGGACGAATTCTGAAGTCTTTTCCTATCTGGCCGTTAACGACATTCCCGTACTTTCCTTGTATGATCAGGGCTACACCAGCATCGGGTGCGAACCGTGCACCGCGAAACCCGAGCCTGGAGAACACGCCCGGGCTGGCCGCTGGGGCGGCCGGAAGCTGGAATGCGGACTGCACACGGTGACCGTGAAGGAAGCTTGAAATGGAAGCGCTGCTCGGCTTCGCCATTGCGCTCGTAGTCGGCCTCACTGGAATGGGCGGCGGCCCGTTGGCGGCGCCTCTGCTCATGCTCGTCCTGGGCGTCCCCACCACGGAGGCGGTCGGTACATCCCTCCTGTTTGTAACGATTACGAAGTCGGCCGCGGCGCTCGTCTATTGGTCGCGCGGCCATGTCGACTGGCCCAACCTGCGCCGCCTGCTGTACGGCGGGCTTCCGGGCGTCTTCATCGGCTCCATCCTGTTGCAGCGCATGAGCAGGCACGAAAGCCTGCAGCCCGTCGTGCTCACTGTCATCGGCTTCATCATTGCCCTGATGGCCCTCCTGAGTCTGTACAAGGCATTTCGCAAGACTCACATTGAAGAGCGTGTGGAAAAGCCCGGCGCACTGCCCTGGGCCGCCTTCCCAATCGGCCTGGAGGTCGGGTTCTCCTCGGCCGGCGCCGGAGCCCTGACGAGCCTTTCCCTGCTGCAGTTTACCCGCCTCGTTCCGGCCCGGATCGTCGGCACGGACCTCGTTTTCGGCCTCTCCATCGCCGCTCTCGGCGGGGGCATCCAGTTCGCCGCCGGCAACGTCAACCAGCATCTGTTGTTCGTCCTCTCGTCCGGGGGGGTCTTCGGCGCCTTATGCGGAGCCTGGCTCGGCACCCGGGTTCCCGCCCGCGCCCTGCGGCTCGCCCTCTCCGCCATCATGATCATCCTGGGCCAGCAGTTGCTGTGGAAGGGCATCACCGCCCTGGCGCGGTAGCATCGGCTGTTGAGTATTGACCGCCTGTATCATAATTGGTACAGTACGGCTTGACGCCGGGCTATAAACGTCTGCCTGCCTACTTCTATCGCTCCGACCACGGTCGCGAACCCGTACGGGAGTGGCTGAAGAGTCTCGAACTCGACGACCGGAAGCAGATAGGTGAGGACATCAAGGACGTCGAATTCTCCTGGCCAATTGGAATGCCGTTGGTCCGATCTCTGGGTCGAGATCTGTGGGAGGTCCGAAGTGACCTCTCGCAGGGTCGAATTGCACGGGTGATTTTTTGCGTGGAGGCCGAACGCATGGTCTTGCTGCACGGGTTCATCAAGAAAACCCGGAAGACGCCGGCGCACGATCTGGATCTCGCGTTGAAGCGGAAAAGAGGGGGATCTCGATGAAGAAAAAGAACATTGGATCTTCGTTGGATAGTTTCCTGCAGGAAGAGCAGATCTACGAGGAGACGACAGCCAACGCCATTAAACGAGTGCTGGCGCGGCAGATCGAGGCAGCCATGAAAGAGAAGCAGTTCAGCAAAGCGGAGATGGCTCGGCGGATGCACACCAGCCGTGCCGCGCTGGAGCGACTGCTGGACCCTGACCACGATGCAGTTACCTTGAGCACTCTGCGCAAAGCGGCTGCGGCAGTCGGACGAGAATTGCGCCTCGAGCTCGTCTAGACTGACGGGCTTCCCGATTCGGCCCTGTATTTCCAACGCGGCCGCCGCGCGCGTGGCATCCTACTCTCTAGGAATCGCTCGCGTGATCCTTCTCACCAACGTCACCAAGGAGTTCGACGGGAAACGCAAGGTTCGGGCCTTGGCCGGCGTCAACCTCCACATTCACAAGGGCGAAATGGTTTCGCTCGTCGGACCCTCCGGCTCCGGCAAATCGACTCTGTTGAACCTGATCGGAACCCTCGACCAGCCCACCTCCGGCCAGATCGCGCTGGACGGCCAGGTACTTTCCGGAGTGGCCGATGACGAGCTCACCCGCGTCCGGCGCGACAAAATCGGCTTCATCTTCCAGTTCTTCAATCTGTTGCCGTCCCTGAGCTGCCTGGAGAACGTAGCCCTGCCGCTCCACCTGCGGGGTTGGAAGCGGAAGGAGATCCGCGAACGTGCCTCCGAACTCCTGGACCTCGTCGGCCTCTCCCAGCGGAAGGACCACCTGCCGGACGAACTCTCCGGCGGGGAGCGCCAGCGCGTCGCCATTGCCCGCGCCTTGTCGGTCTATCCACCCATCCTGCTGGCGGACGAACCCACCGGCAACCTGGATACCCACACCGGCGGCGAAATCCTTGCCCTGGTCCGCGACCTGCACGAACGCCTGGGCGCCACGGTCCTCATGGTGACCCATGACCGCGCTGTCGCCGAAAGCTGTCCGCGCACCGTCACCCTGCGCGACGGCCTGGTTGTTGACGACATTGCCCGGCGGTAACCCACTGATGCTGCTACGCCTGATCACCTGGCCCTATGTCCGGAAGCACCTGCTGCGGTGTACTCTCACCACGGCCGGCATCGTACTCGGAGTGGCTGTCTTCGTCGGCATGCATACTGCCAACCAAAGCGTCCTGTATGCCTTCAACCGCACCGTCGACAAGATCGCCGGCACCACCCAGCTCCAGGTGACCGCTGGGGAAACCGGCTTTCCCGAAGATGTGCTGGAACGCGTCCAGGGGCACCCCGGAGTCGGTGTCGCCGCGCCGGTGATCGAAGCCACGGTTCAAACCGGACTGCAGGGGGAAGGGAACCTGCTGGTGCTGGGCGTCGACATGACGGGCGACCGCAACCTGCGCGACTACGAGCTTGAAAAAGCAGACGAAGCCATCATCGATGATCCACTCGTCTTCCTGGCTCAGCCCGACTCCGTCATCGTCAGTGAGAAGTTCTGCCAGCGCAATGGGTTGAAGCTAAACGACTGGCTCACCATGCGCACTATGGAAGGGCCAAAGCAGTTCACCATTCGGGGCGTCATGCAGGGCGATGGGCTTGCTTCCGCCTATGGCGGCAATCTGGCCATCATGGACATCTATGCGGCCCAGATGGTCTTCGGACGAGGCCGCACATTCGATCGCATCGACCTTTCGGTGGCCGAAGGGCAGCAGGTGGACCGCGTGCAGAAGTCGCTGCAGGCCATGCTGGGCCCGGGGCTCCAGGTGGATCCGCCCAGTTCCCGAGGGCAGCAATTCGAAGCGATGGCGAAGATCTATTCGATGAGCGCCAATATCAGCAGCCTCTTCGCGCTGTTCATCGGCTTGTTCCTCATCTACAACACGTTCTCCATTGCGGTGACCCAGCGACGGGGCGAGATCGGGATCCTGCGTGCCCTGGGGGCGACCCAGGGTCAGGTGAAACGCCTGTTTCTGCTGGAGAGCGGCATCGCCGGTCTGCTCGGTTCGCTGGCCGGACTCGGCTTCGGCCTGCTCATCGCCCGCGGCATGGCGCGCTACATCAGTGATTTCATGGGGGAAGTGTACGGGGCGGCGCAGCGCGCCGAAGAGATCTCCGCAGACCCGCGCCTGCTGTTGACGGCCTTGGCGCTCGGGGTGGCAACCAGTCTCATCGCCGGCTGGATTCCGGCCCGCAACGCCGCGGCGGTCGACCCCGTGAAGGCTCTCCAGAAGGGACGAGTCCAGGTAATCACCGAGGGCGAGAACCGCACGCGCCGCTGGACCGCGCTGGCCCTGCTCGCCCTCGCGATCCTCTGCGTCTTCTTCGGGCACCGGCCCCTCTTCTTTTACTCGGGCTACCTGTTGAGCGTCCTGGCGGCTTTGCTGCTGACGCCGGCATTGTGCAGTTGGCTGGCCTCTCTGCTCAGGCCCTTCATGAAGCTGCTGCGTCCCGTGGAGGGCGCCCTGGCGGCGGACAGCATTCTACAGTCGCCCCGTCGCACGTCAGGCACGGTGGCGGCCCTCTCCCTTTCCGTAGCCCTGGTCATCGGCCTCGGCGGCATCTCCAAGGCCAGCTACGAAACAATCCTGGATTGGGCGGATGCGGCGCTGAATCCTGACCTCTTCGTGAGCAGTTCACAGAGCGTCACGCAGCGCAGTTTCCGTTTCCCGGCGTCTCTCGGCGCAGAGATCCAGGCCGTGGGCGGCATCGACGAAATCCAGGCCGTCCGGACCGCGCGCATCGTTCACGAAGGCATTCCGGTCATGCTGGTAGCCGGAGATGTTCAGCGGCTCGCCAAACGCGTGAAGATGAGGGTGGTTGAAGGGGATCCGCGGACGATGTACCAACTCGTCGAGCGCGGCCAGGGGGTCGTGATCAGCGACAATTTTGCTCTGCTGCGGCATGTCCACAAGGGTGACGTGCTGCACATCATGTCGCCTTCAGGCCGTCTGGATCTACCCATTCTGGGCGTGGTGGTCGACTACAGTGACCAGCAAGGCACCATTCTGATGGATCGTCACCTGTTCGTAAAGCACTGGAAAGACGACACCATCAACGTCTTCCGCGTCTATCTCAAGCCCGGCTACACGCAACAGGCGGTGCGCCAGGAGTTGCTGAACCGCTTTGGTCAACGCACCCGGTTCTTCGTCCTGACCAATGGCGAGATCCGCGCCTTCATCCTCAGGATTACCGACCAGTGGTTCGGGCTCACTTATGTCCAGATCTTCGTGGCCGTTCTGGTGGCCATCCTCGGCATCGTGAATACCCTCACCGTCTCCATCTCCGACCGCAAACGGGAACTCGGCGTCCTGCAGGCCGTCGGCGGCTTGCGGAGCCAGGTCCGGCACACCATTTGGATGGAGGCGCTGGCCATTGGAACACTGGGGCTGCTCATCGGCTATGCATTGGGGGCGGTGAATCTGTACTACATCCTCGAGGTGACGCGCCGCGACATTGCCGGCATGCGCCTGAACTATCGCTATCCCTTCGAGATCGCCCTCACGCTGATCCCGGTGATGCTGGGCGCGGCCCTGCTCAGCGGCGCTGGGCCGGCGGAAGCGGCCGTGCGCGGCTCCCTCGTGGAGGCCCTGGAATATGAATAAGTACCTCCTGATCTTTCTCTTAGCCCTGCCTCTGGCGGCACAGGACGGCCGCACGATTGTGGCGGAATCGCAAAAGCGTGCCCGGGCGGACTCCCAGCGTTACGAGGGCACGCTCGAGGTGAACGACGCGAAGCGGAAGGTCTCCACCAAACGCTGGGTCTATGAGCGGCTGGGCTCAGCCGGCGAGTCGAAAGCCGTCCTGCGTTTCACGGCTCCGGCCGAGGTCAAAGGTGTCGCACTCCTCATCCTGAATCATCCGGACCGGGCCTCCGATCAATGGATGTGGACGCCCGCCGTCGCGCGCGAGCGCCGCATCGCCTTACAGGACCGGCGGACACGTTTCTTTGGGACCGACTTCTCGTTTGAAGACCTGGAGGAGCGGGACGTCGACCGTTCCACTTACAAAACGCTGGGCGAGGAGAACGGCGCGTGGAAGATTGAGGGCACGCCCAAGCCCGAAGCAAAGTCCCAGTACACCAGGGTGCTGATCTGGATCCGCAAGGACAACTATGTGGCGACGCAGATCGAATGCTACGCCAAGGACGTCCTGATCCGCCGCATCCGCTACACCGAGATCGAGAAGGTGCAGAACATCTGGACTGCCCGAAATGTGGAAGTGCACGACCTGCAGCGGGATAGCCGGACGACCATGAAACTGGAGAAGCTGCAGTACAACCTGAGCCTGGCGGCCGAGAGCTTCACGCTGCAGGCGCTGCGCCGGGAGCAGTAGCGTGCGCCTGTCCTGCCTGTTTCTCCTCTGCCTGAGCCTGTCAGGGCAGAATTTTACGCAAAGAGGCTTCTTTGAGACCCGCAACTACGTCTATCCACAGACGGTGCAAGGGGATAGCGGACGGGTGGTGAGCGAGGAACTGCTGCGCTGGGAGCCGTCCTGGAAGCCCCGCCCCTGGATCCAGCTCAACGGCGGCCTCGACCTGCGCTTCGATTCCCACCGGCAGTTCGAAAGAGCCTGGCGGCTGGATTGGGCAGACCGGGGTGAGCAGAGGCCGGCTTTCGGAGTTCGCCGGCTGAGTCTGCTGCTCCACAAGGGCGGGCTCACCTTTGAAGGTGGGCGGCAGTTCGTTCGCTGGGGCAAAGCCGATCTCCTGAACCCGACCGACCGCTTCGCGCCGAAGGATTTCCTGAACGTCATCAATTCGGATTTCCTGGGGGTGACCGCCGCGCGCGTCACCTACGAGCGTGGTTCGAACACCTTCGATGTCGTTTACCAGCCCGTGTTTACGCCCAGCCGCGGGCCGCTGTTTGGACAGCGCTGGGTGCCCCTGCCGGAGCAGATCCAGAATATCCCCCTCCGGAATCTCGGGGCCGACTTTCCCGGACGCGGCCAGATGGGCGCCCGGTGGAGCCATGGCGCCAGGCTCCTCGAATACTCCCTCAGCGTGTTCGATGGCTATAACCACCTGCCCCTGCTCGACTTGCAGGCAGGCCTGGGTGTCAGTGGGAAGCGCTACTTCGCCCAGATGCGCATGTATGGCGGGGACTTCGCCATGCCGCTGCCCTGGTTCACGCTGAAGGGCGAAGCGGCCTATTTCACGTCGAAGACGCGCACGGCCGATGAGTACGCCCTGTATGTGATTCAACTGGAAAGGCAGACCGGGGAGTGGACGTTTGTCGGGGGCTACGCGGGGGAGGCTGTCACCAACAAGCGGGTGCAGTTCGACTTCGCGCCCGACAGGGGCTTGGCAAAAACGTTTCTAGGGCGGGCCAGCTACAATCTCGACGCGAATCGTACTGTTTCTTTCGAAGGGGCGGTACGGCAGAACGGGGCCGGCATGTACTCGAAGGTCGAGTACACCCAGAGCCTCGGGAGCCACCTGCGAGCCACCGCCAACTTCACCCTGCTGCGCGGCGACGCCAGCGATTTCCTGGGCCAGTACCGCCGCAACTCCAACCTGCAGCTCATTTTGCGTTATAGCTTTTAGAGTGGCTCAACTCAGGAAACTCAACGACCAGGACTTGGGCGATCTGATGGCCTTGTCCATCTCCGCCAACTGGAATCAGGTGGAAGCCGATTGGCGCCGCATGCTCCGCTTTGCGCCCGACGGCTGTTTCGGCATGGAGGAGGGCGGTCACATCGTCGCCTCGGCAACCATTGTGTCCTACGGCAAGTCCCTGGCCTGGATTGGGATGGTGCTGACGCTGCCGGACTATCGCGGGCGCGGCTTCGCTTCGGCGCTGTTGCGGCAGTGCCTGAACTCTGTCGATGTCACGTGCGTCAAACTCGACGCGACAGACCTCGGGCGGCCGGTCTACGAGAAACTGGGCTTCGTCGAGGAGTATGTGGTGGAACGCTGGCGCGCGGAGTTGCCGGACAATCCAAATCAGGACTTTTCCATCGATTTTGAGCTCGACCGGCAGGCATTCGGCGCCGATCGGGCAGAACTCCTGCAGGATCTGGGGTTTGGGCGCCCTGGCCGGATGGCGTCGTATGTTGGCCCCATCGTATGCCGCACGGCGGACGAAGCGCGGCAGCGAGTGCTGGGGGCTGGCGTTTCCGGCCCGACGCTGTGGGACATTCCGCGACCCAACCCTGAGGCCGTGGCCCTGGCTACCGAATTGGGTTTTCAACCCTTCCGGAAGCTCTGGCGGATGCGCAAAGGAGAACCCATCCAGGAGCGTCCGGATTTGGTGTACGCGTTGGCCGGTTTTGAATTCGGCTGAAACTACTCGAGGATGGTGACCTTGCCTGTGGCCAGGTCGTAGTCGGCGGCCACCACCTTTAGACCAGCTTCATGGACGGCGTGCCCGAGCAGAGGTTGGGAGTTGCGGATCTGCGCCGCGACCCGCTTGGCATTGGCCAGGACGCAGTTGTGGACCGCGTCGCCGGGTTCCTTCCGGGAGGCCTCTACGGCAGGCTGTATCGCCTTGACGATGCTGGAGATGTGCGCTTCTTTCGTGTGGTTGACGGCAGCCGTGACGGCGCCGCACTTCTCGTGGCCCAACACCATGACAAGCTTCACTCCGAGATGTTCCACCGCATACTCGACGCTGCCCAGCACCACGTCGTCAACGACATTGCCCGCCTCACGGATGACGAACAGATCGCCCAGGCCCGCATCGAAGACCAGTTCCGGCGGCACACGGGAATCCGCACAGCCCAGGACGATGGCGTAAGGGTGCTGACCTTTCGTCAGCTCAGCCCGGCGTTCCAGCGTGGCATCGGGGTGGGTCTCGCGGTGCGCCACATACCGGTCATTGCCTTGCACGAGCAGCGCGAGTGCTTTGTCGGCCGGCACGCCAGCCGGGTGTTCCTCGGCTGCCTGCAAAGGGAGAAGAGTGAAACAGAGGGAAAAGAGCACAAGACGGTTCATTGGATGCCTACTTTACGATCTTATCGTCTTTAATCCGGCAGAAGTTAGGAAATCTCCGCGAAGGCCGCACGCCGCTCGTACAATGGAGGCATGGTGCGGTGTCTCGCCTTCATGGTCCTCAGTGCTGCCTTGTGCGGAGCCCAGGAAGCTGGGGAGTACAAGGTGGAGCGCGCCGGCTCCGGCTTTCGGTTTCTGGAAGGTCCGGTCTGGTCCAAGGAAGGCTTTGTCGTTTTCAGCGACACCACGACAGGCAAGATCCACCGTTTTGTGCCCGGAAAAGGGATGGAACTGCTGCGGGAGAACGCAGGTGGACCCGCCGGCAATGCGCTGGACGAGCGAGGCCGTCTGCTTACCTGTGAAGAGGGGCGGCGCCGGGTGGTGCGCACCAACGCGAAGGGCGAACTGGACGTCCTGGCCGATAAGTTCGAGGGCAAGAGGCTGAACGCGCCGAACGATCTGGTGGTCCGCAAGGACGGTCATATCTTCTTCACCGACCCGGCCTTCGGGAAGGACGATGATGCCAAAGAATTGCCTTTCTACGGCGTATTCCATATCAGCCCGAAGGGGGAGTTGACGGTGATTGCCCGCTGGCCGAAACGGCCGAATGGCATTACGCTGTCGCCGAACGGGCGGATCCTTTACGTCACGGGCAGCGATGAACGGGTCGTGCGGGCTTACGACGTGGACCGGCAGGGCGCGGCCACAAACGAGCGAGTTTTAATTACGGGCATACAGGGTGTGCCTGGTGGTATCCGAACCGACGAGAAGGGCAATCTGTACATTGCCTGCAAGGGTGTGGCGATCTATTCGCCCGAGGGGAAACTCCTGCGGAACTTGGAGATCTCGGAGAATCCGTCCAATCTCGCCTTTGGCGAGGCGGACCTAAAAACGCTTTACGTCACGGCGCGCACCACTCTGTACAGGGTGAGGCTGGATGTGAAGGGATCGGCACAAATCGAGTGAAACAGGAATCGGCCCAGAGCCGGCGGTATCCGGAACGGCCCTTGCTGGGCGTGGGCGCAGTGATCTTTAAAGACGACAAAGTCCTTTTGATTGAACGGGGCAAGGAACCGCTGAAGGGCTGGTGGACTTTGCCCGGCGGGCTGGTGGAAACCGGCGAGCGGCTGGAATGCGCCGTACGCCGCGAAGTGCTGGAAGAGACGGGCCTGGAGGTCCACCCCGAAGTGGCCGTGGCCATCTTCGAACGCATCATGCCCGATGTGGAAGGGCGCACCGAGTTTCACTATGTGATCGTCGATTATCTGTGCGAGTGCACGGGCGGCTCGCTGGCGGCCGCCAGCGATGTCGCCGCGGCCAAGTGGGTGCCGCTGGACCGGTTGAACACGGTCAAGATGGCTCCGGGCACTCCGCCGGTGATCGAGAAAGGCCGCCTCATGCTGGCGGAGATGAAGGGATGAATCCAGAGAGTCTGGAGTTGTTGGAATACGAACGGTTGCGCGCCTTGGTGGGGCGCTATGTCGGCAGCGAAGCCGGCCGCCGCGAACTGAGCCGCGTCGAGCCATCCATGGACCGGCCTGCCCTGGAAACCGGGCTGGCCGAGGCCGCGGAGGCGATGGCCTGGTTCAAGGACGCAGCGAAAGCAAAGCCCCGGGGCGGAGACGCCCCTCCTCGTTTGCGTTTCGAAGGGCTGCCGGATGTTGAGGCTGCCGCGGCGAAACTGCGTATCGAGGGAGTCGTTCTCGACGCGCTGGAGATTAGCGCCATCGTGGCGGTGTTGGAACGCGCCACCGAGGTCCGGTTGGCGCTGGCTCCGCAGTCGCAGTTCTATCCGCTGCTGGCGGGCCGCGCGGCACAGATCGGCGATTTCCGTCCGGCTCTGCGGCAGATCAGCGGCAAGATCCTGCCGGACGGCTCCATCTCGGACGATGCCAGTGTGGCCCTGCGCAGGATCCGCCGCGATAAGGAGCGGATGCGCGGCGACATTCAGGACTCGTTGGAACGGTTTCTGAAGACGCATCGCGAAGACGGCTTGCTGCAGGAAGAGTTCGTCACGATCCGCAACGAGCGTTTTGTGGTGCCGGTCATCCCCGGAGCGAAGAAGAAGCTGCCGGGCGTGGTGCACGGGTCCAGTGGCAGCGGCCAGACGCTCTTCCTGGAACCCATTGAAACCATTGACCTGAACAACGACCTCGTGCGCATGGGCGAGGAAGAGCTGCGTGAGATCTACCGCATTCTGCGGGAGATGACCGACCACCTGCGGGAGCACCGGTTTGAGATTCAGGGCGCGGCGGAAACGCTGGCGGCCCTGGACCTGATCTTCGCCAAGGCGCGGTTCGCGCAGGATTTCGACTGCGTCATTCCACGGTTTTCGCCGGATGAGGCTCCCAGGCTCCTGCTGAAGAGCGCGCGGCATCCGCTGTTGCAGGATGTCCTCAAACGGCAGCAGAAGAAGGTCGTGCCTGTTTCGCTGGAATTGGACAGTTCCCGGCGGACGCTGCTGATCAGCGGTCCGAATACGGGCGGCAAGACCGTGGCGATGAAGACGGTTGGTCTTCTGGCCCTGATGGCGCAGAGCGCATTGCCCGTGCCGGCCGAGGACGCCGAGTTCCCCATCTACGACGACGTGCTGGCCGATATCGGCGACAACCAGAGTATCGAGCAGAGTCTCTCCAGCTTCAGCGCCCACGTGGCGCGGATCAAAGAGATGGTCGAGGCGGCCACGTCGGGCGCCTTAGTCCTGCTGGACGAGTTGGGCCGGGCGACGGATCCGGAAGAGGGCGGCGCGCTCGGCGTGGCGATTCTGGACGAGTTCCGGCAGCATGGGGCATTCACGCTGGCTTCGACCCACCTGCTGGCGTTGAAAGTCTATGGCTCGAACACACCGGGTGTGGTGAATGCCTCAATGGGCTTCAACGAGGAGACACTGGAGCCTACCTATGTTCTCCGAATCGGGGCTCCGGGCAAGTCAGCCGGACTGGATATCTCCAAGCGGCTGGGTCTGCCGGCGCGCCTGATTGAACGGGCGCACAAGGCGATGTCGTCGACAGAGCGAGACATCGCAACCTTCCTGAATCAGCTCGAGGCCAAGATCGGGGAAGTCTCGGCCGAGGCCGAGGACCTCCGGAAGCAAAAAGCCGAACTGGAAGCCCGGGAGCAGAAGCTGACCAAGGAGATGGAGCAGCGGGAACGCGCCCGGCTGCGGGAGTTCGAGCAGGCGGCGGCCGAGGCCCAGAAGCGGTTTGAACAGCAGGCGCGCGAGGCGATCGAGTCGGCCCTTTCGGCGCCGGAGCAGCGCAAGCAGGTGGAAAAGGTGATGCGCCAGGTGGCGCGGACGAAGCGCGAGTTCCAGGAGTCAGTCGAGTCGCTCGCTCATCCCGAGAAGGCGAAGAAGCAGGCGCCGGCGGAAGAGATCGTCGAAGGGGCGCGCGTGCGGCTGCGGGATGTAAGCGGCCCGGCGCGGGTCCGCAAGGTACTGAATAATGGCCTGTTGGAAGTGGACGTGGGCTTCCTGAAGATGCAGGTCCCGGTGACGGAAGTGACAGAAGTGTTGAAGGGCGATGCCCCGCAGAGCGGAAAACTGCCGAAGGGCGTGAGCCTGACGACCGGGCCCCGCTGGGATACGCTTTCCCGCGAAGTGAACATCATCGGCAAACACGCCGAAGAGGCACTGGAAGAGGTGGACCGGTTCCTGGATTCCGCCTATCTGGCAGGTGTTTTGAGGGTGCGCGTGGTCCACGGCCACGGGATGGGGATTCTGCGCAAAGGCGTGCAGGATCTCTGCAAGGCGCATCCGAATGTGGAGAAGTTCTATCCGGCCAGCCCCAGCGAAGGTGGCACAGGGGCCACCATCGTGGAGCTGAAAGAGAACTGATCGGGCAGGCTTAGAGAGCGGACAGGGCGGCCAGAACTTCTTCGGTGTGGCCGTCCACTTTCACTTTGCGGAAGATCTTCGCGATGCGGCCTTCCTTGTCCAGGATGAAGGTGGAGCGCTCGACCCCCATATAGGTTTTGCCATAGTTGGTCTTTTCGACCCAGACCCCGTACTTTTCGGCGACGGCGTGATCCTCGTCGGCAAGCAGGGTGAAGTTCAGGCCGTATTTCGTTTTGAATTTCGCGACGGCGGAGACCGGATCGGGCGAGGCGCCGAGGATGACGGCGTTGTTCGTCTCAACACGCGGCAGTTCATCGCGGAAGCTGCAGGCTTCCTTGGTGCAGCCGGGGGTATCGGCCTTGGGGTAGAAGTAGAGGACTACGTTCCGGCCCGCCAGGGAACTGAGCTTGAGCTTCTCGCCTGCGTCGGTGAGGAGGGTGAAGTCGGGGGCTTTGGAGCCTTCTTTGAGTTCGGCCATATCGCTCTTTAGGATGCGGCGGAATGGGGCGATGGATGCTGAAATTCGGCGGCTCGATTTGGCATGAGCCAAGCGGCATGATATAGTCAGAATTGTCCGCAAGAGCGGGGACGTAGTTCAGTTGGTTAGAACGCCGGCCTGTCACGTCGGAGGTCGCGGGTTCGAGCCCCGTCGTCCCCGCCATTCCCTTTCCTCGATTTCCTCGGGGCACACCTCATAATCTCAACTACCGTTTTGTTTGTCGGCGCTAGCACCTAGGACGATGGGCAGGCCGAACTTCCACTTGCTCCGCCCCGCATTCCCGCAGGCCAGCCTCAATCCACTGGACCTGAGTCGAGAGACCGAGTCGGGTCGGTTGCCAAGCCAGGCAAGACGATGTGGGTTCGTGCCTTTGTCGCTCCCAGGATTTTCGTGGCCCTAACACAGCGATGGGGGTGAACTTCAATCCAGGACCTCTGATCACACCGTGCGTGGGGAGGCAAGCGCTTGGTTTGCCGCAACTTACGCCGTTGTCAATAAGGTCGCCGAGTTGCCGCGCTTTCAAATCACCTACTTACCTAAACACCAAGGCCATCGCTGGCCCGAGGCCAGGCTGGTTGAAGGATAGCCCGTGAAGTCCGGCTACAATAACAGGATCGTCCGAGCAGGCTCTGGTTTTCAGTTTCACCCGTTAACCATTCGCTTGCTTACCTTCGGGAGAAAGTCGCCAATCATTCAGTCTCCATCCCTGCCTCACCACGGGTAGTCGAGGCTTGATTCTCCTCTCCACCGCCGCACCCAATCACCCAAATCGCCGCCCCAGTTAGAGGATGGTATGGAAAACGGCACGCCAGTCGGCGTGTCCTCGTCGCAATCCGCACAGCCGTCTGGGGATTTTAACCTAGTGTCATACGAGTCGAGCGCAGGCTTGCTTTCTTGGCATCATTGCGGAACTCAGCGGTCGTCGTCGGGCTCATTTAAACGATCAGTCCACAAACACTGACGGCCGTCAAAAATGGACTGGCGTCCAGGTCAACTCATCCACCTATAGCTGTGCGAGATGCGCTGATTCCCAAGGCTCCGTTGCCGTCAAGGATCCAGTCAATCCAAATGACGTCGAACTACTTGCGCAGGTGGCAAAGTTGTTCTACTCATCCTAGGGTGCTCACGACAGCACCAAAGGAACAGCCTTGGCACAGCAAAGCCAACTTCTTTCTGGAGAGCGTCAGGCCCCATTCGGGAGAACTCTTCTTACCTTCACCGTAGTCTCGGCTCTCGAAGATGGGGTTCGGCTTGCCATCTACGCACGACCGAACCAACCATAGCGTCGGTGCTTCTCCTCTTACGAACTGGACGAGGCAGAGCAGAAGAGAGGGATGGATTGCGAACTTTGACTTTTGCAGAAAGACGTATGGCGTGCTCTTGCCGGATTCCAGGCGAAAGGACTTAACCTGCACATCGTAGTGGTCGCCGTTGCGAGTGCGGACTACGAAGTCGATGCCATGGTCGTCAACTTCACTTGTGAATACGTCGCACCCGCTCAGGACGAATTCCATCTTGACGACGTACTCTGCGTACCTTCCCAGTTGAAGACGGTTCAGCCGGGTCCAGTCGTGTCTGTCGGGAACGCTCATAGCTTAACTTCCTCTTCTGAATGGCCTGCGGGCACGACGACTTCGTCAACTACCCGTCGGAGATTCGCCCACTTGCACGGCATCGCTATTCGTTTGAGTGCTGCCAGCGAGATCGACTTCGCATTAGCGTATGCCTCATTCAGCTTCGCAGTTGCGACTACATAAAAGTCCCAGGCTGGGACATCGAGGACATTGGCTCTTGCCTTCTCCCGCTCCGGGTAATGGCAGAAGACATATACATGAGCGCATCGGGTTGGCTCGCCTTCGTACTTTCCGGTGGTCGGGTCCCATGCCACTGCCTTCCGAATGCCGAACGTGATAGTTGAAGGCTTCTCTTGATGCCAGCTTTGACAATCAGCCGACGACTTCACTTCGATTCTGAAGCCACGATAGTTGAGATCGGCTGCATCCCATTCCACTCTCGCCTTGTCCAGGCAATCGAGGGCCGCGCCGACGATGAATTCCGCAAAGATTGAGCGGTTTCGGTTTGAGAGGATATCTGAGTAAGCCCATCCCCAGAAGTCGCCAACTGAGAATCCCGCTAAACCGAGGATAGGAGTGTCGCAACGACGAATGCCGCCACCATGATCAAGGGATTTCATTATGCGGCCCCGACGCACAATAGCGATTCAAGCGGGTCGATGACACCCGGGTTTTGGAAGTTCAGGATGTAACTCTGGTCCACACTCTGTCCTCGCAGAAATAGATTGATGCGATCCTCGCCCGCATCGAGGCGCCGTGTCGGATTCTGAAGCCAGTCGTACCCGAAGCTCTCGTTCTCAACGAAATCGCCGACAGATTCGTGATTGTACTTCAACACAAGGTAAACCTGACGTTAGCATCGTAGATGTGCGGGTATATTGCACCGCAGGTCTGCACACAGCGGGCGAACTGGATGCCGGCAACAACGCGGCGGTCTATTGCCGGCAGGGAATCGGCCGATCCGGCCTCATCGCGGCTGGCCTGCTTGTCGTCAGCGGCGCTACTGCGGAAGAAGCAATGAGGGCTGTCGGGAATACTCGCGGACTGAATGCTCCTTGGACCGCCAAGCAGAGCCGGTGGACGCTCTCGGCTTCCGAACATGTTTCCCGTTTTCGAGCATTGTCATCTGGCGCAATCAATCTGTTACAGGCACTCCGCGCTGAGGCTGTTCCGCGCCCAATTTGTTAGGATGAGGGCCTATGCTCCCAAACCAGAATCCACCCGCGCTCAAGCTGGAATCCGCTGCCGATTATCGGGAAGGGTACGCCAATAGCGTTCAGTTGCGCGCCAGCTTGTGGGATTTCTTCCTCATGTTTGGGACGGTGCGGCAGCAGACTCCGGAAGCCGTGACGATTCAGAACTTTCAGGGCGTCTACCTTAGCCCGCAGCAGGCGAAGGCGCTGTTGAACGTGCTTGCCACCAATGTCCAGCAGTACGAATCCACGTTTGGCGAAATCCGGCTGGAACCGCAGGGTGATGCGAGCGTGATCCAGTAGCAGGTCATGCCACCGCGGGCCAGGCCGACCACCTATCTCACCTTCTTCCTGATATTCCTCGTTGCGCAGTTTGGGATCCATGCCACGCTGCTGACGATGCCCTACTTCTGGGATGAAGTGGGGTCAACCGTGCCGGCGGCTCAGTCCATCGGGCAGGTGGGGATGGTGCACACGCCGGCCGTCTCCCTTTATGTGGCCGGGGTCTGGAAGTTGTTTGGGGCTTCGGAGGTGTCTACCCGTTGTGGGATGCTCCTGCTTTCGGCTCTCAGCCTGTTAGGCATCTTCCTGCTCGCCATTGAGCTGTGCGGCTCGCTGAAGGGCGCTCCGGCCATCGTCGTGGCCGGCCTGGTGGCACTGTCACCGTGGTTCTTCGGGCAGTCGATCCTGGCGCAAACGCCGATCCTCTCCACGCTGTGCCTGGCGTATGGACTTTGGTTCTATCTGACCGGCCGGAAACTGGTGGCCGGTGTCTTCGCCTTCGCCTTTTTGTGGGTGGTGGCGTCTACCCTGCCGGGCCTCGGGTGGAATCATGTTGTGCCCGCGCGTCCCATGGACTTCCTTGTGGTGGCGGGCCGGCGGTTTGTCTCGCTGTTTCTGGCGAATTTCCACTTCCTGGCGACGATTGGACTGTGGCTGGCGCTGCGTTCCGGCCGGTTGAACCGGAGCCGCTGGAAGGCGGCCGGCGCGGCGGCGGGCGTCTATTTCCTGTGGCTGTGCTTCGCCGCACCCGTGCTGGACCGGGATCTCGTGCCGGTGCTGCCGGTGTTCTATACGGCGGCCGTGGTCGGGTACTACAGCCAGGCCTCGAAATGGCGGCTGGCCTTGCCGGCGGCGCTTTCGGCCGGCTTCGTGGTCGCTCTGTGGACTGCGACGCCCTGGTGGCCGGATGCCCTGGAGAGCAGCCTGGCGATGTCAGACTTCTCAGACCTGCAGAGGATGACCGCCGCCTACCTGGAGAAGAATGCGCACGGGCAGATGGTGGCTACGGCCTGGCCTCTCTCTGCGGAATTGACCCGGCCGGACCTGGGCTTTGTGGAGCACCCGCAACGGGTGATCGGGCTGCCGGACCTGAGCGTGACCTGCCTGAACACAGTGGACCCCGCCACTGTCGGCATCTTTGTTCGGTATTCACGAGGGTGGGATCCGCCCGGGAATCTGGTGCCGTCCAGCCGGGCGGCCCGCTGGTTTGCGCGCCGCTATCTGGGCTACCAGATCCCCATCGATCCGGATGACATCGAACACAAGCTGGGGCTGCGCATGACCGCGGGCTGGCAGAAGCGCGGCCAGTGGGTAGAGATCTACACGCGGTAGGCCTCTTACTTCAGCACCTTGTAGATATTCGAGTAATCGTCCGTCCAGACGGGCAGCCAGGGCGCCGGTTTCGGCGCCTCACCGGCCTTCTTGAACTCCGGCCGCTCCAGCAGGTCTTTGTTGCCGGTGATCAGCACCCAGGTGGTGCCGTAGCATTTCTCTTCCTCGTCGTCGTCGGTCTCCACCACGAGGGCGTACTTGCCAATTGAGTTGGCGGCCCGCTCCAGCACGGGCTTCAGGTCAATGTAGCGATTCGAGATGTGGACGGCGAGGGCTCCGTCGGGCTTCAGGTGGTGGAAATAGAGGAGCATCGCCTCGCGGGTGAGCAGATGCACCGGGATGGAGTCGCTGGAGAATGCGTCGACGGCGATGGTGTCGAAGTTCTGCACCGGTTCGCGTTCCAGCGACAGGCGGGCGTCGCCCATTTCGATGTCGATCAGGCCTTCGGCCGTTTTCAGATACCAGAACTGTTCGTTGGCGATTTTCTTGACGAGCGGGTTGATCTCATAGAAGCGGTACAGGTCGCCCATGCGGGAGTAGGCGGCGATGGTCCCGGTGCCCAGGCCGATGACCGCCACACGCTGGATGCTGCCGATGGAGCGGGCTTTCATGACGAGTCCCAGCGCGGTGTCGGGGCAGTAGTAGGTTGCGATCTCCTTGCGGCGCGCGGGGTGGGTATATTCCTCGCCGTGATTGATGGCGCCGTGCACCAGCGACCGGTGGCCGTCCCAGTCGTAGATGCCCTCATACTGTTTCACGCGCAGTTCGCCGTAGAAGTTGCGGACAACCAGGATACTGTCGGAAACCATCTCGCGCATCTCCCGGGCGAGCCCCCCGATGATGAGCGCGGAGAGCGTAAACAGAGCGATGGCGGGCCAGCCGAGCAGATCCTTGCGGAAGGGCCAGTCCTCGTCCCGGAACAGAACCAGTGCCGCAATGACCACGGCGCAGGCCAGCGACAGCGGTAGTTCGTAGTTCGCATTGAAGACGTAGGGGGCGATGAGGGCCACGAACACTCCGCCGATGGCGCCGCCGATGGAAACCATCAGAAAGTAGCCGGTCAGGAACTTGGGGTGTGGTTTTAGCCGCGCCAGTTCACCGTGGCAGCACATGCAGATGATGAAGAACGAGAGGGAGTATTCGGCGATGCAGATGCGGACATCCGGGCGGGCGGAAGGGTCGAGCCGCATCAGCCACCCGATGGCGCCGATGGCGAAGGGCAGGGCGGCGAGGAACCAGACGCGGCGATACCAGCCTTCGGCGTCGAAGCACAGGATGAAGGTCAGCAGGTAGAGCGCGAGCGGCAGGATCCACAGGAATGGGATCGGCGCGAGATCCATGCTCATGTGGCTGGTGAGGGAGAGCAGCAGCATGGAGGGCACGGCGGAGAGGCCAATGGCCATGAAGTAAAGCGAGCGGGTAGGTGCCTGGGGTGCGGGCTCTTCTGGAGCGGCCGCTGATTCGGCAACAACGGCGGTGCGGTAACTGCGCCAGCCGGTGAAGATACAGAGCACCGCGAAAAGGGCGAAGCCGCCGCTCCAAACATAGGCTTGGTGATGCAGCGTCAGGTTCGGCTCGATCAGAGGCGGATAGCTGAGCAGCGCCAGCATCGACCCGAAATTGGAGAGTGCGAACAGTCGGTAAGGAGTGGTGCCGGGATTGGACTGCACGTACCACGCCTGGATCAGCGGGCCGGTGGTGGAGAGCAGGAAGTATGGGAGGCCAATGGTGGCGGCGAGCAGTCCGAGGATGCGGAAGGTGGGGGCGTCCGGCGTCAGCGGCTTCCACGACGCGGACGGCATGATGGGCAGCAGGGCAAGGCACACCACCAACAGGCCGGTATGCAGCATCCACTGCTGCTTCGGCTTGAGTCTCTTCACCAGGCCGTGGGAGTAGAAGTAGCCGAGGAGCAAGGCCGTTTGGAAGAAGAGCAGGCAGGTCGCCCACACCGCGGCGGTGCCCCCAAACCAGGGCAGGATCATTTTGGCGATGATCGGCTGAACCTGAAACAGCAAAAAGGCACTGAGGAAGATAGTAAGAGCGTAGAAAAGCATGCGGAATGTACGATTCTACGGTATTCCGATAGCGCCCATGGGCGTATCGGACGATGGCTGCCGGCCGTGCGCGGTGCGCCGTAGAAAGTTGATCCGGTTTTGCGCCCGGTGCCGCGTTATCGGTGGGAGATCAAATGAAACGCAATATCTGGCTGACGATCGGCTTCGCCGCCCTCATCACGAGCAGTTACGCATGGGAAGGCGCCATGCTGCGCCTGGGGTTGAAGGAGGCCGATATCCAGCGCATCGCCGAGCAGGAGTGCCGCAAGGACTATCTGGGCGAACTGCCCTATGGCACCAGCATGGCCCGCAAGGCAATGAAGGGCATGACGGAGGAGGAGCGCGCGCAGGCCGTGCGCGAAGTGGCCGCCATTGCCAAGGCGCTCGTTCTTTCTCCCACTTTCGAAAAGGCGCACGACGAGTACATTAAGAAACGCTACAACGCCGTCAACTATGGAATGAAGGTGCAATCCCAAGAAGAGAAGATCCAGGCGGCCTCGAAGAACCCCGACGCAATGGTGGCGGACATGCAGCGGCAGGTGGGGATCCAGTTGGCGAAGTCCTACAGCCAGATGGATGTCTCCAGCCTGAAGATGGTCTTCGACCAGGATATGGAGAACTGGAAGCAAAGCGCGGCGGGCACGGGCAGCGACGCAGCGAAATACAGGAAGATTCTGGCGAAGGGGAATGCCTTGAAGCCTCTGCAGCAGAGCAACCCGGAGGAGTTCCGCAAGGGCTATGCCGTGCTGAAGAGCAGCGAAATGGGTGGTCCGGACAACTGGGCCGAACTGCAGGCCGGCGGCGATGTGGCGGCGAAGGAAGAGCAGCAGAGGAATTACAACCAGTACTCGCTGCGTCCGGTGCTGAAGAAGAAGCTGGCCGAGTTCGTGAAGCTGGCGCGCAGCGTCGATTACGAAGCGCAGACCACGACAACCGGCGTGCGCAAGTTCGTCAAGCCGGACTATGAACGGCGCCCCAACAACTGGAAGCTGCTGTTCCGGGTGGGCAAGGCTCCGTCCCTGGCCGCCGTCCAGGTGGCCGAACAGATGATGAAGGAACTGTAGGTTGCAGGGGAGTGGAAGGGCTTAGCGGACCTTCCACTCCTGCAGGCCGGCGGACCATTGGGGCTGCATGGTGACCTCCAGTCGCAGGCCCTGTGTGGTGACCGGCTGGAAGGTGACCCGGTTGAAGGCGTCCCTGGCGGTTCCATAGCTGCCTGCGCCCTCTACCGGGACCCACGCATCGCCTCGTTTGTAGAGCAGTCGCCAGGCGGCGGGCACGCGCACTTCGCCACGGCCTGTGTCGTCGAACCAGTAGATCTCGCTCTCCGAGACCTTGGCGGCTTTCTCGAAAGCAAGCTCGACCCATTCCGTGGTCCCCTTGGTGGGCCACCAGTCGAAGTAGGAAGAGGGATCGCTGGACGACTCCGGCTGCTCGCCGTCGATGATGGTCTTCGGCTCTTTCTTGCCTGAGGTGGTGATCCGGCTGGTGGTGGCCACGGACGGGTAGGCCAGGGGGCGTGCGGCGGCATCGTTCACGGGGAGCCACACGGCCATCTGGCCTTTGCCGCGGTTGGCCCAGGCGAAGTAGGGGATGGCGGTGAAGGGCTGCGACTTCCGGGTGACACCGCCCTTGGCATCGAAGGCCAGCGCTTGGGCAGTGCTGCGGATCACGGTGACGCCGCCCAGCAGGTCCGGCTTGAACTCGGCGGTCAGGCTGGCATCGTTGGGCAGCACCAGGTTGCGGACCCGGCCGTCGGGGTTGTCGGGCCACTCGGCGGTATAGACCAGCGGCCCCCGTTGCAGCGCGACGCGGCCGCGGTCGGCGGCCACCTGGTCGTGGGCCAGCACCCGGCGGACCGGCATGGGCAGGTTTAGTTCGATGACGTCTCCGGAACGCCACGTACGGTTGAGCGCAACGTAACCATCCTGGAGTTTCAGGGTCACGGGTTGGCCGTTCACCCGAATGGTTGCGGCTTCTGTGGACGGTTCCGCGAAACGATAGAGGTCGCTGGGGACCGCTTCTCCGCGAGCCCAGCCGGGGATGCGCACATTGACGGTGAACGCAGCCGGTTGAGCCGGATCCACGGTGAGCTTCACGCCGCCCTCCCACGGGTAGCGGGTCTGCTGGGTGATCTTGATCTTGCCCGCGCCTTCCAGTTCGATTCCGGCGGTGCTGGCGGCGAAGAGATTCACGAACAGAGTGGAGCCGCGCTGGGCGTACATGTAGCCGGGCAGGGAAGCCAGGAAGCGCGTGATGTTGCCGGGACAGCAGGCGCAGCCGAACCACGGGCTGCGCGCGTGCTGCCCGTTGGATTCGAGCGGATTGGGGTAAAAGAACGTCTTGCCGTCGAGTGACACGCCGGAGATGAGTCCGTTGTAGAGCGTGCGCTCCATGACATCGATGTACTTGGCATCGGCGTGCAGCAGGAACAGCCGGTGGTTCCAGTAATCGTTGCCGATGGCGGCGCAGGTCTCGTTGTAGGCACTCATGTTGGGCAGTTCGTAAGCTTTGCCGAAGGCTTCGCCCGCGCCGGTGGCGCCGATGCCGCCCGTGATGTAGAGCTTGCGGGAGACGACATTCTCCCAGATGCGATCGATCGCCTGGACATAGGCGGAGTCGCCAGTCATCGCCGCCACATCGGCCATGCCGGAGTACATGTAGGTAGCGCGCACGGCATGACCCACGGCCTCGGTCTGGTCGACGACCTTCACGTGAGACTGGTTGTACTCGCGGCCGCCGCCTTTTTCCGCACCAGGCCCGCGTGTGTCGAGCATGAACTTGGCGAGCTTCAGGTAACGCTCTTCGCCGGTGATGCGGTAGAGCTTCACCAGGCCCATCTCGGTAATCTGATGGCCGGGCCAGATGGCCTGCTTGCCCGGCCCGAACGTACGGTCGAGCAGGTCAGCGGTCTTGAGGGCGATGTCGAGCAGGTTTCGTTTCCCGGTCGCCTGATAGTGGGCGGCGGCGGCTTCGTACAGGTGGCCCAGGTTATAGAGTTCGTGGCTGTCGACACCCTCCGATTCCCAGCGGCGCGGGCTGGACCATTTGTGAGGATGGTCGGGGTTCATCGTGCGGGCTGTGTAGAGGTAGCCGTCGGGCTCCTGGGCGGCGGCAATGTGCGCGATCAGGGTATCGAGGTAGGCTGCGAGCTTCGGATCGGGCTGCACGCTGAGCGCATAGGAGGCGCCCTCCAGCACTTTGTAGATGTCGGTGTCGTCAAACGGAAAGCCGGGGATCTTGTCGCTGTAGCCCTGGCCCTGCAGAGCCTTCGCGGCGCGGATGAAATTCTCGACCCGATCCGTCTCTTCGCATTTTTCGAAAGCGAAGGGAATGGTGACGGCACGATTGACCTCGATCCGCGGCGCCCAGAAGACATCGTTCACGTGGACCGCGGTAAAGGGGACCGGCTTGACAGGGTAATCGTGCTGGGCCACCGCGGGGAAGACGAGCGACAGGGCGGCGGGGACAACGAGAAAGATCCGGCTGGCTTGCATGCGCTTGCATTATGTCATGGAGCAGTGCGATTTCGAGCCGGAAACGTGCCATTCGGAACAGGGAGCAGCCATCCATCAGATCCTTCCGGTGCCGCCAGAAACCCGCAAGTGGGAGACGCGTTGAATGTTGCCATGCAGACGCTCTGCGCAATAGACTGTGAGCTTATCGGATTCGACCTGAAACAATTGGCGAAATTTTTGCTGAGTTTTCGCACCACCCCCGGCCTCTGCAGCGGGACTTCTGGCGGGGGCCACCGGCGTGCGTCCGCGCTGTTTTGTGCGCTCTTTGTGGCGTCGATTCTCCCGGCCCTCGCGGCCGATCCGCCCCCGCTGAAGCACGTAGTATTCCTGAATTCCTATCACGACGGCTACCAATGGAGCGATGATATCCTGCGCGCCATTCGCTCCAGTGTCGAAGGACAGGCCTTCCAGGTGGAGTTCTGGACCGAGTATATGGACCGGAAGCGGCTGTCAGACGAGGAGTCCGCGCACGCGGTGCTGACGTTCCTTACTCAGAAATACCGGGGCCGGAAGTTGGATGCCATCGTCGCTTCCGACGATGATGCGATCCGCTTCATGCAGCTTCACGGAACCGAAGTGTTTGGAGAGGTTCCGGTTGTATTCTGCGGTCTGAATGAATGGCCGCTGGCCGATCAATTACCCCGAAAACAGTTCACGGGTGTGCTGGAAAACTTCCGATTGGGAGCCATCCTCGACCTCGCGCTGGAGATGAATCCGCGGGTCGGACGGGTCTGGGTGGTGAGCGACAACTCGCCGCTGGGTAAGCAACAGAAATTGGGATTCGAAGGGATTGCCTCGCAACGGCGGCAGTTACGGTTTCAATTTGTGGATGGCGCCGAACTGACGTTGGATGAGGTGGTGTCGCATATGGCCGCGGTCGAACGCAACGACATCGTCCTCCTGACGGCCTTCACCCACGACAAGACCGAAGAGTACCTCGATCGCGCGGATGCCCTGCGGCGCATTGTCCAGGCCTCGGCCGGTCCCGTGTTCAGCCCTTCGGTCAGTGTTTTGGACCAGGGCATCCTCGCAGGCAATGACAACGCAGGATTCCCGCACGGTCTGATTGCCGGCCGCAAGCTGCTGCAGCTTCTGAACGGCATTCCGCCGGAACGCATCCCCATCGAAAAGCATGCCCGGGAACGCTACGTCTTCGACTACGCCCAACTGGTGCGATTCGGTTTCAACACAGGCACGATCCCTGCCGGCAGCCGGATCCTCAACCGGCCGGGTTCGTTCTATGAGGAAAATAGGCGGACCATCTGGCTGGCCGCCGGCGCGTTGACGGTGGAGACGGCGATCATCCTGTTCCTGCTGGTGAACATCCAGCGGCGCAGAGTCGCTGAGCGCGCCCTGGCAACCCAGGCCGAAGCGCTGGCCTCGGCCAACGCGGGGCTCCACGGCGCCAATGTGGCGCTGCAGGCTGAGATGGAAGAGCGTGAGAAGGCTGAAGGCCGCGTGCAGGCAATTCAGGAGCAGTTCTGGCAATCGCAGAAGATGGACGCCGTGGGACGCCTGGCGGGCGGCATCGCCCACGACTTCAACAATCTGCTCACGGTGATTAGCGGCTATGGCCGCATGATCCTGGACAACAGGAAGCCGGATGCCACGCAGGAACGCGTGCAGCAGATGGTCAAGGCGAGCGACCGCGCGGCGGCCTTGACCAGCCAGTTGCTGGCCTTCAGCCGGAAGAACGTGATCCAGCCGGCGGCCATCTCCTTGAATGAGGTGGTCCGCGACACGCTCAATATGATGCAGCGGATCCTGGGCGAGGAAGTCGTCCTTTCCACCAGGCTGCAGCCGCGTCTGCCCGCGGTGATGGCTGACGCGGGACAGGTCAGCCAGGTGCTGTTGAACCTGGCCGCGAACGCGCGCGACGCGATGGCGGCCGGCGGCCGCTTTGACATTGAGACCTCGGCGGTCGTCCTGGGCGCCGGCTATGCGCGGGAACACGCCGAGATCATTCCCGGCCGCTATGTGCAGTTGTCGGTCAGCGACACCGGCATCGGGATGGACGAGGAGACGCGCCGCCGCATCTTCGAGCCGTTCTTCACGACCAAGCCGGTGGGCCACGGAACCGGGCTGGGCCTGGCCACCGTCTACGGCATCATCAAGCAGGCCGGCGGCTCCATTTGGGTCTACAGCGAGCCGGGCGAAGGGACCATCTTCAAGATTCACCTGCCGGCTCTGGAAACTGAGCCTGAGAGCGAGCCGCTGCAGCCGCAGCCTGCGGAGGCCCCGGAAGGCAACGAGACCATCCTCGCCGTCGAGGACCAGAATGAGGTGCGTTCGTTCATGGTGGCCGTGCTGGAGGCGCGCGGCTATCGTGTGCTGGCCGCCGGTAACGGCGAAGAAGCTCTCAAGCTCGCCGATCGCCAGGCCGGCCCGATCGACCTGCTGCTGACCGATGTCGTGATGCCCGGCATGAACGGACGAGCCCTGGCGGAGAAGCTGGCGGCCCGGCAGCCCGGCCTGAAGGTCCTCTACACGTCCGGTTATACCGAGGCCGTGATCGTCAGCCGCGGAGTCCTGGAGCCGGGCCTGGCCTACCTGGCCAAACCCTTCGCGCCCGACGACCTGTTGCGCAAGGTGCGCCAGGCGTTGGATTGATGCGGCCGCTTATTCGTAGCGCAACGCGATTACCGGATCGACGCGCGTGGCGCGCAATGCCGGAGAGAGACAGGCCAGCGCCGTCACCGCCAGCAGCAACGCGCTCATGCCGAGGAAGGGAATCGGGTCGAAGTCACCCACGCCATAGAGCGACCCGCGCAGCAGGCGATTCAGGATCAGCGCGCCCGCGGCGCCGATCCCGACTCCGGCGCTGCCAAGAATCAACCCCTGCCGCAACACCAGGCGCAGCACGTCGCCCTGCAGCGCGCCCATGGCCATGCGGATCCCAAACTCGTTGGTGCGCTGTGCAACGGAGTAGGCCATCACGCTGTAGATGCCAAGAGCGGCCAGGCCCAGCGCCACGGCCGAGAAGAGTGCGATCAGCAGGGTGAGAAAACGGGGCCGGGCCTGCGCTTTGGCGACGACTTCCGTCATGGGCATGACGCCGGACACGGGGAGCCCCGGATCCAGTTCGCGAATGGCGCCGCGCAACGCGGAGACCATCTGGGCCGGGTCGCCCTGGGTTCTGGCCACCAGGTACGCCGACCGGAAGTTGCCATCCGTCTGCGTCATGGGGAAGTAGAGTTCGGTGCCGGCGGGCTTGTCGAGTCCCGCGTTCTTCACATCGGAGACGACTCCGATGATCGTCCGCCACGGATCGTCGAATCCGGGCCGCATGCGTTTCCCGATCGGGCTCTGGCCGGGGTAATAAATGCGCGCCAGCGTCTCATTGATGATCAGCACGGGCTGGCTGGCGGCGCCGTCGCTCTCGCTGAAAAGGCGGCCCTCGATGAGCTGGATGCCCATGGTGGAAAAGTAATTCACGCCCACGCCGTTCCAGTAGTCGATGTTCTGGATGGGGCCGCCCTGCTTCTGAACAAAGCCCTCAATCTGGGTGTCATTCGCATTCACGGGCCGGATGGGCGGCAGCCCGTTTACCAGCGATGCATTCACAACGCCCGGCAGGCTGCGCGCTCTTTGCTCCAGCTTCGCCCAGAAGGCCAGAATGTCCGCCGGCTGGCGGTAGATCTCGCGCGGCAGGGCCACCCGCATGGTCATCACATTGTCCGGCTGGATGCCGCTGCGCACCGCCTGCAGCTTCCAGAAGGCGCTCACCATGAGCCCCGCGCCGATGAGCAGCACCAGGGCGAGTGCGATCTCCGACGTGATCATCAGCCGCCGCAGGAAGTGAGCTTCGCGGGTGGCCGTGGTGCGGCCGCCGGCGGCCTTCAACGTCTCGGCCAGCGGTCTGGGCAGCGATTGCACCAACGGCGCAAAGCCGAAGAAGATGCCGGTGAAGATCGAGATCCCGATGGTAAAGGTCAGTACGGTGGGATCCAGGCCGATCTCCGCCGCACGCGGCAGGCTTGCGCCGGCGGCCGAGACGATCAGTTTCAGACACCCGAAGGCCAGCGCCAGGCCCGCCACGGCGCCGCCTAGCGAAAGCAGGATGCCCTCCACGACAAACTGGCGCACCAGGCCCGCCGTAGAGGCGCCCATCGCCCGGCGCACCGCGATCTCCCGCTGGCGTGCTTCCGCCCGGGCCAGCAAAAGATTGGCCACGTTGCCGCACGCGATCAACAGCACAAAACCCACCGCGGCGAACATCGCGAGCAGCGCCGGCCGCACACTGCCCGTGACCTCATCCTGCAGTTTGAACATCACCAGTGGATGCCCCTCCGGGTTGAGCATGTGCTGGTTCGGGTTGGCCCGTTCCTTTTCGCCAGTAGCCCGGACATACTGCGCCGCCTCCTGGCGGGCCTGCTCCAGGTTCACCCCCGGCTTCAGTCGCCCCAGCAGGTTGAAGTTGTGCCCGCCCCGGCTGCCCGGCCGCGCCGGATCGAGCTGCAGCGCGCTCCACATCTCCGCCGGTTCCGTTTCGCCCGGCGGATACTGGAAGCCCTCCGGCATCACCCCAATGATGTTCGCCTTTCTTCCGTCCAGCCACACCTCGCGGTGCAGGATGTTGGGATCGTTGCCGAAGGCCCGGTTCCACAGTCCGGCACTCAACACCACCGCCGCATTGGCGCCCGGCACGTCGTCGGACGGCGTCAGCACCCGGCCCAGTCGCGGCTGAACTCCCAGCGTCTCCATCAGGCCTCCGCTGACGAAACCCGCCACGACGCGAAGCGGTTCATTGGAGCCCGAGAGATTCACGCCGCCCAGGCGCCAGGCATCGATCGATTGCCAGCTCCTCAGGTCTCGCCGCAACTCCAGGAACTCAGGACCCGAGGTCCAGAACCGGCGCAGGCCGCCGTTCGGGAACTTGGGGAACTCCGTGTAAATCCGCGCCAGCCCATCCGGGTTCTTATAGGCCAGGGGGCGCAGCAGGACGGCATGCACCACGCTGAAGATCGCCGTGGTAGCGCCAATGCCGAGGCCAAGACAGGCGATCGCCGCCAGCGCAAAACCGCGGCTGCGCGCCAGGGATCGTACCGCCAGACGAACTTCAGACACGATGTGTGGCATGGTGGTTCTCCACTTATATACGAAGGGTCGCCGGACGCAGGTCCGCAAACATGTAAAATGTCAGCGTTTGAAGTGAAGCAGTGCAGTCCGCCAAGGAGCACAGACGATGATGACCCGGCGTGAAGCAGCCAAGGGTGCCGCGTTGACGGCGCTTTCCTACTCTCGGGTGTTGGGGGCGAACGACAGGATCGGTCTCGGCGTGATTGGCACTGGCAATCGCGGCACCTACGTGATGACACTCTTCCAGAAGAATGCCGATCTCGAGGTCCGGGCGCTGTGCGACGTCTACGCTGCCCGCATCGATGAGGCGCAGCAGAAGGCGCCCGGCACCAAGACCTTCCGGGCCCATGAGGACCTGCTGGCGCTGAAGGAAGTGGATGCGGTGCTCATCGGCTCGCCGGACCACTGGCACAAAACGCACGCCGTCGACGCCATGAATGCAGGCAAGGACGTCTACGTCGAAAAGCCGATGTGCCGGACGCGGGAGGAAGCGCCCCAGATGGTCAAGGCCGCCAGGATCAACGACCGGATCCTGCAGATCGGGGTTCAGCAGCGCTCCGGGCCCATCTACATCGAACCTCTGGAACTCTTCGTCCGCACCGGCAGGCTGGGGAAGATCTCGCATATCGACGCCATCTGGCACGGCGGCCTCACCCGCCGCATGGTGACCGAACCCGCCGAGAAACCGTCGAACCTCGATTGGGTCCGCTTCCTGGGGCCGGTGAAGTATCGGGACTGGGATCCCGGCCAGTACTTCAACTTCCGGGCCTATCTTGACTATAACGGCGGGAAAATGACCGACTTCGGCCATCACTGGATGGACGTGGTCCACATGTATATGGGCGAGCGGGCCCCCAGGACCGTCAGCTTCGCCGGCGGCATCTACTACGACTTCCACGATGGCCGCACCGCCCCCGACACCTGCAACGCGCTTTTCGAGTACGACGGCTTCTCCACTCTGTTCCAGTCGAACGCCTACGGGAATCCGCCCGAGTACGGCATCACCTTCTATGGCGACAAAGGCCGGCTCTTCGTCAATCGGAACCGCTACGAATTCCTCTCGGCGGAGAAGGGCGCCCAACCGGTGGTGAAACGCACCCCGGGCGACATCACCGCCGATCACGTCAGAAACTTCCTGGATTGCTGCAAGTCGAGAAAACACCCGAACGGGGACTGCGGCGTCGCCTCCATCTCGATTTTGCCGCCGCTGCTGGCGGTGCAATCCTATGTGGAGAAACGCCAGATTCGCTTTGATCCCGACCGTTTGGAGGTCTTTCCTTTGTAGTAGAGCCGAGGCGAAGGTGGGCCGCCCTGCCGGACGATGGTTGAGCGGGTTCCCGGGGTTCGCTATCATCTCTGATAGATAAGGTCGAGAAGGAGTTCCCTGGATGGGTCCGCTAGGCTGGCAAGAGACCCTTGTCATATTCGTGTTGGTCCTGCTGCTCTTCGGGCCGAAGAAGTTACCCGAGGTCGGCAAAAACATCGCCAAGGCCATCAGTGAGTTCCGCCGGGCTTCCAACGATTTGAAGGATACCTGGCATCGCGAAATGGCGAATCTCGAGAAGGAGACTCAGGAGATCCGCAAGGAAACTGAGTCGCTGGCTCAGATTACCAACGATACGGTCAACGACACGAGTTACTACAACTACGATTCGTCGTACGATTACGGTGCCTATGGGTATCCGGAGTCGGGCGATGCGTCAACAACGACAAGCACGGATTCTACCGCCGTAAGCGCTTCCGCAACTCAGGGCGCTGACAGCACCGGTGCGGCCGCCACAGAGGTGGCCGAAGCGGCTCCAAACTTGAAAGCGGCCGAAGGCGCCGTGCCCACTTCCGGCACAACGCACTCTGCCCCGCTGGAAGGTTCCTCCACGGAGCCGTCGGCAGCCCGCTAGCACAAGTCCGGTCACAAATCAGGAACAAGCAGTACGCGAATGCCGGAAATGCCGGATCATACAAACGACCCGCAAGAACCACGTCCGGAGCTTGACCCGGAGCACGATGGGCGTCTGACGCCCGAATCTACGTCCGGGAATCTTGACCCGTACGCCAAGGAAGATGGTTTGGCTGAAGAAGTGACGGCGGTCCCGGCGGAAACAGCGCCGGTCACCGCCGTTACTCCGGCGCCTGTCACCGCGGCCACGCCGCCAGCCCCGCCCGCACCCCCCAAGTCCTCCGACCCCGACGAGGAGGATGAAGAAGACGACGGCATGCTGCGCATGTCCTTCCTGGAACACCTGGAAGAACTGCGCTTCCGCATCATCCGCGCCCTCATGGGGCTTGGTGTCGCTTTTGGCGTCTGCCTGTTCTATACCGATAAGCTGTGGGACGCGGTGCGCGAACCCGCCGCCAGCGCCTTGAAACAATTGGGTTTGCCCGAAGATCTCGCGCAGATCACGCCCATCGAGGGCTTTAGCATCATCTGGGTGAAGATCCCCGTTATCTGCGCCCTGTTCATCGCATCGCCGTGGATCCTCTACCAGGTCTGGGCCTTCATCGCGCCCGGCCTCTACAAGAAGGAACGCCGGCTGGCGATGCCCTTCATCTTCTGGACTGCGGGTCTCTTTATCGCCGGCGGCGCGTTTGCTTACTTCGTCGCCTTCCGCTTCGGCCTGGCCTTCCTGCTCGGCATCGGTGTGGGCCACGGTGTGAAGCCGGTGGTCTCCATCACCGAATACACAGACCTTTTCGTCAACGTGATTCTGGGCGTGGCCCTCGTCTTCGAGCTGCCGGTCCTCATCTTCTTCCTCACGCTGCTCCGCATCGCGTCGCCCCGCTTCCTGCTGACGCACTCTCGCTACGCCATCCTGATCATCGTGATCCTGGCCGCGGTCATCACCCCGACGCCCGACGCCGTGAACCTCACCATCTTCGCCGCGCCGATGATTCTGCTCTACTTCGCCGGCGTGTTTGCCAGCTATCTGCTGGTGCTGAGCCGCGAAGGCCGCAAGTTCCCGTGGCATCGCGTCTGGTACGGTGTGCTGCTGCTGTCCGCGCTCATTGGAGGGGGCCTCTGGCTCGCCCTGACGAAATATGGCTACCACTGGCTGTGGAAATGGCCGTTTCTAATGAAGTAGACTTCCCATTGGCAACAGAATGAGCATGCAACCCGCTCGCACCCAACCCGTTCGCGGTCCCCAGACGGAACAGGCGGTGCGCGCGGTGCGCCAGGAAAACACTCTGGCGCAAAAAGCTTACCGTCTGGTGAGAGAGCGGATCCTCAAAGGAGACTATCCCCCCGGAGCCGCGCTTTCCCGGCGTAGACTGGCCGACGAGTTCGGCATGAGCCTGCTGCCGGTCGCCGAGGCCTTACAGCGGCTGGTCAACGACGGCCTGCTGGAGAGCCGGCCGCGCGTCGGTACCCGTGTCCGGACCCCCACCCGGGACGAAGTGAAGGATCGCTACCTGCTGCGCGAGGCGCTGGAAAGCCAGTCCGCCCGCCTCTTCGCCGAGCGCGCCACGCCCAAGGACAAGGCCGAGATCCTGCGGATGGCGAAGCACCTGGATCACCTCTACGCCTGCTGCGACGGCTCCGATACCGATCACGAGTTCCGCCTTTCCGTCCGCGTCTACCACGTGAAGTTCCACCTCCGGGTCGCCGAAATCGGAGGCTGCGCTCTCCTCCGGCAGTCGATTGAACGGGAGCAGGATCTGTTGTTCAGCTGGTTGTCCGATACCGCGGCGCAGGTGCATCCGCTGCCGCCCCGCTATCACTCGGAGCTGGCCGAGGCTCTGTGCTCCAGCGACGTTCTGGTGGCCGACGAGGCGATCCGCCAGCACATCCGCTACGCCCTGGATGAGCTCTTGAAGATCGCCTACCAGCCCAATGGCACCCGCTGGCGCATGGCGCCCAAATCGGCCCGCTGACGGGCAGGGGCAGAAGTCCCGCTGCGCGACTTCCAGCCGCAGGCGAACTAGCGCTTAAAGAACCAGAGCCAGAAATACTGCTGCCCCGCGCCATGCCGGTAGCGAGGCTCAAAGCCGCACTTCTCCGCCATTTCCACGGCCTGCTCGTCAGAGAACGGCACGCCCAGCCAGGTGTCGTCGATCTCCGTCTGCAGCGTCGGGTCGCCTTGCACCTGGAACTTGAACAGGGCGCCGGGCCGCAGCAGCCGGCTCACTTCCGCCACGTAGTTGTAGATCACTTCGCGGCTGGGGATGTGCTGGAAGACGATGGTGGAGAAGGCGAAATCGAAGTCGGTGGCCGGGATCACGGAAAGATCCATGCCGTTGTTCTGGTAGACGTGCGCGCCGGGGAACGGCTTCACCGCTTCGGTCGCCAGGGCCACCATTTCGCCGCTTACATCCACCGCATGCACTTCGCCGAAGTACTTGGACAGCGCCCGCGTCACCCGGCCCGCGCCGCAGCCGATCTCCAGAACCCGCATCTGCCGCGGATCCTTGCCCTGGCAGATGTTCGTGAGGTCCGTCAGAATCTCTTCCGCGAAGGTGCGCTCACCCGAGGCGTAGAAGTCCTGATCGGTCCAGTCCGTGCGTTCCGTGTTGACATAGAAGCGGGCGTTCTCCCGGGCGCGCTCGTCCCAGTCGCGGCGCATCTTGTCGAGGGTCTGTTCCAGGTTCTGTGACTCCATAAGTCTCACTTTGATTGTACCCGGCGGGCCATCCGGAAAATGACGTGGTATATTGAGAAAGACAGCACGCGTGGGCGGCTAGCTCAGTTGGGAGAGCACCGCGTTCGCAATGCGGGGGTCGTGGGTTCGAATCCCACGCCGTCCACCAAACCCACTCTGCTGTCATCCACCAGGCCGTTACCTTCCACTGGAACCGAATCCGCCCGCACCCCGGGTCGACTCGTTCAATCCGCCCTCTTCCCACTCAATCGCCTCATAGCGCGCGATCACCATCTGGGCGATCCGGTCCCCCTTCACGACCCGATACGGAGCGGTGCCCAGGTTCAGCAGGATCACCCGGATCTCGCCCCGATAGCCGGGGTCAATCGTAGCCGGAGCGTTCGGCAGCGTAATCGCATGCCGCAGGGCCAGGCCGCTGCGGGGCCGGAGCTGGGCTTCGTAGCCGGGCGGCAGCTCGATGGAGAGGCCGGTAGGCACCAGCGCCGGCTGGTTGGGCTCCAGGACGACATCTTCCAGGGATTTCAGGTCCATGCCCGCGTCTTCCGCCGCGCCGTGCGCATAGACGGGCAATTCCGCATCGGCATGCAGCCGGTGGATACGAATCTTCATGATCTTGTGTTCGCTATCATAGCTGTTTGCCCAACGAACCAGCACCACGACGCGTGATCACCGTCGGGCCGATGCCGCCCGAGAAACTGGCCTACGCCCTGGCCCGCTACAGCCGGTCGCCGGACTCCATCCAGCAGTCCATCGACTGGGTGCGGACCCACGATTCCTCCAAATTCCTTGAGAGCTTCTACTTCCAGTACGGCCACGCCTCCATCGCCGATCTCGGCCACGTGGCCCTCTCCTGGGAAGGCGTCAGCGAGATTGCCGCCATCGAGATCGAGGACGAGCAGCTTTGGGACGGCCAGGCGCGCTCTTCCCGCTATCAGGACTTCTCCCGCTCCGGCTTTGTGACGCCGCCCGGACTGGATGCCGCCCAGACCGAGACCTACCAGGCCGCCGGACGCCGCCTGCTCGACACCTACCGGACCATCCACGGCCGCATGGTGGAAGCCCTCTCCGTCAAACTGCCCCGTCCGGATTCCATGAAGCCGGAGGCCTACCAGCGCAACATCGCCGCCCGGGCCTTCGACGTCGCCCGCTACGTCCTGTTCCTCGGCATCCCCACCGGAGCCGGGCAGGTCACCAGCATCCGCACCCTGGAGAAGCAGATCCGGCGCATGCGCAGTTCTGAATACGCCGAAGTCCGGTCGGTCGCCGAAGAGGCCGCGCGCTCGTGCGCCGAGGTACCCCATTGCTCCTGGCGTGCCGACGGCCAGGAAGAGCCGCTGGCGCCGACGCTGGCCAAGTATGTGGATCCGGATCCCTACCCTGGTCAGGCGAAGGCGGACCTGGTGCAGTGGGCGGCGCAGAACCTCCCGGCCGCCTCGGGAGCCGTGCCGGAGGCCGTGGTCCTCACCAAGACAACAGACCCTCTCGTGGACATCGCGGCCACGCTGCTCTACGCCGTAACGGACCGGCCGTTCCAGGAACTGCACGAACTGCTGAGCGGCTGGAGCCGGGCCCGCCAGGCGGAAGTGCTGGATGTTGCGCTGAAAACCCGGTCGCGCCGCGACGAACTGCTGCGCGAGTTCCGGGGCGGACCGTACGCCTTCGACATGCTGGTCGACATCGGCGCCTACCGGGACATGCACCGCCACCGCCGCTGTCACCAGACGCGCCAAGCCTTCACCTGGCAGCACGGCTTTTCGGTGCCCCAGGGTCTGGTGGAAGCGGGTCTCGAATCGGTCTACACGGACGCCCTGGGCGACGCGCGGGAGACGGCCGGCCGCCTGCCGGGCGAAGCGGCGCACTATCTGTTGCCTTTTGCGGCCAAGGGCCGGTTCCTGTTCAAGATGGATTTCGCCGAAGCGGAGTACATCTCCAAGCTACGGAGCGGGGTGAAGGGCCACTTCAGCTACCGCGACATCGCCTGGCGGATGAAGGTGGAAATGGACCGTGTGGACCCCGAGTTGGGCCGTCTGATCGACGCAACGCCCCCCTGGGTAGAGGACCCGTTGGTACGCTAATGCTCCCTTGACGAGATCTGTTATTCTGGTGGTGTCTCTCCCAAGAGCGGGAGTAATTCAGTGGTAGAATGTCAGCTTCCCAAGCTGAACGTCGCCGGTTCGATCCCGGTCTCCCGCTCCAATCCCTTCAATAACTTAGAGTGAATCCAAGGTCAAGCGGCGGAAGGGCTGGGCCGGAAGAAATGGCACGGTCACGTTGCGCTCCTCGTCAACGAGCACACGATCAGCGCTGGTGAAATGGTCGCCGCGTTCGCTTCGGAGAATCGACTCGGGAGAATCGCAGGGACGGAAACCGCAGGCAGGCTAATTCCGGGATCGGGAGCAAAGGTGTGAGCTGGATATATGCTTGTAATGCCGAAAGCGGAGTATCGAATATGGAATCGATAACGTTTTGAAGGCAGCGGGATCAAGCCAGACGTGCACGTTCCATAGAGCAAGGGCGAGGGGGTACGGTGTCCGCACAGTTGTCGGCAGCTCTGGAATTGCTGAGCCACCTATGGCTTCATTCGGCTGAATCTGGCGCTAACTATTGCGCCCACCGTCCAATTGGAGTTACCACATCAGAACGGCTTAGGGGTAGCTCGTCCCCGCATTATAACTGCCGCATAGTCGCCATAGACTCCCGATAACCAAGCTGTCCTCTAGCGCTCGTAATGCGCCTTCCGCGCCTGAAAGAAGCCGTCAATCGCGGATCGAAATCGAATCCACAACGTCTCTTCATGATCGCGACCTGCATAACCAACTTCCTTCCATTCGCCTTGCAATTGTTTGGCACGTTCAACGTTGCTTCTTGATGTTACGTCAATGGCAAGTTCCTCAGCCTCCTCGATCAATCGTTCTTTCTCTTCCCTGCGACGTTCAAATTCACGCTCGCGCTCCTGGAACTGTTCTCGCTTCTGCTCAAACAGGTGCTTTCTAGCCTCAAAGAACTCATCCATGACACTGCGGAAGCGCGATACGAGGTCGCGCTCGTAATCCTTGCCAGCGTAGCCCACAGTCTTCCATTCAGCCTGGAGAGATTTCGCCTTTGAGCTGCTCTCTGCTGACGATACATCCGCCAACAGGGTTTCGGCTTCTTCTATCAATGCCTGCTTTCGCTCTTGGCATCTGCGATACTGGCGCTCATTCTGCTCCTTCTCGGTCTGCTTCTCTTCTTTCCACTTGCCCCACTCCTTATCAACCTCGCCCTGTACGCGGTTGAGGACCTGAAAGACTTCATTCTTGTCCTCGCGAGTCAATCCAGATTTGTTCTCAGTGAAATGTGCCCAAGCTTCTCTCAGATTCCGACTCGCCCGTTGGAGTTCGTCCTTCCTGCTGAGTTCGGCTCCAATCATCGGGAACAGGCCGAACGTGAGCATGTGAAGGGCAAATTTGGCGGCAAAAATGACAGGCGTGATCCCAATCAGCATCATCACTGCATCTTCGAAACCGTCCGGATGGGGCCAACTGGCCTGGGCCATCCTGACAATTTCCCCTTTCAGATCCTCGGAGACGCTTGCCCGCCTCTTCCACTCTTCGCGCCGTTTCTCACGCTCCTCATGGTAAGCCTTCGAGATGGACGAAAAACGGTCCCACGCGGCGTTATGCTCGGCGGCCGTTGGGTAACGAATACCTCGGAATGCGGAGCCGACCTCCTTGATAAGGGTGGATGTTTCCCTGATCACCTCGGGATCGCGGCTGGTTTCGGCACGTCGGACGAGCATCTCAAGCTGTGAAATTCTTCTATTCAGTTCTTGGTCGGTCATCTTCTGTAGCTCTCCTCGCTCGCTGGCCGCAAGGCTTCGCCGATCGATCATTGTTGTGTAGAGACCGGCCGCAGCTACTTCGGTTTACCATAATGAGTTGTTCGACCTCAACGCGCGGAATTGCTTCCACGGCAACTGACGTAAACCGATTGACTCCTTGGCTCTTCGTTTAGGTGAGGACATTGCTTGTATCGAAGAAGGTTAATGTTTCCGTTTCCCTCGGTCGTCCTCGGCTACTGGTGTCCCTTATTCACGGTTTTTGTGCTCCGGAAGAGTCGACATCGAGGGTGCCAGGCCCTTTGGATGTGTGTGTAGACGGGTTGGTGCTGCTGCAGCGTCAACGTTCTTCGGGCAGATTGCCGACGATGCGCCATGCTCGCCAGTCCCTAGAGCAAGGGCGGATTGTGGCAGAAAGCTCGGTTGCCAAATGCTGTATACTGTTCCGATACGTGGGCGACCGTCCGCGTTGTCTATAGAGGAGGATTCTCAAGCCATGGAACCTGGGACTATCCAGTTCGCTGATGTGCAGACGTCATCCGCACCAGAAATTGATACTTTCGCCGAAAAACTAGCCGTGTTATTGCGGGACACAGCCATTGAGGTGGAGAACAGCAAATACGAGATTCCCACTTCTACAGGAAAGGGGTCCTCCTGGGCCGCTCAAAACTGGAAATAGGTCTCGCTCTTCGCCCGCCATCCGCGTGCCCAGTTCTGACTGCATCCGCACGGAGATGGGAAGCGAAAGAGTATTTAGTTGACGGCCTTTGAGTTTCCGGTCAATTCGGTGGTTGCCTGCGACCTCTGTGAGCCCGACAATGCCCACCCTCCAAACGCAACTGGCTCTTATCGAGGAGAGGCTTCTCGATGCCAGGCGTTCGTTTGGGGATACAAACACCGTATTGACCCATTACAATTACCTGAAACTCGCACTCTTGTTGCAGGATGATAGTGTAGCTGCAGAATTTCGGAAGATTATTCTCTCGACTTTGCGCGAGATTTCTCGCTTGACCTTCGGTGCTGAAGGTGTTGCCGGGATCCGACGTCGAGCCATCTCTCAGCCTCAACGGTATTGTTACTCGTTCCCGCGTGGTGCCTATGAGGTCGAATATCGGCTTGCATCTGCCCGGTTCCGGTCTGCCATTCGGGACCGCCTTGTATTTATACCTGATCATCAATACCTCTTCAATAAATTTATCTATGTCTTGGGGATGAGTTTCCAATGGCGGTATTGCCTAATTCCCCAAAGTGTTCGCGCCGCGCTAGTAGGGAACGGCGACCTGACCCGGATGCCTTTCCATCCCATCCTGGCTGAGGACTTAGGCTTGACAGTATCTCTTGCTGGCGAAGTTGCATTCAGATGGCCTATCGGCTCTGCAATGCCGGACATTGTTTTTGTGAACAATGTTTCTGGCCATTATAGGCCGCAGGATTGGCCGACTGAACAGTTAAATCTAATTATTAGACGCACTCTATCATTAAGCGACGAGGTGTCGATCGTGTCTTTGGCGAATGATGGCGTCGCTATATCTGGGCCGCTAGAGCGTCGTTTGGAATTGAGCACTCCTCAGAGTTAGTCGTCGAGAATCGTTTGTTCGTATGGCGAAGAATATAGACCAGGCATCTTCAATCGGCTTAGACGCCGCCTTCCCGCGTCACGAGCAGTTTCCACGGCATGTTGCATTTGCCTTCGTTCCTGTCGGCGATAAAAGGTGCCATATCTATGTTGAGCCACTACATGGTCCTTTGCGTCGTGTACACACTGGTGCGGCAGATCTAGATTGTGAAGGAGACGGGTACCGGTGGAGTCATGCTTTCAATCTTGCGTATATGGCCATACTCGGCTGGTCTCCGGTTGCTCGGGCGCTGCTCGGGCTTAAGAGAAGAAGTGATCGGACGTTCGAGAAAGCAGAAGATGGCGCTAGGGCTCAAATGATGGAGGAGGCAATGAGTGCGCTTATCTTTCATGATGCTGAGGCCAACGGTTTTTATGAGCGAACTGGAGATATACCTCAAAGCCTAGTCGATGAAGTCTGTTGGATTGCACACCACTACGAGGCCAGACAGATCAAGGCAGAGGGATGGAGAACAGCAATACAACAAGGATACAAGATCTGGCGTTCCCTTAGAGCAAGAAACGGTGGCATTGTTGAGTTGAATTTGAATGATCGTCACATTCAGTATCGACCCCTTCCGTCTGTGCCTCACTGTCATGTGAGTGATCTGTATTGCGACGCCCCGGCTCGCGCCGACTCCTGCGCCATAAGGCCGCCCCAAGAGCAGTTTCCTCCGCGCGCAACATTCATGCTGGTTGAGACCAAGCAGGATGTAGCGGAGCTGTTTGTGGACCTATCACATGGTGGATATGTGAACATCGGGTCTAAGGCAGAAGAGTGGAGTCATGGCAATGATGGTTTTCGGTGGCATGATGTATTTCATCTAGCCAACGCGGCCGTCCTCGGGTGGTCACCGGTAATTCGATCCCTGTTAGGCCTGGAGAGAAGGAGTAATCCGATAGTGTGGGGACGCGAAGACGATCTTCGGGCACAGATAGCCGAAGAGGCGTTCGGCGTTTTGGCGTTCGGGCGGGCGAAAGAATTCGGATGGTTCGAAGCGAGAGTCGTACCACCAGTTGTTCGGTTGTACATGGACCAATTGCTTGGGAGATACGAGGTTATGGATGTGCCGCATGAGTTGAGGGAGCGGGCGCTCCTGGATGGCTTCGACGTATGGCGAAGTGTTCGAAAGGCTGGCGGAGGGCTTATCGACCTGGATTTCGTGGGGCGTTCGATCGCATACCGCCCCATAGCCGACACTCGACACTCAATGTAGTGTGAGTAACTAGCGCCTCTGCCCTCAAAACGAGGATAGGTGCAAGGTAGCTATGTGCATCGACGCTCTTTCTGACCTTGGCTCCAGTGTTGCTTGAAACCGCAAGAAGCCGGTCGAACAGGCCGGCGGTGACTTCAGTTTGCCAGCCAGGAGGGCATGACGACAGATTCTGATCGCCGCCCCACAGCGCCGAACTCAGTAGGAACGTTGCCCTGTCCAGGCGAGCAATATTGCCCGGGCGGCGCCGCGAATGTGGCGCCGTCGCGGCGTCATAGGTCATCCATTTGTGAGAGCTCTTCGGGTCTTGCTGGCCTGAGATTCGGTATGCGTGTCGAATTCATAGATCCATAAGGCGTCCTCGCGGAACGGTTCGGAGCAACCCAGCGACGAGGAGATGGAGAACCTTTTCGATTGCGATTCTCTGAGAGACATCTTGGCGTTGCGATCGCTGCTTTGCTGGTGGCTCCCCTGGACTTACGTGCGGTCTCGGGGAAAGCGCATTTGTCGGCCCGGATCTCCATCGGGTAGTTGCCGCACTCCCATCCGACTTTGCGGTCGGACATCTCGTACATTCCTGGCGCGAGCTTTGACAGGTCAATACGGACACTGAACGATGTGGTGCCCTTCTCAAGCGCGGCGGTACCCGACGCGGACACTACGGACTGCTCTCTCGCCGCAAGCGGAATTCGCAACCACCGGTCGGGCTGGCGATCGGAAGCATGAAGCGTCAGATCGACTGGTTTGCAAGCGATTACGATTGGCGGCTTGATATCGCCGCCGGCCTCTGCTGGTCAGGTCATAGACGGGCTATCCACCGTTTGCTTCACGTAGCCGAGTTCGGCATTCTGGGGGCGCTGTGACGTGAACCACTCCTGGCGGACTGCAAGCATCAGCCCCAGTGCAACAACGACTAGGCCGGCGGCGAGTGTCCATTCCGCCCGCGCTCGCTTAGCCTTCGCCTCGCGCCGAAACGCGGTGTTGAACGCCAATAACTGAGCCGTCCGGGCAGATGACGCGGTCCCAGATCATCTGGGCACCTTCCTGGCCGTAGCCAATCCTCGGGCTGTAAATGCCGACCTACTGCGAACCTTGCCGGATCATGAGGTATCGTCCTGTGTCCGTGGCGTAGACATTGGACGGCACGAGCGCCTTCAATTCCCCGGCGAAGTTTGAATGCAACGCCTGTTCAAGGAAGGCCGGAATCAGATGAGCGAGTATAGATTGTCTCTTCTGTTCACCGCAAGATGAAGGCAGTTCTGCATAGCCTTATCGATCGGTCAATCTGCCGAATTCCCTAATTTTTACCACTTGTGTTATAATCAGCGATCTTGTGGTTTCTTAGCCTAGTCACGTATCTTCTCCCGGTTCTCGCGGCAACCCAGGCGTATTTGTCTCTTGTTAAAGAGCGTCAAGTTGACGAAGTTCGTAAAAAATACATTCGGAAGGTTGTGGCCTGCCTTCTCGTGCTGGCGGCGCTACTGAATCTCTACAGCACCTATAAGGAGAAACAAGCAAAACAAGAAGCGGCGCAGCAGCTCAATGAGACGATCAACAACCTTAAGGGCCAGGTCGAGGCGGGGAACATTACTCAAGCTTCCAACACAGACCGATTCCTTCGATCCTTAAGTGCCGTCTCTAGGGAGGTCGGAGATCTCAGGATGCAGGTAAGAACTGAGGAACTACAGAAGAGACTAGCAAGTGTTGACGCCGAGCTTCAAAGGACGAGGTCTGCTTTAACTGCCCCCACTCCAAAAGCCGCGCTGCAGTTTTCTTTTGAGCCATATGACAATCCACCCGCAACCTCAGCGCACGATGGCGCTCCAACCCTTGAGACGTCACTCCCGATAGATGGGAAAGGGGTCGTTCGTGTCCCGTGGACAGTTGTGAACACCACTAGTGTGGCTGCAGTAGATATAGAGTTGACCCTTGTGATTTGTGATTCATGCAGGTTCGCGAAGGAGCCAGCAGGCAGTACTCATCAACCTGAGCAGAGCGGCGTGGAACGGAATCATAGGTTTGGTCGCATTCTCGCTTCTCAGAAGCTCTTTACCCAAACGGTAGATGTTATTGTGCCTCCTGGTGCCAATGCCTTCGAGCTAGCACTGACCTATCGATGTAGCACTTGCGTTGTGAATCACAGGGGATTCAGGGGCACTGTTCATGTGCTTAGAGCGTCTAAGTGATGGCCTCAGCCGACAGTAGAGACCGTGTCACGTTAGGTCGTTGGTTGACTAGACGGTGGATGCTTAAGGACTGCTCACGCATCCACCATCTAGCAATGGGCATTACGAACGTTTGACCAGCAACTGGACCAAGACGCCGAAGAACATGATACGAAGTTTTACAACGACTGACATGGGTACTCCTTTCCGGTAGAGTCAAGCGGCGGGCTGATATGGCTCCCACTTGCGATCACCACCCTCGCACATGGACTCTTTGTCTAGACTCTAAGATATTGAATCTAAAAGATAATATTGTTGTGATGGTGCTTGGACTTGTCCCTGCGCGGTAGTTCTCCTCCGGCGGGATGCCATTCAGCGGGACCCGTCCCAGCGCGAGTTACCAAACCCAGCCTCCAATGGGGGCTAATCATCCAGGAGCTCAGCCAATGCAGGCATCTCCGTTCTACGACTTCTCCCGCCCAGCATTCACCGAACCCAGAACGGTGGCCCAACGCGCGAGGAAGGCACTACTCTGCGCCATATCCCACAAATCATGCAAAGCCGTCAGCAACCAGGAAGGCGAAACCCGGTTGGGACGGGTACCCCCGCACCCCACATTCGTCGACCACAAATTCTCAGTGTCTGGCGTCGACTTTCCGCCCGTTCGGGAGTCCTAGTTCTCGCCTGTCATGTGGTGGCGTTCCGTGGCTGAGAGAGGACCCGCGTTGGGGCCCGCCCTTTTGTGCTTACGTTGAACAGCCCACAAGTGCGGTGCGATTCACCATCGCTAAGTCGGTCCAGTGCGAAATGGCGCTTGCCCGCCCGTCCACATCGATCGATGAACCAAACCCCCACCTGGAGAAGAGGCTCGTCAGGCAGAACTTCGGCCCCGTGACGCCGGGCACTCTCGAAGCCGCCCGAGCGGCGCGCCGGCATTCTGGCTTAGCTTTGGTGGGCGGTCTCCGCTGAATTCGGCTCTCCAGTATCGAGTTCTCCGGGTTGCGCACAAGCGGATTAATGACCTATATGATAAGGAATTCACCATCGGGTACCCATGAGAATCACCCGCGACCGCATGGTCAACGTGCTGGAGCCCGCCCCCAAACCCAGGAGCGTCTGGCAGGAGGACTTCGACTACAACGACGAGGTTCTCCTCGAGATGGCCCGGATCGACTGGGACCAGATAGGACCTCAACACCTTTCCTATTACTTCCTGGATTTGGCCTTCGTCGAGCTGCAGCCGGACCTGCTCCGCCATGTCTTCCCGGCTTGCCTGAAGTTCTGGTATGAAACGCTGTTGCAGGACAAGGCAGCCGCCTCCGGCCAGGCCGATTTCCATTTCGCCCTCGTCGAGGGCGAGGTCGCCGAAAGAATGTTATCCGCACAAGAGCGGAACGCACTTAACGCCTTTCTCGTCGACGGGCTCCTCGACCGCATCGAAGCAACGGGAAGTCTCCATCATTCCGACCCTGGTTGGATCGCCCGCTTCAATTCCCTGGGGTTCGTGGCCCCGGTGATCCTGCAGATTTGGGAAGACTGGTGGCTCTTGGACAGCCCGGGCAAAGCCCTATCTGCGGTCCAGTATGCGTCCGGCCTGGTGTACCGCCAGGAAGAGAACCCTCTTCACGGCGCGCCTTTGGCGTCGAATGACAGTTGGATCTCCGGCCGCGCCTGGCGCAATGACAACCTCACGTTCCTCCGCGAAGTGTTGACCGTCGACCATGTGCGCAACAAACTGCATGCGGCAGCAACCGCACTGTGGCAGCACCCCGAGGCCAAGGTTGCCGGGCAAATCGCCGCGGACGCCGGAACGCGCGGCGACACGATCCGCGCCCGCATCGGAGATCTACTCGCAAATCTCTCAAGCGCGGAGCGTCCAATACGGCGGGAATGACGAAGACCGTTGGCTGGGCAACTTCTTTGGTAACGAGGACAGCCAGCCGAACGGCACGCCCAGAGCGGCAACTGGCTGGCGAAGCCGGAAACTAAGGCGCATTCCCGAGGAAAGGATCCGACCATGGACCCAAATCCTCTCGCGGACCAGATTCGCGCCGCCCTACCGGACGTGAAGCAAGGCGCTCCGCGCTTCTGGGGGGTATGGCACACCAAACCCTTTGATTCGTACTTTCTGATTTCGGATTGCCAGGCCGAAGGTCGTCAGCTACTACTCAACCTCATCGATGTGAACTCTCTGTCCTTTCGGTATCCCGACGGGCTGACACGAAAGCATGAACTGCTGCTCCATGATCACGAAACAACTCGCTTGCCCTGGGCTTCGGGCCCCCACAACCGGCTGCCAGCTGGAAACGCGTCACCGGATCCGAAGGTCGCGACGATAGCATCGGCGGCGCGGAGTTACTGCGCTGGAAGATGCCCGGGCCGGAGGACTTGCTGGAAATGCGGGGTCTTGATCGGCGGACCAGGAACAGGATGGGAGATCTTGCGCCCTCGCGGCGGGCCCCTGCCCGGCGGTACTTCCTACCAGGGGTTCGCCGAGGGGTTATAATAACCGGAACTCTGGGAACCAGAACTCCAACCAAAGGACATGGAAATGGCAGTAAAGACAATCGTGCCCGCACTGGCGATCTGGATGGGTGCTGCGTTGGCGCAGGCTGCGCAGATAGGGCCTGACTCGTTTGGGTATGTCGCGAGAGATGTTCCTTACTCCTTCACGAACATCGCGGCGACCGGTGCGTCGACTTTGGGATCTCTTGACGACGCGTATGCCATCGTCAATATCGGGTTTACCTTCAACTTTTACGGAGCGCCATACACAATCGCACTCCCGACAACGAACGGTCTGGTGGCATTCGTTGGTCCGAACCTCGCTTCCCAAAACCAGGATCTTACGGGCCCGCTGGCTCCCGATGCGCCAGTCATCGCCCCGCTGTGGGATGACTACACTTTACGCAGTGACACGGTGGGCCACATCTACTACCAGACCGTTGGAGCGGTGGGTTCGCGTGAGTTTATCGTGCAGTGGGACAACATAAAGCCCTTTGATCTCACGGTTGATGCCGACAGGGTGACGTTCCAGATGAGGCTGTTTGAGGGGTCGAACAACATTCTGTTCAGCTACCTCGATACGGACACTAGTCTCCCCGACTCATCCGGCAACGGGGCTAGCAATGGCCGCAGTGCGACCGTTGGCATTCGTGATCTCTCTGGCAATACCAACGGCAGAAACCTGCAGTGGAGTTTCAATCAGAAACTGATCTCCAGCGAAAGCTCCATCCTGTTTGAGTTGTCGGGCCAGGAGGTACCGGAGCCGGGCACGATTCTGCTGACGGGCCTGGGGCTGGCGGCGGTGATGTTGGGCCGCCGGCGCTTGGCTGGGCGGAACTAGAGTCTTCTGCGTTCATGAATGCCGGTCTCCGCTTGTCGTGAGCGGGGGCCGGTTTGGTTTAGTCGCGGAGTGGACCAGTCCAGGAATCCGTCCGCTTCTTCGCGCACCCGCGCTTTGGCGGCAACTCGAGGAAGGCGATCGCCGCGACATCGTCGCTATCGCAATGGACCAGATCGAACGCTACTTTGAACGCTGCGGAACCAAAGACGGATCGCCTTCAGCCGATGCCCCGTCAGACCGGGCCTGAGTGGATCTGGAATCAAAACCTGCGTCCGATCTGGCCGTAACCATGGTGGCCCCACGGCGCCATTCACGCCTTGGCAAACCTCATCCGCACGAGTTGGTGTCGGGCTGTCCCGCCCGTATACTAACTGCCTATGGGGGCCGCTCCATCGCTCGATGACTTCCACATCCCCCCTGCAGAAGCAGCGTCCTACCCCGAGCGTTCCGGCAATTCCGTGCGATTGCTGGTCGACGGGGCACCGGCGTTTCGCCGCATCTGCGAAGCCATCGAAGCAGCTCATCGCAGCGTCTGGGCGACAGTCACGTTCCTGTGGGCGGACTTCCGGATGCCGGACGGCCGCGGATCGGCTCTCGACGTTCTGAATCGAGCGGCATTGCGCGGGGTCGATGTGCGCCTCCTCTTCTGGCGCCCCGGCGCCGGAACCGAACTTCTGAAACCGAACGCCTTCTGGGGCTCCGCGGATCAGTTGGCTCTCCTCCAGGCCTCTGGCTCCGCGGTCCGCATCCGATGGGACCAGGCCCACCCCGGATACTGCCAGCATCAGAAGAGCTGGCTCATCGATGCCGGCGAGGAGAATGCCACCGCCTTCGTCGGAGGAATCAACCTCAATCCACATTCCATGGCCCTGCCTGGCCATCCCGGCGAGTACCAGAACCATGATGCCTACCTCGAAATGGCAGGCCCCTCGGTCGTCGATGTCCACCACAACTTTGTCCAGCGCTGGAACGAGGCGAGCGAACGCCTCGCGCCGGATGGCCGGTGGGGATCCGGCAGCGAGACCAGCCTCTCGTTCCCGGACCGCGTCCCCGGGCATCGGGGCACATCAGTCGTCCAGATTCAACGAACCATCCATCCCGGCCGTTACAGCGACGGGCGGCCGGCGCCGGAGTGTCGCCCCTTCGAGATTGCGGCTGGGGAGCGCTCCATCCTCGAACAATACGGCTCGGCCATCTCCGCGGCGCGCCGCTCCATCTACATCGAAAACCACACCATCGATGCACCGCAGATCACCGCTCTCCTGCATCAGGCAGTGCAGCGCGGCGTCGAGGTCGTCCTGGTCATGCCTGCCGGGACGAGCCTCTCGGACAACCTGGCGGCAAGCCCAAAACGTCACGCCTTGATTCGCGACTGGGTGTCCCTCAGTTCCTGCCCGAACTTCACTTTGGCGGGCATCGCTGGACTCGCCCTGAACAGTCAGCGCCAGCCCGTCTATGTGCATTCCAAGATCATGCTCGTCGATGATGTATGGGCCACAGTGGGGTCCTGCAACCTGCATCGCTTCTCACTGTTGGGAAACAGTGAGCTGAATGCCGCCATCTGGGATCCCGTAGCCGTGCCCGCGTTCCGCTCCGAACTGCTCCTGGAGCATCTGGATCTGGACACCGCTCCTCTCGACGGCCGCGCCGCCCTCCAACTCTTCCACCGGATTGCCGGCGAGAACCGCACGCGGTTCCAGCAGGGCAGCCATCAGTGGCAGGGCATGGCATTCACGCTGTAACTGGGCGCGAGGCCCGGTGCGCGGACATGCCCGGACTTCTCCCTGAAACAGCCGGGGAGAAGAAAAGGCGGTGACAGGATCTAAAAATAATCCCGTCCCGTTATTTTCAGCGGATTACAGACATTTTCTTGATTAGCCCTTGGTCGCGCGTGAGTATCATCTTGGCGGAGACGAGATACTATGCGCAGCAACGAATATCGGGAAGGGAAGGCCGCTGTCGCCTTCGCTCGCAACATCCAGGAACTGGATGCCACCTTGAACAGGAGTGCGGCCGCCGGCGCCGCGGCGATCAAAGCCCCCACCTGCCCGCCCGGCTCCCAGTTCGACCCAGGGCCTGGCTTCGCCGCTGGCCACCCGTCTCATAGGTTCCAAACGCAATCCCTGGCCGTGTCCAGGACTTCGCCGGAGGTCCGTTAACCATGTCCGCCGGCACGCCCAAACTCGCCGTCTCCGCCCGCCGCCTCGCCGCCAATCAGGCCAACGCCCGCAAATCCACCGGCCCCCGGACCGAAGCCGGCAAACGCACCTCCTCGCAGAACGCCCGCAAAACGCCGCCGTGCCCCTTCGTCTTCGAACTGCCCTGGCACTTCGCGGTCGAGTGGTTCCACGACGCCCTCCGCCGCACCGCCCCCTGCACCGATACCAAGGCCCGCCTGCTGCTCATCAACCGCTGCATGCTCCAGGCCCACGAGATCCGCTGGCGCGCCCTCGAACGCACCCTCTTCGACACCGCCTGCGCCGAAACCGACGGCAGCACCGACCAGGCCGCCCGCTGGGTCGCTCAACAGCTCGCCGCCGTGAAAGGACTCTTGACCTACTACCGCTGGATCGCTCACCGCATCAACCAGGTGGAGCGCTCCCTGGCCGCCCTCGCCGCCCAGTCCGCCGCTGTCGAAGCGGAAGCCCCGAAGACCATGGCTGCCGGAGCGGGTGGCGGATCCACGCTCTCCGGGATCACCCCCTCTGTCCTCGGCCCCGACAGCACCATTCCCATCTCCTACAACGACAGCGGTTGGAGCTTCGGAGATCTTTCCGGCGTCTACACCTGCCGTGTCGGAGCACCCCAGCCCCCGCAACCGCCGCAGCCGCCCAAACCTCCAACCATCGGTCCAATCCGGGGCCGCTACCAGCTCTATCTCCGCTGCCCTGCTGCGCCACCGCTCCCAAACGAAGCCACCGCTCGGCCCGGAACTGTCGCCAACCGGATCCCCGTTAGCCAACCGCCCGCTGCGCCCCAGCATCCTCCCAGGCACTCTCCCGTGCTCCTTCCCAGCACACAGACGCGAGCGGCAAATTCCGAGCAACCCAATTGGAATCAGAGCTTTACACGAGGCCTCTCTAGCGACCCAGGCCCAGACGGAATCCCGCCGGACTGCCTCTCTTTGGACGACTGCCTGCCAAAGCTCCAGGACCCTTCGCCCACCGCCCCTCCAAATCAAACCCAAGCCTCGGGCGGGCGCTCCACTCTCTTCCCAAACGGCCCATAGCCCGCCTCGGACCACCGCCTGACCCACCCCGGCTGGCCCGCCAACCAAACGAACCCACTATCCCCGCCCCAAGATCTTTGACACCCGAACCGCTCAACACCCCGCTACCGCTCTGTTCCCCCACCCGGGCGTTGCCCAGCCCGCAACGCCCCGGCGGCTCCCCCCGCCACCTTCGCATTCCTTTCGATTCGACTCTGGTGGACCGCCCTCGCCCCGCCGATGGTGGAGTGTGAGGAACGTAGTCTTTAGCGCACTCATTCGTCCCCTGAAGAAGTGGGCCCTGCTTTCATCTGTACTTCTTGTTCCGGCTTTCGCTTCCACCGCCCAGGTCTCCCTGTCGCTTTCATCCGGATCGGCCCCCGCCGGCGGAAGTCTCACCCTCGATCTGACGATGACCGCCGCCGGCGTCCAGCCCTCGGCGCTCCAATGGACCCTCGCCTATCCCGCCACGGACCTCTCCTCGTTCCGTGTGGTAGCCGGTCCCTCGGCGGCCACCGCCTCCAAAAACCTCTACTGCACGAGTTCGGTGGGCCAGGTCACTTGCCTGTTGGCCGGCATGAACACCAGCACAATTCCCAACGGGGTCGTCGCCTCCGTCGTCCTGACCACTTCCGTCGGCGCAAGGCTCAACACGCCCATTCAGGTATTGGAGACGTCCGCTTCGTCGTTGACCGGCGATCGGCTCAGCTCTTCGGGCGCGCAGGGCACCGTCACCTTATCCGGAGTGGCCACTGGCGTCTCTGCTCTTGCCTGCTCGTCCGCCACCCTCACGGGCTCCGGTTCCACCACCTGCACGGTGACCTTGACCCAACCCGCACCGGCGGGCGGCAGCCTGGTCACCCTCGCTGACAACAGCGCCGTCCTGACCGTCCCCGCCTCCGTCACGGTGCCGGCAGGCTCCACTTCCGCCGCATTCCCGGCCACGGCTGCGTCGGTCTCGGCTTCCAGCACGGCCACCATCACCGCTTCCCTCAACGGCTCCTCCGCGAGCGCTGCCGTGGGCCTCTACCCCGCCGCGCTCCTGACGAAACTGGGCTGCACCGCTGCTTCCATCACCGGTACCGGATCCACGGTCTGCACCGTCAGCCTCTCCCGCTCCGCGCCGTATGGGGGATCCCTGGTTGCCCTGTCCAGCACCACCTCGGCCCTCGCCGTGCCTGCCTCCCTCCTCGTGCCTTCTGGCTCCACCACCGCCTCGTTCACGGCCACGGCCGCCGTCGCCTCCATCACCGTCGCTGCCACCGCCACCGTCAGTGCCGCTCTGAATGGATCTTCCGCGAGTTGGACCGTCGGCCTGTTGCCCTCCATCCTGCTGACGAATCTCACCTGCGCCCCAACCGCCATCACGGGGTCGGGCTCGACTCTCTGCACACTCACCCTGAACGGCACCGCCCCTGCCGGTGGCGCCGTGGTCTCCTTGGCGGACAACCACGCCGCGCTCACGGTGCCTTCCTCCGTGACGGTCCCTGCCGGGTCGTCTTCCGCTACCTTCACCGCCACTGCGTCCGGCATCAGCGTTGCCGGCACGGCCTCCATCACCGCAACCCTGAACGGCTCCTCCGTCGCCTTCCTGCTGAGCCTCCAGCCGGCGGCCCTCCTCACCGGCATCTCCTGCGCACCCGCCAGCCTGGCGACCGGAGCCACCGGAACCTGTACCGTCACCCTGAGCGCCGCGGCCCCCGCGGGCGGCAGCCCGGTGACCCTCGCCAGCAGCAGCGCCCTGGTCTCGTTGCCACCTTCCCTGACGGTGCCCGCCGGCAGTTCCTCGGGCACGTTCGCAGTGAAGGCGCTCAGCTTCTCCGCCGACAGCGCCGCCACCCTCAGCGCCGCCCTGTCTGGGGTCACGCAAACCTTCTCGTTGAAGTTGGTGGCGGCCCTCGTGCCAACCAGCCTCACCTGTGTCTACCCCACGCTGACCTCCAACACCTCCACCCTCTGCACTGTCACCCTGAATCGCCCCGCGCCGGGTGGGGGCGCCTCCGTGACGCTCTCCGGCAACAGCTCCTTGCTGAGCGTTCCAGCCTCGGTCACCGTGGCCACAAGCTCCTCCTCGGTCACCTTCTACGCCGCTGCCTCCGCCGTGCCTGCTGACAGCACCGCCACCCTCACCGCCACCATCGGCGGTGCGGCCGCCAGCTTCGCGCTCAACCTCACTCCGCCCCCTGCCCTCACCGGTTTCACCTGCAGCCCGGCGGTCCTCACATCGGCCGGACTCGCTTCCTGCACCGTCACCCTCGACAAACCCGCGCTCGTCAATGGCAGCAGCGTCGCGGTGACAACAGGCAGCGCCTTGCTCACCGTCCCTGGCTCGGTCCTCGTTGCCGCCGGAAAAACCGCGGCGGCGTTCTCCCTCAAGGTGCTCTCTGTCCCTTCCGACGCCCCGGCCAACGTCAACGCTGCGTTGTCAGGCAGTTCTCTCACCTTCCAGTTGAACCTGCAGACGCCGTCTGTCCCCTCCGGCCTCTCTTGCGCCTCCGCCTCCCTCTCGGCAAAGGGCTCGACGCTCTGCACCGTCACCATGAACCGGCCATCGCTGGGGAGTGGAACCCTGGTATCGCTGAAGGACAACAGCAACGAACTCACCGTGCCTGCCTCGGTCAACGTCGCGGCCGGCGCCAACTCCGCCACCTTCTATGCCTCCACGTCGGCTGTGACCGCGGAGGCCACCGCCGCCATCCAGGCCACCGCCAACGGCGGCTCGGCCGCCTTCTCAATCAGTCTGGTTCCGCCACCCGCCCTGATCAGCTTCAACTGCGCTCCGGCTACTCTCGCGTCCGGAGCGGCAGGCACCTGCACCGTGGCTCTCGATAAGGCGGCGCCGGCCTCCGGCAGCACGGTCACTCTGGCGAAAAGCAGTGCTCTGCTGTCTGTCCAGTCTTCGGTCACCGTCGGAGCCGGCAAGACCTCGGTCACCTTCCCGGTGAAGGCTCTCAGCGTGACTGCCGATACCACCGCCACCGTGGATGCCACGCTGTCGGGCACGCCCCTCAGCTTCCAGTTGACTCTGCAGGCGCCCACCATTCCGTCCAGCGTCAGTTGTGCCCCCGCCACGCTCTACACCAACGGCGCTTCCACCTGCACCGTGACTCTGAACCACGCCGCACCCGTCGGTGGCAGTGTCGTGACACTCTCGGACGACAACGCGACCCTCACCCTGCCCGCTTCGGTCACCGTGCCGGCCGGCGCGACATCGGCCGCCTTCGTAGCCAGCGCCGGAGTGATCACCGTGAACAGCAGCGCCACCATCGCGGCGGCCCTGTCCGGCGGATCATCCAGCTTCACCAGCACCCTGGCTTCCCAGTTGTCGGCGCCCGCCCTGGTGCGGGTGAATGCGGGCGGCGCCGCTTACACAGATCGCCAGGGCATCACCTGGGCGGCCGATACCAATCCCTCCGGCTTCGCCGCTCAGTCCAGTTCCGTGGTCACAGGCACACTGGATCCGGACCTGTACGCCAGGCAACGCTACACCCAGAAGGTGCCGCTCCAGTACCAGTTCGCAGCGCCCTCCGGTAGCTATAACGTCAAGCTGAAGTTCGCCGAGCTCTCTTACACCAGGGCCGGCCAGCGGGTCTTCAATGTCTCGATCAACGGCTCGACAGTCACAACCGGCCTGGACGTCTTCTCCGCGGCCGGCGGCGCGCTCAAAGCCCTCGATCGGGACTTCCCGGTGAACTCCACCGGCCAGATCGTCATCCAGTTGGTCCCCGTGATCGACAATCCCATGGTCAGCGCCATCGAGATCACTCCCACACCCGTGGGGGCCGTCACGCAATCGGCGCTCCCGAAATCGGTCCGCAGCGCTGCCTCCACCGCCACGGCCTCCATCGCAGGAGCCGCCGCCGAACCCGAGGTTTCCGATACCGGCATCACCGCCGCCACGGAAGTTGGCATGCGATTCCGCGCCACCCGGGCCGGTCTCATCACTGGCATGCGCTTCTACAAAGGCTCGCTGGACACGGGCGTCCATGTCGGGCATCTCTGGTCGAATGGCGGCACCTTGCTCGCTGGAGCGCGCTTCGAGAACGAGACGGAGTCGGGCTGGCAGCAGGTAGAGTTCGCACCACCCGTCACCGCGGAGGCCGGCCAAAGCTACGTGGTCTCTTACCAGGCGCCCTATGGCCACTTCGCCGGCGGCGCTCCGCGCTGGGCAGCGTCCTCTGCCGGGACCAACCTCCTCCTACCTATGGAAGAGGCCCTCTACGGCTACGGTCCAGGCTTCCCGGCCCAAGTGAGGGCAAACGCCGCTTACCTGGTCGATGTCGTCTTCGAGCCGGCTCCCGGTATGCCTGCGCAACTTACCCCGGTGCCGGCCAGCCTCGCGTTGTCCTGCGCGCCCCGCGTGCTTCGAGCAGGTGACGAGTTCGAGTGCGAGCTGACCAGCGAGGGACCAACTGCTCCCGAGGGATGGTCGGCTGGCGTCTCCGCCACCAGCGGCAGTGTGCGTCTGCCCGCCGTCGTTCGTGCTGCCGCGAACCAGCGCGCCGTCCGGTTCCGCGGCTCCGTGGATGCCGCGGCGTCCATCCCCTCCGTCGAGATCGTTGCCGGCCCGGCGAACGCCACCGTGCGGGATAGCCTCGCGGTCTTGCCCGGGACCAGCTTCGTGCTGAACGCACCCGAAGTGCAGAACGTCAGAACCGGCGACAGTGTCCGCTTCTACGTCTCGGCACGCAGCGGAACCGGCGCCTTGACGCAGGTCTCTGCCGCTGAACTGCCCGCCGGAGCGACGTTCCTGCCAGCCACGGGCCTCTTTGCCTGGAGCCCGGCGCCCGGACAGGAAGGCGAGTACGCCATCGAGTTCACCGCCCCCAATCCGGACGGCTCCCTGGCGAGCGTCCGCACCCGCGTCGTTGTCGATGCCGGCCACCCCGTCATCACCAACGCCCGGTCGCTGTCCTGTACCCCGCAAGGGCTGGCCACGCTGGAAGGTCGCTGGCTCAGCCAGTGGCGGGAGGAGTTCACTGATCCAACCGGAGCTTCCTCCGTCCTCGGCGGCACCTCTGTGCGGGTCAACGGCGTTCCTGTTCCGGTTCTCCGGGCCGGCCCGGACCGCGTGGAGTTCCAGTGCCCGAGCCTCGATGCGGGTTCAGAACTCAGCATCGTTCTGGAAACCGCCGCCGGCGCCTCCTCGGCCGTGCAAACCACCCTGCGCGCCAGCGACGTTCAGATTCTGCCGGTGCGCGAGGTCCCCGGCCAGTATGGGTACATCACCAATCAGGCTTCCGGGCGTCTCAGTGTGGTCCGCGATTTCCGCGGTCTCGGTGAACCGGCCCAGCGCGGCGTCGTCGTAGCCATTCACACTACCGGGCTGGGCGGCACGCCTGGTGCATGGAATGGGCTCACCGTCCGGTTCGGCGATGCCGTGGCCGAAGTCGTCGGCATCCTGCCCGGCGCGCCGGGCGTGACGGTGGTTCAGGTCAGTATCCCGGAGGGCGCGCCGCTCGGCAACGCAGTACCCGTCCAACTGGAACTGTCCGCCGCCTCTGTCAGCCGGGCGAACGTAGCCATCGAGTAGGGCCGCGCGCGGCCCTCACTCACCTTGCCGGCCGCTGGCCAGGAAACCGAATAGCTCGGCCGAGACCCGCGGGCTCTCGTCCTGCAGAAAGGGCTCATAGGAGGCGGTGGCTCCCCGCTGGAAGGCCTCCGCGATGCGAGCCGCGTCCTTGCTCCGCAGCGCGTCGATCAGCGGCGTGTGGCTCGCCACCACGGCATGCAGCTTGTGCAGGCCATGGCTGCGCATGATGCTGATGAAGGCGAAGAGGGGCACTGTCACCAGCTCCAGCAGGCCGCAAAGCGTATCGTTGCCCGAGCACTGCCAGATGTAGCGGTGGAACTCCAGATCCGCCTGTGCCGCCTCGTAGTAACGGTCGGATTCGACACTGTCGCCCAGGACGTTGAGCCTCCGCTCCAGTTCCTCGAAATCGGCCGCCGTCATCCGCTCCGCCGCCGAACGCGCGGCCATTACTTCCAGCAGGGCCCGCAACCCCAGCCGCTCCCGCACGTCCTTCGGGGAAAGCCGCGTGACGGAGGTGCCCAGGTTGCGGCGCCGGGTCACCAGCCCGGCATGCTCCAGGCGCTGCAAGGCTTCCCGCACCGTCGCCTGGCTCACCTGAAGCTCGCGCGCCAGCGTGAGTTCCCGAAGCGGCGCGCCCGGCGCAAGCTTGCCCTCAAAGATCGATTCCCTCAATTGGCGAGCGACTTCAGAGACCCGCGACGACTCCTTGGCTGTACCGGTCACGGGGACGAGGCTACCACACAGAACCCGCCCGATTCAATGATCGATCCAACTTTCGGTTGACTTATCGATGTTGTTATCGATAATGAAACAAGTGGCTCGGCTGCGGCAGCCAACCGCGTCCGGAGCGCCGCGCGCCACGAAGGAGACGACCCATGCAGTTCGCAATTCCCAGACGGGGTGGCGGCCCCGCTTTGGCGCTGGTTCTCGGCCTGCTCTTGGCCGGCCTGGCCGGAGCGCAGATCGGCGGCGGATCGATTGTCGGGATGGTGCGCGACCCCAGCGCCGCGCCGGTGCCCGGAGTCCGGGTCGTGGCCCACAACCAGGACACGAATGAGGAACGCTCCGTCACCACCAACTCAGAGGGCTACTACGAGTTCCCCCTGCTGGCCGCCGGACCCTACAGGATCCGTGCCGAGGCGCAGGGCTTCAACGTCGTCCAGGGCGAGGTGTTCACGCTTTCCACCGGCACGCGGCCGCGCATCGACCTGGCCCTCACCGTCGGCGCCGTCAGCGAAAAGATCGATGTCAGCGCCACGGCTCCTCAGATCAACACGACCACCACGGACCTCGGGGTGGTCATGAGCCGCACGCGGGCCGACGAACTCCCTCTGAACGGCCGCAACTTTCAGGAACTTGTGAGTCTGCAGGCCGGTGTCGTCTCCTCGCCCTCCAGCGGCGCCGGCGGCCGGGGCGGCATCTCGTTCCACGGGTCCACCGCGCTGGGCACCAACATGATGCTGGATGGCGTCGACATGTCGTTTGGGGAAGTCAACGGCGCGGCCAGCTTTCAATCGGCCGGCGGCGGCGGCACCCTCATCAACACCGTCAGCGTCGAGGCGATTCAGGAGTTCAAGTCCACCGCCAGCGCCTCTTCCGCCGAATATGGCCGGGCCGGTGGCGGAGTGCTGAACATCACCACGCGCTCCGGCTCCAACGACTGGCATGGCACGCTCTTCGAGTTCTTCCGCAACGACAAGCTGAATGCCAACGACTTCTTCTCGAACAAGAACAAGCTCGGCAAATCGCCTCTCCGCTGGAACCAGTTCGGTGGGAACCTCGCCGGGCCCATCCGCCGCGACAAGGTGTTCTTCTTCTTCAACTACGAAGGAGCCAAGGTGCGCCGCCAGTCGCAGGTCACCGGCAACGTGCCGACGGAGGCGCTGCTCGTGCAGTTGACCCCGGAACTCCGCAACACGCTGACAACCATCCTGCCCCCGCCCACCAACGCAACGTCGAATCCGCTCATCGGGCAGCATGTCCGCAACGACCGCTCGACGAACGACGAGCAGACATTTCTGACGCGCGTAGACGTGCTGCTGGGCCAGCAGCGTCTGGCCGTCCGCCACAGCTACAACAATCAGGACTACGCCACGCCCAGCCTCTCGCCCACGATGCCCACCACTTACCCGATGCGTTACCAGAACGCCGTGGTGGAGCACACGGCGAACCTTGGCGCGACGATGCTGAACGAGCTGCGGCTGGGCTTCAATCGCGTCGACCTGTTCCGCAATCCGGCCAACTACGAGAAGATCCCCGCCTACATCAGCGTGCAGGGCATCAACGCCTCGATGTCGAACTTTATTCACTTCCTGCCCACCACTTACTCGCTGGCCGACAACTTCACCATCCTGCGCGGCCGCCACTCCATCAAGATGGGCATCGATCTGCGCGAAGTGCGCAGCGTCCGCTACCAGGGCGGTCCGCCTGCCTACAGCTACACGACCACAGCCGACATCATTGCCCAGCGTCCGGTTTCCGTGGGCCTCTCGTTCACCACCAGCAAGGGCCTGCGGACGCTCAACACGGGCTTCTATATTCAGGACGACTGGCGGATCTCCCCCAAGCTGCAGGTGAACCTCGGCGTGCGCTACGAGTACTCGCCCCCGTTGCGCGGCGGATTCAATGTCAACAGCTCCGATCCCTATGGCCCCTACAACGCCGCGCAGGAGCCGATGTTCGCGTCCGATCGCAACGACTTCGGGCCCCGCGTGGGCCTCGTCTGGACGCCCGATGCCGCACAACGCACTGTCGTGCGCGTGGGCGGCGCGGTCAGCTACATCATGCCGCAGGCCATTCACTACTACGACATGGCCTTCATCAGCCCGAAACTCTCGGGTGTGTCCAGCTTCGCGGCCGCCGATGTGCCCGCGTCCTACCTGGTCTATCCCAACGCCATCGCGTTCCGGACCCTCATCCAGAACAACCCGGACCTGTTGCCTCCCAGCATGAAGCTCTCCCGCAGCGTGGCCGACTACAATCGCCGCGATACCTATGTCGGCATGTGGAATCTTGCGGTCCAACGGCAGGTCACCAAAACCCTCGCCCTGCAGGCTGCCTATGTCGGCCAGCGCACCCTGAAGCTCATCTCCGTGCGGCCTCTCAACCTCGTGAACCCGGCCACCGGCACGCGCCCGGTGACCAGCCTGGGCCAGGTGAACTTTGAGGAGAACGCGGCCAATATCACCTACAACTCCCTCGAAATCTCGGCGAATCAGAAACTCTGGCACGGCCTGAACTACGACGCATACTTCACGCTCGCCGACGGCCGCGGCTACTATGCCCCCGATGACACCATCACTTTCACGGGCGGCGGCCTGCAGGATCCGCTGAACATCGCCGGCTCCAACGGACCGCTCCAGGGTCTCTCCAAGCGCGTCTTCCGCAACATTTTCAGCTACTCGATCCCCGGCGGCACGCACCTGCAGAATCGCTGGCTGCGAGGCGCCCTCAGCGGGTGGACGCTGCGCTCCATCATCGGTTGGCGCTCCGGGCTTCCCTTGAACCTGACCTCGGGCAACGACTTCGTCGGCAGCGGCCGCAGCGCCGGCCAGCGGCCCGACGTGGTGGCCGGCGTCGATCCCTACATCGGCAGCCACGAGACGCAGGTCTGGCTGAATGCGGCCGCCTTCAGCATTGCCGGACCCAAGGCGGAGAAACGCTACGGCAACCTGGGCTACTACGCCCTGCGCGGCCCGTCGGCTTTTACCATGGACTCCGGCCTCCACAAGACATTCCAACTGACCGAGGCGCAGCGCCTCACTGTCCGCCTGGAATCCTTCAACACTCTGAACCACACTACACTGGGAAATCCGAACACGACGCTCAACAGCGCCACCTTCGGACTGATCACGGGCGCCGGCTCCCAGCGTCTCTATCAGGTCGCATTGAAGTATGTCTTCTAAACCCAACTCTTCCAGGGACGCGCGGACCGGAGGCGCGTCCGTCACCAGCCGGCGGACTGTGCTTGCCGCTCTTGCCGCGTCCGGATTCGCTCCGTTTGCTCGCGCGGCCGAGCCGGAATTCACAGATCTCTTCGAAGCCGGCCAGGGCGGCTACGCCCTCTACCGGATCCCGGGCCTCGTGGTGACCCGCAAAGGCACCATCCTGGCCTATGCCGAAGCGCGCCGCTACAAAGGCAGCGACTGGGACGACATCGATCTCGTGCTGCGCCGGTCCACTGACGGCGGCCGGACTTTCAGCCCGCCGCAGACCTTGCCGCATGTGCCGGGCCCGACCGGGCGCAACCCCGTCGCCATCGAACGCAAGCAAGGCCAGCAGGAGTGGCGAACCTATAACAACCCGGCGGCCATTGTCACGCGCGACGGCAAGGTTCATCTCCTCTTCTGCGTCGAGTACATGCGGGTGTTCTATACCCGCAGCGACGACGACGGCCGGACGTTTTCAACCCCTGTCGAGATCACAGCCGCGCTGGAGCCGCTCCGCCAGCAGTACGCCTGGCGTGCCGTCGCCACCGGACCCGGGCACGGCCTGGAACTGAAGCGCGGCCGACTCATCGTGCCGGTGTGGATCGCCCTCGGGACCGAAGGCAACGGCCATGGTCCATCGGTCAACACGACGATCTACAGTGACGACCACGGGCGCACCTGGCACGCCGGCGAACTCGCCGTGGCCGGACACCCGGAGTTTCCCAGCGCCAATGAGACCGTGCTGGTGGAGCGCGCAGACGGCAGCGTCATGATGAATGTCCGCACGGCCTCTCCGCGGAATCGCCGGACCATCTCCATCAGCCCCGACGGCATTTCGCGCTGGTCCACGCCCCGTTTCGACGAAACGCTGCGCGATCCTATTTGCGCCGCCGGCCTGCTGCGCCTGCCGCGCGGGAAGCAGGGCGCCCTGTTCGTTTTCTCCAATCCAGACAGCGTGACGCGGGCCGATGGCAAGGCGCTGCCAGGGAAGGATCGCCGGAATCTCACCCTGCGCCTGAGTAAAGACGAAGGTGCGACCTGGAGCGCTGCGCGGGTTTTGGAGCCCGGTCCGTCCGCCTATTCCGACCTCGCCGCGATGGCCGACGGGACGATCCTCTGTCTCTACGAAGTGACGACCTCCAGCGGGGCGAGGCTGCTGCGGCTGGCACGCCTGCGCGCCGAATGGATCGAGGGCGCGAAATAATTGGATAGGGCGCCGCTGCCGCCCACGAGACGAATCGAAATCAAAATGAACCTCCCGTTAAAGGGCATACTGCCCGCACTGGTTACCCCGCTTCACGACGACCTCACGCTGGACGTACCCGCGCTGGAGAAACTGCTGGCTCACGTCTATGAAGGCGGCTGCCACGGCGTCTACCTCTGCGGCAGCACCGGCGAAGGACAGCTGCTGGATGCCGGCACACGCCGCCTCATTGTGGAGATCGCCCAGCGGCACACGCCAGCGGACCGTCAACTCATCGTGCACGTTGGTGCCTGGTCGCCTCGTGAGTCCCACGATCTGGCGCGGCATGCCGAACGCCACGGCGCCTGCGCCATCAGTTGCCTGCGCCCGCAGAACACTTCATTCCCGGAGACGCTGGAACACTACCGGGCGCTGGCGGCCGCCACCGCGCTCCCGTTCCTCGCCTATTACTTCCCAGCCCAGGCCGGCGGCACCATGAGCCTGCAGGAACTGGAACTGCTCTGTGCGCTGCCGGGTGTCGCCGGCCTGAAGTTCACTGACTACGATCTGTTCACCCTCTCCCTGCTTGTGCGCCAGGGCAAGATCGTCTTTCATGGGCGCGACGAGATGCTGGCAGCCGGTTTTCTGATGGGCGCGTGCGGCGGCATCGGCTCCATCTACAACATCGTGCCGCGGTGGTTCGTGCAACTTTACGACCTCTCTCAGGAAGGCCGGTGGGCCGAGGCCCGCGCGTTGCAGGACCGGATCAACGACCTGATTCGTGTCCTGGTCTCCTTCCCCTTCATGCCCGCGCTGAAGCGAACCCTGGAGTGGCAGGGGCTTCGCTGCGGACCGGCGCTGGCGCCGCGCATTCCGCTCACGGCCGAAGAAGACGCCCGGCTCATCGCAGCCCTGGAAGCGCTTCCTGGCCTGCCGAAGGTGTGAAGACGATGCCGCTTCTATAGACCTTGGGGCCGCCGCGGCGGCCCTCCGCTGCCGGTGGGGCTGGTCACCGCCGGCGCGGCCCATGGCCGCACCTCCACCTGAAACCCGTAACTCATCGCCGGATGCGACCGCGCGACCGCCGCGGCTTCCTGCAAGTCACGCGCAGCCAGGAAGAGCAGGGCAGTGATGGGCCAGGTGCCGTCAGCGGGCTCGGACTCGCCCACCGACTCCCGCTCCGGTCCGAGGATTCGCGGCTCCAGCCGGTGCCCGTCCTCGTTCACCTTGCGGGCCCAAGGCGCGGTGGCTTCGCGCAGGTTCTGTCTGTCGCTGTCTGTCAGGGTCGCCGGACCCTGTTTGAAGATAATCACAAATTGATTCATGGTGTGCTCCGGTTTTGACTTTCCAGGTATCAGGCGAAGCGTGCCGCATTCGCGCGTGCCCAAGCCGCGAACGCCGTTGGCGGACGGCCGGTCACGCGCTGCACTGTATCCAGCAGCATGGCTCCGTGGCCGTCTCTCACCGCCTGAAACGACTCGCCCACTCCGCCAGCCAATGCCTCGGGGAGACCTGCCTGCACCATCCCCTGCACGGCCGCCTGCACCGGAATATCGACACACCGGATCGCGCGGCCCAGCACTTCCGCGAGGATCTCCACCTGCTCCGGCACACTCAGCAGCGCCCCGCCGGTGACCTCGAAGACCTTCTCTTCGGGCCGTTCCGTGATCAGCGACCGGACCACGACGGCCGCGATATCTTCGGGCGCGATGGGCGCTGATCGGCCCTCGCCCATGGGGTTGTACACCATACCTTGCGACCGGATGGTCCCGGCCCATTGCAGCGCGTTCGACATGAAGCCCCCGGGCCGCACAAACCGCCCGTCGAGGCCACCCGCCAGGATCGCCTCCTCCCGGGCCTTGTGGATCTGCCCGATGTGAAAGCCAGGCCGTCCGGCAAGGATCGTGGAAAGAAAGACGACCCTTGGCCGCCCATGTTTCTTCAACTCGTCCACCAGGGGCTCGAACGCCGCTCCGCTGGTTCCGCCATTCATCAGGAAGACGCCCTCGACGCCGTCCAGGGCCCGGGCGAAACTCTCCGGGGTGCCGAAATCGCCGATAGCCACTTCGACACGGCCGGCGAACTGCGACACCTTCGCCGCATCCCTTGTGAAGACCCGCACCGCGGCCCCACGCTCCAGCAATTGGGCGGTCACGTTCCTTCCCACATTGCCGGTCGCACCGGTTACCAGGTACATACGCTCATTCCTCTTTCTCCGGCCGGCTGAATGCACCCGCCTGCCTCCAATCTACGGCTGGTAAGAAAATGAGACAATGGCGAAGAGAGCAATACTCTGTTGCTGTAATGGAACAATGATGACCGACCTCAACGAGCTGCAGCTTTTTGTGCAAGTCTGTAAAGAGCAAAGCTTTACCCTGGCGGCGAAGCGTCTTGGCATGCCGAAGTCGACGGTCAGCCGGGCCATCGCAAGCCTGGAGTCGCGCCTGGGTGTCCGGCTGGTTGAGCGCACCACTCGCAGCGTGTCCCTCACCGAGGTGGGCGCTCTCTACCTGGACCGTTGCCAGCGTGTGATGGAGGAGGCGGAGCAGGCCGATCTGCTGGTTGGGGCTCTGCAAGCGAAGCCGCGCGGCCGGCTGCGCGTGGGTGCGCCCGTCACCTTTGCCCGGGCCATTCTTGCCCCGATCCTGGGGGACTTCCTGGCGCTGTATCCGGAACTCCGGCTCCACCTGCAGCCGCTTTCCGGCGGTCCGAACGAACGGGAAGGCTCGCTCGATATCGTCATCCGCCCGGGTCCGCTGGAAGATTCCGGCATGCTGGTGAAGCCGCTGATGCGGATTCGTCTTGGGATCTATGCCAGCCCGCTCTATCTGGCCGGCCGGGCGCTGCCGGAATCCCCGCCCGCGCTGCGCCACCACAGCTGCATCACCGCCGGCTGCGGTGGAGCGCAAGGAGAGCCCACTGAAACCACGGTCTGGCGTCTGCGCCGCGGCCTGGAACTGCAGGAGACTCGAGTAGAATCGCGCGTCTCCGTGCCCGATCCCACCATCAATTATCAGCTCGCCCTCTCCGGAGCCGGCATTGCCCTCATCGGACAAGCCATGGCCCGGCGTGATGTCGAAGCCGGCCACCTGGTGCGCATCCTGCCCGAATGGGAGCCGGAACCGGTGGAGTTGCACGCCGTGTATCCGTCGCGGCTGAGCTCCTCACCGAAGGTACGGGCCTTTCTGCAGTTCCTCCGCGAGCGCTTTAGCGGCGACCCGTGGGCGGCCGCCGGATCAGTGCTGCCGGAAGCAGCGGTCACACCGGCCAACCCGGGGACGGGGATTGGATCCCCTGCTCACGCTGGAGCGAGCAAGACCGCACAGCTCCACGCAATGGTGCGGCCCTAGGACGCCGCAAGCATGCCGCTGAATGCCAGCAACGCAAAGGGAAGTGTGCTGCGGTTGGTCAGACCGGAGGAGGTGACAGAGCCCGAGGTGCTGGAACGGTTCCGGCTATCGCTTTCCGAGGACGAACGCGCGCGCATCGCCCGGTTTGTCTTCGAGAAGGATCGCCATGTCCGGCTGGTGGCGAGAGGCTCGCTGCGTCAGGCGCTTTCTGAATATACAGGCGGAATTCCCGCGGGGGCGTTCCGCTTCGGTTACAGCGAATACGGGAAGCCCTTCCTTGAGCACCCTGTTCATTGCACGAGTCTCGGCTTCAATGTCTCGCACTGCGACGGCCTGATCGCGATCCTCATTGCGGAAGGCATCGAGGTCGGTGTCGACGTGGAGGCCATCCGTCCCATGGCGGACCTGCTCCGGGTGGCGCACCGCTTTTTCGCACCCCCTGAACTGGGGGATCTGCGCCGGACTCCGGAAGACCTGCGGGTGGAGCGCTTCTTTCAGTACTGGACTCTCAAGGAGTCTTACATCAAGGCGCGCGGCGTGGGCCTGCGGCTGGGTCTGAGTCAGTTCTGGTTCGAGCTTGAGGATGGTATCCGGATCCGTTTCGCGGAAGGTTTTGACGACGATCCCGCGGGATGGGGATTCTCCCAGCAGCGTGTGGATGCCGGCCACTGGCTGGCCACCTCAATGAGGCGGCGTAGCGCGTAGTTTGTTCGTAATGGGGCGGCGGGTCAGGCCCGGCCCAGAAGTTCTCTGGCCACGGCCACCACCTGCCGCGGTTCGAAGCCGAACTTTCTCTGGAGTTCCTGCAGCGGCGCCGAGGCGCCGAAGGTCCGCATGCCGATCACACGGCCGGCCTGGCCGACATAGCGTTCCCAGCCGAACGTCGCCGCCTGTTCGATGGCGATGCGTGCCGTCACCTTGGGTGGCAACACGCTGGCCCGGTACTCCGGACTCTGATGATCGAAGATCTCCCAGGACGGCATGGATACCACACGCGAGCGGATGCCTTCCTGCACCAGTTGCTCATGGGCATCCACGGCAAGACTTACCTCGCTGCCCGACGCGATGAGAATGATCTCCGGTTCTCCCTCGCCGCCGGCCAGCACGTAGGCGCCGTGTGCCACTCCGGAAGCCGCGGCATAGCGGCCGCGGTCCAGCGTCGGCAATGCCTGCCGCGAGAGCACCAGGGCCACGGGTTGGTGGCGGAGCTGCATGATATAGCGATAGGCCTCGACGACCTCATTGGCATCGCCCGGCCGCAGGGTGGTCAGGCCCGGAATGGCGCGCAGCGAGGCCAGGTGCTCCACCGGCTGGTGCGTCGGTCCATCTTCTCCGTCACCCATCGCGTCATGAGTGAAGAGGAAGATCGAGGGGATCTCCATGATGGCCGAGAGGCGGATGGCGGGGCGCGCATAGTCGCTGAAGACGAAGAAGGTGGCTCCGAACGCCCTCAATTTGGACAGAGCGAGCCCGTTCACAATCGCACCCATGGCATGTTCCCGAATTCCGTAATGCAGGTTCTTGCCGCCAGGAGAGCCCGCCTGGAAGTCCCCAGCACCCGGGTAGGTGAGAAGGGTTTTGTTGGATGGCCCCAAGTCGGCGGACCCCCCCATCAGCCAGGGGATGTTTTGCGCGAGCACGTTCAGCACCTTGCCTGACGCCTCCCGCCCGGCCAGGCCCTTCGGGTTGGCTGGAAACTCGGGCAGGTTCCTGTCCCAGCCGGCGGGCAGCTCTCGCCGTTGAATCTGGAGGATCTCGGCTGCAAGTTCGGGATACTGGGCGCGGTAAGCCTCGAAGAGTTTCATCCAGTCGCCGCGAGCCTTCCCTCCGCGCGCCCCAATGCCGCTGGCGAAATGCTCATAGACGCCGTCCGGAACCAGGAACTGGGCGTCTTCGGGCCAGCCGTATGCTCTCTTGGTCAGGCGTACCTCTTCCGCGCCGAGCGGCTCTCCGTGAGCCGCGGCCGTGTCCTGCTTATTGACGGAGCCGTAGCCGATGTGGCTGTCGAGGACAACGAAGGTGGGCCGCCCCTTCCCGTTTCTGAACAGGTCCAGCACCTGTTCGATCCGCACGGTGTCGTTCGCATCGCTCACTCGCAGCACATTCCAGCCATAAGCATGAAAGCGGGCGGCCACGTCCTCAGTGAAGGTGATGTTTGTGTTGCCCTCGATGGTGATTTTGTTGTTGTCGTAGATCCAGCACAGATTGTCGAGACCCAGGTGACCTGCCAGAGAGGCTGCCTCCGAGGCAATGCCCTCCATCATGCAGCCGTCGCCGCAGACGGTGTAGATCCGGTAGTCGAACATGGGGAACCCGGGGCGGTTGTACCGGTCAGCGAGCCACTTCTGCGCGATGGCCATGCCCACGCTTGTCGCGACGCCCTGGCCCAGCGGGCCCGTGGTCGATTCCACGCCGGAAACCCAGCGGTACTCCGGGTGGCCCGGCGCCTTGCTGTCGAGCTGCCGGAAGCGGCGGATGTCTTCGATGCCCACCGACGGCTGTCCCAGGTTCTCGTACTTTTCGTTCACGGCCTGCGTGCGTGTCAGGTGCAGGACGGACCAAAGCAGCATGGAGGCGTGCCCGTTGGAGAGCACAAAGCGGTCGCGGTTTGGCCAGATCGGATCCTGCGGGTCAAACTGCAGCACGCGATTCCAGAGGGTGTAGACCAGCGGAGCCAGCGACATGGGCGTGCCGGGATGCCCGGATTTCGCCTTCTCGACCGCATCGATGGAGAGAGTGCGGATGGTATTGATGCACAGCTCGTCGAGCTTCGGATTCAGTCCGGATCCGGCCGCCTGCGTCATCTCTCTCTCCTTTGGGGCCGCTGGGGGGGCAGGAATTGCTCTGCTGCCGGGTCTGTCAGCGGCGCGATCACGGTGATGGTCACTGCGCGGCTCCGGCCAGGCTGGCGCTCTTGGCTGTGAGTACGTTCATCAATTCATTCCAGGACTTGACGAAGGAGTTCGCACCTTCCTCCTGAAGCCGTTTGGCCAAAGCGTCCACGTCCACGCCGGCCGCCGCAAACTGCGCCAGCACCGTCTCGCAGTCGCCGCCGTCGGCGGGCAGGAGTTCTCCTATCGAGGTGTGAGTACTCAACGCCTTCAACGTTGCTTCGGGCAGGGTGTTCACCGTGAAGGGCGAAGCCAGGGCATTCACGTAAAGAACGTCTGACGCATTCGGGTCCTTGGTGCCCGTGCTGGCCCAGAGCAGCCTCTGGGGGCGCGCGCCGAAGTTGCAGATTCTGCGCCAGCGGGCCGAGGCGAAGAGTTCATTCATCGCCCGGTACGTCCGTTGCCCGATGGCGATGCCAAGCCGGTTGCGCAGTTCGGCCGGCACCGTATTCGCGACGGCGCCGTCCCAGCGGCTGATGAACACAGAGGCGACAGAGCCTACGGCCGGGTTGAGCCCGGCGTCGATCCGCCGTTCGATGCCGCGCAGGAATGCGCCGGCCGCTGCCAGGTACTGCTCCGGCGAGAAGAGAAGGGTGATGTTGACGGGCACACCGGCAAAGATGGAGTCTTCGATGGCCTGCAGTCCTTCGGCGGTTCCGGGGATCTTGATGTAGAGATTGGGACGCCCGGCCTGCGCGAACAATTCGCGCGCTGCCTGCAGTGTGCTCGCGCTGTCGTAGGCCAGCAGCGGCGAAACCTCCACCGAGACCCATCCGTCGACTCCGTTTGTCCTGTCGAATGTCGGGCGCAGGAGGTCGGCGGCCCGGGTAAGATCCTCCAGCGCCAGTTCGAAGAACAGCCCGGAGCCCGACTCGCCGCGGCTGATCTTCTCCCTGATGGCCGCGTCATAGGCGGAGCTGTTCTTGATCGCATGCTCAAAGATCGTCGGATTCGAAGTGAGCCCGGTCACCGACAACTCGCTGATGTATCGCTGCAGCGTTCCGGAATCCAACAGGTCGCGAGTAATGTTGTCCAGCCACAGGCTCTGGCCCAGGCCGTGTAGTAATTGCGTTGCTTTCATCGTTCCCTCCAGATAATTCCCTGCGCGCTTCGCTCCACAATCGGGCTGCTTCCACCGGCCGCTGCCGGCGCGTAGGACGCCCGGTTGCTGTTGAAGCTCGCGGCCGCACTCCCTTGTTTACCAGCACGCTGATCTCCATGCGTTGCGCTCACCGGCTGATACCGTCTCTGGACCGGCGAAGGGCTGGGCCCCGGGATTCAAGGCGGTTCTGTAGGCGGACACCGGAGAGCCCCGGTGCTCCGTTGCGGCCAATTTGTGTCAACCGGCCGTGACGAATATTGGACTCGTTGACACAGCCCGGCACGGGCACGGCCTATCGTGAAGAACGCCCCGGGCCGTTCGCGCCACTGCGACATCGCGTGACACTCAGCCTGGACGAACCAGATTACGTGTAGTACGGTATCGTTTACTTTAGCGTTTACAGATTGGCCTTTAAGCGATACAATGCTCCCACTGCTCGCCTCGCCAGGGATCGTGTACGCGGGGCCGGCAGGAAGGAGAATTGCGGTGAGAACGACCTGGATGGCGCTGATTCCATTACTGGCTGCAGTCACTCTGCAGGCACAGCCAAAGAAGCCTGTGGAAGCCACCTGGGGTTCGCTGGCCGCGCATGAAGTGCCGGCCTGGTTGGAGGACGCGAAGTTCGGGATCTACGCGCATTGGGGCGTCTACTCTGTGCCGGCCTTCGGGACCGAATGGTATGGCCGGCGCATGTACGACCCCAAGGACGTCTTCGGCACCTACGAGCACCATCGCAAGACTTACGGGACGCAGGACGCTTTCGGTTACAAGGACCTGGTGCCCCTGTTCAAAGCCGAGAAATTCGACGCCGCGGAGTGGGCCGCCATCATTCAGCAGTCCGGCGCCCGCTATGCAGGTACGGCTGTCGTCCACCACGACGGTTTTCTACTCTGGCGCAGCAAGGTGAGCCGCTGGAACTCAGTGGATATGGGGCCGCGGCGCGATCTCTATGGGGAACTGGTGACAGCCCTGCGGGCCAAGGGTCTCAAGATTGTCGCGACGGAGCACCATATGCGCACCTTCAACTGGTACCTCCCGTCCGACCGCTCCTTCGTGGACGAGCAGCGCAAGGCGAACTTCGACATCTACGACCCCCGCTTTGCCGATCTCTACTGGAACGAGTTCACCGGCCGGAAATCCGACTTCATGGAGAAATGGCAGGCGAAGCTGCTCGAGCTGATCGACAACTACCGGCCCGACGTCCTATGGTTTGATGGCGGCGACTTCACTTCCCCGGGCGTCGAGAACTATGTGCGGAACTCCCTCGCGCACTACTTCAACGCCGGAGCGAACTGGCCGGCCCAGGTGGAAGTCCTGAACAAATTCGGCACCATCAAGGAGTACAACTTCCCCCGGCAGTTCGGCATGCTGACGTTCGAGGCCGGGCGCGACCGCCCGGCCGTGGTGGATCGCCCCTGGATCGACGACCTGAGCATTGCCAAGGGAACCTGGAGCTATGTGGATGGCATGAAGCTCCTCACTACGCAAGAGGTCCTTCATGGCCTGATCGATCGCGTCAGCCGCGGCGGAGGTCTGCTCCTCTCCCTGGCCCCCAAGGCCAGCGGCGAAATCCCCGAGGAGCAGAAGACGATTCTGCGCGAGATGGGTGAGTGGTTGAAGGTGAACGGCGAGGCGATCTACGGCACGCGCACCTGGAAGGTCCACACAGAAGGGTCGACCGAGAAGCTGATAACCAACAACGGGCAGCACACCGGCTGGCGCTTCGATAACTGTGGAGCAGAGGACATCCGCTTCACGCGCAAGGGCGACACGCTATATGCCATCGCGCTCGGCTGGCCGCAGAACGGGCACTGGCTGGTGAAGAGCCTGGCCGGCACGAAGGTGAAGAGTGTCTCGATGCTGGGCGGCGCGCGGCTGAAGTGGTCGCAGGCCGCGGAAGGGCTGCGCATCGAAGCGCCTGCAACGGCGGCCGGCAAATACGCCTATACCTTCAAGATCGCCCTATGAAGAACATCGCACCCAGCCTGCCGCCCGGCTTGGCGGCCGATCACCGCCGGCTCACACATTCCTACCGCCCAAATACTCTGGAGCATCGAAATGCACACAACAAATAGAACTCTCCTGACGGTGCTTGCACTGTCATCCTCGCTCATTCCGCTTCAGGCCCAGGACCGGAAGTCCGATCCCACCGCCAATCTCCCCATTGCCGAGGGCAAGTTCAAACCCACTGACGAGTCCTTCCAGCAATACCAGTATCCGGAGTGGTTCCGCGACGCCAAGTTTGGCATCTGGTCACATTGGGGCCCGCAGGCCGTACCCCGCCAGGGCGACTGGTATGCGCGCAAGATGTATGAGCACGACAGCGTGAATCGCAGAACCGGCGCTCCCGCCGGCCAGGATCCCGACAACAAGTATCACGTGGAGCACTACGGGCATCCCTCCAAGTTCGGCTACAAGGACATCATTCCCCTCTGGAAGGCCGAAAAGTGGGATCCGGATCACCTCATGACCCTCTATAAGAAGGCCGGCGCGAAGTACTTCGTCAGCATGGGCACGCACCACGACAACTTCTTCCTGTGGAATTCAAAGCTCCACTCCTGGAACTCAGTGAACATGGGGCCGAAGAAGGACGTGGTCGGACTCTGGCAGAAGGCCGCGAAAAAGCAGGGGCTGCGATTCGGAGTTTCCGAGCATCTCGGAGCCAGCTACACATGGTTCCAGGTGAGTCACGGCTCCGATGCAACCGGGCCCATGGCCGGAGTCCCGTACGACGGTGCCGATCCCAAGTATGCCGAGCTGTATCACGGCAAGGCGGCTCCGGACGACAAGGCCTGGCTCACCAAGAATCCCGTCTGGCAGCGCGAATGGTTCGATCGCATCAAGGAGCTGATTGACGGGTACAATCCCGACCTCCTCTACTCCGACAGCCCGCTGCCCTTTGGCGACGTCGGCCGCAGCATGCTGGCCCATTTCTACAACCACGACATGGCCAAAAACGGAGGCAAACTCGAAGCGGTCTACAACTGCAAGCAGGTCTCCGGCGGCAAATGGGTGCGCGACATTGAGCGCGGCGTGGACAAGGGCATCAGCCCCGAGCCCTGGCAGACCGACACCTCGATCGGCGACTGGTACTATCGCACCGGGCAGAAGTACAAGAGCTCCGGGGAGATTGTCCGCATGCTCACTGACATCGTGAGCAAGAACGGCAATCTGCTCATCAACATCGTGCAGACGCCGGAGGGCGATCTGGAACCGGACATGCTCAAGACTCTCGATGAAATTGGAGCCTGGATCGCGGTGAACGGAGAAGGCATCTACGCCACGCGTCCCTGGAAGGCATACGGTGAGGGACCCAGCACCAAGTCCCAGGAAGAGGGCCGGTTCGGTGGTCTCAAGGACGTGCCGGACAAGGGCTACACGGCCGAAGACTTCCGCTTCACCACCTCAAAGGACGCCAAGACGCTCTATGCGTTCTGCCTGGGGACGCCGGCCAATGAACTGCGGATCCTCTCGCTGGGCCGCGACGCGAAGCTCGCGGAGAAGGCTGTGTCCTCGGTCCAGATGCTGGGCAGCAAGACGAAGCTTGCCTGGAAGCAGGAAGCCGACGCGTTGGTGATCAAGGTGCCGGCGGCCCTGCCGGCCTCCCCGGCGACGGGCTTCCGGATCCAGTTCGCGAAGTAACCCGTAGTCGAAAGACCGCAGCTTCGACGCAATCCAACTCGCTCCACATCGCTTCACCGCCATGTGGAGCGAGTTCCATTTTCAATGCTGGATCGCGCATCACATGCGCTTGCACGATAACCATGTAAGTGTTGTCGTGCTGGTATCTGGTTATGAATCCCGTCGCCGTCTTGCCAGTCGCGTCCGCCATTACTCGCATGAAGTGCTCGGCATTCGTGTGTTGTACCTCGAAGGCGGGAAGGACAAGACGCAGTAGCTTTCCGCCTGCGGAGCCGCTCGAGTTGTGAGGCCCGCGGCCGTATTAGCCGCGGGCCTCCTTGCTCCCCTACTCCTGGAAGAGCAGCGGCGCAAACTGATACAGGCTGCGCCGCCAGGACAACCACTCGTGAGCGGTCTCGGGTGACTCATAAAACACGCTCTTCACCCCCGCTTGTTGCAGAGCTTCAACGTTGGCTTTGCCAGTTGCGCCTCTCTCGCGGCTTCCGTAGCTGACAAACACGAGCTTGACGCTCTTCTTGAAGCTCTCGATGTCGGTTATGTCCGAAGTCGCGATGCTGCCTCCGCTAAAGATGCCGATGTGCGAGAACTTGTCCAGGTTCGCCAGCGTGATCTGCTTCGTCTGCATCCCGCCCATCGAGAGGCCGGCCATCGCCCTGTGCGGCTGATCGGCTTGCGTGCGGAAATTGGCATCAATGAAGGGAACCAACTCGTCGAGGAGTACGCGCTCGAACGCGCTGAAATTGAAGCGGGGCATGCCTCCGGCACCGGCCGGACGCGCCGCTGCGCCGGGCTGGGCGGCGGGAGCCGGCGGGCGGGGCGGGCCCATCTGGGCGCCGGGGACATAGCTGCTGGCCATCACGATGATGAACGGCTTTGTCTTGCCTGCCGCGATCAGGTTATCCATAATCAGCCCGGTCTTCCCCTGGCTGCCCCAGCCCGTTTCGTCTTCACCTCCACCATGCTGGAGGTACAGCACTGGATACCGTTTCGCCGGATTCTTCTCATAGTCCGGCGGAGTGTAGACGAAGCAGCGAAGCACGGCCTCGGAGCGTTTGGAATAGAACGGAGTTTCCCGCAACTGGCCATGTGGGACGTTCTTCAGGGCATAGAAGTCCTGGTCGCTGGCGGGTACTTCGACGCCACTGCCCCAGCGGCTCGCACCGTAGAAGTAGAGGCTGTTGGGATCCGGAACCTGAGCCCCATCGATCACGATCTGGTAGTAGTGGAAGCCCTCGTCCTGAGGGATGGATGCGCCGACCCAGGCTCCGTCCTCACCCTTGGACAGGGGATACTTGACGGCTCCAATGTCGAGCGCGACGGAGTGCGCATCGGGCGCGACCACGCGGGCGCGGATGCGCCGTTGGGAGTTGACGGCGGGAAACTCCTTCCCCTTCTGGTTCAGGGCGGAGGGCTTGAAATCCTCCACCGGCGGGGCTTTGGCCGCTTCGATGGCCGCCTTGGCCTGCGCCTCTCGCTCTGCGGCCGTCGGCATCCCCGGCGGCGCTTGCGCGGTCACCAGGAAGCCCGACAACAATGGCGCCAGCCCGAGGATGGGCAATATTCTCTTCATTGATAGCTCCTTGCTTACGTTCAACATCGAGTCACCTCTTGCTATTCAGTTCCAGGCTGGTGAATAGGGCGCGGATGTCCGCGTGAAGTCCGGTGCGCCCTGTCAGCCACTGGCATCAAATGCGGCGGCACATCAGTGAGATCGAGCTTCATCCTGCCGAATCTCCTTCTATGCCGCTAGCGCCTGGCATTCTCCACCGCTCTGCCGAAGACCGTGAATTCCAGGACGCCCAAGGGCGTTGCGCCCACGTGCGGCCAGTCCGTGATGGTCAGCCGGACGTAGCGGCAAACCGTGGGGTGCAGTTCGTCGAATTCCGTGTATCGGGTGACGCTGTTGTTGGTCTTGTCGAGGATGGTGTCGAACGTCTTGCCGTCCTTGGATGTCTCAATTCTGTAGCGAAATGCGGGGCTGCCGGTCACCACCGCGGGCGCTGCGGCACGCGGTCCGAAACCGCCTCGTGGGCCGGTGCCAAACTCGATTCGGCTGGAGTCGACGGAGAAATATTGCGGGTCTTCAAACTCGGTGATGGAGCCGAGATCCACCGTGATGGAAGGTTGTTTGTCCTCTTCGGCCGGCTCCCACCAGGCGCCATTGGTGCCATCCACGGCGTAAGCAGCATCGTGGCCCGGCCGCTGGCTGGAAGCACTGCCCCGCTGGTTCATGGCGCGCATTTTGTTGACGGTGAGCGGGATGGAACCCGAGTCGCCATCACGCACGGGATTGGCCACCACACCGGGCGCCCATTGTGGCGTTTCGGTGACCGCGCGCACGTACATGTTGCCCTGGGCGTCGAAGCCCACCGGATCCATGCCCAGGCGGCGGCCTCCGGGAGGATTCGACATCACAATCGTGTAGAAGACCCACCAGTTGCCGTCCGGCCCCTTCACCACGCAGCCGTGGCCTGGGCCGGTGACGATGCCGGTGGTCTTACGCAGCAGCGGATTGCGCGGGGAGTAGGTGAACGGCCCCAGCGGGCTCCGGGACGTGTAGACACCGCTGGCATAGCTCATCCATTGCGTGCCGGAAGCGCTGTATTCGAGATAGTAAATACCGTTGCGTTTGAAAACCCAGGGGCCTTCGATCCAGGCCGTGTAGAGGTACTCATTGTTCTCGCCCCACCGTTCCCAGACGTGCTCGGGCTGGAAGCCAAACAGGTGTTTGGGTGCGGCGGCAAATCGGGTGAGGTCCCTCGGGTCGAGCGGGGCGACGTAGATGCCGTCGGTGGACCTGCCGGGGAAATAGAGGTACGGCTTGTTGTCGTCGTCAATGTAGATGTCGACGTCGAAGGCGCCCTTCCAGGACTTGCCGTTCGAGACGCCGGTCCACGGCTCGCCCTTCTCGTTTTTCCAGGGCCCCAGCACTTCATAAGGGCCCAGAATGGAAGGGGCCTTGTAGAGCGGCGCATCGTTGCCCGACATGTAAAAGGCGCCGTTGTACTCGACAACGTGCGGGGCGACCGGCAAACGGCCGCCGCGCACTTCCACGGCCTGGTATTTCCAATCCAGGAAGTTCTTCGACACCCAGGCGCCGCCCCCGGTACCGAACAGGTAGTAAAGGTCTCCTGACTTCACCACGGTGACGTCGCCCAGATGGACCCCCTGTGGCGAACCGTCCCTGGATGAAGTCTCGATGGGTAGAGGATTGATGTAACGGGCGGCCTTGCCGATGACGGGGCCCGGTTTGCGAGCGGCCGGCTGGGCCAACATCGAGGCGGCGCAAAGGACAATGGCGGCGCCGGTGGCGGCTGCCGTACGGAGGACCGAATCAAAACTCATTTGGCGAGACTCCCAACCCGAATGCCAACGCCGGAGCTACTTGGTGCATTCCCAAAGGATTGCATGCGCTTGCATTCAGGCCCGCAGCGAGTCTATCGCGGCGTGGCATCGGAGTCAAACACACTTGGCGAGGAAGGCTCCCGGTGCGAGGAGCTTATGGACCACGCGACTGGATGGATCCGTTGAAAGCGCTGCCAGCGGAGCCCCTTGCCTCCGCCGGCAGCGACCTCGATCTCAACGACCTGCCTCCAGGGCGTCGTCGAGTTGCATCTCACCCCATCCAGATCTGAGCTGGACGGCAGAGCATAGCAGATGGGAAGCGTACCAAGGGTGCGAAGGACGGCGGCGATTCCAGCGGTCGAGACTCAGCCGAACCTTTGCGCGGCCCTTACGCCACTCGGGCAACTCGACGGATCGGTCCGGCTAAGATGCCACGGCAAATATCCGCAGCAGCTCCTTTAAACCCTCTGCTCCGTTGAGGGGCTGCTCGACATGTCCCTGTGCGATTCAAACTGCCGCACAAAAACACGAAAACCCGCCAAAGGCGGGCCTGCAAATCATAGATTTTAAACTGGAGCCACCCGCCGGGATTGAACCGGCGACCTGCTGATTACGAAACAATTCGGTTCACGCAACTGGCTGAAAACGAAGGCCACTGTCCGCAGTCTACAGCAACCGCTGAGCCGGTTGCGGCGGAAGTTGAACAGGCTTCTGGACAGGTCGCCTCAGCTGCACCGCATCCAGCGGGCATGAAGTCAGTGGTTGGACAGGTCGGCGATCCGCTCGCGTGGGATAGGATGCATGTCCATGGCATCATAGTTTCGCTGATCTCTCCGATCTCGCGTCGGGCACTTCGAGGCGAAGCGTGAGCTTGGGTGCCGCTCCGCAGCCGAGCAAAGCGCGGCATCACATCGGGCTCGAACGAACGAGTTCGATTCTGCAGGACAGTTTCGCGGAGATCCTCATTTCGACGCGGCGCTTGCGCCAGGTCGAGAGTATCCAGTTGGTTCGCGATCGTCGCGAAGCAGCGAAACAGCAGATCGGGTTTGCCTCCCGACCCTTTGTCTTGTGTGGGCTGCCAGTGAGATGCCCTCCCCGTTCTACTTTCGTTTACGAACGGCGCAATGGTCATTTCACTCTTCAGATCACGGGGCACCCCGACTTCGGTCTGCCCTATGGCCAGGATCGACTCGTCCCGATCTTCCTGGCTACGTTAGCTATCCGGCAACAGGGCCCACGGATCACCTTCGACAGCGCAGCCGAGATGCTGGACATCTTCGGCATGCAGCAAGGTGGTTCGCAGTACCGGCGTTTGGTCGCCGCATTCCAGCGGATCTTTGGCGCGACCATCTTCTTCGGCACGGATACCCAGCGGGAGCATGCCGCCGTGGTCCATCGCGCTCGATTCAACTTCATGAGCGAAGCGCGAATCTGGTACTCTCGGGACCCCGGCCAGCGACTCCTTCCAGGCGATTGCCAGAATGTGATCGTTTTGAGCGACGAGTTTTATCGTGAGATCCGCAGCCACCCGATTCCGGCCGATCTCGATGCGGCGAAGGTGCTGTCCTCCAGTCCGGCCGCCCTTGACCTGTTCATGTGGCTTTCATACAGATGCTTCATGGCGAAGGGTCGCGAGCGTATTCCACTCTTTGGACTGCACGGCTTGGCGAACCAGCTCGGAACCACCGAGTACGCCCGTCCCCGGAAGTTTAGAGAGAAACTGCAGTGTTGGTTGCGATTGGTACGTGCGATGTGGCCGGGATGTCCAGCGGCGATCGACGACGACGGCGACGGGCTCCTAGTAGGCCCTGCTAGCGCCGTGTATCCAGCAGAGCAAAAGACTAGCTGTGAGAGAGGTGGAAGCTGACGACGTTCAGACGTCAGTTGCTTCTCCGCACGTAGTTCCACAGCGGATTCCTGGCTCGCGTCTACGGTCAATAACCGCCGATTGAAGCCTTCGCCGTGTCTGGACGCGGTATGCAGACAATTCGTGCCTGAGCAGCTCTACTGCGAACAGTTTCAAGGAGCCGTCGACCAGCTCAAGGCGCAAGCGGGCTGGCCATTGGGGGCGAGGTGGCAGAGCAGGTGAGGTGGATTTGTTTCATATTCCGGTCGTGCGCCTCAAGGAATTCACGGAGGGCCCCCGACTCCGATTGTAGGTCGCGCCGGGAAGCAGTGATTTCGGTAATTGGTCTGGGAAATCCTGATCCGGTTGGACTCCGAGTAGCCTCAAGTCCCTGGCGACGCGGCAGTCTAGCTCGGGGCTCGTCACGCCATGCGACTAAGGTACCTGGATTGCATCGACGCGAGGTGGACAGAGTTTTGTCTGGACTGAACCATCGCGGTGATCATCTCCAATCTGGATCGCGATTCGGATGTGGGGCACGGGTGATCTAGTTATGAGCATTAGTGATGAGGATCTCTTTGTTCCCCAAGGCGCAAACTCTCCCGGGATCGCTCACATGCCGACTGAAGCGCACTTGTTTTCGAAGTGCGGGATTACCGGCATTTCAAGGTGAGCCACAGGTTCGGTGCTGATTGCCAAGTTCTACACACAGATGACTGGCCGTTGGTCGTTCAGTGTTCGGCCCGTGTCCGACGCGATATTCCAATACCACCGCTCTCCGGACTACACCGCTCGCGGCACGGCGTACGGCGGCCGGTACTCGCGGGTTAGCATCCGGCTAGCCTCCTCGTCGCCGCGGAACCGGCTGGTGCCCGGGTCCCACTGCAGCTTCCGGCCTACCCGGTAGCTGATGTTTGCCCAGTGGCACAGACTTGCGGAGAGCACCCCCTCTTCAATTCGTGCCGTGAGATGACGAGCGTTCCTCGTCTTTACCGCCTGCAGGAAAGTGGCGATGTGCGGACGGGGATCCCACTCCACGGGCTCTGAGAACTTCTGCTCCAGCGCCAGTTCTCGCTTCTCTCCCTTGTAGACTCGGAATCCACTCAGGTCCAGCGCCATAAAGCCTTCGCTGCCGTAGAACAGGTTGCCGATCACATTCCCGTCCCGCAGGGGGATATGGCCTTCGTCGCCGGTGAGGAGTCCACGCACCTCGAAGACCAGCATGGCGTCGCCATAGTCGAACTCCGACAGCAGCGTGTTGGGCGTCTCCTGGTCGTCGTCGTAGGCGAACTTCCCGCCGGAAGCGTGCACCGCCTTGGGCAACGCGGTTTTGCCGAGGCCCCAGCGGGCGATGTCCATTTCGTGCACGCCCTGATTGCCGATGTCTCCGTTGCCGGTCTCCCAGAACCAGTGCCAGTTGTAGGCAAAGCGGTTCCGGCTATAGGGACGCATCGGCGCCGGGCCAAGGAATCCATCCCAATCGAGCCCGGCCGGCACGGGCTCCTGCGGCGTCCGTCCAATTGAGAGCCTGCGCTTGTAGCAGAGACCCTTCGCCAGATACAGCTTCCCGATGGTGCCCTGCCGCAGCAGTTCAATGGCACGCTGCTTGTGGGCGATGGTGCGGCTCTGCATGCCCACCTGCATCATGCGCCCGTACTTCTGCGCGGCCGCCACCATCTGGCCGCCTTCCCAGACTTCGTGGCAGGCCGGCTTCTCCACATAGACGTCCTTGCCGGCCTGGCAGGCCCAGATGGCGGCCAGGGCGTGCCAGTGATTGGGGGTGACGATCGCGACCGCGTCCACCTCTTTGCCGGCGAACAGGTCCCGCATGTGTGCGTACTCCTTCGGAGCCGCGCCCTGCCGTTTGCGCACCGTGGCGGCGCCCCGCTCCAGCGCCGCCTGATTCACATCGCATATCGCGGCAATCCGGCAGTCCGGCTGATCGGAGTAAGCGTTCAACAGGGCCTGCCCGCGGCCGCCCAGTCCGACGACCCCAACGCGAACGCTGTCGTTCGCGCCCATGACCCGCCACGCCGCGGCCGCTGTCGCTGCGCCCATAAAGAACCGTCTTCTGCTGGATCGATCCATGAGATTCTCCTTAGCCGGCACGCGATGCCACTTCGCCGTCGATCGAAATTCCATGTACCGGCTCCGGGCCCAGCAGGACCGCGGCGAGCCGTGCGTTCACGTTGGCGCCCGCCCGGAGCAACGGCGCCGTGCCGCATTCTATCGCCTTCACCAGCCCGCTGCCCGGCATGCTGGTGAAGGGCTCCACCGCGGCCACATAGCTGCGGCCATACCACGGGTATCCAAAACTGCCGCGCAGCTCCTGCCAGAACCAGACATACGGAAAGACTTCCTTCGGCCAGGCGAGGCCAAAGCCCAATCCCAGCGCGCCGTTCTGCAGCGCATACCAGCCGGCGTCCAGCTCGCAGAGATATCCGAACTCGGTGACGCGCCGCCCGCGTTCCGGCCACACGCTCAAGTCCACCGGTGTGCCGTCGCGTCCAGGCACCAGCGGCCAGCTGCCCCGCGTCCCGGCCGCGACGCGCGCGTGTTCGCTGATCTCCACGTCGTGCGCCAGGTAGCGCCGAGCTGGTATCGTCAGCCGGCAGCCTTCGTCCAGAAAGGGAGCACCGAAGGCTGGATGGTGGCCCCACATGTAGTGATGATCCTCTTCGCCCAGATTCCGGATGCTCTCTTCGAACAGGATCACGGGCCGTCCGCGTTCCACACGGATGGTCCGGATCACGTGAAAGGGTCCGCGCGAGGTGGCCAGTTCAAAACGAACTTCGACCGCGGCCGCGTCATGGCGGACGACCTGATAGTCCCACTGCCGGACCGACGCCTCGCCGTGGAAGTTCAGCCGGGCACCACGATACTCGCAGGCATCCCCAGCGTTGGGAAACAGAAACTGCCAGCCGCCGCCGTACTGGTCGAGCCAGGCCGCCTCCGATCCGGCTTCGGCCAGCGGCAGAGACGCCGGCTGGCGGCCGGGATTCCATGGGGACTTCCATAGCAGGTCGACGCCGCGCGCCTTATCCACCAACGCATGCAGCTCCGCGCCGCGCCCGGGCAGAAACGTCGCAGCCAGCGCGTCGTTCTCCAGCGTCACCGCCGCAAAGCCGTTCCGCTCGTGTTCGCGGACAGAGCAGCCGCCCATGGGTCCTCTACTCGACCACCACCGGCGGCTGCGTCAGGCAGTCGGTCGCCACGGCATCATCCAGATTCACGCCGAGGCCTGGCTCGCCCGGCAAAGTCCAACGGCCGTCGCGCAGCTCCGGCTCAGGCCCCGCCAGATGGGAACGCAAGTAGGAGGGGAAGAAGTCGCGCGCGAAGAACTCGGTAAACGGACAGGCGGGCGCCGCGGCGCCGAAGTGCCGGGTGGCGGCCACGGTCAGCCCGGTCTTCCACGCATGCGGGACGCATGCAACGCCTCGCTCGGCTGCCATTCGCGCGCAACGCATGGCTTCGGTCAACCCACCCACACGACCCATGTCCGGTTGGATCACATCGCAGCCGCCGCGGTCCATCAATTCCCGGAACTCGTGCCGCGTCTGCAGAAACTCGCCGGCGGCCAAGGGTGTCGTGGTCCCATCGGCCAGCCGCGCCAAGCCGTCGAGATCGTCGGTGTGCAGCGGCGTCTCCACGAAGTACAGCTTGTCGTCCTCGATCCTGCGCAAAACCCACAACGCGTCGTTCCAGTTCTTCCAGCGATAGCCGACGTCGATCATCAATTCGCGATCGTCGCCGACAATCTGCCGGCATTCATGGATGAAGCGCACCATTTCCCGGTCGTCCACCAGGTCGTAGAACAACATCTCCATCTTCATCGCGCGAAAGCCGGCTTCGAGCGCCTGGTGGAGCAGAGCCACACACGCCTGCCGCATCTCGGACCAGGGCCGTCCCTGAGGCATGCTGGGAAACAACGTCACGTAGGGGGTGATTTCGGAATGCAGCGTACCGCCCAGCAACTGATAGGCGGGCACTCCGAGCAGCTTTCCGCGCAGATCGTGCAGAGCGTTGTCGATCGCTGACATCAGCATGATGCCCAGACCGCGCCGGCCATGGTAGATGGTGCCCTCATACATCTTGTCCCAGAGCCGCTCGACTTCCAGCGGGTTCTCGCCCAGCAGCAATTCTCCGATGGACAGGCTCCAGACATGGGCACTGGGTGTTTCCAGCAGGGCCGCGATCGCATGCGGCGGCGCATCGGTCTCACCGAGGCCGAAGACCCCATTGTCGGCGGTGACGCGGATCACCGCCGTATCCACCGCCCCGTCACAGTCGGCGGCGTTCGCCATTGGCGCCCGCAGCGAAAGACACTCGATTCTGGAAATGCGCATGGCGCCCTCTCTACCGTCCGGAAATCGTCAAACCACCGTCCACCACCAGAGTCGCGCCTGTGATGAACGAGGCGCCGTCACCGGCCAGAAACCACGCAGCCTCCGCCACATCCTCGGGCGTGCCGATGCGGCGTACCGGGTGGAATCCCACCACCTCGCGCAGCACTGATTCCTGATCCGGCAGCGAGTCCAGCCACTTCCTCGTCATCGGTGTGTCGATGTAGCCCGGGCAGATCGCATTCGCCCGCAGACCCGCCGGACCGTGATCCAGCGCCAGTGCCCGGGTCAGCGCCAGCATACCGGCCTTGGCGGCGTCATAGGCCGGCGAACCGGCAAAGGCCACCAGCGCATGGACGGACGAGATGTTCACCACGGATCCGTGACGCCGGCACAGTAGCGGCACGGCATGGCGGGCAAACAGGTAGGCGCCCTTGAGGTTCACGCTCAGCACTCGGTCCCATTGTTCCGGCAAGAATTCAGTCACGGGTCCGGAAAGGTCGATGCCGGCGTTGTTCACGAGCACGTCCAGCCCGCCAAAGGCCCGTTCGGCGGTCTCGACCGCCCGGCGAGCGTCCTCGTCGAGGGCAACATCCCCGGCGACTGCCAATACCCGCTCCGCGGCGGCCAGCATCGAGGCTGTGGCGGCAAGGCCCGCCTCGTCGTTGTCGAATAGCAGCACGCGGTCGCCCGCCGCCAGGAATCGCCGCGCGATGGCGGCGCCAATGCCCTTGGCAGCGCCGGTCACCAGAACCACCCTGTTATCCAATGGCGCGCATCTCCTCGTCCGCGGCACGCCCCTCTGCGGCGGCCGCCGTCGACTCATGATACGAGAGTGCCGCGGCCAGCAATGGACCTTGCCCCCACGGCGACATCGACCCGGTGGGCATCTTCCGGTAGTGCTCCGGCCGGGTGCTGGGGAAGGTCTCATAGGATACGCCGTCTAGCACGCCGTCGGGCCGGATGTGTTCGAGCAGGTATCGCATGGCCAGCTCCACCTGCGGCCAGTAGTCCTCGCGCGCAATCACCCCCAGCCGGACGGCCCGGCAGATGACATCGGTGAAGAATGCCGCCGTCGACGACTCCACATAGGACTCGGGATCGTTGAGCACCGTATGCCAGGCGCCGCTGGAATGCTGCAGCGCAGCCAGACGCTTCAGGGTGTCACGCAGCACTTCGCGGAGCCGAGCGGCGTCGGGCGCCTCCGCTCCTACCCATTCGAGTGTCTGCACCACACCGAGGAGGCCCCAGCCATTGCCGCGCGCCCACAGCACGCCGTTCGGACGCTGGATCCGTTCGATCCAGAAATGATGGAACAGGCGCTCCTCCCGGTCGTAAAGCAGCTCGATCTGCGGCAGGATGTTGTCCAGCGCCAGCCGGCGGTAGCGCTCTTCGCCGGTCACCTGATACAGCTTCGCGAAAAATGGTCCGTCAAAGTGCACGGAGTCTACGAACACGCACGGGCCGCCGTCGGCAACCGGGGCCGCGTTCTCGCCCGCCTGCTGGTTTTCCGGATGGTCGGCCGGCAACTCGGGCGGCAGTTCGATGGCGGCATTCTCATAGCGCATGTACGCGCCGGCGGTCGTCTGGCGGAAACCGGCCATGAAGTCGGCGTGGCGGTAGGCGGCGTCCAGCAGCGGACGGTCGCCCGTCGCTTCGTAGACCCGCAACAGGGCGACGCCCGGTGCCGTATAGTCGAACTGGCTCCGTGATGCTTCCCGCGGCAGCCAGCCCTTCAGTAAGCCGTGCACGAACGACAGGTAGGTGGAGTCGCCCGTGAGCTGAGCCGCGTCGAGCAATCCCTCCAGCCCGATCGAGTCGCCCCAGAACCAGACCTTCCAGGGATGACGGGTCAGGCAGTCGGCGCTTTTCCTGGTTATTTGTTGCAAGCGCTGCTTGGGAATCATGCGTCCTCCCTCGAGAACCGGATCGCGGCTGGTTGCTGGGGCAGCCCCGGACAGCAGGCTTCGGCCCGGAATAGGGCGCCGCCGAAAGGGCCGACGGCCGGGTCGTAGCCAGGCGGCATCACCGGCAGCGTCTCGCAATGCGCCGCCGTCGTAATGTAGATTTGTTGCAGGCCGGGCCCGCCGAACGCCACCGAGGAGGGCTGTTTGGCTGGCAATTCCACCTTTCGTTCCAGGCGCCCGTCCGGCGTGTAGCGGTTGACGCGCCCACCGTACCAGATGGCCGACCACAGAAACCCGGCGGAATCCACCGCCAGCCCGTCCGGAATCCCCTCCTGTCCGGAGAGCTCCACAAGAACGCGCTTGGCGCCAGCCGACCCGGCGGCAACGTCGTAGTCGTAGGCGTAGATGCGCCGCGCAGCCGTATCGGTCGCGTAAAGAACCGAGCCGTCCGGCGAAAACGCGATTCCATTGACCAAGTGGTAGCCGTCGTCCAGCAACCGGGCTTCGCCGTCAAGATCGAACAGGACCAGGTGGCCCAGGCGGTAGTTGGTTCCGGGATTGTAGAAGAAGGTCCCGGCGATCAGGCGGCCGCGCAGGTCAGTACAGCAGTCGTTGAGGCTCAGTGGTTCACCATCCGCCTCGCTCCGGCGGAGCACCGGTTCGCCGGTTCCGTCCCACGACCACAATCCGGACGGATTTGTGACCACCCATCCGCCGGCGGCGTGGCGCCGGAATCCGTACACTTCGAACCCCTTGCGGATCATCTCGGCCGATCCGGTTGGCTCATGGAACCGGCTGAACTTCAATCCGACGCAGTCAGTCCAGTATAGGGATTGCGTTGCCGGATCCCAGACCGGACACTCGCCGCATTGGTCGTCGAAGTCGGCGATGGGAACAGGCCGCAGGGGGTCAGATTCCATGAAATGTTTCACCTTCTCCGGAAGGATACCAATGGCCCACATGGGTGTCAATACACGATGTGAAGAAACTGAAATCCCGTGTGAGCAGAGCGATGGCGGATTGACAGACCGATCATACGGAGCGTAATCTGCCTATATAATGTTTCATGATGAAAATGGGGAATAATATCGATGCCCGCCACCATCAAGGATGTCGCCCGGACCGCCGCCGTCTCGATTGGCACCGTCTCGAGGGTCATCAACAACTATCCGGATGTTGATCCGGAGCTGCGGGAGCGGGTCCAGGCTGCCATTCGGGAGCTCAATTACCGGCCCAACGCGCGGGCCCGCACGTTTGTCCAGAACTCCACGCCGGTCATCTCCTTTATTCTCAGCAACCGCAGCCTGCTGAATCCGTTCCATTCCGGCATCCTGCAAGGCGTCGAGGAGTACTGCGCCAGCGCAGGCTACTTCGTGATGTTCACGAAGTACGACTATTCCAAAGATGTCCGCGCCGAAGACTTGAGTCTGCCCGGGGTCCTACGCAGCCATGGGGTGGCCGACTGCATGATCCTGGCGGGCACCAATTACGATAACTTTGTGGAGGCGGTGGAAAAGCTCGGAGTCCCCCATGTGATCCTGTCCAACCACCATGTAACTGAGCGCGAGCAAACACCGTTTGACCGCGTGGGCTGGGACGATCTGTCGGGCCCGTATGAAGCTACCAAGTATCTGATTACATTAGGCCATCGCGACATTTGGTATATCGGTGACACGGCGCTGCCGTGGTATCAGGCGCGCTACGAATCCTACGTCCGTGCGATGCGCGAGGCCGGCTTGGCCCCGCTTGGCCAGACCGTCGAGCTCTCCGACAACTACTACGCCAACGGCTACGCCAGCGCGGAGTTCATTCTGGAGAAGGGCTATCCCGTCACGGCCGTCTTTGCGGCGTATGACGAGATCGCTTTCGGAGCGTGGGACTCGTTCCGCAAACATGGTCTTGACGTCCCGCGCGACGTCAGCATCGTCGGCTATGGCGATAACGACGAGGCGCAGTTCAAGGCGCCGCCGATGACCACCGTGCGGATCAATAAGTCATTGGTAGGACGCCAGTTGGCCCAGATGGCGATCGAAAAGCTGCAGCAGCCGGAAGGGCGCCTGCCGGAGGTTGTGATTCCGGTCAGTCTGGTGAAGCGCGGCAGCACCCGGCCGGCGGCGGCCGCGCCCATTCCACAGAGCTGAGCGTCTATTTTTCGCCGTCTTTCCGGAACACGATCACTTTATTGGAAACGCCGGCGACGAAGAAGCGGGCCGTCTGTCCCGCCAGGCGATCGGACTCACCAGTCCCGGTTCCCACTACCTGGGGATACCAGCCGAAGTTCGCCGCATTTCCCTTGTTGGCGCCCTTCGCCGCCTGCTTGGCCTGTTCCGCCGTTAGAATCTGTACGGGATTCGTCCAATTCTGGGGTCGCGAGAGATCGGTGCTGAAACTGGCCCAGGTCCCATCGCCTTTCATGCCGGTGGTTATGGCGCGGCTCATTAGAATCACGAAGGCATTCAGGTGGTGGTTCCAGTGAATCGAGGGTCCCCAGAATAGATCCGCGTCGGGGCGGTGCCAGTCGATCCGGGCCGCCCAGACCGGCGTCAACCGGCCGCCGACACCGGGTTCCTCCCATCCGCCTCCGTGCCATTTCCAGACCTTGCCCGCCGGCGCATCACGGTCCGCCAGACGCATCCGGGCCATGGCCACCCCTTGTTCAGCGGGGTCCGCCACGTAGCTACTATACAGAAAATAAAGATATTCCCCCGCCTGATCGGCCACCACGGAGAAGTCGCCGTGGCCGCCGGCGTCCCAAGGGCTGGCCGTCTTGCAGCGGAGCGACCCCGCCGGAGCCTCGATCACCACACCGAGATGTTGCCAGGTTGCGCCTTGGTCTGTCGACCTCAAAGCGCCGATCTTGGGCGCCGTCGGCAGATGGGCGTTGGGCTTGCACAGGTCGTCCGGTTCGTAGTGGTACCAGCCGTAGAGGGCTCCGTCCGGCGCGAGCCAGACGCTCTCCAGCCAGACGTACAACCCGTCGAGCGGCTTGCCATCCACCGTTCCGGTGAGCCGGGAGGGGGACATGGCTCGAACCGACAGAAGGTCTTTGCCCTCGCCGCGGTTCGGCTGGGCGTACGAGTTGAAAAGGAAGAACCGCGATCCTATCCAGACCGACGGGCTGTTGCAGTCGATTGCGTTCTTCTTGTCGAGACGGGAAACGCCTGGGAACCGGTAGAACGGTGCGTCCTTGAGTTCGACCCGGAACTGCGCCGGGAGGGGTAGGCTTCCGAGTCCAAGGCCAAGCGTCAGGATGGAGGCGGCGAGTCTGTTGAATTGTTTCATGGATTTCCTGACCAGACTAAGCGACGAAACGGCTTCTGTCAACCCCGGAGAATGCAGACTCGTTGACGCAGCTGCAAAACTTTCCAGTTTGACGGTAGATATTAAAACATATATTTTTCAATGTATTACAGTCGTTTTAACACCTCTGGTAGCCGGCCGCTCACTGGCACGAAGCGGAAAACGCGCTTGACTTCAGCAGCAGCTCTGCGTAGACTGTGCGAGATGAAATATTTCATGGACTTTTCGAGCGCACACAGACGCCGAAAACCGTGTCAGGGGTAAGCCGCCAGCCGAGTCCGGATGGAAAGAGGTGACTGAATCATGCTTGTCGATGCCAAGTCTCGCCGCCAACTCAGGTTTCTTTTCGCTTTCGCCGCCATCGTGTCGATGATTCCGGCGACGGCCCAACAATACTACGGCTCTCTCACAGGCGTCGTCACAGATTCCTCGGGCGCGCCGGTGATCGCCGCCAAGGTACTGATAACGAGCCTTGCCAAAGGCACCAACGTCGCGCTGGAAACCAACACCGAAGGCATCTTCCAGGCTGTGAACCTCACGCCCGACACCTACCGCCTGGAAGTGACGATGAATGGCTTCAAGAAGCTGGTCCGTGAGCCCCTGCTGGTGGAGAGCAATCGAGTCCTCACCGCGGATGTGCAACTTCAGCTCGGCGATGTCAACCAGACAGTGGACGTCAGCGGAGCTCCGCCAATCATCGAAACCGAGAGGTCTCAGACGACGCAGACCTTCGAGGGCAAGCTGGTGCTGCAGGCGCCGCTCGACGTCAATGCCCGCTCCGACATGCGTACGATCATCGCCTCTCTGCCCGGTGCAAATTACGGCTTCAGCGGCCGCATGCTGATCAACGGCGCGCGGACGGCGCAGGTCTCGTTCGACAACGACGGCTTGGCCAATCGTAGTCCGTATGCCGGCAACATGCAGCAGGAGTCTTCGGTCAACGTCGACTCCCTGGCTTCGATCAAGTTCACGCTGGTCAACGCCGGGGCAGAGTCACGTGCGCCGGCCCAGGTTTCGGCTATCACCAAGAGTGGAACCAACCAGTTCCACGGGTCGGTCTTCCTGGACACGATGCACTCGATCTTCAATGCGAACGACCACAATGCACCAGAAGGCGCGGCCAAACCCTTTGCCAGGACCAATTACTTGGGTTATTCCGTCGATGGTCCAGTCTATCTACCGAAGCTCTACGACGGCCGGAACAGGACATTCTTCCTCAACTCGTTGACCGTCATGTCGGCGCCATGGCGCACCGATGGCTTCGTCACCAGTCCCGACGCGAATCTGAGGTCCGGCGATTTCTCGTCGTTCCGCGACCCCAACGGCGATCTGATCGTGATCACCGACCCCACCACCGGACTGCCTTTCGCGGGCAACAAGATTCCCACCGCCCGCATTTACAAAGGATCGAGCGACTACCTGAATAAGATCTACCCATTGCCCAACCGCGCAGGCTACCAGGACAACCTGTTCCTGCCGACGCTTTCGGAAACCGACGGCAAATCGGTTCGCATGGACCTCCGGGTGGACCAGGTTATCAATGACAAGAACAACTTCTTCGTCCGCTATAGCCGGTTGTGGAACCCGGAGGGGGCGGCCTATCGCGACTTCGGTGTCGGCATGAACGCCTCGCTGTTCACCATAGATTCGTTCGTCGTGACCGACTCCCACATCTTCCGCCCGAATCTCATCAATGAGTTCCGTATCGGACGGTCCAGCGTTTACAACACGCAGTACATCGGCCTGCGGACCAGCGAAATTGTCAGCCTTCTCGGTCTGCAGGGCATTCCCTCCTCGCTCACCGGTCCGGAGCGTCACAACGTTCCGGACCTCAACATCACTGGCGCCCAGTACATCACGCCCTGGGTTGGCGACGGCATCGGCAAGAACAACCTCTGGGAGATCTTCGACAACGCCACGTGGGTGCACAAGCGCCACAACATCAAGTTCGGCACGAACTGGCGCAGGGACGAAAACTACAACTACAGCTACGACCGCCCGGGCACGTTTAACTTCAACGGCACGTTCACTGGTTACGGCCTTTCCGACTTCCTATTGGGAGCGCCGGCGACAGCCGTGCGGCCTTACCCGCGGGCTGCTCTCGGTCCGGATATCAAGTCTGCCTGGTATATGGGCTGGTGGATCCAGGACGATTTCAAAGTCAACCAGCGCCTTACGCTGAATCTCGGACTGCGCTGGGATGTCAACTTCCCGGGCAAGGCGGATGGTGACCTCTACTACAACTTCGACCCCAAGACCGGCAACCTCGTTCTGCCGAACCAACAGGCCATCGACGCCATCGTGCCCGTTTTCCCCAAGACCATCAAAACCGTCACTGCCGCACAGGCCGGATTCCCCAGCCGGCTGCGCAAGGCAGACATGAATAACTTCGCGCCCCGCATCGGTTTTGCATACCGTCCCTGGGGGGACAAGACGGTCATCCGCGGCGCTTACGGCATCTACACGAATGAGATCAGCCTCAGCTACCTGGTCGGGCTCGCCTGGAGCAGCCCCTGGGGCGGCAACGAGACGTTCACTAATCGATTCACCAACGGCCAGCCCCTCTGGCAGTGGCCGGCCGCCTTCCCCACCAACGAGGTCGGCGACTCGTCGTTCGGCGGCACCTATGCGGCCGGCGGGTTCATCGGCAATCTCAAGAACCCGTACACGCAGCAGTGGAACTTCACGCTGGAACGCCAGATCGCATCGACCGCCTTCCGGCTCCAGTATGTTGGCGTGAAATCCACCCAACTCCTCTGGCTCCGCGGTGGCTGGGGCGACTACAACACGCCAGCACCGAGCACCATCCCGTTCACCGAGTCGCGCCGGCCCTACCCGCAGTACGGCCAGATCCAATACCTGGAGAACGGCGGGAACCAGATCTACCACGGGCTTAACATCGCCGCCGAACGCCGGCTGGCGCAGGGCATGACGTTCAACTCGCAATTCACCTGGTCGCGGAACTTCACCGATACTTATGACGGCCCTGGTGACCTTCCCGATTTGCGCTACGATCTTGGCCTGGGCAACCCGGTTTGGAACCGTCAGGGCATGCGCGGCAACCAACCCGAGAATCCGAAGTTCAAGTGGACCACGATCTTCATCTCCGATCTTCCGTTCGGCCGCGGCAAATGGATCGGCCGCAATTGGAACCCGTTCCTCAACCAGGTTCTGGGTGGCTGGGCCCTCAGCGGAAACCTGAACATCGAAACCGGGTGGTGGATGTCGCCGCTCTACTGGGGTGGTACGGACCCGTCCAGCACCAACTTCCGCCAGGGTTCACCGGACGTTGTCGGCGACATCAACTTCCGCAACACCAACCTCCAGCCCGGGCAACTCTTCCTAAACCCGAAGGCGTTCAAGATCCCGGACGAGTCCATCGGCCGATTCGGCAACGCCGGGCTGACGTTCCTGCAGGAGCCCACCTGGTGGGTCTTCGACATGGGTATCCACAAAGTCTTCCCCATCAAGGAACGGCTCCGTTTCGAGATCAACGCCCGCATGCAGGACGCCTTCAACCACGGCTACTACTGGCACCGTTCGATGGCGTGGAATATGGACGCCAACGACCCGGCCAACTTCGGCCGCTTCCAGGGCAACGTCAGCGGCAGTCGCGTGATCTCGTTCGTCGGCCGCCTTGCCTGGTAACAGGGATCTGGCGTCCGACTAGCCCAACTACAGGAGACCAACCAGAACGATGGATGTTTCGCGACGATCACTGATCCTGCACACGACGGCGGCGACCCTGGCGGCGCCGCCCGTCGTGTCCGGGGCCCCCGAAGAAGGCATCCCGATTCAGGTCACCGGAGAAGGTGGTGGCCGTCTGCCTGTAGTGGAGATCAGCGTCCCCTTCGCCCGTGGGACACGGCGCGATGCGGCGGGGCTGGCGGTATTCTCCCCCGCGGGCGTGGCCGTCGCCTGCCAACTGCGTGTCTCACAGACATGGCCCGACGGCAGCGCGCGCTGGCTGGTCGGCGCCTTTGAGGCCGAAGCCGGGCCGGGCCGCTACCTGCTGAAGCAGGGCCAGCCGCCAGCCCTGCCTGACCTCCTCAGGGACGGTGATCCCCTACTCATCGACACCGGACGGACCACTCTCCGCATCACGAGCGCCGGTGCGTCTCCAACCGGTATGGGGGTGGCCGATCTGGTGATCACGGCGCCTGGCGGCAAGGTGTACCGGTCGTCCCTCGCGGGCGATACCGGCCGCATCGTCGTCGAAGAGCGCGGCCCGGTGCGGACCACCGTCCGGCTGGAGGGCCAATGCCGCGCCGAGGACGGCGAACAGCACTTCCAGTACATTGTGCGTTGGACCGCCTGGCGCCAGCGCGCCCAGGTGCGGGCCACGGTCACCTGGCTCAACAACACCGAGGGAGCAGCGCGCCAGGTCAGCGACATCCGGCTGCACTGCGCCGTGGGCCTGGCGCCGGACCACCTGGTGTTCGGCTGCGAGCGCGGCGTCTACGACGGCCCGTTGCTGAAGGACTGGCCGGTGTTCCTGACGCAGGAAGACCACAACCAATACTGGGCCAGGACGCAGAATCCCGACGGACGCCTGCAGCATCTTTCCAGCGGCGGCTGCGACGGCGACTGCTGCCCAGGCTGGGTGAGCGTCTCCAACGCCGATGCCGGGCTTGGTCTTTTCGTGCCGAACTTCCGCGAGGAGTATCCCAACGAGATCGCGATCGACGCCGGACGCCTCAGCGTCGGCCTATGGCCGGAGCGGGCGGCCGCGCACATTGCATCCAAACCCCATCTGCCCGCGAACCCGGACGGCAAAAAGCCGTACATAAAGACCAAATACTGGCCGGTGTTGCCTCACCCCTACATCGCGTTCTTTGATCCCGAATCGCGCTGCCTGGATGTGAAGCAAGGTGTCGCCAAGACTCAGGACGTCTATTTCTACCCGTGGACCGGCAAGGCCCATGCCGGGGATTTTGAACGCAACTATTGGGCCGGTAGTCTTGTTCCGGCGCGCGGCTTTCCCGATCCTGCTTACGTTGCTCGCACCGGAGCGCTCGGCCCGTGCTCACCGCAGGGCGGCCGCTACGCCACGCTCTTCCAGGAGTGTTTCGGCTGGCTTGACCGGCACATCGACCTGATGCGCTGTTACGGCAAGTTTGACTACGGCGACTTCAAGTACTTCAACGCCGCGCCCGACAACATGGCACACCCCGGCACCAAGTGGGGCCACATGGGCGAGATGGCGCGCGAAGGTTATTGGCACAACAACGAAGGCGATCCCTTCTTCGGACTGCTGCTCTATCACTTCCGCTCAGCGGACGAGAAGGCTTGGAGGCGGTGCCGGGAGGTTGCGCGCCACCTGCTGGATGTCGACATCCGCCACTTCCCGCACTGGGGCATGTACACCCACGGCTACGGTCACTGCTATGTCGAGACGGCCACCGCCGGTGAGCCCGACCATTCCTGGCTGCGCGGCCTGCTCGCCTGGGCCGGTATCAGCGGCGATCCGCTAGTGTGGGACTGGATGCTGAAGTGCGGCGACGCGCTGCGCGCATTCCGGCCGGACTTCACCAGTGTGGACACCCGCACTGTGTCAGTCCACCTCCATATGATGTGCCAGTTCCACCAGTACACCGGCCGAGCCGAGTTCCTGGAGGCGGCACGGGCCCCTGCCGACGCATTGCTGCGCGTTCAGAATGCCGACGGAAGCTGGCCCGCCTACATGGCCGCGCCCGACCGGCCGAAGACGCCCGGCTTCGTTGACCACGCCATCGCCGCGCTGGCCGACTACTACGTCACCGCCGGCAAGCCCGAGCCCGTTCGCAAGGCGCTCGACTCGGCGCTGCAATGGCAGTTCGCCTCGGGCGATCTGGCGGTCCCGCTTGTGGCGTTCGGACTCACGATGCTGGCCTTCTCCACCGACGACGCAGGATACCGGACGCGTCTGGCGCAGCTTCTCGATCATCTCAACACGGCGCAGAACCGAAGCCCGGACCCGTACGGACGGGGTCAGATCGGCTGGGCGGACTACGGCGTGAACAACCCGGCCGGGTCGGCCGGCACCGGTCGCCCCCGCCAGTTCCTGGGGCAGGGCCGGCCCCTGACGCCGGGCTTTGTACTGGCCTACGCTCAACCCGGCGCGGCTTTGTTGAGCCGCGGCGGCAAGCCGTGAATGGGCTGGCTTTCCTGCTGATCGTCCCGATGCTCGCGGCGAGTGGGCAGGGCGACTTCCAGAATCCACCCACACGTTACGGCCCGTCGGCCTTCTGGTGGTGGTTTGTGGGCGCGACCTACACTCAGACGGATGTTCAAGCGGCGATGGCCGATGCGAAAGCCGCCGGCATGGGTGGACTGCGCATCACACCGGTCTATTCATTCCCGGGCGCCCCGTCGGGCGGCCCCACCTATCTGAGTTCCGGGTACCTGGACCTTGTGCGTGCCGCGGTGGATGCCGCGCGCGGCAACGGCATGGTTCTCGATTCGTTGCTCGGCACCGGGTGGCCCTATGGAGGGCCGTACATTCCGCCGTCGATGGGCGCCGCCCAACTCAAACACTATGTCCAGGAACTGCGCGGCCCCGGTGTCTTTGAAGGACCGATCCCGGGCCGCCTGGGTCCCGGCGAGAGTCTGCTTGCCGTGCAGGCGCTACCGTCTTCCGCCACCGACGGGGTCGATCTGGACGGCCTGATCGATCTTACCGGCCAGGTGCTGGACGGGCGGATGACGCCTTGGCGCATTCCGCCGGGCCGGTGGCTGCTCATCACATTTGTCGCCGGTAGAACCGGCATGAAGGTGAAGCGCGCGGCACCGGGGGGCGAAGGCCTGGTGCTGGACCATTTTCAGCGGGAAGCGCTGGACTTGCATCTTCGCCACAACGGTGACCGCCAGGCGCCGGCCTTGCGTGGAGCCGAGTCCGTCACCATGGACAGTTGGGAAGTCTTCGGAGCCAATTGGACACCCGGCCTGCCTGGCGCATTCCAGAAACGGCGCGGCTACCGCCTGGAACCCTATCTCGCGGCGTTGTTCTACCCGGCCGGCGCACAGGGGCCGCGAGTCCGCTATGACTTTCGCCGGACCATCTCAGAGCTGGCGCTGGAGAATTTCTTCACACCGTTACGGGACTGGGCCCACGACCACGGATTTCGTACCCGCGTCGAGGCCCACGGCACTCCGGCCGACACCATTGAGGCCTACGGACGGAACGACGTGCCCGAAGCGGAGACCTACGGCCCCCCGGAACACGCCGGCCTGCGCATTCGCGACCGCCGCCTGGCGGCCTCGGCCGCACACCTGTTCGACCGCCGTCAGATCTCCTGTGAGACCTTCACCTGGCTGCGCTACCCCATGTTTCAGGCCACCCTGCAGGACATGAAGGCGGCCGCGGACGACTCGTATCTCGATGGCGTCAACCAGGTGAACTTCCATGGCGTCCCATTCTCGCCAAAGAACGCCGCGGCCCCGGGCTTCTACTTCTACGCCTCGACCTTCGTCGCCCCCGCCAATCCGTGGTGGCCTTACCTGCCTCATCTCACTTCCTACCTGCGCCGCGCCAACTACCAACTGCAGCAGGGCGAGCCGGTGACGGACGTGGCCCTCTACCTGCCCATCGAGGACATCTGGGGCTCCGCCATGGGCGACTGGTACGACCTGGCCGGCGCGACCGAGGCACACCTCCGGCAATCGGGCGCTGTCGACCTGCTCAATGCCTTGCTGCGCGGCGGCTATCAGTTCGACCTGATCAACGGACCTCAGTTGGAGGCGGGTGCGGCAGGCCGCTACCGCGCCGTCATCCTGCCGGATCTTGCCTCCGTGGAGCCCGCCGTCCTGCGGAAGCTGGTCGAATACCAGAACGGCGGCGGCGTAGTGCTGGCCAGTGGATCTCTGCCCATTCACGCTCCTGGCCTGGAGAACGCGGCAGCCAGGAATCACGAAGTGCTGGCGCTCAGCGCGCAGCTCTTTCCGCAGGGCTCCGATCGGAGTTTCCCGCGCTACGCTGCTCAGGTGCTGGATCCGGGCCATCACCCCCTGGTCACCCGCTTGGCCAGACAGGTCGCCCCCGACGTCGCGTCGGATCAGCTCGGGCCGGACATCGGCTTCGTCCACCGCCGCGATGCGCGGCAGGACGTCTACTTCCTGGTGAACCGCGGTCTGGCGGAGGTCCGCTTTCAGGGCAGCTTTCGCACGCAGTATGAGAGCCCCTACGTGCTCGATCCCGAGACTGGAGCCACCACGCCTGCCTTCGAACATCGCCGCGAAGAGGGGCGCACCGTCGTTTCGCTACATCTGCGCTCGGGCCAGTCTCTCTTTGTCGCTTTCCGCTCAGACCCGATGCCCTCGGTCACCGCGCATAACGTGGATCGCGTGCTGGTGGTGTCCGCCTCCGGCGCGACGGTGGAGGTCTCCGGCAATGGGTCTTACTTCGCTGAGATCGAGGGCCGCCGCCTGACGGGCCATGCCGCCGGCGTGCCCGCGCCACTGGCGATCGCCGGACCCTGGTCGCTCAGCGCGTCCGGCGCCGCCACCGCCACCTTGAGCGGCCTGCGGAGCTGGACAGAGCTACCCGGATTCGCCGGGTTCTCCGGCACCGCCACCTACCGTGCGGAACTCAACCTGCCGGCAGACTGGCGCCAGCCCGGGCAGCGTCTGGTGCTCGCGCTGGAAGAGGTCCACGAAGTGGCCGAAGCCCTGATCGACGGGCGCAGCGCCGGGGTTGCCTGGAAGGCACCCTACCGCATCGCTCTTCCTGACATAGCCCCCGGTACGCACATCCTCGAGATCCGGGTCACGAACCTGCTCTTCAACCAGATGCTGGCGGCCAGCAGCCCGCCGCCCCCGTATGTCCCACTGACCACGCATCCGCACCCTCTGCCCTCAGGACTCATGGGCAGGGTCACGATCCAACCCGTCCGCACGATCAACCTGGCACCATGAAACTCACCCGACGACAACTTGGCCAATCCCTGGCCGCCGGCCTCGCCTTGCAGCCGCCGTCCGACACCACGTGGACCATCGGCAATGAGACCATTCGCCAAACGCTGGCCTTCCGGGAGAACGGCTTGCGCTGTGTCTCACTACAGCACCGCAAGTCCGGGCGCGAGTGGATCCACCCTGCCTTGCCCTCCGAGGAGTTGCTTGTCTCGGTGGGCGACCCGCCGGTCACCGTTAGCGGCAAGGGGCCGCTGCGCTTCGTCCGGCAGACGCGAAGCACTTCCGGCGTCTGGAACGAGCTGCTGCTTGAGTTCGAGATCCCCGGCTCGTCCGTAGTCCTGACTCGCCGCTACCTCCACCACGCGACCCTGCCGGTCGTCCGCCAGCAGAGCATACTGCGCAACAACGGAACGAAGCCGGTCACTGTCGCGCGCTGCGACGCGTTCCGACTGCGTGTGAGCCCGGTGCCGGAACCGCTGGAGCTCCATTGGATAAACAACTTCGGCCGCGCCATGATGCCGGAGCCCGGGAACCCCATTCATCACGCCTCAGTCGACGACAACTCACGGTACCTGGTCCGCTCCGGCCCCTACTCGCCGGACTTCGGGTGGTTCGCGCTCGTTCCACCCGGTCTGCGCGAAGGCCTGGTGGGCGGTTGGGAATGGTCCGGTCCCATGACCGTGGAATTCGGCGACCGCCGCGATCCGTGCCTGATTCACGGCGGTTGGGATGCCGACGGACTCGCCGAACCCCTGGAGGCCGGTGCTACGCTTGTCGGTCCCATGGGCTGGTACGGCTTCTTTGAAGGCGGTCTGGACGAGGCCGCGCACCTGAGCCATCAGTTGGTGGAGGCGCTGGCGCCGCCCATCAAGGTCGAGGGCGCGCCGTGGGTCGGCTACTGTACGTGGTCCGCATCGCTGGACGAGAAGAGCCCGCTCAATGAGGGGGCGCATCCGTGGTTTCCAACGGAACACAACCTGCTGAGCCAGGTGGAGGCCGCTGCCGCCCTCGGTTTCGACATGTATCTGTGGGACTACGGATGGTTCCCGCGAGTCGGCGACTGGCACTGCGACCCGCGCCGGTTTCCCAACGGCCCTGGCACGGTGGTCCGCGCCGTCAAAAAGGCCGGCATGAAGCTCGGTTTGTGGATCGGCTTCGGCAACGCCGACGACGATTCAGAGGTGATCCGCCGGCATCCGGACTGGCTTGCCACCTACGGCGGCCGGCCGATTCCCGATAAGTTCTTCACGCGCACGGCCGCGTCGGTGTGGAAGACCCGCACAGTCTGCCTCGCCCACCGGCCCGCGCGGGAGTGGGTCAAGGAACAGCTCACGCGCGTCATCGATTCCTTCGAGCTCGACTGGCTGAAGCATGACTTCGACCTCATTACCATCTGCCAGGATCCTCATCACACCCACACGCCCGGCGACAGCCGCGTCGCGTCGTGCGCCGCGTTCTACGAGATCATGGACTTCGTTCGAAGCCGCTGGCCCAATCTGCTCTGTGAGAACTGGATGAACAACAGTGCCGTGCCCGACTACGGTGTCATCCAGCGGCACCACGTCCAGCTCATCGGAGATGCCTACCAGCCGTTCCAGTTGCGCCAGATGTTCTACGGCCACGTCCAGGTCTATCCGCCCGACCGCCAGCACCGCTACCTGCGCTTTGAAGACGGTCAAGGCGACTTCCTTACTATGATGCGCAGCGGCTCCATCGGTGGCCCGCTCACTATCCTGAGCGACCCGCGCCGGATGCCCGCGGACCAGCGGCAGATTCTCAAGGAGGAGATCGCCCGCTACCGCGCGCACCGCCACCTGTTGGTGGGCGCGCACGTCAGCCGCCTGCTCGGCCGTCCTCACCCTCGTGGCTGGGACGCGGTCCAGTTCTGGCGGCCCGACCTGCGGCACGGGCTCGTCTATGTCTTTCGCGGTGACCATCCGCAGGCGGAGTGCACCGTACCGCTGCACCATCTGGATGGATTGGGCGCGGTCCGGGCGGAAAACCTCGATACTGGCCGCGCAGAGAAGGTGACGAACGGCGCGCTCCGCGTCAGCCTCTCCAAGCCTGGCACCTGCGCTCTGTTCCGGCTCGCACTGTAAGATTGCCTACGGACGGATCTCGATCTCGACAGGCAGGCGGACGTGCAGGTTCGAATCGGGGACCGTGTGTAAGTTCGTGACTTCCAGTTCAATCTCGATCCGGTGCACTCCTGCCGGCGGGTTCTTCGCAGGGCTCACTGACAAGAGCCCCGCCCGCCGCGGCTCGATCCCGGTTCCGCCGCAATAAAGCCAGGCGGGGCAGCCGGTGACTCTGGTATGGAAGGGAATCGCCGAACGATTCACGATGGTCAGCGCCGCGGATTTGCCAGACCCGCCAAGGCTCATCCTGTCTCCCTGCGGCTCAACCGACCCGGCCCACAGCGCGGTGAGGATCGCGGCGTCGCCCCAGATCTGGCCATTGACCCACACCGCGGTCCGTCCGGCGTCGAGCGCTTCCCGGATGCCGGCGGTATCGCGCGTCTTCGACAGAACCAGGGTGATAGGCCGGGTCCTTTCGGCGAACTCGGTCCGGATGGGACCATGTACGTCGCTGTTGGCCAGCATCGTCAGCCCTTTCGCCCGCGCAAGCGGAAGAACCTCGGGATAGAACGTAAGGCCGTTCACCAGTTCCACCCCCTGAAACAGCGACTCCTGATGAGCCGTGGCTACCAGTTCGCTCCAGCGAGGAGTCTCTTTCCACCCCGGATGATTCCACAGCACAAAGGCCTTCTGAGCGGCGGCCACCCGCAGTGCGGGTAGAAGTTTCATGGATCCGAATGCCATGGCGTCCGTCACGAAGAGCGCGTTGAAGTGCGTATTGCCCTCCATCACCTCGCCCCCGGGGATCAGAATGACGCCAAGCCGATCGGCCTCCGGAAGGGCCACCTCGAAGACCCTCTGCAGGTCTGTCGATACATCGGCGCGGTGCGGATGGTGCCCGACATGGTCGGTAAGGGCAATTGCGTCCAACCCGTCCTGCCAGGCTTCCATCACCCGAGTGGTGGGCCACACCTCTCCATCGGAGAAGATCGTGTGTATGTGAAAGTCGCACTTCAATGTCTTGAAGCCCAGAACATCCGGCACCGGAAGCGGGTCGCGGACCTGCCCCGGCGCGATGCCCGGAAGCGCCGCCAGCAGCAGAGCCATGTGAGCTGCCGCGATTCTCATCTGTCGAGTGTTCACGAATTCTCTCCGCTCTGCCCGGACCGCGCGATCGCGGCCGGATAGTACTGTTCGACGTTCTGTGCCGTGATCAGGCGGTGCTGCGCGTAAACGGCTGGCGGCGCGGGCTTGCCCTGCAGGATGTCGACGGCCAGACGGATCAGGTCCTCACCGTATCGCTCAGGGAAGAACGCGACGGACCCGACCAGCCGCGTACCAGGACGCCGCAATTCGTCGCATGCATCCTGAATGGCGCCCATGCCCACCGCCGCGCACCACTCCGCCCGTCCGGCTTCCTCAAACGCCCGCAGCGCGCCCAGCACCGCCGGGTCGTTGACGCCCACGACGAGCGTCCGGCGCCGTTTGTTGTCTCTAAGATGCTTCCGCACCGCCTCCTGCGCCTTTCCGAACTCGCCGCGTGTCTCGATATAGCGGAACCGCCCACCTGGGGCGAGCGACGGCCGCAGCACCGCTTCCGCGCCGGACAGCCGCAGATGCGGCAACGTCCCCGCGATGCCAAGTTCCAGCAGTAGTACCTCGTCCACATCGCCGTTCCAACGCTGCTTGCACCACTTGGCCAGCGTCGAACCCGCGAGCATGCCCACCCGGTAGTTGTCGACGCCAAAGTACGTCGCGCCGGGATGCGGGATCTCGACGGCGATCAGGGGAATGCCCTCCGCGCCGAATAGCGACGATACCATTGGTGCGGCCTTTTCATAGGTCTGGAATTCGATGGCAAGGTCCACCTTTGCCGCGATCAGCGCGCGTGCGTTCCGCACCGCCGTCTTGGCGCTGTACCGGTTGTCCAACACCACCAGGTCGACGCCGTTCTTTTCCGCCGCCCAGCGAATACTGCCGGTGACGGCCGAGGAGAATGTCGATGCCCCCGTCTGCGCCGCAAAGCCGATGCGGAATCTTGTCTGGTCGAGCAGGCGGAAAGCTGGCACATAACGCCGGCCGCCGGCCCGCCGCAGAAGTCCTTCCTCGGTCAGCGTGTGAACCAGTCGGAAGGCGATCGTCTTCTCCAGCCCCGTCCGCGCGATCAACTCAGAGAGAGTTAACGGCTCGCCCTCGCTGGCAAACGCCTTCAGCACTGCGCATGCCCGGCTTACGGTCTCCAGTCGGTATTGGGCTGGCGTGCGCATGGCGGCGATTCCGGTCTCATCGTATTGCCGAAATCGCAATCTCGTCAATTGCAAAACATTTTGCGCGCGACGCCCGGCGGAAGTGCTTCTGCCTCAGTGTGTCCGTGAATCTTGAGAGATCTGCTCACCGGCATGAAGTGCGATTTCCGCAACTACAGATGACTGCGACATTTCTCTTGAAAGGTGCCCGCTTTCGGGCTTTGCTGGGGAGACGCCGCCTGCCGGGGCGTGGAGTGAGCCGATGAAGATCACCGACGTGAAGGTCTACCGGATCCGTTCCGGGAACTCCGGAGAGAAAGGCGCGCGCTTCGGCGAGTCGCAGTATTGGGGCGGCGGGTGGCAGACCCACGCACTGATCGCCAACCCGATGTCGGTGTACCCCGACTATGCGCCCGTGCGTACGCGCTGGATGGGGCCGGGCCAGGATCCGTACGCCATCGAGATATTTACGGACGACGGTGTCGTCGGCTCGGCCGTCAACTACGGGGGCGGGCCCTTCGCCTGCGCCGTCATCCTGCAGCATTTTCGACGCTTTCTCATTGGACAGGACCCCTTTGACATCGAGCGCCTGTGGGATCAGATGTACCGCTCCGTCATGCCCTACGGACTAGGCGGCGTCACCTCGATGGCCATCAGCGGGGTCGACCTCGCCCTATGGGACCTCATGGGCCGTGCGCTGGGCCAGCCCGTCTACCGGCTCTGTGGCGGCAGGACCAAAGACCGCATTCCCTGCTATGTCACCACTCACCCCGATACCGCGTCGAGCTGGAAAGGCCGCGGGTTCCTCGGCGTGAAAATTGCCGCTCCGTGGGGCGTCTCGTCCGGCCGCGACGGCCTGCGCCAAATGGAATCCTGCATCCTCGAAACCAGAAAGGCGATCGGCGACGACCTGGAGCTGATGATCGACTGCTACATGTCCTGGGACGTCGAATTCGCCTCCCGGCTGGCGGCCCGCGTGCGCGACTACGACGTCAAGTGGTTTGAAGACCCGCTGCCGAACGGCTGGGCGGAGCCGCTCAACCGCGAATTGCGACAGCGGGTGAACCCGGTTCTGGTCGCCATCGGCAACCTGGAGTTCGACTACAAGGCATTCCATTCGATTCTCGTCAACCGCGCCTGCGACATTATCCAGCCGGAGCTCCAGTGGTGCGGCGGCCTTACCGCCGTGCGGCGCATCGCCGCGATGGCGAAGGCCTACGATATCCCGGTCGTTCCGCACGGCGCCGGCGCCTACACCTACCATTTCGTTCTCTCTAATTTGAACTCGCCATACGCCGAGTACCTGTCGGTGGGCGACGGCACCGAGGTGCGCTCCACCTTCGACACGGTCGTGGGCGAGCCCCTTCCGGTGAACGGCATGATCGATCTCTCCGACAAACCCGGCTTCGGGGTGGAACTCAACCGCGACTACCTGGAGCCGGTCTCGGGACTGGACTGACGCCATGCGTCGCGTCGAAGGCCGAAACGTGAGATGCGCCGTCCTCGGCGCCGGCTGGTGGGCGACCTACGCCCACATCCCCGCGCTCCTGGCGCACCCCGCCGCCGACCTGGTGGCCCTCCAAAAGCGCGACCGCGCAGCTGCCGGGAAGGTGGCACGCGACTTCGGCGTCCCTCACGCCTGCACGTCCATTGAAGAGGTGCTGGCGCTCGATCTGGACGCGGTCGTCGTGAGCAGCAGCGCGGATCAGCACTATGACTCCACGCGAGCCGCCTTGGAACACGGCCTTCATGTGCTCGTCGAGAAACCAATGACCATCACCGCGGCCCAGGCCCGAGACCTCGTCAGCCTCTCCGCCCGCGAGAAGTGCCATCTGCTCATCAGTTGCCCATGGCACTACACTGAGCACGCCAGTGCGGCCCGCCGGCTGATACGCGATGGCGCGCTCGGCGCGCTGCGCATGATCAGTGTCCTCATGACCAACCCCGTCGCGCACCTCATCCGCGGCACCAGCACCATCCCCACCCACGGCCAGCCCTACCTGCAGCCGCACGCGTCCACTTACAGCGATGCCGCCGTCGCAGGTGGCGGGCAGATCTACACGCAGGTCTCCCATGCCGCCGCCTACCTCGCCTACCTCACCGGATCCGTGCCCATCGACGTCTTCGCGCGATTCCATTGCGACGGCGGCCCGCTGGATCTCTACGACACTCTGAACGTCCGGTTGGTAGACGGTTGCATCGCTACCATCGCCAGCACCGGGGCGACGCCGTTGGACCGCCGCGACTACGAAGTCCGCGTCTTCGGCACCGGCGGGGCGCTGTTCCTCGATCTGTGGAACGGCCGCATGAGCTACTGGCCAATGGCCGGCGGCGAACCATGGACCGTGCCGGACCTGCCGCCGGAAGGGATCTACCCGGAGCGGGCGCCCGCATGGAACCTGGTGGACTGCGCGGCCGGCCGCGCCAGCAACGCCTCGCCCGGCACGTTAGGCCTGGCCAGTATGCAGATCGTCGAGGCGGCGTGCATCTCCGCACGCACAGGCCGCAACGTCGCCGTCTGGGAGCTGATGGAGACTGTCAATGTCTGAGCAACTCCGCCTCACCGGGATGACGTGGAACCACAGCCGCGCCTATCCGCCGCTGGTTGCGGCCGCGCAGCGTTTCGAGGAAGAGAACCCCGGCGTCGCCATCGATTGGGAACGGCGGAGCCTCGACGACTTCGGCCACGCGCCGCTGGCGCCTATGGCTCGCGCCTATGACCTGCTGGTGATCGATCACCCGATGTTAGGCGACGCCTCCGGGCAAGGCATCCTGCTGCCGCTGGACGACCTTCTGCCGCAGCCGCTGCTGGCTGACCTGGAGACAAACTCGGTCGGCCCGTCGTTCGGCAGCTACCGCTACGATGGACGGCTCTGGGCCCTGCCGCTGGACGCCGCGGCGCCTGTGGCCAGCTACCGTCCGGACCTGCTCGATCGCGCGGGCCTCTGCGTACCACGGAACTGGGACGAGGTCCTGAGCGTAGCGCAAGAAGGGCTGGCCGTGATGCCGGCCTTCCCGGCGGACCTTTACCTGAACTTCCTCGGTCTCTATCATTCGCTGGGCGGGATGCCGCAGGCCGGGCCCGAAGCCGTGCTCGACCGCGGCACCGGTGTCGAGTCCCTGCTGCGCCTGCATGCGCTGGCCGCGCTCATGCCCGAACGAATCTACGCGCTGAACCCGATCCTCGTCTACGAATCGCTTGCCCGTACCGACGAGTTCGCCTACTGCCCCTTCGCCTATTCCTACAGCAATTACGCACGACCCGGATTCGCCGCCCACCCGGTCCTCTTCACGGATCTTGCGGACATCCGGCCCAGAACGCCGATGAATAGTGCCCTCGGCGGCACAGGCCTCGCCCTGTCCGCGCAATGCCGCCATCGGGAAGCGGCGCTACGCTTCGCCGCCTACGTCACCGGAGAAACCTGCCAGCGCACGCTCTATGTCCAAACAGGCGGCCAGCCTGCCCACCGGCAAGCCTGGCTGGATGGCGCCGCCAACGCCCTGACGCACAACTTCTTCTCGCAGACGCTCACCGCCATGAAACGCTCGTTCGTGCGGCCGCGCCATCCCGGCTATGTCGCCTTCCAGCAGCGCGCCGGCCATCCTATCGTGGAGTTCCTGCGTGCCGGCGGCAACCCCGAGGCGGCCGTCGACGAGCTCAACCGCCTCTATCTCGACTGCGGCCGGAGCACCGCGGCACCCCGATGAACCTCTCCTGCGCCGACTACACATTCCCCTTGCTCCACCGCGGCCAGGCGCTGGACCTGATTCGCCTGCTGGAGCTTGATGCCGTCGACATCGGCCTGTTCGGACGCAGCACTCACTTTCCCATCGGCGACGTGACGGCTGGGCGCGAGGTCCGGCGAGAGCTCGATGGCCGCGGCCTCACACCGGCCGACGTGTTCCTGCAGATTGGGACCCACCCGGCGGACTTCTCTGTCAACGATCCCGATCCCGCCACGCGCGAAGCCGGCCGTGAGACTTTCCTGCGGGCTCTCGAGTTCACGACACGTCTCGGCTGCCGCCACATGACCGGCCTGCCTGGCGTGAACCACCCCGCCATCTCGCCTGAATCGGCACTCGGCCTCGCGGCCGAAGCGACGGCGTGGCGGTTGGAGACCGCCGCGAACGCCGGAGTCCGGTACGCGGTGGAGGCGCATCACGGCTCCATCTGCCCCGACCCCGGCTCCGCCGCTGCCTTTCTGCGCCAGGTGCCGGGCCTTACGCTCACACTCGACTACGGCCACTTCCTCTGCGTGGGCTGTTCGAACGAACAGGTCCATCCACTGCTGGCCTGCGCATCACACATGCACATGCGCTGCGCGGCGCACGGGCTGCTCCAGTGCGCGGCGGCCGCCAACCGCGTGGACTTCGAGACGATCGCGGGTTTCCTTCGGGAACAGCGGTTCCAGGGCTTCCTGTGCCTCGAGTACGTTTGGACCGAGTGGATGGGCTGCAACCAGGTCGACAACGTGTCGGAGACCATCCTGCTGCGCGACCGTCTGAGCGCCCTGCTCGACGCGCCGCCGCGCGAACGCGAAGGAGAGACTACACCGTGAATGATGAGACACTGACACAGCCCGCCGGCCTCGACGTGCAATCGTCCGGAGCGCATCTGCGCCGGTACCTCGCCGTCCACCGCGCGGCGATGCGAGCCCTGGCCGGCTGGATCATCACGGCTCCGCGCTACGAAGACAAGTACGTCTTCGGCTACCAGCTCTGGGATCACGCGCGCCACGCTCTGGCCCTCCAGCATCGGCTGACGGAGCTGCGCGGCGGCATCTCCGACGCCAGCATTGAGCCGCGCCTGGAGACCGCGCTCGGCGAGTTGCCGCATGGCCGCAACACCGCGGAGTTCACCGACGGCCTTCACTTGGGCGTTGTTGGCGCATTGCAGGCCGCCTACGCTGCGCACCTCACCGTGGCTCACCCGGCCGCGAACGCCCCCGAGATCATCCTGCTGAACCAGATCGTCCCGGACCTGCGGCGCCATCAGGATTGGGCCCGGCGCCGGCTGGAAGGTTGTGACGCCCCGGACCCATCCTGGCGCGAGTACCTGCTTGCCCAGCTTCAGGGCGCCTTCCCTTTGGCCGCCCCACCCGATGCCGCGCGTCCGCTGCCGCGGCCGCATGCACAGCAGTTCCGGCGCCCGGCCACCATCGTTACCGACGACCGCATCCGCCGCGGCGGCCTGCTTGCTTTCGAAGATCGCCGACGGTTGTCTTACACCGAGGAAGTGGCCGAACAGTTCAAAGTCTTCTTCAACGAGATGTACGCCGCCTGCATCCTCGCCTCTGTCCTCTATGACGCGGCCTCTTCCGCTGTCCCACTCGACTTCCTCTGTGACGTCGCCCATCATTGCTGGGACGAAGTGCGCCACTCCGAGTTCGGCGCCATTCGCCTTCGCGAACTCGGCCTTGCTCCCGCCCAACTCGACCCCATCCTGTTTGAGGAGGCGGAAGGCATGCCGTTCCTCCACCGCTTCTGCCACCTGACCCTCAATCTCGAAGTCTTCTTCATGCCCCGCAAACGCCCGAGAAAAGAGCAGTATGAGGCCGCCGGTGACCACAGCTCGCGGCTCTTCGCCGACATCGATTGGTCCGACGAGATCAACCATGTGCGCTATGGCAAGCGGTGGACCGAGTGGTTCCTGAAGGACGATGCCCGCAGTGTCGAGGACTTGAAACAGGAGGTTGAGTCCCATCTGATGACCCTGGCCAGTTACCGCCACCGCAAGGCCAGAGCTTTGGCACCGTTCTGACGCGAGTTCCTGCTACCATCGGCGCAGCGCGCCCCTCGGAAGAACGACAATGACCACCTCACGCTTCGTGAACGTTTCGGTGCTCGTCCTGGTCAACCTGATGTGGGCCGCGCAGTACCCGGCCTATAAGATCGCGGCGCAATATATGAGCCCCGCGGCGCTCAACTTCTGGAGCCTGCTTGTCGCAGCCGCCATCCTCGCGCCGTGCCAGCGCCTTGCGCGTCGATGGGAGCCCGTCTCCGGTCCCGGTCTGGATGCGCGCGCCATCGTCGACTTCGTCCTGTTGGGCGTGTTCGGCATCCTGCCGCCCTCCGTGCTGCTCTCGTGGGGCATTGCGCACTCAACGGCCGCGAACGCCGCCATCATCCAACTCACGATCCCCGTTCTCATGGCGCTGCTCGCCGTCTGGATACTCGGTGAACGGCTGTCGATGCTGCGAGTGGCCGGCTTGGCGGCAGCCCTGTTGGGGACGGTAATGACCTCCCGGCGCGATTTCGCCGGCGCGGACGTAGGCCTGCTCGCCGGCAACGCCGTAATCTTCCTCTCCGGACTCGGCAGTGCCTTCTTCAATACCTACAGCAAACGGCTGCTGCCCCGTTTCGGTGGAGTGCCCGTCCTCGTCTACACCTACCTGGTCGCGCTGATCTGCTGCGCGGCAACCTCGATTCTCACCGACAGCACGCCGTTCTATGCGCTACGCGGCATGCCCGCCGAACTCTGGCTTTCCATCGCCGCCCTCGGCTCGATGACATGGGGTATCGCCATGGTCCTCTGGATGTGGGTGCTTGGTCGTCTGGAGGCACTCCAGGTCTCCGCGTCCGTCTACATGCTGCCCATCTTCGGTGTTCTCCTCTCGGCGATTTTCCTGGGCGAGCGGATCACCTGGCCGCAGGCCGCCGGCGGTCTGCTCGTGTTTGCGGCGACGTTTATCACGTCGGAGTGGGAGGCGCGCCGCCAGGTCGCCGGGGATCCGAGCTTCACCCAGAAAGCAGCCGGAAGATGACCAAGCGCGAGCGGGTGGAAGCGGTCTATGCGCTGCGCCCGGCCGACCGCATTCCCTTCGTACCCGCAATTTACGAACACAAAGGCGCGCTGATCGGAAAGTCGCCGTCCGAGATCTGCCGCGACGCGGACCTGCTGGAAGCCGGACTGTGGAAAGAGCTCGATACCTACGATGCCGACATGCTGGTGATCGGCATCGATGTCTACAACGTGGAGGCCGAAGCGCTGGGCTGCCGGGTAGTCTACTTCGAAGACTCCAACGATTGTCCCGGCATCGTGGAGCCGATCGTGGATGGCCCGGCCGCCATCGACCGTCTGGGTGTGCCCGACCCCGCGCGGGACGGCCGCATGCCGCTCTACCTTGACGTAGCCCGGCGGCTGCAGCGGCAGTTGGGCGCATCGATGATTGTGCGTGGCGCGGTGACCGGCCCCTACTCCATGGCCGCGGAACTCGTGGGCGCCGAGCAGTTCGTGCTTCTGACCGTCGATGAACCCGCGTTCGCCCGGCGATTGATCGAGTTCTGCGCGCGGGTCACCGTGGAGTTCGGCAAGGCATTCCTGCAGTGCGGTGTCGAGCCGATCCTGTTCGACTCTCGAGCCACACCCACGCTCGCTTCGCCCCGTGTGGTCCGGTCTCTTCTCCTCCCCGTCTATCGCGACTTCGTCCTGCCGGAACTGAAGGCGGCGGGGGGCCGGTTCCTGCCCCTAATCATCGGGGGAAACACGACTTCCATCATTGACGACCTCATCGCCACCGGAGCCACGCAGTTCCTGGCGGACCGGCCGGCGAATCTCGCACAATGGTGTGCCAAGGCCCGAACCGCGGGCGTACCGGTGCGCGCCAATGTCGACGCCTTACTGGTGAACCGTGGCCCCGCCAGCGCCGTTCGCCGTCAGGCGGTGGAGATTCTGCGGCAGTTTCACACCCACCCCGGCTTCCTGCTGGGGTGCGGCGTCGTCGCCTACGACGGAAACCCCAGGTACGTTCAGGCCATCCGGTCCGTGTTGGACGACCTGGCAGCGGGCAGGCTGGACTTCGAAGGAGAGCTGCAGCAGTTGCCGACGTAGACAGGAACCGGTCCACGCGGAACGCAACGAACCAAAGTAGGTGAGCCCTGCAACCTTCCTATTCACAAGACAAGTCGGTAGACTTCTAGTCGCCGGACGGCGCCGCCTTGGGTGTATTCTGGACAGGTTGTGAACAGGCTGAAAGGTGATGTGCCGGGGAAGTGATTGAAACAACAGATGCAGTTGCTTTTTGACCTGCTATTTCATGATCAGCCACTCCTGCCGAACTTGAGGCGTGCTTTCGCCGGCGCCGATACAGCTAAGTGGTTGAAAATAAATGACACTGGAGCCACCCGCCGGGATCGAACCGGCGACCTGCTGATTACGAATCTCATTGGGCGAGTTTTGACCGGTTGCGACCATTTGCTATCTGGTCTTCTTTTCAATGGTTTAACAAAATTGCCTCTCAGCCCGTAGCAGCCCCTCTATGCACAGGGTGGGCACAAAAATGGGCACACGTCTCCAAGACGGTATACCGCGGTGAAGGCGGTATTCATACCAACTCCTGAAACGAACCAAACGCCATTCTGAATCTCCCCTCAAGTGCAGCCTTGGCAGCGTCAGCCTCCGTAACCGTTAGAATGCCGGTACGAATCCAAAGAAGGAATAGGCCCGGCGTGTTGATCAAGCGATGTTCACCGATTCGTGCCCGTGCTTCTCTCAGAAAGACCCGGCGCTCGTCGCATGCAAGGTACCAGCCCCTTGTTTGCGCCACAGCTAGGCACGCCGATTCGCCCGAACCGAGAATCGACGTGAGGTCGGAGTAGGCGGCCAGTTCTTCGACGGTCTGAATCATCGTCATGTCGATGACTCCATCCGCAATCGCGCCTTCCACCATCGCCTTCTGGACAGGATCTTGGACCTCAGCTAAAACCTCATCGGGGACAAGAAACCTGTAGCGGGGCGCACTGCCAAGGAGCCTAAGGTGCCCCGTATGCAACAGATTGATGAGCACACTCGTATCGGCGATAACGATGCGGATTGTTTGTTCTTGGTCCACGTTATCGGGCCGGCAGCAGGACCTCAGCCGGCTCGTGGTCCAGACCAAGCTTAGCGAGAATCATTTCTATCTCAGTGACATCAACACCAAGCTTGCCGCCGATCTCAACGAGCTTCCGATAGCTGATCTTCTCGCGCCGGTAAGCTTCGAGCGCAAGCACCAGATAACGTCGATAGAACGCCGTCACATTCTCGTCCGCAGAGATCTCTACCAGGCCCAACAGTTCTGCGATTGCTCGGCCCACTCCGTCCGTATCCATCTGCTTCATCTCTTGGAACTGCTTGTCCGTGACAAGTTTGAGGTTCAGCAGCCTGTATAAGGCCGATAGCAAGCTGACCCCGAAGTGAGAAGCGAGCTTCACCACGTCGTAGATTTGGAGATCCTGGCTCCCCCCGGCCGTGCGGCTATCAACCGGCACTACACCGGCCCCGTCGAACACGTCGGCATGCAACCGGCTCGCACTGCCTTTCCCCAAGGTGGCGACGAACTGCCTCACCCCATCTTCCGGCATCAGGAAAGTGGCCGCAAAGACGTTCGCACGCACCTCAAGGAGATCCGCCCTTTCAGATTCTCGGCTCACGTGCCCCAACTGCGCTCGATCGAGCAGCAAATGGGCATACTCATGGCACCAGGAAAACCGCTGGCGCACTGGCGGATGTTCACGGTTCACGACCACGAATAGGCCTACAGACGGGTCAGAGATCATCAGCCCCGATACGCTTGGCGGCATCGAGATCAAGCCCGTTCTGACACCTTGCGCTTCCAAGAGGGCAGGCATGTCCGATAGGGGAGCTGACCCTAATCCGAGCCTACGGCGCTCCTCAAGTGCAGCTTGGGTTCCGCTCTGAATGGCATCCCACTTCGATCCAAGTGCGACAGAAGGATAGGACGCCACATTTCCCGTGCTTCGCGTGATTCCCAAGAGTTCCTCAAGATCACGAAGTTGATGGCCGAGCGCAATGCAGTCACGTAGAGCGGCCTTCACGCCGTCTCCTGCATCCTCTTCTGAACGGAAGAGGACTGCCGTGAGCCCTGAGACACTGAAACTCGGAGCGAGGAATTCACGGATATCCCGCGCATAGAGATGAGCGAACTTGGAAAGCTCGATCCCTGAAACGGATCGGTTTCCAAGTTCGATTTGCGCGACGGTTGCCCGCACCATTCCCATCTCGTTGGCGGAGTCTTCCTGCGTCAGCCCGCAAGCCTCGCGGGCGTGTTTCAACCGCTTCCCGAGCTCTACTTGATCGATCGACATAACGTAACCTTTCAGCTTATCAGCGGCAAACATCGCGGCGTCATGAAATCGAGCCCAACGTGGACAACGTATCCGGCCACGATTCCCGCTAGCATTCCGCTCAGCATGCGAAGCGCCATCGCTATCGTTGCGTACCAGGTTTTCAACAATGGTTCGGCAGTCTGAAATTGGAGCCGCGTGTACTCATCTGCGCGGTTACGCAGACTCATCTGCCAGTTGTCCAAAGCGCGAAGCCACGCCGTTGCGCCGACGCCGACCGGGAGCACTGCATGAGCTAAAGCTCGATGTCCAGGATGCAAGGGTGGGTCGAGAATGTCCGGAAGTAGCCCGCCGAGGAGGCCGCCCAAGGCACCGCCGACCATCTCTTGAAATCTCTGCAAATCATTGTGGTGAATAGTCTTAAAGTAGGAAAAGGCCGCTCCCGCGGGGCCGGACGTTGCAAGGTGAACTGGTCGGTTTGGCATATTGTCTCCTTCTGAATGATAACGCAACTGGGCAAAAAATGGAAGATGTGTTATCATTAGGGTAGGAGGTACACCCTACGAGTGCTACTGGTAGAACCTGAGCGTCAAACGCTGCCAACAACCCGAGTCGCCTGGCTTGATCGCCACTTGGAGAGAATCTGCGTCCTGTCAGAACTCACGCCAACTCAGTACCGCAACGCTGAAGACAAGTACAGAGCTGTGGGCACCTGGCTGGCGGTTCCCGGAAGCGCCCTTGCGCCGTTCGCACCGGTTATCTATCCGCAGGGCTCTATGCTCCTCGGGACAACGGTCCGACCGTACAACAGCCGGCATGAGTACGACCTCGACCTGGTTTGCCAGCTTCATCATTGCGGCGGGCAGCCACCGCTGTTCATTTATGAGTGGGTTCACGGTCGATTGGCTGAGAACCAAACCTACAAGGAAATGCTGGAACGCCTAAAGCGTTGCCTCCGGCTGAACTACGCGGGAACCTTCCATCTGGACATTCTTCCGGCGTGCCCGAACGATCGGCTGGGCAATGGTGCGATTATTGTGCCGGACCGAAAGTTGGAGTGTTGGAAAGACAGCAACCCCAAAGGTTTTGCCGCGTGGTTCTTCGCGCAATGCATTATCCGCGACGCCATCGCCGAGCGCGAACTGAAGGCCTCCGTAGAACCACTCCCCTCTGCTGTGCCGTCCGAATACAAGTATCCGCTGCAACGGATCGTGCAGTTGATGAAACGGCATCGCGACATCTTCTTCATGGGCGGTCGAGATATCGCGCGCTCGGTCATTTTGACCACTCTTGCCGGCGAGTTCTACCAAGGTCAACGTTCGTTGGCCCTCGCTCTAGAGGGAGTCTTGGATGGAGTCCACGGTGCGCTGGAACAACATCCGTCTGTTCCCCGGATTGAGAATCCTGCCAATCGGTTAGAGAATTTTGCCGACACATGGGATCAGGAGAAGTACGACAAGTTCCGGGCCTACATTCGCAACTTCCGCAACACATTCAAACGGGCGCTTCGCCCCAACCTTGCCGAGGAGCGGAAAGGCTTAGAATCACTCAGCGAACCGCTCGGCACCTTGTTCGGCGCTGATCGAGTGGGCGAAGCGATCAAGCTTGAGGCCGCCGAATTGAACCTTAGCCGGAACAGTGGCAATCTCGGTATCAATTCGGCCGGCATCTTGTCGACGCTCACGGCCTCGCCCAAGGTTGTGCGAGTTGCGCCAAACCAGTTTTACGGACATTAATGCTACCTAGAACGCGCGCCATCGGAATCCGCGATCAAGCTGCTTGGATGCGAAGCCGGTATCCGACCTTCCGCTGCGACATCGATCACGGACTCTTGATTTGCCGGGGCCAATTGCGGCCGAGCCCAGTAAACGCCGCCTATGAAGTCCGCATTGAATACCGTGTCGGCCAATGGCCAAAGGCCTTTGTACCTGGCAACCAATTGCAGCCGCGCGAGCCTGGCGGCAAGATCCCACATACCTACGGGCCTGACCAGCCTTGCCTCTTTTTTCCGAGCCGCGAATCCTGGCGGTCGGATATGAAGCTCGCCGACAAGATCGTGCCGTGGCTGGCCCTCTGGCTGGCCTTCTACGAAATGTGGCGTGCGACCGGCGAGTGGCACGGTGGGGGGATTACCCACGGCGACGTGAAAGAAATCGAACCGGCAGCGTAGTTGCCTGACTACGGAAGAGTCAATGTTGGCACGAAGCCGCCAAGGGCTTGATTCTGATCGTAGATTTGCATTTTCAGATCGGCCTTCGGCATGATCACCCGGCCGAACTCGATAGCGAGCGCCACGGGCATGGCCGGAAAAACGTGCAAGGTGGCAGATTCACCATGGGCGGCTTTGATGCGGTCAAGAAGACTGCGCACCTGTTGGCGAAATAGCCTCGATTGCCCCCGTCCGGCCAAGAAGTCATTGTGAGGCTGAGGACATGACAGCTTCCAAATGCTCGCACCGGGCAGCACGCCGTGGATTCTGTCATCTACGACGGTCGCGCTCAAAGAAAACACCAGTGCAGGCGGACCGGTAGTCGAGGTGGGCTCCGAAACGAAGAAGTCGAAGCCGTGAGGATCTGCCTGCCATCGCCAGTCCGGTGGTTCCCGGTGCAGTTGGTAAACCTCGGCGGCGGTGATGTCGTACATCAAGTGGCCCAGTAGCATTAACAGCGGCTGGGGTGCGAGGCCGAATACGGAGAGATGCTGAATCTCGCCTGACCTGAGGCGCGGCTTTAGGCTCTGTTCGAAGATGCCGCACAGTTGCAGTTTCTGGCCCTGCCAATACGCCTCATTGCGGTCTTCGAGAATGCTATTGGTCCAACCGAACTCTATTGGTCTCGCTTCGGCGGGATACCAATCTGGAAGCATCGCTTGAGCTGCCTTGTTGATTGAAAGCGGGGCATTGTGGGAGCCTATGTTGGCTCCGTAAAGCACAACATGGCTCCGCTTCTCAGGCCCAAGCGAGCCCAAAAGCTCGATCCGGTGTTCGTGGCGTTGCTTCATTCCGTTGAGCCGAACAACGGGATGCCCGGCCACATCGGCGATGTCTACCAGCCGATGGTGCTTGTCACAAAGAAGCATCAGATTGCCAATGTCGGCCTTGAGTTGCTCGGAAAGCACCGGATCACCACGGGGCCCGGTCGCTTTGTCGGCCACGATGTGGGCGATATAGGCGGAATTGAACTCACTCTGGGTAAGCGCGTCGATCCATAGCGGCGTGTTGCAGCCTTCGTATTGGCAACGGCCGCCCGCCTTGCCCCACAGGCGAATCTTGACGCTCTCCGGTATATAGCTTACCGACACCTCATTGCGCCCTTCCGGAACCGTTTCTCCGAAGCTCGTCGATAAAGGTGCGCCCGACATGCCCAAGAGTCAACACCGTAACCAAGAACGTCTCTAGGGCGTAGGTGCACAGGCTGGTCGTCGCTGCAATCCCGAGCAGTCGCCAATGCGTGGCTCCTTGCGTAAATGGCCGCTGGTTTCCGCCGTCCAACAGAAGCACCACAATTAGGTTGACAACGCAAGCCCAGTGAACCACTCCAGTCCATGTAAAGACAAACAGAAGCGAGGACAGAGCATCACCCTCTCTCCCCCGTACGGAGTGCTGCGAAAGCCTCTGCAGGAAATCTCGATCCGGAAGAGTGAGCGAAATAGTGATGCCAGCGACACAGAAACCTAACGCGATCGCGGCGTATCCGAGGAAGCCTACCGCAATTTCCGATACCTTTGGTGCACCCGTGATGGACGGAGCATACCAGGCCAGCGCAACGCCCACCGCGAGTGCGATAACGGTGTGTTGGGACCAGACCAGCTCACCTAGGCGAGGAACGACTTCGCGCTTGGCGTAACCAGCCAGCGCGCGGATAATTCCGGTGCGAAGAAGTCCGGTCATCACTCCTCAATCTTTGGGCGTTCTTCCAGAAACTGCTTGGCGAGCTTATGAACCTCAGCCTCAGCGGGCTGACCACTACTCGTGCTGGGCACCTCGGCCTGTTTGGTTTCGATATGCTTGTCTAGCCTTAGGGTTACAAGGCCTGCTGCACTCGCGGTATTTCCCGTAACAGTCGCGGTCTTAAGCATGCTTCGCCCTTTTCGTACGACATCCCTCAACAAGCCGATAATTCCTCCGTCCTTGTTGAGGCTTCCGTTGCGGCGGGCGCTCGCCTGAACTTCCAAAGCACTCGCCCCAGATTCCTGGCCCAGAGTTTGGAAGGTTGCGCCGTAGTCCTCCCAATCATAATTAGGCCGCGCAAACCGCATGCTCGCCGACTTGATCGTGTCGAACTCCGCGAGGGCCTCCAAGAACTCTTCAGCGGGAACAGGCGTGAACTCAAGAGACAGCTCGGCATACTCCACAGGATTAATGCGGCGGGCCAACTTCTCAAGGAGCATCGCGATCTGCCCAGCTCGCGCGCCCTGTTGCACGAATTGCACTACTGCTACCCTTTTCCGCGGGTCGACTAATCCAAGAGTCTTGCGAGTCACGATCTTCCCTGGTTCCAGCGCGCGCTCTTCTTCTGTACCTGCCCGCAGATCCAGTAGCAGGAAAGAGGCATCCGCAGTACCTACATGCGCTGCAAAGTAGTACCGATCGTCTTCTCGACGGAATACCGGAAGCACGGTGACTCGGTCCCCAACTTGATCTTTGCGCTCAACGGGGTCCATATCCGCGATTGCAGAGAACAGTGCCTCATAGTCGACAGGGACATTACCCAGATGCCCATGAATCGCGAAGGCTTCGAGTTTAACCTTCTTTGTTGGCGGCTTTTGAGCTTTAGACATTGTGAGTGGGTCTCTCGGAAGGTACTGCGTGTATTAAGTAATGTAGTTCATTTCCTAGGAGCTATGCTCACCATCGGAATACGGTCACGCTGTACTCTCGTAAGGACGACCTCCGTCGCTGAACCGGAATCTGGAGCGGTGATGGGCAAGGTTTCTGTAATGGGCTGGCGTCAGCGCCAGCACTTGCATCGGCTTTGGCGCGAGCAGAATCGCGGCGGCCGGGGAAAGGTGGGGCGAGCGCAGGACTCGGCCTTCGTCGTCGAAGCTGACTAGGCCGGCGTCGAAGGCGGCGTCCCAGAGGGCGGAGAGTAGGAGGCCGTTGTGGACGTCGAGGCGCTGGGCGTCGGATTCGCATTCGGACCACGGCACGATGTGGGAGGCGCGGAGGAGGGCCGGGTCGGTGATGCCGGTCAGTGGGCAGCGGCTGTTCCAATACTTCATTAGCGCTTGACGGAAGATGTCCTGGCCCACGCGCTGGATCACCAGGCGTTCGGCTTCGGTGGTGCGCGGGACGGACTTCGTCTTTTCGAGGAACTCCTGGAGCGGGGCGTCCGGCAGGCTGACCGCGAGACGGTAGGTGCGGTCGAGCGCGTCGTGGAGTTCGTTCAGCGTGGGGAAGGCGAAGGTGGTGGCGGGCGCTGGCATCGTAACCGGCGGAGTGCCGAGTTCGGCTGCAATGGCGGATAGGCCGACGGCGAGGAACCAGGGGCCGTCCTTTGACGTTGCAGCCATCCAGATGTCGCCCGGCGCGGTGGTCGAGCGGTAGTGGAGCCAACCGGAGTCCGTTCCCGCATCGATGCGAAAGCCGTTGTCGAAGGCGGCCTTGTGGAGTTCGGTGCGGACGACGAAGGACGGCGGGTTCTCGATCATTTCAGATCACCGGCCTCCAGGCGGTCCCAGGCTGCGAGCACGAGGCGGCGGGTGCGGTACTCGCCGAATTTCTTCATCTCGTTGTTCTTCAGCACGCGGAAGGTTTCGGACGGGTAGTCCTCGCCCATCACGTCGGCGGGGTCGAGAATGTAGCGGAGTTCGTCGCGGTCGAGGCCGTAGGCGCGGGCATAAAAAGCGTCGAGCTCGGCGCGAAGTTGCGCGCGGCGGTCTTCGTTCCACGGGAAAGGGGGACCCTGATGGCCGAGATCGCGGGCAAAAGGGACCATAGCATGGCTTGTGTATACCAACTCAAGGACGCGGGAACAAATGAATCCGAGGTCGCTTGATGCGAAAGAGTCTGCTGATGGTACAGGAAACTGGCTAACAAAGTGGTAGCTCAGATTGGCTCCGCCTACCTTTTGGCGAACGACAAAATCGAGAGCTAGAGAGTTTAGGCATGCAATGAGGGCCCCACACTGGATTGCATCGGTGGAAGGCATGAGCAAGAACATGCTGTCACCAACTCCAGACCAAGGGATAACATTGGCAATCAGCGTTCTCTCGTCCGTAGTCCTTGCATTTCTGCGCCAACCCATAAGCCAATCGCGCGACCACTTCTTCTCAGCAAGGCGTTCGCGGACGTTGAATTCCTCCACCCAGTAGTGGGGAGTGGTCTCGAATGAAGGGTCAGCTATCTCCTGCGAAGTAAGATCACGAGTGTCATCCCCTTCATAGCTACACCAGCGGTGATCGAACTGATGAATCATCTTGGCTTCCAGCAGCGGCACACGGGCAGGGCCGGGCTCCCTGAGAAATAACCCGCTGTCGGTCGCCATGTCGAACATTCGCATGAACGAGATTCCCCAAGTGTTGCCGCCCTCCTTGTTCTCGTCGATGAGTGCCGGGATGCGCTTGTGAATCTTGGTGACGAGCGCAGTGTCGTATTTGGTACGAAACATCGGCGCGGTTCTCGTATTGGGATTGATACGGGCAATCTGACCAGCGGTAAGAGTGAAATGTCTTTCCGCCTGCTTGAACTCTTCCATCGAAGCTAGAGAAAACGCAAACTTGGCCGCCTCCGCGTGCGAACCAGAGGTCAATAGCCCGAACGAACTTCGATCATCGGTGGCGGGGAACCACTGTCGAATCTCTGAGAAACCGACGAACGAAATCAGTCGCTCCTTGTTCATCAGGTCGTCAAAGAAAGCCTTTGTAGTGTCAGCTGTAACAATCTGTGTCGGCACAATGATTCCGGTTCGCCCAGTGCTGCTAACCAACTTGACGAAGAGTTCACTGAAGAGCGCGAATGTATTGACGTCGCCGCGTCCTGTGAGTGGGAAACGTCCGCTTTCCCTGGCGTATACCGAGGAAGCTTCGGCTGTTCGCTTTGCCTGCTCGAACTCAAGAAAAAGTCGGTGCTCTCGACTTCCTGCGGCCGCGCGGCTCAACTCCGCGATCAACTTGCCGCGTGCGTCTGCGTTTGGTGCCAGAGCAACCTCAGGCTCGCGAGAAGCGAAGAATTCCTGCTCTTGAATCTTGAGGCGCTCCCAAGGTGGATTGCCGATCACCGCGTCGAAACCGCCGCTCGCCAGCACGTCCGGAAATCTCAGCGGCCAATGAAAAGCTCGTGCCTTGTCAGCCAACTCCACGGCCTCTCCTAACATTGGGCCAAAGACTTGACCGCCGCGCAGTTTCTGCCAAATCGTTTCGCTGGTCGGGACCAGTTCTGTACCGGGAACGCGGCGCGAGTCCGTTTTGGGCAGTAAGAACGCAGCGACGTAAAGATCAGCGGCGTCTTGCCAATGTATTAGGTCGGAGTTCTTGTTCACGGTCCGATAGCGGCGGCGCTTTTCCAAGACGTCAGCGGGGCTATCTTCGGGCAACGCTCGTACAATCTTCATCTCCGCCGCGATTGGCGGTGCGGCGACCAACTGCTGCCGATTTCCGCTGAAGTCGAACGTTCCCTGGCCATCGCGCTCCTTTTGATTGCGCTTCTCAAAGTATTTAGCGGCCTCTCTGCTATCGCCCGAAAGCTGCCGGTACGCAGCGTCCGGGATACCTTCGACCAAAACCTTCAGATCGAAGATTCCCAGGAGCGAGTCACCGCAGAGAATGCTGGCGTCGAGGAAGCCGAGCGGTTTACCGGGTTCGACGGTCTCGATCCATAGCGCCACCTTGGTGAGTTCGACGGCCATGGGGTTGCGGTCCACTCCATGAATACAAGAGCGCACGACATCGCGCAGGGCGTGGCGGTAGTCCTGTGGCGAGGCGACACCGCCGGTGCGGGCGCGGGCGACACGGACGGCGATGCGGCGCGAAGCGGCGAGCAGGAAGTGGCCGGAGCCGCAGGCGGGATCGATGACGGTGACACCGAGGAGTCCCTGGACCTTGTCGCTCGACTCCGACTCGACTCGATCGAGTACAGGGTCGAGGGCGCTGTCGAGCAGGGTCTGCACGAGACTGTCGGGCGTGTAGTAGCTGCCAGTGGTCTTGCGTTGATTGCCCTTGGTCTCGTCGCCTTGGGCGAAGCTGATGCCGCGGCCTTCGCTGGTGAGGATGGGCGTGAGTTCGAGCAGGCTTTCGTAGACGGAGCCGAGTTCTTCGGTCTCCATGTCGCGCCAGTTGACGGGGACGAGGCTGGCGTCGTCCTTCAGCCAGGCCAACCGGTAGACGGCTTCCATGAGGGCGCGATTGCCAAGGCGCGCGCGTTCGAGGTCGGGAATGACGGTGTCGTCGAACAGGCCGCCGAGCGCGGGGAGCGCGAGCTTGGGTTGACCGTAGGCGAGTCCGGCGAAGGTGATGAGCAGGCCTTCCCAACGGTCGAAGTGCTGGTCCCACGCGGTGCGGCGGATGGCGCGCTCGCGGAGGGCGCTGACGCTGTAGCCTTCAGCGTAGAGCTTGGCCGCGGTGGGAGAGCTATCGGGCGGATGGAGAAGTCCGCGGTCTTCGGCGACCAGAAGAAAGATGAGGCGATAGACGAGCCGCAGGAGTTGTCCGAAGAAGTCCGGCAGGGCGAGTTCCCCGGAGGTGACGCGATTGCGGAGCGGCGCGTTTTCGGGATGCGCGAGGAAGCCATTGCCCAAGGCGAGGAGCGCAGTTTCGACGCCGTCGCGCAGGCGGTCGCGGGCCGTGACGCCTTCTTTTGCGCCGTCCGAGCGCCAGTGTTCGAGGATGCACTCGGTGGCGGGTGTGCCCGGCGTGCCGAAGCGGGAGGCGTGGAAGATCTGCCAGGCGGCGGCGAAATCCGCGAAGTTTTCGGATTCGAAGATTTGTCGGAGGTTGACCTCGACGAAGGCGGGCCGGGTGAGGCTCGCGTTGTCGCGCATGAGGCGGAGGCGGTCGCCGTTGGTGCAGAAGCCCCAGAGGGCTTCGTCGCGCTGATTGAGCCAGTCCTGGAGCGCGGAGGCGGCGGAGCGGCGGCGGCCTTCGCCGCTGAGGGATGGGCTGGGTTTATCCAATTCATCGACCGGCGGGACGATCACGACCGGCACGCGGTCTTTCAAGGCGTCGGTGAAACCGAGGGACTGCGCGAACAGGTCTTTGATGAATGACGCAGTGGCCTGTTGCGACGGCGTAGGGCTGGCGGCGAAGTCCTGGAAGAGGGCCGCGCCGATGCGGAAGTAGCGCGCGATCTCGTCGCGGAGGGTGAGTCCTTTGGGGATACCGTAGTCGGCCTCGGTTTGGTGACCGGCTCCGCGCGCGGCGATGCGGGCGAGCATGGCGGAGGAGAGGAGTCCGCCTTCGAGCGTGATGGTGTCGAAGACGACAGCTGCCTGTCGGCGCGACTTGCCGGTCCTTGTTGAAGTGGATGCCTTACTGCTGGCGGCTTTCTTTCTGGTGGCCACGCTTAGAGGCTCCCTGGGATCAATGCGAATACGCCCATGATGTCAGCGGGCAGGACCGATTCGACGGTGACACGCGGCACGTTGACGCCGGCGGCGCGGACGCGCCCATGATCTTCGGCCAGCGACGCGGCGCGCTCTTGCGCGTACGTAGCGATAGAGCCGTCGAGCAGGGCGGCAATTCGTTGGCGGGCTTGTTCGACCATGCGATCTCGGGCGACGTCGGCCAGGTTGCCGCTTGCGTTCACTTCTAGCAGGCTCCACACTGCCGCGCCGGTGGCGGTGGGAGTTTCGGACGTGCCTTCAAAGGCAATGGCGGCGGATTCTTCTACGAGCAGCATCTTTTCCTTGCGCCCACGGATGATGAGTTTGAAACGTAGCCTGAGCAACGCGAGGGTAGTGATTGCTTTGACGGCGGGCGTGAGCCAGGCTCCGGCGCGACCGACCGGCGGGACGGGGCTTGAAGTCGGATCGAGGGCCGCTTCGAGCAACGCTTCCGCCAGCGTGGCTGGCAGCGCGTGGCTGCGGACAACGACCTCTGTGTTCGGCGGCGGCGGCTCTTCAAAGGCCAGGCGGATGGTGCCTTCAAGTCCACGGGCGGCGAGGCGCTCACGGAGCCCGACGGGGAGTGCGTGCAGGTGCGCTTGTGGCACGCTGAGGCTCGTGTCGAGCGGGGCGTCGAGACGGCTGAGTGCGCGCTCGACGAAGCGCCGGACTTCGGCGGGTCCGCCGAGGAGTTCGCGCCAGCGCCGCCATTCTGGGGCGACTTCTTCCGGCTTGATAGCGTTCTGCGCGAAGCGGGCGCGGGACTTCTTTTCTCCCTCCTGCGCGTCACGCCAGCGGATTTCCATATTGTGTGCGTCGCTCGCAAAACCGAAATCGAGGGTCAACTGTTGAGCTTTGCCTTTCCGCAGGAGCATGGCGTTCATGAGCGCTCCTGTGACAGCGCCGCGCTCATCGGGCAGCGGAACGGTGACGCCGGTGGCTTTGCGGATAGCGGCGGCTTTTCGAAGTATCACGTCGAGCACTGCGCCGTCGATCGCGCTGTCCGGCGAGTAGAGGAGCACAGAACGGACGAGCGGTTTCGATTGGCCGAAGCGATCTACGCGGCCTTCGCGCTGCTGGTGCCGGGTTGGGTTCCAGGAGAGGTCATAGTGGACGACCGAATCGAAGAGCGCTTGTAGGTTGATACCTTCCGATAGGCAGTCCGTGGCGACCAGTAGCCGCTGCGACGCCGAGCCCATGTCGTCCACGCGGGCGCGACGTTCGTCGGACGGCAGCGCGCCGGTGACAGCTTCGACGCGAAGGTCAGGGAAAGCCTTGCTGAGTCCTTCGGCCACGTGTTCGGCGGTCGCGATGAATCGGCAGAAGACGACCGGGTTCGCGCCTTGGGCGATGAGGGGCTTCAGGAGATCGATGACCGCCGACAACTTCGGGTCTTTACTCTTGGCGAGTTTGTCGGCTTGGGCAATCAGCTTTTCGAGCGGACCATCTGTATGAATGCCGGAGGCGGGCTCGATGTCGATGGACTCGGCTTCGTCATCGTCGAAGACCTGTTCGCCGAGCTTGTCGAGATCGCCGGAAAGGCGATTGCGCAGCGCGCTGGCCGCGGCGGCGGGCGATGAGCCGACACAGCGCATGAGTGCAAGCGTTCCCCAGAAAGCGAGACGCCGCTTGTTCTGGTCTTCACCGGAAGTGGTCACCACCGAAAGGCAATAGTCGAGCACGGCTTCGTGAAAGGACTGGTGATTTTCCAGCGGGTACGGCTGTTCTGTTGTTTCGTGACGGGGGAAAGTGCGGTCTTCTCCCCAGTCGTGGCCTATGAGGTCGATGCGGCGGCGTTGGACGAGATGGCGCGCCACGCGGATGCGATCTTCGGCATCCTCGATGGAACTGGTTGTGAAACTCGGGTCGAGCAGGCTCAACAGCCGGTCGAACGCGCCTTCGTCGCCACTGTGTGGAGTGGCCGTGAGCAAAATGAGGTGGCGTTCCGGGTCTTCAGAGAGGCGCTTCAGTAGTTCGAAGCGCTGCTGACGCCCCTGATGCGCGCCGACACATGCGTGGGCTTCGTCCACCACGATGGTCTTGGGGCACGATCGCGCGAAACTGTCGCGGCGCTTGTCCGCCTTGATGTAGTCGAGACTGACGACGGTGAAAGGATGGGCGTCAAAGAGGGTCTGAGAGGCGGGAAGACCGCGCTCCAGGCGTGCGGCTGTGGCGGCGGTGACCGCGACGGCGTCGAGATCGAACTTCAGTTTGAGTTCGGATGTCCACTGCTCGACAAGATGCGGCGGGCATAGGACTGCGATGCGATCAATCTCGCCGCGGTCGATCAGTTCACGGAGGATCAGGCCAGCCTCGATGGTCTTGCCGATACCCACATCGTCGGCGATCATCAGGCGCACGGTGGGAAGGCGAAGCGCCATCAGCAAAGGGACCAACTGGTAGGCGCGCGGTTCGAAGCCAAGCCTGGCGGCGGACCGGAACGGGCCCGCTCCCCGTCGCAAGGAAAGTCGTAGGGCGTCCGCGAGGATACGCGCGGCATCTTGTGTAGCGGTTACTTTGCCGTCCGGAAGTTCGAACCGCGCCGGTCGCACAGGATCACGTTCCAACTCTGGACGGAGGTACTGAATATCCGCCTCAGCGCCGGACAATGGCCGCAGGCAAAGCCAGTCTTCTTCGGGCGATGGCATCGTGACCCATTCACGGCCACGAGCGTAGACAAGGTCACCAGGGGCGAACTGTTGCGTCATTTTGCGGCTCCGAGTAGCTGCTGCAATTCGGCTGGCGGCTCAACTGACGTGGGGTCGAAAGCTACCACGCTAAAACCGAGTGCTTCGAGCGCGGAACGCTGGTCTGCGGTTGGCGCTTCTGGTGTCGCGACGACCAGATGAGAACGCCAGACGAGTGGATACGTGGCGTCTCCGACTGACAGAGGACTGGGGTCGGTGTCGGGCAAGCGCCAAGTGTCCGTGATCGGCAAGGACGCCTGTTGAGCGCCGTCTGGAAGTTTCCTTGCCACCGGAACGATTTCGGCGCGCGCGAGGCGCAAGAGAGTTTCGAGAGCTTCTGGATCTGTGCGGTCTATGAGCTCGTGATCGGGCTGATTGTAGTAAGACAACAGGCACCGGTAGCAGCCTTTGACGCAGTTGGCTTTTGGGTCATCTGTCAGCTTTCCGGGATCGCCGGTCGCGACGGCCTCTTCCACGTTCTGGAAGTGCATCAGTTCCATCGCGGATTTCGCCACCTCCGCGAGGCGGCTCTGCTCGGACACCAACCGAGTCAAAACGCCGGCACCGCCTTCCGTCGCTTCGAATGCGAGGATCGCCTTGCGGCTTTCCCGGTTGGGCACGGGTTCCGTCAGAGTCTCTCCTTCTTCCAACTGGAAGACTGTCTCCAAGCCTCGCGTGAATGCGTGTTGCAGGGTCGTGATCGTCCCGATGGATTGAGGCTCCTCAGCGAGTCGAAGGAGCGCGGCATTCTTGTTGTCTTCGACGATCGGAACAATCAGTTGCGGCGGCGTTTTCTCAGGTGGAGCTTGGTCGGCGTCTCCTTCGTTCGTTTCTCCCGGAGTGGCAACCCAACGGCCCGACGCCGGATCGATGCCGAATCCGAAAAGGCTTTTCTCTTTCCGTCGGCGAAGTCCTTTGTTCACTCGGCTGATCTTCGCGCCGGGCGCATAGTCGAGCCGGAGTATCGGACCTTCCTTGTCTTGGGCGATCGCGGAAGAGACATCGGGCCGCCCATCACGCTGCTGCCAAGCAAAGACTGTTTGGATCTCGAAGCCCTGGCGCTGGCGGTCCTCATCATTCGCGGTGATGCGCTCGGCTGCCGCAGTTTCAACATTGTCGATCCGAACGATGTTCCGGATGGGATGAACGCCAGCCATGCTGGCGCTACAGACTTGGCACAGTTCCGGCTCGGCTTCGTGCGAAGCACCGCATTGCTCGCAGACAAAAAGCGTCTTTGTGGCCAGCCTTCCGCCCTCAGCAGCCCGAAGCTCCGGGGAAATCTTTGCTTTGTTGACGCGAAACGCCCGGCCCTCATGGTAGATGAGGCTGCGCGGTCCAAATTCGGCAATGGCCAGGAATCGAGCCCGTTGCAGATACGCGGCCTTCGGACCACCAGCACCCAACGCGGGCACGTAAGCGTAGATTGGCAAACGTGGGAAGTTGTAGCCTGGCAGAAAGCCTTCGGTGGCGAGGTATCGGTAGGTGTAGAAATCCGAACCGCCGGTGGACCTTCCTTTTTCTAACAACGCGAGTTGCTCATTTGCCTGCGCCTGCGCCAGCTTCGCGTCTCGACGTTCGTTGCTGCTGAGCCCGTGCATCTCGGACTTTCGGTTGGCCTCGGTCAACTGTGTGTGAGCGCTGAGGTAGAGTTGCCTCCATCGCTTGAACGCATCGGAAAACCTACTGAATGCAGCATCGGAAACGACGCCGACGAAGGCTTCGCGGTCCGCAGCCCAAGGGGCATTCTCCGGAGTGACTTCGGAACTGACGCTCTGAAGAATGCGCAGCATCGACACGCGGGCACGCTTGGCGAGTTCCTGCTTGCTGAGATTGCTTTCGATCTCTTTGCGAACCGGCAAGGTGCCTACACTGAGGTCGAGCACGTGCGGAATGTCTTCCTGGAGGTTCTGCCCAGACTCAGCCAGCCAAACAGCATGAAGGTGGGACTCGATCAGGTCACGGTTCGCCAGTTCCAACGCGGGCGGTCTCACGACGCCTGCGACCATCTGTTTCGGATCGGCAAAGTAGTGCTGGTCGTGGGGGCTTTGCGCTGCGCAATAGGTGACCACAAGCGCAGCTTGACCGGATCGGCCAGCGCGTCCGGAACGCTGTGCATAGTTAGCTGGTGTCGGAGGCACGTTGCGCAAGTAGACTGCGTTCAAAGCTGAGATATCAACACCCAGTTCCATAGTTGGAGAGCAGAACAGGGCGGGAAGGAAGACATTGGGCTCACCCTCTTCTCGAAGCCGCTCCTTTTGGCCCTCCAGCTTTTCCTGATCCTTCGGCTCCCACCGGAACCGCCATTCGCGCCACTCGCGGCGCTCTTGTTCAACCTGCGCTGTATGCTCGCGGCTCTCCAGCCCGAAAAGCCCATCGCCGCCCTTCGCTAGGGCGTCCGCGAGGGTTTGGTAGAGGCTCACGAAGTACTGGTTCACCGGCCTGTCATCGGTTCGGCCAATGCCTGGGGTCAGGCGAACGGCATTCGCTTCGAGCCTCCACCCTTCAACGTCGAATGTCGTGGGCACTCGCCGCACCAACTGGTACCGCTCAGCAATCTCGAGAAGGGATTGGACCACCTCAACATACGCTTTGGCTGAAAGGCGGCGGCCCCAGATCTCACTTCTATTGAGCTGTTTGGCCAGTCGGCTACGAGGACCTCCGCGAACAATGAGCGGCTCGCCGCGCAAGCTGACATCCTCACGTCGTGGCGCTTCTACCATCAGTGCGGCCGCGATTCGTAGATTTTCTTGTTGGGCGATCGACCAGGGATGGCGCAAGGACTGCCTCGCCGCCGTGGCGATAATGTCTACCATCGCCGGGTCGAGGGCGTCCGCCGTGACGGCAAGCCCATGCCTTAGGGTGTCCAAAAGAATTGTGAGCGCTTCTTGGCGCTTCTCAGGTGAGAGGGCTTGAATCTCGGGCGCGGCAGAAGAGAACGCATCGACATCGGCGGCAAGTTCGTCGATACCGACGTACGAGGCGCGAACTAGACCAAGTTCCTCCAAGTTCGGATTGGTGAAACGCCATCCACGCCGGAGGTCAGCCCATACGCGATGGGCCAGGACACGAGCCAATGCTCTCTCCGCTTCAATGAGTCCCACGCCAACCGCGTCTGGTCGAGACAGCCACTCTGCGCGCCTTGACTTGTTGACAGAAGTGAAGCCCAGCGCCGACTGGACACGCCGGCCGAACTCGTCGTCACCTAGCCCGTCCGTCCCTGCTGCACGCACTGCCGCCAAAGTGGCTGCTCGAAACAGGGAGACGAACAGGAAATCGTTGAAGTGCCCGGCTTGCAGCGCTGCGTCTTGGCGATTGTCTGTGAAGCCTAAGAGCTTCCGCTTGTCCTTTGGAACGCGGCTGTCTGTCAGGTTCATCCAACGCAACGCGCTCGACACGAGTAGTGTTGTGGCCGAACTACGGCCTTCAGCCGAGAGTCCTGCCAACTTATTGATCTCACGCGCTTGGCCTGGCGGCTGGTCCTTGCAGTAAGGGCAAAACTTAAATCTTCCGGGGAGGAACAATGACGGCTTCCCGCCATCTTCGACCGTCCCAGCCGACGTCACGGAGATCCTTTGGGGCGCATGTTGGCGCTTGTCTGGCCGAAGGCGTCTGACTCCGCCCGGACCCACTTCAGTCCACTCCTCCGGGAAGTCATCCGCCTCGCCAGCGAAGCCGTAGTCCGGGTCGGCCTCCGGTTCCGGCATTAGATATCCGGCTTGATCCTCCGATCCGTCATCCTCAATCGGCGTCTCGTCAATTGGGCGCGGAAGGATCTGACGCTCGTTCTCTTTCTGGACCAACGTGACGGGATGAAACTCCTGACCGCAGGTGCGGCAGAAGAACGTCGGATAGAGCCTTGAATCCGGGTCGGCCGGATCAAATCGCTGACCTTCCAAAGTGACGCGCCGGTCGCTGCCCCCTCTTAACGTTGCGTAGACGAACCCCGCACCAGAGATAAAGCGATGCAGCTTGAAGGCGAGAAATGCTCGATCCCCGCCTCCGCCCCGTTCGGAGCCGGGACGGCTCATCAGCGTCAACATTGCCTGAATGTGCTGCGCACATCGAATCTGGTCGCGGCCCGTAACCTCGGCCAGCCGTTCCGCCGCCCTTGCCACGGTAGTGGGCTCGCGCCGACTCAGCCGCTGGCCGTCGAGAAGCCCGATCTCCATCTCAATCCACGCGGCCAACGGATGCCGCCGCAGATCTTCGTCAGTCATGCTCTCCGGAACCGGGGCGTCGATTAATTTGGCGAGACTCGAAGTTTTGTCCACTCCGGCGTCGGTCGCCCGCTCCAGGCTCTCATCGATCACGGCGTCTGGCGTTACGGGCGTACCGAACAACCGCGTTGCCACCCTGGCTACGGCAGCCGCGCGCGTCTGATCTTCACCCTCGCTCGCCATGGTGGCGGACGTGCCGATGCAGATCGGCGGTTTGCGCTTGCAGAGGCGATCCTTCACGCGCCGCACGAGCATGGCAACGTCGGCTCCTTGCCGGCCACGATAGGTGTGCAATTCGTCTAGGACTAGAAAATCCAGGTCCTCAGCATTCCCGATCACGGTTTGGTCCCGTTCGCTCTGACGGGTCATGAGCAATTCGAGCATCATGAAGTTCGTGAGCAGAATGTCCGGCTTTGCGTTCTTGATGAGCTCTCTTTCGTTGCTATCTTCCTGGCCGGTGTAGCGAGCGAACGTGGGCCTGAGGTTTTCGGGAAGTCCGGATTGGTCGATGAATTTCCGCAGTTCCTGCATCTGGCTATTCGCTAGTGCGTTCATCGGGTAGACGATGATTGCTCGCGTGCGGGCTGCGCTTCCCGCGGCTCGCGCTCGAACGGCTGCGTCAATGATCGGAATGAAGAAGCACAGCGACTTTCCCGATCCGGTCCCTGTGGTCACGACGAAGCTAGTTCCCTTAGATGCTTTTGCCACAGCCTGCGCTTGGTGCCGATACAGGGTGATTGGCGAATCGCCTGCACGAAAAATCCGAGCTGTATTTGGGTGAAGCAGGCCTTCCTTAACAAGCGAATCCACATCGGCATCGCGTTCATAGTGTGGATTGATGCTAATCAGGGGCTCGGGCCAAAACCGGCCTGTCGCATAAATGGCATTGACCTGGCGACGAATGTCGTCTGCGCGAATCTGGGTGAATGATCTGGCAAACCGTTCATAGTCCCGGATCAGGGATTCGTCCAGGTCAAATACGTTCACGCATCCTCCAACGATCAATGCCTAAGATGGGGCAAAAAGGCTTCTCGGCGGACTGCGAAGGCGCCGCGAGCAGCGCTGTTCGAAGGCAGACGCTGCTTGATGCCATGATCTCATTTCAATCACTGACTTTGCTGAAGGTTCAGCCATGCGTGGCGTTTGATCGGCCGTCAGACTTTGGGGAAGACTCGATTCTTGTAACCACGGCGAACACCCTCCGGCGTCGCAGGAAGTTCACTCCGAAGTTTATGACCTTTTCGACGCGAGTCCGGGCGCAAGGGAACCTCACCTCGGCGAGAATCTCCACCGTCGCCGACACTCTACTGGTGCCGTGGTTCTCCACTGTCAAGCGGTAGAAATCCGTGCGGAAGCAGAGCCGCTCCAAGACACAACACGTCAGTTCTGGATTGAATTCGAATGGCTCAGGCAACGGCTCAAGAGGCAGGGAGTTGTCCAGCCCAATGGAGGCCGCGACGGGCGAGGAGGAGCACACCTTGAACTTCACCAACTGCCCTATGCAAAGCAGCCGCACGTACGAAACGGACTCACCTGGGTCAAGCTCCACTGCCTCGACGGTGCAGTGTTCCTCCTCCCAACGTGCCAAGCGGCACTGATGAATCAGGTCGGCCAGGAGAGAAAAAATGGCCATAAGTCTCCTCCGAAGGAAGATAGATTGGACGCGGTGACTACCGGGACATCCGGTCAACCTCGCCCGATCTCGGTGGAGATCGACCTACTTCAACTGCTCACTGGGTCTGGACACAGCCTCGCTTTCTGCTCTGCGGACTTTCTAATTTAGATGCTCATTTAGCGCGTTAGGTTCCCATCAGTTCTTGTTTCTTTTCCACGACACTCGGGTTGTTGCCGCGTTCGGGTCTTCAACTTCCGTCTCCGATACCGGCGGCACACTTGGCGGGTCCACACTACGCGGTACTGAAGACACCTCCGGCCTATTCAATTGACCCGCCAACGCGGGTATTGATGACACCTCGGGCTTGTTCTGGATCACTTTATCTACGTATCCGTTGTTAAATCCTGCAATTAGCGAACCACTGTTGTAGGAAGAGATCGCGGCGTGAAGTGCGAGTTGACCTTGGCCGAGAACCGCCGCCGCCGTTCGATACTTCGTGTTCAGAATCGTCCACCCTGCCCGCAGATTGGCGCATGGGTCGAAAGCTTGTTCGAGGGAAAGACCGAGACCTGCCAGATGTTCGGCGTTCACTTGCATCAGGCCAACGCTGACCGTGAGTCCGCGGCTGTAAAGCCATTTCGTCCAACGAACCGCCTCGCTCAGTGTTGTGGGCTGACGCGAAAGCGCCAGTGTACCTTCATTCAAACCCAGCCGTTCCGGGGCTTTGTCTGGATAGTTGATAGAGATCGCGAGCGGGTTGAACGCGGATTCCACCTTAGCGATTGCGCGCAAGGTCGACACTGGCGCATCGGGGGCACAACTCTTCGCAACGGCCGCGAACTCCGCTGTAGTCAGGGGGCGCGAAGCTGGCTGCGCCGCGAGATTGGGAAAGAATAGAGCCAGGGACGCGAGCACTCGCATAAGCCCTCCTATTGATTGACGGCAGAGACTGCCGGAATGTCGAAGAGACGGCTCCAGGCCCAAACCGCCGATCTCTGCACCGTGGGAATCGGGGTGCGTTTCGTCCAGACCGCATTCGAGATGGCCACGAGCACCGTTGGCCGTTCTGACACAGCCGTGAAAATTGGCCACAGTATTAGTTGCTCGTAGCAGATGAGTGCGGCGGCGCGCTGGCCTGCAACCTCGATTGTCCGGCGGCCCCAGAGGTTGAGCGGCACCCGATCCTTGACGGCGATGGGATTCCACATGACCCACGGTAGAGGGATGCTTTGCTCGACGAACGCCGTTTCAGTACTAAGGCGAAAAGGCACAGCGATCAGAACATTCCTATAGTCTTGTCCACCGGATATCGGCAACCCGGCTCCGAGAACGAGGGTCCGGTTGTCTTCTCCAAGCCGCGCCAGGGTGGGTTGCCAAAAGGCTTCTGTGGCTGGGGTCCAACGCGTCACGGAAAGTTCCGGGAAGACAAGGACTTGCGCGTCAGATGAACGGGCCACCTGCTGAATCCAATCGGCGCTACGGAATTCCGCGGCTAGGTCCTTCTTGTTCCGGATGTCGCCGAAGGGCGTGTCCACGCCGCGCCAACCGGCGGGCGGCTGCGGAGTGCGAGCGAGTCCGTTCAGCGTCAGCGCGACGGCCAGAACAGTCGGCACGGTGCAAGCGGGACATCGCGCCACGCCGAACGGAATGAGGGCGGTCGCAATCAATCCGATCCAACTGGTGCCGGGAAACAGAATGCCGGCCGAGGTCACGGGATTGGCTACGCCGATAATGCCGATGGGTGGAGCCGCTGCCGCGACCATGGGCACAACTGTTCCAGGCAGAAGCCAGCAGGCCGCAAGCATAGAAGCAGCAACCCCGACAAGCACGAGTAGAAACGGGACAGCAGGCAATCCATAGAGTTGAATCCCTGCGGCAATCACCGGCCACAGGGCCGCTGCGTAGTAGGCGAGGGCAACGGATACCCGATGCCGCCGGGTCGGCAGGGTCGCGCACAGAATCGGCAAGGCCAGACTCAGGGGGATGAACGCGGCAAGTCCGGACCAGGCGACAACGCCCGTCAGCGCGGCAAGCATCATGCGAATACGACATTCGCGTACAAACATGACGACCTCATTCGAACAACCAAAGGGGCCGCATTCTGTAGAGGACCTGCTCAGCGCGAATGGGTCCGAGATAGCGGCTGTCGTAGCTGCCGGGGTGGAAGGTGCTCGCGACCCACAGCGTTCCGGGCTCGACGCGGTAGTTGCCGCTCGGCCACGCGTGCAAAGGCCGGCGTTTGCCGTCGAACGGCAAGGCCTTGGTATTGGGCAGCAGGCGCCGCTCCACCGCGATCCCGGCGGCGGACACCTCGACACTTTGGCCGGGGAACGCAACCACTGGCTTCATCAGCGGTGGCGCTCCGTCAGGACAGCCAAAGCCGTAGCTTTGCCCGCGATACCCGCGTGTCGCACTCTCGTCCATCACTCCAACCGGCGGGCAGAAGGCGACCAGTCCCGCGTTGGGATCGTCCGAAATCCGGTAGAGACCCAGTGGCAGGGATCGCGTCATGTTGATCCGAATCCCGTACGCCCACATCGCAAGCAGCGCTCCCGACACGAATACGCAGGATGGCAGGACGGCCATGGCAAGAAGTCGAACTCTACATGGGCCAGTCTTCGATGACTTCATCGTCTACCTCCGTTTCAACGGACAAAGCATCGGCGGGTTCGTTCTCCTGTACGGACTCGGCGTTCGACATGCCGGGTATCCGCGCGATCAGGGCCACACTTCGCGCGACCACTTCGACCACCCTGCGGCGCTTGCTTCCGTCGCTCGGTTCGAATTCCCGGATCTGGAGGCTTCCATCAACAAACACGTTGTCGCCCTTCGCAAGGCGCTCGGCAACATCGGCGACAACGCCATAGCAGACGACGTTGTGCCAGTTGGTGTGTTCCTGTTTGCCCTTGTTCCGGTCCGTGAAGGTGTAGCTCTCGGCGAGCCGCAGATTCACGACCTTCGTGCCGGTGGGTAAAAAGCGGGCCTGGGCATCCTTGCCTAGATAGCCCGCGACCTCGACTCGGTTTCGCTGCATGGTTCTTCACTCCTTGAATTGGGATGGTTTCCTTCTTCGTCGTTTGGGTTGTGATGGTGTTCTTCGGGCGGCCGGACTTGCTCCGCGTTCTCCATCTCGTCGACTTGAACAACGGCCGGCGGCCTCACACGCGCGGCAGCCGAGTTAACGTGAATTGGCTTAGGCAACGGCGCGGGTGGCGCAGTGGTCGGATCGTCGCCGTCGTTGGCGGTGTGTGGCTTCGCGATCGAAGGGTACAGAACCTCGGCGGCGCTAATCACATTCGGAGTCTTATCGATGTCGGGCTGCGCGCGAACCGCGCCGTCGCCGTCAATCATGACGAACGAAACCGGCGGCTTCTCGGCGGCACGCTTGGCCAGTTCGGGGTCTAAGAAGTAGAGGAGTTGTTTGCCGTAGATCGGTCGATGCCCGGCCACGAAGATGAGCATGTCGCCGGGCTCGACGATCCGTTCATGCTCACCGTCGCCGGTCTTGACTGGCGGCCGGAGCCGCATCACTTCGTCTGGCGTCATCAACGGGCGCTCCACCTGTTCCAGGCTTGCGTTCATGTGGTTCAGGATTGGCGACAGGCGTGAGCCGCTGAAGTTGAAAGAGGCTTTCTGCAAGGTCCGCGTGCCGGTCATCTTCGAGAGCAATTCCGCGGTGTCGTACTGGTTGGGCGCGTAGGCGGCGCGGACGTGGCAGTTCGAGACGATGCTTTCATTCGGGCCGTACTCATCGACGATCTGCCGGATGTCCTGCGTAATCAGGTAGGCCTTCAGTCCGTAACCAGCCATGTAGGAGAGCGCGTCTGCGAACACCTCCATGCGTTTCAGCGACGGGAATTCGTCGATCATGAACAGCAGCCGGTGATTGTTGCGTTTCTGGTCGGCTCCCTCGAAGTCCATCTTTTCGGTCAGCCGGTTAACGATCATGGTGAAGATGAGCCGGATTAGCGGACGCAAGCGGATCTTGTCCGAGGGCGGTACGACGAGATACAGCGACACGGGCTTTTCGTGATTCACCAAATCGCGAATGGTGAAGTCGCTGGCTGAGGTGTTCTTCGAGACCAGAGGATCGCTGTAAAGGGTCAGCGCTGTCTTGGCTGTGGAGAGGACGCCCGAGAAGTCCTTGTCTTCCTTGTCGAGCATCTCCTGCACTTTCTCGCCTACCACCGGATGCGTCTGCGTGCGAAGTCCCGAGCCGGTCTTCCAGTTGTACTGGCGCATCGGGTCGTGGATGTAGGAGGCGATGCCGTTGAGCGTGTCGCGGAAGCCTTGACCCGGTGTGGTGAAAACGCGAGCTAGATCCGCCAAGCATGCAACTCGCTTTTCCGCGGCTGCCGCATAGCAGACGTGGAGAATCATGCCCGTGGTGATCGATGCTGCGGCATCCTGCCAGTACCGTTCCTGAGGACTGTCCTCGCCGGTGCGGACGATCATATCCGCGACGTTCTGCGCATCGGAGACATCGCGCGGGGTGCCGATGCGAACTTCGGCGAGCGGATTGAATCGGCTGCCGTTCGCCTGCTCCACGGGCGAGAACTTGAAGCAGAGATGCCCGCTTTTCGCACGATATCCGGCGGTCTTGGCCCAGTTCTCACCCTTGATGTCATAGATGACGGCGCTCTCGCTCCAGGCCAGCAGCGTCGGAATCACAAGGCCGACGCCTTTGCCGGATCGCGTTGGCGCGAAAGCGAGCACATGTTCTGGACCGTTGTGCCGGAGATAGTAGAGCCGCTTGGCGCGTTCCTCGAAGTAGCCGCCCACATAGACACCTTCCGGATTGGCCAGGAGGCCGGTGGCGCGGACATCCTCTGAACTAGCCCACTTAGCCGAGCCATGGATGTCTTCCGCGTTCAGAGAGAGCTTGCGGGTGCGGCGAATGTTCAGCGCGTAGACGAGCACCAGCGCTACAGTCGATGCGCCGACAACGATGAGCGCTCCGCCGAGGATTGGCAATCGGATCTCGGGCTGCGGCGAACTGCCATGCTTCCAAACCCAGAAGCCCCAAGCGAATGGTTGATAGACGGCGAAACTGGCGGAGCGAAAGAGCGGCGCGCCGAGCGCCGCTTGGTATTGAAAACGCCAGGCGATGAACTGCGTTGCTGCAACGTTCGCGCCGAGGAGCAACAGCAGCCCGAAGAGCAGCGCGGACCAGTTGTAGCCGCCGAGGTGCTTGGGGTCCTTAGGCGTCCGGTAGATTTCAGGTGGGCGCTGGCTCCACATGGCGGCATCACCTTCCGAGTTCCTTTCCGCGCACCTTGGGTTCAAGCGCCTTCAACATCGCGTGGTTGTTCGCATACTGGATCTGGACGGACTGGCCGATGCCAGGAACCGAAGCAAACGCGTCCTTCGGATGAGCGACCGCGACGCTAGGGGTGAGTTGCTGAATCACGTGCGCGTCGGTCGCGCCGATCACGGTGCCTCTATAGATGCCGCTCTCGGTTTGCACCGGCTGCAATTGCGCGCCCTTGCCGAGCTTCTCTTCGATCAGCGCCTTGGCCTGGTCGAGTGTGCCGGTTCCGCTCTTTCCGATGTCGTTGTCGAGAATTCGCTCTTGCTGGATGCGGGCGTCTCCAAGGCGGTCGGGGCCGGTCTTGCCGGCCGCCGGTGTGACGCTGCGATGCTCGGTGGCGGTTGGCTTCTCGGTGATGTCCACCGTGCCCGAGCCCTTTTCGTACTGCGCCACAAACTCGGAGGTCTCGCGGCGGGCGCCTTCTTCGCCAGGTCCATCGCCGGTCCGCGTTGACCGGCCGGAGGCAGGAACCCCACGGGCAGCGATACCTTGCGGATTCGCGCGGTCGGGCGGCGTCTGCTCGTCACCCTTTTCCCGGCCGCCCGCCAGCGCGGCGGCGGCGCGGTTGTCGCCTTTCGCGTTCTGGCGGAGAGCCTGCTCCACCGTGAGGCCACGCTCCAAGTCGAGCAAGAGGTCGGCGGCTTGATGGGCGTCCTTCGCGGCGCGGAAGATTTCGTTCTTATCGTTCTTCAAGACCTGAATCCAGGAACTCAGGTAGGAAGCGTGCTGTTCCGTGTTGTGCGGGATGCCTCGCTCCGCAGAGAGAAAGACGCTAGTCAGTTCGGCGCGCAGCTCTTCCTTCGCATACTCGGGTGAGCCGAACACATAGGAGCCCGGTTGCGAAAGGCGATTGAGCCGATCCGGGTGGCCCGTCCAGTGGCCGAGTTCGTGAAGTGCCGTGCCGTAGTATTCAGCGGACGAGGGGAAGGCTGTTTTGGTGGGCAGGTGAATCGTGTCCGTGAGGCGGCTGTAGAAGGCACGATCCTGCTGATCATGCCGAATCAACGCGCCCGAGTTCTTCATGATCGCCTCTCCGGTTTGGAGCACTTCCCATTCCGGGTGCGCCTTGGGCTGGTACTTCGGGATGCCGTCGATCTGGGAGCCGTTGAAGACCGTGTAGATTCGGTGGATGAGGCCTTTGCGGTCGTCATCGCCACTTGCATCGGGCGAATTGCCGTCCTTGCCCTTGCCGCCGCGAGCTTCGCGATCCGGAAACTGCCAGAACTCGATCTGCGTGCCCTTCTCGCCTTTGCGAACCTGCCAGCCGTTCTCTTGAGCTTGGCGGTAGGTCATCCAGCGCGGATCTTCGTACCCGCGCTTCAGCCCCATAGCGAGAAGGTGAATGGCGTTGCCGCCGCGATATGGCTTCTCGGTGGTTGGGTTGTGCGGCAGTTCGAGCGAAGCCTTGGATGGGTCCCAAGGTTTCTGCCACGGCGCAGTACCCTTTTCGAGCATGGCTATGATGTTGTCTGTTACCTCTTGGCGAAAGTCGCGCTTCGTCGTTTCGGGTGTCGGCAGAGTTTGAGATTCGAGCGCGGTGGGATTCATGACTCGTCCACCTCTGGTGCCTCGACATCCAGATCAACGGCCGACTCTTCTTCAAAGCCGCTCCCTTCGAGCGGTTCACCGCCGAGTCCCTCAAGGGTCGCTTCGAGTATGGTCTCCGCAATACTATCGGGGGCCAAGAGCGAATCAGACATCGAGTCACCTCCACAGTGTCTATCAGCGCCTGCGCAGTCCTGCGTAGACGGTATCAGTTTGCGCTGAACGCGCTCCGTTGTCAACGTTTTATGGTGGATTTCGCACGGCTTCAATCACGCTCGCAAGGGGTAGCAATTGACTGGACCGCCAAGCTGTCGGAATGCCGTTAAAGTACACTACGAACGTGCCCAGCAAAGCATGGACCGCGTTTCAGGCGAACACGAAGGATATTGAACGACTGTTGGAACTGCATCGCCAGGAGGGTGGCGAGCAGCCTGGCCGCAGATTCGGCTTAGAAGTGCTCAACAAGTCAGGGATCGTCCTCATAACGGCTTTTTGGGAAGCCTACTGCGAAGACGTTGCAGAAGAAGGTCTGATTCATCTGATTACGGAAGCGCCCGATTCGAAAGCGCTGCCCATGGAACTCAAGAAGTTAATCGCTAAAGACCTTAAGGCTGATCCCCACGACCTTCGTGTCTGGGACTTGGCCGGGGATGGATGGCGCGACATCTTGAAGAAGCGAGCCGACGAACTCAGGGAGGCGCGCAATCGCAAGTTGAATACGCCGAAGACGGACAACATCGACACCCTCTTCAAGACGGCGGTCGGCATCGAAGAAGTTTCGAAATCATGGCATTGGCCAAACAAGATGACGGTCGCAAGAGCGCGAGCAAAACTTGATAAGTTCGTTACGCTTCGGGGTGCGATAGCTCATCGAGGTGCAGCGGATGTATCGGTCACAAAAGCGCAATTGGTGGACTTTTTCGAGTTTATCCGCAAGGTCGGATCTCGAACCGGGGGGGCAGTCAATAAACACGTCAAGGGGATCACGGGAAAGCCGCTATGGTGATAAACGGCGTGCCCGTTCAGCCCAGTACTTTCGTGCGTGACTTCCCTGTGCTAGCCGCATGAAAGATTCCTCCCTTAGATTGATGCGGCCACGTTGAACGAGGAATACTCCGCAGCCGCTTCGGAGGCAGTTACCGTGTTCGTTGCTGGCTCCGTTGCGGAATGGGAGCGATACGGACAACGGGATGCGGTTGCGCCGGATCGGTTGCCTCGGCGAGCGTCCGGTAGTACTTGCCAAGCCAGCCGCCATACTCTTCGGACTCCCCACCGACGATGCCGCGTTGGATCAAGCGACGCGCCTTGTCTCGAATGTGATTCGAAGCCAAGTACTTGTCTGCGTCGCCAAATTCTTCGAACTTGACTTGGGACTGACTTTCCCCAGCGCGCCGGATCACGACGAAGCTGTTCGGCTTCAGTGAGCCGGCGCAGCGCATCACCTCCATTGAACTGCTGTGCCGTATGAAATGGACGCGAGCGTCCGTGCCTTCAAGAATCATGTGCGGCGCGCCGGTGACATCGTCGTTAATGTGGGCGATAACGCGGCCCTCCAAGTGCCTGATGTTCTTGAGGCGGGTCATCTGAGTCGGTAGGCGAGGGTCGGAGAGGAGGATGCCGCATTGATTGAGCATCTTCTGACGGTCGCCGACCTGCTGCATGGCCTTGAGCACCTGGAGGAAATCGAGGCGGAGCCGCCAGCCGGAGCCGTTCGGCTGAGCGAGCCCCATCTTGGTGAGCGCGGCCATCCGGCAGGCGAGCAGTTGGAAGAACTCGCGGTTGCCCGGCGGGATGGCGATGTGGGCCTCGGTCGGCGACACGGGCACGGCGCGCTTTTGGATTTGGCGATCCAGGGATGTCGCTCGCGAGAACCCCACTTCCTTCCGTTGCGCTTCCAGAACATCTTGCTCTGTCCGGTAGCCGAGCGCGAGAGTGCATAGGCGCTCCGCGTGCTCGCGCATTCCGTTCCGGATCAGGTCGCGGTCGAGTCGCAGGTCCTGGCCCCCGGCGACGCCGCGCAAGGCGACATGGACATGCGGATGCTCGGTGTTGTTGTGAACGACGGCCACCCACTCGAGTTTCGTGCCGGTGCGCTGCTCGATTCCCTGGATGAGGTCCCGCGTGAATTGTTGAAGGTCCAGCCGATGACCGAACTCCGGCGACAGGATCAGTTTGAACAGCCGTCGGTCTCCAGCCGCCTGCCACTCGGCGAGCTTCTCTTCGAGGCCGGTCGCGGTCTCGCCCGCGCCGAACGGCTTGTTGTCGCCGGTGGCGGAGTCGCGCTCCAAGTAGCGGCCATGCGCCCGCCACTGGCCTCTCGTCTTGTTCGGAGAATATGACACCCGGACGGCGCAGCGCTGATTGGCGTTGAATGATCGTGCCGGTTTGGCCTCCGAGCTTTGGGCCGGGCGCGCCGACGAGCAGAAGATCTGCATGACGCGCTTGAAGCCAGTCAGAGCGCGCGACTCCGCGTTCGACCGGCGCGGTGCTCGCGGGCGGATCTTGAACTCCGGCTCGCCGTCGCGCGACGTGTCCTGATTGAGGAACCGACGAAGGGCGCTCGCTTCACTCGCCGACATATTTGCCCAACTCCTGAAGAATGGCGGCACCCTCGCCGCGCATGGCTTGCGCTACAGCCCGGTTCAGCCGTTCATAACGGCGTTTGGCGTTGGCGGTCGCCTGGTCCGCCATCTGTGGCGACGGCTCCGGCATACACGTGAGCACCACCTTGGCCAAGCCGTCCACGAGGCAGTACGTGGCCAGGAGTTGAATCCGAAGCTGGTTCATGTCCCGGCTCAGGCGGTTGATCGTGGCGACCGTCTTCTGCTCCACGTCGCCGATCTTCTTCACGGTGGCATCGGAATCCGTGCGGTGCAGGAGGACGTGCCGGGCGTAGGCCGACACACTCGGGAAGCCTGCGCTCTTGGCAAGCTCAGCGAGTTGCGCCCGCGCTTCCGGCCCCAACCGCAAATTGAGCCGCTCGGAAGCGCTTTTGTCAGTACCGTTTTTACTGTGCACCATGTGGCACCGCCGTGACTGCCTCTGTTTCACACGATAAGGCAAATTGAATCACGAATCAAGAGGCGAAATCACGGCCCTGTGGTGCACATGCCTTTATGTTCCACTACCGCCTCTTCCGTCGCCGACCTATGGCTGATTCGTAGCGATGGCGACTGACAATCGGCCAAGAACGGCACTTTGGCACTGTTCCGGCATCGTGACGGAATCGCCCCGGTAACGCTGCGGAGCCACAGGGGAGCCGTTCGGACGCCGTTGCAGACAACTACGGCAACATTTTCGGCACAGGGGCTTGAAACCAACTCGTTTCAGTGATACCGTCTAGGTGGTACCGCCGACATGTCTGAAGTCTCAAAAGACCGACGGAAGTTGACCCGGCGCATTCGTGATGCGTGGCCGAAACTAGAGCCGCTCATTGATGCCGGTTATCCCCTTATCGACATCTGGGCGGACTGGACCGACTTTAAGGTCTCCTACCGGCACTTCATCCGCACCATTCGCAAGATCCGCAAAGCTCAGTCCGTTACCGCGCGCCCCACTGGCGTGGCGGGAAAAGTCGTCGTGACACCGCCCGCGCAAGGCGCTTTCGATCCCCTCAAGAACCTGAAGGACCACGAGAATCGTCCCAAACCGCACGAGTACCCAGGGACGCGACCAGCCGAGGACTTGATCTAGCCGAGAAGGAACACAGTCATGGCAGAGCAGACAAATCAGAACTCCCGAGTAGATGGCGTGCACTTCATCCTCCAAGGGAAGGGCGGAGTGGGCAAAAGCTTGGTCGCGTCGTTTCTGGGCCAGTACCTTCGCACGATTGGAGTTGCGACCCGCTGCATCGATACCGATCCGGTGAACCAGACCTTCACGCAGTACAAAGCCCTGGAAGTGGCGCATCTGAAGCTGATGGTCGAGAACAGGATCGACGCTCGCGCCTTCGACGAATTGATGGAGCGAATGCTCACGGAGAGTTCGTCCTTCGTCATCGACAACGGTGCAAGCACCTTCATTCCGTTGTGGCACTACGTCGTGGAGAACGGAGTGATCGAGACCCTGGAACGCCATGGCCGGAACGTCTTTGTCCATTCGGTCGTCACCGGCGGCCAAGCCATGCTGGATACCCTGAGCGGCTTCGGCGACCTCGCCGAGAAGAGTCCCGCTCAGAACCTCGTCGTATGGGTGAACGAGTACTTCGGACCCGTGGAGGCCGCCGGAAAGCGGTTTCGCGAAATGAAGGTGTTTGAGCAAAACCAGGCGCGCATTCGAGGCGTTGTGACCATTCCGCGGCGAAGCGCCGACACCTTCGGCCGGGATATCGATGAGATGCTGCGGGCAAAGCTTACATTCGACGAGGCCCTGGGAGGCCGCTCGTTTTCGATCATGAGCCGTCAGAGGCTGGAGATGATTCGGCGCGACATCTACAAACAACTCGACGCGCTCCAACTGACGGGCCATCCGTTTGGGGAGGTGGTGGCATGATTGCGATCGCGACCAAACGGCTTCCCGGGCCAATACTGTCCCAGCTGAGCGGGTCAACGTGACGGTGGCCAGTTCCGTTGACGTCCGCCGGATCATCGCTGAGGTGGCGCAGAAGCACGGCGTCTTGCTCGAAGAAGGGGACCCGTTGTTCGTCGCCCTGGAAGCTCAGGCGCTCGTCCTTCAGGATTTGGCGGAGCGGTTGATCAGCGAAGTGGAAAACGCGACGAGCCGCTTCAAGACCGCAGTGCCCGATCAAGTGGACGCGGCGATGAAGGCGTCCCTCGAATCCGCGGCACAGGCAGTTCGGCGCGGCATCGAGAGTGATATCACGGGTGCCAGCTTGAAGGCGCGTGCACTGGTCGATGCCGTTCATCGTTCGCAGTCTCGTCGCGCCATGTGGATGTGGATCGCAGCCGGGCTCATCGCGGGCGCGCTGCTGTTCGGGGGCGGGTTCGTGGTGGGCCGGGCTTTGCGGTAACGTTGCGCCGATAAGAGGATTCATGCGAGGCATAACCGATCTCCTGATTACCTTCCACGTCATGAAGGGCATATGCGGGCGTGGGCCTGCTCTGTTCGGCTGCCTGTTCGTGTTGTCAATCCCGGTTGTCTTGCTGGCGGTGCTGATCGACCAACTGTATCCGGGCGGATTCTGGATCTTCGCCGCCAAGGCGTTCCGCTCCACTCTGCGAGGCTTCCGGCCGCAGTGAATGAATCCCTGTCACAAGCGAAGAACTGCAGAGTACGGGGTTGTTGGAAAACGGGATACAAAAGCCTGTGCAGATTGTCTGCCTTAGCCGCCCAAAACACTATTTGGTGGATCGAAGAGGTAAGTCGAACGCGAGGTACGGCTAGGATTTCGATCGGTCTAGCTTGGCCAACTGCCTAAGTCTCCCGAGTTCCGTCTCCATCTCACGGATCTCGACCAGGGATTCCCGTTCGAAGGACAACAAGGCATTCCGGGAATCGCCATTAGAGATCATGTCTACGGCCCAGGCGTGCTGCAACTTCACCTCTTGGGCCCGAAGGCCTAACCGCTGAAGCTTCGCCTTAATGTCCATAGCGGCAAGTGTATCGCAAGCGGGCTGTCGACGCGCTGCCGTCCCACTTCCCCGATCTTATCAGCGATCTGCCCGGCGCTTGTCAACGTTTGGTTCGCGACTGCGTGAAGGCAGTCGCCGTAGCCCCCTCTGTCCATCGTGCGTTCATGTGGGTATTGAGCAGGAATGGCTGCCCCCGTGGGCGTCGGTTCCGCTTGTCCACAGTTTTCTAGGTGCCACGCTCCAACAATGCCAGAGCGTCCGAGCGGAGTTGGGCTGAGCCGCTCGCGAAGTGAACTGCGACTACGACCAAGACATCGCCGGTGATTTATTGGACCTAATCGTCACCGATTCGAGCGCGACGGGACGGATGGCACAGCACGGGACGGTCTGTGAAGGTATTCGAGCAAAAATCATGAGTGGCATCTGTGCGGGAGGCCCAGCGGTATTCTTCTGTAGTTCGTCGTGCCGATCCCGGTTGTGTTGCCTGGCGGTCCCAATCGGCCAAGGATAAACTGTGCCCGAGCGAGATAGCTCAGGAGCAATGGCTCAGCGTTTACGAACCGGGTCCGTTCGTTGGCGTGCCGAAATGGGGCGTCGCCGCAGAATCAACCGGGTTCGTGTAGCCCTCTACCCGGCGAGCCTCTGGACACAAGAGAGTTCCTCGATCGAAAGGGTGTCTGACGCGAGGACGGCAATTGAGAGTCGCACGTATTTCTTGACCGGAACTCCGAGCCGCGTAGCGACGTCTTCCAGCGACGGGCTCATGCCGGCGCGGTTCAGTTCAACGATCACAGCATCGCGCTGCTTCTGAAACCGACGGATATTCCGAGGCAGCGGATCGATCTGCCGGAGGTAGTCGAGCAACGCACCGCGAATCCGGTGCTCAGCGATTGTCTTCAGCAGACAGCCGCGTGATTCGTCGTAGCGGTCCACTGCTTGGATGAGACCGATGGTGCCGGCCTGGATCAGATCGTCGAGTTCGACTTGCGGACACCGCCGGTGAAGGCGGCGCGCCAGGAGTTCGACTTGCGGCAGATGATCGAGGATCAGTGACTCGCGACGGGATGCTTTCATCGTCATGGCGGATCTCCTTCCGGACCCCAAAGGGCCGCTTACGCGGCGGCCCCCTCGGCGGACTCGGTCTTCGGCGCACGGTCGAGCCGGGCGATGCGCTGCACGCGGATCTCGGTGACGGACTTCTTCACGCCGTCCTTGCCGGTGTACTCACGCGTCTGGATCTCGCCGAGGATCTGGAGGTGCGCGCCCTTGGTCAAAGTGGCCGCGTACTCCGCCGTGCGCCCGAAGGTCACGCAGCGATGCCAGGTGGTCTGTGACTCGCGTTCGCCGGTCTCGCGGTTCTTCCAGGTGCGTTTGGTCGCCAGCGAGAGAACCGTCATGGCGGTGTTGTTGCGGGTGGTACGGGATTCGGCGTCGGAGCCGAGGTAGCCGATCAAAGTCACGTTGTTGAACATTTCGTTGTCTCCTTCTGCCCCGTCTCTTGACCGGGGCACCCAAAAGCAAGCGGGGCCGCTCCCAAGAGCGAAGCGGCGAGTCGGAGTGCTTTGTTGGGGGAGACCGGGCGGATTCCGGTGAGCGCAGCGAACGAACTCGCAGAGCGGAATCCGGCTGGGGGAACCGGCAAAGCAGAGCGGAGACGAACGCAGGGCGCGGCCAGGCGGTCACGCCGTCAAGCGCAGCGGTGCCCGGTCAAGGTCGGCGGCAAGGGGAGCAATCGATGGATGGAACGACGTGGGTTCGGGCATCTTGGTCCGACAGCCTGAACCACACCGCAATCTTCGCTGACGGTCGCGGCACGCCACGCCCCGGAGTCACCGACTAGCGACGGAGGCTGCTGCCCAACTGCGTGCGGGCTTTCTCGATAGTGCGGGCCACGTAAGCCGACTGGCGCGCCTCCGATCCCTTCTTTGAGAGATCCCGCGTTCGTATGGCGGCTCCGACGGCGTCCTCCGTCCCGCCGTGTCCAAGTGCGTAGAGCGCATAGGCCAGATCGATTCGGTTGCCGTCACCGCTGTATCGAGGGTCGGCGCGGAAGTCGTCGATAGATAGCGATCCACGGTGAGCGCTGGCAGAACTGTTGCGCGGTACTCTGCGCTGTTCGATCTCGGTGCGGCGAACGTCGCCGACGAAGCCAGGAGCCATCGGATAGACGCCAGGTTGGAATTCGACGATGCGGACGAACGGAAACAGCCCATCCCTTCCGCTATAGGCCGGCTTACGATTCGTGAAGCCCGCGAGTCGTCCGAAGTGCCGCCAGTCCGCTGCGCCGGGGTCGCCGCCGAATCGCTCCGCTAATGCTCGGGCGGCTTGAGTGGAAGTGCGGCGGTCGAGCGTCTCACCGTGGTTGAGCCAGGCTTGGAAGTTGCCCGGCGACGTCTCGACCACGATGGCCGGCATGTAGCCTTCCTGGCGCATCCGATGCACCGCTTCGGCGGTTAGGTCGTCAACCAGACTGTACGGATGCTCGCCCTTGGGCCGGATGTAGATTGCCGCCCCTTCCGTGTTCTTCGCACGGAGCCACGGAACGGACTTAAAGATCGTCACCTCATCCCAAGTGCGCAACAGCATCTTCGAATCCGCGCCCGCCGAGGCGGCGGGAAAGAAGACGCCGATTTCGTAAAGAGGCGACCGAATCGCCTCCAAGTGTTTCTGAATCGCTTCTTGCGTTCGGTGCATTCTGACGCTCCTTTGCTACCGGCTGCGAGCCGTAACTACCGCAAAGAAAAGGCCTTGACAGATCCGGTCGATTGGAATTATAAACTGCTTAGGCGGGACCGTCTAGATAGTTTCTTGCGAGGCACTCATGGCAGCCAATCAAGCGCCGATTCAGATCGCCGGTCGAGACCAACAGCAATCGCGGCTGGATGAAAAGCTCCGGCGTGAACTGGGCGAACAGGTCCTGGCAGCTCTCGCGGATCATCGATCCGAGGATGTCTGCCTCAACCCGGATGGCAAGGTTTGGGTGAATCGGCAAGGCGATGGTTGGAAACAGATCGGCGAGCTTTCCGCCACGCAGGCGCAAGCCGCGATGGGAACCATCGCCACTCAACGCGGCACGGTGGTCAACTATGACCGGCCGATTCTCGAAACCGAGTTGCCAATTGATGGAAGCCGCTTTGAAGGGCTGCTGCCTCCGGTAGTGCCGAAACCAGCGTTTGCCATTCGGCTCCGTCCCCGCCGCATCTTCTCACTGAACGAATACGCGCAGTCCGGCATCCTCACCGGGATTGATGATCCGCGCAACCGCGCCCGCCGTCGCGAAAACTTCGCCGCAACACTCGAAGGCGTCTCGCACCTCGACATTCTGCGCAAAGCCATCGCCGAGCGCAAGAACATTCTCATCGTCGGTTCCACTGGCAGCGGCAAGACGACGCTTGTGAACGCGTGCCTCGAGGCAATTGCCGCGACTCATCCGAACGACCGCGTCATCACCATCGAAGACACGATGGAATTGCGCTGCCCGGTGGACAACTATGTCGATCTGCGCGCCTTCGCATCGGTCTCGATGCTCGAATGCCTCCGCGCCTGCATGCGCCTGAAGCCGAAACGGATCATCGTCGGCGAAGTGCGCGGAGCCGAGGCGCACGTGATGCTCAAGGCCTGGAACACCGGCCATCCCGGCGGCGTGGCGACAGTCCACGCGAATGACGCCCTGAGCGGACTCGTGCGCCTCGAAAGCCTAGTCGCCGAGGCGACCGCCGCGCCGCAGCAATCGCTCATCGCTGAGGCCGTCGATCTTGTCGTCTTCATCGACGAAGACGGCGAACTTCCCGCGGGCCGCAAGGTCCGCGAACTGATGGTGGTCACCGGGTTCGACGCCGCCACCGGCAAGTACCTGGTGACGTATGTCTAACTCAATCGCAAAGGAGATGCGCTCGATGACAACTCAAGTCTGTACCCTCGACCGTCGCAAGCGACACGCCATGACGGTCCTGCTTTTCGTATTGCTTGCCGCCCAAGTGGCGCTCGCGGGCGGCGGTGGTGGCGGCGGACTGCCGTGGGAGACGCCGCTCAGCCGCGTGGCCACTTCGCTTACCGGCCCCGTGGCGCTTTCCATCTCGCTGATCGCGCTGATGGTGGCTGGTGGCACGCTCGTGTTCGGCGGCGAACTGAGCGAGTTTGCGCGGCGGTCTTGCGTGGCTGTGCTCGCCATTGCGTTTTTGGTACTGGGCGCGGGGTTCATGACATCGCTCTTCGGTGTCGGCGGCGCGCTGGTGGTTTGAGGAAGAGGGCCGGAGGGCAACATGGAAAAGCCGCGCGAAATCGTCATCCATCAATCCTGCAACCGGCCCAACCTCCTGCTGGGCTGTGACCGCGAACTCGTGCTGCTCTGCGGCATGTTGGCGGCCATGCTCATCTTTGCTCTCGTCACCTGGTGGGGACTCGCCATCGGGATCACTTTATGGATTCTCGCGGTCGCCGTCCTGTCGCGCATGGGCAAGGCTGACCCGCTGATGCGGCTCGTTTATGTGCGCCATGTGAAGTATCGGCCGTTCTATCCCGCGAAGTCGGGAATCGACGCCGCGTCTGTCGGGACGCCGCGGAAGTGGAGGTAAGCGTATGGTGATCGAACATCGCCGCAAGGCCGCCGGACTCGCGGATCTACTCCTCTACGATTCGATCATCGACGACGGCGTCCTTCTGTTGCAGGACGGGGCGCTGCTCGCCGGATGGTCGTTTCGCGGGCCGGATATGGCGTCTGCCACACACGCCGAGATGGCCGCGTTAAGCGCGCGACTGAACTCGATCCTCCGGCTCGGAAGTGGTTGGCTGGTCCAAGTAGATGCCATCCGATCCGCCTCGCCGGGTTATCCCGACAAGGGCGCATTTCCAGATCCGATCACGCGGCTCATCGACATCGAACGCGAACAGCAGTTCCGCTCGGACCATGCGCATTTCGAAACTGACTACTTCCTCACTCTGACGTATCTGCCGCCGGAACAAACCGAAGAGAAGATCCGCGGCTGGATGTTCGAAGGGCAGCGCGAGTTCAAGTCGAGCGCGGAACGGTCGCTCGACTACTTCAAAGGCCGCGTGGCGAGCTTCGAGGACATCTTCAGTTCGCTCTTTCAGGTGCGCCGCCTGGGCCGGATCGAATCCATCGACGCCCACGGATGGCCAGTGATTCACGATGAGTTGCTCCGCTTCGTTCACCGCTGCCTGACGACGCTCGACCATCCCATCGCATTGCCAGGTGTTCCAGCGTATCTGAACGACATTTTGGCCACACAGGACCTCGTGGCCGGCATCTCGCCGCGCATTGGTTCGAAACATGTGCGCGTGGTTGCCCTGGACGGGTTCCCGCGATTGAGCTTCCCCGGCATCCTCGGTGCGCTCGACACCTTGCCGATTGAGTACCGCTGGCAGACACGGGCTTTGTTGCTCGATCCAGAAGAAGCGCGCGCGCTGCTTGACAAAGAACGCCGCAAGTGGCGAGGCAAGATCCGCGGCTGGAAAGACCAGCTGATGAAAACCGAAACTGGCCCGATCAATCTCTTCGCGCAAGAGATGGCCACCGATGCCGAGGAAGCGATGGGCGTGGCCGCCTCGGGTGATGTGCACTTTTGTTACTACAACACCTGCGTTCTGGTGTTCGATCAAAGCGAAGCCCGTTGCGAGGAAAGCGCCGCGCTGGTCGTCAAGACGATGCAGAACCTCGGCTTCGGTTGTCGCCTGGAGACGATCAATGCCGTCGAAGCCTGGCGCGGCAGCCTGCCGGGCGACGGCTATCGGAACGTCCGCCGCGTGATGCTCCACACGCTGAACCTGGCCGACATGATGCCGATTACGGCGGTCTGGGCTGGGATGAAGGAGAATCCGTCGCCGATGATGAAGTCCGGTGGCCAACCGGCACCGCCCCTGCTTTATGCCGCGACTTCCGGCGCGACGCCGTTCCGCTTCAACATCCACGTCGGCGACCTGGGACACACGCTCATGATCGGGCCGCCCGGCGCTGGCAAGAGTACATTTCTTGGGCTCGTCACCGCGCAGTGGTTTCGCTATCCGCACGCCCAAGTGTTTGCTTTCGACAAGGGTTATTCGCTCCTGTGCCTGACCAAAGCGGCCGGTGGCGATTTCTACGACATCGGCGGGGAAAAGACGCAGTGGGCATTCTGTCCCTTGCGCGAGATCGACACTCCCTCGGATGTCGCCTGGGCCGTCGATTGGCTCGAAGCGCTCTGCCTGCTGCAAGGCTTCACGGTGACGCCGCGTCACCGCAACGCGATCAGCGAGGCAGTGCTGCTCCTGCAATCCTCGCCAACGCGAACCATGACGGAGTTGGTCGCGAACGTCCAGGACGAAGGCGTTCGCGAAGCGCTGCAATACTACACGCTCGGCGGACCGATGGGCCATCTGCTCGATGCCCGCGAGGATATGCTCGGCTCGGGGCGATTCCTGACTTTTGAAACCGAGCATCTGCTCAACATGGGCGAGAAGGCTGTCGTCGCCGTACTGCTCTATCTTTTCCGGCACATCGAGAAGAGGCTCGATGGATCACCAACGCTCGTTCCGCTCGATGAAGCCTGGGTCTATCTGCGTCACCCTCTCTTCCGGGAGCGGATTCGCGAATGGCTGAAGACGCTGCGCAAGTTCAACGGCGCAGTCGTGCTCGCGACGCAAAATCTTTCCGACATCTTCAACTCGCCGATCAAGGATGTCGTCCTCGAATCGTGCCCGACCAAGGTGCTGTTGCCGAACGCGGAAGCCGGCAATCCGTCCTCGAAGGAATTCTACGAATCGATCGGCCTGAACGAACGCGAGATCGAGATCGTTCAGAACTCGATCCCGAAGCGGCAATACTACGTCGTTTCATCGATAGGCCGGCGATTGATTGCGCTCGGCCTGGGCGGTGTCGCGCTGTCGTTCGTCGGCATCTCCAGCCGCGAAGAGCGGCAATTGGCCGAAGACGCGATCGATCAATACGGTCCGACCTGGCCGGTCCAGTGGCTCCGCATGCGCGGACTCGACGACTGGGCGGCTTTCCTGCAACATGACCTCAGTTTGAAAAGGAGACAATCCGCATGAGACTCGGCAGCTACTCCAAACGCGTGTTGAGCGGTACCGTCGCTTACACGCTCCTCCTCACCAGCTTCACGCCGCCACCGGTGCAAGCCGGAGTCCTGGGCGGCTTCGCGACCGAGTGGACCCAACTCGCGAACAACGTCCAACTCGTTACCACCTACATTCGGCAAGGCGAGGAACTCCGCCAGAAGATCCTGATGGTGGCCGACATGGCGAAGCAGGCCACCGAGTTGCCGATGCAGATCTTCGGCCCGATCATGGCCGAGATCGCCAACCTACATGGCGTCGTTCAAAACGGCCGCGCTCTCGCCTACTCGATGGCGAACCTCGATGCCGAGTTCCGCAACCGCTTCACCGGCTACGGTTATGCCGGCAATGCCTGGTACCTGAAGTATCGCGACTGGGCGCAGACCTCGCTCGACACGTCACTCGGTGCGCTGAAGGCCGCGAACATTCAAGCCAGCCAGATGAATAGCGAGGAGGCAATCCTCCGTCAGTTGCGCACGATGTCCACTTCGAGCGACGGGCGGCTGAAGGCGATTCAGGTGGCCAACCAGATCAATGAGCACATGATCCAGCAGATGATGAAGCTACGTCAGATCATGCTCGCCGACTTGCAAGGCAAGCAGGCATTCCAGGCCGCGCAGATCCAGAAGGACGCGACGGCCACCGCAGCGACCGAGAAGTTTTTCAACCGCGTGGTGGCTGCGCCGGACCCAAGGAAGTACTAGCCTCATGGGTATGAGGCGCACCCTTTCCGTTACAACTGTTGCGCTGGCTCTGCTGGCAGCCGGATGCAACAAAGAACCTGCCAGCGTCATTGTCGAGAAGGTCAAGCGCGATGGAGCGGGAGAGGTCGAAAAGGCTTCGCTCGAATCCATAACGCAATGGGTGAAGAAGAGGGGGACGGCATACGCTGACGAACTCTGGGCGCAATGTGAGCCGCTGAAGAAGGCCGCTGATGCGGCTTGGAGCGACAGGGCCGAGGGGCGGGTTTGCACCGCCGCTCTTGTTGTCCGACAGACCAGCTACCGTCCCTTGGGAACTGATCCCCGGAAGTACTAACGAACCAACAGTGAGGGCTTCGTCATGGCGTACCGCGTACGCAACAGGATTCCTGTTGCCATTTGGGCATTCGGCGCGCTGCTCATCTTGCCGGCGACGGCGTTGGCGCAGTACGGTCAAACACCGGGCGATCTCCTCGACACCTTCCGTGGCCTCAGGCCGAACTGGTTCGCTGCCGCAAGCGGAGCGGCCAATCGTTTATTCGGCCTGCTCGCTCTAATTGAATTCGCATGGACGGCGGTTATCCTGGTGCTGGACAAGGCAGACCTGCAAGGCTGGACAGCAGCACTCATCCGTCGAATGATGTTTGTCGGCGCATTCATGGCGCTTCTGGTGAACGGCCCGGCCTGGATTCCAGCAATCATCGACAGCTTCGCGATTGTTGGCCAGAACGCCGCGGGTATCGGAGGCGTTGGACTTTCTCCAGGTGCCGTATTCATGCGTGGACTGGATGTGGCTGCGGCCCTGGGAGACTCCGCCAGTACAGCGGGATTCTTTGTCAACCCTGCAAGCGCATTGGCTTTGGTGTTGGCGGCGGTGCTCACATTCCTTGCGTTCGTCATCGTCTCCGTTCACTTCATCATGGCGCTCGTTGAAAGTTACGTTGTCGTTGGAGCGGGATTCATCTTCTTGGGCTTTGGCGGTTCGCGATGGACCGCGCCGTACGTGGAACGCTACATTGCTTTGGCCGTCGCAGTGGGAGTGAAGTTGATGGTGCTCTATATGCTCATCGGCGCGGGCATGACCTTGAGTGCCGCGTGGTCGGCCCGAGCTCTGTCGGCTGCTGCTGCGGCTTCGCCGATCATGGAAGCGCTCGACATCATGGGCGGCGCAATCATCTTCGGCATCCTGTGCTGGCAGGCCCCGAAGTTCACTGCGTCATTGCTCGGCGGTTCGCCGAACTTCTCCGGCGGCGACATCGCCGCTGTCGGCCTTGCCGGTGCGCAGGCCGGTATCGCCGTCGCAACCCTTGGCGCGGGCGCGGTGAAACTGCTCGCGGCCCGCAGCGCGGCGGCTGGCGGTGCGATGACTGTTAACCAGGCCGCTAGCATGGGCGCGGGCAGTGCCGGTAGCTCCGGCATGATGGCGAACTCTTCAGTTGCGTCCGCCGCGTCAGGCGGCCAAGCCGGTGGTGCGGCCGGAACTGGTGGCGGTGCGGGCAATAACGGCAACGGCGCCGGCGGAAAAGGTTCTGGTAACGGCGGCTCGCCGAATGGCGGCGTTGGCGCGGGTGGCGGAAGCGGGCAACCGAAACCGCCATCTCTCGGAGGAACGGGTGCTCCCTCGCCTGGGAGCACCACCAACAACTCGCAGACATCCGCGCAATCGAGCCAGGGGCAGGCGAACCGGGCCCCGGCCTCCACACAACCAACTCCACCAAGTGGGGCGAACGCGGTTGGTCCGAGCGCCGCGCAAACATCCACTGCGAGCCCAGCAAGCCCGAACGCACAAAGCGATCCGGCACAGGTTTCGCCCCCTCGCTCCGCTCCTGGAATCACCGCGCCAGTCGAGGCAAAACGACAGCCCGCGCCGCCGCTGGCCGTAGGTTCTGACATTCGCGCCTCTTCGACTCCAGAATCTTCAAGCGCTTCCGCCAACGATGCGACAGCCTTCTCTCACGGGGCCATGGACTCGATCAGCAACGTGTCGTCCGGAGTAGGTGCAACCCATGCACCTACCGCCGCAGGATCAGCGGCGGACGCCGCGATGAGTCCGTCAAACGATGCGACGCTTGGGTCGCCGCAGACTATTCAGAAGCCTCAAACCGTCAGCGAACCGATGAAGAACTCATCGCCAATGACCACTACACCGGACCAGCCGTCAAGCGCTCCGTCGAACGTGGTCTACGGGCACTTCGGCACAAGGCCGCCGGATCAGCCATCACCGCCGCCATTGCCATCCGAGAACGCTTCGCTCGGGAATCCGCAGACCATTACAAGTCCGCAAACGATCACCTCGCCCATGAAGAACACGAGCCCGATGTCGGTGGCACCCGCGCAAACGCCGCAAGGCGATGCAGGCTCTTCGATGGAAAAGATCGCCAACGCCGCCGAGATCGCTGAACAGGCGCTCGACCGCTCCGGGCGTTTCACCCAAGGGCTGCGCCAAGCCCTGCCGCCGGACGGCGCGGGCGGTGGCGGACCGGCGCAACTCAATCTGCATGGCGGCGAATAGAGAAGGAGGCATGAGAACGCATGGCAACGACATCACTCTGGAATCCACTGCGAGAACGCAAGGCGTCCACTAAGTCGGATGAACAAACGAAGGAAAAGGCAGCCGCCGTTCACAACCCGTACCTCGCCGCTCGCAAGGAATGGGATGAGCGCTACGGCGACCTCATCAGCCGCGCCCGTAACTGGCGAGCCGCGTTCTTCGTCACGGCGGCAGTTGCATTCTTGGCCGTCGGCGGCATGATCGTCATTTCGAAGCAAGCCCGCATCGTGCCCTACGTTGTGGCGGTGGACGGCCTCGGGCGCACGGTGGCCAGCGGTCCAGCCGAACAGGCCACTATCGCCGATGACCGCCTCAAGCGCGCCGCGCTCAACTCCTGGATCGCCGATTGGCGCTTGGTGTCCATGGATGGCATCGCGCAGCGCAAAGCCATCGACCGGACGTACGCAATGATTGCCTCCGGCTCGCCGGCGCAAGTCTCGATCAGCGAGTACTTCCGCAAGGACCCGCCGCACGAGCGGGCTGCGAAGCAGACCGTCGATGTCGAGGTGAAGGCGATCTTCCCGTCGTCCGAGAGGACATACGAAGTCGAGTGGGTCGAGACCACCCGCAGCATGGCCGGAACCGTGATCGGCGAGCCGCAGCGGTGGAAAGGCGCGTTCACGCTTGTGGTGAATCCGCCCACTGATGAAGCGCTGGCCCGCGTCAACCCGCTCGGAATCTACGTCACTCAAGCCAGTTGGAGCCGTGTGTTGTAAAGGAGGACCGTCATGAGACTCTTTCCCTTTTTGTTAGCCGCCGGGATCGCGGCCTTGGCGCAAGAGCCAACGCAGGTGCCAGCGAGTCCACCACCGGTGACGGTGCGGAGGCAACCACCGCCCGGCATGCCCGATCCGAAGCAGTATCCGTTCGAACAGATTCTCAATAAGCTGCAAGAAGACGCTCCAGTGAGGGCAGCACCAGCACCCGTTGCCGCCCCGGCGAAGGTGGAAGCCGTCGTCGCGACCGAGCCGCCCAAGGACGTTCCGATTTCGCAATCCGCCGAGGGCGCGCTCGCTTTGGGAAAGAGTTGGATGACCGAAAAGCACGAGCCCGCGCCAGGCAAGGACGGACGCGTTCTATACACCTTCGGTGCCGGACTTCCCACGATCGTCTGTGCGCCGCTTCGGGTCTGCGTTCTCGAACTCGAACCCGGCGAGAAGATCGTCGGCGAGCCGCACATCGGGGACTCAGTTCGTTGGACCATCTCGCCAGCCGCCGCCGGGAGACCCGAGTCGCAGATGATTGTCATCAAGCCCAAACAGGCAGGCCTCGACACGAACCTCCTGGTGCCGACCGACCGCCGCGCCTACTACGTTCGATTGGTGAGCAAGCCGGAAGACTATCTCGCCCGCGTCGCCTTCGCGTATCCCGACAATGAAGCCGCGCGTTGGCAGCAGCGCTTCCGTGCGGAAGAGGAAAAGCAGCGCAAACAACAAGCGGAAACCTCCACCTTCTCGCCCGTCGAGAGTTTGGAGAACCTCTACTTCGACTACCGGATCACGGGAGGCGATGAGTACTTGCGCCCGGTGCGAGTGGTGGACGACGGGCGAAAGACCTTTGTTCAAATGCCCGCCGGAGCCACGGTCCGCGAAGCGCCGGTATTGGTCGTGGTCGGCACGAATGGCCCGGAGATGGTGAACTACCGAGTCAAGGGCGACCTGTACATCGTGGACCGTCTCTTCGAGCGCGGCGCGCTGATTCTCGGAGTCGGCAAAAAGCAACGCCGCGCTGACATCGTGCGCGGAACTTATCGCGGCAAGGACGCTGGCAAACTGCTCGGCAAGGCCGTGACCGAACAGACGGCACCGCCTGAAGTAGAGCAGAAGTAGGAGGGAGCGATGGCAATCAAGGAGAATGACCTTCACGGCCCCACACACTTGGATCTCGATCCGAAGCCGCCCAACTCGGTGCGCCTGTCGAAACGGGCGGGCATCCTCGCTGTGGCGATACTCGGCATTGTTGGCCTGTTGCTGTTCTACGGAATTGCGACGCGCGGAGATCGCCAGTTCAAACTTGGGTTCCAGGCGAACGACGGACGGAACGTAACCGCCGCGACCGATGTTGGGAAAACCATCGCGTCGAAGGTCCCGGCGCGCCCTGCGGGCGAAGTTCGCGAGCAGTTAACAGTGCCGGAGAAGCCAGAAGATCTGACGGCACCGCCACTCACGTATCGACCAGCGAAACCGGCCGTCGTGACAACCGTCTCTGCGAATCCTCCTGCGCCACCGCCGGTTCAGTATCCGACCTCTTCCGCGCCGCCGCAGCCGTCACCCGAGGAGCGTCGCCGCGAACTGGCACTGCAACGGGAATTGGAGGCCATGGATGCGCCCACTGCCGCGCGAGAGGCCGCGAACCGCAGCGGCGGGACAGCGGGTGGATTGCCATCAGCCCAATCCGACATGGCCCAGATGACGCAACTCCTGCAAGCCCTACAAGGTCCTGGCAACGCGGCTGCCCGCGCGGGAAGCGCCCAAGCCGGTATGCCACGAATCTCCATCGGTGGTCAGTCGGTCTCCGGCGCGGAGGAGTACAAGCTACAGAACGCGCAGGACGAGAAGGAAGAGTTCCTCGACCGAGCCAAGGCCCGGAACCAGGAGACCTATCTCAACCGTACGCGGGTGAAGGCACTGGGGCGCTATGAGATCAAAGTGGGCTGGGACATCCCGGCCGTTCTCGAACAAGCTCTCAACTCCGACTTGCCTGGCGAGATCAAAGCCCTGGTGCGGGAGAATGTGTTCGATACGGCGACAGGCAAATACCTGTTGATCCCGCAAGGGTCGCGGCTGGTGGGCAACTACTCGTCCCGGATCAGCTACGGGCAGAACGGCATTCAAGTGGTGTGGGACCGCGTCATCTTCCCGGATGGCTCTTCCGTCGTGCTCGAAGGCATGTCGGGCCAGGACGCTAAGGGCATGGCGGGCTTGCGCGACAAGGTCGACAATCACTACGGTCGCCTGTTCGGCATGGGTGCGCTGACCAGCCTCTTCGCCGCCGCTGGGCAGCTCACCGTCAACCGCCGCAGCAACATGTTCACGGTTCCGAGCGCGCAGGAACTGGCAGGACAGGCTGCGGCCCAGAACATGGCACAAATCGGCGCGGAGGCAACTCGCCGGAACCTCTTTATCCAACCCACGATCAAAGTGGACATCGGGTACCGCTTTAACGTACGGGTAAACCGGGACTTGCTGTTCGATGCGCCGTATCGCCCGTACTGATTGTGCAGCCGCACTAGAATTTTTCGCTTCACATCATCCGGCTGATGTCGTACCATCTAGATGGTATGGCAAAGAACCCCAAAGAACGCTTTGTGGCTGTAGTTCCAGCCGGACAAAAGATGGTCGTCCGGCAGAAGCCGGGAGGTGCTGATGTGGAGAACCGCATCCGTCTGGCGTACCGCTTGTTGAACACCCTGGACGACGCGTTGCGCACGTTGATGAAGCGCCGGGGCGAACTCAGCGCGTACATGATCGACGCCCTCGAATCGGCCGACTTCCTGAAAATGCCGCTCGTCGACATCACGATGGAAGCGAAGGCCCCCGAAGTCAACATGTTCATGTCCGATGAACTGTACAAGAAGATCCGCGCCGCCGCCGAAAAGCGCGACGTGTCGTTAAATGTGATCGTCAACTCCGCCATGGCCCAATGGCTCTCGAAAAAGGGCTTGGTGGACATTCGTCCCCTATAGCCAAGCGCCGCCAGAGCTGGCCTGTCAGCGGGCACCTTGGCAAGAAGGTGCAAGTGAACAAACGCCGGGACATCAAGATTGGGTTGGCTGCCGCCGGAATCGCGATCTTTGGCTTGATCTCAAGCCTTGCGACATCCAACCGGCAACACCTGTTCGGCAGTGTGACGTTGGCTGATCAGGAAGCGCTGCTGATTCTCGCCGTCGCCTTCGGCGCACTGACCGTGCTGAAGTGGTGGGTCACAAGACAAAGAGAACGCGATTGAGCGGCGCCTAAGCGCCGCTTTCTTCCTCCGATTCACCGAGGTAACCACCGCAGTAACGCAGCGTGCCGCCCTTAACGAAGCGGTAGCCCATCACTTGGCCGCCTTGGGTGCGCCATTGCTGCTTGGCCTTGATTGCGATCCAATGCACCATGCGCTCGCGGTTCGGCGCGGAGCCCTGGCAGTGACCGTTCTCACCCCAGAATTCGAATCCGGTATCGATGGTCCGGCAATGGGGGCAGCGCTCCGCATCGTGGAATCCAAAGTATCCACGAGCCTCCTGGGACTGCCGTTCGCGGCAGCCGTAGACGTGTACGACGGCGTTGACCGTGATTGTGAAGCTGATGGCCGGGCGTTTCATAAGGCTTCTTCTCCTTCTGCCTGCCGGCCTTGGCCGGGGCACTCAGAAGCAAGCGAGGCCGCTCCCCAGGGCAAGAGCCGCTTTCTCGGGGGAACCGAAAAGCGAATGCGGTTCGCGCCAGCGAATTTCGGGGGAGCCGAGACCCGAAGGGCCGCGCAAGCGGAAGCAGAGGCTCGCCGTCCCGCCGTGGCGCGGCCAGGCCATCGGCCGTCCAGCGCAGCGGTGCCCGGCCAGGATCGGCGGAATGGGGAGGAAGCCATACCCGCCCGGATTCATCAGGCTTGACATCCTCGACGAACGGATGCACACTGATAATACCGCGTAAGCGTGACGCCTAGGCGTGGCTATCATTCGGGAGTAGGAGATCTGCGATGAATGCCAATCTGTTAACCGAAATCGACGTTTCGAAACGGCTGCGTGTCAGTCTCGCCTGCCTTCGCCGCTGGCGATTGGAGAGGCGCGGCCCGGAATACATCAAGGTGGGCTCGCTGGTGCGTTACGATCCTGACACACTCGCGGCGTGGCTGATGTCCTTACCCAAGGGTGGCCTGTGCCCCGAGCGTAAACCGCCTGGAAACGAAAGGGGCAATGGCCCAGCGTCGTCCCGCAACACGGGTTGAGCCGATAAGACCATACGGAGGTTCCGATGGCAGTCTACAAGCGTGGCGAAGTCTGGTGGTTCAAGTTCGTCTGGAATGGTGAGTTGATCCGGGCGAGCACGAAACAGGGCAACAAGCGGGTCGCCGAGCAAATCGAAGCGTCGCGGAAAGCTGCTCTGGCCAAGGGCGAAGTCGGCATTAAGGAACTCCAGCCCGCTCCGACCTTCGCGGAGTTCTGCGAACGCTTCCTCGCGTGGGCCGCAGCGGAAAAGAAGCCCAGCACGATTAAGTACTACAACGATATGGTGCGAATCCTGTTGCGATATCCTCCTCTGGCCAGCGCGAAGCTCACCGCAATCGACAAGGAGGTGGTCGCAAAGTACGCGGAGAAACGGCGATCTGCTCGGCGTACCGGCGTCAAGCGCGGCAAGGACGGCGTCACGCACACCGTCATTGACCGCTCAGTAACGACGACGGCCCTGAACCACGAGATTGGCACCATCCGCCGGGTTCTCAACATGGCCGAGGAGTGGGGCGTCATTGAACATGTGCCGAAGATTCGCCTTTCGGGTTCAGGTAAACAGACAGAGCGCATCTTGTCGCATGAGGAGGAGGCGGCGTACCTCGGGAACGCCCCGCAGCCTCTCCACGACTTCGCGCTGATCTGTCTGGATACGGGAATGCGCCCCGGCGAGATCCTCCGGCTCCGATGGGAGGACGCGGTACTCCCGACGAAGACTGACCCGGTCGGCTACTTTCAGGTTGTCGAGGGCAAGACACGCAACGCCAAGCGAACGATCATGATGACCGACCGCGTCGCCGAACTCATGGCTCGGCGCAGTCACGAAAGCAATGCCGCCGGTTCTGGGTTCGTGTTCGAGGGGAGCGAGTCGGACAAACCCGTTGCCTACACTGCCATCGACTCTCAACACGACCGGCTCGTCAAGAAAATTGAGTTGAACGGCCGCTTCCGGCTCTATGATCTTCGTCACACTGCGCTCACGCGTCTGGCAGAGTCTGATGCGGATGCGTTTGCCATTCAGAGGATCGCCGGCCACAGCGATATTCGGATCACTTCGCGCTACGTACATCCGACGCCAGAGCACATTCAAAAGGCCTTCAAGAGGCTCCAAGAGTACAACAAGAAAAAGAGAAAACGCGAGACCTAGAACCTGAATCAGAAAAACCTAGTTTGCGCGAGTTTGGGGGCGATGCTCCGAGACCGCTAAGTTGTTGATGTAGCGTGGGATGTCCCCTTGTTCACTCCTCCTGCGATGCGCTCAGTTTCGGGCAGTTTTGCGCACTTGTCACACTTTTGTCCCACCAAAAAAACAACTCGGGCGGTAGAGTTTCCCGAGCGCGAAAGCACCATCGCTGCAAAAGAGTACTTCCAGCTCGACAGCGTGCATATTTTCGAGGCCGTGGTCAATAGACTAACGGCATCAGACTGCATGCAATGCTTTGGGGATCTTGCAGACCCGACTTAACGATGCGGACCGGTCAATCCGGAGCAGTTGCGGGCTTTGCCGAACTGCCGCCGAGAAGTGGAAACCGCAGAGTGATTGCTCAGGTTCGACGGCGGCGAGTTCGTCGGAATCCACCTTGATCACTTCTCAGGGCTCGCGGCGGCCACAAGACGCACGCAGAGTTTCCCGTTGTCATCCTAGGCACGGCGGGCACGCCGCAGTGCAATCTCTCTACTGCGTCGGTTCGATGTTGCGGCACTTCAACCTCTGCTTTACTAGAGGAAGACTTCAAGGAGATCTGAACTGTCAATGGCTCATGTACGTCGGATGATTGAACGTAAACGGAATCATCCCGCCGGGCAATCGATCTTGCTGGCCGTAGCGGCACTCTCGTTCCAGGCTGCGAGGGCCAATGCGATCGATTCATTGGTCCGAACAGACCTTAGCGAGGCCAGGCTAGTGGTTCGCGAGGGGTCGAAAAGCGTCAGGGATGTCGCAAACGGTGCGCCGCGGGCGTTTCTATTTTTGAGTGCCACATTGTCGGAATCCGCCTGTCGGGCGCTGGCGTTTGAGATGAAGCGAGTCCGCTCTTTTGGGTTGCCTGTGGATTTAGTCGTGCGTACTAACACCATCCCTAACGAATGCGTCGGCCTGACTGCTTTGGTGGCATCCGCCGAACTTCAAACCAAGCTGAAACTCGCTGATGCCAATGAGGCGTCGGCTCTGGCGATTGTCGTCGACGGCGATGGCGTAGTGCGATTTGCAGATAACCTGAGAGGCTCTCAAGGAGCCGCAGCCCATCTCGCGGACCAGTTGATTTGGTGGGACCAGGGGCGGCAATCCTTTTCAGTGCATTGCGGGCATTGTCATGGTGACGACGGCGCGGAAACAACCTATGTCGGCATCAAGACGCTTGCCGGAGTTTCAACGCGGCTGTCAGACCAAAAGATCATTGAGGGCGGCGAGATGTTCGGTTCGGTTCCAACTTCCACATGGAGCGATAAGGATCGAACGATTCTGCTTCAGTTCATTCGCGGACTGTAACCGAGCACCGAGGCGGCTCAGAAGAAGCACGGCGATCCGGCCGAAGAGAGTCTTCCAAATGCTGGAGGTCGCGCATGGCATCACGCAACTTCGCGGCTTCACGCGCAGGCCAAGCATGGCCCTTTCCGGCGTTATACCGCTCAGAGAAGCTCTTTACCGCATCAACCAATCGGTTAAAGCGAATTTCAAACTGACGCTGTTGCGAATCAACCTGTTGGCGGGCGGCACGTTCATGCTCGCGCGCCCGGTCGACAATTGCGCGCTGCTGCAATTCTGCAGCACGCACCGGGTCAATGCCGGGAAACATTTGAAAGGCGAGAAGGATTGCCTGCAACATGTCCGAACCTCGTCCGTCGTCAGAGCCTCTTGCTGATTTCCGCGTCAAAATACTCGCGGAATCTCTTCCGGATGTCGTCCCGGGTGGTGCGGAACACCGTCAGCTTTTGCTCGTCTGTGCCGGTGGCTTTCGCGGGGTCCGGGAAGCCGATGTGGACCCGCTTGCCGACTTTGCCCCGAAAGTTCGGACAGTTCTTGTCGGCGTCATCGCAGACGGTGATCACATAGTCGAAAGACTGGCCTAGAAACTGCGAAACGGATTTGGGATGCCCTCCCGAGATGTCCACGCCCACCTCCTGCATTGCTTTGATGGCGAAGGGATTCACACGAGGTGACGGATTGGTCCCCGCGGAGTACACATCGAGGCTCGATGACCACGATTGCAGAAACCCGGCCGACATCTGACTTCGCGCCGAGTTCCCGGTGCAGAGAATCAACACGCGAACTTTCTTGGTGGGTTCTTGGCCGCTCATCGTGGACATGCCGGCAAGCAGTAAAGGCAACCAGATGGAGCGTCGTATGAGTTTCGACATGGGCTATTTACGGTCCTTTCGTGATTGGCGTCCTGATGGCGTCGCCTTCGCCTGGCAGGGCTGAAAAACGCTCTCCGCTTTGACTGCGCCCGAATTTGCGCAGCATTGCGAGAACAAGAAACTGAGGAGTTCCTGGAGAACCTCCGGATTCGCCGTGTAGCGGAGGAACGTGCCCTGGCGCTGTACATGAACTAGGTCTTCATGCTTGAGCTTCTCAAGATGATGAGATACGGCAGACGGCTGCATGCCCAACTCGGTTTGAAGTTCGCCGGCCACCATACCGTTCGGGTGAGCGCGGAGAAGATGGTAGACGATTCGCAGGCGCGGCTCCGCGCCAAGGGCCGCCAAGGTATCGGCGAACTTCACGAAGTCCACAGTTTCTTCAACGCGAGATGCCAACGGTTGCTCCTTGCTATCTTCAGTATTTCAACTATAATTGAAACATGGAAGCAGTCAAGAGCGCAAGCAAACAGACGAATGACTTGAAGCCAGCAGCAAAACAGTTAAACGTCTTCGAGCGATTCCTGACGCTGTGGGTCGGGCTGTGTATGGTCCTAGGGATCGTGGTGGGGAAGGGGGTGCCTGGCAGCATCGCGACGCTCCGGAGTTGGGAGTTCGCCCAAGGCAGCCAGATCAACGTTCCCATTGCAGTCCTGATTTGGCTCATGATCATTCCGATGATGATGAAGGTGGACTTTGGAGCCGTGCGCAGAGTCGGCCAACGCCCACGCGGGCTGCTGGTGACCTTGTTTGTCAACTGGGTCGTGAAACCGTTCTCAATGGCGTTCGTCGCCTGGCTCTTTTTCCGGCACGTGTTTGCAGGCTTGCTAACCGCAGACGAGGCCTCTCAGTACATCGCGGGTTGCATCATTCTTGCCGCCGCACCCTGTACGGCGATGGTGTTCGTATGGAGCTACCTGACCGATGGCGACCCTGCATACACACTCGTTCAAGTATCGGTCAATGATCTGATCATGCTCGTCCTCTTCGCTCCGATCGTACGCTATCTAGTCAGCGGAGCATCGTCCCTCGAAGTGCCTTTCCACGTTCTGGTCTATTCCGTCGTTGTCTTTATCGTGATCCCACTGGTATTGGGCGTCGCGTTGCGCGGGTGGCTCGTCGGCAAACATGGCGTGGAGTGGTTTGAGAAACAATTCCTTCCGCGCTTTGGTCCAGTGAGCATGATCGCTCTTCTCGCAACGCTGGTGCTAATCTTCGGACTTCAGGCGGAAAACATCACCACGAAGTTTTCGCACGTGCTGCTGATCTCGGTACCGATTCTCATCCAGGTGTACTTCAATTCGTCTTTGACCTATGGTCTGATGCGCTTGCTGCGAGTCGAATACGCCATCGCGGCGCCTGGCGCGCTGATTGGGGCGAGCAACTTCTTCGAGCTGGCGGTGGCTACGGCTATTGCGCTTTTCGGTCCAGAATCCGGCGCCGCCCTGGCAACGGTCGTCGGCGTGCTGATTGAAGTGCCGGTGATGCTCTCTGTTTGTGCCGCCTGCAATCGCACTCGGCACTGGTTCCCAGGCCCAGCGAGCGCATAGAAAGGAAATCTGCCATGAAATGCTTTGAATGTTCGCTTGCAGGGGAACGCTCCGATGCCGTTGGCGTCTGCCACCACTGTTCGGTCGGCCTCTGCGCCGAACATGCCGTTCTCACAGCCGATCCGATCCTTACCCATCAACCGATAGCAAAGGTGGTGGAACTGCCGAAGAAGGCTCGTGCCCTCCTGTGCCGGACGTGCCTTGAAGCTTTGCGACAGAGTCACACGATTGAAGAACAGGCTGCAGTTCCAGTAGCAATGGCCCACAGGTGAACGGAATGACGCCGCTACTGGAATACAGTGTCTCTGCTCGGCGCATGACGGCTAGCGAGAGCCGGGCCAAGTGCAAAGAGGCAGAAATCGTAATGGACACCGCCTTGAGCGGACGCCCGGATGCATTTAACCCTGCGGAGTTGTTCCTCGCGTCGATCGCCGCGTGCATGCTCAAGGGAATCGAACGGGTGAGTCCGATGTTGAAGTTCGAGTTCCGGGCCGTTGTAATCAGACTGCATGGGGTGCGGCAGGACAAGCCGCCACGCATGATCAGGATCGACTACGAGATCGTTGTGGATACGGATGAATCCGATCATCGGCTGGAGCTTCTGCATGAGAACGTGCGGAAATTCGGAACCATCTCGAATACCGTCGCGGTCGCATGCACGCTGACAGGCACAATCGCGCGTACCGCTTCCCCTGAAGCCTCTGGCTCCGCCTAGTGTAAGCGTCACTGGGTTCGTGACGGTCGCTAAGCGCGGATTCCCTCAACGGTTGGTGAATACAAGGCCTTCGGTTCTGGACAGACTCAGACGCGTCAAATAGCAGGTAACGCCAGTTCGAGGCCGCTCACGAGCGCCCGCAGGCTTTCTGCGCCTACGGGCGGATCGGGCGACCAGGGAATCACGGCGGATTGTGACGCCAATTGCTGCTGCACCTCACACAGAAAAGGGAGTTCGCGGCGGCCGCGTTCGCGCAACACCGGATCGGTAAATCGATCACCATGGAAGCTCTGATTCACCACCCAAGCGAACGGCGTGATGCCGGCGCGAATCAGATCGGCTTGCAGCTTGGCGGCTTCGTGAACGGGAGTCGCTTCGGGTAAAGTGACCAGGAGTACTTTGGTGTAGTTCGGATCGCGGAGCCTCGGCAGCAGGTTGCGAACGGCGTCCGGCATGTCGCTGGCGGTGCGCAGCACTTCGCGATGATAGGCCTCGGCTGAATCCAATAGCAAGAGCGTATGGCCCGTCGGCGCAGTATCGAGCACCACGAAGCCAGCCGCTCCTTCGGCCACCGCCTGCGCGAAGGCGCGGAATACGGCGATCTCTTCGGTACAGGGTGACCGCAGATCCTCTTCGAGTAAAGCCCGGCCTTCCGGAGTGAGTCCCGCACCGGCCGTATTCAGGACCTCAGCGGTGTAGCGCTCCGTCTCCGCCTTGGGATCGATGCGGGTGACGGTGAGATTTGGGAACGAACCAGCGACCACCTCCGCGACATGGGCAGCGGGATCGGTGGTACTGAGGTGGACTGCATGTCCGCGCGCGGCGAGTTCGACGGCGATTGCGGCAGCGATGGTGGTTTTGCCTACGCCTCCTTTGCCCATCGTCATCACCACTCCACGTCCCGCTCTCTCGATCTGATTTACGAGCGTTGCGAGTGATGGTGGAGCCGCTTGCGTCGATTCCGCGATGCTCGACTCCAGAACCTGGTCATCTGCGCCACCGTACACAGCGCGAAGACCGGCCACACCCATCGGCGCGCGAGCCCGTAGCGGAAACTCGGTAGAAGGCAATTCGGCAAGCCCAGTGGGCATGGCGGCGAGCGCCTCAGCGCCGCGCCGTTCGAGGGCGAGCGCTGCGGGGTCATCGACACCAGCGGCCCGAAACATCGCATTCAACAGCAGCCGCTGATTGGCCACTCCCAGCGCAGCGAGTTCCTGGCGCGAGCGCTCGGCTTCCCGCAGTGCGGTGACCTCCGGCCGGCTCACCAGATAGAGAGTCGTCCACTCGGGATCGGATAGGGCGCGGATGCTCTCCTCGTAAAGGCTCTTTTGCGAGTTGAGCCCTGAGAGAGGGCCTAAACAGGATGTGCCTGTCGTGTTTTGATCCATGAAGCCGGTCCACGCGGCCGGCAGCTTTAGCAAGCGCAGCGTATGTCCGGTTGGCGCGGTGTCGAAGACGATATGATCGAAAGCCGTGGTGGCGGACGGGTCACCCAGCAGCTTGGTGAATTCGTCGAAGGCAGCAATCTCCACAGTGCAAGCGCCGGAGAGTTGCTCTTCCATACTGTTGACGGCCGCGTCGGGGAGAACATCGCGGTAGGGTCCGACGACGCGCTCGCGATAAGCCTTAGCGGAGGCTTCAGGATCGATGTTCAAGGCGAAGAGTCCGTCGACCGTAGGCACGGCTTTGGGTTCGCCGTTGAGTTCTACGTCGAGCACCTCATCAAGGTTTGAGGCAGGGTCTGTGCTGACGAGCAAGACTCGCTTGTGTGCATCGGCGAGGGCGACAGCGGTTGCACATGCCAACGACGTTTTGCCGACGCCTCCCTTTCCCGTGAAGAACAGAATGCGTGTGGCGTTCTCAGGGATGCTACTGGCGGGTTCCATTTCAGCAACACCCGGATCCGGGTTCACAAGAGGATTTCGCCGCCAGCACGGGCAGTCCTTGTGCAGCGGGTTTCGGCTCCAGGCCAACGAACTGGCTCAGTTCAGCGCGCTCCGGATAACGGCCTTTGCTCGCGATCGCGCCATTCACAAGAATGAGTGGCAGACAGGCGATTCCTTCAGCGGCCAGCGCGGCCTTGACCACCGGATTGTTGGTAAAGTCCATCGGTTGCTGCGCCAGGTTGTATCGCTCAACGGCAATGCCTTGGCCCGCGAGCCAGTGGAAATCCTCTGAAAAGCGCGGTAGCACAGGGTCTACCTGCGGCCCACACACACCAGTGGAACAACACATCGCGGGATCGAAAACTTGGAGCCTCGTCATCACTTGCCTCCTTGGCCTACTTCGATTATATTGGAATTATGAAAGTCACGCAAGAGCAAGATCGAGAGAAGAATGCCAGCCAGGCCTAAGCCTGTCACCCCAGACCAAACGGCTCGCTACGCGGACATGTTCGCCGCGCTGGGGACCGAACCGCGGCTCCGCATTGTCCGCCTGCTGCTCTCGGCACACCCGACTGGATTGGTGGTCGGCGAGTTGATTACAGAACTGAGCATTCCGGCCTCAACAGTCTCCCATCACTTGGACAAGCTCAAGAACGAAGGCCTGGTTCGAGTTCAGCGGGAGGGTACGTATCTTCGCTACATGGCGAGTGAAGATGCGCTCCAAGAACTGTTGAACTTCCTGTACTCGGAGTGTTGCACCCGCACCAAGGCCGTCAAGCCAGAGTCGATCATTCAAATCTGCAAAGGATAAACCATGAAACGCATCTTAGTGTTGTGCACGGGCAATTCCGCTCGCAGCCAAATGGGCGAAGGATTGTTCCGCCACGAGGGAGCCGGCCAGTGGCAAGTGGAAAGCGCGGGAACCAAGCCGAGTCTCGTGAGGCCAGAAGCAATCGCTGCGATGGCCGAGATCGGGATCGATATCTCCGGCCATCGATCCAAGTCCGTGAATGAGTTTGTGGGCCAGAACTTCGACTACGTCGTGACCGTCTGCGACAACGCCCGCGATGCCTGCCCGGTGTTTCCGGGCGCAGTGAACCGGCTTCACTGGAGCTTCGAAGATCCAGCCTCCGTGCAGGGGCCTGAAGCGCAACGGATTGCGGAGTTCCGCCGCATCCGGAATCAAATCCATGAGCGCGTCCGCACCTTCGCCGACGCCTTGAAGTCCGGCAATACTCCCCTTTAGAAAGATCCCATGTTGCCGAAGAAGAGAGTTCTCATTGTCTGCACCGGGAACTCCGCCCGGAGTCAGATCGCGGAAGGGTTGTTGCGTCATGAAGCAGGGGATGCATTCGATGTGTTTTCGGCGGGAACGGCTCCGGGCCAATTGCGTCCCGAAGCGATTGCCGTAATGCGGGAGTTCTCGGTAGATATTTCAGGCCAAAAGGCAAAGCCACTCGACCAGTTCTTGGGTCAGCCCTTCGACTTCGTCATCACGGTTTGCGACAAAGCAAAGGAGCAGTGTCCATCATTTCCCGGCGAGTACGTCAGGTTGCATTGGCCTTTCGAGGATCCCGCCGCCGCGGACGAGCGAAGTCCAGAGCAAAGGCTTCAAGACTTCCGCAATGTGCGCGACAAGATCCACGCGCGCATCATGTTCTTTCTCGGCGAGGGGTCCTACTATCCGGCGACCTAACGCGTGTGTAAGTAAATTCGGTGCGCGCCTAGGGCTTGGCGATTTCGCGAATCCCCAACTGTACACCATCGGGCGAACCCCTCAGCACTGCCTAACCAAGTGTGCCGGTAGAAACCACTTCGACATCTTGTAAGAGGATCAGGCCCTCCTTCACCATCGGCGCGACAATCGGCAGCACGGCACGGATCTTTTCATCGGTATCAACCGCCATGATGGTTACTGGCTTGTCGTCGGACATGCCGAACAGTCCCTTGCGATGGATTCGCCGATGCCGCCCATATCCCATCAGTCCAAGATTAACCGTTGCGCCGACAATTCCCTGTCGCTCAAGGGTCATGACAATGGCGGCGTAAAGATGCGAGTCCTGCCACATATCGGTTTCATCTACGAAGATAACTAGCGCCTTCTGGGCTGTTGACATTATGACCTCCGTTCTCTCCGGCGCTCCACTAGGTAGTACATGCTGGGCAGTGCAATCAGAGTAAGGAACAGGGTTGAGAGTAACCCGCCGACCACGACCGTTGCCAATGGCCGTTGAACATCTGAGCCGATTCCCGATGCACGTGCCGCCGGAACCATTCCCAACAGCGCCACCACGATCATCATCAATACTGGACGCACTTGCGCCACCGAGCCCTTGAGAACGGCCGACTTCAACTCCGCTCCGTCGTGAGTCCGTCGGCGATTGATTTCCGCCACCACGAGGACACCGCTCATCACGGCGACGCCAAAGAGCGATATGAAACCGACAGCGGCGGAAACGCTTAGGTTGATTCCTCGCAGCCACAAGAATAAGATGCCGCCCACCAGTGAGAACGGCACATTCATCAGCACCAGGAACGCGTACTGCTGCGATCCAAAGGCGAAAAACAACAAGGCGAAGATGAGTGCGATGGTCATCGGCAGCACGACAGTCAGACGCTTTCGAGCGCGTTCCAGATTTTCAAACTGGCCGCCCCAATCCACCGTGTAGCCTGATGGTAGCCGCACTGCCTTTGCGAATTTGGCCTGAGCATCCTTCACGAAGCCGCCCTGATCCCGACCGCGAATGTTCGTCCGGACGGTGATCTGACGTTCGTTCTCACGGCGGGCGATAATGCTTGCGCCATTGACGACGCGAATCTCCGCTAGTTGCGACAAAGGAATTCTGCCGCCATCGGCGGTATGCACTAGAATGTTGCCGAGATCAGCCAGATCGGTACGCGCAGCCGGTTTATAGCGAGCCGTGATGTCGAATCGACGCTCGCCTTCGAAGACGCTGGTGATGGCTTTGCCGCCCACGGCCAGCTCAATCAGTTGCTGGACGTCTTCGACATTGATGCCGTAGCGCGCCACTTGAGGGCGCTTTACGAGAATCTGGACCTGGGCCTGGTCGCCTTCCTGCTCGATAGCGGAATCCGCCGAGCCGGACACGGTGCGGATCGATTCCAGTGTCTGCGCGGCCAAGTCCCGAAGAGTCGTGAGGTCGCTGCCCGTTAAGATGACCGCGAGATCCGCGGACGAGCCCGTGACAGACTCGGTGACCGTATCAATGATCGGTTGCGTGAAGTTAAACGTTGCCCCTGGGATGTTTTTCTTCAGCCGGTTGTTCAGCTCTTCTACGAGTTGCGGCTTGCCTTTGCCGGCAGTCCATTGGTCATAGGGCTTCAAGGTGAGTAGCAGTTCGTTTCGATTCGGCCCGAATGGGTCGGTACCCGAATCGTTGCGGCCTGTTTGCGATGCCACATTTCGAACCTCTTCCGATTGACGAATCAGGCCGCTCATGTCGTTGGCGATTTCCGCCGATTTGGCCAACGCCGTGCCGGGAGGCAGATTCGCGCGCACCCAGATTACGCCCTCATCCAGTTGTGGAAGGAACTCTGAACCGAGGGTCGCCGCGAGGGCGAAAGCGCCCGCCACAATGGCAAACGATGCCATCACCACAAACGGGGAGCGCGGCAGAACTCGGGTGAGAACTCCTTCATAGCGTCGATAGACCCACGCCAGAACGGGATTCTCCCAGTGCTTAGTCCCCTTCTTGAACATGTAAGTCGCAAGGACCGGGATCACTGTCAGCGTGATCAACATCGAGCCCAGAAGGGCGGCGCAAACTGTAAACGCCATCGGCGTGAACAACCGGCGCTCGACGCGTTCCAGCGTGAACAGCGGAAGATAGGCCGAGATCAGGATCAGCAAGGAAAAGAAGATCGGCCGTTCCACTTCAAAGGCCGCATCGCGGACCTTCTCCAGAACTCCGTCCTCCGCTTCGCGACGGGCCGACAGGTGGTGAACGATATGCTCCACCATGACGAGTGTGCCATCCACGATGATGCCGAAATCCAGGGCTCCCAAACTGAGCAGGTTTGCGGGAATTCCGGCAAGTTCCATGCAGATGAAAGCAAACAGGAGGGAAAGTGGAATGGTGATGGCGGTAAGGAGTGCGGCTCGAAAGCTTCCCAGAAACAGAAACAGTACGACAAGGACGATGACCAAACCTTCGAGTAGCGTCCGGGAGACCGTGTTCAGAGTATTGGCTACCAAGTCGCGACGATCATAGATTGGAGCGATCTTGACGCCCTTCGGCAGCCGAATATTATTCAAGTTGTCGATCGCCTTGCTTACGCCATCCAAGACATCCGATGGATTCTCGCCGCGTCGCATCAGAATGATGCCTTCTACGCCGCCCAGCTTCCCGTTCAGGCCAAAGAGTCCGGTCTGAAGCGCCGCGCCGATCTTCACTTGGCCGACGTCGCGAACCAGAATCGGCACACCATTGTTCGCTGCAAGAACGATGTTCTCGACGTCCTCGACGGTCTTGATGAGGCCCACGCCGCGCACAACCAGCGACTGATGCTTGTTGTCCAGAAGCGCTCCTCCAGCGTTCTTGTTGTTGGCATTCACGGCGGCAGCAACGCGGTTGATCGTAAGGTTGTATTTTTCGAGCGCCAGTGGATCGATCTCAATCTGGTATTGCTTGGTGAGCCCTCCAAAGGGGACAACATCGGCTACGCCCGGCACCTGCAGAATGCGTGGCGCGATCACCCAGTCCTGCAATTCGCGTAACTGGATCTCATCGAATTCCCTGGGCGCTTCAAGGCTGTAGCGATACAACTCGCCAATCGGCGTAGATAGCGGTCCTAGCGAAGGGCTCGCGCCATCGGGTAGATTTGCGTCCTTGAGTTTCTCGCTGACCACTTGGCGCGCGAAGTAGTCGTTCGTGCCGTACTCGAACGTCAGTTCCACGACAGACAACCCGAAAATGGTGCGCGAGCGTCGCGCGATCACTTGAGGCACGCTATTGAGCGCCCGCTCAATCGGCACCGTGACCTGTTGCTCCATTTCCTCGGCAGCGTGACCGGGGAAAACGGTAATCACGACCACCTGTGTGTCCGAGATGTCGGGATAGGCTTCCAGTTTGAGGAGGCGAAATGAGTAGATCCCAAGGCCGATCAACACGAGCCCGATGGCGACGGTGATGAACCGGTTGTAGAGTGCGAAGCGGAGTAGTTGCGCGATCATCTTACGAATGCCTCACCACTACTGCACGCCCTTAAGCAGCATTCCGCCGTCGATCACGATACGGTCGCCCTCGGCGAGCCCAGTCAATACGGGGACGCGTTCGCCATCCTGCTTTCCAAAGGTGATCGTAACCGGCTCATAAACGCCCTTTGATTTTTCTCGATACACGATGCTGTTCTTGTCCGACTGCACAATGGCGCTCGACGGAATCACGGGTACGCGCCGGAAAGTCTCTTCGTGTCGGATTTCGCCGAACATCTCCGGTCGCAACCGGCCTTGCGCATTGTTCAGCGCCGCGCGAACTTTGATTGTCCTGGTTTGTGGATCGACGACGTCCGCGATTCGCGCCACCGTGCCGGTGAAGACCTCGTCGGGATAGGCCGATAGTGTGATCTTGACCGTCTCGCCCGGCGTCACCAAGCGGATCTGGCTCTCCGGCACGTCGGCGGCCATGAACACACTGCTGAGGTCCGCGATGGTCATCAATGGCGCACTCGTGTCGTTCCGGTATTCGCCCGAAGCGACCGACAGCTCCAGGATCTTGCCCGCCAAAGGCGCTCGGACCTGGATCATGGGATTCGTATCACCCGGCTTCACGCCCAGAATCTCCAATCGCCGGACGCTTTCATCCTGCGCGGCTTTGGCCTGCTCCGCGGCCGATTTGGCTTGAGCCAACGATGCCTCGGCGCTCACGACTTCCTTTTGGGCGATCGCTCGACCGGCATACAGATCCTTCACGCGGGCGAGATCCGCTTCGGCTTTGGCGAGGGTCGCTTTCGTTTCTCCTGAACGAGCAAGCGCCTGTTGATAGGTCGAAGTCGCGGTGCTCGCGTCCGGACTCTGGATGGTCAGGAGTGGCTGGCCTTCCACAACGGCATCGCCAACCGCGACCATAACACGAACGACCCGCCCGGCCACCGGCATGACAACGCGAGAAATCCGATTGGGGTTCGATTCAATCTTCCCTGGAGCGACGACTTCATCGAGCGGGACGCGCGCCGCCTGCACTACGGCGACTTTGATACGTTGCAATTGTGGAGAGTCACCCGGAAGCCGGACCTCACCCGTCGGGGATGCCTTTTCTGATGGCTTGGCCTCTTGCTTGACCGGCTCGGGTTTCTCGCCGCAACCAACTAGGAGGAGCAGCGCTACCCCAAAAAGACTTACATTACGCCTCATCGGATCACCGCCTTGCCGGAAGCGGAGTCGATCAAATACAGACTCCGCGCAAATTCGGCGCGGGCCTCGTTGTAGCTTTGAATCGTTTCGTTGTAGGCTCTTTGAGCATCCAGGAGTTCCACTAGTGTCGCTTCCCCTCGGCGGTATGAAAAGTCGGTGATTTGACGAACGTCGCGCGCTTTGGCGAGCATGGTCCCTTCCAAGCGTTCAAGGGCGGTTAGAGCGTTTGTGTATTGCAGGTAGGCGGTTTCGACGTCAGTTTGGATCGTCGCGGTCAACGCCCGGATTCGAGCTTCGATCTGCCGCTGTTCCTGATTTGCCCTCTCAATCTCGCCCTGGTTCTTATTGAAGACGGGAATGTTGGTGCTGAAGAAGACTCCAACCGAGTTTCCACGTCCAGCCAAACCCTGCTGGCGTCGATACTCCGTACCGACGGTATAGTCGATCTTGCTTTGGGCAAGTTGCAGCTTGAGATCCGCGAGGGAACGGGCCTGATCCCGCTGCACACTCCGCAAGTCGGGGCGGGATTCGAGAGCTGCCCGAACAAGTTCCGCTTGATTCATTGGCTGCGCATCCTTGCGCAACTGACCGGTGACCTCGATTAGCTGACCTGTACTCGTCCGGCCAAGAAGGAGTTGCAGCCGCACTCGCGCGGTCCTCAACTTTAGGTTTGCTTGCCGGACGGCGCTCTCAAACTGAAGCTGAGCCAGTTCCGTCCGGAAGAGTTCCACTTCGGCCAAGTCCCCCGTGCTGACTCGTTTTCGATTGACCTCGACGATATCGCCGAACGCTTTGAGATTGTCCTGCGCGAGAGCCAGATTCTCTTTCGCCTGCAGGGCTTCTACGTACGCGTTCTGAACATCCAAGGCCAGGGTTCGAACCGAGTTGAGGAACTGTAACTCGACGACCGCGCGGCTGCCCTCCGCCACGGCGATCCGATTGGCTCGTTTCTGACCGCGCTCCAGCAGGAAATCCGTGCGGACGCTGTATTCGGACGGTCCTGCCTGGTTCAGCGCATTGTAGCCGGTACCGAGCAAGTCGAGGTGATCTCCACCGACGCTGAGCACCGGATTGGGTCTAAGCTTCGCGGTAATGATGCGGGCGTCCGCCACAGACAGGTTGAACTTCTCTGCGACGAGATCCAGGTTTCGGTCAATCGCCTCGCGAACTGCTTCGTCGATTGTCAGCGAGAGTGCCGAGGGTTGCGGCGCAGGTTGGCCGACAGCTGTCCCCGCAAGAACTACCATCACGAAAACAAGGAGTAGTTTTTTGGTTCGGTTCACAAAAGTGTTCCTCGCAAGAAGATGCTGGCAATGGTGAAGTAGATGACCAGCCCGCTAACATCAACGAGTGTGGCGACGAAAGGTGCGGAGGCGCTAGCCGGATCGAGACCGAATCGACGAAGGATGAAAGGCAGCATCGAACCGGCAATGGTTCCAAACAACACGACGCCAATCAGACTACACGCCACTGTGAGCCCGATGATCACATAATCTTCACCGTAAGGTTTCCAGATCGCTTGCCAGACGAGGATTCTGGTCAAGCCGATAGTGGCAAGGACAGATCCGAGCACCAGTCCCGTCGCAAACTCGCGCCGGATGATTCGCCACCAATCGCGCAACTTCACCTCACCCACTGCCATCGCCCGGATCACGAGAGTCGTTGCCTGAGAACCCGAGTTGCCTCCGCTGCTGATGATCAGCGGTACAAATAACGCCAGCACCACGGCACGAGCGATTTCCTGTTCGTAGTAGCCCATCGCGGTAGCCGTGAGCATCTCGCCCACGAACAGCACCGCGAGCCAGCCGGCGCGTTTTTGTACCATGCGCCAGAAACCGATTTGAAGATATGGGGCGTCCAAGGCCTCCATACCGCCGAGTTTCTGAATATCCTCGCTGGCTTCTTCCTGGACAACGTCCACGATGTCATCCACGGTCACGATGCCCTTCATGCATTTCTCGCTGTCCACGACGGGAATCGCCAGCAGATGGTGCAAGGAAAAGAGCTTCGCAACCGCCTCTTGGTCGGCGTCTTCTGTGGTGGTTACGATCTGCGTGCGCATGACGTCGCGCACGGTCTTGGACTTGTCCGCGGAAAAGAGATCCCGGAAACTGACAACGCCAAGCAGATGTTGTCCGTCGTCCAGCGCGTAGGCATAGTAAATCGTTTCGAGTTGGCCCGCTTGACGTCGCAGGTAGCTGATGGCCTCATCCACCGTCATCTCAGGCCGGAGTCGAGCGAACCGAGGACTCATCAGTCCGCCGGCCTCGTCTTCTTTGTACGCGAGAAGTGCGGAGACTTCCCGCTGGGCCGTCTCGTCCAGTTGCTTCAACCAGTTCTGCCGTTGGCCGGGAGGGGCTAACTGGATGAGGTCGGCCGCATCATCGGGCGCAAGCAGGCGAAGCCAGATGCGATGCTCACCTTCCGGTAGGGCCGCAAGCAGGTCTAATTGGTCTCGGCTGCTCAGTTCCAGGAAGAAGTCATCAGCCTGTTCGCGCGGAATCGCCCGGAACATCTCCAGACGCTCTCGCGCCCCGAGTTTGGGCCATCGCTCCAGGATTTCTTCTAGGCTTGTTGCAGTGTTCATCATTTCCGCGCTTCGCTGGACACACTTCGACCACAGCACAAGTGCATGTACAGCACCATGGCAAGGCGTGCAGAATCGCCGTGAATTTTGTGCGGACATTGCTGTGGCGAGTGAAATGCGTACACTGGTTGTACGGTTTTCGTACAGTAGGGGTGATTTCTGCAATGAACCGCGTGCCGGGGTTAGCCGGACGTTGGTGCGAGAACTGCAAACTTTGACTGGTTGTGGAGGCCACTTCCATGCGATTTCCGAGGATCGTCGCCGCTCAGCGATTGCAAACCTGGCTGCTTATCACGGCTCTGGTTGCGGTCTTCGTTGCGGCGTTGCTGGTCGTTGACTTGGCGAGAAATCTTCGTACGGTGGTGATCAGTGACACCTCAAAGGCGCTAACGAATGCCGTCAAGGAATTGGCCCAGTCTGGAATCGCGTGGCAGTCCGTCCGCCGTTCTGCTGCTGACGATGAGGTCGTCGAGACCGAATTGAGCCGCGCTTCCTACGATGTGCTTCGTTCTTACCCCGACGTCGAGGGCGGCTTCATGCGCGGGGGCGAGGTCTTTGGCCATACCTTTCCCACGTATACGGAGCCAGGAAGCACTCTAAGGCAAGCACCCCTCGAAGCGAAGGAGGTGAGCGCAGGCCTTGAAGAGAGTCGCACATCGGGGCGAATCGTGACACGGATCGTTCACGACGGCCGTGATCTTGTGGTTGTCACAACACTTGCCGGTAGTGGCAGTGAACTTTCCGTGTGGTGTTTAAGGCGTCTGTTCAACTTCAGCGAATCCAACGAGATTAACCAGAGAATGCTGCTCGTTGGCGCGATGATCGTTGCTCTCGGGGCAATCCTCGTGGTTCTCCGGCTCAGCTTCAGCCTCCAACGCGGCTTCGGCGTAATCCAGTCCGGACTGGAAAACCTCCGCACCGATCCCAACTATCGCCTGCCAGACCAGGCCCACGAACTCAAGACGATCGTTCAGGCCGTCAATCAAATGGCCGAGAGCCGCCAGACGATGGAAGGAGAACTGCGAAGGGAAGATCGACTTCGCATGATGGGACGCGTTGTCGCCGGAATTGCCCATGAAATCCGGAATCCACTGAACTCGATCCGTCTCACCGTGCGTGTCCTCGCTCGCCGTCTGCAACACGAAGCCACCGCAGAAGAGCCTATTTCATTGATCACGGCAGAGATCGATCGGCTCGACTCCCTGCTCAAGAGCCTGTTGGTATTCCGCGCCGAAGAAACAGAGAAGATGCGGATGCAACCAGTGGAGCCCATCTTGCAGCGGACAATCGCGCTCGTGAAACATCACGCCGAAGAGCGCGGTATCGGCATCGCTCTGCACTCGATTCCCGAATCCACCGCATGGGTCGATGGCGATTACTTGCAACAGGCCCTGATGAACCTGCTCCTGAACGCAATCGACGCTTCGGGCAGCAAGGGCCTTGTCGAGGTTACAGTCCGCCTGCGAGGCGACCGGCTGGAAGTGGATATCGAAGACAGCGGGCCCGGCCTTACGGCGGAACAGCAGGATCGACTATTCGAAGCCTTCTATACGACGAAGCCAGGTGGCACCGGGTTGGGACTTGCCGTTACCAAGACACTGCTCGAAAAGATGGGTGCCAGCATCCGCTCAGGAAATGGGACCAAGGGTGCACGATTTGAAGTGCTTTTGCCGACGGAGCAGATCGCGTGAGAACCAGAGTCTTAGTGGTTGAAGATGAGCGCACCGCACTACAGGCATTGTCGCTTCTGCTTGAAGACGAAGGCTACGAGGTTCTCAAGTCTGAGCGCGGTGAGGCTGGCTTGCAGCTTGCATTGCAAGAAGAGCCGGATCTGATCCTGCTCGATATCCGATTGCCTGATGTCGATGGCATCACGGTTCTACAGCGTCTACGCGCTGGCTACTCCGACGCCGCAGTCATCATCATGACGGCCGAGACCACCAGCAGCAATGCAATCCGAGCCACACAATACGGAGCATTTGATTACGTCTCGAAACCGATCAACGATGAGCATCTGCTCCTCCTCATACGACGGGCGCTGGAATACAGATCCCTGGAGAAGGAAGTCCGCGAGTTTCGCCAGACGCCGCCACAGCCTGGGATTCCGGGAATGGTCGGTCACAGCCCGTCTATGCAGGAAGTCTACAAGTTGATTGGGCGTGTGGCAGGCAGCAACGCCACGGTTCTAATCGGTGGTGAGTCCGGCACCGGCAAAGAACTGGTGTCGAATGCCATTCATGAGTTCAGTGGCCGCGCAAAGGGTCCGCTCGTCAAGGTGAACTGCGCCGCGATTCCGGAGTCCCTGCTAGAGTCCGAACTCTTTGGATATGAAAAGGGCGCGTTTACGAATGCTGCATCTCGGAGGATCGGGAGGTTCGAGCAGGCAAACGGAGGTACGCTTTTTCTGGACGAGATTGCCGAGCTGGCCCCGAATCTTCAAGCAAAACTCCTTCGTACGATTCAGGAACGGACCGTCGAGCGGCTGGGCGGCAACGCCGCGATACCGATTGACGTCCGCTTAATCGCCGCTACGGCCCACGATCTCAATGAGGGTGTCGCGAACGGTCACTTTCGCGAGGATCTATACTACCGGCTGAACGTTGTTTCGATTTCCTTGCCGCCTCTTCGCGATCGCGCCGAGGACATCCCGCTGCTGGTGCAGCGATTCCTGTCGAGGTCGGTTCGTCCCGTGACGATTCGCCAGGACGCACTTGACCGAATCATGCAGCACAGGTGGCCGGGCAACGTCCGAGAACTGGAGAACGCCATTACACGCGCGATTGTTCTGGCTCCGGGTGGCGTCATCACGCCAGAATGCATCCAGATCGCCGAGCGGGCTGCGGCTACCGTGCCTGATTCCTGGGTGAAGCAAGTACCCCATCGAGATGGCTACTGGAGCGTCATTCGCCAAGTGGAGGAACGTCTGGTACGCGGGGCGCTTGAAGACGCGGGCGGCAACAAAACGGAAGCTGCTCGCATCCTGGGTGTGCAGCGAAGGCTTCTCTACGACAAGATGAGCGAGTTTGGTCTGGCTTAACACTTAGATCCGAGATCGCTAGCGACGGCTCCGTGCGGATGGTGTGGAGCTTCCCGAAGCCCGCCGTGTTCAGTGGAATATCGATCTCGCCCGCCGCATTCGTTCGTCCGATTTGCCGCTCGCTGAACTCGGCGTTGTGGAGCGAATACGCTTCCACGTGGGAACCGGCCAGCGGCTTGCCTCCGGAAAGCACGCGTATGGTGAAACGCTCGCCTACGCGCAACTAAGCTTGATCGACGCGGGGAACAAATTTCACGGCAAAAACCTACAGCCCGCGTCACACTCGCATCAGCGGGACCGATGTGGAGGATGGACTTCACGTGCTTCGAAGATCGTTCTCTTCACGGCTTCGCGGTTTAGCGGGCTGGGCTCTCCACTCCCCAATGGGGTCAAGATGCTCATGGCTCACGAACTCCTCGAACTTCGCAGCAAACTGGATGGAGTTTGGAATGGTGAAGTCCCCAACGCGATGGTGTCGTTCGCGCAGAGATTCGTCATCGGCAACTTCCCGATGTGCGTCAACGTTGACCTCGCGAAGGCGCGAGAGCGTGGGCGCGGCGGCGCTCTTTGGGAACTCGTCTCCACTGTGGGAGCAGACTACCTTGGGACCGTGTTTCGCTCGCTCGGCCCGGAGCCCGAAACGGGCCGGCCTCGGCTCGCGGACCGCGAAGTGAAGAGGCTGCGCCCTTGTCTTCTGCTGGGATCCATCAATTGGGTCGGATGGCGAAGGTGCCTTTTGGCGTGATCGCGCTTGCCTAAACGCTGCCCTCAGTGTTGGGCAAGAGCGAGAATCAACACTACAGCGATGGTACGTTATCGTTTTCTGCGCCCTTCCTTGCTACCGCAGCCGTCAGCCTGTGGCGAGGTCTGTGGTTTTGAGGCATCGATGAACTTGGAGTTGTCGGGTTCTCCGCACGTTCGAAGCTACCTATGGCCATCCGGCCCTTAGTTAGTTAGGGTGGATAAGATTGAGGAGGCTCAACGCGTCGTCGTGATTCGTCTAAACGGGGTTCCTACCGATATCAGTTCCGCAGAGGGCGCTCCTCGGGATTCCGATCCCTTATTGCTCAAGTGAAGTGGCCGCGAGTACGTTTCGCAGCCCTCGCCCATCTCGCTGAACCCTCAGAATAGAAGTAGCAATGACAGAGAATCCCCTTAAGGCCGAATCGACGGCGCCGATCATCCAACTGATCCGGCCCTTTCAAGCCTTCGCCGCTCGCGAGACTGCCGGCGGTATTGTGCTTTTGGCGTGCACTCTGCTGGCCCTGTGGCTGGCGAACTCGCCTTGGGCGGAAGCCTACCAGCACTTTTGGCACACGAAGCTGTCCGTCAGCCTGGGTGACGGTCGGTTCAGCAGAGACCTACATTTTTGGGTCAACGATGGACTGATGGCGATCTTCTTCTTCGTTGTCGGATTGGAGATTAAGCGTGAGTTGCTTGTTGGGGAGCTGGCATCTCCTCGGCAGGCAGCTCTTCCGATCGCTGGAGCATTGGGCGGCGTACTTGCACCAGCGCTGATCTTCTCGGCAATGAATGCGGGCCGACCCGGTGCTGCAGGATGGGGGATTCCCATGGCCACCGACATCGCCTTCGTGATCGGGATCATGGCTTTGCTTGGGGACCGCGTTCCTATCACGTTGAAGGTCTTCTTAACCGCCTTGGCGATCGTGGACGACTTAGCCGCAGTACTAGTGATCGCGGCGTTCTACACCGCCAGCATCTCGGTCGCTTTTCTGGCCTGCGCGTCTGGTTGCCTGGTACTTCTGCTCCTAGCCAATCGCCTTGGGGTGCGGCATCCGCTGCCCTATGCCCTGCTTGGAATCCTCCTTTGGTACTTCATCCTCCAATCAGGCGTTCACGCAACCATTGCCGGCGTCTTGCTGGCGTTTACCATTCCCTCGCGAACGGAGCTCAATTCGGATCAGTTTCTATTGCATGGTCGGGCCATCTTGGATCACCTCCAACAGACACTAACTGCTGACAAGAACCTGATCAATGACGGCAATCAGCAAATGGCGATTGAAGCACTCGAAGACGCCTGCGAGAAGGTGCAACCGCCGCTGCACCTGATGGAACATAGCCTTCACCCTTGGGTTACCTTCCTCATCATGCCCGTTTTTGCACTGGCTAATGCCGGCGTAACGTTCGGCGGTGATGCTTTCGAAAAACTGTTACAACCCGTCACAACTGGCGTCATGCTCGGCCTACTCTTCGGCAAACCGTTGGGAATCACTTTGGCATCGTGGCTAGCAGTCAAGGTTGGTCTAGCTGCGCTGCCCAGCAATGTAAGTTGGCGCCAGATTCACGCTGCCGGCTGGCTCGGAGGCATTGGCTTTACGATGTCTTTGTTTATCTCCGCTCTCGCGCTGAACGATGATGGCCTCCTGGTACAGGCGAAACTAGGTATCTTCGCGGGCTCTTTGTTCGCGGCAGCCGCAGGTTCCTTGCTTCTTCGCCGATGATCAATGAGCGGCGCGGGAGGATCACACAATTTGCTCAATCAGCCGGCGGCTTCACTAGGCTCGTCGTCTGCCTGCACATGGTCTACCTGGACAGTGGCGTCTCCGCCGGTAATGTACTCCACTGTGTGGGGCTTGTGCTCTACCGATTCGTCCACCGCCGACAAATGCAGACTGGAGATATGCACTCCGTCCACCATCACCAAAGTCGTGCCCTTGAGGTGCTTGGCCTGTTGCCTCATGAATTGTTCGAGGATGCGTTTGGGCGCGACGAGTTCGACGCATACAGGCAGAGTCGTCAGCGGGATTTCGCCCATGTCGATTGAGACATTCTTGGCGTTGGCGGTATAGCCGATGTGGCCTAGGTTTACCGAAGCATGCGTAATTCCCGCCCGCAACGCCTCTCGCACCAGGTAGCTCGAAAGCGGCTTCTCGAACGCCCGCTTCCACCATGTGGCCGCCTTCTTGTTGTCGCCACTCTTCATGTAGATCTTCAACGCGGAAATCGTACTGAACGTGCCGTCTGTCATTGGGGTCGCTCCTCTTTCCTGATCGGTCTTACGACGTGAACTTTTGCGCGGGGCGCCAAATTGCTCTCTCGGGCCTGTTCGCGCGCACGGAGCACGTCGCTTGCGGAAAGGATTCCGATCAACTGATCGGTCGCTTCATCGACGACGGGCAGATAGTCATGGTGGCCGAGCGCCAGTTCGCGTTCCACGCGGGCCATGGAATGGTTTGAGCAGACGGTGTGAGCCGCGGAATCCATAATGACGGATACCCGTGTGTCGTCCCATTTTTCCTTGGGAATTGCTCTTACCGACTTTAGGGAAGCCATCCCTCGAAAAACACCATGTTCATCGATGACGGGCAGTTCCTGAAACGAGTGCTCGTACACCGCCCGGTCCATGAAGCTCGCTACGCTTTGTTCCGGCTTGGCGACAACGATTCGGGTTGTCATCCAATCCCGGCAAACAAACTGACTGAGGATCGCCTCGTCACTGGCACGGCGGTGGTGCTGCGATTCGGAATTGGAGATTCCCGCCGAGAGCAAGAAGGCCGTGCAGGACGCGATCAGAGATGGGACTACCAGTGCCGGACTACCACTCGCCTCAGCCACAAACACCGCTGCGAACAACAAGCTGTTGTAGCTGGCGCCCGTGAAAGCAGCAATTCCGATCAGCGTAAAGACTCCGGGCTGGGCCGGATGAAAGATGGCATCGAAAATCGCGCCAAGAGCGGCGCCAATCGTTGCCGAGGGAACGAACAGGCCGCCTACGCCGCCGGTTCCAAACGTGAATGTAGTTGCCAGCAACTTCGCGATGAGGATGACCAAAATTGTCCCGAGCGCAAACTGACCGTTCAGAAGCTGATTGGCGACGGGAAGTCCGGCGTGCAGGGTTGCCGGAGCGCCGATCGCTTGGTAGACGGCCAATGCAATTGCACTGACGATGAGGCCACCCGTGGTGGTTTTCACAATCCGGGGCGACTCCCAGCGCGCCCAGACCTTCTTCAGGCGAGCGAGCAGACCGAGAAACACGTGCGAAGCGAGGCCGCCGGCAAGGCCGAGGGGAATACAGATTAAAAGGTCGCGCGCATTGAGTTGATACGAAAAGTGAATCGGAAAGTAAGGTGTGGCGGGACGAAAAAATGCGAAGGTGGCGTAGCTGGTGGCGGCCGCAATCAGACCATGAATCAGCGACTCGTGGGCCATGTCGTGCTTATAGGGAGACTCGATCCCCATAATCGCTCCGGTCAACGGCGCACGGAATATAGCGCTGATGCCCGCAGCGGCGCCCGCAATGAGCGTGGTTTCTACCCGTCCATGAAGCCAGCCAAGCCGGGGAACTCGATTCAGAGTCCGTTGAATGAACGACGCGATGGTCGCACCGAGCCACTTGCTGGCCCCTTCCATCCCCGCGCTCGCCCCGAAACCCATGGTCGCAACGGACGCGGCAAGCTTGGGGACCGCTGTCTGATAGTCAATTCCTGCGCCGGGCTTGTGATAAGCCAAGACCACCTCGTCTGCCATAGACGAAGATGCGACCCGGAACACACTTAAAATTAGCCCTGTCAGGAACATTCCCGCTATCGGCAGCAGGCAGAGGACGAGAGGTGGAAATGAGTGGAGGAAGTGCTCCCACAGCAGAACGTTCACTACATAGTCGTAACCGGCGATCGCGGCGCCTACACATGCGCCTACGGGAGCAGCCACCAAAAAAACGTGACGGGATATTCGAAAGTGCTCGGTCAGGTTCTCGTGAAGAGCAGTAGGACGCTGCGGCTGAGGGAAGGATTCGAGTTTCGAAAGCATTCAGACGGACTTCTCCTACGAAGATTCGTAGGAGTCATCAGCCTGCCGACTGCAAGGATGGAAGGCGGTTAATGGCGAACTCCATCGCCCTTGAATCCTAAGATTAGCATGCAAGACGCACAGAGCGCAATCTGCGTGAAAGCCTCTCTACAGAGCGAGGAGAATCGCACCTACAGCAATCAGGATCGCGCCCATCACGCCTGTCACCGTTATCCGCTCCCCTAGAAACAGCGCTGCGAAGACGACAACGAACACCACGCTCAACTTGTCGACCGGAGCTACCTTCGACGCCTCACCGAGCTGTAGCGCTCGGAAGTAGCACAGCCAGGAAAGGCCGGTCGCCACTCCCGACAGGATGAGAAATACCATTGGTCTTCGGCCGATTCTGAACAGCTCAGAAAGCGGTACCGTTGCCAGGCTAATCGTCCAGGCGATGAGGACAATCACGGTGGTGCGCACGGCAGTAGCAAGATTGGAGTTGACGCTTGAAACGCCTTGTTTTGCCAGGATCGCGGTCATGCCCGCGAACAATGCCGATAGAAGAGACCAGCCAATCCAAGTCATCAATGCCTCCTGATCCCCCGCTTGCCAAGTTCAATCTCGCATTCACCCGGTCATGGCACGACCCGGTAAACTCTCAGGGCTGCCGCACGCGTCCCTGCTTGGGGAGTGGCTACGACATAGAGATTTAGTTGAGGAATGAGCAGGGAGGTCGCGGCTCCGTCTACGGTTGGAATCCCTTCTAAAACCTCGTAGCGGTCTAGATCGAGCTGCTTGATCACATCAATGAATCCGGCCGCTGTTGACACGTAGAGCTTCCGCCGCGCGGCGTCGAAGTAGATACCATCAGCACCTTTGTGAACATCGAGAATGGCAACCGAAGCACCCGTTGCCGTGGAGTACACGAGAAATTTACCTTCCTCACCGGCAACAAAGAGGCGATGGTTCTGGCGGTCAAGCGCCATGGGGACATTCTCCCTGGCCTCCTTTACAGGCCAAGTCGCGACAACCTTCTGCACGTCCCGATCGACTACTTGGATGACGTTCTTCCTGGGGACGTTGACGTAAATCCTGCTTCCATCAATCTCGAATTGTTTCGGGTAATCGGCCAGAGGGATCTCCCGGACGATGCGATGCTCTCTTAAATCAATGAAGCCAAGAGATCCGAATGTATCGCCTACTCCGACGACGAGTTCTCTTGTGGCGGCGTCATATCTGAGGTTGTTGCATTTCTCCTTGAACTGAAAAATGTACTTCTTCTCAAATGTGGTCGCGTCGAGCCCCGTAACCCTTCCGTCTTTTCCCGTCGCCACGTAGAGGACGTTCTCGTCCGGCCGGTAGACAACCCACTTCGGCTCGTTCAGGTTGGGAATCGAGCGAAGAGGCCGGCCTGTTCCCAGATCAACAACTTCTACGGAGTGGTTGTCCTCTGCCGATACGAACAGCCGCTTTCGTTCGACGTCTACGGCCATGAGATCGAAGCCACCGCGAACGTTCGGCAGCGTGATCGAGGATCGAAACAGGATGCTCTTCTCGCTGAAACCTCCGGCGGGTCCCGGTAGTGGGCGCCCCCCTTGGGTCTGGGTCCGAACAGGAAGCGAGATCAGGCATGCCGCCACCGCAAGGAGAAAGGGACCAGCAGGTTGACACAACCCCATTGAAAGCCTCCTACCGATGATCATCCGCGACATCGTTCGCCCCCCGAGCTCACCGCCCATAAACGAGCACCGTAAAGCTTGCGGGAATCATTGGCGCACGCGGAGGTTGCTTGCCCGGTTCCGGTTGGGGTCTCGGTCCAAACTGGGCTGCCGCGAGGTAGCACTTTCCGGTCTTTTGGTCCACAGCCATGGTTCGCGCGCTGGTCTGAGTTTTCACGCGTTCCACCAGCGAGTACCAGTCGGGAGAATCCTGATGGAACACCGCCATCGTTCCGTCGCCGCCCGACGAAAAGTAGATCAAGCCTCGCTTGATATCGAATTCGCTGGCGTCGACGCCCGGTCCGATGGGCTGTGTCGTGATGATGCGACCTGAGGTTGCGTCAACCACAGCCATCAAACCGTTCCGGCACCCGATGAACAGCCGGTGGGTCTTACGATCGATGTCCATGCTGCTCGGCTGCTGACATGGAGCGAGCGGCCAAGTATCTGTCACCTTCATCGTGGCAATATCAACCCGTAAAAGCGTATGAAGACTCTGCATGTTGAGAAAGATATGACCCGCCTCATCGGACACTGCGTGTTCGGTGCGCCCGCCAAGTCCTTCCACACTACCGACCACTCTCCCCGACTTGGCGTCCAGCGCGGTGATCCGCTTGCTGCCGCGGTCAATTGTGAAGACGCGCTTCGTCTTCCGGTCATAGAAAATCGCATTCGGATCGTCGCCAACCGTCGTCTTGCCGGTTACAGCCAGAGTCTTCAGGTCGAAGATCGTCACCGAACCCGGATCGGACGCACTGATGAACCCCTTGCCGAACTCGTGGGCGACCGCGATGCCGTGGACATCCTGGCCCGGAATCTTCCCGATGATCGTGCCCTTGTCGAGATCGACCACCACCACTTCGCGGTCGTGCGAAACATACAAGCGCCGCTGTTCGCTATCCGCCGTCAAGTAATCCCAGCCGTAGTCTCCGGGAATCTGAAGTTTTTGAAGAAGCCTGTAGCTTTCCTGCCCGCAGAGGCAAGATGCTACGGCAACACACAGCACTGCAGCTTTGTTCATGGATGAATCCTTTCTAAAGCCCGATTCGCTTCAATACATAAAACAGCACCGGCGTAATCAGTAGCGAAAGCAACAAGGAAACAGACACACCTCCCATCACGGCGATGGCGAGTGGGCGAAGCATCTCAGCGCCTGAGCCGACTCCGATCGCGAGCGGCGCCATGCCGAACAACGTCGCCAAAGCCGTCATAAGGATAGGGCGCAGGCGGCGGCGTCCGGCTTGGAAGATGGCGTCCCTCAGCGCTAGACCACGGGCGGTAAACTCTTGCTCGGCGTCGAGCATTAGGATGCCGTTCTTGTGGACAATGCCGACCACCATGATGGCTCCCATAAACGACGAGATGTTCAGCGTTGTGTTCGTAAGGTACAAGGCGAGCAGAGACCCAAAGCTGCAGAGGATCGTTGCCACGAGAATTGCCACCGGATGCGAGAAGGAGCGGAACTCGAAGACGAGGATGATGAAGATTAGCAAGATCGAGCCGAGCAGCACGTAGGTGAGTCCCAGAAAAGATTCCTGTTGAATCTGAAACAAGCCGCCGTACTCCACGTCCGTACCCTTTGGCAGGTTCACCTCTTTGGGCAGCCGTTGTTGTATCTCGGCGATCGCAGAGCCAAGGTCGCGGCCCTCCAGGTGTGCCGTCACGGCGGAGATGTTGCGCAGATTTTCGCGCCGAATCTCATAGGTAGCCGCGTCCACCTCCGGGCTCGCGATGCTGGACAAAGGCACCGTTTGTCCGGTTGGGGATGTGAGAAGAAGGCCCTTCAACGACTCGCTCGATGAGCGCACCGCCGCGGGATAACGGACACGGATGCCGATCAGTCGATCCCCGCGGATCATTTGCGAGGCCAATGTTCCGTCTACGATTGCCGCCTGCAGGTCCGCGACATCCTGCACGCGAAAGCCTGCTCGCATGGCCTTTTCCATGTCCACTCGGAAGTTGATCGCCGGCCCAATGGGAATGGTGCGATTCTCGATGTCCACCACACCCTTTACCTTCGGTAGCCATTTCTCAACCAATTCCGCAGCTTCCTTGTATGCGGCGTCATTGTCGTTGTGCAGTTTGATCTCGATCGGTTGTGGCGACCAAGCGAGGTCGCCCACCAGATCCTCTAGAATGTGCGGGAATTCGACCTCGATGCCGGGCTCGGAGCCTGTGATCTTCCGGCGCAACTCTGAGGTGACATCATCAAGCGAACGCTCCCTATTCTTTTTGAGACGAATGAGGAAGTCGCCCGTGTTGGGCTCGGCAATTGCGAGCGCCAGTCGCGCACCTGTGCGCCGCGAGTAGCTCTCGATCTCGGGTGTCTCGCGCAGATACTGTTCCACGTGACGCAAGACTCTATCCGTTTCTTCGAGTGACGTACCCGGCGGCGTACGGTAGTCCAGCACGAATGCGCCTTCATCCATCTCGGGCAGGAATCCACTACCGAGATGGAAGTAGATGCCCACAGTGGCTGCGAGGACAACTGTGGCTGCGATCAGCACGGCCGAAGGACGATCGAGCGACCAGGCAAGCGCAGCGGTGTAGCGCGCCGAGAGCCACCGGAGAATTCGCCCTTCGCCAGCCTGCTCAGCCTCTTCCATGTTTGTGATCGCGGGACCTTCGTTCCGGCGCAAAACCCAACCCGCCAGCACGGGAGTGAAGAAAATTGCCAGGAGTAGCGAAGCAAGCAACGCCGTTACCATCGTCATGGCGAGAGCGCGGAAGAACACCGCCGTGATGCCGCCCAGAAAGACCAATGGCGCGAACACCATGATCGGCGTCAACGTAGAGCCGATCAGGGCGGGAGTCAACTCCACGATGGCGCTGCGCGAGGCTTCCGTTGGAGACTGCCCCATCGACAAATGCACCATGATGTTTTCCACCATCACAATGGCGTCGTCAATAACAATGCCGATACAGGCCGCCAATCCACCCAGTGTCATCAGGTTGAAGCTCATGTGGAAGAGCTTCATGCAGACGATCGCGATGAGTACGGCCACCGGAATGACCAGTGAGGCAACCAAGGTTGTACGCCAGCTCTTGAGAAAGCCCACTAAAACGGCCACGGAAAGAGCAAGCCCAATCAAAATACTCTCGACAACCCCGCCTATTGAGTCACGGACCAGAAGCGACTGATCATAGAAAGTCCCCAGTTCGACGTCAGGCGGCAGTTCCTTGCGCAATTGGCGAAGTTCGGCATTGACGGCATCGGCGATTTCGATCGCATTTCCATCCGGCTGCTGCAAAACGTTAATCAGTACCGCACGCCGCCCATCGGCGCTCACCACGTTGTACACGGGCCGTTCGCCGGGCATGACTTGAGCAATGTTCTTGACCAGCACCGGCGTGCCCCGTACGACATCGACCACCAGGTCCTCGATTTGCTGCTTGTCCTTCAACATGCCGGTGACCGTGGACAGATAAAGATGATAGTTCTCCTGCAACATCCCGGAACTGGCGATGATGTTGGAGCTCTTGACCGCATCGACCACCTTCGTGAGCGGCATACCGAAGCCATTCAACTTGGCTGGGTCCACGATGATGTGATACTCGGGTTGGCGCCCGCCGACGATTCGCGTCTCAGCGACACCGGGAATCCTATAAAGGCGTGGAGAAAGCGTGTAATAGGCGAGTTCCCACAAGTCGGCCTGTGATCTTGTCGGCGACGTGATGCTGAAGCCTAGCATGGGGAACACCGAGAAAGTGAGACGGTTGATGTAGAAGCGGCAGTTGGAGGGAAGCGCTGGCGTGATCTGTGCGATCCGGCCTTGCACTAGATGTTGCGCGTCACGGATATCGACATCCCATCGGAAGAAGATGCTAATTTCGGTCGATCCGCGCGCCGTGGTTGAACGGATCATATTCACGCCCGGAACGATACGAACCGCTTCTTCGATCGGCCGCGTTACGGTCAACATCTGGACATCGACCGGGGTGATGCCGTTATCAACCAGCACGACCACTCTGGGAAAGTCGGTCTGCGGGAAGATGGCCACGGGCAACTGAAAGATGAAGGCCAGTCCGGCGAGCGCGAAGCTCAAGACCACCAGCAGAATCGCCCGTCCGTGACCTTCGACGAATGCGGCTAGTGCCTTGGTCATTTCTTGCCGTCTCCCGCAGAGGTGACCTTAGTTCCCTCGGCAAGTCCGTAGGCTCCTTCGACGATCACCATTTCGCCCGCATCCAAGCCCTTCAGCACCGCAGCCCGTCCGTTCACCGGTGTGCCCGTCTCCACTTGCTTCTTCTTTGCCTTCTTCTCCTCACCCACGGTCATAACGAACCCGCTTCGCGCGCCCTCGTCAAATTGAACGGCCGCGACGGGAACAGTGACTGCCTTGGCAAGGCGTCCAGTCGAGATCTCAACGGACCCGAACACCTGCGCTCTCAGTTCCCCCTTGGGGTTCGGGATCTCGCACCAGACCTCCACTGTCCTGCGGGCCGGGTCCACTGCTTGGTTTACAACCGATACCCTACCCGAAAAGATTTTGTTCTGGTCGCTCGGTCGCAACTCGCAAAGAGCCCCACGGCGCACGCCGCCTGCGTCGGCTTCCGGAACCTGAGCACGCGCGACGGCAACATCGAGGTCGGCCACGGTGAACATCGGGGTGGAAGGCTGCGCCATATCGCCGGGAAAGACAAACTGCTCGGTGATGAAGCCTCCGAACGGGCTCTTGAGTTCAGAGAAGGCGATCTGCGCATCCACTCCGGCTAGACGCCCTTTGGCCTGCTCTAACCGGCTTTGGGCGATTTCGATGTCACGGCCCGTCGACTGCTTTTCTAGCAAAGACAGATTGCGCTGCGCGACATCGAAGTTGGCTCTCGCCGTTGCCAATTCGGTTTGGCTGATGAGCAAGTCGCGATTCGGAATGGCGCCTTGCTCGAATAACTGTTTGCGCCGCTCGAGGAATTTCTCCGCCTGATTGAGCGCTGCTTGAGTCGTAGCAACTTGACCGCGAGCGCGTTCGAGATCCGCGGGCACTGTGCCGAGCCGGGTCTTCTCCATCGAAGCTTCCGCATCGCCAACCGCGGCAGCCAACTCTCGCCTCTGCGCCAATAGATCCCGGTTGTCGAGCCGGGCGAGCACCTGCCCTGCGGCCACCCGATCGCCCTTTTTCGCTCCGAGGGCGATGATGGGCGCTGTGATGCGCGATGCCACATTGGCCTGTTCACGCGGGAACACGGTAGCAGGCGCATGAACCGTCAGCCTGATGTCCTGCTCCTCGGCCGTTGCCACCTTCACGGCAACCACGGGATCTGCTTTCTGTTCTTCTTCCGCATGCTTTCCGCAGTTCAACAGAAATGCGATCCCCAGCACGGGCACAATTTTCTTAAGTCGATGAGAACGTTTCATCTTCCGGCCGCGACCTCCAGGTCCAGCTTGGCGCTGAGATAATTTGCGATCGTCGTGTAGTAGTTCGAACGGGCCTGCACGAGTTGGTTCTGCGCTACGACGACATCCACCGCCGCGCCTTCGCCGCCCTCATAACGGACGCGGCTGAGCTTGTAGTCTTCCTCGGCGAGTGCGACTTGCTCGCGGGCCTGACCGGCCTGTTCGAGAAGCCTTGTCGCGCGCGAAGTGGCCGCGCTGAATTCCTGTGAGTATCGCCGTTGGGAGATTGCCCGCGTTTCCGATACCTGCCGTGCTCTCGCCGTGAACTGACGGGCCGCATTGAGAGTCCGGAACCAGTCGAAGACGGGGACCGTGAATCCAGCCGTCGCTGAGTAACCGCGATGCTGCCAGTCCACGCGGAACGAATCGAGGCCCCAATTAAAGCCGAGCGTTAGTTGGGGCAGCAGGAGCGCCCGTGTTCGCTTGGCGTCGGCCTCGAAGCCCTTCTTCTGGGCATCGAGCAACGAGAATTCGAAACGGCGCAGGTAAGGAGACGCGACACTACCCGCAGCCGGCTCACCGCTCCTTGCGTCTGCGGTGACGGCTTGATCAAACGTGTCTTCAATGTTTAACACCGTATCCACGTCGGGCGTCCAATAGGCCGCAAGGTCTTGGTTGGCTAAGGTGGAAGCCAATTCCGCGGAAGTCAAGGTTTGGCGAAGAATGGCGACCTGATTGGAAGCCTTGACCACATCCGCGCGAGCCGCCTCTCCGCCTTCCGCCAGCAGCTTCACGCGCCGCTCAAATGTCTGGGTCTCTTCCAACGACTGTCCGATTGCAGCAACAAGACGGCGGGCCAACAGCAATCGGAAGTAGGCTTGACTGACGGCCCGCTTCAGATCCCTTTCGGCGATGCCAGCGCTGGCCTGCGCAGCCTGTTGATTGGCGCGCGCCCGGGCGATCTCGGCCCGGAGTCGACCGGAAGTGTCGATCTCCTGGAAGATGTGTGCGAGTCCCGTGTACTCTCGAATCGCGTTGGCAGGGATGAACGCGAAGGTTTCGCGATTCAGTTGAGAGGGGCTGGTATAGATCGTCCCCACCGTGGCCGATGACTGCGGCAGCAGACCGGCCCGTGCGATCGACAGATCCCGCTCCGCAATCTGCCTGTCCAAGCGCGTCACGCTCACCATCGACGGCACTGCCAACGCCTTGCGGATACAATCCGGCAATGTGAGCGGCGCGTCTATGGGCTGAGCATAGCCGGCGGCGGCAAGCGCCGCCCCCAACAGCGCGAGGTGAACGGATTTCAGCATCCTCCTCAATAGATCATGTCAACCTGAAGAAATGCTGAATAGAAATGACTTCAGCAAACCTTCAGCAAGATGCGCGAGAGTAGGGATGAGATGCGGGTTCTGATTGTCGAAGACGATTCCCGTCTGGCCAGTCTGCTCGAACAGGGCATGCGAGAGGAAGGATGCCAGATTGCATTGGCCTCCACAGGGCCGGACGGACTCGCTGCCGCCAAAAGCGGAGAGTTTCAGGTCATTGTGCTCGATGTGATGTTGCCCGGTCTCGACGGTTTCCGCGTGGCTAAAGAATTGCGGCGGTCCGGGAACCGTACTCCCATCGTGATGTTGACCGCCAAAGATTCTGAGTCCGACACCATTGACGGGCTCAATCTGGGTGCTGACGACTACGTGACCAAGCCGTTCTCGTTCGACGTTCTGATGGCGAGGCTCCGCGCTGTCGTGCGCCGGGGGCCCGCATTGAATTCGATCGTGATGTCTGTCGGAGATCTGGTGATCGACGGGGACCGCCACATCGTCTCCCGGGCCGGCCAAGCGCTGCCTCTCACGCCGCGAGAATTCCGGCTGCTGGAATTGTTGGTCCGATGCTCGCCTCGCGTCGTTCCACGCCAGACGATTCTGGAACAAATCTGGGGCTTCGACAGTGAGGTCTCCGAGAACAACCTGGAGGCATTCGTTTCCCAACTAAGAAGCAAAGTCGATGCCGGCGAGCCGAAGCTTATTCGGACTGTCCGGGGCGTCGGCTACTGTGTGCGACTGGAGGGGAACCTATGACGATTCATTCCAAATCTGTGCGATTCCGGCTGGCGCTCTGGTACTTGGTGGTGCTGACCGCCGGTATGGCTGTTTTTGGCCTCGCCAGTTGGACAGTCTTGCGCGAAGTGTTGCTCGAAAACCGTTATCGTGGCCTCGACCAGCGTCTAGATGCCGTAGCCGCCTTCTTGGAACACGAGGCGAGAGGGAACGAGCTTGCCGATATCGCCGAGGAAGCCCGGGAATACGCCACAGGCCTGCCGGATGGGCAGGGAATCCGCGTCCGATCGGCTGACGGTCGCGTGGTTTTCGAAAGAAAGTCCACGAGTTCCGACACGTTAACAAGAACGCAAACCATGACCGTGCGTGGACAGCCGGTCGAGGTCACCCTGACCATCTCGCTCGCCGATTTTCATAGGGTTCTTCAAACACTCGCTTGGGTGATGATGGCGGTCTTCCCGGCCGTGCTCGCCATTGCTGTGGTTGGCGGATGGTGGCTGGCAAAGCGTGCGCTGCAGCCAGTCGGAGCCATGACCCGGGAAGCGCGCGAGATCAACGCACGAGACCTTTCCGCCCGCGTCTCGGTTCCAGAGACCGGGGACGAGTTAGAGGAACTGGCCGAGGCATGGAACTCGCTTCTCGCCCGTATCGAGGCTTCGGTCCAAGCTGTTCGCCGATTCACTGCCGATGCCGCACATGAACTGAGAACCCCGGTCACGGTGATTCGGACTTCAGCGGAGCTGGCATTACGGCATCCGAGGACATCCGAAAGCTACAGGCAGACCATCGGCGCGATCGAGGCCGAGACCGTCCAAATGACGGGGCTACTCGACCAACTTCTTTTGTTGGCGCGCGGCGACGCCGGTCAGTGGAAATTCCGCCTGGAAACCGTATTTATGGACCAGCTCTTGCGCGGGCTGCGCCGGTCGGTCGATCCACTTGCAGAGAAGAGCGGAGTAACTCTCGACTGGGTGGTGCCCGGCCTATCGGTCATTGTGCAGGCTGACGAGGAAGCGCTCCGCCGCGTCATTCTCATCCTGATCGACAACGCATTGAAGCACACGCCGTCGGGCGGAAGGGTATCCGTCCGGCTTGTCCAAGGCAATGGCACTTGCGAGGTCGACGTCTCCGACAATGGGTGTGGAATCACGCCCGAAGATCTCCCGCGTATTTTCGACCGCTTCTATAGGGCGGATTCCGTTCGCACTCCTGGAAGTGGCGCAGGGCTTGGACTTTGTATCGCGCAATCGATCGTTGAGAATCATCGTGGCCGCATTGAAGCCATTCCTCTGCCTCAGGGGGCGTTGTTTCGGGTGACGCTGCCGGTATCGGCCAGCCTTAGTGACGAAACCTCTTTCATCAGCGAATCGGCAGCGGTGGCGCCCAGTCTGGCTCCACTAGGCGATAGCACCGGGAATGGCGATGCCTGAAGACCAACCACCGGCACCCACCGCTCCCTCGTCTCCCGGCGGTTGGTTCAATCGAAATGTGCTTGGAATGACCATTACCAGCTTCCTAGGGGATGCCGGGCACGAAATGGTCACGGCCGTACTGCCGGGGTTCCTGGGGAGTCTAGGTATTGCCGCCGCTGCTCTCGGGTGGATCGAAGGCGTCTCCGATGCGTCATCGAGCTTTGTGAAGCTCGGCGCTGGATGGTATTCGGACCGAATCGGCCATCGCAAGGGGATCGTCTCGGCAGGCTACTTCCTGACGGGCACAGCACTGGCGATCTTTGCTCTAGCGGTCTCTTGGCCAATCATCCTGTTGGGCCGCGTGGTCAGTTGGTTCGGGCGAGGAATACGCGGACCGCTGCGAGACGCTATGCTGGCTGAGTCCGTCGCTCCGGACGCGCGTGGCAAAGCATTCGGATTGCATCGAGCGGGAGATACACTTGGTGCCGTTGTTGGCCCGCTGCTCGGTGTCTGGCTGCTCTCAACGCTTCCACACCCCGGCGATTCCGCGCCGTTCCGGACGATTTTTGTGCTCTCTCTGATTCCTGGTCTGGCTGCGGTGGTGTCATTCGTTGTGTTGGTTCAGGAAAAGCGGCGTCCCGCAAACGACAGTCTTCAACTTTGGGGCGCCATACGCGATCTGCCTCGCCCTTACGTCCGATTTCTGCAGGGCGTCGGACTCTTCGGGCTTGGAGACTTCTCCCATACTCTCCTGATTCTTGCCGCGACTCAGCTCTTGATACCAACCCACGGGACTGTGCGCGCTACACAAATCGCCGCGCTGCTTTATGTCCTCCGCAATGTCGTGTACACGGCGGCCTCGTACCCCATCGGGCTGTTGGCCGACCGCATGGACAAGACCGGGTTACTCGCAATCGGGTACCTTCTGGGCGCCGCGACCGCGGCCATGACCGCCGCAGCATTTTCTTTGGGAAATGCAAGTACGTTATCGCTCGCAGCCATCTTCGCCTGCGCGGGGGCCTATATCGCGGTGCAAGATGCGTTAGAGGGAGCAATCCCTGCCGATCTCGTTCGCGCGTCCTCCCGTGGTACTGCCTACGGCCTGATGGGGACCGTAAACGGAGTGGGCGACCTAGCCGCGAGCGCTTTGGTGGGAACCCTTTGGACAATTGCTACTCCCGCACTCGCATTTTCCTGCGCAGGAGTGGTGATGCTTGCCGGCACGCTACTTCTGATCCGGAACTCGCGGACAGCGGCTATCTGACCGAACGCAGTGCGCTCAAACGCTCAAGATCGGCGTGAAGGCCGGGGATCTCCGATTGTTGTGAAGAGATGATCCGGCGGAGGCTTCCTACTAAATCTTCGAACCTCCGCTGGGCATCTTTTTCGAGCAAACCAAGAGCGCCATTTACACTCTCCTCCCATTGGGTCGCTAGGCGGGAGAGGTTTGCGAAGACCAGATATTCCAGACGCTTTGCAAAGTGCCGATGGATTGCGCCTTTCACTAACCCCATCGGAATCAGCCAGGAAAAGAGTTCCCAGTTGTGGTCGAAGATCTTGCCGATGAAGATGTCGGGATTCGACGGTTCCCGAGCGGTGAGTGGTTGCTCCGTGGTGTCGAGTTTCATGCCGAGCGATTCGAGCGTGCGCATGGAGACCCGGTTGCGAAAGTCCTGAAGCTCCCGTTCCAGTTGCCGGCCCGTGCGCATCAACGGTACAAGGAACTCGGTCCTTCTGGCCGTCGAAACAGCGCTGATCTCTGCGGTCAATTTCACCCGCAGCCAGTTGTCGAATTGGTCGGCCGCGGACGCCAGGCTCGTCGTCCAGCGTGGGTACTCGACCTTGAGCTCGTGAAGAAGTTTCTGCCGAATCGGCAACTCTTCGGATCGCAGCAACGCCTCGAAGGCGCTCCTTGTGTTTTGCGTGGCGTGCCGGGCCGTGATTCGAAAAGAGGTCCGAACGTCCTCCAGCGATTCGGCATTTCCCAGCACCAACCGCTCCAGTTCGTTCCGCTGCTCCTGGCTCGCCTCGGCCGTCCTTAGCGCAATGCGCAGATAGCTTTCACACTCCGCCGCCAAGGCATTTGCCTTGTGCTGGATGATGACGGCCTGTTCTGCATCCTTGCCCTTTGAGACGCTCTCCAGGAGGCCGGACGCCAGTTCTTGACGCAGCGTTTCGAATCCTGGGCGGTTGGAGTACGGGTAGACGGTCAATGGCTTGACGCCAACCTCCCGTAATTGCCCCGCGACGAAGGACAGCACTTCTTCGCGTCCGCTGTCATCAAGGATATCCACCTTCGTCAGCAGAACGCCGATGTGGGGCGTGAAACGCGCAACCTGCCGAATCAAATCGATGTCGCTCCGTGTGAGCGGCGGATCGACGCCCACTGCGATGAGAGCCATCCCCACATTCGGAAGCCAATCGAGCGAAGTCTGCGTATTGTGCGAGAAGACGCTCTCCAAGCCTGGCGTGTCCACGAAACGGATACCGCGATAAGGCGCCATCGCGGGAGTCTCGATTCGGACCGTCTTTACCCTCTTTGCGTTCTCCGGATTCTCGGCTTCCGCCACAAAGGTTGGAAGGCTGTCGGCGTCAACGCAGATCTTCACGCCGTTTTGAAACTCAACGCGGACGCGCTCGACCTCGCCCCATTCAACCTCGGTCACAACCGAGGTCACCGGGATGACTCCCACCGGCAGTAGATTGGTCCCGAGGAGATGGTTCAGGAACGAACTCTTGCCTGCTTTGAACCGCCCAATGATGGCGATGTTCAGCACGCCGGCATGGGCGAAGTTCTCACACGCGGAAATGAACGCATCCAGCGCCGTGATTCCGTGGCGCTCACAAATCGATCGAACCTCGCCGATGACAAGACGTGCCTGCCTGCCCGAGCGCGGCGCTTCCTGCTCCGCTGCCGGTTCAAGCATTGCCCTCACGACCCTTTGTCACTCGGAGCGCTCGCACGCCCGACATCGCGATCAAGCCGGACTGAAGCAACTTCTCCACCTCTGGGATAAAGGCAACGATTTTCTCCGCCTCGTCAACGATCACGATCAAAATCGGCTGGTCGTGATGCAGGAGCCGGTGTCGATGCATCTCGGCGGTCTCGCCGTAGCCTTCCACGCCCCGGAAAACAGTTGCTCCGGCAAGGCCCATTGCGCGGCACAAATCGACGATCGATTCGTAGATAGGCCTCCCCTCGTTGGTGTCCCCTTCCGACACATGAATTCGCAGCAACTTCGCGTCCTTACCGTTCAACATTGGGAAGCGCCTCTCCAATCGAAATCTTGGGGTGAACAAGCCGGATCGTGTCCACGTCCGAAACGACGATAAGCCCATCCTGAAGCATCGCCTCCACGACGGGTTCCGCCTCAGCGATCTTCCGGGGTGTGTCCACAACCGAAATCACGATGGGAAGATCTTCCGATATGTGCAACAGATGAGGGCGATGGGTTTCCCCTTTCGTCCCGTAACCCATAATGCCCCGATAGACCGTCGCGCCGGCGATATCCATCATGCGAAGCCGCATCACGATCGCGTCATAGAGTGGCTCGCCGTGCCATTGATCACGCTCCCCGAGGAAGATTCTCATTAGCTTCGCCCGTTGTTGTGAACGGACCGCTGCCGGCGCCGGGTCTGGAGCGGGCCTGTCTTTATTGACCGCCTTGACTACGACGGTGTCGTGCACTTCGATCAATCCATCCACAACCATCTCATATAGGGTGGGCAAGACCTCTTCCACGCGCTCCGGCGACTCGACGAATTCGACCCTGTAGGAGTACTCGGCGGTCTCGGCCGCATCCGCGTTATGGGTGCGATGCCGGTCACCAAACGAGAGCTTGGTGTGCGTCACCGACGCACCGGCAATCCGCTTGTGACGGAGGTACTCGAAGACCGCCATCCACAGCGGCTCCAGGTGGTGTTTGGTATCTTCGTTGACCCAAACCGTGACCTTTTTCGCAGGACCTTTCTGCAACATGTTCTTTGCCCTCCTACGTCCGGCTCACGATCGTCATCCCGAGCCAGACTGCAACGTATCCAAGAATCAGGCTTCCCACTGAATAGACGAGCGCGATCGACGACAGCCCACGCCGCATTGCCTGCAGCGTTTCAAACTCCAAACTGGAAAAGGTTGTGTAACCGCCCAGCAGCCCAACAACCAGCAACAAACGCCAGTTGGGATGAACCTCGAGACGATCCGAGATGATCGTCATCACCGCGCCAATCATGAATGACCCGGAAATATTGACGAGGAAAGTTCCTAGCGGAAAGTTTCCACCGAACTTCTCAGTGATGACTGTGGTGAGGGCATACCGGCTTGCGCCCCCAAGGGCTGCGCCCAGCATCACCAATAGATATCGATCCAAAACAAACGCCTCCTCGACGCAACTGCAGAGCGTCTGTAGGAGGCCGGGAGAGACACTCCTACAGACACGTCTCTGTAGGAGTCATTGGCAGCCCGAAGGCTGCGGTTGTAGCGGACTCCACCGCTTTCACCTCCAACTATACGCCTGCCCGCCCTTCGTGCCAAGCGGGGCATCGCAATAGCGCGTTACCGTGTGGCGGTTGCTCCAAACGCGCCGCGGCCGGCGAAGAGGGCTCGTTCGCCCAAACGGCTCTCGATCCGCAGGAACTGATTGAATTTTGCAACGCGTTCACTGCGGCAACCGGAACCGGTTTTGATGTGCCCAGCGCCGGTTGCTACGGTGAGATCGGCAATGAACGCGTCTTCCGTCTCCCCGGACCGGTGCGAGACGAAGCAGCGATAGCTGTTCTTCCTTGCCAGTTCGATCGTCTCCAACGTCTCGGTTACAGTTCCGATCTGGTTCAGCTTGATCAATACCGCATTGCCGATCCCTTGTTCGATTCCTTGCTGGAGAATAGCGGGATTGGTGCAGAATATGTCGTCGCCGACCAATTCAACCTTGCGGCCGATCGCTTCCGTCAACATCTTCCAGCCCGCCCAGTCGTTTTCCCCCATGCCGTCTTCGAGGAGCAGAATCGGATACTGGCGCGCCCAGGATTCCCACATCTTCACCATGTCCTGCGGCTGCACCTTCTGCTTGGTGGACTTGAAGAGGACATAGCCGCCGTCGTCCCACATCTCACTCGCTGCCGGATCCAGGCAGATCGATATATCCTCACCGGGCCGGTATCCCGCTTTGGAAATTGCCTCCAGGATCACCTCCACGGCCTCTTCGTTCGATTTCAGGTCTGGCGCGAAGCCGCCCTCATCACCGACCGCGGTGCTGTAACCCTTCTTTTTCAGAACACTCTTGAGGGCATGAAAAGTCTCCACGCCCATCCGAATCGCCTCGGCAAATGACGGCGCATTATGCGGAGCGATCATGAACTCTTGAAAGTCCACTGTGTTGTCAGCGTGCTTGCCGCCATTCACAACGTTCAAACATGGCACCGGAAGCGTGGCCGCGTTGGCGCCACCCAAGTAGCGGTAGAGCGGCAAGCCATGAGAGGCAGCCGCCGCACGGGCAGTCGCCATGGAAACCGCGAGGATAGCATTGGCCCCGAAGGTCGCCTTGTTCGAGGTGCCATCAGCGGCCATCATCGCGTGGTCCACGCGCCGCTGATCCAGGGCATCGAGCCCAATCACCGCTTTCGCGATGCCATCATCAATGTTCGCGACAGCCTTGCGAACCCCTTTCCCGCCATAGCGCTTCGGGTCACCATCACGAAGCTCCACCGCCTCCTTCTCTCCGGTGGACGCACCGGATGGGACAGCCGCAGTACCAAGCGTGCCGTCCTCCAGAACAACTTCTGCTTCAACCGTGGGATTGCCGCGCGAATCCAGGATCTCGCGGCCAATCACTGCACTGATTCTCGACATGAGATTCGATTACCTCTGCCTTCATTGTGCTCCTCATCTGCGCCGGAGGAAACCGCCTTGGTCACGGCTTTAGGCGTTTAGAAGTAGTAACCGCTTGGACGGGAGACAAACGCTCCATGGCTGAGACCTTGCCTTGAGATCCTCCCAATCCTCTTTCGAAACCTCCATCTGCAAGTGGGCTACGTCTCCGTCACTGGGTGGACGCTGCAAGTGGAGATAAAGAGTCATCTCATGCGGCGATTCACTCGTTTCCATGAGCCAGGCAGGGAAAACGTTTACAGCACCTGACGCCTGATTGGCGAGCTTGAGATGGTGGGCGCGTATACCAACGAAAGCGATTTCTGCTGTAGAGACGTCGTCCACAGTCAGTTCGATATTCCACGCGGGGACTTCGACCTTTCCACTGTCACGCCTCCGCGCCGGAGAAATATTCTTGCAGCCAGTCAACCGTGCAGTGCGCACGGTGCGGGGTTGCTCAAATAGTTGGTGCTTCGGCCCACTGGCGATCACCTGTCCGGCGTCTAGAACGAGGAGGTCCTGACAGAAACGGAAAGCCTCTTCCAGGTCGTGCGTGACAAACAAGACCACGCCACGGTAGGCGGTCAAGGCTTCGCGAAGCTGCTCCTCCAACTGCCGGCGCAGGTGCGGGTCGAGCGCGGAGAATGGCTCGTCCAAGAGCAGCGCATCGGGCTGGATAGCCAACGCCCGGGCTAGCGCCACTCGCTGCTTCTGACCGCCGGACAATTCGGAAGGATAGCGGTCCAGCAAGACTTCAATATGGACAAGCGCAACGACATCTGCGATCCGGGCTGCCCGCTCGGACTGAGTGAGATCTTCCAGGCCAAAGGCAACGTTGTCGCGGACGTTCAGGTGCGGAAACAGTGCGTAGTCCTGAAAAAGAACGCCAATCCTTCGCGAGGACGATGGCAGGTTGATTCTTGCGGAGTGATCAAAGAGGACGCGCCCGTTCAGAACGATCTGCCCCTCGTCTGGCGTATCGATGCCGGCGATGCAGCGCAGCGTCATGCTCTTTCCGGAACCTGAGGCCCCCAGTAGTCCCAATGCGCCGCCGTTGTTTTGGAATCTAGCCGTCAAGGTGAATTTGTTTGCGCGCCTTTGAACATCGAAGATCAGCTCGGGTTGACCTTGGGCCGAAGATTGCCGCATGACTTCGTAGCGCTTGGATGCGGTGTGGACATTCGAAGGTAGGGTCTCGATCGGCGGGCCAGACGGCGCCGTCGCGGACTTGTAGTGGGACCAGTAGTTGAGCGTTGCGATCACGGCAAGCGAGACCGCGACAATCAGAATCACCCAGCCCAAAGCCCGGTTCATCTCGCCGCCTTCCGCCGCAAAGAAAATCGCCACCGGCATGGTCTGGGTTCTCCCAGGAATGTTCCCGGCGAGCATGAGAGTGGCGCCAAATTCTCCGAGCGCTCTTGCAAAGGCCAGTACCGTCCCGGCCATGATGCCGGGCCAAGCCAGGGGAAGCGTGATGCGCCGGAAGACACGCCATTCGGAGGCGCCCAAGGTGCGGCCCGCTTGGAGAAGCGTCGGAGTCACCTGCTCAAGCGCGCCGAGTGAGGTTCGATACATCAAAGGAAAGGCCACTACCGTAGCAGCGATCACGGTGGCGGGCCATGAAAAGGCGATGGTCATGCCAAACGTCTGCAGCAGTTGTCCAAGCCAACTGTTGCGTCCGAAAGCCAGCAGCAGAAAGAACCCAATCACGGTTGGCGGCAGCACGAGGGGCAGAGTCAGAACGCCATCGATCAACGCTTTACTCCTTCCGCGGAAGCGGCTCATGGTCTGGGCCGCCAGCAAGCCGAGGCAGAAAGCGAAAGCCGTGGCCACTGCGGAAGTTTTCAACGAGATCCAAAGCGGCGACAGGTCGATCGGTGCGCTCTCCGTCCTGACCTTGCTGACTGCTGAAGGCGTGCCCGGAACGAAACCGTACTTGCCGAAAATGTCTTGCGCGCGCTCACCCGACAGAAAATCAACAAACTTCTTGGCCTGTTCGATATTCCGGGCTCTGCGCGTTACCGCCACCGGATAGACGACAACCTTGTGAGATCCAGGCGGAGCGATCTCGACTACTCTGACCTTGCCGGAGGTTTGAGCATCGCTTGCGTACACGATCCCGGCATCTGCATTGCCCGATTCAATATATGTGAGGACCTGACGAACATCTTTCGACAGAATCAGCTTCGGCTCCACAGCGGGCCAAAGCCGAAGGGACTCCAGCGCCTGACGCCCGTAGTCGCCCGCCGGAACACTCGCCGGATCTCCGATGGCGATGAGCTTTATGTCCGGGCCGGCAAGTCCGGTGAACCCCTTGGGTGACTGAGAACCGGGAGGCGCAATGAGGACAACCTGATTCACCAGAAGATCTTTCCGGGTTGCATCCAGCAACAAACCGGACTTTTGCAACGCATCCATTTGCTTGAGCGAGGCAGGCAAAAAGACATCCACCGGAGCGCCTTGTTCGATCTGCTGTTGGAGCGCTCCCGATGCGCCAAAGTTGAAGATCAGTGACACGTCAGGGTTCTGGCTTCGATACAACTGCTGAACTTCCTCGACAGCATTGCGTAAACTGGCTGCGACCGAGACGGTTATCTGATGTTTCGCTCCGCCCTCGCCGCCTTGTGCCAGCAACATGCTACTGAGCAGGAAAGCTAACGCTATCGTCTTCGTAATGTGCCGGCCCATTCGTATGCCTAAGATGCCGAGTGTGCTCACATCTGCACGGAGCCTGTCAGGCCCGTGTCGTAGCCAGCGACACCTTCCAGCATTCTGCGCAGCGCGGTCTTCTGCGGAACATCCATGAAGGCCTTTGCCGCCGGGAGGTTCAACGTTTCCTTTCGCAGCACGAAATCGTATCGCTCTGGGAGGAGTGGTACGAAATCCACGCCAAAGGCTTCCGCGGCGGAGCGGAAGGTCTCGTCGCTTTGAAACGTCAGCACGTTGGCTTTCCCTTTGGCGCGCCCAGATGCCGAGACCAAGCCGTCGCAGTCCGGCAGAAAATAGGGGACGGCCGCGACGGGAGCGCTAACCCACTTGTCGCCCACCCGACCCAAACGCACGGGCTGCTGCTCGGCAACTTCAGCACCCAGCAATTCCGTGGGCATCAATGTGTCAGCGCGTCGAGCATCACGAGTCAGAGAGAACAAATCCTCCACCGAGACTTCGAGTTCCTGGGCCAGATTCAGCGTCACCTCGGTGTTGGCTACGTAGTTGCCGGCCTCGATCGCATAGATCGTCGCGCGGCTCACCCCCACCCTACGCGCGAGTTCCGCTGTACTGATTCCGCAACGATGACGCACCGCCGCAAGCTGATTCTGGATCTTTCCAGGCATTTCCTCGTCGCACCTCCGCGCCGTCGTCGGCGCACGGCAGAAGTGCTACGTATACAAGACTACTAGCTCTTGTAATCAAGAATATCGCTATGCTTACTTTGGGGTGGATGGGGAATCGCAGGCGTCGCGACGTAACGTGGATTTGACAGCGAGCAGCACCCTTCAACTCTCCGACCGAACAAGTATGGACGTCCGGGCGGAGGCCTTCAATGTGACCCAAACTCCTCCGCTCGGCAACCCGGCAGTCGTTCTGGGCAACGCCGATTTCGGATCGATCACATCGGCTGGCGAACCGCGCGTGTTCCAGCTTTGCATTAAGCTGAAGTTCCGAGGCCGCCCTGCTCATGCCGGTCCGAGTCTGCAATCCTGTGAATTGAGAACGTGAATCAAGATAAACCTACACCCGCGCCGTCACTGCGAGATCTCCTCTATGTCTTCGCACGGTATGGCAATTTGACGTTTGGTGGCGGAAGCGCCACCATTGCCACGCTGCACGGAGAGGTCGTGGACCGGCTGGGCTGGATTGCCCAACATCGTTTCGATTTGGCCTATGCACTCTCCCGGCTCACGCCTGGAACAAACCTGCTTTCGTTTGGCACGGCTGTAGGCTGGATGCTACGCGGTTGGTCCGGTGCCGTTACAACGCTCATCGGGGGATCGGCGCCGTGTTCTCTGCTGGCCTTGGTGATCACGGTGTTCTACCAATCTTGGAGCGGCAATTCGACGGTCCAAATCGCACTTCGAGGTGCAATCGCGGCAGCCGTGGCGGTGATGTTTATCACTGGCGTGACGATCATTCGTCCACATTGGAAGTCCGCCTCCTGGCCGAAATTAGCCGTGTTCGTAGGTGGCTCGTTCGCCGCGGCCTCGCTACTGTCAATCTCGCCCGTGCGGATCCTGCTTGCTGCAGCGCTGGTCGGATGTTTCTGGCCGGCAGCAGGAGCGAAGAAATGAACCCTCTCCTGCTCTACCTCCTTCTCCTCAAGGCGACGCTGACGACCTTCAGCGGTCTCGCTTCGCTCCCCGTGCTGCGCGAAGATCTCGTGGTGAACCGGCACGCTGTGACAGACGAGCAATTGAACGTTGCGATCGTTGTGACGCGCACGACGCCGGGGCCGGTCGGCCTGTACGTCGTTAGCGTGGGGTATTTCGCCGGAGGTATTCCCGGAGCGATCGCTGGCTGGGCGGCCATGGTGACGCCTGCGCTCCTCATCATCCCCCTCGTTCACTACATGGGACGGCGTGCCGAAAGCGCACGCGCTCGCGGCGTACTACAAGCAGTCGTGCTTTCGAGCGCTGGGCTACTCTGGTCGGCAGCGTTACCGATTGCGCAGGGGACGATTACGACACCGGTCAGCTTCGCGATCTTGATCGCAAGCCTAGCCGTAATGGCAACGCGCAAGATCGAGAGCCTATGGGTGATTCTGGCCTCAGCGGCGGCGCAACTTGCTGCCACGTCATTCGGTCTCGTCAGCGGCCTGTGATGGCAGCTAGACAAGCGTTCTAGTGCTTGGGACAGAGAATGCTTCACATTTGCCCAGAGGACTGCGTGGTGGTGGGACTGGCGTGTGCCAACGAATCTGCTATGGACACGGCAACGCGAGAATTGAATTCGCGGGGCTCCCGTTTGTATGCCTGGTGTCGCGATTCACCGGGTGTAGGCACCAAAGAACTGATCCCGAGAAGCGGACGCACTCCAAGGAATTCGACCACCAGTCAACACCTCACGTCCCATCGCAACGCAGAGCACCTGGGCACAATCTGGGCACAAGTGGTTCAGGGTGGGCACAAAAATGGGCACAGTCGCCTGTGCCCATCTTCGCCAATTTCTGTAAGTTGTTGATTTTCTGGAGCCACCCGCCGGGATCGAACCGGCGACCTGCTGATTACGAATCAGCCGCTCTACCAGCTGAGCTAGGGTGGCCCGCGTCTCTCATAGTGTACCATCTTCCCCTGGACCGGCCAAAATCCACGCCCGCCCGCCGTGCCACCATAAAAGGGCATGGCCTTGGTCCGTATCACCACGCTTACCTCCCTCCCGCCGGGCACCATGATCCCGGCCACCGTCGACGGCAAGGATCTCGTCCTCTGCAACGACAACGGCACCGTCCACGCCTTCGACGGCCTCTGCCCCCATCGCAACGGACCCCTCTGGCAAGGCAACTTCGTCGACGGCCGCATCGTCTGCCCCTGGCACGCCTGGGAGTTTCTCTGCGACAAAGGCTGCCTCGACTACAACTCCGACATCACCCTCACCCGCTATCCCGTCGTCATCCAGGGAGACGACGTCTTCGTCGATGCCTGAACTTCCCGAAGTCGAGACCATCGTACGTACGCTCCGCCCGCGCGTAGCCGGGCGCCGCATCCTGGAGGCCCGCTACCTCTCCCCCCACGCCGCCGGCCACCAGCCCGAAATCATGGCCGCTGGCCTCACCGGCCGTACCATTGTGGACCTCCGCCGCGCCGCCAAGTTCCTCGTCTTCGACCTCGACCAGGGCTTCCTCTCGGTCCACCTGCGCATGACCGGCAAGCTCCTCTTCGACTCCGTCCCCGGACCCTTCGCCCGCGCCATCCTCACGCTCGACCCCGGCACGCTGATCTTCGATGACGTCCGCCAATTCGGCCGCTTCCTCTGGTCGCCCGAACTCCCCCCAAACGTCTCGACCCTGGGGCCGGAACCCTTCGACATCCAACCCGCCGCCTTCGCCCACCGTCTTCGGGCCCGGCGCGCACACGTCAAGCCGCTCCTGCTCAACCAGCAGTTCCTCGGCGGACTCGGCAACATCTACGTGGACGAAGCGCTGCATCGCGCGGGCATCCACCCGCTGGCGCTGTCGTCGAGCCTCTCGGCCCGGCGCGCGCAACTTCTCCACGCCTCAATTCTCGAGGTGCTGGGCGAAGCGATCGCCGCGGGCGGCTCCTCCATCTCCGACTATGTGGACGCGGAGGGCCGGGCCGGCAGCTTCCAGCGCTTCCATCGTGTCTATGGACGGGAAGGCGAGCCCTGTCTGCAATGCGGCAAACCCATTCACCGCATTGTGGTCGGCCAGCGGGGCACTCACTTCTGCCCCGCCTGCCAGAAACGTTAGCGCGTGGGGAGGTCCCCGGACAGGGGACGTTCATCCCCTGTCCCAAACGCAAACTGCAGCGACGTTCCACTACGCCCGAAGTGTGGACAGGGTGTGAACGTCCCCCACCCTCGCGGCCTACGATGCCACCCCATACCCTCCCGAAATGTAATGCGTCAGATGCGCAATCGTTTCCTCCTGCGCCGAGATCGTCCACTTCACCAGGTCGCCAATCGAAACAACGCCCACCACTCTCTCGCCTTCGAGGATCGGCAAGTGGCGAATCCGCCGCTCCGTCATCAGCCGCATCGCCTCTTCCACCGTATGCTCCGGTGTAGCCGAGGTCACATTCGAAGTCATGATCTCCTCAACCCGCTCCTCTTTGGAGGAACGGCCCTTGAGGATCACCTTGCGCGTGTAGTCGCGCTCACTGACGATTCCGGCCAGGCGCCCTTCGTGCATCACCAGCAGCGCGCCCACGCCTTTGTCAGCCATCATGGCGATGGCGTCGTATACAGTGGCTCTCGGCTCCACCGCCCAGATGGCGGAACCCTTGGCTCCCAAGAGAGACCCGATTTTCGCGGTTTGCTTCATGGCTAGCGAAACTCCTCGATGATCTGTTCCAGCACTTGTTTCGTCGGTCGCACCCGTTCCATTGGCAATGTCGCCAGCGGTACATCCACCATGTCCAGCGTCTCGGTGAAGTTGGCGCGTTTATTGTCCAGGTAGATGATGCCCGTCAGAACCTCCTGCCGCCGCGTGGCCTCATGCAGTACCTCCACGGCGTGAAAGCGGTTCGTAGGGTCGTAGTCGTGCTCCAGCTTGTGTAACAGCACCCGCGAGCCGTCGTGCAACTGCACCACGCGCGACTCGCCTTCCTCGAACTCCACTTCGATCTCCGAGAAGCCCGGCACGAAATCCACCTCGTGCAGCGGCTCCTCGTGATCTTTCATCCACGCATACGACTTCGTCGACCCCACGTGATCGTTGAACGTCACGCAGGGCGAAATCACATCGATCACCGACAGGCCGTTGTGCGCGATCGCCGCTTTCAGAATCGCGCTCAACTGCCGTTTATCGCCCGAGAACGACCTCGCCACCAGCGTCGCGCCCAGTTCGATCCCCATCAGGCAGCAGTCAATCGGATGCATCTCATTCACGATGCCCGTCTTCAGCTTCGAGCCGACATCGGCCGTCGCCGAGAACTGCCCCTTCGTCAATCCGTATACGCCGTTGTTCTCGATGATGTACGTCAACGGAACATTGCGCCGCAGCATGTGCATGAACTGCCCGATGCCGATCGACGCCGTATCGCCGTCCCCGCTGATCACCACGCACTGCAGCGTATGATTCCCCAGCAGCGCGCCCGTCGCCACCGCCGGAGCCCGCCCGTGCACCGCGTTGAAACCGTGCGACTGGCTCAGGAAATAGGCGGGAGTCTTCGACGAACACCCGATGCCCGACATCTTCGCCACCCGCCACGGCTCCACGCCCATCTCGTAATACGCTTCAATCAGCCGTTCCGTAATCGAGTTGTGCCCGCAGCCCGCGCACAGCGTCGTCTTGCCGCCGCGATACGGCAGGACCTCCAATCCGATCCGGTTCGTCTTCTTCGGTGCAGCCGGAGCCGTGCTCATAACCCCTCCTGCCGGACGATCTCGTCCGTCACCGTGCGCGCATCCAGCGGCAGCCCGCCGTAATACCGCACACTCCGCAGTTTTGCGATGCGTTCCGGAGTCATCTCCATGCGCATCAGCATCAGCAGTTGCGCGTCGCGGTTCTGGTCCACCACATACACGCGTTCATGCCGGTCGATGAACTCCTCCAGTTCTTTGCTGAAAGGATAGGCGCGCAGCCGAAGCCAGCTTGGATTCATGCCGCGTTCGCGCGACAACTGGTCGCGGCTTTCGCGCACCGCATATCTCGAAGTTCCGCAACACACCAGGCCCACGCGCGCGCCTTCCATGTAGTGCACGTCCGGCCCCGGCGCCTGGGTCCGCATGTTCTCAAACTTGCGGTTCAACCGGTCCATGTTGTGGATCCAGTCGTCTTCCCGTTCGCTGTACCCGGCTCTCTCGTTGTGGCCCGTGCCGCGCGTGAAGTAGGCCGCCGCCGGATGATTCGTACCGGGCAGCGTGCGATAGGGGATCGCATCCCCATCCACATCCTTGTAGCGCGCAAATCCACCCAGTTTCTCCAGCGCTGCCGCATCCAGAACCTTGCCGCGCACCAGCGGCTTCTCCGGATAAGGGAACGGATCCGACATCCAGTTGTTCATGCCCAGGTCCAGGTCCATGTTGAGGAAGACCGGAGTCTGGAACTGTTCCGCCAGGTCGAACGCATCCTGCGCCATCGTGAAGCACTCTTCCGGCGACGACGGGAACAGCACCGGATGATGCGTGTCGCCATGCGACAGCACCGCATTGCTGAGGATGTCGCCCTGCATCGTGCGCGTCGGCAGGCCCGTTGAGGGGCCTACCCGCTGCACATCCACCACCACCACCGGGATCTCCGCGAAGTACGCCAGCCCGATGAACTCAGACATCAGCGAGATGCCCGGACCCGACGTGCACGTCATCGATCGTGCGCCCGCCCAGCCCGCGCCGATCGCCATGCCGATCGAAGCCAGTTCGTCTTCCGCCTGCACCACCGCATAGGTGGCTTTCTTGGTCTCTTCGTCATGACGGAACCGGCCCAGATAGCTGATTAGTGCCTCGGCCAGGGAGGACGACGGCGTAATCGGGTACCACGTCAGCACCGTCACACCGGCGAAGACACAGCCCAGCGCAGCGGCTGTATTGCCGTCGAGAATGAGCTTGCCCGCCGTCTTGTCCATAGGCTCTACCCAATAGGGATCGGTTTTGACCAGGTTCTTCTCCGCGTATTCACGCCCGGCCAGCACCGCGCCCCAGTTGAGTTCCGCCGCCTTCTTTTTCTTTTCGCCAAACTGCTTGTAGAGAGCCTTGCGCATCTCTTCCAGATCGATGCCCAGCAGGTGCGCCACCACGCCGTCATAGATCATGTTGCGCACCAGCTTCCGCAGCTTGGCCTCCGGACACACCGGTGCCACCAGCTTGTCGAAAGGCACCGGGTAGAAGTGGATGTCGTCCCGCAGCTCATTCAGGTTCAGCGGAGCGTCATAGACCGCCGCCGTCCCCGGAGCCAGGTTCATCACATCCTCCCGGGCCGTCTCCGGATTCATCGCAACGAGGAAGTCGATTTCTTTCTTACGCCCGATGTACCCCTGTTTACTGGCGCGGATCGTAAACCACGTAGGTAACCCGGCGATGTTGGAAGGGAAAAGGTTTTTGCCCGAGACGGGCACGCCCATCTGGAAGATGGAACGCATCAACACATTATTCGCGGTTTGGCTGCCCGAGCCGTTCACGGTGCCGACCTGAATACTGAAGTCGTTCACCACGCGCTGCTCACCGGGCAACGAACCGGACCGCTCCGCCGACATGGACGGGGCAACAGGGCTGGCATGCATCCTTCGCCTGCCTCCTTACCTTAGGTGGGTTGATTATAGGCGACGAAAGCGACAAGATCCAGGGGGTCGATGTAGGACAAAACAAACCGGAAACCCGGTACGGCCCCCACCGTGCCCGGACCCGAGCCAAGACCAACCCCGTGCAGCGGCGACGGAATCCGCAGTTCCAACCCCACTGGGGACGCTCGTCCCCTGTCCCAAAACGCAGGCTGCCCAGAGGTTCAATCGCAGCTCCAGGTGGACAGGGCGCGGACGTCCCCCAACAACAAAAGTCTCCCCAGTCCAACGTCCCAACAATGCAAACTCCTCGCCCAGTATTTCCGCTGGGCATCGGCCTGTGCCGACATCCCTAAACCGTGGAACGTAATCCGGGTTGAATTTCTTCGAGAAGTGTTTAGCGATGGTGCCGGCGGATGGTGCGCCGTTTTCATCCATGGTCGTACCGGCAAGGGTCATGCGCGACCAGGCTGGAATGTCTTATGGGATAGCCGAGAACGACAGGGAGGCGCGAAGCCTTTTTGAGGAGGGTGTGGCCAAGGATCCCGATGATCCGATGAACTACTACAATCTCGCTTGTGCGGACGCAGGTGAGAACAAGCTCGCGGCTGCGAGGGCTCATCTCCATCGCAAGGCCAACATGATTAGCGGTGAGCGGTTACCCCTGCCGACCAAAGACGACTCGTTTCTCCCGTACAAAGGCAATAAGGAGTTCTGGTCCTTCCTGCAGAAGCTGGAGGCTACCAAATAGCCCAATCGTGGATGAAGGTCCCAGGGTGGTGCGGCCGTCCGCCGACCCCAAACTCCGCTCTTCTCTACCCGATCAGCGCCTGGTCCGCTACCAGAATCGCCGGCCGGATCGCTTCGACATCGTGAACTCTCACAAGGTGCGCGCCCCGCAGCACCGCCATGGTCGCCGCCGCAATTGTCGTCCCCAGGCTTGGCTCCAGCGTGATCGCCGCATTGAACGGATGTCCGTCAGGACTCACCTCTACCGGCAGCCGCATCTCATGGAATTCGCCCAGCCCGGTGATCAATTCGCTGTTTGTCTCCTTGCGCTTGCCCATGCCGATGCCGACATCCAGGGCCAGGCGCGTCCGCTCCACACCCATGCGGCCCGCGCGGTTCAGCGCCGCGTTCAGTTCCGCCATCACCATGCCCACTGCGCCCTTCATCGATCCCTGTTTCGCCCACGTGTCCGGCGTACCTCGCGTGTGCTGCAGAATGAACCCTACATCGTGCTGCATCACCACTTTGGCCAGTTCCTGATCCAGCGTCAGGCCCGTCGGATCCTTGATGATCACGGCCCCGTGCTCGATCGCCTTCTCGGCCACCGCCGGCTTGTACGTCTCCACGCAGATCAGCGGACCCACCTTGCCGCGCACCCGCTTCAGGATCGGGATCAGCCGCCGCAGTTCTTCCGCCTCGGAGATTCGCTTCGATCCGGAGTGAAAACTCTCGGCGCCGATTTCGATGATGTCCGCGCCCTGGTCCGCCATCTGTACGGCCTGTACGAATGCCCTGTCGGGGTCTTCGTAGCGCCCGCCCTCCACCGGTGAATCGGGCGCAACATTCATGGCGCCCACGATTAACGTGCGCTCACCCAGGTGCAGAACTTCGTTCTTAATCTTCCAATCGACGCGTTTACGGCTCATTGAGGTCTCACTCTATCTTCGCAGGAACCCCGCCGCAACCGCGAGCATCCGTTGGTTTATTCGTAGCGCAGGCAGACAATGGGGTCCAGTTTGGCTGCCCGGTTCGCCGGCCAGTACCCGAAGAACAGGCCCACCATGGCCGACAAAGTCACACCCATCGTGGCCCAGAACGGGCTCACCGTAGCCCCTATGGAAGGCGCGGCGGTGCGGATCAGCAACGCCAGCACGTAGCCGCCGAGGATCCCGATCATGCCGCCCGCCACCGTCAGCATCAGGGCCTCCAGCAGGAACTGCACGCGGATATCCGACGCTCGGGCGCCGATCGCCTTGCGGATCCCGATCTCCTTCGTGCGCTCCGTCACCGAAATCAGCATGATGTTCATCACGCCGATTCCGCCCACCAGCAGACCGATGGAACTGATCACGGACGTCAGGATGACAATCGCTCCGGTCAGTTGCCCCCAAAGCTTCGACAGGAAGTCGGAACTGAGGATCTCGAAATCGTTGTCGGACTTGTAAGATACCTTGCGGATGCGCCGCAATGCGTCGCCCACTTCATCCTGCGCCACCATCGGATCCACGTCCCGCTGCACGGTGTAGATGATGACTACTTCCTTCGACTCCGGATAGTGCTTCCGGAATGTCGACAGCGGAATCATCGCGAACTGGTCGACGCCCGGACCGCCCAGCAAGCCCTCGTCATGCGCGAACACTCCGATCACCTCGTAGGGTGATCCGTTCATCATGATCTGTTTGCCCAACGGCGAGGCCCGGCCGAAGAGCGAATCGGAAATCGCCTGGCCCAGCACCACCACCGGCGCGGCGCGGTCCACCTCGGCCTGCGTGTAGTAGCGGCCCTGCTCCACGACGAACATGGGGATCACGTCGCAGTAGTCGGCGCTGGCGCCGCGGATGATGGCGCGTTCCACACGCTCTCCGCCATACCTCAGTTCGTTCTTATCCCCGAAAAAGTTGGCGCGGGTGCCCAGCGCGCTGATCTTGTCGATGCTGTGCACCGTGTCTTTGATCTTGTCGGCGTCGCTGTATTGCAGATAGCGGCGCAGGCGGTACTTCTCCGGCATGCGGTTCGGGTCCGTGCCGAAAGGGAAACGGGTGATGAAGTAGCTGCGCGAGCCCATCTTCTCCACCTTGTCCGCGACATATTTGTTCAGCCCGTCGATAATCGCCGCGACGGTGATGACGCTGGTCACCCCTATGACCACGCCCAGCAACGTCAACGCGCTGCGCACCTTGTGCGCGCGAAGCGTGTCGAGACTCACGATCAGGTTTTCCCGGAACTCTGAGCGCGTCATCTATTCAGCCCTCAATGCTTCCACCGGATCCAGCCGCGCGGCGCGCGAGGCAGGGTAAATGCCGAAGAACAGCCCGATCGCCGAACTCAAAACCATGCCCAGGACAGCGACTCCGCCCTGCACCGAAGCTGGGAAGGAAGTGAAGCGGTTGAGCGCCTCGGCGCAAAGAAATCCGAGCGTGATCCCGAAGAAACCGCCCACCATGCACTGCAGCACGCTCTCGGTGAGGAACTGCTTCAGAATGTCGCGGCCTGTCGCGCCCATGGCGCGCCGGATCCCAATCTCTTTGGTCCGTTCCGTCACGCTCACCAGCATGACGTTCATGATCACAATCCCGCCCACGACGGCCGAGATTGAACTCACCAGGATGAACACCGCGAAGAAGGCGCCGCTGATCTGCTGCCACAGTTGGATGTAGCTGTCCTTCGTGCCGATAAAGAAGTCCTCATCCTGGGTCGGCCGGATGTGCCGCCGCGCCCGCAATGCCAGGCGCGCCTGATCCTGGGCCCGCTCGAATCCCTTCGGGTCATTCGGAACCTTCACGTTGATCGTCAGCGAGTACCGCGACCCCTTCAACTGCAGGAACGTATTCAGCGGGATCACCACGAAGTTGTCGGAGTCCTGCCCCAGCACGCTGCCGCCCCGCTCATAGAGGCCGATCACCGTGAACTCCTCGCTGCCCAACCGGAACTTCTGTCCCACCGGATCCTGCTCCGGAAAGAACTTGTCGCGCAGCGTGGCGCCGATGACGGCCACCCGCACGGAACGCTGGTCCTCAATCTCCGTGAAGTAGCGGCCCATCTCGATCGTGCGAGCCTCGATCTCCGCCATCGAAGCCGTCTGGCCGTTCATGTTGACGTCTGTCAGTTCTTCGGTCAGATGGTTGGCGCGCGTGGTCACCGAACCCGACGCGCCCATCACTTTGCAGTCCGGACAGGCCGACCGCACGAAATCGTAATCCTCCATGTGGATCCGCTTGTAGCGCAGAGCCTTGAGGATGACCTCGTAATCAGTCACGGCAAACGGCGTGCGCGCCATCTGGAACACGTCGGCGCCCAGGTTTGCGATCTTGGTCTCCACATAGACGTTCGCGCCCTGGACAATCGTGACGACGGTAATCAGCGTCGCGACACCCATCGTGAGCCCGAGCACAGTCAGGGCGGTGCGCAGCCGGTGCGAGCGCAGTGCGTCCAGACTCAGGCCCATCGTGTCGCGAGCCAGCAGCATAAAAGGTCAGACCTTCACTCGTGCCCACTTCTTGCCGGCGCGCAGGATGTACTCTCCTGCTTCGAACCGGTGCGACGGACTCTTGATCACTTCACCGCCGGCGGCAACCGCGCCCGCTTTGATGAGGCGGTCTGCTTCCGAACTGGATGGCGCGAGCCCGGTCTGCAACAGGCACTGCTTCAGTCGCGGGTCGGCTGCGATGGTGAGGGGCAGATCTTCCGGCGTCTGGCCCTGGCTCACATCGTGCAACCACTGCTCCCGCGCGGCTTTGGCCGCGGCTGCCGGATGGAAATCACCGGCAATGCGCTCAGCCAAATCCAGCTTAATATCGCGCGGGTTGCGTCCGCTCGCTTTCAGGGCCGAAATCTCAGAAATTTGCACATCCGTCAAAAGTTCCCAGTAGCGCCACATGAGGTTGTCGCTGATGGTCATCAGTTTCTTCACCATCACTTCAGGGGCTTCCCGGATGCCGACGTAATTGCCTTTCGACTTCGACATCTTGTCGATGCCGTCCAAGCCTTCCAGCAAAGGCACTGTGCCCACGATCTGCGGAGCCTGGCCGTAGTCGCGCTGCAAATCGCGGCCTACCAATAAGTTGAACTTCTGGTCCGTGCCGCCGAGCTCGACGTCGCACTCCAGTGCGACCGAGTCGTAGCCCTGCGCGAGCGGATAGAGCATCTCGTGCACCGAGATCGGAACGGAGTCGCGGTAGCGCTTCGCGAAGTCGTCGCGCTCCAGAATCCGGGCGACGGTGTACTTGGACGTGAGCCGGATCATGTCCTCAAAGCGCAGCGAGCCCAGCCAGTCGTAGTTGAACCGGACCTCGGTTTTCGCAGGATCGAGGATCTGGAACACCTGCTCCTTATAGGTATCGGCGTTGCGATTGATCTCTTCCCGGGTCATCGGCGGACGTAGCGCGTTGCGGCCCGTGGGGTCGCCAATCAAACCGGTTGCATCACCGATCAGGAAGATGACTGTATGGCCCAAGTCCTGGAAATGCTTCATCTTGCGAAGCAGGACGGTATGGCCGAGATGGAGGTCGGGCGCGGTCGGATCGAAGCCCGCCTTGACGCGGATAGGGCGATTCGCTGCAGCCGCCTGGGTCAGGCGCTCCTTCAGGTCCTCTTCCCGGATGATCTCCGAGAACCCTTTCCGCAAATAAGTTAACTGCTCGTCGACGGGGAGAAATGCCACTCATTCATTGTAAAGGTGGTTGCGGGCATGGTGGTTGACGGGTCCGCAGCCGTGTCCGAGACCGGGGTTGGTCCGGATCGCCTCTGTTATGAACTCTTTCGCGGCTCGAACTGCCTGGGGTAGCGGCAAGCCCAAGGCCAGGCCAGCGGTCACGGCGGCTGAATAGGTGCAGCCGGTCCCGTGCGTGTGGATGGTGTGGATGCGCTCCGCTGGAAACTCGTGAAGTGCTTTGCCGTCAATCAGAAGCAGGTCCAGCGCGACTCCGGCCAGATGGCCCCCTTTGACCAGGACGTTGCAGCCGCAGGTGTCAAAAAGGCGCCGGGCGGCGGCTTCCATCTGGTCGCGGGTCTCGACCGTAAGTCCTGTCAGGGCAGCGGCTTCGTGTAGGTTGGGCATGACCAGCCTGGCTTTGGGAAGGAGTTTCTCGAGCAAGGCGGTGCGGGCTTCGGCGGCGATGAGCGGAGCGCCGTGCTTGCTGATCATCACCGGGTCCACCACCAGGGGGAAGCGAAAGTCCTGGGCCAATTCCGCCACATTTTCAACAACTTCGGCGGTGCCCAGGGCGCCCGTTTTGGCGGCCTTCGGTGGCATGTCGTCGAGGATGGCCCGGATCTGGGCGGCGACCAGTTCGGGTTTCTGGACCTGCACGTCAAAGACGTTTTGCGTGTTCTGGACCGTCAGCAGGGTGATGGCTGCCTGGCCATAGACGCCAAATTGATGAAAAGTCTTGAGATCGGCCTGGATGCCGGCGCCGCCGCTGGGGTCGGAACCGGCGATGGTTAATGCAATAGGCTTCACACTGCCAGTGTAACTAGTTGAGGGGAAGGCGTCCTGACTGGGACGACCCCTGCGCGTTCGTCATCTCCACTTCGACACCTGTCAGACCGGCGGCATCGCCTGAGACTGGGAACGACGCGCGGAGCTGGAAGGTTCCGGTGCCGGAGGTCGCGAAGTACTCTTTGAATGAAGAGGTTACGTCCACGTCCATGCGGCCGGGCGAGGCAGGCTTTCCATCGATGCGGAGGAAGGTGAAGGCGATTCTACCGGCCGAACGGGAGTTGTCGACCCCGGTGATCAGGACCTCCGCCAACGTGCTGGAAATGCTGGCTTTGGTTGCAGTGTAGGTGACAGGGGCGGGGTCGATCCGGTAGACCGCCTGCTCGGTGAGACCGCCCAGGTCGGCGGTGAGAACGATTGTTCCGGCGGTAGAACCCGTCTGAACGAGTACGGAATCAGAACCGCTGAATTCAGCGATGGTCGAGCCCTCGTTCAGGCGGAAGTTGATGGTCCGCTCCATGCGGGGCAGGAAGGCGATTGCAGAGTCGTTGCCCAGGCCCGGCGAACCGGGCGTGAAGTCTAACTTCAATAATCCCAATACCGTAGCCTTGGCCGGCTGGGCGAATTGCAGGGTGATGGGCTGCTGGATCCCGGAGGTCAGTTTGCCCGAAACGGGTTGGAACGAGGGGCGGGGCAGGGGGAACTCGGTGAAGGTTGCCCTCAGTTGAAAGGTCCGGCCGGCGACCTGGAGGGTTCCCGTGAGCGTGCGGGCTGTATCGGAAGCGACGTTGATGATCCATTCCGGTCCCGAGGCCGACAGCGTAAAGCCAGTGCCTGCAAGGGTTGGCGGTGAATCGGGCATGATTCGAAGACGCCGGCTGAGGGCGGATTTGCGCTCCACTGAACCAAGGTCATAGGGCGTAGTGAGAGGTTTCCAGAGGGTGCCCTCCAGGATTTCCACGCTGGTAGAGGCAACCGTGCTGCCCTCCAGTTTCACCTGCAAATCATTGATCCACAATGTGGTTGCGAACTCTCCCGGCTCGACGGGCGAGAAGCGGACCGAGAAGTCGCCATATCCATTGGCCGGGATGAGGTAAGGCACGAAGAACTGGTCGAACGTCCGGAAGGGAGATGGGTCAATGGATAAACGGCTGATGGTGATGGGCTTATCGGTTGGGTTCCGGATGCGGAAACGCGCCACGGAGGATTCGCCAACGCCTGCCTCGGGCAGGCGGAAGCTGGTTCCGACCGCCACCTCCGCTTCGTCCGTTCGTAGAAACAATTGAAAGGAAGGGGTTTCCGCGAGCGGGATGAGCACCGGGGCCGAGCCTGGTGTCCAGGCGTAGAGGCCGCTCTCGCGGCGGAGCAGAAACTTGCCGGGGCCCAGAGCTTCCGGGAATGTGGGGGATTCCGCAATGGGATCGAGGAACTCCAGGGCATGGCCGCGCCACAGCGCATGTTCACCGGAGGCGAAGAAGACCTCGACTAAGTCGCCTGTTTCGTTAAACCTGGCGGTTGCCTGACCGGAGGGGGCAGGGACCGAGGTCTCCTCGCCGTCGAAGACATGGAGTTCTGTTTCCGTCTTGTACCAGAGGGTCTTGCCGGAGTAGCCGGCGGAGAGGACGCCGTGGGGGACCAGGATCGGGGCAGTCCAGGCTCCTTCCGTCCCTTGGAGGGTGCGAAGGGCACCTTTTCCGTCATGAAAAATCCCTGCTACCGGGGTCGTTTGGGCGAAAGCCGACAGCGTGAAGAAAATGAGAAGATGGCGCATCACGGTTTTCCTATCGAGATGACCGGCGTTCCGAGGGAGGGAGGCAGGCTGGCGGGGGGCTGATCCGTGGTGATTGGGGGCGAGGATTTGCCGCCGCCGGCGACGGCCAAACCTGCGGCCGCTGCGCCGCTAACGACGGCTAAAATGATCCATTTTTTTGGCGATTTTGAGGCTAGATGCCGGGATGGCGGCAGTGTTGCCGATATTTCGGCAGGAATGCTGATTTGAACGCGTTCGGCCTGGTTGGCCACCCTGACAAGGATGTCCAGTTTTCCGGGGATGGAGTTCCAGTGGATTCCCCGGACATAGGCCTTCCCATCTGGCCCGGTGAGTACAGATTCCAGCTTCGAGCCGCTGGCGAATTCGCCGGACGGGCCTTCCGAGGGTAGGCGGAACTGGACAGTGACCGACGGGGCGGGGGCGCCGGATGAGTCCTTCACCAGAACAGCGAAACGTTGCGGGCTGACCGAGCCGCGGGCGGCGACCGCGCCGGAGCCCTCGACGACCTCAATGGTCAAAGCGCCAGGGGGCGCGAGAAGTGCCGCGAACAGGCACACGTAGAGCACGAGACCCTCCAGAGGCAGAGGGATTGAAGTGAATTAGAACTCAAGGAGGACGACGGTAATGTTATCGGGTCCTCCGGCTTTCTTTGCTGCCTCGATAAAGGAGTGGGCGCGAGCCTCCAAAGATATCGGCTGAGATAGAAGATTTTGTAGATCTTCATCATTGAGGGGGCCGTGGAGACCGTCGCTGGAGAGGAGCAGGATGCTGCCGGGGGGTGGATGGAGAGGGTAGATCTGAACGCGGAGAAGCTGGCTGACGCCGACTGCCATGGTGAGCACATGGCGCATGGGGTGGACTTTGAGGCGTTCCTCGGCGATGCCGAGAGGGCGGCCCACTTCGTTGACCCAGGTCTGGTCGTTGGAGACGAGGGAGAGCTGGCCGTCCTGGAAGAGCCAGGCGCGGCTGTCGCCGACGCTGCCCACGAGGAGAGAGTTGGGGGTTTCCAGGGCGCAGATCATGGTCGTGCCCATGCCCTCGAGGCGCGGGTCGGCCGCTGCTGTTTCGAGCACAGCCGTGTTGGCGTGCTCGAAGGCGTGGACGAGTGTTTCGTGTGTGCGTTCTGGCGCGGCGGTTATGGCTTCGCGCAGACTTTCAATCGCGATTTGCGATGCAAGCTCGCCCGCCTGAGCTCCCCCCATGCCATCGGCGACGGCGTATAAGCCGAGCTGGGGGTCGACGAGATACGAGTCCTCGTTATTCTTACGGACACAGCCGACGTCGGAGATGCCAATGGATGCGCGCACGGTTCCCTGAATTATAGTGCGTATGATGACAGCGAAGTGTATCAGCCCAGACGCATATTATTCTGGCAGAAGCAGAGGCGAAGTGGGAGCGAACCGCCCGGAAGAGGGGGCGATGGGTTAGCGCGTGTGGGCGAGCAAGGCTTCGCGCAATTGCCGGACAGTCCGTCCGAGCAGTGGGTGAAGGGCTTCCGGTGCAATCTCAACCAGTGGATCCAGGACAAAAAGGCGGTCCTGCATGCGGGGATGGGGCACGACCAGGCCGGGCTCGTGGATGATCTGGCAGTCCCACAGAAGGATGTCGAGGTCGATGATGCGGGGGCCGTTGGGGATGGTGCGGACGCGGCCGAGAGATAGTTCGGTCTCCAGAAGGCGGTCGAGGAAGGCGCGGGGCTCCAAGGCGGTTGAGACATGGGCGGCGGCGTTCAGGAAGCGGTCCTGGTCCAGGAAGCCGACGGGCTCAGTGTCATGGAAAGAAGAGACCGCGCGAACGGTGGAAAACTCCGTGATCCGGTCGAGGGCCGTCCTGAGGTTGGCGGCCTTGTCGCCGAGGTTGGAGCCGAGGCAGAGATAGACTTCAGCCATGGCGGCGCCTGACGATTTCGATGGCGGGGTAATCGACGTTGCGGCCGCGCAGGGCGGCCGGCTTCATGAGGAGGACGCGGACGGACTCGATGGGGAATTCGGCGAGGAGTGCGGCGGCGATGCGCTCGGCCATACATTCGACGAGGGAGTAGTGGCGTTCGGTGGCGACGCGGCGCACGACGGTGTGCATGGCAGCGTAGTCCACGGTGAGATTGAAGTCATCGGAGAGTCCGGCGGGGCGGGTGTCGAACTCGACATCGAGATCGAGGACGATCTCCTGGGGGATGCTGCGTTCTTCGGGCGGTACTCCCAGATTGACGGTGAGGTGCACACCGCGGAGGATGATCCTGTCCATACTCAACCTTTCACCGCGTCCGCCACGGCGAGCGCTTTGCGGCACTCCCGGACGTCGTGAACGCGGACGATGGAGGCGCCTTGCATGACCCCGATGACGGAGGCGGCCAGCGTGCCTTCGAGGCGGTCGGCGGGATTCTCCATGCCGGGTAGGGTCCCAAGGAAAGACTTGCGGGACGGGCCGATGAGGAGCGGGCAGCCGAGATCGGAGAACTCACCCAGGCGGCGGAGGAGTTCGAAGCTCTGGGGGGCGGTCTTGGCGAAGCCGATGCCGGGATCGAGGATGATCTCTTCGACGCCGATGGCGCGGGCGGCGGCGGCCTGGCGTCCGAGAAACTCCTTCACTTCGGCCACGACATCGGTGTAGGCGGTTTCCTGATTCATGGTGGCCGGGGTGCCACGCATGTGCATGATGACGACCGCGGCTCCGTGGGCGGCGGCGACGGAGGCCATGCGGGCGTCGCGGAGGCCGGTGACGTCGTTGATCATTCCGGCTCCGGCGCGGAGGCAGGCTTCGGCGACGCCGGGTTTGCAGGTATCGATGGAGAGTCGGGCGTCGAGGCGTCCGGCAAGGGCTTCGATGACGGGAAGAACGCGGTGGAGTTCCTCCTCCTCCGGGACGGGTTCGGCGCCGGGGCGGGTACTCTCTCCGCCGATATCGAGGATGGAGGCGCCCTCTTCGACCAGGCGGAAGGCGTGTTCCACGGCCTGCTCCAGATGGGCGAAGCGGCCTCCGTCAGAGAAGGAATCGGGCGTCACATTGAGGATGCCCATGATCTCGGTGGTCACATTTCATCGTACCGCCAGAGCCGGGCCTGACTTGGTTTACATACTTCCCAGAGTTGTGGGCGGGGCCTCTCGAGTCCGGATGGCGGGCAGGATCTCCGGGGCGAGTGGACATCCAAACGATTGGGAGGCGCCCGCCCCCAGAAAGACCGATGATCTCCCCAGCGACCTCACTCGATGGACGAATCTGTGGAGAGGCACCAGAGAGGACCTGAACCTGATTATCGTTTTCCGGCTTTGGCCTGTTTGGCCTTGGGGGCCGATTTGGGCGCGGGCTTCGATCCAGGTTTGGCGGTTGCCTTGGGATAGATGCTGGCCGCGAAGGTGAAGTCGAGTTTGTCGATGTCCTTGCCGCCGATGATGGGTTTCCCGTCCCTGGTGACTTCGCCCGGGATCTGGTAGCACATGATCGAGTTGGGATCGGCCACGGTACCCATCAGGGTGCCCTCTTCGAGAGGGGTGAGGACCTGGGCGCGGACCTCGTCCTCGCTCCAGCCCTGGGTGCGCATGAAGTAGGCGATGGCTTTGTCGGGATCGATCTTGGCGACGAGGGCGGCGCGCATGTGTTCGTGGGGGAAGCCGAGAGTGTGGCCGGTCTCGTGGCGGACGACGCGGTGGAACTCCGACTCGGGCGTGTTCATGGAGAACGCCTCGAGGTTCATGGTCTGCTGGTTTTTCGGGATGTGGGTGATGTCGGTGCCGACGTAAGACCAATAGCCGCCGTCGTCGCCGCCGACGCGGGCGATGCGCACCTGCGGATCGGTTTTGGTCTCGACGAACTTGACGTTGGCGGTGGCGGACCAGGCGTTCATGTGGAGCAGAATGCGTTTGCGCAGGTCAGTGGGTGCGCCATCGAGAAAACCGACTGTGAGTTTGACGCCTTTCACGCCCCAGTATTTGGTGGTGACGACGGCCAGGTGCTCGCGGGTGGGGCGGAAGGACGGGATGAGGCGAGTGAGCCGGTCGAGCGGGGCATGGTTGAACGGGTTGATGGCGACGGCGGTTTTCGCGGCCGCAAAGAGTTGTTCGCGAGGCAGGCTCTTGGGAGAGCAGACGATCAGGTTTTTCACGGTACATCCTTTCAAGCCACTGCAAGTGTGTTGGCAGGCTACTCTAGAACGATTGTGATTTCAATCCGTCGTACGTAGCATTTGCACCGGAAGATTTTTGAAGGAGAGCGTAGGGCCGAGGCTGTCCGGCCTGGCGGCTAGAGTGATGGATCCGGTCGCGGCAGTCAGTCGACCGCGGCCGTGTTGACGCCAGCGGCGCGGACGGTTTCGACGACGCGATAGAGTTCTTCCGGCGCCACAGGCTTGGCCAGATAGGCGTCCATGCCGGCGGCACGGCACTCTTCCTGCACGTGGCCCAGCGCGTTCGCGGTAAGGGCGACGATGGGGACGCGACCGGCGGCACCCGGCAAGGCACGGATGCATTGGGCCGCTTCCAGTCCGTCCATGACGGGCATCTGCATATCCATGAGGATGAGATCGAAATCACCGTTGGCGGCGGCGGCTACGGCCTCCTCGCCGTTGCTGACGGCCGTGACGAGATGACCGCGTTTCTGCAGCAGGCGGATGACAACCATCTGATTGATCTGGTGGTCCTCGGCCAGCAGGACCCGGGCCGGCGCGCCAGCCGCGACGGGGGCGGCCGGGGCGACGCTTTCCGACGGCGACAGGGCGGCAGAGTCCAGGCGCTGCAGAGGGAGGGTGAAGGAGAAGACGCTGCCTTTTCCTGGCGCGCTTTCCACGGCGAGACGGCCGCCCATGATTTCGATGAGGCGGGCGGAGATGGAGAGACCGAGACCGGTGCCGCCGTAGGTGCGGGCGGTGGAGCCGTCCGCCTGGCGGAAGGGTTCAAAGATCAGCTTCTGTTTTTCGGCCGGGATGCCTATGCCCGTATCGCGGACCTGTACGCGCACCCGGACGACATTCCCGATGCTGGCTTCGGCGCTGGCGGTGAGCGTAATGGAGCCGCGTTCAGTGAATTTCACGGCATTGCCGACGAGGTTCATGACGACCTGGCCGACACGGCGGCTGTCGCCGAGCAACTGGGCAGGCACGGAGGGACTGACTTCGACCTGGACGTCGAGCCCTTTGGCGATGGCCTGGCTGGCGAAGGTGTCGCGTGCCAGATCCAGGCAACTGAGGATGCTGAACGGGACATGTTCCAGTTCGACGCGCTCGGCTTCGATCTTGGCAAAGTCGAGGACGTCGTTGAGGAGGCCCAGGAGGGACTGCGCGGATTTGCGGGTGGCTTCCACGTACTCCGTCTGCTCCGCATCGAGGCTGGTATGAAGGGCGAGTTCGGTGAGGCCGAGGATGCCGTTCATGGGCGTGCGGATTTCGTGGCTGATATTGGCCAGGAACTCGTTCTTGGCGCGATGAAGCTGGTTGGCTTCCTGGAGCAGGCGTTCGATCTCGCCCTTCTGGCGATCGGCCAGATCATATTGGCTTTGGAGTTCCTCGGTCCGGGCGTGGACGGCGGCTTCGAGGTCGAGGCTGCGGCGGCGGAGATGGGCGGTCCTCCAGCAGATGAACTCGCGGATGGCGAAGCCGAGCAGGGCGAGGAGACAACCGTAGAACCACCAGGTTCCATACCAGGGCGGGCGGACGACGAACTGAGCGCGCGCCGGAGCGAGACTGGATTCGCCGGCGGCGTTGACGGCGAAAACCTCCAGGTGATAGGAACCGGCGGGAAGATTGGGGAATCGCAACTGAGGCGCGGAGGATTCCACCCAGGAATCCTCGAGTCCGGAGAGACGGTAGCGATAGTGCAGGTGTTCTTCCTGGCGGAAGGTGAGGGTAGCGAGGCCGAGTTCGAGGAGCCTGTTTTGAAAGGGGAGGGTGAGGCCGATGTGAGCGGCCTGTTCGCGGCCGCCGAACTGGAACGAGGAGAAGACGGGGCTGGGTGGCGGTCCGAGGACCAGGCCCGGCTTGGCTCCGGGCCGGATATGGGTGAGGCCCCGGCTGGTGCCGATCCAGACGCCGCCAGCCGCGTCGGCGAAAAAGGAGTTGGTATTGCAGTCGTCCCAAATGAGGCCGTCGGCTTTGGTGAGGGTGGTCCAGACGCGGTTGCGGAGCAGGCCGACGCCGTTATCGGTGCCGACCCAGATGTCACCCTGTGAATCGTCGCCCAGGAAGAGGACGTGGTTGGAGGGCAGTTTGGGGGCCAGGATGTGTTCGACGGATTGGATCCGGTCCTGCCGCAGGTGGAGGATGCTGATGCCCTTGCTGCCGCGATAGGAGATCCAGACCTCGCCGGCCTTGGGCGCCTTGACCAGGGTCACGGCATTCTGCGCCAGACCATCCTGCGCGGTGAAGAGGCGCCACACTCCGTCGCGCCAAAGGCGGAGCCCTTTGCTGGAGGCGATCCAGACGCCGCCGTCCGGATCGCTGGCGGCGCGGAGGAAGACCTCGTCCGGCGAGGGATCCGGCAGAGCGTTGATGAAGCCCGACGGTGTTTTGCGGAAGAGGCCGCGCATGGTGCAGACCCAGAGCTGGCCGGAGCGGTCGAGCAGGAGCCCGTTGACCCGTTCATCCTTGAGACCCTGGGCGGCCCCGAAGCGCTGGACGGCCAGCGTTTTGAGATTGACACTGGCGACGCCACCGGGAAAGAGGCCGACCCAGAGGGTATCGGCGCCGGCCTGCAAGGCGCGCACCTTCGACTGGGCCAGGGCGGGTAGAGGGCTGCTGGTCTCGCCGGAGCGCAGGCTGCTGAGTCCGTCATCCGTGCCGACCCAGACCCGGTTGGAGTTGTCTGTGGCGACGGTATTCACGCTTTCATGGGGCAGGCCGTCGCGGGACGACCAGGACTCGACAGAGGCGCCGCCGAGCCAGCGGCAGAGTCCGACGCCCCAGGTCCCAATCCAGATGGAACCCTCCCGGTCTTCAAAGATGGCGGTGGTGCTATGGGCGGGCAGACCTTCCTCGGCGCCGACCATCTGCCAGCGGCCCTGACTCCTGAGTGCAAGGCCGCGTTTGGTGGTGGCGAAGATCGTCCCATCGGCGGATTGTGCGAGGTCTCCGTAGAAGCTGGCATCCGGCGGTCCCGGCTGATCGAGTTCGAAGCGGGCCGCGCCGCGCGGCAGGTGCAACAGGCGTGAGAGGCTTCTGACCCAGAGGCCGCCCTGGCCATCCACGGCGAAGCTATCCCACTGGTCATGCGGCACGCCCTGTTGCTCGCCATAGAGCGTGACCTGATTGTCTTTCCAGCGGGCGACGCCGGAGGCGCACGCGAACCAGGCGGCACCGTGTGAGTCCGCTACGACGGCCCGCACGGCAGGACTGGAGCAGCCGGTGGCGATGGCGCGTACCTGCCAGGTGGCTTCGCCTTCCCGGGAAGACAGTTCGAAGAGTCCGGCGCTGGTGGCGGCATAGATGAGGCCGCCATAGGAATGGATGACGTTGTGCGCGAGGAATTGGACTTTGCGGCCGAGGGCGACTTCGTGGAAGCCGGTGGAGGTGGAGTAGAAGAGGCGGGTGTGGGTGGCCGCCCAAATGCGTCCCTTCTTATCAACGTGGAGGGCGACGATGGGATCGGAGGTGATGCCGCCGCTGAAGCCTTTCTCCACGAAGGAGTGGCCGTCGTAGCGATAGAGCCCATTCTGAGTACCCACCCAGAGATAGCCGGTCTGGTCCTGCGTGATGGCGCTGATGGCGAGGTTGCCGAGGCCTTGCTGGCGGCCGTAGAGAAGGAACTGGTATTGATGCGCCAGGAGGGTTGAGGGCGCGAGGGTGGCAAGGATCAGGACTCCGACGTGGCTGAAAAGAGCGCGCATAGATCTACACATCCAACATATCGACCATCGGCTCGAAAACTCCAGTGTTTATCTTGAGCCTTGGAGGTCTGGATATCTGAATCATGAAGTGAATGATAGAATTCATTCCAAATGAGGACATTCGCCGCACTGTTGCTGGCCGTTTTGATGGTTAGGGGACAAGAGCCTGCTCCGACATTCAGCACGACTACGCGCCTGATGGAGTTCAGTTTTGTGGCCCTGGACAAGAACGGGAAGCCTGTGCCGGACCTGAAGATGCAGGACATTCAGGTATTTGATAAGAACAAACGGCGCGACCTGGCATTCTTCCGTTTTGAAGGGGATCAAAGCGAGGCGAAGGCGGCGGTGCCGCTGCCGCCGGGCTTGTTCACGAACCGCGTGGAATTCACGCCCGGGCCACCGCGGAATGTGACGGCGCTGGTGTTGGATACGTTGAACACGGCGCCGGCGGATATGTTGTGGGTGAGAGCGCAGCTGACTCGTTATTTGAAGGCGCTGGCTCCGCAGACCCGGGTGGCGGTATATCATTTGGGCTCGAAATTGAGCATTCTTCATGATTTTACCGGCGATGTGGAAGTGTTGCGGGCGCGGATTGCGAAGGCCGGATTAGCCCTGCCGCAGATGCAGACAACGGACCTGAATGTGACGGTGCGGGATGCGGAAGAGATGTTGCGGGTATTTGATAACAACCCGACAGTTCTGGAGATGCTGACGACGCAAATAGAGAGTGAGATGCAGATGAACGCGTCGGTGCGGCAGCGGAACATGGAGATGACGCTATCCGCGCTGGAGACGTTGGGGCGGCATTTGTCGGGCGTGCCGGGGCGAAAGAACCTGGTGTGGATTGGCGGCGGGGTTTCGATGTTGTCGATTACGGGGGCGATGGGGATGGGCGCGCGCGGCGGGGTCCAGAGTTTTGAAAGTGTGATCCGGGCCAGCGCGCAGCGGCTGGCGCAGGAGGGGATTGCGGTTTACTTCGTGAACTCGCGCGGATTGCAGGGGGACACTTCGTATTCGGCCTCGTCGGGCGCATCGATCACGATTCGGGGACGCGGCCGGTTTGAGAAGCAGCAGCAGGCGGAGGAGATCAGCGCGGATCCCTTTGCTGCGGCCGCGACCATGGCGGGCATCACCGGCGGGCGGGTGATCCAGAATACGAACGATTTCACGGAAGGGTTGAAGAAGGCGACGGCGGATGTGCAGGGGTCGTATTCGGCCGCGTTTTATCTGTATGACGAGCCCGACGGGAAGTGGCATCCGCTGAAGATCCAGGTGAACCGGCCGGGTGTGCGGATCTTTGCGCGGGAGGGGTTCCTGGCGGAGAAGCCGGTGAGCCAGGCGGTGTCCTGGACGACGGAGGAGTGGCGGTCGGCGATTCACAATCCGATGCCGTCGACGGCGCTGGTTGTGGATGCGCGGTGTGAGCTCCAGCCGGGGGCGGAGAAGGGCACGGTGGGGCTGACGGCGCAGGTGGAACCGGCGGGTTTGTACTTCCAGACGAAAGACGGGGCGGGGCAGGCGCAGGTGGAGATCTGCGTGGCGGAGAAGGCGGCGACGGGGGAAGTGGTGGTGCATACGGAAGAAGGGTCGGTGTCGGCGCCGGGGCGCGATATGCGGAGGGTGGGTCCTGAGTCGGCGCGATACCAGAGGGTGTGGAAGCCGAGTCCGGGCGCGCAGACGATCCGGGTCATCATTCGGGACAAGGTGACGGGCCACTATGGAGTGGTGGACATTCCGATGGCGAAGATACCGGGTTATGCGGAGTCCGGGAAATAGCCTCTTGCGTTGAGCTTTACCGCTAAAGGTGATAGGATGGCCGCGCCATGATTCACCCCGGATTCTCTCGCAGGCAATATCTGAAGCTCGTTTCTGCCGCGCCGGCCGCCAGCGCGATGGCCATGCAACCTACGTCGGAAGCAGATCGTGAACGCCGCATGAAGTGGTGGCACGAAGCGCGCTTCGGGATGTTCATCCACTGGGGGCTCTATAGCGTATTGGGCCGCCATGAATGGGCAATGGAGCAGGAAGGGATTCCCGTCGCGGAGTACGAGAAGCTGGCCGCGCAGTTCAAGCCGAAGCCCGCTCCGGCGAAGGAGTGGGCGGCGCTGGCGAAGAAGGCGGGCATGAAGTACATGGTGATGACGACGAAGCACCATGAGGGGTTCTGCCACTTCAATACGTCGACGACGAAGTATTGCGCTCCGAAGACGGCGGCGGGGCGGGACCTGGTGAAGGAGTATGTGGACGCGGCGCGGGCGGAAGGGCTGCGGGTGGGGTTCTACTTCTCGCTGATGGACTGGCATCATCCGGACGGGGCGCGGTGTGTGAAGGATGAGCAGGCGCGACGGCGGTTTGTGGACTATGTCCATACGCAGGCTCGTGAGCTGATGACGAACTACGGCAAGATCGACGTGCTGTGGTACGACGTGGCTTGGCCGCTGACGGCGGAGGGCTGGGAAAGCGAGAAGATGAACGCGATGGTGCGGAAGCTGCAGCCCGACATCATCATGAACAACCGCAGCAAGGTGCCTGAGGACTTCGATACGCCGGAGCAGCGGATTGAGGCGTCGAAGGGGCGGAACTGGGAAGCGTGCATGACCATGAACGATTCCTGGGGGTATCACAAGGCGGATGACAACTGGAAGAGTCCGAAGGCTTGTGTGCGGAACCTGCTGACGTGTGCCCGGCAGGGCGGGAACTACCTGTTGAACATCGGGCCGATGGCGGACGGGACGATTCCTCCGGAGAGTGTGAAGATCCTGACGGCGGTGGGTGCGTGGACGGCGAAGAATGGGGCGGCCGTGTATGGGACGGATCCGTGTTCCGTGAATCGGTCGAACTACATGAGTTTTACGCGGAAGGGCAACACGCTGTTCGCGAATGTGCACTTCTGGCCGGGGTCGGAGGTGGCGATCGGCGGGCTGCGGTCGAAGGTGTTGTCGGCGAAGTTGCTGGCTACGGGGGCTCCGGTGAAGTTTGAGCAGGAGGAGTTCCGGGTGAAGTTTACGGGGTTGCCGGTGGCGGCTCCGGATTCGCCGGTGACGACCATTGCGGTGGAGTGTGATGGGGAGCCCAAGCAGGATATGAACCGGGTGCGGGAGGAGCGGCCGCGGTTGCAGGCTTAGCGACGGGACGCGGTGGGGCCCGGGGGTGGGGGACGTTCACGCCCTGTCCACCTTCGGGCGCCGTTGGGATTCGGGCCAGATTGCGTTGCGGGACAGGGGATGAACGTCCCCACTAACGGGTCGGGCTGAGTTCACGGATCGTTTCCTGGCGGGGCCCGGGGGTGGGGGACGTTCACGCCCTGTCCACCTTCGGGCGTCGTTGGGATTCTGATCAGTTTGCGTTTTGGGACAGGGGATGAAGGTCCCCACTAACGGGTTAGGCCGAGTTCGCGGATCTTCTCCTGGAGGCTCTGGCGGGCCATGCCTATGGATTCGGCGGTGCGGGTGACATTGCCGGCGTTCTCGCGGAGCTTGCGGGTGAGGTATTCGATTTCGAAGAGGCGCCTGGCTTCGCGGTAGTCGGGTTCGTCGAGGGCAGTGGAGGGTTTGCTGGAGGCCGGGGCGGCGGAGGCCTGGATGTCGGCGGCGGTGACGCTGTCGCCGTGGGCCATGACGAAGACCCGTTCCAGGGCGTTGCGCAATTCGCGGACGTTGCCAGGCCAGGTCTGTTCCTGCAGGCGGGTGATGGCTTCGCGCGACATGTCCGGGCCGGTGCGGCTGTACTTGGTGCGCAGTTCGCGCCAGAAGAGGTCGACCAGGGCCGGGATGTCGTCGCGGCGGTCGCGCAACGGGGGAATCCAGAGGGTGACGGCGGCGAGACGGTAGTAGAGATCCTCGCGGAAGGCGCCGTCGCGGATGGCCTGCGGCAGGTCCTTGTTCGTCGCGCTGATGGTGCGCACGTTGACGGAGACGGTGTTGACGCCGCCCAGGCGTTCGACTGCTCCGTTTTCGACGGCGCGCAGGATCTTGGCTTGCGTGGCGGGCGCCATGTCTCCGATTTCGTCCAGGAAGAGCGTGCCGTGATGGGCCTGCTCGAACTTGCCGGCGCGGGCGGAGGCGGCTCCGGTGAAGGCTCCTTTTTCGTAGCCGAAGAGCTCGCTTTCGACGAGGTGCTCGGGCAGGGCGGAGCAGTTGAGGGCGACGAAGCGGCGGGGCGCGCGGGGGCTGCGGGCGTGGATCTCCTGGGCCAGGACGTCTTTGCCGGTGCCGCTTTCGCCCTGGATGAGGACGGGCAGGTCGCTTTGGGCGACGCGCTCGGCGGTCTGGAAGAGCTGGCGCATGGCAGGACTGCCGCCGGTCATGCGGCCGAACTGGCCCTCGCCGGCGCGGGCGTAGCGGAGGTGTTCGACTTCGCGCCTGAGGTTCTGGCGCTCGGTGGCGCGATTGACGGCGAGGCGGAGTTCGTCGATGTCGTAGGGTTTGGCGAGGTAGTCGTAGGCGCCGCTCTTCATGGCCTCGACGGCGAGGCGTTCGCCGCCATAGGCGGTGATGAGAATGATGGCGGGGGCGGCGGGGTCGGGTGCGAGCTCCTTGAGGAGAGCGAGTCCGTTTTCGCCGGGCAGGTCGTAGTCGAGGAGGATGACTTCGGGCGGGTCGGTGCGGAGGCGCTGGCGGGCCTCGGCGACGGTGCCGGCCTCGAGGATGCGGAAGTCGGAGTGGAACAGGCGGCCGATGGCGTAGCGCGCGGCTTCCTCATCGTCGACGACCAGCAGGACAGGCTTCATGTCGGGTTCCGAACCTATCATGCCAGACCAGGGTGCGGCTAGTGCCATGGGGATGGCCTCAATCCAGGCCGGTGGCGGCGGTGCCGATGAGGAGGCCGAAGAGGCCGCCGGCGATGAGGAGTCCGATGAGCCGGCGGCGGAGCTGCGGGTTGTCGGCCTTGAGGGAGCGGGTGTCGGCATAGCGGATGGCGATGGTTTCGAGGCGGTTGCCGCGGGCGGTCTGGAGGTCGAAGTCATCGGCACGGACCTCGAGGAGGCGGCCCTGGAGGTGGGTGCGGTCGAGCAGGTGGACGGTGACGGTGGAGCCGGGCGGAATGCGGGCGGCCTGTTGAGCGGGCGTCGTTCCGGCCAGGAGAAGGGCCGGCAGGAGCAGCAGAGTGAGGAGTGCTTTGGGCATGGGGTGGCTCCTAGTCGCCGCCGGTCGCCCAGGCGACGAGGCCCAGTGCGATGTAGATGACGGCCAGTCCTCCGAGGATGAACAGCGCGGCGAGGCCCGCCTGTTTGGGACCGGATATGTGCGTGGCGTCGCGCAGGCTTTTGACTTCGTCGAAGCGCACGAGCTGGTGGCCGACCTCGAAGCTCTCGGTGGTGACCTGGCCGAGGTTGCCCTTCCATTTCGTGCCGAGGATGGTCTTCACTTCGAGGAGGGTGTTGGGCTGGAAGGAGGCGACCCGAGCCCGGAATTTGTCCGGGTTGCCTGCCGGCTGCAGGGCCGGGTAGGCCGGGCGGATCAGGGCCAGGACCAACGTAGCTGACAGGATCATGCGCCACATGGTGCGGGCTCCTCAGTGGAACTGGATGCCGAAGCGGAGGGAGGTGTCGAAGTGCTGGGCGTAGGCGCCGACGTATTCGTAGACGCGGACTTCGGTGCGCAGGCCGGCATGGCGGGAGAACCAGTAGGTGGCTCCGCCGCCCCAGTGGGCCAGGTTGGCTGTGCCCTGGCGGAAGCCGAGGGTGTAGCCGGCGTTGACGAAGGGGATGAATTTGCGGGGATGGTCCCGGTTGACGAAGTGCCAGGCGCCGCTGACGCTGAAGAGTCCGATGCCGATGCCGGGTTCGGTGCGGGGGAAGAGGTAGCCGAGTTCCGCTCCGGCGGCGAGGCCTTTCCAGACAAACCCCTCACCGCCGATGCCCGTGCTCATCATCTGAGCGAGGTTGCCGCCGCTGGGGGCGTCGAGGCCGTAGTAGAAGTAGCCGTGGCCGTTGTAGCGCTGGGCGGCAGCGGGCAGGATCGCAAGGGTCAGCAGGAGAAGAATGCGATGGGCGGATTGCATTTCAGTTGTCCTTTCGAACAACGGAATGCACGTCGCCGGCCAGGAGTTAAGTGTTGAAAACAGGCGGCGCCTGGCTCGAAGGTGTCAGCAAAAGGCGACAGCTACTGTCGGCCGTTGTTGCCAGGCGCCGGGGTGCCGGTGCTGCCGCTGCTGCCGAAGCCGCCAAAGCCGCTGGAGGCACCACCCGAGGAGCCAGAACTGCCGGAGCTCCCAAAGGAGCTGCCGGAGCCGAAGCCGCCCGAGCCGAAGCCGCTGGAGGAGCCGGATCCACGGCCGGAGCCAAAGCCGCCGGATGAGCCCGAGCTGCTGCCGGAGCCCCCGAAGCTGAAGCCGGAGCTGCTGCCGTTCTGCTGATTCGGATTCTGGCTCTGGCCCTGACCCTGGGCCTGCTGCTGCGGATTGAGCTGGCCCTGGCCGTTGGCGGCTTTCTTCTGGTCGAAGACGAACTCCCACTCTTTCACGTTGGTGCGCTCGTTATAGACGAGGATGCCTTCCATGTCGCGTTTGCTGGCGACGCCGACCAGGCCGCCGGCTCCAGCCGCGAGGCCGTTGCTGCCGTTGTTGTTGGCGCCGAAGCCGTTGTTGTTGGGATTGCCCGCGTTCGGATTGGTCAGCATGTTCTGAATGGCGGAGATGGCCTGATTGGGGGCGGCGTTGCCAGGTCCCGGACGGTTGGAGTTGCCGAAGCCTCCAAAGCCGGAGCTGCCGGAGCCGGAACCGCCGAAGCCCGAGCCGCCGAAGCCGCCCTGATTGCCGGAGTTCTGGTTGCTGGTGTTGGAGTTGTTCGAGGAAGAGCTGCCGCTGCTGCCGAAACCTCCACCGAAGCCAAAGCTGCCGCCGGAATTCCCGCTGCTGCCGCCAGTTCCGCTCTGCTGGCCGGGGAAGGCGGGATTCTGGCCGGGATTGCCGGTCTGCGGATTGGAGCCGGGGACAACGGTCCTGCCGGGCTGCTGTCCATTCTGGGGCATGGCAAAGGGGTTACCGCCCTGCATACCGGGCGGCTGAGGTGGCCCTGCCGGGCCGGAGCGGGAGGTGTTGGGATCGCCTTGCGCCGGGTCGGTGGGCTGTTCGGCCTGCGCACCGGCGGAGCCGGCGCCGGGCGAGCCGGGGATGATGCGGTCGCTGGCGCGACGGGTGAGCGCGGCGGCGCTTTGGCCCTGGTTCGCCTGATCGACGTATTCAGCGGAGGCGCCGACGCCGACGATGTTGGAGGACAGGACGCTGGGTCCGCTCTTCTGTTGATCGTTGTTCTTCTTGTGGATGAGCGAATCAGTGTACTGGCCGGTGCCGTCGACGTGGATGAGGCGCCACTCATCGCTGTTCGTCATGGGATCTTTGTAGCGACGGCGAAGGAAACGGATATTGTTGGTGGTTTCCAGGTCTTCGATGGTCTGGGGGTATTTCGAGTACTTCTTGTAGTAGAGCTGGATGGCGCGAACGTACTGGTCGCCGCGTTCGACAAGCAGGGCTTCCTTGTTCCGTTCGTGCTCAAAGGCGACGCGCGGCATCTCCAGATACAGCATCACTACCGCCGCGGCGGCCATGGCGAAGACCAGCAGCAGGGCGTAGCCGCGCTGGTTTTGCCGTCGATGCCGTTTCAGTCTCATCCGTTTTGGGCTTCCTCAATGGGAATGGTCTGCTGATGCTTGAAGTTCAGGTCCTCAACCACGACGTTCGTGGCATTGATGCGGACGATGCGGTAGCGCTTCTGGATGACCTCTCCTTCGGAGGGCGCCAGAATTTCATCCCCCTGCATGCAGAATACCCTCTTTGCACCGCCTTTCACAGGGACAGCACTTCCATAGAACTTGAGCGGAATGGGCGGTGGCGGCGGGATGACTGGCGGCGGAGGCGGCGGAGGAGGGGGTTCCGGGCCGATCCTGCGTTTGGGCGCGGCCTTTGCCACGGCGATGGCGGGTTCCGGTAGTTTGGGCTTCACCACCTCGACGGGGCCGAAGTCGAAGAGGCTGCGGTCGACGCGTTCAATTTTGACAGCGGCCAGTTTGGCCAGGAGGTCGGTGCGGAGGGTCGGATCGATGTCGGCGGCGGAGCGTTCTTCGCCCTTCCTGGGTTTCAGGGACGGGCGGAACTCCTTGGGCGCTGACTTGGGGTTGACGCTCTGCTGCTTGGGGGCGGTGAGCGCTTCGTCATCGGCGGCGGGCAGGGCCTTCTTGAGAAGGGAGGGGCCCTTGGCAACGGGTTTGGCGTCGCGGGCGCCGGGTGGCACGTCGGGCTCAGAGAAGACGTTGGTGTAGAAGAGATAGCCCGCCAGGAGCAGAAGCGCGCCGAGGATGGCGGTCTTCTTGGGGTCGGCACCCAGCTTCATTTCGAGACGCGGTTTCATTGATCCTGCTCCGGAATACCGCCGCGCGAGGGGCGGCGAATGGGGCGCTGGCGCGGCCCGGTGGGCAGCGGGCCGGAGCGCGGTTCAGAGACGACGGGCTGCTGCACGGGCTTCACGGTCTGCGGAGTGGCCTGCGGCGGAGGCGGCGGCGGAGTGTTCTGCCGGGCCGGTGTGAGCGGCCTGGGCTGAATCACTGGTTCCGGCGCCGAGCTCTCGACCACGGTAGAGAGATCCTCCTTGGTGGCTTCCGGGCCGTCCATGCGGAAGAACGCGTTCAGTTTTACGACGATGCCGAGCGTGTTGGTGCCCTGCTGGGGCTGGGCCTGGAGCTGCTCGATGATGAGCAGGCGCTTGCTGCGGTCGATGGCGTTGACCAACTCGATGAGGTCGGCGTAGGTGCCTTCGAAGCTGGCATTGATGTTGAGCATGCCGAGCGTGTCGGAGCCTTCGATGGGTTCGTAGTTATACGACCGCTCCTTGGCGCGGATGCCGGCGGAGTGGGCGGCGAGGGCGAGGTCCACCTCGAGCATGGAGTAAGCGTTGCGGCGGGGCAGGAAGTAGGCGCCCAGGAAGTTGTCGCCGGCGTCGCGGGCCTGCGTGGCCTTGGCGAACAGCTTTTTAAGGCGTTCCAGACCCTGCTGGCGGCTGACGAGCTGGGTGCGTTTGGCGGCGAGTTCCGACTCGAGCTGTTCCAGGGTTCCGCCGGGCGTCTGGAAGACAAACCAGGCGGCTACCAGATTTGCGGCCAGAAGCGTGCCCAGCGCGATGCGCACAAGCTGGCGCGGATCGCGAATGTGTGCCTTGAGGTCCAAGTTAAAGCTTCTGGGCATAGTTCACACTCACGCGATAGCGGTAGAGGGGCTCGTTCTGGGACGGCGGCTGCGAACTGAGCAGCGCGGTAGCGCCGAAGAGACTGGAGCCTTCCAGGCGGCGCAGCAACTGGATGACGGGCTCCGGCGTCTGGGCGCCAACGACCATGTCGAGCTGGACGAGGTTGTCCCCGGTGACATAGGGGCGCACGGCGACAAGGCGGACGTTGCCGGGGAAGACCTTTTCGAGATCCTCAAAGAGGCGGGTCCAGCTGATGCCTTTGCGAATGAGCAGGGCGTTGAGCAGGATGCTGCGGTCGAGTACGGCGGAGTTGACGGGCTGCCGCAACTGGGCCTCGATTTTGGCGTACTGCTGGTTGACGACGGAGAGTTGCTGGTCGATGCGCGCCATCATTTCACGGCTTTCGCGGGCGGCTTCGCGCTCGCGGATGATGATGGAGACGAGCATCAGCAGGACGCCTACCAGCAGGAGGCCGGTGACTGCCGAGGCCACCAGGATGGGCCGGTCCTTGCGGAAGGGCTCCTGGGACAGATTGATGGGAATTCGCACGGCGCTCATGGCTTATTGGGCCTCCATTGTTTCGAGGTAGCCATGCAGGCCCGCGTTGTTGGCGCCAGGAGCGCCGAACCGGGAGCGCAGCGAGCTGACCGGCAATCCGAATTCATCGCTCCAGCGCTGGAGCAGATCTCCATTTTCGCGGGCCACGCCGCATTGCCGCAGGACCTTGGGGCGGGCGCCGAGCTCGTCCTCGGAGTAGGCAAAAGTGGAGGCCAGCACATCCGTGGCTTCCTCTTCGCTGCCGCCATGGAGCTGGACGCAGCGGAACATCCGGAGGACGCGGCCTTCGAGCAGGCTGAGGGCCAGGACGTCGCCGCACAACTTCGCGACAACGACCGGGGAGGCGTGTTCATCTCCATCGTCGCCGGGCAGGGCGAGCGCGGAGAGGGCGGAAAGGGTGACAAAGCCGCACTGGAAGCCGGCGGCGCGGAAGGGCGCCTCCAGGTGGGAGGCCACCTCCATGTTGATGACGGCCACGACGACATCGACCTTCTTGACGGCGCCGGGGCGCTGTTGAGGGTAGCAGACCACGATGGCGCTCTCGATGTCGAAGGGCACCACGCGTTTGACGCGGAAGCGGGCGAGCTGGAGCTGTTCCTGCGGATCGTTGGGAAAGGTGTCGAAGTCGACGACGGCGACGCGGGCGCAGTAGTCGGGCAGAATCAGGGCGGCGCGGCGCTGCTTCGACTTGCCTGACGGATCGGCCACGAGGTTGCGCACAGCGGCTTCGTAGACGCCCGGTTCCTTCACATTGTTTTCGAGGGGCGAGACGACGATGGCGCCTGGCATGAGGGGCGCCCACTCGATGGCGGCCTGCCGGGAGGGCTGCGTCCAGGCGATGCCGGCGCCGGAGACTTCGAAGACGAAGTCGGGCGGCGGATCGGAGACGAAGGCGCGGACTTTGGACAAAATACTCATCTATCCCTCAATGAAAGTCACCTTATTGATCTCGCGCAGGGTGGTGACGCCGAGTTTCACCTTCTGGATGGCGGACTCGCGGAGGAACATCATGCCCTCCTCCTTGGCCTGGCGTTTGATCTCGGTGGCGGGGCGCTTTTCCAGGATCAGCTCGCGAATCTTTTCGCTGAGGTCCAACAGTTCGTGAATGGCGCTGCGGCCGCGGAAGCCGGTGCCGCCGCATTCGAAGCAGCCGTTACCCTCGTACATGGGCACGTCGCGCCAGATGTTCGGATCGAGTCCGCTTTCCACCAGGAAGGCATCGTCGTACTGAACCTGTTTCTTGCAGTGGTCGCAGATGACGCGCACGAGGCGCTGGGCGAGGATGCAGTTGAGGGCGGAGACGAAGTTGTAGGCCTCGACGCCCATGTTGAGGAAGCGGCCGAGCACGTCGAGCACGTTGTTGGCGTGGACGGTGGTGAAGACAAGGTGGCCGGTGAGGGCGGCGTTGATGGCGATCTGGGCGGTCTCCTGGTCGCGGATTTCGCCGACCATGACCTTGTCGGGATCGTGGCGCAGGATGCTGCGCAGGCCGCGGGCGAAGGTGAGGCCCTTCTTGTCGTTGACCGGGATCTGGGTGATGCCCTTGAGCTGGTATTCGACCGGGTCCTCGATGGTGATGATCTTGTCTTCGTCGTTCTTGATTTCGCTGAGGGCGGCGTAGAGGGTGGTCGTCTTGCCGGAGCCGGTGGGGCCGGTGACGAGCACCATGCCGTAGGGCTCCTTGATGAAACGGCGGAAGCGGTTGATGTCCGAATCGGAGAAGCCGACGACATCGAGGCTGAGCTTGGCGAACTTCTCGCTCATCGACTCCTTGTCGAGGACGCGGAGCACCGCGTCTTCGCCGTGGATGGTCGGCATGATGGAGACGCGGAAGTCGATGAGGCGGCCCTTGTAGCGCACGCGGAAGCGGCCGTCCTGGGGGATGCGGCGTTCGGCGATGTCTAGTTCCGACATGACCTTGATGCGGCTGATGATAGTGCTGTGCCAGTCCTTCGCGATGGGCGGCATGGCGTAATGCAGCACGCCGTCAATGCGGTATTTGATGGCCACTTCCTGGTCGCGGGTTTCGATGTGGATATCCGAAGCGCGGCGTTCCAGGGCGTTGAAGATGGTGGTGTCCACCAACTTGATGACGGGCGCGATCTCGCTGTCCTGGGCGGTGAGCTTCTCGATGGAGAGCGTCTCGTCGGCGTTCTCGTCGTCACCTACGACGTCGAGGGCGAAGCCTTCGGTGATCTCTTCGAGGACGCGCTGAGACTGTTCCGTCTTCTTCAGCAGGTCAGCAATCTGGGAGAGCGTGGCGACCTTGACGCGCAGCTTCTTCTTGAGAAGGATGGAGAGCTCGTCGATCAGGTTGAGGTGGCGGGGATCGGCCAGGGCGATGGCGAGGTCGCCGCCGGAGGCTTCCAGCGGCACGAAGTTGTAGCGGAACATCAGGTCGACGGGGATCGATTTGAAGAGATCATTGTCGATCTTGGCGGCCTTGAGGTCGACGAATTCGCAGCGGTAGCGCAGCGCGAGCTGGCGCGCCTGCTCGGCTTCGCGTTCGGGGTCGATGCTTCTGAGTACGTCTGTCGCCATGGGTTTTGCCTCAGCCGAAGGTGTCTGCCAGCGAGAAGATGGGCAGGTAGAGAGAGACCAGTACGAAGGCTACAAAGCAGCCCATGAAGATCATGATGGCCGGCTCAATGAGCGAGAGGGACGCCTGCATGCGGGTGTTGACGTCATCCTCGTAGAACTCGGCCACGCTGTTGAGCATGGCGGGCAGGGCACCGGTGGATTCGCCTACCTCGATCATGTCGATCGCGAGGGGCGGGACGATGCCGGTGGACGCCAGGGCTCCGGAGAGAGGCTGGCCTTCCTTCACCATTTTTTGCGCCTTGGCCAGCGCGCGCTTCAGCAGCGGGCTGCCGACGGACTGGGCGGCGGTCTCCATGCCCTGGACGAGAGGAATACCGCCGGTGAGCAGTGTGGAGAGCAGCCGGGCGAGCTGCGCCACCTGGTATTTGCTCCAGATCTCGCCAAGGATGGGTGTGCGCATCTTGATACGGTCAGATGTTGCCTTGCCCTGTTCCGTGCGCAGGTAGAAGCGCAATCCGACGATGCCCGACACCACGGCGATGGCGGCCACCACGATATAGTTTTCGGCGGCCGAACCGACGGCCATCAGGAAGCGGGTGGGGCCGGGGAGCTGGGCGTTCGTGGTGGCGTAGAGGGAGGCGAACCTGGGTACGACGAACGTGATGAGGAAGATGACCAGCAGGATGACGAGCGTGATGAGGATCGAGGGATAGAGAAGCGAGAGGACGATCTTCTTGCGAACGGCCAGGGCGAGGCGCTGGTAGTTGACGTAGCGTTCGAGGACCTCGCCCAGCGCGCCTGATTTCTCGCCGGCCATGATCGAGGTGGTGTAGATGGCCGGGAAGACCTCCTGGCGCTTGAAGGCGTCGGAGAGCATGGAGCCCTTTTTGACGTCGTCGCGGATGTCGCGGACGATGGGGCTGAGCTTGGGGTCCGTCAGGCGGTCGCCCAGCAGGTCCAGGCACTTCAGAATGGGGAGGCCGGCGCGGAAGAGCGTGACGAACTGCTGGTTGAAGATGAGGAACTTCTCGACGTCGAGCTTCTTGGAGCGGCTGCCGAGAGCGGAGAAGCCGCCCAGCGCGGAGCGAGGTTTGACGGAGTAGACGAGGAAGCCCTGCTGGGAGAGTCGGTCGCGAATCTCCTGTTCGCTGCCGCCTTCCATCACCTGCTGCTTGATCTCGCCGCGCGCGTCGGCGTATTTGAGGGCAAACTCGGGCATGGCTACTGGTTCGCCTCGACAATCTCCACGCCCTTGGGCGGGGTATAGCGGAACAGGGTGTCGCTGAGCGCGGGGTTGAGGCGTTCGGCTGAGAACTGGAACTCCATCACGCTGGCGTCGACTCCGGTGACGACCAGGCGGCGGATGACGTTCTGGGGCGTGACGGTGAACTCGACCTGGGTGTACGGCAGACGGTCGGTCTTGGCCTTGGCGACGATGTTGCTGTCGCCGCCGGTTTCCTTGAACTCAAACTGGCCGAAGTCGCGGCGGAAGTCGAGTTTGCCGAGCAGGAAAGCGAGGGGCGCGCGGAAGTCGTCCGCGTTCTTCAACTGGCTGCGCTCGGCGCGGTTTTCGACCGGGGAGTAGAACCAGAGCCACTTGCCGTCGCTGATGAAGAGCTTACCGGCGGGATTGGCGTACTGCCAGCGCATGCGGCCGGGCTTGCGGAGGGAGAGGTCGCCGGATTCCACGCGAGTGGCGCGGCCCTGGGTGAGGTAGCGCTGTTCGAAGCGGACCTCGAGCGTGGCGGCGCGATTGTAGCGCTGCTCGACGGATTTCAGCACTTCCTGCAGGTCGCGGCCAGACGCCAGGGCGCAGGACAACAGCAATAGGGAGAACACCCTCACATAACGGATAGACGCCGAAAGCTGTCCAGATGTGCAGGGAAATCGAGACCGGATGGCCCCCGGCATAGGGGAGCACTTCACGGCGTTGCTTGCGGGAGCCGTATCTACCTGCCAGGGAAGGGGTTGAGGGAATCTGGGGAAGGGCCTCCCTCCGACTATCGGGAGACCCTTTCGCGGCTCGACCAGGTTAGACAGCCTGGTCAAGAAACCTTTAGGTCCGGCGGCGCAGCAGGAAGATCCCAGTGAGGCCGAAGCCCGCCAATGCCAGTGATGCGGGTTCGGGCACATCGGTGACAACGGGTGTAGCGTCCTGAATCGCGTCGGTAGAGGCCGCACTCAGGTCGCAGGCACCACAAATGGGAGGGGCTGGCAGGGCGGCCAGGGATTCCTCATCTTCCATCAGGATTACGGCCGGACCGAATTCCGGCTCAGCCAGCATCGAACGGACTAACTGGTTGCTGGAAGCAGGCGGCACCGGGAGTCCCTGCAGGGTGGCTGCGTGAAGCAACTGACCCTCAGGGCCCAGGATGCACACCGCTAGGAGCAGCGAGCGCAACCAGCCTTTCCAATTCGCTGTGAACACGGATCCTCCAAGGGGCCAAAGGCCGAAATAACCCAAATGAGTGTTGGGTTGTAGGACTTTCAGATTAACGTTTGTTAGACACGAGGGTCAATGAAGAAAGTGTAATTTTCTGATGACAGGCGGAGATAGTGCGAAGTTAAGGCGAAAGCCGGGCGATTTTCCAGCTCCCGGTCTCGAAGGTATAGAGAACCCGGTCGTGGAGGCGGTCCCGGCGGCCCTGCCAGAACTCGAAGGACGAGGGCTGCACCCGGTAGCCGCCCCAGCCGGCGGGCCTGGGGATTGCTCCATCCGGGTGGAGCGCCTGCAGGGACTGAACCTGCTGCTCGAGCCAGGCGCGCCCGGGGATGACGCTGCTCTGGGGCGAGGCGGCGGCTCCGATGCGAGCCAGCGGCGGGCGAACGGCGAAGTACTCGTCCGACTCCGCGGCGGAGACGCGCTCCACGGTGCCGGAGATGCGAACCTGGCGTTCGAGTTCGGCCCAATAGAAGGTCAGGGCGGCGAGGGGGTTGTGCTCCAGCTCTACTCCTTTGTTGCTGTTGTAGTTAGAGAAGAAGACGAAACCACGAGGGTCGAAGCCCTTGAGGAGCACCATGCGGCAACTGGGCACGCCGCTGGCCGTGGCGGTGGCGAGGGCCATGGCATTGGGCTCCCTGAGGCTGCTGGCCAAGGCCTGGTCGAGCCAGGAGCGGAACTGCTGGAAAGGATCACGATGAACCGTCTTTTCATCGAGATCCCGGCCGGCGTAATCGATGCGTAGCCGGGCGAGTTCGGTGCTGAGGTCAGCCATTGCCCAATGTCTCCCAGGGATCGCCCCAGTCCGCTTTGCGGGCCTGTTTCCAGTTGAGGGTATCCCGCTTTTTGATGCGCAGCTTCTGCAGTCCGGTGGATTGTGTACAGAGGGCGATCTCGATGAGGTGCGGGTGGGTATCGGGATGGCGGACGATACGGGCCGAGGCGGGGGTGACCGGTTCTTTCAATGCAAGCACATAGGAGAACTTCTCGTCCTCGTAATTGAGGGAACCGCCTTTGGCGATGCGGTGTTCGCGGGTCCGTTCGACGCGAACGGCGAAGTGGCACCAGTCGTCCCCGGTGATGGGGCAGGTCTCGGAGTGGGGGCAGGGGCCCTGGAGGTGGGCTCCGGCCGCGAGCAGTTGGGTGCGGGCCGCCTTCACAATGTCGAAGCCGGGTTTGGTGCCGGGCTCGAGGATGAGCAGGGCGCGTTTGGCGAGGGTCCAGGCTTCGGCGATGAGTCGCTGGCGGTCGCGTTCACTCAACTCATTGAGGGCATAGCAGATGGTGACGAGGTCGTGGGGTTCGAGCGAGGCGGGCAGGCGGCGCAGGTCGGCTTCGATCCAGCGGGCGGCGACGAAGTCCTGCCAGCCGGGATTCTGTTCGACGAGGGTGATGGGGCACTGGGCGAGCCAGGCGGCGGTGCCGGGTCCGGAGCCGAGATCGAGCCAGGATTCGGGCTGGAAGGGGAGCTCGCGCAGGGAGGCGGAGAGGGCCCCGGAAGTAGCGGGCAAACGGGTGACGATATAGGCGGCGCGGGCGACGGCGGTGTCGAGCCGGGCGGGCAGTCCGGCGCGGTAGGCGGTCGACAGGGCTGCCGCGGCGGCGGCGAGATCCGATCCTTTGAAATCAGAGGCTTCTAGCTGAATGGCTTCACGCAGAGCTTGAGGAATACTGGCTGTTAACATGGCTGGAAAAGGGGGTTACTCGACACAAAAGGGTCCGGTTTGCTATGCTACTATTGTCGAGGTTCCCCCAACAAACTATGGCAGCTAAACCCGCCTTCGCGACTGGAGCTCAGGTGGAGCACCCCAAGTTCGGTCCCGGCAGCGTCATGACTTGCACTGACCAGCATATCGTGATCAAGTTTGACGAATCGGGCGAACGGAAGTTCGTGCTCGAAATCGCTCTACCCTCCATCAAGAAGATCGATCGCCAGCCGCCCGCCGACAAGAAGCGCGCGAGCAAGAAAAAGGCCGCCGCCACAGCACCCGCGGCCGCCGCGAACTAACCAGCCGCATTAATTTTGCGCTCCACGGGCGCGACGGCTCTGTTAAGAAGTCCGAGGCTCTGTTAAACTGAGTTTTCCCTTCGATGAAATTCGGCGTCGTCGTCTTCCCCGGCAGCAATTGCGATCACGACGCCTGGTACGCCGCGAGCCATAATCTCGGCCACCAGGCAGAGTATCTGTGGCATAGCGACACAGAGCTCAAGGGGTCCGATTGCATCATCCTCCCTGGTGGGTTTTCCTACGGGGACTATCTGCGTTGTGGCGCTATCGCCAAATTTTCGCCCATCATGGCCGCTGTGAAGCGGTTCGCCGCCGATGGCGGGCTGGTGATGGGTATCTGCAACGGATTCCAGATTCTGACCGAGTCGGGTTTGCTGCCCGGCGCTTTGGTCCGCAATCGCGGGCTGAAGTTCATCTGCAAGCCGGTGCGCCTGGTGCCCGGCACCCTCAATTCCCCCTTTACCAACAGCCTGGAACTGAATAAGGAAGTCACCTTCCCCATCGCGCATGGGGAAGGTTGCTTCACTGCTGACGCACGCACGCTGGACGAGTTGGAAGCCGAAGATCGAATCGCCTTCCGTTACGTGGAGAATCCCAACGGATCTCAACGGGACATCGCCGGCATCCTCAATGCGCAACGCAATGTTCTGGGCCTCATGCCCCACCCTGAACGGGCCACGGAAGCGCTGATGGGTTCGACGGACGGACTCGGCGTATTCCACTCGTTAGTCAACGCCTTCGCCACTCACAAATAACTACTCCAATGAGCCAGATCACCCCGGAAGTCGTCGCGGCGCATTCCATCACCCCCGACGAATACCAGCGGATCATTGCCATTCTCGGACGCGAGCCCAATCTCACCGAACTCGGCATTTTCAGCGTGATGTGGAGCGAGCACTGCTCCTATAAGAGTTCTCGAGTGCACCTGAAGAAGCTGCCGACGCGGTCGAAGCTGGTGGTGTGCGGACCGGGCGAAAACGCCGGCATCCTCAACATCGGGCCTGACGCGGAAGGGCACAACTGGTGCATCGCCTATAAGATCGAGTCGCACAACCATCCGAGTTTCATCGAGCCCTTCCAGGGTGCGGCGACCGGCGTGGGCGGCATCCTGCGCGACATATTCACCATGGGCGCAAGGCCGATCGCGGTCATGGACGCGCTGCGTTTCGGATCGCTGGAGGATGTCGAGAACGGCGTCCGCAACCGGCACATCCTGGAAGGCGTGGTTTCGGGGATTGCCCACTATGGCAACTGCTTCGGCGTGCCGACTGTGGGCGGCGAGACCGTTTTTGAACCGAGCTATGCCGGCAATCCGCTGGTGAACGTGTTCGCGCTGGGCGTGTTCCGGGAAGACCAGATCTTCTACGGCAAGGCAGCGGGCATCGGGAATCCGGTGATTTACGTCGGGGCGAAGACCGGGCGGGATGGGATCCACGGCGCCACCATGGCGTCGGGCGAATTCACGGAAGACAGCATGCAGAAGCGGCCCAACGTGCAGGTGGGCGATCCGTTCATGGAAAAGCTGCTGCTGGAAGCGTGTCTGGAAGCGATGCAGACGGGTGCGATTGCGGGTATCCAGGATATGGGCGCCGCCGGCCTCACCTGTTCCACCTGCGAAATGGGCAGCCGGGCCGGTACAGGGATCGAGATCGACCTGGCCTATGTGCCGCAGCGCGAGACGGGCATGACTCCGTACGAGATCATGCTGTCAGAGTCGCAGGAGCGCATGCTGCTGGTGGCCTACAAGGGCCGCGAAAACGAAGTCCTGGACGTCTTCAAGAAGTGGGGTCTGGACGCGCGCATTGTCGGCGAAGTGAAAGACGACGGGATGATGCGGGTGAAGAATCACGGCGAAGTGGTGGCGGAAATTCCGTCGCGCCCGCTGGCTGACGAGGCTCCGCTGTACAACCGTCCGTTCACGAAGCCGCTGCGGAATGTGCCCATGGAGGCACCCGCGTTTGCTTCCGCCGATCTGAATGCGGATCTGCTGGCGCTGGCCGGCTCGATGGATCTGTGCGACAAGCGCTGGATCTGGGAGCAGTACGATTACACGGTCCGCACGAATACGGTGCAGGGCCCGGGCGGCGATGCGGCGATTGTCCGCGTGAAGGAAAACGGGACCTCGATCGCGATGTCGCTGGACGGGAACGGGCGGTATACGTTCCTGGATCCGCGAGAGGGTGCCAAGCTGATGGTGGCCGAGTGCTGCCGCAACCTGGCCTGTGTGGGCGCGCAGCCGATCGGCGCGACCAACAACCTGAATTTCGGAAATCCTGAGCGGCCCGAGATCATGGCTCAACTTGTTGAGGCCATTGAAGGCATGGCTGATGCCTGCACGTTCTTCGAGACGCCCATTACGGGTGGGAACGTGAGCCTGTACAACGAGACGCTGGGCGATCCTATCTTCCCCTCGCCGGTGCTGGGCATTGTCGGCCTGATGAAGACCGAAATGCCGGTGCGGATCTCGTTCCTGAATACCGGACGCGATATTTATCTGGTTGGCGGCATTGGTGCGGCCGACGAAGTTCGTATGGGTGGAACCCAATACGCGAAACAGATCGTCAAAGAACTGTGGGGGCTGCCGCCGGCCCTCGACATGGAGTTCGAGAAGCGGGTCCACACTGTGGTGAGGACCGCCGTAGCGGGTGGACTGGCCGAATCGGCTCACGATCTCAGCGATGGCGGGCTTGCCTGGGGATTGGCGGAATCCACTTTCGGGAATGGCATCGGAGCGGAGATCGAGCTCGACAGCGAGCTGCGGCCCGAACTTTTGCTGTTCCATGAAGGGCCGTCGCGGGTATTGATATCCACCGCGGACGGCGCGGCCCTGGAGCGCATTGCCGCCGCGCAGGGTGTTCCGGCTTTGAAGATTGGTAGAACCGCGGAGAGCACGCTGGTCATCCGCAACCGTGGAGCAGTACTGATTGAAACCCCCGTTCGCACGGTGCGCGAACGTTGGGCGACCGCTCTGGAGGCCCTGCTGCATGACGACGTTCGAGTTTGACGAACCCTTCGATAAACTTCACGAAGAGTGCGGCATCTTCGCCGTCTATGGCCATCCGGAGGCCGGGAATCTCGCGCATCTGGGCCTGCACGCCTTGCAGCATCGCGGCCAGGAGAGCGCTGGCATCGCCACCTGCGACGGCAAGGAGATCTTCTGCCACAAGTCCATGGGGCATGTGGCCGAAATCTTCACGGCCGGCATCCTGAACGGGCTGCCCGGTCATTCGGCCATCGGGCATACGCGCTATTCCACTGCCGGCGACACGGCGATTCTGAATGCGCAGCCCTTCTCGGTGACGTGTAACAAGGGCAGCATCGCGGTGGCGCATAACGGGAATCTGACCAACGCCGCTGAGTTGCGCAAGGAACTGGAAGACCACGGGTCGATTTTCCAGGCCACGAGTGACACGGAGGTAATTCTCCACCTTGTCGCGCGCAGCGGCCAGAAGACGCTGCCGGCTGCGCTGCGGGAAGCGCTGCTGATGATCGAGGGCGCCTTCTCGCTGGTGTTCCTGGCCAAGGATTGCGTGATTGTGGCGAGAGACCCCTATGGGTTCCGCCCGCTGGCCATCGGCCGCATGAACCTGAGCTCCGGCCCGGTGTATGTCTTCGCTTCGGAGACCTGCGCGTTCGACCTGATCGATGCGCATTACATTGGCGATGTCGAGCCCGGTGAAATGGTGATCATCGGACCGAACGGCATGCAGCGCGAGTTCTACACCGTGCCGCAGCGGCGCGCGCAGTGCGTATTCGAGCATGTCTACTTCTCGCGGCCCGATTCGCTGGTGTTCGGGCGCAGTGTGCAGCATTCGCGCGAGATGATGGGCCGGCTGCTGGCTCAGCAGATGCCCGTGGACGCCGATATCGTGGTGCCGATTCCGGACTCCGGCGTGGCCGCGGCGCTGGGCTATTCGCACGCATCCGGGATTCCGTTCCGCCACGGGCTGATCCGCAACCACTATGTCGGCCGGACGTTTATCGAGCCGTCGCAGGCGATCCGCGACTTTGGCGTGCGCCTGAAGTTGAACCCGGTGCGGGAACTGCTGAAGGGCAAGAGTGTCGTGCTGGTGGATGACTCGCTGGTGCGGGGTACGACTTCGCAGAAGATCGTCCGCATGGTGAGGAACGCCGGCGCGCGGGAAGTGCACGTGCGGATCTCCTGTCCGCCGACGCTGTCGCCGTGCTTCTATGGCGTCGATACGCCGACGAAGCGCGAGTTGATCGCCGCCAACCAGACGGTGGAAGAGATCCGCGACTTCATCGGGTCCGATACGTTGGACTACCTGTCGCTGGAGAATCTGGGCAAGGCCGTGGTGGATGACGATCAACGGTTCTGCTACGCGTGCTACACCGGCAACTACCCCACCGACCTGGTGAATATTGAAGATCTGATGGTTTCGCGCCCGAATCACTAAGCGCCCATGCCCGAAGTCGCCTCGTCCGCGCTCGCCGTTCCGCATTCGCGGATTCGTGAAATTGCTGATATCGCCATGGGGATGGGCGAGGGTGTCTTGCGGCTGTACTTCGGTGAGTCGAACCTGCCGACACCGGACTTCCTGAAGCGCGCGGCGCAAAAGGCGATGGCGGACGGGTTCACCTACTATACGGAGAACGCGGGTCTGCCTTCGACGCGCCGCATGCTGGCGCGCTATTACGAGGACAAGCACAAGGTCGCGCTCGATCCGATGTCGGAGATCGTCGTCACGGCTTCGGGTGTCCAGGCTCTGCATCTGGGGATCCGTTGTGTGCTGGATCCCGGGGATGAGGCCATCGTCCTCACACCGGCGTGGCAGAACCAGATGTCGATTGCGGAGATGTGCAATGCCACGGCGAAGATGGTGGCTTTGCGCTGCGAAGGCGGACGGTACCGGGTCGACTTCGACGCATTGGAGGCGGCGGTGAGCCCGCGAACGCGGCTGCTGGTGTATACGTCTCCGTCGAATCCTCTAGGGTGGGTCGCCAGCGTGGAGGAGCAGCAGAAGTTACTCGACTTCGCGCGCCGCCACAATCTGTGGCTGCTGGCGGATGAGGTGTATGAGCGGCTGTGGTATCCGGCCGACGGAACGCTGGGCAAGCCTGTGCCGTCGATTCTGCGGCTGTGCACGCGTGAGGATGCGGTGCTGGTGGTGCAGTCGTTCTCGAAGAGTTACTGCATGACGGGCTGGCGCGTGGGTTGGATTGTGGCCCGCAAGGACCTGGCCGGCCGGGCGACGAAGTTGAACGAGTTCATGGTGTCGTGCGCGCCGGCGTTTGCCCAGCGCGCGTCGGAGACGGCGTTGGAGTGGGGCGACGACACGGTCCGCAAGATGCTGGCGCTCTACAAGTCGAACCGTGATTTCTGCCTGCAGGCTTTGCGCAAGGTGAAGGGTGTCACGGTGCCTGAAGCGGAGGGCGCCTTCTACCTGTTTCCGCGCATTGACGGCATGAAGGACTCGTTCGAGTTCTGCAAGCGGCTGCTGCTCGATATGAACGTCGGTCTGGCGCCTGGCGTGGCGTTTGGCGAAGGCGGGGAGGGGTCGATCCGGATCTGTTATGCCGTCGACCGGCCGATTCTGGAAGAGGCGATGGGGCGGCTGGTTTCGGTGTTGCGGGGGTAGCTGCGCATAGCCGTCAGCGATCAGCTTTCAGCATTCAGCTTGAGTTAGTCTCGGACTTTGGGCAGTCGTTTGTCCCCCAGTGTCCCTCGCCACTGCGTTTCGACGATGGACATTCTAAAGCTGAACGCTGATGGCTGACCGCTGAAAGCTGACCACTAACCAATCAAAGCAGTTCCACCGGTATCTTGATCCGGGTCCCGACCTTTGCGTCCCAGGGTGAGACACACGCGATTTCCGGCGAACTGAGAGTCGGGATTGATTCGGGAATGCGGATCTTCACCGTGTACCAGCCTTCGTCTTTGGTGATCTCTTCCGGCACGAGGTTGAGGCCGGAGAGGTTTGCGGAATCGTACCAGGCCCAACGAAGGATGCTCGGGTCGCTCCCCAGTCCCGTCATGTGGATCCAAACGACTTCGCCGGGGCGGAGAGGCTGGAAAATGCCGGCCAAGCCACCGCGTGTTCCGTTCTCCAGGAAAGGCAGAAAGTCGATGGATGGCTCTGTCAGAATCTCGCTGAGCAGGATGGCGCGCGGAAAGATGGCCTGCATCTGCTCGGTGGAGGCAGAGCGGAACGGGCTGTCCGCCTGGTCCACCGTCAGAGTGACGGTTCCCGGTGAAGATTCTTCCGGCACCTGGAAGGTAATGCGCGTATCTGTGGAGCTGTGGACCACCGCTGCGTGGCCGTCGATGGCGACCACCGCTCCGGCCAGCCCTCGCCCCTGGGCCGTGTGCAGACTGCCGGGCACCATGTAGTAGATCGGCGTGCCTTTGGGCGTGGTGGCCGCGATGGTGACCGGGGTCTTGGCCACAACGGTGCGGACTTCGCCCGACTGCAGGTCCCGGCACTGGATCATGCCCTCGGAACCCGAATAGCAGGCCGTCTGGCCGGAACTGGCCAGGCTGGCGGCGACGGAGGTGCCCGCGTGCAGATTCGTGTGCTCCCGGCTGAGTGTGTCCAACGCCCAGACGCCGGGTGTCCCGTCGGACAGGCGGCCGTAAACGAGCAAGCTGCGGCCGTCGCCGGAGAGGCTCAGCGGGTCGCAGACAACACAGTCTTCTACCAGGGCTGTTGTGAGGCCAGTCGACAGCTCGGTTTGCATGATGGCGCGGCCGGACTCCCGGGTGGCGGAGCGACTCCAGACCAGAGTGACGGCTTGCCGGTCGAGGAAAAACATCGACTGCGGGATCTCCTCCGGCAGAGGGCGAAGCGAGCCTCCGGGCCGCAGCAGGCCCAGGTGACCTGATTGCAGAATCACCGCCTCGCCTTCATCGGAGATGTCGCGCGAGGCGAGGGTCCCTGTCGTGGCAAACCTCTCCCCGGTCTGCAGGTTAAGGGCGGTGTTGTCGATCCAGGCCCATCGTCCATTGCGGCTGAGCCTGACATTCCCCGTAAACGCCCATTCCCGGCCGTCGCTGTAGCGATGGATCACCGTCTGGCTGGAGGAATTCTGCGGAATTGCGCCCGGGACGGGCACGGAGTTGTCGCCCGTATGGCCGACGGTCCACACGACCACGTCCGCATCGTCGCTGACGTAATTCACTTCTGCGCGGGTGCGGGTGACTGGCTCGTCCTGGGGACCGGGCATCAGGGCAACTCCGGCCGCGGTGGCCTGGTACATGAGCCGGGCGGAGGCGGCTGGATCGGTCCGCAATCGCAGATTCGTGCTGAACCAGACGTTCGCGGCATTGGCATCGACGGCCAGGCTGCTGAATTGGGCCCCGGCAGGGCCGGCTAAGACACAGAGAATTAGGAAGAATCGGACCGGAAAGGATGATGGCATGACGACTCACTTCTAAGAGTCGCGCATTCTGAGTTTCGACTACAGTGCGGGAGCGAGTTTTCAGACAGCAGCTTTCAGCGATCAGCGCTCAGCTTTCAGCTTGAGTAAGCCGCCGATTCTAGGCGGTCGTTTGCCCGCGAGACTGCGTCGTCGCTGCGCTTCGGCGGCAGACATTTCCAAGCTGAAAGCTGATAGCTGACGGCTGAAAGCTCAACGCTTCAGAGCACCACCGGAATCTCCACACTGGCCGCGATGGACGGGTCCCAGGGTGATTGGCCCACAATTACCGAGATCCCGCTGGGCGCGGTTTGCGGGATGCGAATCTTCACGGTATACCAGCCGTCGTCTTTCGTGATCTCCTCAGCAGCGACGTCCCGGAGCGGTCCGCCGATCCAATCCTGCCAGTACCACCTCACCAGAGACGGGTCGCGCCCCAGGCCCACCATGTGGATCCAGACCACCTCGCCCGGATGGAGCGGGTCGAACTCGCCAGCCAGTCCGCCGCTTGTGCCGTTTTCCAGGAAGGGCAGCCATCCGATGGCTTCCGCTCCAGGGATCTCGCTGAGCTTGATCACGCGCGGAGCGATGGCTCGTAGTTCGCGGGTCAGCGAAGAGTGGAAGGGACTGTGCTCCTGATCGAAGGAGAACCGGGCCTCCCCGGGCTCGGCGGCCTCCGGGACCAGGAACGTGATGGCCGTGTTGGAGGAGGAGGCTACGGTTGCCGGCAGATCGTTCACCGAAACCGCGGCGCCCTCGAGGCCTCCACCTCTCACCGTATAGCGGCTGCCGGGGGCAGGGAAGAAGTCGGTCGAATCGGGCCACTGGGTCACTTGCGGGGTCTTCCCGATCAGCTCGCGTACCTCGCCCGATTCCAGGTCGCGGCATTGCAGCCGGCCCTCGTTGCCGGTGTAGCAGACGGTCTGGCCGGAGCTGGTGAGAACCGCATCGGCTGCATAGCCGGCGGCCAGGGCGGTACGTTCCAGACTGAAGGTGTCCAGCACCCACACCCCGCCTGTTTCCTCCAACGAGCGCGTGGCCACCACAACGCGGCGGCCGTCGCCGGAAAGCTGCAGCGGTTCGCAGAACGGGCAGTTCTCCACCAGCACAGTGATGGCGCCGGTGGCTACATCCAGTTTCCGGATCTGGCCCTCATCCAGGGCGGAACTGCCGGTGCTCCAGACGAGGGTGGAGGCGTGACGGTCCATCAGGATAACCCGGGCGGATCGTACGCTTTCCGGCAGAGCCCGAAACTGGCCACCGGGCCGCAGCAGGCCTATCAGGTTGGTCTCCTGGACGACGACGGCATCGCCTTCATCCGAGATGCCGGAGGCGACCCGGAATGTGGGCGCCACGTCATAGGTCTGGCCGGTCAGCAGATCGAGCACGCGGGACGAAGTCCAGACCCAGCGGCCATTGCGGCTCAATGCGGCTTCGCCGGAGAAGGTCCACTCCTGGCTGTCGCTATTGCGATGGACCACGGTCTCCGGCACGGTCGTGATGGGCATTCCGATTTTCGGCTGGACACGTTGCTTGGAGGAGAAGAACTGCAGCAGCCGCAGGGTGGTCCAGCAAAGGACATCGCCGTCGTCGCTGACCTGGTTCATTCGCAACGAGACGACCGAGTCCGGATCTGGAGGATCGAGGAACAGGACAGGACCTTCCGCGCCAGCCTGGTAGAGCAGCGGAACCGGTGGACCTTCGCTGCCCTTCAGGCGCAGCTGGGAACTGAACCAGACTTTGGATGCGCTGCCATCCACGGCAAGGTTTTCGAATTGGGCCTCCGCGGGGAGACCGAGCAGGATTGAACAAACCAGAATTCGGGCAGAAAGAGACGCCGGCATGAGAGCACTCTTCCTAATGACCCGCGGACGCCCCGTTTCGACTACAGGCCGGGCCCGCTTCGTGGCGGCCGGATGCGTTATTTCGGGAACGGTTTCGGATCGATGCTCGGAATCAGGCGGAGCGCGTTCTTGTAATAGAGCTTCTTTAGCACTTCGTCGGGTAGTCCGAGACCGTACATCGACCAGAAGGCGTGCCGCTTGCGGTAGTAGGGAAAGTACTCGTCTTCCGTCTCCAGCACCCGGAAGTAGGTGTGGTACTCCTGCGGATTCCAGGAGTCCTTGCCGAACAGGACGCGGTCCTGATACTTGATGAACCAGGCTTTGGCCGCGCGCGGCTGCCGGCCGAGTTCGGCCAGCACGGCTCCGATTTCCGTGTACATATTCGGGCACTCGTCCATCAGTTTGCCCAGTTGGGCCAGGTCGCCGCCCAGCCAGCCCAGGTGGGCGTTGATGAAGATCGTCTTGGGATGGCGGCGGAAGAGGTTGTGCTGCTCGCCGATGAGCGTCTCCCACGAGGCAGTACTGCCGTTGGAGCGGCGGCGGCCGGGCATCTCCATCATCTCGATCCAGCGCTCGTTGTGTTTGTCGATGGGGTCCCAGAACTGCTTCGGCTCGGCGGTGTGAATGAGCACCGGAATCTTGAGCCGGGCACAGGTTTCGAAGGCGGCGTCGAAGCGCGGATCGTCGACGTGAATCCGCTCACCTTTCCCGTCCTTCATATCCATGCCGAACTGTTTAAAGAACTTGAGGCCGACGGCGCCGTTCTTCACATCCTGCTCGAGTTGGGCGGCGGCCCGTTTGCCGTAGCCGGGGTCGTCGATATTCGAAAAGTCCAGGTTGGCGAAGACCATGAACCGCCCGGGTGCTGCTGCTCTTTCGCTCTCCACCGCCGATTTCAGCCTGTCGCCGTAGCGGCCGCTGAGGTTCACCATCACCTGCAGGTTGAGGCTATCCATGTCGGCGACCAGCTTCCTGTAGGCATCGGCGGACATGGGGAAGTTCTGGTGATTGTGGACATCGATGAAGGGATACTTGGCCCGGGTCCTGGGATGCTGCGGCACGACCAGCGACGACTTCGGCTCGTACTCGCGAATATCCATCGAACTCGTGGCCGACTGCGCGGCCAGGCCTGCCGGCAGCAGGAGGAAGAGCAGAGATCTATAGTTCATTTTCAGGAGTGTCCCAGACGCTGCATGGCGAGGATTTCATTGTAAATCCTGGCTGTTAGCTCTGTCCGCGCCGAGCTGCTGAGACCCTCGGTGGGGATGGGATCGCCGATGCGCAGCGTGACCTGTCCGGGCTTCACGTGGTGGGAGTGCATGGGCAGGATGTCGCGAACTCCGATGATGGCTACCGGCACAACCGGCACTCCGCCTTTGATGGCGAGATAAGCCGCGCCGTCCTTGAACTCCGTGAGGTCACCTGTTTCCGAGCGGCCGCCTTCCGGAAACACCAGCATCGAGAGACCACGCTCTTTCATCGCTTTGCCGGCGGCGCTCAGGACTTTCAACGCTCCGCGCGGATCTTCCAGCGGCACGCTGATGTTCCCGGCGCGTTTGAGGTGGCCGCCGAGGAAGGGAATGGCGAAGAGCTCCTTCTTGGCCAGGAAGCGAAAGTTCACCAGGACGTGGGTAAGCAGGACGGGCGTGTCGAAGTAGCTGACATGATTGGGGCAGACGACATAGCTGACGTCGCGGGCCAGCTTTTCCGCGCCGACCACACGCACTTTGGCGCCGGCGAACCACAGCAGGGAGCGGGCCCAGGCGCGGGCGACGGCCAGTTGCTTCCGGCCCTCGGTATCCCACAGCGCCACGACCAGGCTGATGGAGCCCATCACAATGGTGGACAGGATTATGAGTGGTGCCCGCACCAGCACCGCAATCAGGTAGCTCAACGTCATCCCACTTCAACGCGAAAACGAGGCAATGCCGAATCCCGATTATCCCATGAGCAGGGCTCGGACCTCGCCCACCAGGTACAGGGAGCCGGTGAGCAGCAGGACGTCCTCCGGCGCGGCGGCATCGAGCAGAGCCAGGGCGTCCTTCGGGGCGGGCGCGACACGGGCCCTCGATTCGCCGGATATTGCGCGGATCTCTTCTGCCTGAAAGGCGCGAGCCTGGTTCGGGGTGGTGAAGATCAACTCGGTGGCGAGCGGGAACAGCATGGGGCCGATGACGTGCAAGTCTTTGTCCCGCATGGCTCCGAAGACCATCCAGATGCGCTTGCCGTGGTGGAAGTGGCGCAGGTAGCCGGCCAGGGCCCGGGCTCCCGCGGGATTGTGGGCGCCGTCCAGGAAAAGATCCGGCTGCTGGCGGACGCGTTCCAGCCGGCCGGGCCAGACGGTCTTGGCCAAGCCTTTACTAATCACTTCCGGAGCGTAGTCGAGCTGATGCAGGGCCGAAACGGCGGTCAGCGCATTTTCCACCTGATGCGCGCCAATGAGAGGGCACTCGATGTCGACGCCGCGGCCGGACTTCGCGGCATGGAAACGGCTGCCATAGGCGTGCAAAGCCATGTGATCCACCCGCCACTCGGAGGCGCGCAACAGCGGGGCGCCCAGCCCGGCGGCGCGCTGCTCCAGCACCTGCATGGCTTCCGGATGCTGGCGTGAGACGACCACCGGCCGGCCCGGCTTGATGATGCCCGCCTTCTCGAAGGCGATTTGGGGGATGGTGTTGCCCAGGAACTTCTCGTGGTCGAAATCGACCGGGGTGATGACGGAAAGCAGCGGGTCGACGACGTTCGTGGCGTCGAGGCGGCCGCCCATCCCGGTTTCGAGAATCGTGACTTCTGCTCCGGCGTTGCGAAAATGCAGGAACGCCATGGCCGTCACCGTCTCGAAATAGGTGGGGTGCATGTCGATGGCGCCGTCGCGCAGCAGGCGCTCCGCCGTTTCGTGCACTTCCGTGAAGGCGGCGGCGAACTCCTGCTGGGTGGCCGGGACGCCATTCACCCGGATTCTCTCTGTTGGCTCAACGAGATGGGGGGAGGTGTAGAGACCCGTGCGCACGCCGTCCTCGCGCAGGACGCGTTCGATCATGGCGCAGGTCGAACCTTTACCGTTGGTGCCGGCCACATGGATGAAACGGCCAGCGCGGTGTGGGCTGCCCAGGGCCTCCAGGAGCGTAGTAATCCGCTCCAGGCCGAGTTTGATGGTTTTGTACTCGTTGCCCAGGGCGTAAAGGAATCGAACGGAATCCGGATACAGCGTGCTCAGGAGGGCTCCTCAGCCTCTATGGTAGCGGAGCCCCCCGGAATGATGCTCAGAAGGGTTCGTCGGCCGTAGGCCCGTAGATTGCAGGGACTTTGGCTTCGTTCAACCGCAGGTACACCGTCAACTGCCCGCGGTGATGGGCCATGTGCTGGAAGACCGCATCGCGGATCATCTGGCGGCGCGGCAGGTCGCTGACCACGTTCCCGGCGATGCGGAACTGCCAGTTGGTGAGTAGATGGTCCTCGCTGGTGGCGGCCAGAGCCGATTTGGCTTGCGCGACCGAATCGTCCAGGGCGGAGAGGAGTTCAGCACGGGTATGCCGTTCCGGAGTCTTATACTCGGGCCCGCCCGGAGGACGCAGGTCCAGGAAATCCTGGTTCAACATCAGGGCGATCCACATGGGCATGGTTGCCACCAGCGTGGCGAGTTGACCCAGCGGCATCGACTTCTCGTGAGGTTTCCAGTCTGAGCGGCCCTCGGGTACCCGCTCCAGGACGCGCCGGGTCGCGCTGGCTTCGCGCTCGAGTTCTTCCAGAAATAGTCCAGTCAATTGCATGCGGCCTCCTTGTTTCGACAGGCCAAGAATAACGGCCATTGCGGACAGTTTCGGTCCGCAAAGAGTGACACACTGGAGCTATGTTACAGACTTCGGCGCGGTTGCTTCGTCTTCTCTCTTTATTCCAGATCCGCCGGAACTGGACTGGTGCCGAGCTTTGCGACCGGCTGGATGTGACAGACCGCACGTTGCGGAGGGACGTCGACCGGCTGCGGTCGCTCGGCTATCCGGTGCATTCCGCTTCGGGGGCGGCAGGCGGCTACCAGTTGGGGTCCGGTGCGTCGCTGCCACCACTGTTGCTGGACGATGACGAGGCAGTCGCGGTCGCGGTGGGTTTGCGGACGGCGGCCAGCGGGTCGGTAGCGGGTATCGCGGAGTCGTCGGTTCGAGCCCTGGCCAAACTGGAGCAGGTCCTGCCGAGCCGCTTGCGGCGCCGGGTGGCGGCCCTGACTTCGTTTATTGAGCCTTTGTCGAAAACCGGTCCGCAGGTGGATGCAAGCCTGCTGGCCGCCTTGGCCGCCTGCTGCCGGGACCAGGAGGGGGCAGGGTTTGAGTACCGCGACCATCTGGGCGTGGCAACCACCAGGAATGTGGAACCGCACTGCCTGGTGCCAACCGGTTTCCGCTGGTATCTGGTGGCCTGGGATCTGACACGGTCCGACTGGCGGACCTTCCGGGTTGATCGCATCGGCTCGAAACTCACTCGTGGAGCGCGGTTTAAGGCGCGACGCCCGCCGGAGGGCGGATTCCCGGCGTATGTGGCGCGCTCGGTTTCGCTGGCTCCGTACACACACCGCGCCCGGGTGCTCCTGCACGCTCCAATGGAGAGTATGAGGGAACTGATTCCGCCGACGGTCGGGGTGCTCGAACCGGAGGGGGCGGAGCGATGCGTCCTGGCAACGGGCGCGCATTCTCTGGGGGCGCTGGCAATTCACCTATCGCTGCTGAGTGTGGATTTCGAGATTCAGGAGCCAGAGGAGTTGAAGGAGCAGGTCCGCAGCCTGGCGGCCCGTCTGGAGCGGGCCAGTCAATAGGATGGGGGCCGGCGGAGGAGCACCGGCCCCGGCCGTTCCAGCGGTCGTCCAACGCCGGAACGGCCAGCTCGTGTAAGATAGCGCGGATCTTACCCGAAAGCGGACTTTCTCTACACGCTTCCCGGGGGTCGAGATCCGTGAGATTACCCTCCTCGGCCGGCTCAGGATTTGCAGACGCCTGGATGAAGGTGGTCACAACCTTCAGAGGAACCCAGTGCGCCGGCCACTCCCAAAGGTGAGCCAGCCGAGCATGTGTCTAGTGTGAACGGATGTCCGGAAGATGCGTATCCTGTCGGGAACGTATTTCCGGTCTGTTCGAGATGGGAGCGGTAAACCCACCCCAGGACTATCCAAGGGCCCGGATCTGCTGGTTTGTCCTTTAGAAACAGTGAGATAGTCTCAATTTGAGGCACTAGCCCCCAAACCCGGCGCCGGACGGGGGCTACTATCCCGGGGATCTCTCCGTCTTTTTCGCCACAGGAATCGTCTTTGCTTCAGAGGAAAGGTTCAGGAACAATGGCCAGGGAGACCTGGAATTGATATTCCGAGAAGTGGAAGACCGCGACCTGGTGCTGCGTGCCCGCAAGGGCAAGGTGGATGCCTACAACGCGCTCGTTTCCCGTTGGGAGACGAAGATGTACAACTACCTGTTGCGGCTCACCTCCCACTCGGAAGATGCCCAGGACCTTTGCCAGGACGTGTTTCTCAAGGCGTATCAACACCTTGCGAAGCTGGACGACCCGGCCCGCTTCGGCCCGTGGCTGTACCGAATCGCGCACAACGAGGCGATGAGCCACCTGCGGCGGCAGCGGCCGGAGGATGAACTGGTCGACCAGGCGGTGGGTGTGGTGGCGGGGCGGAGGATGGCGCCCGTGGAGGTGACGCTGGCGGTAGAGTCGGCGCTCGCCCGGCTGTCCTCGGAACAGCGGGAAGCGGTGATCCTCAAGGTTTACGAAGGGTTCAAGTTTGATGAGATCGCCGAGATCCTCGATTGTCCGGCATCGACCATCAAGTCCCGGGTGTACACGGGTTTGGATTTGCTGAAGGAGATTCTGGCGCCGGTGGTTCGCGGTCCGGTGCCAGGCGCGGAGTGACAGAGAGTTGATGAGGAGCAAGCAATGACTTGTCCCGATTTTGATTGGAAGAGTTATATTCTCGACGAAATTACGGCTCCCGAACGCCGGCAGATGGAGCAGCACCTGACGGGCTGCTCCCACTGCCAGGAGGAGGTGGAAGGGCTGCGGTTGACCGTCACCGCGCTCCGACGCCTGCCGGTTCAGGAGATCCCCAAACGGATTTCGTTCGTCTCGGACCCGGTCTTCGAGCCCAGCGGCTGGCAGCGTTTCTGGAACTCCGCCCCGCGCCTGGGCTTTGCTTCGGCCGCCTTGCTGGCCGGGGCCATTGTGCTGCACGGCTACATTGCCCGTCCGGTGCCCGCCACCCCCACCGCGCTGGCATCCGCCCAGATTGAACAGCAGGTGCAGGCGCGCGTGAACGCCGAAGTGGCCCGGGTGCTGCCTGCCGCGGTCGACCAGCGGATCCAGGTTCAGTTGAAGCCCGCGATGGCGGAACTCTCGGCCCGCCTGCAGGAAGTGCAGACGGCCAGTGAGCAGGGCCGGAAAGCGGATCAGAAGCTGGTCGCCGACGCCTTCACGGTGCTGGAAAAGCGGTACAACACGCTGTATGTTACGGCCGCCCGCTACGGAGGAGATTGATGCGCGCCCCTATTCTGATGTTCGCGCTGGCGCTGGCCCCGCTGTCCGCCCAACTCTCGGCGCCTTCGCGGGCTGAGATCGAAGCGATGGAGCGGAATTTCGACCAGAAGTTGCAGCGCTTCAGCATGGACGCGCCGGTGGAGGTGCTGGGGCTCACCCGCGGTCTCTATCTGTCGGGCTACGGGGCCGCCTTTACGGCGGAAGTGAACCTGGTGCAGACGCCGGGCGTCTCACCGTTCCGGCCGACGCTGAGCAAGGAAGATATCGCCAAGGTACGCGCCGCCAAATTGCGCCGCCTGCCGGAGATCAGGAACCTGATGCGGGATATGCTGGTGAACTCGGCTGGTTCGATGGATCGCGTGCCGATGAACGAGCGTCTGGTGCTGGGATTGTTCCTCTTCTATAACTCGTGGGAAGACGCCACCGGCATGCCGCATCGCATCACGATGCAGGCGCCCCGCCGGGGCCTGCTGGACGTGGCCACGAACCGGCAGCCGCGCACTGCGCTCGACAGTCTGATTCAGGTTCGGGAAGAGTAGTCATGCGGCTGGGTGAAATTCTGGTGCAGCGCGGGCAACTGGCGCAGGACGAGTTGGACCGCGCGCTGGAGATGCAGAAGGAGCGCGGCGACAAACTGGGCCGCATCCTGGTGGATCTCGGGTATGTCGCCCAGCGCGACATTCTCTCTGCGCTCTCCGACCAGCTGAACGTCGCGATCGCGAAGTTGGATGGTCCGCCGCTGGTCACGCCGGAGACTGAGCGGCTTTCGTCGCGCTTCCTGCGGCAGGCCAAGGCGTTGCCCCTGCGCATGGACGGCGGAGCGCTGATCCTGGCCGTCACCGATCCGCTGGATTTCGAGACACTCGCCGCCGCCAAGGCCGCCACGGGCCTGCGCATCCGTCCGGAGATCGCCCTGGAGTCAGAAATCATCGACTCCATCGACAAGTATTACGGGGAAGAAGAGAAGCAGGACGCCGCCTTCGCCCAGGATGGCGAAGAGAATGCCGCCGACCTGGAACATCTGCGGGACATGGCCAGTGAAGCGCCGGTGATCCGCCTGGTGAACGCCATGATCGCCCAGGCTGTCGAGAAGCGCGGCAGCGACATCCACATTGAGCCTTTTGAGAAAGAGTTCCGCGTTCGCTTCCGCATTGACGGTGTGCTGCACGACCAGGAGGCTCCGCCGCGGGAGCTGAAGGCCGCCGTGATTTCGCGCCTGAAGCTGATGGCGAAGTTGAACATTGCAGAACGGCGCCTGCCGCAGGACGGCCGCATCAAGATCAAGACCATCGGCCGCGAGGTGGATTTGCGTGTTTCGACGCTGCCGACGCTGTATGGCGAAAGCGTCGTGATGCGCCTGCTGGATCGTAGCGCGGGCGATTTCTACGATCTTCTAAACCTCGGCTTCGACGACCACATGCTGCGGCGGATGGAGCACTTCACCTCGCTGCCGCATGGCATCTTCCTGGTCACCGGCCCCACCGGCAGCGGCAAGTCGACCACGCTGTATTCGGCGCTGAAGCGGATCAACCAGTCGGACAAGAAGATCATCACCATTGAGGACCCGGTTGAATACCAGATGGACGGCATCAACCAGATCCACGTGAATACGCAGATTGGGCTGAGCTTCGCCATGGGCCTGCGCCACATCGTGCGCCAGGATCCCGACGTCATCATGGTGGGCGAAATCCGCGACCGGGAAACGGCCGATGTGGCCATCCGCGCCGCCCTGACCGGCCACTTCGTCTATTCCACCCTGCATACGAATGACGCGCCGAGTGCGGTGACGCGATTGACCGACATGGGGGTGGAGAACTATCTGATCTGCTCGTCGTTGGTGGCTGTGCTGGCCCAGCGCCTGGTCCGGGTGATCTGCCCCAACTGCCGCCAGCCCGCGGGCGAGAGACTAACGCCCCTGGGCGATTCGATCCCCACGTTTCGAGGAGCGGGCTGCGAGCGGTGCTTCGGGTCGGGCTACAAAGGCCGGGTGGGCATCTTCGAACTGATGGAACTGGACGACGAGATCCGCAAGCTGGTGATGCGCAATGCCGATGCGGCCGAGATCACACAGGCCGCCCGCACGAACGGAATGCGCAACCTGCGCGAGGATGGCTGGATGAAGGTGGCCAACGGCGTTACCACGGCCGAGGAGGTGCTGCGTGTCACCCAGGAGTTCTAGCGCGTGGCGATGACCACCTACCATTTCCGGGCTGTCAGCAGCGACGGGAAGGCGCGCACGGGCACGTTGCCGGCCGAAGATGAGAAGCGTGTCACCCAGGAACTGCGCAAGCAGGGGCTGATCCCGCTCTATGTGGGACCGGCGCCGCAGGGCCGCGGCGAAATCAAGCTGCCCAAGCTGCAGTTCGGCCGCAAGCGCGATGTCCTCTTTTTCACCTCCGAGCTTTCCACCTTGCTGAGCGCCGGAGTGCCGCTGGACCGTGCGATCTTCATCACCAGCGAGTTGAGCGAGCGGGCCGAGTTCCGCGGCGTCATCAACGAAATCCTGCGGCTGGTGAAGGGCGGCAAGTCGCTGGCGGATGCCCTTTCGGCCAAGCCCGACTACTTCCCGGCGATCTATACCAACATGGTGCGCGCCGGGGAAGCTTCAGGTTCGCTGGCGGCGATCTTCGAGCGCCTGGCCGAGTACGAGAAGAACCGCGACGAGTTGCGCGGCTACATCATCAGCTCGATGGTTTACCCGGCACTGCTCACGGTTGTGGGCTTCTCCTCGATCACCACCCTGCTTTACTACGTGGTACCCAAGTTCGCCGGAGCCTTCGCCAACTCGAGCGCGCACATTCCGGCCATGACGCAGGCAATGCTCGACCTGAGCCAATTCGTCAGGACCTTCGGGCCCTGGATGCTCCTTGGCGGGGTGCTGGCCTTTGCGGCGTTCCGCTACTACATCAGTACGTCCGCTGGCCGCTACTGGTGGGATACGTTCCGGCTGAAGACTCCGGTGCTGGGCGACGCGTTGCGCAAGGAGCAGACGGCGCAGTTTACGCGCGCAATGGGCACGTTGATCGCGAATGGTGTGCCGCTGGTGCAGAGCCTCACCATCGCGCGCGGCATCATGACGAACCGGCGCATGTCCGATGCGCTGGAATTGATCGCGCAGGGGATCAAGCGTGGCGAGGGCATCTCGCAGCCGTTGATCGCGACAGGCCAGTTTCCCCCGCTGACCGCGCATCTGATCTCCATCGGCGAAGAAACCGGTCGGCTGGATACCATGTTCCTGCGCGCGGCCGACATTTTCGACGCCGACACGCGTGTGGCTATCAAACGCTTCACCTCTCTCTTTGAGCCGCTCATCATCCTCATCATGGGTGTGGCGGTGGGCTCCCTGATCCTCAGCATGCTGCTGGCGATCACCGGCATCAACGAAATGGCGATGTAATGGGGATAAGACGAGTTAAGACCTGAGACCAATCCAATGACCCGCAGAAACAAACTTCAAAACCGCGGCCGGCGCGGCATCACGCTCATCGAGATGCTGGTCGTGCTCACGATCATCGCTCTCTTTTCGGCGCTGGTCGTGCCCCGAATGCTGAACCAGGGTGACAAGGCGCGCGTCACCGCCGCCCGCGCGCAGGTCAGTTCGTTCATGACCGCCCTGGGGGCCTACAAGCTCGATACCGGCAACTACCCCACCACGGAGCAGGGTCTGCAGGCGCTGCGGGTCCGGCCCCAGAACGTCAACCAGTGGCAGGGTCCCTATCTGCCGCAGGACGTCCCCCTGGATCCGTGGAAGAACGCCTACATCTATAAGTTTCCCGGTGAGCACGAGCCCAGCGAGCCGGAGATCATCAGTCTCGGTTCGGACGGCCAGCCCGGTGGAGAGGGCATCGCGGCCGACATCGTGAGCTGGAAGGCCCAGTAGGGATCCATGCGCAGGCGGCGCGCAGATCGCGGCATCACACTGCTGGAGATGATGATCGTGATGACGATCGTCGCGCTGATGGTCGGCGTCCTTTACCCGAATATCGCGGCCGGCCTGGATTCCATGCGGATGCGTTCCGCCACCGATTCCGTGGCCGCTTTCCTGAACCAGGGCATGCTGCGGGCGGAACGCACCCAGGAACCTGTGGAACTGATCGTCCAGCAGGGCGCGGGCCGCATGGAACTGCGCGGGGCGCTGCCCGGATTCCAGCGTACGTTGATCCTGCCCGACGGCATCACGATTCTGCACCTTTTCCCTGAACAGCCGGGCGAGCTGCCGGAGGAGCGTAGCATCCTCTTTCTGCCCGCCACCACCCTGCCCGCGATTGGGATCGAGCTGTTGAACCGGCGCGGCCTGCGGCGGCTGGTTCGAATTGATCCGCTCACCGGCACACCCATCGTCGAAACGCCCGCCGCCAGCGTCTCTGGAGAGGAGCGCTAGCCACATGCATCGCCGCCGCGGGTTCACCCTGCTCGAAGTGTTGGTCGCCACCCTGATCATGGGCATCGCCGTCACTGGTCTGCTCAGCGCCCTCAGAACGTCACTCCGCAATGCGGCCCGTGTGAGTGAGACCGACCGTGCCGCCGCCCTGGCCCGCCGGCAGATGGATGAGTTGCTGGTGATGCGCGTCCTGCCGAAGGGCGCCCCGTTTGGAGGCCTGTTCCCCCCGGAAGTCACCGGCGGCATCCCCGCGGGCTGGCAGGCCCGGGTCGCGCCCATGGAGAGCGGTGTGATGCCGGGGCAGGTGCCGCCTGTCGGTTCGCGCATGATGGAGCGGATCCAGCTTGAGATCTGGTGGGGTGAGAACCAGAGCCGCCGCAGCCTGAACATCGAGGCCTACCGCGGAGCCCGCGTCACCGACGCCGATCTGCCGTTCTTCCAGGTGGGCGCCTTCCCCTCCGGAGGCCAGCCATGAGGAGCCGCCGTGGGATGACGCTGATCGAAGTAATGATCGCCGTCACCCTGGTCAGCCTGCTGGCCCTGGGCATGTTGTTCGCCATCCGGGTCGGTCTGACTTCCATGGAAACGACCACCCGCCGCTCGAACCTGAACCGGCGCGCGCTGGGGGCGCAACGGATCCTGTCGGCCGAGGTAGCCGGCTTCCTGCCGGTGATTGCCCGCTGCGGCAGTTCAGCGGTGGCGGAGGGGGGCTCCAACACGCCATTCTTCGAGGGATTGCCGACGGTCATGCGGTTCGCCTCGACTTATTCCCTGCAAGGAGCATCCCGGGGTGCTCCCCAGGTGGCTGAACTTTTCGTGGTGCCGGGCCAGAATGGCGAGGGCGTGCGCCTACTGCTGAACGAGCTACCGTTTACCGGACCCGTGGGCGCCGGATTCCTCTGCCAGCCTCCGGTCGCCGATCCGTCCACGGGCCTCAGCATGGTGCGATTCGCCCCGCCGGCGCCGACGCCCCGCAGTTTCGTGGTAGCTGACCGGCTGTCGGCCTGCCGGTTCTCCTATTTACAGTCGCTCGAATCCGAGCCGGACCGTTGGGTGCCGGCCTGGACCCGCCAGGATCTGTGGCCGGCGGCAGTACGCATCGATATCCTGCCGCTGGAGCCCGACGCTTCCCGAGTACCGCCCATGACCTTCACGGGACGCTTCCGCCCCAACCGCCGTCCGGGAGAGCAGTTTGAGTACTAACGGCAGTGCCTCCAGAATCCGGGCCAGGCGTGGCAGCGCCCTGCTGATGATCCTGTGGCTTTCCGCGGCGCTCTCCGCCATCGCCTTCTCGGTCGCTTTGACCGTCCGCAATGAGCTGAATCGCTCCGATACGAACCTGGATGGCCTGAAGGCCTACTACTTGGCTTGTGGTGCGGCCGACCGGGCCGTCAATCACATGATCTACGGGCAAGCCGTCCGCAATCCGGATGGAACGCCCCGCTTCTGGGAACCCGGCATGCCTCTGCGGATCTTCGACTTTCCTTCCGGCCAGGCGGTGGTGGAGATCCGGCCCGAGTCGGCCAAGCTGAACATCAACACCATCGGCTCGGATGACCTCTTTAAGTTGCTGTTGGCATTGGGTTTGCCTCCGGAACAGGCCCGCCCGGCGGCGATGGCCGTGATGCACTGGCGCGGAGCCGAGGGCGGGCCGTTCGATCAGATGTATTTGGCACGCACTCCGTCTTTTCGGGCGCCGCATGCGTCATTCCAACAGATAGAAGAGCTTATGGCGGTGGCAGGCATCACTCCGGAACTGTTTTATGGCGGCTACATACGTACCCCGCAGGGTGCGCTGGTGCCTCGTTCCGGGCTGCGCGACTGCCTGTCAATCTTCAGTCCGTCCACCGGATTCGACATCAATACCGTCGACCCGGCCGTGATGCTGGCGGTCGGAGTGCCGCCTCCGGCGGTGGAGACTGTGGTGGCCATGCGCCGCCGCGCTCCGATTCTGCGCCAGCAGTTGGGCGCCGTGCAGGCGATGATGGGACCGGCCGCCGGCCGCTTTCGCATTGGGGGCGAAAAGATTTATACCGTACGGGCCACCGGCCGCCTGCGCCGCCAGGACGGTACGTTGTCGGATCTGCGCCGCAGTGTCGCGATGACCGTGCAGATCTATTCCAAGAATTCCCCGGATACTTTCCGCGTCCTTGCCTGGCAGGATAATGCGGCCGGAAGGCAGTTGTTTGACGTATGGCCCAACTGAAATCACCCCTGTTGCGCAGCCTGTTTCGATTCGGCACCGGCGCCGGTGTCGTCATCGGCGCGGACAGTCTGACCGTCTATCTGACCCGCGTCCGCCCCGGCGGCGCCCGCCTGGTCGACTGCCTGCGGATCGAAAACTTTCGCGAACAGCCGGCTGCGGAGTGGGGTACCGCGTACAACAACTTCCTGGCCAAACACTCGCAGCAGCACCTCTCCGCGCTGGTTGTCCTGCCCCGGCACGAGGTCATCGTCCGGCTCATCCATTTGCCCGGCGTGGCCGACCAGGATGCGGCCGCGGCCATTCGCTTCCAACTCGACACACTGCACCCGTTCCCTGAGGACGAAGTCGTTTATGACTACCAGCGCGTAGGGGCAGGGGACGGATTCGTGGTGGCGATCGCCGAACGGCGGCATATCGATTTCTACACGGCGTTGTTCGCCGAAGCCGGTTTGAAAACCGCCGGCTTCACCTTCTCCGGCGGCGCCGTATTTCCTTCCCTGCGTTTGTTTGGAGCGCCCCCGGCCGAGGGCTTCCTGGCCGTTGAGGGTCTGCTGGCCGGGGCTGAGGCGCCCTTCGAGCTTTATGGTGAAAGCTCCGCCTATCCTCTCTTTTCGGCCGAGTTGGATGCTCCGCTGGGCCGTGCCGGTGCTTTGGCCGCGGCAGAACTCCGGTTGCCGGCGGAGACCGAAACGCGTGATCTGATGGACCTGCTGCCGGTGTGGCAGTCGGCGCCCGAGACCATGGACTTCTCCGACGCCGGCCGCTCGCGCGCCGCGCTACCCTGGGCGGCCAGCCTGGCGGCGGCCTGTCCGCGGCTCGGCCCGCCGATTAACCTGCTGCCGCTGGAACAGCGAACCATTTCTTCGCGGGCTGCCTACATCCCGACCATCCTGCTGCTGGTAATCCTGGCCGGCCTGACCGGCGGCTTGCTGGCGCAGAACCGGGTCATGGACCGCAAATACCAGGCCCAGCTGGATGCCGAGATCAAACGGATGGAGCCCACTGCCCTTAAGGTCGCGGCGCTCGACCGCAAGATCGCCGACGAGAGCGAGCGGATTCGCGATCTCGACGCCTACCGGTTGCGTACGAAAGAATCCCTGGACATCGTGCTGGAGCTCACCAAGATGCTGCCGCCGCCGTCCTGGATCCTGGCGCTCCAGATCGATCCCAAGACCGTGGTGATTCAGGGCGAAACGGAGCAGGCCGACGGTCTGTTGAAGAAGCTGGACGCCTCGCCGCGATTCACAGGCTCTGAGTTCTCCGCGCCGCTTTCGCGCACCCCGGGCGGAGAGCTGTTCCGGATCAAGGCGAATCGCAGGGGGGCGAAATGAAGCAGCTTTCCTCCCGCGAAAAGCAGGCGCTCGTCCTTTGGGTGATTGGCGTGGCTGTGATCCTCGCCATCTACTACTGGCCTGCCGGCGACACCGGCGTTATCGGGGCGGTGAGCTCGGTGCAGGCCGACGAGAAGCGCGTGACCAAGTTGCGCCGCCTGACCGCCGCTGAGCCGGGACGGCAGGAGATTCTGAAGAAGGTATCGGCCGAATTGAGCCGCCGCGAGAAGGGGCTGATTCAGGCGGAAACCGCGCCGCAGGCCCAGGCGCAACTGCTGCAGATTGCCCGCCGCGTGGCCCAGGCACAACAGCCGCCGGTGACGTTCAAGAGTACCGAGTTTGCGGCGCCTCGGCCGTTCGGCTCCGCCTATGGCGAAGTGGCCATGACGGTCAACATCGAGTGCGGCATTGACCAGATTGTGAACCTGCTGGCGGATATCAGCAATCAGCCGGAGCTGGTTTCAGTCGGCGACCTGCAGTTTGGCCAGGTGCTGAATAAGCAGAAGGTTGTTCCGGTGCGCGTGACCTTCACCGGGATCGTGCCGCGCAAGCTGGTGCCGGAGAAGAAGGGAGGGTCCGGGTTTTGAGGCGGAATCTCATCCTTCTGGACTTGCTGCTGGTGGCGCTGATTGCGGCGGTTTCGTGGCAGCTGTGGAACGGGTACAAAGACCGCGTGGTGAAGCAGCAGGCGTTTCTGAAGGCTCCGGCCCCGCAGGCCCCTCCGCCATTGATCTCGATTCCACCGGCGCCCGGCCAGGTGTCGGCGTCGAATTATTACGAAGTGGCTTCGGTGTTGCCGTTTAGCAAAGACCGCAACCCGACCGTCATCGTCGATGTAGTGGCACCCAAGCAGGCGCCGGCCTTCCCCCGCTACTACGGAATGATGAACTGGGGCGGCGGCCCAAAGGTGATCCTCGCCCCCAATGCGGGCGGGGCGCAGAAGAGTTACGTGCCTGGCGACAAGGTGGGCGATTTCAAGCTGGTGAGTATTGCCCAGTCCGGGTTGGTTTTCGAATGGGAAGGCAAGCAATTGCCCGCGAAGTATGAGGAGATGCGGGATACCTCCGGCGGCGGCCAGCAGGGAACGACTTCCGGGGGAGGAAATGCCACCGCCAGCACGGCTTCGGTGGTCAATGTGACATCGCCCGGCAGTTCGAGTGGCGAGTCACCCGTCAAGCAGGTGACGAGTTCAGTGGTTTCGGTGGTTGGTGGTGATGTACGCCGTCCTGGTACAGACGTGGGCGGTGGCATTCGCAGCTGCCAGCCCGGAGATCCCACGCCCGCCGGCGCCATTGTTGACGGGTATCGAAAACTGGTGACCGAGACCCCCTTCGGCAAAAGCTGCCGTTGGGAACGGGCGCAATAACGGCAACTGGAAGAGGACAGGAGAACTCAGATGAAGAAACTAACAGCGACGGCGTTGGCTTTGGCAATGTATGCCGCGGCGGCATTTGGACAACAGGGTGGCAGCACGGCGGACAGGACGGCCAAGGCGGCGCAGGCCAAGATGGCAGCCAAGCGCGTGCCCGCTGCGGCTGGCACGGAGTTGCCGGCGGATGCGGTGAAGATGCAGGAAGGCGTGTACAAGGCCAAGGACGCGAAGGGGAAGACCTGGATTTACTCCCGGACTCCTTTCGGCTGGACCAAGACGGACGAGTCGAATTTCAAGGAAGCCGCCCATGCCTCGGAAGTTCCCTCCATCCGGGCCATCGGCGTCGAAGGCGACAAGGTGAAGTTCGAGCGCGACAGTCCCTTCGGCAAATCCGTGTGGACCAAGGCGATCAGCGATCTGGCCCCCGATGAGAAGGCCGCTTACGAACTGAAGCTCAACGCCAAGAACGAAAAGTAGTCAAGGAGTGCTCCTGATGCGTGTGTCCCGATTCCGCAGCCCGAAGCTTAGCCTGGCGTTGGCGGTTCTGATTCTGGAACTGCCGCTGGTCTATGCTCAGCAACAGCCACCGCAATTGCCGCCGGTCGTTGTTCCGCCCGGCTTCGGGCCGCGTGTAAACGAAAACCCCACTCCGGCCGCGGCCCAGCCGGCGGCGGCGCCGGCGCAGCCAGCCCAGAACGCAGCGCCCTCGGCTCCGCCGAACGCGCTAGTGGGCGGCATGAGCCTGCAGAACGTGAACCTGCTGGAAGTTGTTGATTCTCTGGCCCGTGAGCTGAAGATCAACTACATCATGGACAAGCGGGTGAACGGCGGCGTCACGCTCAACACCTACGGCGAAATCCGCACCATGGACAAGCGGGCGCTGTTGGACACGATTCTGCGCATCAACGGAGCGGCGATGGTCCAGGCCGGCGATGTCTACCGGATCGTGCCTCTCACCGACGTCGCCCGGATGCCGCTGAAGCCCGAAGTGGACGCCCAGAATATCCCGGAAGACGACCGGCCGATGCTGAACCTCGTCTTCCTGAAGTACGCCAATGTGGAGGAGTTGTCCAAACTCGTGGGCGAATTCCTGGGCCCGGACGGGAAAGCCTGGCCGTATCCTCCCGCCAATCTGTTGCTGGTGCTGGACAGCCGCCGCAATATGCACCGGACCATGGAGATGATCTCCCTGTTCGACAGCGATGTCCTGGCCAAGCAGAGAGTGAAGCTGTTCGATCTCAGGAACAGCAAGCCCTCCGACATGGCGAAGGAGTTGGAAGGCCTGCTGAAATCGATGTCGCTGAGCAAAGATCTCAGTTCCGTCAAGTTTGTGCCGGTCGACCGGATCAATACGCTGATCGCCGTGGCGCCGAATCCGGGCGTCTTCGATCAGGTCAGCGAATGGATCGATAAACTCGACGTGAAGGTGAAGAACGCTGCGGGCAAAGTAGACACCTATGTCTACCGGGTGAAGTACAGCCAGGCCCAGCAGTTGGCCTTTTCCATCATGATGCTCTACATGCAGATGATGCCTGGCTATGGCGGATACGGCGGGTACGGCGGGATGTACGGCGGCATGGGTGGAATGTATGGCGGGTACGGCGGCATGTATGGCGGCATGGGGGGCATGTACGGCGGCGGCATGTATGGTGGCGGCATGGGTGGCATGTATGGCGGCGGGATGTACGGTGCTGGTGCCTACGGCGGAGCGCCCACCGGCGCCGCTGGCGCAGGCGGCGTCGGCAATCCCGGTCTCACGGGCCAGGCGGCGAACTTCAATCCCATTCAGGGGTCGAACCCCAATGCGGCGATGGGGCAGAATCCCTACGGCATGGGCGGCATGGATCTCACCGGCGGCATGCTGGGCATGGGCGGGATGTTCGGCGGCATGGGCATGTTCGGACCCCAAAGCCCCCGGGTAGTGCCCAACTACTCAGACAACTCGCTGTTGATTCTTGCGACGCCGGAACAGTACGAAAGCATCAGCCGCATGCTGACGCAGTTGGATATCCCGCCTCGTCAGGTGCTGATCGAAGCCAAGATCTATGAAGTCAGACTGTCTGGCGCTCTCAGTTGGGGTGTTTCCCACTATCTTTACAACAAGGACGGCTCCGGCTCGGTCGGGACGCCGGACGGCGCCGGGCGGAAGTTTGTGGGGTCTCTGGTCGACGGGTCGCTTGGACTCTCGGCAGGCACGATGGTCGGGCACAGCCGCGAACTGTACTCTGCCATCAGCGCGCAGGAGTTGTCTTCAAAAACCAAAGTGATCTCGGCGCCGAGCGTAGTCGCAACCGACAGCATTGCCGCCTCGATCAATGTGGGTGTCGAGGTTCCGACCCTGACAGCCCAGGCGGTAACCGGAGCCCAATCCGGGGGGAGTTCGCTTTTCGCGAATACGATCTCGAATCGCAAATCCGGTGTGACCCTGGGCATCACTGCCCGGGTCAATCCCAGTGGCATCGTTACGCTGGTCATCAACCAGGAAGTGAGCACGCCCTCCGCGCCCACCTCGAGCGCGGCGATCCAGTCGCCCAGTTTCAGCACCCGAACGGTCCAGACTCAGGTGACCGTCCAGGATGGTGACATGATCGCGATCGGCGGAATCATCAACGAAACGAACGGTATGACCACGACCGGGATTCCGATCCTGGGCCGTATCCCGATTCTCGGCTACGCCTTCGCAAACAAGTCGTCGAACCGCGAGCGGACCGAATTGCTGGTGTTCATCACGCCGCACGTGATCTACGACACAAATGAGCTGAACGAAGCCAGCGACGAGATGATGACCAAGATGCGCAGGATCCAAAAGCTGATTAAGTAGCACTGAACGGGAGTTAATTTCCAGGCGCGGCCGTCCTGTGCGGCCGCGCTTTTTCGTGTCTGGAGCAGCAAAGTGAGTCTGCTTGCCCCACCTCCTGCGTCGAGGTGACTCAACCGGTTCCGCGGGCCCGAAATTCGCCGTAGAATGTCTGAAATAAAGGAGTTCCGGGTGCAGTCCCTTGAAACTGAATCGCTTGCGGAGCAGGAGCGGCGCGAGAGGCCTCTGCAACCGCGTGCAAAGGGCGCTTTGCGGGCTATCGAATGACATATGCTGCGCGGAAATCCTTGACGGCCTATCACATGCCATGATTAAATGCCAGGAGTAGGGATTACTGCCGGTACCCGGCAAGGGGTCTGAAAGCTGTTATGCTTGACGGCTGCTGGCCGGGGATGGTATGAATGTGCTGACTGCGTCCGGCTGGAAACGGCACTCATGCTGGTAAGAATCCCGCGGGCACAGAAAGATATAACGATCTAAAATGGGGATCCACCTAGGAAGACCGAAGTTGACTGGAAAGGGCAGAGTGGCGATTTTCGAATCTGCACCTCGCACCGTTCTGGCGGCGTCGGCGGCATGGATCCCGACTAATACTTCCACTGAGGCTCAGGTTGAAGAGTTCCTTCATCAATTCAAATCCGCATCTTCACAAGGAGAAGGAAATGTCAGGTTTTCGTAAAGCATTTCTGCTCATGGCCGTACTGGTCCTCGTGACCGGTATCGCCAGTGCGCAGAGCACCCCCCTCCAGTGCGTGGCCAACTCGGGCACCACTCCTCCGGTTCGTGCCGAAGGCGTTGCCGAAGAAGTTGGTCAGGTGATCATCACCTGCACTGGTGGTACCTCCACGCTGTCAAACCAGCCCATTCCCACGTTTAACGTTCAGATCTTCCTGAGCACCAACGTCACCAGCCGGCTGTTGGGTCACTCCAACGGCATCGATTCGGAAGCGTTGCTTCTCATTGACGAACCGGCTCCGGCCAACCAGCTGGTTGCGACCAGCGTCCCGAACACGACCGTCGTTACCGCCAGCGGCAGCGGCCAGTACTTCGGCGGCTTCCCTGGCCGTCCGAACGTGTTCGTGGGTCAGGTTGTCGGCACCAACTCGATTGCGTGGCTGAACGTTCCGTTCGATCCTCCGGGAACCACTGCCAATCGCGTCATCCGTCTCGCGAACGTTCGTGCGAACGCCAACCAGCTTGGTGTGAGCAGCACCCTGATCCCGACCTCGATCAACATGTTCATCTCGATCTCGGGCACGGGCTCCCTGTCTCTGGCGAACAGCCAGCTGACGGTTGCTTACGTTCAGCTTGGCATGAAGTTCAGCGCGACTCCGGCGACGTACAACCAGTGCGAACCCGGCGACAAGACCTTCAACATCAAGTTTGCTGAGCAGTTTGGTACCGCGTTCCGCCGGAACATCGCTTCCACGGATACCCAGGCCACCATCGGCACCATCTACAACACTGAGTCGATGTTCTACAACCCGGCTTTCGCGACCACGATGGCTGGCAACGCTGGTCTCGCCACTCAGGCCACCCGCCTGATCGCGCGCTTCTCCAACGTTCCTGCTAACGTGACCCTGAAGGTTCCGGTCTCCATCGCCACTGAACTCGGCGTTGGCAACATCGCGAACGACACGGCCATCCTCGTGGCTGCTCCGACCGACGGTTCCACGGCCTCTTCGACCGACGGCACCGTTGCTCTCAGCGGTGGCGCTGGCGCGGCGGTTTGGGAAGTCCAGACTTCCAACCCCGGCGCGATCAGCACCTTCACCATCCCGGTGACTGTGTCCTACAAGGCCAACCCGCTGCCCGGCCTCGGCACGGCGACCGTCAACGGCAACTATGCCCCGACGACCACTGTGTTCACGGCTTCCGCGACGGCTCCGGCTCCGCGCTTTGTTGACAATCCGCAGTCTGCAACCACCTTCACGATCAACTCCTGCCGCACCAACCTGTTGTTCCCCTTCGTGACCAACACGGCTGGCTTCGACACGGGCCTCGTGATCTCGAACACCTCGTCTGATCCGTTCGGCACCGTTCCTCAGCGTGGCCCCTGCACCCTGAACTACTACGGTTCCACCGCTGGCGGCGGCGCTGCTCCTGGCGCCCAGACCTCCGGTACGGTCAACGAAGGAACCCAGCTCATCTGGACGCTGTCCAATGGCGGTAACCTCGGAGTCGCGGCGACCCCCGGCTTCATGGGCTACATCATTGCTCAGTGCAACTTCCAGTTCGCCCACGGCTATGCGTTCGTGAGCGATCTGGGTGCCAGCCGCGTTGCGGAAGGCTACCTCGCGCTCGTGATGGACAAGGATATGTTCAATCCGTCGCAGGGAACCACCCGTACGGCTGCTTCCAGCGAGAAGTTGGACAACTAAATTCGGTCCACCGACCGATTGGAAAAAGGGAGGGGCTTCGGCCCTTCCCTTTTTTTGTTTCCAGCCGATTTCTCCGCGACCTGTTTTCCGGTCTGGTGTTATCATCTATGTAGTTTCCCGCCGCGTTCCTACCCTCCTTGCGCCCACATTCCTTCTTCGAGGTGATCATGAATCTTCGCAGGATTCTGAGTCCGGTAGCCCTAGGCATGTTCATGCTGTCTGCTGCCGCTGATGCCAGATACGTATACGTACTTCCGCCCCCAGGCACTTCCAGTGCCCAGATGCCCATTTACACGGAGCAAAACCAACCTGCCGGAACTGTCACCGTTCCGGGCGGGGCATTCCAGGTCCTTACGAATGCCGTTGGTGACAAAGCGATTGTCCTCGCTAACAATAACGTCGCCCCCGTCAGCTTCGTATCCCTGCCCAATGGGCCCGTCACGAATCTCGCCCTGGAAGGACAAGCCGCCACCTTTGGGGCAGTCACTCCGGACGGTCAGCGCCTGCTGGTGCTCACCGGCAGCTCTCCGGGGGCTCTCTATATCGTTGATGCCATCTCCGGCAATCTTCTGACGGATGGGAAGATTTCGATCAGCGGTACGCCCAAAGAAGTCGTGATCACACCCGACTCCCGCTACGCCTATATTGTTTCGGCGTCCTCCCCCGCGATTCTTACCGTGGTGGATCTTTCTACAAACAAGATTGCCTATCAGACGCCCATTGCACTAATGATTGGCGCTGTCCACGCTTCCATCAGTCCTGTCGGTCAGGTGTATATCACCGGACAGTACTTGTTGGTCGAGTTTGATGGCCGGCCTCCTTTTACGGAACGCGCGAGGTCCGGTGTTGTCAGTAATCCTGGTCGGCTGCACTTCTCTCCCGATGGCCGGTATGCCATCGCTGCGAATGAAATGCAAAACGGCTCCTCGATTGTCGTCATCGATCTCCAGCTAAAGCCCAGCGATGCGCCGGCCGGCAAAGAGACGAATAAACTGCTCATTAGCACCACTGGAAATGCGTCCGTCAAAATCGACGACATCTTCATCGTCAGTCCGACAGCCGCGGTTGCATACTCCAATACCGATCAAAAACTCTTTGCCGTGGGTTTCCCAACGCTTACTGCGAGTGAGCTGGCATTGCCCGGTGTCGGTGTCGTGCCCGGCGTAACCAGCATCACGCACTCCGATGAATTTCCGACCACCCGGAACCTCTACTACACCTCGGGTGGCAAACTCTCTCGCTACGACCTCGTGCAGAATGCCGCGCTGGGGACCTCAGATGTGGGCGGGGGCACTGCGGTCTTCGTACCCGCACCGAACAACGGCGCGGTGCCGCAGAACCTCACCAGCTACGGCAGCGGCCTCACTGTCGGACCCGGGGTGACGATCCCCTACACCGTTCGTGCCGTGGATTCGAACGGCCACCCGGTGTATGGCGCCAGTGTGGTCTTCAGCTCCGACACTACCGGCGTTACCCTCACGGCTCCGGCCACCACTACGAATATCGACGGTTATGCCTGGGTCATGGTGACCAGTCCCACCGTGAACGGCGATTTTGTCGTCAAGGGTCTCATCGGAGGCCAGACGGCAACCATGACCAGCACCGTGACGGGTGGTACCGGGGGCGGCACCGGCAACCCCGGCGGTGGAGATGGCGGCACTGGAAACGTTGCCAAGATCGTGAAGGTCTCTGGTGATGGTTGGCTCGTTCTAAATCTGAACGCCAATGAATCACAAGTCCTGGTCGCGAAAGTAGTCGATGCGCAGGGGAAACCGGTAGCGGGCGTGGACGTGACCTGGACTTCGACACCCGGTCTGCAGCTCTTTTCCTCTGGCACCTCGAAGACAGGACCAGACGGCATTACGAAGGCAACCTTCTACACAGTGGCCAACTTCCAGGGCACTTCTCAGTCCCTGCCCTACATCGCGACCGCTTCGGCTGTCGGCTATACCAGTGCCGAATTCGCCATCACGGCTTTCCAGACCCCGCAATTCCAACCCGTCATCTTTGTGACGAAGCCTTCCCAGGACAGCCGGTTGATCGAGGGTAAGCTGGGGCAGCGGCTGGATGGTGCGGTCCACGTGATTGTTGCTACCTACGGTGGGCAGCCCATTCCAAATGTTGGACTCCGGGTTTCCACACCATTTACGGATCCGGCTCAGGGCCCGGTCGCTCACTGCGATGGACAAACCGGTCTGAATGGCACCGTGTTGACCGGCGCCAACGGCGAAGTGGACTGCAACCTGATCGTGGAGGGCAAGCCCGGCAGTACGAGTCTCATCATCAACGTTGGTGAGCTGCGTGACTTCACCGGATACAATCTCACCGTCACACCTGGTGACCCGGTGGCTCCCGTGATTGTTCAGGGCAATAACCAGTCTGGCAAACAGGGTGTCACCCTGCCTCTGGCCTTGACGGCTCGCGTCGTCGATCCCTCCGGCAATCTGCTCGTGGGCACACCTGTGACCTGGGAAGTGGTTACCCCCAACAGCCTGACGCTCATCAATCAGGTCAGCACCGCCGATACCAACGGCCTGGTTTCCACCCGCGTCATCCTCGGGCCGACACCGGGCAAGTACAAGGTTCGGGTCAAAGCCGGTACCAAGGAAACCCTCTTCGACGTGACGGTTGAAACGTCGGCGACCGGATTCTCCAAGGTCTCCGGTGACGGCCAGCCCGTTGCCCCCATCAACACCGCCTTCGCGCAGCCGCTGGTCGTCAAAGTGACCGACGCGCAGGGCAACGGCGTTCTGGGGGCCACAGTCAACTGGACCACCACCGGTTCCGTCACACTCAGCGCCACTACCTCCGTGACCGGCGCGGACGGCCGCGCCTCCGTGACAGCCACCGCCGGATCAGTGCCCGGCGCCATCACCGTTACGGCCGCTGTCGCCAACCTCCCCTCGCTGACCTTCTCGCTGCAATCCCGCCTGCCGGGGCCCAGCGTGACGGCCACGAGCTTCAGCAACTTCGCGAGCGGCGCAGCCGGAGTCTCGCCCGGATTGCTGGTTCAGATCGCCGGCGCCGGACTGGCTCCGGGCATTACCGGCCAGGTGAATGCAAACATCCTTGCCGGGAAACTGCCCCTGACGCTTTCCGGAGTCACGGTGGAATTCCAGTGGGCCGGCGGCTCCGCCTTCGCGCCCATCTACCGCGTGTCCAACCAGAACGGTCTGGAATCGGTGCTCGTGCAGGCGCCGTTTGAGATCACCGGCACCACGGTGAATGCCGTGGTCAATGTTTCCGGCGGCAGCACCAACGTGCTGGCCATCCCGGTCAGCCTGGTCTCGCCGGGCGTGCTGGAAGACATCAACGGTTCACGCCGGGCAGCCGTGGTCATCCGCTCCGATGGGCAGACGGTCACTCCGGCGACACCCGCGCGGCCTGGGGAAACCCTCCGCATGTATGCCATCGGATTGGGTCAGACCTCTCCGGCGGCCATCACCAACCAGGTCGGCACCCCGGACCAGAAGGTCCTGGCGAATATCGCGGTCGGTCTCGACAACGCCGGCATCCAGGTCATCTCGGCGCAAATGGCTGAAAACCTGATCGGTGTCTACGAAATCACGTTCGTGGTCCCCACCACGACGACGGTGGGCGACCACCCGCTCGGCTTCGTCATGGAAGCCGTACCGGGCCAGCCCGCCTACGCGAACGGATCCATCCTGGCTGTCGGCGCTCAATAAGCCCTCAGCCAGCAGAAACAAAAGGGGCCTGCCGCCAATCGCGGCAGGCCCCTTTCTCTTTTCATTACCCGCTGCGAATCACCCGCATGGCGCATCCGAAGCTTCGTACACCTGCCGGATCTCCGTCTCTCCATCCCCGGCGATCTCCATGAACCGCTTCGTGTACTCGATCGCCTGTTCCTTGGAGTCGGCCCGGATCAACGCAAAGCCGCCCACCACTTCCTTCGCCTCGGCAAACGGCCCGTCGGTTACCGCGAACCGGCCGCCGGTCATCCGCAGGCGCGCTCCCGCGATGCTCGGCAGGCAGCCTTCGGTAGCCAGCAGCACGCCGCTCCTGAACGACTCCTCAATGAACTGCCCCATGCGCGCCATTTCGTCCTGCGTGGGCGGGGTGCCCTCCGGTTTGCTCGATCGGTATAAACACAGAAATCGCATCGTCCTGTTCCCTTTCTGAAGTCCGAAGCCGGCCTCTGCTTCTCCGGCCGCGTTTGTTGTGTCTCTACTATTGCGTCGAACAAGCGGTACTCCGGATCGACATCCGATCCACCGCATTTTTCGCCCTCTACCAGCAGGATCCGGCGAACAGACCCTCCGCACTCTCGGAGTGGTTTGGACTCGACCCGGCTTCACGCGCTCATCGGATGCACACCCGGCCCAACCCGCCTCTGCTCCTTAGCTCCAGGCAGGGTGACCAGCGCCTCCGTATTGGGCGGCACGGTCAGCGTCATCCGGAACCGGCCCTCTGCCCGCGTCCAGTGAACGGAGACCGTACCCCGCGGCGTGCGGTACTCCGCCTTCACCCATTGAAGATCCTCCACGGGGCGCGGCTGGATCAGGATCCGCTCAAACCCGGGCTTCTGCGCATCCGGCGCAATCCCTGCCAGCGCCTGCCACAACCACCGGCACGCCCCGCCGAACATCGGGTGCATACGCGAGCCGCCACCGTTCCAGTTCTCCCACAAAGTGGTGGCACCGGAAGCCAGCATGTGGCCGAACCCCGGGTGGTCGCGCTGATTCATCAGGCGGTACGCCAGGTCCGCGCGGCCCCTGTTTGTGAGGACATCCAGCACAAGCGGAGTGCCCACGAACCCTGTGTCGAAATGCGCCCGGTTGTCGCGCTCCACAATCTCCACGGCCCGCGCGAAGACCTCGGCCTCCAGCTCCCCTGGCACCAGGCCAAATGCCAGTGGGAAGAAGTTCGCCCCCTGCCGTCCATCGACATACTGCCGCCTGGCGGCATCGTAATAGCGCGCGTGCAAGGCAGTGCGGGTGCGTTGTACGAGCCCGGCCAGTGCCGCGGCCTCCTCCGTCCGGCCCAGGACGCGGGCCGCCTGGCCCAGCAGATCCGCGCAATGCCCGTAGTAACACGTCGAGACGAATTCAGGGGGAATCGCGATCTTCTGCGGAGGACACCAGTCGCCCAGGAACCATCCGCCCGGCTCCTCCTTCACCACGATGCCCTGCGCGTCCATGCGGCTCTCCAGGTATCGCACCCAGGCCCTCATGGCCTCGTAATGACGAGCCAGCACCACCCGGTCGCCATAGTAGAGATACAGATACCACGGCATCAGCACCATGGCCGAGCCCCAGGGTGGGCCGCCGCCGCCACCCTCAAACGGAGCCGTATGCGGCACAAAGCCAGTCTTGTGATTGCGCGCGTCGGCGACGTCATCGGTCCATTTTGAATAGAACCGGGCCATGTCCAGCGCGTAGATTGCCGCCTGCGCCGCCACCTGGCCGTCGCCTGTATAGCCCAGCCGCTCGCGATGCGGACAGTCGCTGGTTACGCCGCCGTGCATGTTGGCCAGTTGCGTCCGCACAAAGGTCTCGTGGATCTGATTGAACAGAGGGTTCGAACATTCGAAGCGGCCCGCCGGTTCCACGGCCGAATGGACAGAGCGAACCTCCAGCCGCGGAGCCTCCTCCACGCCCGTCACATCCACATAGCGGAATCCATGCCACGTGAAGCGCGGCTCCCATGCCTCTGCCTCGCCGCCTTTCAACACGTAGGTGTCCCGCTGTCCGTAGTCGCGTCCGCTATCCTCACGGAAGCGCAGTGTCACCTTGCGGCCGCGCGGACCTCTCGTGTGGAGCTTCACCCAGCCCGCCAGGTTCCGTCCGGCATCCAGCGTGAAGACGCCCGGCGACGCCTGGATCGCGTCGCCCTGGATTACCTCCATCACACGATCCGGCGGCGCCACCTGCGCGCAGAGTGGACCCGAGGGCGCCCGCACAACCCCTGCCCGCGTCCATGACGAATCGTCGAAGCCCGCGGTGTTCCAGCCCGGCATCTCCAGCCTCGCGTCGTATTGTTCCCCCGTGAAAATGCCGCTGTGCAGGATCGGACCCGCTGTGGTCATGCGCCACTGCTCATCACTCGCTACAATCGGTGCGCCGCCGTCCCCCTCGATCTGCAGGATCATGCGCGGAGCGCCATACCAAAGCCAGCCCTCTTCCACGCGGTCGCGCTGGTTGTACCATCCGTCACCCAGAACGACACCTGCTGCGTTCATGCCCGCCCGCAGATAGGGGGTGACGTCGTAGGTCAGGTAGTTCACCCGTTTGGCCGTCTGGTCATCGAAGGGGTAGAGCACACGCCGGATGCGCCGCCGGTCATAGTCCGTCTGCGCGGGCGCGAGCACATCCTCGCCCACCTTGCGGCCGTTGAGGTACAGCTCGAAGAAGCCCAGGCCGCAGACATAGGCGCGCGCATTCCTGGGGATGGCCGCCAGTTGGAACTCGCGCCGGAACCACGGGCAGGGGTCCTGGCTCACGCCGGACTCGTTCTCCAGGTCCGCGGCCCCCACCCACTTCGCGCGCCAGTCTGACGCCTGCAGCAAGGCCATCTCGAAATGGGCAGCATCGCTCCAAGCGGAGCCTGCGCCTGCTTCGTTCCATACCCGTACTTTCCAGGAACAGCGCTGCCGCGAGCGTAGTGCCGGACCGCCATAGGGCACGTGCACTGATTGTGCCGAAGCCACCTTCCCGGAGTCCCAAACAACCGAGCCGCTCTCCACCTCAATCTGGTAGGCGCCCTGAAGTCCGGCCGACAACTGCCACGAGAAGCGCGGCGCCGGCACGTCGAGGCCCAGCGGATCCTTCAGATACTCACAACGCAGCGCCACGGCGCCGGGTCCCTTGGCATCAATTGCGGGAGCGGCGGGCAACATGGCGCCGGCCGCCAGAAAACTACGTCGAGACAGCATGACCGCTCAGCCGCGGCCCTGCCGGCGGCTGCCAAGCCGTAGTATATTCCACACCGTGCACCTTCAGAATTTCAGGCGCAGCTCCAGTTCCGCCGACCGCGGGCCGCCCGCCTGGAATAGCGGCGTCAGCCCCGAGTTCGGAGTGCCGCCGCCAAACATCAGGTTCTGCATCGACGTCGATCGCCCAAACAACGGGCTGGCCAGATACCGCACCGGGTCCGCGAAGGCGGGCCTGTTGGCCACATTGAAGATCGAAACCGACAAGTCCATCGACCAGCGCCCGGAGAACCGGAATGCGCGCCGGGCGGAGGCATCGAGCTGCAACACCCCCCGCCCGGGGATTGCGTTGCGTCCCAGCGAGCCCTGCTGTCCCGGTGACGGCAGTTGGAACGCACCCGGATTCAACCTGCGGCCGCCCGGAGCGGAGCCGTCCTCCAGCCAGAGAGGGACTCCGGATACGAGGTCCGGCCGCCCCAGGTTGCCGGGCGATACCCCAACCCCACCATCGAAGGTCGCAACATCGATCGGAAACCCGCTGTGAGCGCGCACCACCGTGTTCAGGCGCCAGCCTCCAAACGGCCGCTGCAGCGCCGCCGGCATAGCGCCCGCCGATAGCTCATAGGTCAACCCGAGCGTCAGGGCGTGGCGCACATCGAAGCTGGAAGATCCGCGCTCCTGCGATTTGGGCCCCTCGGGCCGCGCCAGCAGCACGGCCGAGTCCTGCGAGCCATCGTCGATGGAATGCGACCATGTGTAAGCGGCCAGACAGAACAGGTTGGGCCGGATCCGGCCGCTGTACCGCGTCTGCAGGGAGTGGTAACTCGACCGCCCTTCGGTCTTGGCCAGGATGTACCAGAACAAACCGGAATCCGGAGCGATTCCTGCCTCCCGGTGCAGCAGGTTGGCTCCAGACGATCCGACATAGGCCATCGACGCGGTCCCGCCGCCCACCTGCCTCTCCAGTGAAGCTTTCCACTGTGTGGTCCGCGGCAACTGCAGGGGCTGCAGCGGCTCTACCTGGAGCGGTCCCACTTCCAGCGACGACACTCGGGTTTTTGCCCCGGACTTCGTCTGCGCGCCCACGCTGCCAAACTGCCAGCTGTTGAACGGAGCCCCGTTGAACGGATTGATCGCCGACCCAAGCCCGGAATCATAATAAACGCCCGCGCCGGCCCGCACCACCACCGCGCCAGGCGCCCGCCAGGCCACACCGAGGCGCGGCGCAAATTGGGTGTAGCTCGGCTTCCAGATCCACTGATCCAGCCACCCGCTGCGGAAGTTGGTGAGCCCGCCGCTGGGATCGCCATTCCACAACCCCGAAATCACATTGTTCGTGGCCGAATTGAGCGGCGGCGTCCCCAGCCAGCGCACTCCATACACCAGGCTTACGTGCTCCCCCAGTCTTGCGGTGTCCTGCGCGAATAACGAGAGCGTGTGCATCGCCCTGCTGCCACGCGGCAGTTTCGTCACGGTGACTGCCATCGGCTGCCCGCTCAGCAGCGACTCCACGCTGGCGGTGGAAAGCGCGATGGCATCGATCTCCTGGTCCCGCGATGGCGACAGCCGCACGTAGTCGGCCCCGGCGGAAAACTGGTGTCCACGGATCGTTTTCGAAACCGAGTCCGCCACCTCCCACTGCGTCTGCGAAGCCGTCGCGCCGCGGCCCGACACCAACTGCCCCACGCCGCCGAGAGCGAAGCCCAGAATCGAAGAACTCCCATCGGCCGGCAGCCCCAGTAGCCTCCTGATTTCATCCGGCAGCAGCACGCCGAGGTCGAACGCTCCGCCCTGCGAAACATCGGGGCTCCAGTTCGAGCTGAACATGGAACGCGAGAAGTTAAACCGCGCATCGTGGATCCAGCCGTTGCGTCCCGCGACGGTGGCGCCGAGCGTGACGCTGCGCCATCCATACCGGCCGGAACTGGTAGTCAGCTGCCTGGACTCCGAAGAGGAAGGCGTGTTGCTGAAGCGGGCAAACAACATCGCCCCGGACCCTAATGCGTGGTCGATTCGCACGCTTTGCGCGGTCACCGTGGCTCGCCGCTCCAGTTCAAGAGTGCTCAGCGCCAGGCCGCCGCCGAACTCCGGTTGCATCGGCAACGGAAATTCCCAGAGCGCCGCCCGCAGCGGTTCCGGCGCGGCAACCCGTGCCTCCCACGACGGCACCACCGTCGTCTGCAGCGCTGTATCCGTCATCGTTAACCGGCTGGCGGATGCGAAGAAGAAGGTGCGATCCCGCTGGATAGGCCCGCCCGCCGCGGCGCCGAAATCGTAGTAGGAAGGGCGCGCGAAGGGAACGCCCAGCGCGTTGGCAAACCAGTCGCGGGCACTCCATCCGTTATCGCGGATGTGTGAGTACGCTTCTCCGTGAAGCTCGTTAGTGCCGGGACGGGTCCTCACCGCCACCTCCGCCCCGGGCCGTTCGCCTGAAGCGGCCAGGAAGTCGGGCGACCGCAATTCCACCGCATCCAGTTCCTCCGCCTGGCCCAGGCTCTGGATGCTGCCGATCGCCGTCATCGCCGGCAGCGATGCGCCGGGCACGGCGCCGGGCAGGCTGCTGCCGCCGATGCCGTTGTTCACGCTGACACCATCCACCCTCACGGCGTTGGTGTTCGGCCGCTGCCCGTTGGCGCTGAACTGCCCGCCATCGCTGCTGGCGGCGGCCGTCTGCACGATGCCCGGCAGCAGGTCGAATGCCGCCCGCAGGTCGCGGCCGTTCACCGGCAGGTCGGCCCCCGGCCCGCCGCGGTGCATCATCAGGCCCGCTCCCGGTGAGGCGCTCAATTCACCAGCATTGCTCTCCACCCGGATCTCCTCATGCTGGCCCACAACCTCCAGGACGAAATCGATCCGCTCCAGGTGGCCTTGCCGGATCGCCACATCCATGCGCGCCACGGTGCGGAACCCCGGCTTTGAGGCCGTCACCCGGTAGCGCCCATCCGCCAGGCCAGCAACCTGGAAAGTGCCGTCGGGCGCCGTCTCGGTGAATCGCATCGCCCCGGTCTCATCATGCTGAACTCGGATTCGCGCCCGCTGTAGGATGGACCCCGAAGCGTCCATCACCGACCCGCGGATCTGCCCCGGCCACTGCGCCGCCAGCACCATTGGCAGCAGAACCCCCAGCAGCACGCTAGCGCCGCGCATGCGCGTCCAACTCGATCGCCCTTCGCAGATCCTGCAGATCCGGACGTAGCGCACGGATCGCCCGCTCCCCTTCGCCCTGGCTGTACGACCCCGTGAACAGCAGACTCAGATTCCGGTTGAGCCGCCGCGTAGCCGCCATCAGCCGGATCTGCCGTGCGTCCCGCAGCTCAATCCCTTCCCCGATAAGCGGCCCCAACAGCGCTTCGATACGGTCCGCCGACTTCCGCAATGCCGAGTAGTGCTGTTCGCGCAGCGCTCGCACCAGGCGCCGGTCCGGTTCGGCCAGGCTCGCCTCCGCCGAAGCCGGAACCCACTGGGCCAGCACCTCCAAGGCATGAGCGCGCGCCAGGCTCTCGCCGCTCGCTTCCAGCACCTCTTCCGTCACCGTCTGCAGTCTCAGCGGGCCGCCCAGTCGCTCTTCAAGCAGGGCGACAATCGGACGGGGTCGCTGATCCGACACCTGGGTGGAGAGTTCCGAACCACTCGCGGGCGCCTGCGCGCTGCTCTGTCCCTGGATCCGGAGTTCCACCTTCGGCAGCCCCGCCAGTTCGCTCTCCAGGCGCCTCTGCGCCGACTCACTCAGACCGCTGGAGCTGATGATCAGCTTCCTGCCCGGAGCATCCTTACCCAATTCCAGTGGTTCCCCGATATCGGCGCCGGCCCGGTTCAAAGCGGCCAGGACATGCAGCGCATCCTCCGGCCGCAGTTCCTGCGGTTCCTCTGTCTGGACGGGCCGGGCCACGGCTTGCGGCGCGGCCGCCTGCCGCAGCGGCGGTATGGCCGGCTCAGTCGTCTCACTGATCTGGACTTGCCCCAGGTTGCCAAACTCGAAGGAGCCTTCCACGGGCCGCAGGTCCCGGCCCCTCAGCGTGAGGGAGGCCGCTTTCAACGGACTCGCATCCGTGTCGGTGCGAACGATGTAGGTGCGATCCTGAGCCTCCGGTCCGCCCCGTACCAGCACAGCATCGTGCCTTCGCGCCAGTTGCCCGCGCCACGAAAGGTACGCCTTCGCGCTCAACGGTTCGTTCCAGTCATAACGGGCGCTGGCGAACATGGTCCGCACCCGCCCGTCGTCACCTTCCGCACCACCCGCATCCGAGAGCACCGCCGGGCGGATCAGGGTTCCGCCAAAGGCGCTCACGCGCACATTCCGCCGCACCGCCTGGGGAGAGCGCACTGCGCGCGCCAGCACTGCTTCCACAGTTGTCTCCGGCGCGACGGCCTGTCGGAATACAATCACACCCACAACCACACTCGCCGCCAGCGCCAGCACGCCCGCCGCGCTCTGCCATCGGAACCGCTTGCGGGCCTCCTGGTCTACCGCATCCAACCGCGGCGTCAGACTGGGCCAAGCCACCGCAGTGCGCCGGACGGCCCGCTGCTCATACTCCTCAAAGGCCACGGATGCCGCTCGCAGCGCCACGAGCCGCTGCCCGCATGCCGTGCATTCCCGCAAATGCGCCTGCACGCTGCGAGCCTCCTGCCCGGCCAGTTCGCCATCCAGGAACTCCAACAGTTGATCTTCGTCCACATGGACCGTCATCCAGCTACTCATTGAGAGCCCTCCGCAGCTTGCCCAGTCCTCGCCGCAGAAACTCGCTGACGGTGGAACTGCTGATCCCGATGGCCTCGGCAATCTCGCGGTATCGAAGCCCCGCCGCCCGCAGATGCAGGCATTCCTTTTGTTGAGGCGACAGCAGCGCCACCGCATCATTCAAGCGCGACATTCGCTGGCGCTCGATCAGGGCTGCTTCCGGGCTCTTGCCGTTGGACTCGACCGTGCGGTCCAAATCGGGATCGATGGCCAGGAAAGCGGCTTCCTTCGCCCGTGCCTTCAGTGCCAGGTTGCGTGCCACCCGGAACAACCACGGCCGCACCGCCAGGATCTCCTGGCCGTTCGACAAAGCACGATAGAGCGAGACAAAGGCTTCCTGCGTCAGATCCTCCGCCTGGCTCGCCGGCAGCCGGAAACACAACAGGTAAAGGTGCAGGTCGCCGCGCGTCTCTTCATAGATCCGCTCCACCTGGCTGCGTAGATTCACGCCTGCCACCAGCGGGCCGCTCTCTGCGCGCGCTTCAGCTGCGCCCGGCTCTTCCGGTACAGTCTGCAATCGGAACGGCACGCTCATACGGTCCGGAAACCGCGCATTTTCCTACAGCACTGGAGAATATTTTCGCGGTGTAGGAAAACCTCGGGCACCGCTGACCAAGTAGACGACATGCGATTTCTATTCCTGTTCCTTCTGTTACCGGCGGCCTGGTGCCAGGTCGCAACCTTCGGTGTCAAAGGCGGCGTTCCCTTCGGACAGCCCGCGGACGACTTCGGCCATCTCAAGATCGGCTCCGAACACTGGACGGTCGGACCCACCGTCGAGTTTCACCTGCCGGCCCGGTTTAGCCTGGAACTGGGCGCACTTTACAGCGGTTACAACACCAGTTACGAGACAGATATCTCGATTTTGTCGCCGGTCATTTTGCCGGATTTTCGACTCGTCGGCCACGGCGACACCAGAGCCTGGGATTTCCCGGCCGCCATCAAATACAGGTTCCGCCCGGAAGGATTCACGCCCTTCGTGCTGGCAGGCGTCAACTACCGCCGGGAAAGCACTGACGTGCGCGTCACCTGCGTCACCGGCGATGGAGGAAGTTGCGGCGCGAACATCACCTACCTGGCCGGCTACAGCACCAGCCAGGATCGCATCGGGCCCACCTTCGGCGGAGGTCTCGAATGGCGCTTCGGCCGGCTTCGGGCCGCACCCGAGTTCCGCTATACCCACCTGAACCGCAGCGGAGCCAATCAGTACAGCCTCCTCTTCGGGCTCTCGTTCTGACCGGTTGTACGATTCGCATCGCACCCCTACACAACAACGATCAAGGAGATCAAATCCATGAAAACACTCAGAAGACTACCGCTTGCCCTCACCGCGCTGGCCGTGGTGATGACCGTTGGCCCGCAGCGCGCCGCCGCCGCTGAGAATACGGTGCTGGAGCGCTATACCTTCTCCCTCGCCCAATCCGGCATGAAGGATCAATCCTCCGGCGGCGAAGTCCGCTTCCGCGACCGCTTCTTCGGCAACGGTACCGCCACCAGCCGCCTTGCCCTGCTCGAGGAGAGCAGTTCCTCAGACCGGACCAACCGGCCCATGACGCTCTCTCTCAACGTCGACCGCAAGGTCGAAGAAGGCGAGATCGTCTTCGCGCTGCTCGTCTTCCGTGTCGAAGTCGTCGGCCGCGACCTCGACGGCAACGTCGTCTTCCAGCGCGAATTCCCTGGCTTCCGCTTCGGAGATAGCGCCTCCGGACAGTGGTACGAGCGCATGGCCGGTCTCCCCACCAACCTCGCTCAACTCACCGTCACCTATTTCGGCAATTACGAGTAGGAATCGGGCCGGGCTCCGGCCCGGCTCCCTCTCTCGCTCCGTTCCTGTTGCAGATGTAAACAACAATCCCATCGACGGTGGCCTGTCGATTCTCTCCCGCAAGGATCGACGCACAGTTGAGTACGGAATAACGAAACAGAGAACGGAGCGAGAAATGAAAATGGAATCGAAATTCGTGAAATGGGTCACCTACAGCCTCACTGTCCTGCTGGCCCTCACTTTTCTGCCTGGGGCGTTCATGAAGATCACCCAGCACCCGATGGTAGTGCAGGGCATCGCCCATATCGGCATCCCCCAGGCTGCCATTGTCCCCATCGGTCTCCTTGAAATGGCTTGCCTTGTCCTATTCCTGATCCCGCGCACCGTAGTGCTTGGAACCTTTCTGCTCACCGGCTACCTGGGCGGAGCGGTCATGGCCAACATCATCAATCACTCCGACTTCATTCACGCCCTCGTTATCGGCCTGCTCGTCTGGGCAGCGGCGCTGTTGAGGGTTGCGGAACTGCGCAACCTGCTCCCCCTTCGCTCCTCAAGGCAATCCGCCGCTGAGTTCACACGCCCCGAAACAGGTGCTGGCCCGATCCTCACCAGCCGCCAGGGCGAAATTGCTATGGCCGCTGCGTCGGAATGAACTCCGGCAAACCCCATTTCCCAGCAGAAGCATAGGAGAAAAGCACATGAATTCCTCTCTTTTTACGACCTCAACGGCCCGCCGGACTCTGCGTGGCGCGGCTCTGATCCTGCTGACCCTGACCACCCTACCTGCCGCCGACAGCCTGAGCGCTTCCGACCGGCAGGCAGGCCTCGCGCAACTGGAACGAACCCGGCAAGGCGTCGTCGACGCGGCCAAAGGCCTCTCCGAAGCGCAGTGGAAATTCAAGCCGGGCCCCGACCGCTGGTCCATCGCCGAAACCCTCGAGCACATCGCGCTCTCGGAGGATTTCTTCCTCGACATGGTCTCGAAGAAGATCATGCAGGCGCCGGCCGGAAAGCCAGATCGCGACTTCAAGGCCTCCGACAAGCAGGTGCTGCAACAGATCGTCGACCGCTCGCACAAAGCACAGGCGCCTGGACCCCTCAGTCCCACCGGGCGTTGGTCGCCTCAGGAGGCCTTGGAGCATTTCCTGAAGGCCCGCGCTCAAACCGTCGCCTTCCTGCAGTCCACGGAAGGTCTGCGCGATCACGTCGTCGATTCACCCATAGGTCAGCCCCTGGATGCCTATCAGTGGCTGCTCTTCTCGTCCGCCCACAGCGAACGGCACACTGCGCAGATGCTCGAAGTGAAGGCCAGCGAGAACTTCCCCGCAAGGTAGCCTCGCCGTTGTGCGGCGAGTACGATTGGAGTCGATTGAGGAGGAATCATGGAGAAGCAAAGACAGAAAGAACACGAATGGCTGCATAAACTGATCGGAGAATGGACATTCACCGCCGAGGCGTCCATGAAGCCCGGTGAGCCGCCAGATCAATCCAAGGGCACCGAAGTAGTCCGCTCCCTGGGCGGCCTTTGGGTGCTGGCCGAAGGCGAGGGCGATATGCCCGGCTGCGGTCCGGCCACCTCGCTCATGACGCTTGGCTTTGATACACGGACCAAACGGTTCACCGGCACCTGGATCGGGTCGATGATGACCCATCTCTGGCTATATGACGGTGAGCTCAACGAAGCTGGCGATACCCTGACCCTCGACTCGCAGGGGCCGGGTATGAAGGACCAGACCAAGTTGGCCCGCTACCGCGATGTCATCGAGTTTGTGAATGACGGCCACCGCACCCTGACGTCGCACCACCAGGACGAGAACGGTGGGTGGCACGCTTTCATGCTGGCTAACTATCGGCGGACGAAATAGTCGAGCCGGCGGCGGGCCGCCCCCATTCCCTCCGGGCCGCCCGCCGCATTTTTCGCGTCCGCCTGCCCGCCCGCCTGCCGTTTCTCCTCGTTTTGGCCCGGTTCTGAAAAGCGGTCCGCTCGGATCGAGAAAAATTTCTCACCTGTTTGCAATGACTTGGCGGACACTGCTCCGAAATGCCTACCAGCGCCTCAGACGATTTCGCGCAGGAGGTATTCCTATGGCTGCATTGCCATTGCCGAAATACGGGTTGGACAAGTTGTACTTGTTCCCCTACTACCAGACGCGGGCTCAGTACACCCAGGCTACGGGTGTCGAGCCGCCGCCGTTCGACGAACAGCGGCCTCCGCAATATTGGTGTGATCCTGAGGCGCTGAAATCGACCAAGCGCTCAGTGATCTACGAAAACGTCCTGGCCGTCAACGAAAAGGGGGTTCCGCTCCAGGATGAGAACGGCCGGCCCTACTTTGAGCCTGCCGTCATGCTGAAGCAGGAAGCCGGGACGGTCAACATTCCCCTGCAGATGGCTGCCAACGAACCCGGCACCGAGAAACCCGCGGCCCAGATGCCCCTCAGGGATCTGGATCCGGACGAAGAGCTCATCTTCGATTTCGGGGGGATCGTCCTGGTTCGTAACAGGACGCTCATCGACAGCAACGCACCGGTGGGCTTCACATCCCAGGACCGGGAGCTGTTGAAGGCCGTCGCGCGTAAGCTGAACGTGACCGTCTAGTTCGCCGTCGCCGCCGCTCAGACGTTCAACATTTCCTGCACGGAATTTGCAGTGACATAAGGACTTCTGAGCGTCGCGGCGGCGTCGAAATCCATCTTCTGCCCGTTCGGAGTCTGGACCGTAATACTGCGGTTGATCCAATTCCCTCCCGGGAACCAGACAAGCTCTTCCCAGTAAGACACTTTCACCGTAGCCGGATCGATCCCCGCCTTCGTCAGCGCCACAGCCAGGGCCGACTTCGTATCCGCGGCCAGGGCCGGCGGATTCGTGGGTGTGACCAGTGTCATCGGCCAGGGCGCCGCCGGGCTCGGATCGAGTTCCCCCTGCGCCGTGGTCATCGCCGCCATGGACTTCGACTGCTCTGCCGCCGGCGTCTCGCCGGCCTTCGGCGCGGAGGCAGCAGCCGTCTCTTTGCTCGAAGCCGCCGGTTCCGATGTTCCAGGCTCCGGTACACCCGGTTCCGGAACGGAACACTCCTCTGGAGGACGGACTGTCTCCGCGTGCCTGGTCACGGTCGACGGGTCCCGGGGCGGAGCGCCGGCGCGGCTCGCCGCCTGCCGGGACACCGCCAGTTCTGCCCCGAAATCAGTGCTTTGCGATCGGTAGGTGCTGGCACGGCCAGCGGTCTGGGACGCCCCCGTCTCCAGGAAGCGTGTCAGGGAATGGCTGGAATTGTCTACTCGCATGGCGCAACCACACGAGGTAAAGCACTTCCGCTGCCAATCTTCCGCAGCGGCGGCGCCGCGCTATTTCTGGACGAACGGTAGCTGCTTCTTCACGTCTTCCGGAATGTCGAAGACCACCCGCATGCCGATCACCGCACCCAGCGGTTCCACCAGCAGGTTGATGTTGTAAAACGACTTCGGGGACTTGTCCGGCGGCGTATAGGTGAGCTTCAGCGTTCCGTGCTCGCCACTCTCCAGCACCTTCTTGGATAGTTCCCATTTCAACCCGCCCATCGCCGCGGCCTGAACTTCCAGTCGCACCTCGCCCGGCATTCCGTTGTAGATATCCACGGAATCCGTGGAGTTCTCATACCCCTTCAACAGGAACTCGCGCTTCGACAACTTGAAGGCGTTGATCAGGTTGCTGGGGTCCGGCCGCACCGGTGCCTCGGCCGCCGACGGGCCCTTCAGATCACCTTTTTGCTGCATGGCGCCCCACGGACTCGCCACCACGGCCTTGTTCGGCGGCAATACGTGATAGCACCACGAATCGCCCTCCAGCTTCCAGGACGTGGCCAGCGGGAAAGCAGCCGGGATCGTCCCGACGCGCGTCCGCATCTCCGAACCCAGCGTCACCACCACCGTGGCCGACTTGAAGTCCTTCTCAAAGTTGATCTTGAGAATATCCGCGCTCTGCCAGCGCCGCTTGTCGCTGTCGTAGAAGGTGTCTTTGCTGTCCGCGCAGACGAACGCCTCGGCCTGCCGGAACTTGCCTTCCATATGCAGGGCGTAAAACTCCTTGACCCGGTCGCGCAGCCCCTCCTCGACACCGGCAGGCGCCCGGTTGAATGCCGCGCCGGCATCCTGCCCAAAAAGGGCCGACAGGCCGAACGGCATGAGGGCCAGCGACAATACCAAACGGGGAGCGATCATCAGGGGAAATCTCAGACGGGAAAGGGGGATTAGAGTGGCTGGGAGGCAGGGACTCGAACCCCGATACGCAGATCCAGAGACTGCAGTCTTACCATTAGACGACCTCCCAGTGAGGCGAAATCTCAATATACCATGCCCCCCGTGGTCGGGCGCAATCAGATTTGATTTCGGATAGAGTAGTCCCAGAGGTTTGTGCATGAGTTCTGACCGAAGATCCTTTCTACGCGGGGCCGCGGCCATGGCTGCACCCCTGATCACCAGCCGGTTGAGCGCCAATGACCGGCCTACTTACGGGCTGATTGCCTCCGGCGGACGCGGCCGGTACCTGAGCAACAATTTCAACAAGTTGGGTGCCCAGTGCGTCGCCGTTTGCGACATCTACCAGCCCAACATCGACCAGGCCCTGCAACTGAATCCAGGGGCGAAATCCTACTTCCACCACGAGGATCTCCTCGCCCAGAAGGGCATCGATTTCGTCGTCTGCGCCGGACCCGATCACTGGCACTGTCAACACCTCTTAGACGGTTTAAAAGCCGGAAAAGACGTCTACACCGAGAAGCCTCTCTCCAAGTCCCTCAAAGAGAGCGCCCTCATGGTGGATGCCGTCAAAAAGAGCGGCAAGGTCGTGCAGGTCGGTATGCAGCGCCGCAGTGCACCCATGATCATGAAAGCAAAGCAGTTGGTCGATGATGGCATGCTCGGCCGCATCACCATGGTCAAGGCCCAGTGGCACTGGAACGTCGCCAAACCCCTCAATAATTCACCTCTCACCGGCAAGGTCGACTGGGACCGGTTTCTCGGCAACGCCCCCAAACGCCCCATCGAACCCATGCGCCTGCGCTCCTGGCGCCTCTTCCGCGATTATGCCGGCGGCAATATGACCGACCAGGGCACCCACCTCATGGATGTGGTGCAGTGGTTCACCAACGCCCCGCCACCCAAGTCCGCCCTGGCGATGGGCTATGTCGCCAAGAACGAGGGCGCCGAGCACCCGGAAATCTTCTCGACCATCTTCGATCACGGCAAGTTCATGACCACCTGGACGCTCAACTACTGCAACGACTTCGAAGACAGCTGGTCCATTCTCTTCATGGGCGACCAGGCCACCATGCGCCTCAACGATGCCGGCTTCGTCGTCTGGAAGGAACAGTGGAAGGACAACCGCGAGCCCATCATCCAGGAACAGGCGCCCGTGCCCATCGAAACCCACATCCAGAACTTCCTGGATTGCATCGTCAGCCGTAAACAACCGAACTGCCCCGTCGAGATCGCGCAACGCGCCGTCGCCGGGCCGCATCTCGGAAATATAGCCATGTCGGAAGGCCGGCTCGCGAAGCTGGCCGATGACTTGGTGACCGTCTCCTGATACCGGGATCCTGTCAGGGTGTAGCAGTTTAGGGAATCACAGGGTCTTAGGTGCAGACGGGCTGCGGAAACTCATGCTAAAACTCTGTACATTTCTCCTTTTAATCGCGGGGACGCCGCTCTCCGCTCAACTCCTGAATTGGGGTGTGAAGGGCGGCGTGCCCCTGAATGATGCGGTGAAGGCCGCTGGCACCTTCAACCCCGAGTTCCATCGCTGGACCCTCGGGCCCATGGTGGAACTTAATCTGCCCGCCGGCTTCGGAATCGAGGCCGACATGCTCTACCGCAGAATCGGGTACTCCGACACGAGTCTTACCAATGGCGGCGTCTTCGACTCCAGCGCGTGGTCATTCCCGCTGCTGGTGAAGTACAAGTTCCCCGGCAACCTGGCTCGGGTCTATGTCGATGCGGGGTACTCCTTCCGCGCGCTCACCGACGTCCTGCGGCTGGACAAGAACAGCTCACAGGGCTTCGTCATGGGCGGCGGCATCCGTTACGATCTCAAGCTGATTAAGATCAGCCCGGAACTCCGCTATACTCGCTGGAACAACGACGTCTTCGCAGTCAACGCGGCCAACGGGAACACGTTGAACTCAAAGAAGAATCAGATCGAGTTTCTGATCGGTGTGACCTTCTGATGGAATCGGGGCGCTTCGGCGCCCCAATTAAATCTTTCCCTACCCTTCGTAGCAGATCCTTTCGTTCAGGAGTCTTCGATGTGGATGCGCTCTGCTACCGCATGCTAAAACTTCTGTCCGCTCTCATCCTCATCGCCATGACGCCGCTCTCCGCCCAACTCCTGAATTGGGGCGTGAAGGGCGGAGTGTCCTTACACAACCCGATCCGCGCTAGCGGCATCTTTTCCTCCGACCCTCCGCACTGGACTGTAGGCCCAATGGCGGAACTCAATCTCCCTGCGGGTTTGGGGATTGAAGTGGACGGACTGTACCGGATCATTGACTACTCCACGGAGTCCCGCCACGGAGGGCTCAGAAGCTACAACACCTGGACGATTCCTGTGCTGGCTAAGTACAGGCTGCCCGCCAGGCTGAAGCCCCTATATCTGGATGCCGGCCTCGCTGTACGATTCCTACAAAGATTGCCGATCCCATCCACCTCGGTGGGCGTCGTCGCAGGCGCTGGAACGCGTCATAAAGCGAAATTCCTGTGGATCAGCCCAGAGCTTCGCTATACCCGGTGGAACAATGACCTCTTCCACACCTCTTTCAATGGGGGGATCCTGCACACGAGAAAAGACCAAATGGAGCTTCTGATCGGTGTGACCTTTTAGGGTTGGCGGGGCGCTGCGGCGCCCCAATCCCTCTAGCGGATGACGCCCGTGAGCGGCGAACTGGCGGAAGCGTACAACTTCCGTTCCATGCGTCCGGCGAGGAACGCCAACCGGCCCGCTTCCACCGCCCGGTTCATCGCCAGGGCCATCTTCTCCGCTTCCTGCGCCGCGGCCACGGCCGTGTTCATCAGGATTCCGTCAAACCCCATCTCCAGCGCGACACACGCATCCGAAGCCGTACCCACGCCCGCGTCCACAATCAGCGGCACTTCCGTGATCTGTTCGCGCATAATCCGCAGCGCGGCGTGGTTCTGGATCCCCAGCCCGCTGCCGATCGGCGCGGCCAGCGGCATGACGGCGGCGGCGCCGGCATCAATCAATCGCCGCGCGGTGATCAGGTCATCGTTCGTATACGGCAACACGACAAAGCCTTCCTTCGCCAGGATCCGCGTCGCCTCCACCAGTCCAAAAACATCGGGGTACAGCGTCTTCTCGTCGCCAATCACTTCCAGCTTCACCCAGTTGGAGAGACCCACTTCCCGCCCCAGCCGGGCGGTCCGCACGGCATCGTCCACGTTGTAGCAGGCGGCCGTATTCGGCAGAATGAAATACTTCGACCGGTCGATATAGTCCAGCATCGACTCTTTGGTCTTGTCCGTCAGGTTCACGCGGCGGACAGCAACCGTCACGACCTCAGCGCCGGAAGCTTCGTGGCACCGGACCATCTCCTGGAAGCTGCGGTACTTCCCGGTGCCGATCATCAGGCGGGAACGGAACGTGCGTCCCGCGATGGAAAACTGGTCGCTCATGCTTCTATTGTATCCGCGGACCACCTCGGCGAGCGTCTAACAGGGCTTTGCTGGTCGCTAGGTAATCGCTCGCACGAAGTCGCGGGCCGTCCTGGGGTAGATGACGACGATCTTGTCCTTCAGGCCTGCGTTCGTCAGATTCATGGCGTCGAAACCGTGCGCCTTGAGCTTATCGGCTTCCAGGGCCTCTGAGAGCTTGGGAGCATAGGACTTCAACTGAGCCAGCAACTTCAGGTCGGCTACGCTCCTGGGTTGACAGAACTCGTAATTCGTCACCGTGCCCGGCCGCGCTTTCACGACGAAACCAGCATCCTGGTACATCTTGACGGTCGCGGCGGTCATGTAATCGCGGACCACCTGCGTGCCCCTGGTTGCCTCGCACTTCCGGAAGGCCAGGAACATATTGCCAGTGAGCTGTGCATTCGACTGGCCGAAGTCCAACAGGGGGCAGTAACGGAACTTCCCCCAATGGTAATGAATCGCTCCGTCCGCGCCGTCGTCGTAAGTTCCGATGATCGTCGCCCAGTGGGCTCTCTCCCCGGTCTTGGCCATCGGGTCGCCGGTGTTGCTTACGTCAAAAGGGACGATCACCGGACACTCAATTGCGAGGAGCGCCTTGACCACTCGGACGAAAGCCCCGGCGTCCCTGGTGGAAATGACGTGGCCGTCGAATTGCCCGTCATATTGTGATCCGTTACCCCGGGCCACCCTCACCAGGTTCTCCGCGTTGAAGACCGAACCGTAGGCCGTCAGCAGGTTGTGTTTGCCATAGTGCCGTAGTGAGTAGTAGCTGCCCACGCCGGCCGAGACCTTCTTTGCTGCACCTGCCCAGAACCCGGAAGGCGACGGTGTTGCCTGCGCATTGTGGGTTCGCGCCTCCAGCGGCTTCGAGACCCCAAAATCGCCTCCATAAGCCTGCTGGCGCTCATACCAATAGAGCATCACATAGGCCAGTGCATAGAACCCGCAGTTCGGCCCGCGTTGGTTCGGTCCCGCCGCCGGAATGGGCGAAATTGTCTGTGCTGCTTTTGATGTAATAAAGTCGCCAACTGGGACAGGAATTTCCGGCAAATGACAGCCCCTCCTCTGGGCTGCCATCATACAGGCGGAAAATGTATGGGTCAATGGAGTCCTGTGCCTGCCGCGCACTCCACCCTTTCGGCTAAACTGAGGACTGGGCGCAACCCCCGCGCCCTTCCGTGGGCCCTTAGCACAATGGTTAGTGCAGCGGACTCATAATCCGTTGGTTGTAGGTTCAAGTCCTACAGGGCCCACCAGCCCCTCTACTCCGGCTGCGGCGCAGGCAACGGTTCCGGTTCTTCAAAGCCGTAGAGCCGCCGGGCCGCCCGGCCCACCGCCGGCCGCTGCATCAGCGGGATCAGGCCGGCAGTCAGGACAATGCTCACCAGCACCACGAAATAAGAGAAGCTCTGGATCACTTCTCCTCCCGCCATGCCGCGCTCCAGCGGAACACTCGCCAGCACCGCCGCCGCCAGGCCCTTGGGCGCCATCACCGAGAGTTCGTAGCTCTCCTCCCACCCCGGGCTCACACCTCGCATGACCTTCGTCACGATGGCCAGCCTCACCAGATAAACCAGCACCACCACACCCAGCACAATCAGCAGATACACCGGATTGTCAAACCGGATGGAAAGCCCCAGGTACACGAAGAAGAAGGTCTTCAGCAGGAAGATCACCTCGTGATAGAACTCCATATCCGCCGAATTCAGCGAGCCGAACTCGTGCTGCTGGAAGATCTTCACATTGTGCAGCGGCAGCCGGTCGTAGTTGACCATCGAGGCTCCAAAGGCCAGCGCTGCAATCGCACCGCTGAAGCCCATCATGTCCGCGATCCCATACAGGATGAAGACCCAGGCAAACACCGCAAAGGACGTGTTCGGGAACTGCCGCACCGTATTGAGTACCGCCGCCCACGCCAGGCCGCCCGCCATGCCGATCACCCCCGCAAACACCAGGCTGGATAGAACCGTGCCCAGCATCTTGGGCGCATGAAACACCCCCTCGGGACTCTCCATGACGCTGAAGACCATCACAATCGACAGCACATCCGTCAGGCCGCTCTCGAGAATCAGCACGGTCATCGCCGGCTCCCGCATCTTCAAAGATTTGGCGATGGGAATCACCACCGCGGGCGAAATGCTGGAGAGGATTAACCCAAGCAGGAAGCTCATCCGCACGTCCAGATGCAGGCCCCAGTAGGCAACGGCGGCAATGATCAGCACCGTGCCCGAAAAGGTGGAGACGGCTAAGCTGAGGGTCGTTTTCAGCATCTTGGCGAGCAGGTCAATATCCAGAGTGGTGCCGCTTTCGAACAGGATCACCACCAGTGCGATCGTGCTCATCACCCCGCCGATTTTGCCGAAGTCCGAAGGCTTCACCCAGCCCAGCACCGCGGGGCCCAGCAGGATCCCCAGCAGGATGAGCATCAGCACGTCCGGCACTAACGTGCGTTTGAAAATCGCCGTGAACGACAGAGACAGAAATACCAGTAGACCGATACCTAAGAGGATTTCCGCCATGTCTGGCAATTGTGCCGCAGGATGCCGCCGGACTCAAGTCGAATGCCAGGCACGTCCGGACGAAGGACTCCATCCGGCCGTCCACCGCGGGTTGCTAGACTGATTCACGAAATGTGGAAGCGACTGCAGGAGCAATACGAGGAGAATCTCTATGGGTCGGTGCTGCCCTTCTGGCTGCGGCACTCGCTCGACCGGGAACACGGCGGCTACTTCACCTGCCTGGATACCCAGGGCGCCGTGTACGACACCCGGAAGTACATCTGGCTGAACGGCCGCCAGGTCTGGACTTTCTCCCGTCTCTACAACCAGGTGGAGCGCCGCCCGGAGTGGCTGGAAGCCGCGCGCCTCGGCGCCGAATTCCTCCGCAGGCATGCCTTCGATGAGAAGGGCCGCTGCTATTTCTCCCTCACGCGCGAGGGCCTGCCGTCGTTCTACCAGCGCAAGCCCTATGCCGGCCTGTTCGTGATGCTCGGCTTCAGTGAATACGCCAAGGCAACGGGGGAGGAGTGGTATCAGGCCAAGGCGGAAGAACTCTTCGTCAAGGTCCAGGAGTGGATCGCCGACGCCCGCCTGCTGGACCGGCCCGCTCTCGCCGGTGGGGTGGCCTACAGCAACCTGGCCGACATCTACGCCATCTGCTCCATGGCGCAGCAACTGGATCGCCCGGACGCCCTACGCGCGTGCATCGCGAAGATCCCCACCCACTACGTGCCGGAGCGCCGCCTGCTGCTCGAGACCGCCGCCCTGGATCCGGCTCAGCGCTTCACTTACCCCGATGGCCGTCTCATCTGCACCGGCAGCATCTTCGAGATCGCGTGGATCCTGTTCAGGGCGCTCGATCAGTGCCCGGATCCGGCGGTCGAGAAGATGCTGCTCGACTGCATCGAAGGCGCTCTGGAGTTCGGTTGGGACCGCGAGCACGGCGGTCTTTACTACTTCCAGGACATCGACGGCCGCCCCATGCTCCAGCTGGAGTCGGACATGAAGCTTTGGTGGGTCCACGTCGAGGCTCTGCTGGCCCTCATCCACGCCTACTCACGCACTCGCGACGGGAAGTGGCTGCGCTGGCTGGAACGCGTCCAGGAGTGGACCTGGGCCCACTTCCCCGACCCCAATCACGGCGAATGGTTCGGCTACCTGCATCGAGACGGCAGCGTGTCGCACCAGTTGAAGGGCAACCACTACAAGGGCTGTTTCCACATCCCCCGCATGCTGCTGTTCGGATCGCAGGAGATCGCCCGCATCAGGGAGCAGGAGTCGCGGCAGGAGCCGCCGGCGCCCCGGTGAAGTTCCGGCGGACGGGCAGCGTCCAGGCCGTCACCAGGCTCGCGAAGCCTTCCGTGTCGATGGCGCGCACGCCCAGAACCACCTCGTCGATCGACACGTTCCGGAGTGTGAACTGCTCCGTCTTGCCCACATAGAACTCGCGCTCCCAGAACGGAGCGGTGGTCGACCGCATCACCACGGAGTAGCCGGCCAGGTCGGGCTCCAGGTCGTCGTTCTTCCACTTCATCACCGCGTCATAGCGGCTATCGCCGCGGCCCAGCGGCGAGACGGCCGGCGGCTTCGGCGCCATGGCCAGCGAGCCCAGCGAGACGCCAACGCTGCGGGTGACCGAGGCGACGTAGGGGACGGAGACGCGGTCGAATGTGTCCTTCTCGTTGTGCTGGTATTCGAGCTGTTCCGTTGGTGTGGTGACGCGCACCGCCGCAAATCCATGATTGAGGAAGGGCGTGTGGTCGCCACCGCGGCCGAAGCGGTCCTGGCGGAAGACCGTGTTGATCCGCAGGTCCGGCTGATACCGTTCCGCCACTTCACGCATATAACGCGCCAGCGAGCGGGAGTTGGAGTCCATCGGGTCGCCGGAGTAGACATTCACCCGGCCGCCGGCCTGGATGCCATTGCCAGTCACATCATTGCCGATCACATCAACGTTGATAACGGCTTCCAGTTTCTCTTTCGACTTCTCGGCCGCCTCAGCGTAGCCTCCGGCGCCCAGCAGGCCCTGCTCCTCGCCCGCAAAGGCCACGAAGACGATCGTCTTGTCGAACTCGTACTGGCTCATCACGCGGGCCAGTTCCAGGACCAGCGCCATCCCGCTGCCGTTGTCCGACACGCCCGGCGCAATGGACGCTGACGCGGTGGCATCGGCGTCAAACACACGCGGCGTACCGGATTTGAAGATCATGTTCATTGAGTCGTAGTGCGCGCCAACCAGCACCTCGACATCCGGCTGCGTCTTGCCTTTGAGCACGGCCACCACGTTGACGACATCGATGTCCTTCACAATACGCGCGCTCTTCTTCACCGCATGGGCATCAAACCGGACCTCGAGCCGCGGACTGTAGCTCCGGAACTGCGCCGCAATCCACTCGCGAGCCGCTTTGATGCCATGGCCGGGCGTCTCAATGACTCCATTCGTGTCGCGTGTGCCGAAGCTCTCCAGCTTCCTGAGCGTGCTGGTAATCCGGTCTTCGGAGACCTCCGCGGCGATCTTCTTCATAGCCGGGTGCAGGGCATTCGGCGGTTGCTGGGCAAAGACCGCGGCTGCCAGCAGGGAAGTAGAGAGCATCAGTTTCGTCATGCGAGACTCCTGGATTCAGTCATTGTATGTTGTTCCCCACCAGCTCCGTCAGAGGGCTATTTCATGAGGTTTGGAGCCTGGCGTCGCCCTAGCCTGGCTACCCTCAACAGCGCGCGACACTCGGCGGCGGGGGCCGTTTCTTTCGACACGAATCCGGCGATCGACAGGCTCTGGGTGCCGCTGCGGGCTCCCTTCGGGCACCGTCCATGTTTGATTAACACCTCTCAACCACAAAGATCGTAACCGCAGGAAGACTGCCCAATTTTGGTGTAGTCGTAGCCCTTGCGGGCTAATTATTTGTTCAAGCCGCACGAGATGAGCGAAGTGTCAACTATCTTGACTGGCTATCCAAAGTCTGCTCTAATCAGTCAAGTTTTTTGAACCCGGACGTTCCCAAACGCCAAGAGAGGCCAACTGACTATGTCGCTCAAGCTCCTTGCTCTAGCCGTCACCTTCGGACTTGCTTCCTCCGCCCTACATGCTCAGGAGGCGCGAGGTGCCATCACAGGTAGAATCAGCGATCCCCAAGGCGGCATCATTCCGAATGCAGTCGTCACGGTGACCAACACCCAGACCAACGAATCCCGCCGTATCGTGACGAACGAAACGGGTTACTACGAGGCGAACTTCCTGGAACCGTCGACGTACTCAGTTCGCGCTGAGTCCGCCGGCTTCAAACGGCTCAACCGTACTGGCATAACAGTAAACGTCAGCGCCCGGCTCGAGATCAACCTGACGCTGGAGGTCGGCGCCGTGGCGGAGACGGTGGAGGTCTCGGCCGACGCCCCCCTGCTGGAGACAACCACCGCCAGCGGCGGCCGCGTGCTCGACCAGCAGCAACTCATCAATCTTCCGTTCTCAGATCTGAATCCGTTCGCGCTGTCGGCACTCGCCCCCGGCATGCAGTGGACGGGCCAGCCCGAATACCGCCGGCCGTTCGACAATGCCGGCACCTCTTCGTTCAACACCATGGGTGGTGTGGGCCAGAACGAGTACTCCATCGACGGAATGAGTGTCACCGGCACAGGACGCCGAGTGGGCTTCACCCCGCCCGCTGACGCGATTGGTGAGTTCAAACTGGAAACCTCCAACTTCGATGCGAGCCAGGGCTTCACCTCAGGCGCCTCGATTAACGTCAGTTCGAGGTCCGGCACGAACGCCCTCCATGGCTCGGTGTTCGATCAGCACTGGCAGCAGCGCTGGAACGCCACCCCGTTCTTCACCCGGGAACCGTTCGATGCCGGAGTCCGCAACGGCACCATCGACCCGTCACAACGTCAGAAGCAGGCGTCCGGGCGGTCCAACAACTATGGATTCTCGGCCTCCGGTCCTGTCTATCTGCCCAAGATCCTGAACGCCAAGGACAAACTCTTCTGGACCTTCACCTGGAATGGAATCCGCCAGTCGAAGGCCGAGACCACTTCCAGCGTGAACCGGACGGTCCCCAGCGAGGCGATGAGGCAGGGCGACTTCTCCTACTTTCTCAACATTCCCAACGGCGCGAACCGCTTTACGATCTACGATCCGCGCTCGGCACGCCTGGAGGGCAGCACGGTCGTGAGGACGCCGTTCCCTGGCAACAAAGGGATTCCCGTCCTGAACCCGACCTATGCGTTCTATTCGAAGCTGTATCCGAATCCAAACAACGTACCAGGCCTTGTGACCGCGGAACTCACCAATAACTACCTTGCTACGGCAATGCCGAAGGACGAGAAGTTCAACTCCATCGTCAACCGCTACGATTGGGTCGTCAGCCAGAACCACCGCCTGAACTTCCGCTGGCAATGGAACGATCGTCTGGCGGACGAGTATGACTGGACCTATGAGACCGTGCGTGGTCTGCATTCCAACGGACTCACCCGCATCAACCGCGGGGGCAACATCGGCTACCTCTGGACTATCAACTCCACCAACATCCTGGATGCCAACTTCGGCATCTCCCGTTTTGAAGAAGGCAGCCGGAACACCACACGGACGAAGTACACCGCCGCCCAGGTGGGCCTGCCCGCGTATATCGACCAGAGGGCCGGCGCCAACACCCAGCTGCCGCGCCTGGATTTCGACACCATCTCCGATGTGGGCGACAGCTATCCCATCGTCGGAGCGAAGAGCAGCACATACGAATACCGCGCGACGATGACCACCATCCGTGGCAACCATTCGTTCAAATACGGCTGGCAGGAGCGCAGGAACCTCTTCGCCGCCAGCGGCCCGGGCAACAGCACCGGCTACTTTGACTTCCGGAGCAATCCCTGGACGAAGGCGACGAACGTCGACAACGTCAGTTCGAACCATGCCCGCGACTGGGCGGCCTTCATGATGGGCATTCCGACGGGAATGTCCATCGACACAAACGACTCGGCCTACTGGCGCACACCCCGCCGCGCCCTGTTCTTCCAGGACGACTGGCGCCTGAGCAGCAAACTGCGTATCTCCCTTGGCTTGCGGTATGAACGGGAGGGCGGCACCAGTGAGCGGTTCAACCGCGGCATCTCGGCGGCGTATGTTGACGGCGCCAGCCCGATTACGTCCCTGGTCGAGGCGGCCTATGCCTCGGCTCCGATGGCCGGCCTGCCGGCGAGCCGGTTTTCGGCAAAAGGCTTCAATCCGTATCTCGGCACCAACGGGTACGACACCGCCACCAAGGGTGTTCACAACTTCCTCCCGAAGGTCGGCGTTGTCTATAGCCTGAACAACAAGACCGTGATCCGTGCGGGGTGGGGCATGTATGCCGACACCCTGAACGTGGCCAACGACCGCCCCTACACGGACGGTTTCAACCAGCCGACCAGCACCCCGATCAGCAACGACGCCGGCCTCACCTTCTGCTGCGGCGTCGGTACGATCGATGGGCTTGCCACCGGGCGCACCGCCATGAACGACCCGTTCCCGGTCCGGGCCGCCAGTGGCAACACCCGTTTCGACGAGCCTTTCCGGACCGCCCTGGCCGGCCTCGCCCGCTACAATCAGGACTTCAATTCGCTGCCCTGGGACTTCAAACCCGCTCTCCAGCACCGCTGGCGTTTCGGCTTTCAGCGCGAGATCTTCCACAACCTGATGGTGGACGTTTCCTATAACGGCGCCTACAGCTACTTGCCGGTGCAGAGGAGATTGAACTACCTGCCGGCAGACAACTGGACCAAAGGCATGGTGCGGGATCAGGCGAACGACAACCAGCTCAACGCCAATGTCCCGAATCCATACAACATTGCCAACTTAGGCGCTGTCCAGGAGACGAACCCGGCCCTCTATCGTTGGATGAGCGGTAACTCCTTCTTTACGAGTAAGGTATTGGGGCGCAACCGCCTTCTGCGCCCGGGGGGACAGTATGCCAACCTGCGCGGCATGAACCTGCCGGGGCAGGATCTCCGCCTGGGCTACAACACTTATCACGATTTGGAAGTGCTCGTGGAGCGACGGTTCAGCAAAGGCTTCCAAACCAGCTTCATGTACACCTATGCCACCTCAAGGGTCAGCGACTGGTACGCCAACGAGTATGACCAGTTCCCGACAGAGCGGCCGAACAACAACGTCCTGCCGCACCGCATCGCCTGGACCGGTGTTTACGAGATGCCGTTCGGCAAGGGGCGCACGTTCGTGAAGGACGGTCCGCTGGCCTATCTCATCGGAAACTGGAATATCTCCAGCGTCCTCCAGCTCCAGAGCGGGCCCGCCACAGGGGACTGGGGCAACCGGTTCTTCTACGGCGATCAAAGCCAGCTGGCCGAGCTGTTCAAGCACGACGACGTCCACAGTAAGGACATCCTGCAGTGGTTTGACAGTTCCATCGCCTGGAAGAACAACAGCAGTGCGCCGCCGGCCGGTTTTGTCGGGTTTGAAGGCCGGTCCTCCGCCCAGCCAGGCAGCTACCACGAGCGGGTTTTCCCCATCCGCCTCGACTCCCTGCGAGCAGACGGCATCTTCAACATCGACGCCAAAGTCGAGCGTGTCTTTCCCATCAAACCGGAGAAGGGCATCAATGCCCGGTTCTCGGTGGACCTGTTGAATGCGACCAATCACACGAACTTCAGCGGGCCCAATATCGACCCGACGAACAGCAACTTCGGACGGGTCACCAGCCAGCGCGGCCTCTCCCGCGTGATCCAGTTCAACCTGCGCTTCGTGTTCTAGCCCGAGGGGCGGCAGGGAGGGTCCGGCCGGGTGCCGGATCCTCCTTCGCTCAGGCCAAATCGAGCAGGCGGAGCGTGGTTTTCGTGCCGAGTGGTATACAAAAATACCGTATCTAGGGGATTGTCCCGCAGCCAAAGGGGAGTACCATCCGTCTTGACGTGCTATCGAAAGTCTGATTTAATCTCCGAAGCTTAGGAACCTTTGTTCCTAGTAGTACAGGGGGTCCATCAGACGATGTGGCGTAAGCTTCTCGCGGGAGTTGCAGTGCTTGCACTCTCCACAGTCTCCGCCTATGCACAGGAAGCCCGCGGCGCCATCACTGGCCGAGTCAGTGATCCGCAAGGCGGGGTCATTCCGAACGCAAAGGTAACCGTTACCAATACCCAAACCAATGAAGCTCGCCGTGTCACCACAAATGACACAGGCTACTATGAGGCGAACTTCCTGGAACCGTCCACCTACAGCGTCATGGTGGAGTCGGGTGGGTTCAAGAAGCTCAGCCGTACTGGCATAACAGTGAACGTGAGTTCCCGTCTCGAGATTAACCTGACCATGGAAGTCGGGGCGGTCGCCGAGACGGTGGAAGTCTCCGCCGATGCTCCGCTGCTGGAGACGACGACGGCGAGCGGCGGCCGTGTTCTCGATCAGCAGCAGTTGATCAACCTGCCTTTTTCTGACCTCAATCCGTTTGCGTTATCGGCGCTGGCGCCCGGCATGCAGTGGACGGGCCAACCGGAATACCGCCGTCCGTTCGACAACGGCGGCACGTCGTCGTTCAACACGATGGGCGGAGTCGGGCAGAACGAATACACGATGGACGGCATGAGCGTCACCGGGACGGGGCGCCGTGTCGGCTTTACGCCTCCGGCCGATGCGGTGGGCGAGTTCAAGCTCGAGACCTCGAACTTCGACGCCAGCCAGGGCTTCACTTCCGGCGCGGCGATCAACGTGAGCTCGAAGTCGGGCGGCAACGCGCTGCATGGCGCCGTATTCGACCAGCACTGGCAACAGCGTTGGAATGCGACGCCGTTCTTCACGCGCGAGCCTTTTGACGCCGGCGTGCGCAACGGCACCATCGATCCTTCGAAGCGGCAGAAGCAGGCGACCGGCCGTTCCAACAACTACGGCGTATCAGCTTCCGGTCCTGTCTATATCCCGAAGATCTTCAACGGCAAGGACAAGGTCTTCTGGACGATGACATGGAACGGCATCCGGCAGTCCAAGGCGGAGACCACTTCCGACGTCAATCGCACGGTGCCCGACGCGGCGATGAAGCAGGGCGACTTCTCCTACTTCCTCAACATTCCGAACGGCGCCAACCGCTTCACGATCTACGATCCGCGCTCGGCCACGTTGCAGGGCAATACGGTGGTGCGTACTCCGTTCCCCGGCAACAAGGGCGTTCCGATCCTGAATCCGGCTTATGCGTACTTCTCGAAGCTGTATCCGACCCCGAACAACATTCCGGGCCTTGTGACCGCCGAGTTGACGAACAACTACCTCGCCACGGCGATGCCGAAGGATGAGAAGTTCAACTCCATCGTGAACCGCTACGACTGGGTAGTGAGCCAGAACCATCGCGTGAACGTCCGCTGGCAGTGGAATGACCGCCTGGCCGACGAGTACGACTGGACGTATGAGACGGCCCGCGGACTGCACTCCAACGGTCTCACCCGTATCAACCGCGGCGGCAACATCGGGTATCTGTGGACCATCAGTTCCACCAACATCCTGGACACGAATTTCGGCATTTCGCGGTTCGAAGAAGGCAGCCGCAATACGACGCGCACGAAGATCACGGCTGCGCAGACGGGTTTGCCTGCCTACATCGATCAGCGCGCCGGCAGCTTCACTCAACTGCCTCGTCTGGACTTTGACACCATTTCCGACGTCGGCGGCAGCTATCCGGTGATCGATTCGAAGAGCAATACCTTTGAGTACCGCGCGACGATGACAAGCATTCGCGGCAACCACTCGTTCAAGTACGGGTGGCAGGAGCGGCGGAACCTGTTCGCGGCCAGCGGCCCCGGCAGCAGCACCGGTTACTTCGATTTCCGGAGCAACTCCTGGACGAAGGCGACGAACGTCGACAACGTCAGCGTGAACCATGTCCGCGACTGGGCGGCGTTCATGATGGGCATCCCGACGGGGATGTCGATCGATACGAACGACTCCGCTTACTGGCGGACGCCACGGCGGGCCCTGTTCTTCCAGGACGACTGGCGCCTGACGAACAAGCTGCGCATCTCCCTCGGGCTGCGCTACGAGCGGGAAGGCGGCACGAGCGAGCGCTTCAACCGCGGCATCTCCGCCGCCTATGTGGACGGCGCCAGCCCGATCACGTCGGCTGTTGAAGCTGCTTACGCGGCCGCGCCAATTGCCGGGCTGCCGGCGAGCCAGTTCTCCGCGAATGGCTACACTCCCTACCTGGGCACCGGCGGATATGACACGGCCACCAAGGGCGTACACAACTTCCTGCCCAAGGCCGGCATAGTCTACAGCCTGAACAACAAGACGGTCATCCGCGCCGGATGGGGCGTCTACGCGGATACATTGAACGTTTCCAACGACCGGCCGTACACGGATGGCTTTAACCAGGCCACCAGCACCCCGATCAGCAACGATGCGGGTCTTACCTTCTGCTGCGGCGTCGGCACCATCGACGGGCTCGCGACCGGCCGTACTCCCATGAACGATCCGTTCCCGGTCCGCCCGGCCAGCGGCAACACCCGCTTTGACGAGCCATTCCGGTCGAAGCTGGCCGGCCTGGCGCGATTCAACGCCGATTTCAACTCGCTGCCCTGGGACTACAAACCAGCGCTGCAGCACCGGTGGCGATTCGGCTTCCAGCGCGAGGTTTTGCACAACCTGATGGTGGATGTGTCCTATAACGGCGGCTATGCCATGCAGCCGATCCAACGCCGCCTGAACTACCTGCCGGGCGAGTATTGGACCAAGGGCATGGTTCGCGATCAAGCCAATGACAATGCTCTGAACGCGAACGTGGCCAACCCCTGGGCGGTTAAGAATCTCGGTGCTCTGCAGTCTTCGAACCCGGATCTGTACCGCTGGATGAGCGGCAATTCGTTCTTCACGAGTTCCGTAATCGGCCGCAACCGGTTGCTCCGCGACGGCGGCCAATATGCCAACCTGCGCGGGATGAACCTGCCGGGCCAGAGCCTGCGGACGGGCTACACGAAGTATCACGATCTGGAAGTAATGGTGGAACGCCGTTTCACCAAAGGCTTCCAGACCAGCGTGATGTACACCTACGCCACGTCGCGTGTGCGCGACTGGTATGCCAACGAGTATGACCTGCTGCCGACCGAGCGGCCGAACAACAACGTGCTGCCGCACCGTCTGGCGTGGACGGGCGTCTATGAGATGCCTTTCGGCAAGGGCCGCAGCTTTGTGAAGAGTGGTCCCCTGGCCTATGTGATCGGCAACTGGAACATCTCCGGCGTGCTGCAGATGCAAAGTGGTCCGGCCACGGGCGACTGGGGCAACCGCTTCTTCTACGGCGACCAGGGCCAGTTGGAGTCCTTGTTCAAGCACGACGAAGTGCGCAGCAAGGACTACCTGCAGTGGTTCGACAAGTCCCTTGCCTGGACGACGACGACCAGTGCGCCGCCCAGCGGTTTTGTGGGCTTTGAAGGCCGGGCGTCCGCCCAGCCCGGCTCCTACCATGAGCGGGTCTTCCCCATCCGCCTGGACGCGCTTCGCGCGGACGGCATCTTCAACATCGATGCGAAGGTGGAGCGGGTGTTCCCGATCAAGCCGGATAGCGGCATGAGCGCCCGCCTTTCGGTGGACCTGCTGAATGCAACCAACCACAGCAACTTCAGCGGCCCGAACCTGGACCCGACGAACAGCAACTTCGGCCGCGTCACCAGCCAGCGCGGTCTGTCCCGCGTGATTCAGTTCAACCTGCGCTTCCAGTTCTAACGGACGGGAGAGCACAGACAACAAGGCCCGCGGCGCCCAAAGGCGTGCGCGGGCCTTTTCGCGTCTAGTCGAGGCGCTTGTGGAAGCGCAGGGCGCTCAGGGTGAGGATGGTGACCCCGAAGATGGCGAGCATACACATCTGCGGCCAGAGGACGGAGACGCCACTGCCCTTCAGGAAGACGCCGCGCACGATATCCATGAAGTAGCGCAGCGGATTGAGGTATGTGACCCACTGCACCGGTTCCGGCATATTGCGAATGGGGAAGCTGAAGCCGCTGAGCATGAAGGCGGGCTGGAAGAAGAAGAACGAGGCCATCATGGCCTGCTGCTGAGTATCGGAGATGGTGCTCATGAAGAGCCCGGCTCCGAGGGTGGAGAGCAGGAAGAGCGCGCCGGCGCCAGCCAGGGTGAGGAAGCTGCCGCGGAAGGGGACGTGGAAGATGGTGAGGGCGATGGTCACCACCAGGGCCATGTCGAAGAAACCGATGATGGCGAAGGGGATGGTCTTGCCCAGCATCAGCTCAATGGGCCGGATGGGGGTCACCATGATCTGCTCCATGGTGCCAATCTCCTTCTCGCGCACGATGGATAGCGAGGTGAGCATCAGCGTCACCAGCATGATGATGTTCACGACCACGCCGGGTACGAAGTAGTTGCGGCTGCGCAGCTCCTCGTTGAACCAGACGCGCCGTTCGACGCGAATGCCGGGGATGCGCAGGAGGACGGGTCCGTTCTGTGTGCGGCCCACCAGCTTTCTGGTCTGCTGCTCGCGCAGCAACTGCTGGTTGAGCGTGGCGATGATGTTGTTGGCGTAGTTGGAGATGATCGAGGCCGTGTTGGAGTTGGCGCCGTCGAGCAGGATCTGCACTTCGGTCTGCCGTCCGGCCATCACATCCGCGCTGTAGCGGGCGGGGATGCGCACCAGGCACTGGACCTTGCCGCGGTCGAGCAGGTCCTGCGCGGCGCGCTCGTCTCCGGCCTCGGCGGTGATGGTGAAGGTGCGGTTGCCTTCGAAGCGTTTGCGGAGTTCGAGGCTCTGGGCGGTCTTGTCGAGATCCATCCAGCCCAGGCGGACGTGCTCCACATCGAGGTTCACGGCAAAGCCGAAGATGATCATCTGGAGAATGGGCGGTCCGAGGAGGATGCCCCGCATGCGCGGCTCACGCAGCGTCTGGCGGAACTCCTTGCGAATGATCTCCATTACGCGTTCCCACATTGCCATGTCCTCCTAGGCCATCTTCTGCCGCATCTTGCGGGCAGCCAGTGAAAAGATCAGTCCGCCATAGATGAGCAGGAACAGCATGTCCGTCCAGAGCAGCGAGAAGCCGATGCCTTTCAGGAACACGCCCTGCAGAATGGATACGAAGTAGCGGGCGGGCACGATGCGCGTGAACTGCTGGATGACCACCGGCATATTCTCAATCGCATAGATGAAGCCGCTGAGCAGGAATGCGGGCAGAAAGCTGCTGAGCAGCGAGAGCTGATAAGCCAGCAGTTGCGAGCGTGTGACGGTGGACAGGAAGATGCCCCAGCAGAGCGCACCGAAGAGGAACAACGCTCCGGAGGAGACCAGCAGAAGGGTGCTGCCGCGCAGGGGTACGCCGAAGATGCCGACGCCGACGAAGAGGGCGATGGCCATATCGAACATGCCGAGGACAAAGTAAGCGCAGAGCTTGCCCAGCAGGAGTTCGGAGGGGCGCACCGGCGTGGAGAGCAACTGTTCCATGGTGCCGCTTTCCCATTCGCGCGCCACGGTGAGCGACGTCAGCAGGGCGGCGATGATCATGAGGATGACGGCGATGAGGCCGGGCACGATGAAGTTCCGCGACTTCATCTCGTTGTTGTAGAGGACGCGCACGCGGGCATCGAGGGGGAACTTAGGGCGGCTCATGCCCTGGCGGATCATGCGGGCCTCGCGGAGTTCCTGGGCGTAGGCCATGATCAACGCCTCGGCGTAACCGGCGCCGATGCCGGCCGTGTTGGAGTCGCTGCCGTCCACGAGGATCTGGATCTGGGCCTCCTCGTTGGCTTCGATCTTGTGCGCGAAGCGGTTGGGGATCACGACGCCCATGAGAGCGGTGCTGTGGTTGATGCGGTCGATAATCTTGCGGTAGTCGCCCTGGGCTTCGACGATCTGGAAGTAGCGCGAGCCGCGGAGGCGCTGCACCACTTCGCGGCTTTGCGGTGTCTGGTCCTGGTCGTAGACGACGGTGGGGATGCGATCGACATCGAGCGTGAGCGCGTAGCCAAACAGGAGCAGCAGCATGAGGGGCACGGCGAGAGCCATCATGAGACTGCGCCAGTCGCGCAGGATGTGCAGCGCTTCCTTATGGAAGATCGCGTAGAAGCGGCGCCATTTCATCGTTCCCGAGCCTCCTCGCGTTCAATGCTGGCGATAAAGACCGAGTCCATGGTGGCTCCTTCGCCCTGATTCTTCTTGAGCTCGGCCGGTGTGCCAAGTTCGATCATGCGGCCGCGGTACATGAGGGCCAGGCGGTGGCAATACTCCGCTTCGTCCATGTAGTGGGTGGAGACAAAGACGGTGGTGCCGCCAGCGGCCATCTCGTAGATGAGGTCCCAGAACTGGCGGCGGGCGATGGGGTCGACGCCGGAAGTGGGCTCGTCGAGGAAGACGACGGGCGGCTCGTGGAGAATGGCGCAACCTAGCGCCAGGCGCTGTTTCCAGCCGCCGGCGAGGAGGCGCGTCATGCGGGAGACTTCGCCCTCGATGCCGGCCATTTTGAGAACGTACGCCTTGCGCTCGGCACGCTTGTCCTTGGGGACGCCGTAGACGCCACTGAAGAAGTCGATGTTCTCGCCGACGGTGAGGTCATCGTAGAGGGAGAACTTCTGCGACATGTAGCCGATGGATTGTTTGACGCGTTCGGGCTCTTTGCCGACGTCGAAGCCGTAGACCTGGGCCCGGCCGGAGGTGGGGCCGAGCAGGCCGCAGAGGATGCGGATGGTCGTGGACTTGCCCGCTCCATTGGGACCGAGGAAGCCGAAGATCTCGCCCTTCGAGACGCTGAGAGTCACGTTGTCGACGGCCACGAAGTCGCCGAAGCGCTTCACGAGATTCTCGACCACAACGGTGGAGCCGTTAGGCGGCTGCATGGCGTTCCTCCGTCCGAATGAGGGCGATGAAGACGTCTTCGAGGGCCGGATCGAGCGGGTTCAGGCGGACATCACCGGCGGCGCGTTCGACGTCGGAGGCGACGACGCCCTCTTCGAGATAGACGTGCAGGGCGGCGCCGGCGGGCTCTGCTCCGAGAACGCCCGGCGTCGCCTGCAGGCGGCCACGAGCGGCGCGCAGATCAGAGGATTCGGCGCGGAAGCTCTGAGGCGCGAGCTGCTGTTTCAGGGTGGCGGGCTTGTCGCAGCGGATGAGCCGGCCTTTGTGCATGAGGCCGACGCGCGTGCAGCGCTCGGCTTCGTCGAGGTAGGCGGTGGAGACGAGGATCGTCATGCCTTCGGAGGCGAGGCGATAGAGAATCTCCCAGAAGTCGCGGCGTGAGAGGGGGTCGACGCCGTTGGTGGGTTCGTCGAGGAAGAGCACGCGAGGCCGGTGCAGCAGGGTGCACATGAGGGCCAGTTTCTGTTTCATGCCGCCGCTGAGCTTGGCGGCGGGCCGCTGGCGAAAGGGCGTCATGCGGGTCATGTCGAGGAACTCAGCCATCATGCGGTCACGTTCCGTGTGGTCGATGCCGAAGAGGTCGCTGTAGAAGAACATGTTCTCTTCCACGGTGAGATCGCCGTAGAGGCCGAACTTCTGGGCCATATAGCCGATCTGGTCTTTCACGGCATCCAGGTTTTTGCCCACGTCGAGGCCGGCCACCGAGAGGGTGCCTTCGGTGGGATCCATGAGGCCGACGAGCATGCGCAGGGTGGTGGTTTTGCCGGCTCCGTCGGGCCCCACGAGCCCGAAGATTTCGCCTTCAGCGATCTCCAGGCTGAGGTCCCTGACGGCCTCGAGCGGGCCGAACCGGCGCGTCACTTTGTCGATGCGAATCATGGAAGTGGGCACTAGCGGCCGAGGACGATCTGCGCGTCGACGGGCATGTTCGACTTCAACTCGTGGTTGGGGTTCTCCACCTCGATCTTGATGCGGTAGACGAGCTTCTGCCGCTCCTCGGTGGTCTGGATCTGCTTGGGCGTGAACTCGGCTTCGGAGGAGATGAAGGTGACTTTCCCCTTGTACTCTTTGTCCTTGAAAGAGTCCGTCTTCACAGTGGCGGGCATGCCCAGTTTGACCCGGCCGAGATCGCCCTCGCTGACGTAGCCGCGCACCCAGGGCTTGTCGAGATCGCCCAGGGTGACGACGGTGGCGCCGGCGGCGAGGATCTCTCCCAACTCAGCGGACTTGGAAAGGACCACGCCGGAGACCGGCGCGGTCAGAATCCGGTCGTTCAACTGGACACCCAGGACGCCGGTCTGCGCCTTGGCGCGCTGAATTTCGGCCTGCCGCATCCCGACCTCTTCCTCGCGCCGCTTGAGGTCGATTCTATTGGCCTCGGAAAGTTGTACCGCGGCCCGGGCCCGCGCGACGATGGCCCTCTGCTGCTCGATCTGTTCTTTTCTGGGGCCTTCCTGAACCAGGCCCAACTGTTCCTGCGCACGCTTCAGCGCCGCCGCCGCGGCTTCCGCCCTGGCTTTGTACTGATCGCGCTGCGCGGTGGAGATGTCGTCGTTCTTGTAGAGGGTCTGGGCCCGTGTCCAGTCCGCCTGTGCCTGCTGATTCTGAGTTGCCGCCTCGGCCACGGCGGCGCGCGCGGACTCGAGCTCCTGCGGCCGGCTGCCGTTGAGCATTTCCTGCAGCCGGGCTTCGGCGGAAGCAAGATCGGCACGTTTCAGGGCCACATCGCCCTCGATGCTGGCTTTCTGGAACTGAATCGAGGTGTGAAGCTGCGTCAGGGCGCTCTGGGCGGATTCGACGCCTGCCTTCTCGCGGTCCAGTTGCTGCATCAGTTCGTTGGTGTCCGTCCGGGCCACGATCTGGTTGAGCTCTACGTTGTCGCCTTCGTCGACATTCAGTTCGACCAGGCGGCCGGGCATCTTGAACGACAGGTCGACCTGCGTCAGCTCGATATTGCCGCTGATCCTGATGACGTTTGGATCCTCGCCCGGATGAGCCGCCCGCCACGCCAACGCGCCGCCGGCCGCCGCGACCAGGATCACTGGGATGATTACTTTCCTTTTGTCCACGTTCTTCTTCTCCCGGAGATTTCACTGCAGCATCAGGTCGATGTTGCCCACCGCGACGCCCAAGTCGATGCGCGCGGACTTCTGCTTGAATACGGCGGCCACGTTGTTCTCGCGTGCCCTGGCGACGCGAGCCTGGGCGTCGGTGACCTCGACGCCGATGGCGACACCTGCCTGGTAACGGCGCTCCGCCTGGGCCAGTTCCTTTTCGGACTGGGAAAGGGCTTCCATGGCGACGGCCACCTGACTTTCGGCCGACTTCAGGGCAGTGACGGCTACCCGGATCTCGAGTTCCACCTGCTGGGCCGTGTCATGGGTTCGAATGCCTTCCTGGCGGAGCTGGGAAGCGGCTTCCGCCCGTTCCGGATCCTTGCGGTTGACACCGAAGATGGGCAGCTTCATGGAAATCCCTACGGAGCGGGTGGGCAGCATCATCTCGGTGGCGCGGCCCAGGACCCCGTAGTCGCCGAAGGCGGCGATGCGGGGGAGTTGTTCGTACTTCATTGCGTCGTAGTTGAGTTTGGCGGAACGTTCGCGTTCGGCCTGGGCCTTGAGTTCGGGGCGCAGTTCCCGGGCCGCGGTCACGGCCTTAGCGGGTTCGGGCACTTCGGCCGGGACATAGGCGATGGGATCGGTGAGATCCAGGTCGACGTCGAGGTCGACTCCCATGGCACGCAGCAGATTGAGGCGTGCGGTTTCGCGATCTTCCTGGGCGACGATGAGGCGCTGGCGTTCATTGGCCAGGGAGACCTCCGTGCGAGTCACGTCAATGCCGGTGCCGGTGCCTGCGGTTTTCTGGGACTGTGCCTGTTTCAGCAGCCGCCCGGCCAGCGCCACATTTGCCTGGGCCGTGTTCCAGGCTGCGTCGGCGCGCAGCGCGTTGAGGTAGGCCTTGGCCACGGCTCCTTTCGTCTGATTCACCTGCGCGTCGTTATCGGCCCGCGCGGCAGACACCTGCGCTTTCGAAGACTGGTAGCGCTTGATGGTCGGCAGGTCGAAGATGCTCTGTGTGGCGGTGAGGCGGTAGTCGCTGGTTTCAATCGGGCCCACCAGCGTGGGGAGCTGGAAGCCGCCAAAAGCCGGGATGCTGATGCCCATCGCCTGGAGGTTGTTGGTGAAGCTGCGGAAGGTATAGCTGCCATCTACTGTGGGCTTGAGCAGACCGACAGCGCGTGCCCTGCGGGCATCGGCGGCTTTGATTTGTTCCGCGGCGAGACGGACACGGGTGGCTCCATCGGGCGACGTGGCGATTTCCACGGCCTTGGCCAGGCTCAGCGACAGGGCTTTTTTCTCCTGTGCGGCGGATGTCCAGGCCACGAGCCCAACTAACAAGACGAGACGCGGTGCGCTCATTGCGCAGCCTCCTTTTTCTCAGTTCGCAATGCGCGCAGGCCCCCGGCCATGTAGGCCACCAGGTGCTTGAGAGCTTCCATGTGGTCTTCGGGGTCGACGGTGCCGCGCGAGATAAATCTCAAGAGTTCGCCCGCCGCCAGGAAGTGAGCCATGGCGCCGATGCCGAAGTGGAGACCCCAGGCGAGCGATTCGGGGCTTAGGGTGGGCTCGGCGCGGCGAATCGCCGTGGTGAAGCGTTGGGCGGCGGGCGCCATTTCACGCTGGAAGAGTTCCATGAGCGAGCCGTGCAACTCGGTATACAGGCGCCCGAGGAGGCGCGGCCAGTGCCGCATTTCCGGGCAGGAGGTGCGCGCTTCGAGGACAGGCAGAAGAAAGGCGCTGAGGACATCTTCCAGGACCAGGGGGCCATCTTCACCAGCGGAGAATTCGAGGGCATCCATGAGGTCGAACCGGCGCTGGTTGATGGGGCCGATGCGGCGGCTGAGAACCGCCCGGATGAGGGATTCCTTGTTCTGGAAGTGATAGTTCACGGCGGCCAAGTTCACCTGAGCCTCGGCCGTGATCTGCCGGAGGGAGGTGGTTGCGAAGCCGTTCTCCGCAAAGAGCCGTTCCGCGGCGTCCAGGATGCGTTCTTTGGTGTCCTGGATCCGGTTGCCCTGGTCGACTGTTTCAATCGTTTGATTCATACGACTGTTTGAATCATACGAGTGTTTGAAACGACTGTCAAGAGTGAATGGGGCACGGGCATGTAAATTCCGGGCGATGGCGCCGGGCTGGCGAGTCAGGCGAGAAACTATTTTGTTTCAGTGACATGCAGTTCGGGCGCGAGGGACTGGGTGGCCGGCCCGGCCGCGAAGAGGGCCGGCGCTCCCCGCGAAATTGTGGAGGAGGTGAGGTTGTCAAAGAGCTGATCCAGGGCAGTGTGTGCCGGTGGCTTCGTTTCGTCGAGTGTTTCCAGACTGAGTGTGGATGGGCTTTAGAGGTTGGGCGCGGAGTAGGTCCTATAAGGGAATCCGTCCTGGCCAAACGGAACGGCTTCGTTTTGTGGAGCGGGGACGGGCTGCCGGCCGGCCACCGGATCGTCATCGTCCGGATGGACGGAATCGACTTCATTGGTCAGGTGTTCGAGGGCCTGGCGCGGGCGGCCATAGCCTTCGTAGAAGAAGACTTCCTGGGTGTTTTTAGTCAGGCGGGTGACTTCGGCCAGGGGGACGTGCTCGCGAATGCCCTGGACAACATGGGGGTGCTGCTGGCCGAGTGCGGCGCGTTCGGTTTGGAGCTTACTGAGCTCTTTGATCGCGCGATAGAGGCCGCGCTCGAGGTCGCGGCGATAGCGGGCGTAGCGTTCGAGATTGGCGGCGTGGGGATCGGTTTCGGCGAGTGGGTCCGTTTCGGCGAGGATGAGCGCTTCGAACGTTTCGATGCGGCGGAGATTCCAGGTATGGGTGAGGATGCGGTGGAAGATTTCCTCCTCGAGGCAGTCCGCGGGGCGGGTTTTGAGCCGCAGGGCGGCTTCGAGTTCGGAGAATTCGGCGCGGTCCTCGTCCGTGATGTTGAGGTGGCGCGCGGTGAAGCCGTGGCGGCGGGCGTTCTGGGCAGCGCGGGCCTTGCCCAAGGGGGATATGGGTCCGGTGGACCGTTTCGCGTTCGCCTGGTTGGCGGTGATCTGAGCGATGGAAGCCATGATGTCAATCTCCTGAGTCAATGAAAAAGGCCGGCGTGAAAGCCGGCGCGATTCCAGGGTAGGGGGTGCGGTCAAGGGGAAACTCGTGTTTTCGGGAAGGGTGCGTTGCAAATAAAGGAAATAAAGATTTGAAACTCTTGTGAATGAAGAGGGCTTCATGGGGGAAATGGGGGAGAAGTGGCGGCGGGTCGAGGAGCGGGACGGAGCGCAGCATCCCCCCATAGTGGTAGCCGTGGACGGATGCATTGAGTGATGGGATCTGGCCTCAATCGGGGGACGCCCTCCCGAGGAAAAAGGCCCAGAATCGAAGACAGAAGCGGTTGATCCAGCCGCGACCCCAGGAGGGCGAGAGCGAAGAGCTCAATTCTGAAGAGCGACCCGGCAACCAAGAGTCCTGCTCGGATCAAGCTGAATCGCGCCTCAGGCGGCGCCATCCCTGCCGGCGTTTGAGATGAGGTTTGCGGCCCGAGAACGAGCGAACCTTCGCGAAGTGGCGCCGGCCGAGGACTTCCACCGGGGTGGGGCGCTATTCCGCGAAGGGTCCGGAACCGGGAGGCGCAGGGCATCCTCCAGGCTGCGATGAAAAACGGACTCCAGACCCGCAGTGGAGAACTGACTTTGACAGTCATTCCCGGCCGCGACTAATTGGCCGCAGATTTCACAAGAAGGAGATCATCCCATGACAAAGCTCGACAAGGTTCTCTACACCGCCAAGGCGCACACCGTCGGCGGACGCGAAGGCGGTACTTCGCAGACCGACGACGGCCGGCTGAGTATTGCGTTCTCGACGCCAGGCGGTCCTGGCAACGGCACCAATCCGGAGCAGTTGTTTGCCGCCGGCTGGTCTTCGTGTTTTCTCTCCGCGCTCAAGCTGCTGGCCGGCAAGCGGAAGATCGAGCTTCCGGAGGATCTGGCTGTTGATGCGGAGGTAGACCTGGGTCTGATCCACGGCGGCTTCCGGCTGGCGGCGCGCCTGAAGGTCAGTCTGCCTGGTGGCGATCGCAAGGTGGCGGAGGAACTGGTGGAGGCCGGCCACCAGATTTGTCCCTATTCCCTGGCGACTCACGGCAACATCGATGTCGTGACCACGGTCGTGACCGACTCCGCCATGGCGGCCACGGCGGAGAGCCGGTAGATCGAAGCAGAGCTGCTGCCATGAGACGCCGAAGCCTTGTCTGCTTTCCCACCGTGATTGCGGCGGCCGGACTATTTGTGGCCGCTTCCGATCCGCGGGATGAAGGACGCATGCCGAACCTGGATGTGGTTCCGACCTGGCTGAACTTGGCGCCACTGAACAGCAAGGCGCTGCGCGGCAAGGTGGTGCTGGTCAACTTCTGGACTTACTCCTGCATCAACAGTCTGCGGGAGCTGCCATACATGAAGGCCTGGGCCGCGAAGTATGGAGACAAGGGGCTGGTGGTGGTGGGTGTGCACACGCCGGAATTCGGCTTCGAGAAGGAACAGGCGAATGTCCGGACGGCTGTGTCTGCCCTGAAGATCCCCTATCCCATTCCGATCGACAGTGATCATGCCATCTGGAACAGCTTCCGCAATGAATACTGGCCGGCGGATTACCTCATCGATGGAAAAGGGCGCATCCGCTATCACCACTTCGGCGAAGGCGAGTATGAACGGGCTGAGCGGGTGATTCAAACGTTGCTGAAAGAGAATGGCGCGACGGGATTGGACGACAACCTGGTGCAGATTTCGGCGACGGGCCCGGAGGCTCCGCCGAGCCGGACCATCGGGTCGCCGGAGACTTATGTGGGCTATGCGCGTGCGGAGAACTTCCGATCCCGGGAGAAGATGGCTCGTGATGACCGCAGAGTTTATAGCCTGCCTGTGAAGCTGCGGCTGAATCAATGGGGCTTCAGCGGGGCGTGGAATGCGGGTGCGGAGCGTTCGATTCTCGACGCGGCGCCCGGCAAGATTGTGTTTCGATTCCACGGGCGGGATCTCCATATGGTCCTGGGTCCGGCCAAGGACGGCAAGCCGGTTCGCTTCCAAGTGAGGTTGAACGGCGCGCCGCCAGGCGAGCATCACGGGTCCGATGCCAATGCCGATGGCTCTGGAGAGATTCGAGAGCCACGAATGTACCAGTTGATCCGGCAGACGGGGCCGATCGAGGATGCGGTTTTCGAGATTGAGTTTCTGGATCGAGGGGTGGCGGCTTACTCGTTTACGTTTGGGTAAGGGACTGGGGGTGATTGGGTGCGGGGGCGAAGGGGCGGAACTGAAGCTCCGCGCAGGATGAATCCCACCCCACAAGAGGCTTGCCCCACAAGAGGCTTGCCCCACAAGAAGATTGCTCCAGTGGTTGGGATTTGACGTTGATTTGCGCCGGCGATCTTCTATCAATACGGGCCGGCGAGGGCGGGGCGTTTGTACGAGCAAAGGGGAATGTCTATGACGAATGAAGAATACGCGATTCCTTCACGCAGGCGGTTTCTGGCCGGGACAGGATTGTCGGTTGGCGGGGCGCTGCTGGCTGGACAGCCGGTCCGGGCCGCTACCTCGCCTGGGGGCATCCAGAGTGTCGATGCCGGGGTTCTAAATGTGGCCTATGCGGAAGCCGGTCCGGCGAAGGGACCTGCGGTGATCCTGCTCCACGGCTGGCCTTACGACATCCACAGTTTCGCGGAGGTGTCTCCGCGGCTGGCAGCGGCTGGTTACCGTGTGATCACGCCCTATCTGCGCGGCTATGGAGCGACGCGCTTCCTGTCGTCGGAGACCCCTCGTAACGGGCAACAGGCGGCGTTGGCCGCGGACACGATCGCCCTGATGGATGCGCTCGGCATCGAGTCGGCAATTCTTGCGGGCTTTGACTGGGGCGCCCGGACGGCGGACATCGTCGCTGCTTTGTGGCCCGAACGCACCAAGGGGCTTGTGTCGGTGAGCGGCTATCTGATCGGCAGCCAGCAGGGCAACCGGGCTCCGCTGCCTCCGCAGGCGGAGCTCTCGTGGTGGTATCAGTTCTACTTTGCTACGGAGCGCGGGCAGGCCGGATATGAGAAATACCGGAAGGAGTTCTCAAGGCTCATCTGGCAGACGGCCTCGCCGAAATGGAGATTCGACGATGCTACCTACGACCGCAGCGCGGAGGCCTTCCACAACCCGGACCATGTGGCCATCGTGATTCACAACTACCGGTGGCGGCTGGGCCTGGCGGAGGGAGAACCGAAGTTCGATGCGCTGGAGAAGCGGCTTGCCGAGGGTCCGGGCATCGCGGTGCCGAGCATCACGCTGGAAGGCGACGCGAATGGTGCGCCGCATCCGGATCCGTCGAGTTACGCGAAGAGGTTTACGGGCTGGTACCGCCATCGGGTGGCCAGTGGGGGGATTGGGCACAATCTGCCGCAGGAGGCTCCGGAGTTCTTTGCGAAGGCGGTGCTCGACGTCGGGCGGCAGCGAGACTGAGCTGCCGGCGGAGAAAGCCGGGCGAGGCCTCTCCGGCGTCACCGCGCCCGGTGTGATTCCCCCTCAGATGCGGCTGGGGACAGCCGATTTCCTGGATGCAGCCCATGCGGCTGCGGCCCAACAAAACGGACTGCCCCCGGCCAGTCTTAGGGCTGGGCGATGGCCGGCTCGGCGGAGGAGAGGCCGGCCAGGTCCTCTTTGCGGTGGACCAGGTAGTAGGCGGCGGGCACCAGGAAGACCGTGAGTGCCACTGAGACCGTGAGGCCGCCGATGATGGTCCGGGCCAGAGGGGCGTAGGCTTCGCTGCCGGTGCCCAGCTTGAGGGCCATGGGCAGCAGCCCGATGATGGTGGCGAGAGAAGTCATGAGCACCGGGCGCAGACGGACGCGGCAGGACAACACGACGGCATCCTTCACGCTCATGCCTTCAGAGCGAAGGTGGCGTGCGAATTCCACAATCAAAATGCTGTTGGAGACGGCGATGCCGGCCAGCATGATGACACCCATCAGGGACATGATGTTGATCGTTGTACCGGTGCTCAACAGAACCGCCATTGTGCCCATGAGCCCAGGGGGCACGGCGATGAGGATGATGGCGGGATCGATGAAGGACCGGAACTGCGCGATCAATACGAGGTAGAGAAGCACCAGGGACATTGAGAGGCCGATACCAAAGCTGCGGAAGGAAGACCGCATGTTTTTGACCATGCCCTGGATGGAGACGTTGACGGCGCCCGGCTTCTCGATCGATTGCGTAATGTCGTCGATCGCGGAAGTGATGCGGCCCAGATCTTCGCCCTCCGGCCGGACATAGACATCGATGACGCGCTGCAGCTGATAGTGATCCACCTCAGTGGGCGCGGAGAGGCTCGAGATGGAAGTAATGGCATCGAGCCGGGTTGCCTCCACGTTGGAATCGCCACGCAGCGGTATCGCCTTCAGCTCGTCCACGGACTTCACATGCCTCTCGGGATACTGGACAGTCAACATGTAGTCGTTCCCGTTCTTCGGGTCAATCCAGTAACTGGGGGCGATCATCTGGTTACTGTTCAGCGCCGTGATGATGTTCTGGACTACTTCCTTCTGGTCGAGGCCGAGCTGCGCGGAGCGGGCGCGGCTCACCTTCAGCATGAGGGCCGGGTAGTCGATGTCCTGTGGAATGAAGACCTCGCCGACGTTCGGTACGGCGCGGATGCGATTGGCGAGTTGCGTGGCGACCTGAAAGGTCTCCTCGAGGTTGTAGCCGGAGACTTTAACATCGATTGGGGCAGGTAGTCCCAGATTCAGGACGGCATCCACCATGCCGCCCGGCTGAAAGAACACGGACAGGCGCGGGAGATCGCTCTGCACCTTGGCCTTCAGCCTGGACATGTACTCGAAGCTGCTGACGCGGTGGCCTTCCTTGAGGTTCACCTGAACAAAAGCCGTGTGCATGGCGGAGTTGCTGGTGTAGATGGACGAGAAGCCGGGCACGGTGCCGATGTTGGACACGATCATGTCCAGTTCGTCCTTGCCGATGACCTGCCGGATGGTGTCCTCGAGACGAGCGACGAGCTGCTCGGTGACGCCCAATCTCGTCCCGCTGGCGGCCTTTACCAGGATGACGAACTGGCCGGCGTCGGTGCGCGGGAAGAAGGAAACTCCGATGAAGGGAAAGCTGATAAAACTGGCGGCAAACAGAATGCCGAAAATGCCCAGCGACCATGCGGGGCGGCGGAGGAAGCCGGCGACCCGCTTTTCATAGCCGGTGAGAAGACGGTCGAAGCCACGATTGAACCAGGCGTTGAAGCCCTTCGCGACGTGAGGTGCGCCGGATTCCGAATGGGGCTCCGGAACATGCTTCAGAAACATGGCGGCGAACAACGGCACTACGGTGAGAGCCACGACGTAGGAGGCCGCCAATGCCAGCACGACGGCGAGAGCCAAGGCGGAGAAGAGGAACTTGCTGACGCCGAAGAGGAAGGTAACGGGGAAGAAGACGACCGCAGTGGTGATGGTGGCGGCCAGGACGGGCATGGCCACTTCCCGGCCTCCTTTTTCCGCGGCGATCGCCGGCGTTTCACCGAGCTCGAGATGGCGGAAGATGTTCTCGAGAACCACGACCGAGTTATCGATGAGGCGTGAGAATGCCAGGGCGAGGCCGCCAAGGACCATCGTGTTGATGCTGCCGCCGCCGAAGTAAAGGGCGACAAAGGTGGCCAGCGCGGAGAGAGGGACGGAGAAGAACACCGCCACGGTGGCGCGCATGTTGCCCAGAAAAGCGAGGATCAACACCGAGGTGAGGAAGAGGCCCAGGGCGCCCTCATGGAGCAGGGTCTCGACCGCTTTTTTCACAAAATCCGACTGGTCGAAGACGACCTTGCTGACCAGTTCCGCGGGGACGTTCTGGAGCCCGGCCACCTGCTCGCGGACGCCGTCGACAACCGCGATTGTGTTCGTGTCGCCGCCCTGCTTGAGTACCGGCAGGTAAACCGAGCGCTGCCCGTCGATGCGGACCACGTTGGTCTGGATCTGATTGGCATCCTTGGCGACGCCGACATCGGCGATGCGGACGAGGGCTTGGCCGCGAGCCTTGATGGGCAGGTCGTTGATCTCGGAGATCTGGTCGAGCTGGCTGTTGGTGTAGACGTTGTAGTCGCGATCGCCGATCTGGACGTCGCCACCGGGCAGGATGAGGTTTGCATTGTTGACGCGCCTCACGATGTCCATGGGGCTGAGCTGATAGGCTTCCAGTTTCGAGGGATCGACGTACACCATGATCTGCCGGTATGCGCCGCCGAACGGAACCGGCACCGACGCGCCGGCGACGCGAGCCAGTTGGTTGCGAACGGTGAACTGGGCGAGATCGCGGAGCTTGGTTTCAGTGAGGCCCTCACCCTTGAGCGTGACCAGGCATACCGGCAGGCTGGACGCATCGAACTTGAGGACGACGGGCGGAAGGGTTCCGGGCGGCAACCGGCGCAGTTGGGCCATGGCGAGATTGGAGATCGTGGTGACGGCGGAATCGGCATTGAACCCCGGTTGGAAGTAGACCTTGATCACACTGACACCGGGCAGCGAGCGCGACTCGATGTGTTCCACGCCACTGCCGAGAGTGAAGAACCGCTCAAACCGGCTGGTGATATCCGCTTCAATCTGCTGGGGCGCCATGCCGTTGTAGAACGTGGCGACCACGACAACAGGAATGTTCATCACTGGAAACATGTCCACCGGCATTCGGGTGAGCGAGACCCCGCCGACGACGGCGATGATCAGGCAAAGCACGAGAACAAAGTGGGGATTCAGAATGGCGAACTTGGACATAGCAAGGCCCCTCTCAGGCTAAAGATCCGAATCGACGGGTGGACTGAGGCAAAGGGAGGGCGGGGACGAACGGGCGCAAGGCACTTTTCCGGCAATATGCACCCTGCATTGTTTGCCTCGACAATTCCGAGCGCATCCCGTGTTGAACGCCGCAATGGAGGAGTCCTCAGTCCCTTGGAAGCTGGTTTAACCTTATTCCCGAATCGCCAGATTGGGAACCAGTAGATTGTATCTTTCGATTCAATCGTACGATAGCATACTGACTCAGGAGATTCCGCTGCGAAGGTGGGCGCGAGCTCTGGAGGCGCCCTGGCGAGCGATTCCAAATCGAACTTTGCGGCGGGCGCTTTAGTATTCCGGTTGGCCGGACAGTCAGAGAGCATGCGGTCGAGGTGAGACAACACCCTGGCGCGACTGAATCCGGGTAATGACAGAATAATCGTCGGAAGTCGATTCGAATTCGGAGGCGTTCCGATGGTTCTCAGGGTAATTCTGTTCTGTGCGGCCGCCGGATTGTGCGCTGAGGAGCGCAACAGCGCCCTGGAGTTGCTTGAGCGGGCGAGGAGCGCTCCGGTGGAGATCCACGCGGATGTTGCCCTGCGTCTGCTGCAGGCACAGAAGGTTCCCGCTACCGAGCGTTTGAAAGTCCTGGAAGAGGTGTATGGCCGCGCCGGTGAGGCTCGTGAGGCGCACCCGTGGGTGATGGTGTCCCCTGCGTATCCATCCGGCGCTCAGGAATCCACAGCCGCGGCGCAGTTGCTCCGCCTGGATGGGTTGTCCATTCGCAGCCGGGTGGTGCAGGGCCTGATCCAGGTGAACGAGCGCCGGGCGCTGGAGCTTTTCGACGAGATCGCTTTGCCGGAGTATTCCAGTTCGAGATGCGAAGACAATTTCGTGCCGTGGAGCGGCGAGTATTACTCCACGCTGGCCCAGGTGGTTCGCCGCAAGACAGCGTTCACCAGGGAGGAACTGACGAGGCAGCGTCCGACGGAGATCGTCACGCGCGCCTTGCGGAATCTACGGACGCCGGTGGATGTGGAAGCGGTGAGCGAGGCAGTCCCGACCCTGCTGGATGCCGGCTTCGATGCAACGGCGCTGGGAAGCGCGTTCACATCGGGTCTGGCCAATCTCCGGTCGGGGGACCGGGTCTTCTCGACCGCCCTGCAAAAGAAGCACCTGGCGACAGCAGCGATCCAAACGGCAGCGCGATTGGCAGAGCGGGGCGTTCCGGCGTCCGGGACGATGCAGGTCTTGCGGCAGTTGCTGGTGGAGCAGTTGAGCGGTCCGCGCTGCCGGGATTCCTATGAGTGGTTGTCCGGTACCGGCAAGAACGAGTCATGGCGCAGGGAGTTCGAAACGGTGCAGGTGTTCAACCGGTTCGCGCTGTCTCTGGGTGGCGGAGAGGTGCCGGCGATTGCGGCGAAGGAGGCGCAACCGGAGAAGGTGGAGGGCCGCGTGATGGCCCGGCCTTACAGAAACGAAGCGGCGCTGATGCAGATCGCGGGTGAAGTGGCGCGGCTGCGGACAGACGGGACTTCCGAGCGGTGGCTTTCGGCGGAGGAGAAGGCGACCACCGAGTGGGAGTTCCGCGCGGGGCCAGTGTTTCGCCGGGTGGAGGACTGGCGGGCGGAGGACGAGCGGGACACGTTCCGGCAGAGGACGATGTTATGGAATGCGTTGATGGACGCGAGCCCGCCCGGGGATTGGTTTCGTAAGGCGGCGCGGGGCTGGGTGAAGGGGATGAGCGACGCGGCGGCCCGGAATGCGGATCCCGCGGAGTGGCTGGTTTCCCTCGATTCCGGTATGAGGTTGGCCCGGGGATTCGATGCAGAGGGCCGACGCGACCTGGAGCGGACGAGAAAGAATATTCCGAATATCCGGATTCCGGGACTGCCGCACCCCGGCGGTGCCGAGATTCCCGAACTGATGCGGGAATCGGGCGATCTGGGTTTGACGATCTACGCGGATCTGGAGAAGATTGCTCCACGAGTGCGTAGTAGCTGGCAATCGAATTAAAGGATGCGTGTGGCGCGGCAGAGTCGATGGGTTATTGACACAGTGTACTTTGTAATATAAAGTAATTCCTGACGATGACCGGGCAAGTGAGAAGCAACTCCATCCTCAGGTGGATTCTGGTGCCGCTGGGTGGGCTGATTGTGGGGATTGGGGCGAGTCTCCTTTGGTTCCGATTCACGCGGGAGCCGCTGCACCCGGACCCGGACCGGGTGCCCTCGGTCAGTTACGCGAAGCCGTCCGGGCGGTGGGCCGAGGCGGCAGACAAAGCGCGGAGGATCGTCCGGTCGAAAATCTCCAGACAGAATCTGCCAGGGTTGTCGGTTGCGGTAGGCGCCGGCGACAGTGTGGTGTGGGCCGAGGGGTTTGGGTGGGGGGAGCTCCGGACGCACGCGCCCATCACGCCGGATACCCGCTTTAAGATCGGCACGGCCTCCACTGGCATCACCTCGGCCGCGGCCGGGGTTTTGCTGGAGAAGGGCCGTCTGGCCGTGGATGACGAGATTCAGAAGCAGGTCCCGCAGTTCCCCAGGAAGCCGTGGGCTCTCACCCTGGGGCAGTTGATGGCTGATTCGGGAGGGCTGGGCTCCGACGGTGGGGACGACGGGCCACTGTTCCGGCAGAGATGCGAGCGGCCCGTGCAAGCTCTGCCACTCTTCGCGGCGGATGCTCTGCTGTATGAGCCGGGCACACGGTACCGGCCTTCGAAGTATGGCTGGGTTCTGGTGAGCGCTGCGATCGAAGCCGCCGCCGGCCAGCAGTTTCTGCCGTTCCTGGGACAGCAGATCTTCCAGCCACTGGGCATGACAAGCACCGGCGCGGAGCCGGCGTCGGAGGAGAATCCCGAACGCATTGGGGAAGAGGCAGAGGATCCACCGATTGCCACGTTTATCCGTCAGGTGATTGTCGAGCCGCTGGGGCACGTTGCGGTGAAGCCCAAGAGCCCTACGGAACCGGCGACGATTTACACGCCCGGCATGGCGCCTGGGCCGCTGATCCGGTATGGAGTGCGCCTTCAGCGTATCTATAACCTTTCCTGCTATGCGGGCTCGATGGCATTCTTTTCCACTCCAGGAGATCTGGTGCGATTTGGTCTTGCGATGGAAGGCGGGAAGCTGCTGCGGCCTGAGACCAGACAATTGCTGCAGACTTCGACGCGACTGAAGTCCGGCGAAGAGACAGGACACGGGCTTGGCTGGGATCTCGATCTGCAGACGTTGAGCGGCCGCCGCACGCAGGTCGTCAAGAGAGACGGCGAGATGATGGGGCAAACCGTGGCATCCCTGCTGATTTTTCGTGAGGCCGGACTGGTTGTCGCCGTGATGTCGAACACTCCCTATGCGGGGCTCTCGACCCTTGGGTTGAACATCGCGGAGGCGTTCGCGCAGCCCTCCAGGGAGTGACAGGCCAGGACCAAGCCGGTCTCCAAACAACTTACGCCCAATAGCCATGCACGGCGGTTTTGCCGGGCAGGGACAACACTGCTCAGAGGAACGAATCAATTATGAAATCCAAAGCAATACCGCACCTGTTGATGACGCTGGCCTTCTGCTCAGCGGGCTGCGCGCAGACGCTGGACAAGGCGAAGCTCGACCAGTTTCTGGACCGGCTGGTGGAAAAGAACAAAGGCATGGGGAGCCTGACACTCGCCAGGGACGGCGAGGTTGTCTACAGCCACGCTTTCGGCTTCGGCCAGATCCAGGGGGACGTGAAGAAACCACTGACCGCGGAGACGAGGTACCGGATCGCGTCGATCACAAAGACCTACACGGCGGTGATGGTCTTCCAACTCATTGAGGCAGGGCAACTGAAACTCACCGACACCCTGGACAAGTTCTTCCCGCAGATCCCCGATGCCCAGAAGATCACTATCGAGCACATCCTCACCCATCGCGGCGGCATCCACGACCTGGAGCCCGATGGTTCCTGGGGGCGGCAGCCGAGGACTCATGAGGAGGTGATTGCGCGGATCTCGCAAGGGCAGCCTGAGTTTGAACCGGGCACCGCGCACAAGTACAGCAACGTGGCGTACGTTCTGTTGGGGTACATCGTCGAAAAAGTGAGCGGGCAGCCCTATCAGGCGGCGCTGAGGGAAAGGATTACGGCGAAGCTCGGACTCAAAGACACCTACCTTGGCACGGGCAATACGGATCCCGGGCGGAATGAGGCGCTGTCCTACCGGTACTTCGGCGGATGGAGGGAAGCCACGGAACTCGACTTCAGCGTTCCGGGCGGGGCCGGTTCGATCGTTTCGACTCCCGGAGACATGGCCAGGTTCATTCAAGCCCTGTTCGACCGGAAGCTGGTCTCAGAAGAGAGTCTCAGGAAGATGACGAGCATGCAGGATCGGGAGGGCATGGGGCTGGAGTCGTTCTCTTTTGCGGGCAAGACGTTGTATGGTCACACGGGCGGCAGCAATAGCTCCGGGGCGTGGCTGGCCTACCTGCCCGAGGAGCGGCTTGCGCTCGCCTATACGACCAACGCGAAGATCTACCCGGTCGTGAACATCGTGAGCGGCATTTTGGATATCTACTGGAACCGGCCGTTCCAGATTCCCACCTTCGAGGCATTTGAGGTCAAGCCGGAAGTGCTGGACCGGTATGTGGGGCATTACGTGATTCCGGGTACGCCCGCGAATGTCGCGATCACAAGAACCGGAAGCACGTTGTACTTTCAGCCGGCAGGGCAGAGTGCCGTCCCGATTGAAGCGACAGCAGAGGACAAGTTCAAGATCGATCCGGCGGTCCTGTTCGAGTTTGATGTCGAGAAAAAAGAGCTCACCATTACCCGGGCCGGACAGAAGCGGGTTTTCACGAAGAAGGAGTGACCGGCGTGAATCCGGCGCCTGCGGCGGGTTGCGCTGCAACCCGGCGTCCGCGTCTAGGTGTCCCCGGGTCCGGATCTTGCTTTCGCCGCTGCCGAGTGGTTTAGTCTCCGGCTGGCGGCGATGATAAGCTCTGAAACACTGAGAGCAATCATGAGAACGGATCTTTGTGTGGTTCTGGCGCTGGAGTGTCTGACCGCCGGCGCCGGCATTGGGTGCGCCCAGAACAGCGGACAGGCACAGATCGAGAGCTGGGTTACCACCAGGGACCGGTCCGCTCTGTTTCAGAGGCAGCCAGGAACGGTGGCGTTCCAGACGAGTGGGCGCGCTCATGGGCCGGCGATTGTTGTGGATCCGGGCCAGCAGATGCAGACGATCGACGGCTTCGGCTTTGCCTTGACAGGCGGAAGCGCGGAACTGCTGTCGAAGATGAGTCCCCAGGCTCGGGCCGGGGTGCTGCGGCGGGTATTCGGCAGGGATGGGGACCAGATCGGTGTGAGCTACCTGCGGCTGACCATTGGCGCCTCTGACCTGAACAGCTTCGTCTTCTCCTACGACGACCTGGCGCCCGGTGAGACGGATTTTGACTTGAAGAAGTTCGACCTCGGGCAGGACCGGAAAGATGTGATTCCGGTACTGAAGGAGATTCTGGCCATTGCTCCGGGGATCAAGATCCTGGGGTCTCCCTGGTCGGCTCCGGTGTGGATGAAGACGAATCAGAATGTTCGTGGCGGTGCGCTGGCGGAGCGGTGTTACCCGGTGTATGCGCAGTATCTGGTGCGGTATGTGGAAGAGATGCGGAAGGAGGGGCTCGCGATTGATGCGATCACCATCCAGAACGAACCGCTGAATTCGAAGAATACGCCCAGCATGCAGTGGCAGGTCGGCGAGCAACTGGTATTCCTGCGGGACCATCTCTATCCGGCGTTCACCAAGGCGGGGCTGAAGACGAAGGTGATCCTGTTCGATCACAACTGCGACCGGCCCGATTATCCGTTGACGCTGTTGAGCGATCCGGTGATTTCCCGCTTTGCCGATGGTTCGGGCTTCCACCATTACGGCGGCGACATTGCGGCGATGGGTCTGATGCATGTGGCGCGTCCCGACAAGAACGTCTATTTCACGGAACAGATGATCATTGAAAAGCCGGGTAGTCCGACGATCGACATCGCGGCGACCGTCAAGCGGATGGTAATCGACACGGCGCGGAACTGGAGCCGGAATGTGATCCTGTGGAACCTGGCCGCCGATCCGGAGAACAAGCCGCATACCGACAACGGAGGGTGTCCTATGTGCCAGGGCGGGGTGACGCTGGACAAGGATGCTGTGTCGATCAACCTGGCGTATTACACGATTGCCCACGCCTCGAAGTTCGTGAGGCCGGGCTCGGTGCGCATCGGTTCGACCGCTCCGGGCGACAAGGCTGTCGGGCTTACCGAGGATGAGGAGCGTCCGGGGGTGAAGCGAGTGGCGGTCACCGACAGTGCGCGGGTTCTGCCGAATGTGGCGTTCCGCACTCCGGATGGAAAGATCGTACTGGTGGTCGCGAATGAAACGCAGTCGGTGAGCGGCTTTGCCATCCAGTATCGAGGGGCAGTGGCGAACATCCGGTTGAGCCCCGGCGGGGTGGGGACGTACATCTGGCCGGCGGAGTGAGGCGGGAGACGGCCGGGAGAAGGAAATCGCACCCCTACAACGCCGCGCGCCGCCAGGCCTGGAGTGAGGGTTGGGGGGCGCTGTTCGTCGATGTGACTTCTCGCAGCCGGTGCTTTGCTGCCAAGGCTGTGAGATCGGCGCTATCGAGGTAGACCGGACCATCGAGCGCGAGGAAGTACATCACTGATGACGCGTTGGAGCTGTGCGGCAAGCCCAGGATGTGTCCCAATTCATGGACGGCGGTCACGAACAGTTCATTTGAGGAAGAGGACACTCCGGGGTTGAAGGCGATCCAGCCCTGATACTCCGGGAGCCCGGGGAACTGGGCCCGGGCGACCTGACCTGAGCGGAACAGGCTTGGGTCGCCGTCGACAACCTGGATGGCGCAGGCCCGGCTATCTTCCTCGTGCCAGTCGAGTTGAAGGATGCTGGCCCAGAAGTTCATGGCGTGCGCAAACTCGGCTCGCAGGGCCGGGTTGGCCGTCGAGAAACGAACGCCGAGGTTCATGGGCTCCCGCTTCAAAACGTCGTCGTGGCGGTCACACGGACGGTAAGGTCCTGTCCAGGAGCCAGGCCGTTCGGCAGCGCTCAGACTGACAGTGAGTATCAGGCACAGCAGGGTGACGGGCGCCAGTGTGAAATGGCGGTAGCGGATCTGCTGAGGGCGCTCCATGTAGCGGCAGGCAACCGTCATTGCCCGGAGCTTCCGGAAGTAGCCGTAGAGAAGTGTTTTGCTCCGTGACACTGGCAACCGACCTTCCCTCTTTCTATCGGCCGGGAAGGGGGCGGGGTACAGAGTCAGGTTTGAATCCCACTGAGAGTAGACTGGCCGCAGAGCGGCCAAGGTAGACCAGTCGGCGGTCCGCACGTCGCAGGTGTCAGTGGGAACGCAGCCGCAGCGGTTGAACTTGTCGCCGTCTGTTTGCCCTACTCTTGAGGGCAGATCCGGGACGGTGCGAACCTACGCAGGAACCCTCGCGTTACGGCCGGATCCCGTCCGGCTTGAACTCACCGCCGTTGACCATCAGGTTGAGCAACTCCCGGGTTCTCTCGGGGCAGGCACGCCCTTTCTGGGGCGTCAGATTGTCGTGCTCCGATTCGATCAGGGGGAGCGGTTCCTTCGGGGCGGAGATCTGATTCAGCACGGTCCAGATGCCGGCGGGCGGGGAGATGGTATCGATGAAGCCGATGCCCGCCATGACTGCCGCCTTGATGTGGGGTGCGAAGTTGACGGGATCGAAGTAGAGCGCGGTCTTCATGACCTCGGGGTTGTCCGATGGCCAGTTGGGGTAACCGGGCTTGCGGCCGTGCAGGGCTCCGTTGGTATCGGCGCCAGCGGGGACGCAGACCAGAGCGGCTGTGATCTTTTCGGGCCGCAAGCCGGCCAGGACGAGGCTTTGCTGGCCGCCCATGCTGCCGCCGGTGAGAACGATCGTCCTGCCATCCCAATCGGGCCGGGTGAGGAGATAGTCGAGGACGCGCGAGTCGCGCAGGTACATGTTCAGGAAGTAGGATTTCTCGCGGTCGGTATTGCCCACGGACTGATAGTTTCGCGGGATGCCGCCGGACGGATCCGAGGGAAGCTTGTCGTGGGAGTCGACGTTGAGCATCAGCCAGCCAGCGGCGGCGCGCTGGGCAACGGCCCGCACGTTCAGGGCGTAGACGCCGGCGTACTGCAGTTGGATCAGGGCAGGGAACTTGCCCTCGCGGGCGGGTTTGGCTACATAGCCATGCGCCTTGGAGCCCAGTGCATCGAGCGTGAACATTCTGAGCTCGACGCCTGGTACATCTGTGTCGAGGGGCGCCAGGTCCGGGTTGATGGGGATCTTGGCCTGTGCCGCGAGTTTGGCTTCCCAGAACACGTCGAAATCGGGTGGCGGCGGCGTCGAGAGTCCGATCCTGGTGGGTGCGATCGCGGCGCCGACCGCGTAGAGTCCGGTATTGCGGCCTGTGTTGCCGCCGGTGAACGTGACTGTCGCGGGTTGTTCCGGAGTAGCGGCAGGGGACTTCGCCGATGGTTCCGGCGCGAGTGCGGCGTAAGGCTCGACGGCGACGTAGAGCATCGATGGCTCATCGGCGGCGATTTCAATCCTGTCCTTACCTGAGGACAGATCGAGTTTGCCTTCCTTCAGGACCACGGCGTTGTTCCGGCGAATGGTCCATTTGTAGGCGTAGGATGGCGGGACCGGGCCGGGTGTGACGGTCCAGCCCACAGTCTCGCCTACGTCATAGATGCCGTTCGCGTGATCGGGCGCGAAGGTAAGTTGCTGCGGGATTGCGGGCGGCTGCGCGAGAGCGGCCGTCCCGGCGAACAAGAGGGCGAGGGCGAAGCGTGAGTTCGTTCGGGTCATGTTATTTCGGTGGCCAGACGCGGAATTCCCCGCTGCAATGCAGCAGGCCCATGAGATACCACATGCCGTCATAGTAGCGATAGCGGCCAGATGGGATTTCGGCTTTCCAGAGCGCCTCGACGAACCTGGCAGCTCGTTCGCGGTTGGTGGACGCGAGGCTGGTCACGGCATTGGCGGCGACCAGCGCGGTGGAGTGCGAGCCGCCCAGCGGTTTGCCGCCGAGGGTGTACCGGTTCCCATATTTGTCGATGCCTTCGGATTCGAAAAAGGCCTGGATCCTGTCGCTTAATTCGCGCTCTCGCGGATCGGCGGCCCACCACGACCAGTCCACAGCCCAGTTCGCCGCGGTACGCCAGGCGTCCGGCCCGAAGGTGTTGTTCTGGCCACCGGCGCCGGCTACGGGCGTGCCGTCGTAGTTGGCGTAGTTTGGCGCGAGTGCCGTCACCGGATGAGTCGCCTTCTGGAGGTAGTCCCGGCTAATGGTGGCCGCAGCCGCCCAGAAGGGGCGATCGGGTTTGGGACCCCAGCGGGCCCAGAGTTCATAGAACGCCGGCAGGTGGTAAGAGGGGTCGGTATGATCCGGCCGCCGGAGATTGGGTGTGAAGCGCACCATCTTGTGTTCCGGGTGGAACTCCGGGCCGCCGGTCTCCGGAGCGCGGTTTGTGGGGCCGTCGATGATCTTCCGGTTCTTCATGGCGTCCAGCAGCCGGTCGGCTTCGGCGCGGTAGTCGTAGATGCCTTTTCCATTGCCCCAGCGGCCGGAGGCGAAGTAGAGCGCCATGGCCCAGTATTCCTCGCCGTCGGGCGCCGGCGACTCGCTATTGGGCGTCCCATCCAGCTTCATGGACCAGGAGAAGAAGCCATAGGAGGGGTGGGTGGGCGATGACTGGTACATGTAGGTCTTCGACCAGTTCCAGAGCGCGTCGAACTCGGCTTTCCTGTTGAGCTGGACGGCGATCATCATGCCGTAGGACATGCCTTCGGAGCGTACGTCGTGATTGTTGATGTCACTGAGGTAGGCCAGCGGCCCGTTGGCGTTCTGCCCGGCGGCATAGTAGACGGTCTGCGTCTCCGGATCGCCGTGGAACAGCTGCTGGAAGGCGGTTTGGATCTTTGCCGAGATCTCTTTTTGCGGATGCCCGGCCTCGCGAAAAAGGTTGCGATAGTGCCCGGTGGCAAAAGCACCGGCCGTCACTGGACGGGCCGGGGTGGATTGCGCTTCAGCGGCGGCAGCGCCGTAGAGTGAGATGGCGAGAGTCAGTAGCAGGGCTCGTCTCATGGCTGGAATCTCCGTTGCCCGCAGAGGAGGTCAGGCGGCGGTAAAGTTCCGGCGCCGCTCCGCGAGTTCTTCCTGGATCTGAATGTTGAGTTTCTTCCCGATTTTGTAACTGGCCAGGCAGACGAGGCCCAGCGCCATGGCGATCGCCGGGTAGACACTCGCGCCAAGACGAATCCCCAACAGCGCGTGTTCCGTCTGCACGGCATTGGGGACATAACCAAAAGCGTCGATCACCCAGGCGCTCAATGCACCGCCGAGGCTGAGGCCGGCCTTTAAAGCGAACAGAACACCGGCGAACATGAAGCCGGTGGCCCGGCGGTGTGTCTTCCATTCCGAATAGTCGGCGACATCGGCGATCATCACCCACAGCAGTGGGACCGTCGGACCCCAGCCGATGGCCCAGAGGATGCTCAGCGCGAACATCAATTGGATCTGTGCCGGCCCGACGAAGAAGACGAGGAGCGTGGCCACCATCGTCACGAACATGCCGGCGATGAAGACGGCCTTGTTGCCGAAACGGTCGGCCAGCGGCTTTGACACGAGAATGCCGAGGATCTGAACCAGACTCCCTACGACGAAGAAGAGGCTCAAGCCGACCGCCGCGGCGTTGGAGCCGTCGGGGTTGACGAGGAGGCCTAACGCATCCAGGATGGCCCGCCCGCCGGTCACCGGACCTGCGGCGCCCGCCAGGCCGAAGCCCGAGAGGAACGACCGGATCTGCTGCTGGTCGAGGTAGTACGCGAAGAAGTAATTCGAAGAGCTGCCGCGGACGACGAGCATCGTGAAGGTGAGCAAGGTAAGGATGAACATCACGATCCACGGGCCGCAGGTGAAGACGTTCCGGAGATCAGAGCGCAGGTCGGACTTCTGGCGCGGATCGGGTTGCACGCGCTCGCGGGTGCTGGCGAAGGTGAGCAGGTTCAGCAGGACGATGAGGCCGCCGAAGATGCCCATGGTGAGGGCCCAGCCGCGCGCGGGATTGCCGCCGCCCAATTTGGCGACCAACGGCAGCGGCAAGGCCTGAATGAGGAACTGGCCGATGAGGGCGCCGACGAAGCGATAGCGCGCGACATTGTTCCGCTCGCTCACATCCGGAGTCATGACGCCCATCAGCGCGGCATAGGGTGTGTTGTTCGCCGAGTAGAGGATCATGACGAGCGAATAGGTGAGGTAGGCGTAGATCAGCTTGGCCTGCGGTCCGAAGTCGGGTGAGACATACACCAGCCAGAAGATCAGTCCGAAGGGCAGGGCGGTGCCCAGGATCCAGGGGCGAAACTTGCCCCAGCGTGTCTGGGTACGGTCTGACAGTGCACCGATGACCGGATCGAAGACAGCGTCGGCGAGCCGCAGCACAAGGAACATGGTGCCGACCGCCACCGCGGAGAGCCCTACCGTGTCCGTGTAGAAACGGGTCTGGTAGAGAATCATCGATTGGAAGAAGAAGTTCGTAGCGATGTCGCCGCAGGCGTAGCCGAGCTTTTCGCGGACCGCGAGTTTCTGTGAGCTGTCAGCCATCGTAGTGCCTCTTTCGGAGATCGGGTCAACTCACCCGCAACGTGGTTTTCTGCAGGTCGCCATCGCGTGACGACTGGCCCGTCATCAACTCGAAGTCGCCCGGCTCCACGGTGAAGCGCAGGTTCACATCCCAGAATGCGAGCAGTTCGGGCGTGATTTCGAAAGTCACCGTGCGTGATTCGCCCGGCTGCAGTTCCACGCGCTGGAAGCCTTTCAGTTCCTTGACGGGCCGCGTCACCGAACTGACGAGATCGCGGATGTAGAGCTGGACGACCTCGGTGCCGGCCCGGGTTCCGGTGTTCTTCACGTCCACCGACAACCGGGCGGAGCCGTCGCGGCGGATGTTCTTCTTGGAAAGCCGGGGTGGAGAGAACTCGAAGGTCGTGTAGCTGAGCCCGAAGCCAAAGGCGAAAAGCGGGGAGACTTCGTCGAAGAGGTATCCGCGCCGGGCAGACGGTTTGTGGTTGTAATAAGCGGGCACGTGTCCAACGGAACGCGGAATGGTGATGGGCAGTTTGCCGCTGGGGTTGACGTCTCCGAACAGGACTTCGGCAACGGCTGTGCCGGTCTCCTGGCCGAGATACCAGCACTCGAGAATCGCGGGCACCGACTCCGAGACCTCACGGATGGAGAGCGGGCGGCCATTGAAGAGAAGGACGACTACCGGTTTGCCCAGGGCCAGCAGGGCGCGTACCAGTTCATCCTGGCGTCCGATGAGATCGAGGCTGGTGCGGTCGCCCATGTGCTGCAATGACCAGGCCTCGCGGGAGGTCTGTTCGTTGCCCCCGATGGCCAGCACGATGACGTCCGCCTTGCGGGCGGTCCGCACGGCCTCGGCGATGAGCCGGCGATCCTCCACTGGATCAGAGGGGAGCACTTCATCCTGATTCCAGGAGCCCGGCTGGGTGATCTTGCAGCCCTCGCTGTAGAGGACTTTCACGCCTCTACCGGCGCGCGCTTTCACGCCGTCGAGCACCGTGGAGCAGTGCACCGGTTGGCCGCTGTAGCCGCCCAGCATGGGCCGGGCTGCGTTGGGGCCGATCACCGCGATCGTCTTGAGGGCGCCCGCGTCCAGTGGCAAGAGGCTGCCTTCGTTCTTCAGCAGGGTGATGGTCTCGCGCGCGGCTCGCAGCGCCACTGCGCGGTGTGCCTCGCAGCCCGCAACCGACGCCGCGTATTCGGGATCGACATAGGGATCGTCGAAGAGGCCCATGCGGAATTTCCAGAGCAGCATCGGCGCCACGAGTTCATCGAGCTGCGATTCCTTCAGGATGCCCTTGCGGACCAGTTCGACCAGGTGCAGGTAGCAATCGGGCTCAGGGAGTTCGATGTTGACACCGGCTTCCACGGCCAGCCGGCACGCCTCCTTCTTGTCTTTGGCGAGGAAGTGGCCGTGCGTATCGGGCCGGTAGGAGAGTTCCCAGATGGCGTAATAGTCCGAGACGGCGTAGCCCTGGAAGCCCCATTCCTTACGCAGCACATCGCGCAGAAGCCAACGATTGGCGTGCGAAGGAAGCCCGTCGATCTCGTTGTAGGACGGCATGATGGAGATCGCGCCGCCGTGCCGGATGGCCTGTTCGAACGGATAGAGGAAGGTCTCACGCAGGACTCGTTCGCTGACATTGGCGGGTGCGCAGTTCATGCCGGACTCCGGCTGCCCATGGGCGGCGAAGTGCTTGAGGGTCGCGATGAGACGGGTTTTGTCGCGGAACGTGGCGTCGCCCTGGAACCCACGCACGGCGGCGATGCCCATGCGGGCGACGAGAAATGGGTCTTCCCCGAAGGTCTCTTCGACACGGCCCCAACGAGGATCGCGGGCGACATCGACCACCGGCGTGAGCGCCTGATGCGCGCCCCGCGCCCTGGCCTCGAGCGCGGTCATCGTGTAGAGGGCTTCGGCGAGTTCCGGGTCGAAGGTCGCCCCGAGGCCGATGGGCTGCGGGAAACTGGTGCCGCCTTTGGCCGCCTGGCCGTGCAGACATTCCTCGTGGAAGATCACGGGGATGCCCAAACGGCTCTCCTCCAGGAAGAAGCGTTGGATGGAGTTGGTTAGTTCCGCCATCTGGCGCGCATCCAGGCCTTTGCCGGCGTCGCTGGGGCGGCCCACCTGCCCCAGTCCGTGGCCCTTTTTGAAGGCGGCCCTGGCCTTCGCCGGGTCAAACCGGCCGTCAGCATCGACGAGGGTCTCGGCCTTCTTCTGCCAGACGCAGACCATCTGCGCGGCCTTTTCCTCGAGAGTCATGCGGCCGAGAAGGTCTTTGGTCCTTCTCTCCGGCGTCAGCTTGGGGTTTCTGTAGCCGGGTGCCTTATCCTTGACGGCAGGGGGCGTGGCGGCCGAACCGGACTTCGAGGTGTTTTTCATGCGCATCTAATTTATCGCAAGCGCTTGCGGTTCGCACCGGATATTCCGATGTACCGGTTCAGTTTACTGCTGGGATACCCAAACGAAGGCTCTGAAAGGGCGATTAATCAGGGCTGGCAAGCGCTCCCGCGTGCGCTGTGATATATACACGGGAGTCAGTAAAAGGTGCCCCTGCCATGTTTCGTTTCATCTGCTTGTCCGTGTTCGTCCTGGGTGCAGCGGTTACCGCGAAACCCGTCCGTTCGGATCGAGGCCTGGTGGAAGGTCTAGCTACGGCTGATAATGCCATCACTGTGTTCCGGGGCATTCCCTACGCGGCGCCGCCTGTAGGGGATTTACGCTGGCGCCCTCCGAAACCGGCCCTGCCCTGGAAGGGTGTCCTGAAAGCGGATCACTTTTCACGCTCCTGCATGCAGGCGGCGGCCAGCTCGCTAGGGCCCTGGACCGAGGAGTACATGGACCAGAACGAGCGGAGCGAGGACTGCCTTTATCTGAATGTCTGGACGGGCGGTACCTCGGGGAAACGGCCGGTCTTCCTCTGGATTCACGGCGGCGCGTTCGACCAGGGGTCCACCTCCGTAGCGCTCTATAACGGCGAGGCGCTGGCGCGGAAGGGCATCGTGGTCGTGACCATCAATTACCGACTGGGTGCCTTCGGGTTCTTCGCGCATCCGGAACTGACCCTGGAATCCGGAACGCATTCGTCCGGCAACTACGGTCTGCTGGATGCCGTGGCGGCGCTCCGGTGGGTGAAGGCGAACATCGCGGCATTCGGAGGCGATCCGGATCGGGTGACCATTGCGGGGCAGTCGGCCGGAGCCAGTGCTGTGCACGCACTGCTCGCATCGCCCCTGGCGAAAGGGCTGTTCCACGCGGCGATTGCGCAGAGCGGATCGAGGTTGGGTAACCGGCAGCGGCCGCTGCTGGATGCGGAGAAGGACGGGGTGAGGTTTCAGGAGGCGAAGCGAGCAGGATCGCTGAAGGAGTTGCGTGCGATGCCGGTGTACCTGCTGATGGCACCGGTGGAAGGGACGGCATTCCGTTGGGGCCCTGTGGTGGACGGGGCGCTGCTGCCGGAAAGCGTGGCAGCGATCTTCGAGCAGGGCAAGCAGAATGACGTGGCGACCTTGACAGGGTGGTGCGCCGACGAGGGGAGCGCCGATGCGAAATACGGCAAAAGCACGCCGGAAGAATTTGAGCGCTTCGCACGGCGTTTGGCGGGCGATCTGGCTGACGAGTTCCTCAAGATGTACCCGGCCTCGACGCCGGGTCCCTCGCAGATCGAGAGCGCCCGCGCGCAGGTCATGGTGTCGACACTGCTCTGGGCGCGGCAGCGGGCGGCGCACTCGAAGACGGCGGTTTACGCGTATCTGTGGGATCATCCGCTGCCGGGGCCGAAGCGGGACATTTATGGAGCATTCCATTCCTCCGAGCTGCCATATATGTTCAACAGCCTGGCTCGCGTGAAGCGGCCCTGGACGCCGGCGGACTCGGCGATGGCGGAAAAGACGACGAGCTACTGGGCAAACTTCGTCAAGACCGGGAATCCGAATGGGGACGGGCTGCCGGAGTGGCCCGCCTTGGATGTAAGCAAGCCGGTGACGATGGAACTCGGCGAGCGGTTTGAGGTGCGCCCGATCGCGGATTCCGCGCGAGTGCAACTGTTCGAGAAGATCCTGGCCCGTCCCGCGAGTCCGGCCGGGCGATAGAGACTTCGCCAGGGCATTCGCATTTGCCTGCACTAATTTGGGGTTATTCGTCGCGTTCCTTTGTCAAATCACGAGTTGTGCGAGTCTAGGTTGAGGAATAATCGCGATGAACGATGCCCCTGCCGGAGGTCCCGAAGGCTCCGGGGCTCGTGTGCTCGAATCCCGCCCTCGCCGGATCCCTCAGGATGGCAGTTTTCTCTCGGTGATCTCCGGCCTGTTCCTTATCCTCGCGGTGTGCCTCAGCATCGGGCGCAGCCGCTTTCCGGCCTACTCCATGCCGCAACAGAAGCCGGAGCCCACGGGCAAGGTCGCGCTGACCAAGGCGCCTCTCGCCATGGTCGCATCCGAGAACTCACCTGCCCGGGCTCTGTCCGACATCCTGACAGGCGGCGACGATTCCGAGTATCGATGGACGAATCAGCATCCCCGCGTACAGTGCTGGCTGGAGGACGATGGCCCCTGGCTGCTGAGTGTGGACGTCATCGTGGTGGGCGATGTGATGAAGAAGACCGGGCCGCAGACATTGACCTTTCTGGTGAATGATGTCGTGGTTGGCACGGAAGTTCTCAAGGAGCCGACGGGCTACACGCTGGAGTACAAAGTGCCGCCTGCTGCCCTCGCCGCGAAGCAACCTGTGAAGGCCGGGTTTGATATCGACAAGGTCCTGGTCGCATCGGACGGCACCAAGCTGGGGCTGCTGGTGAAGTCCATCGGGTTCCGCCGGAGCCCCCATTGAGGGAGTTCGCGGAGATCGTCGCGGGTGGATGTCTCACCGGCTTGGTCTGCGTCAATCTGGGCGACCTGGCCCTGGTCCGGCTGCGTGTCCGGCTGACCAGACAGGAATCCTGGTTCTTCAGCTTCCTGCTGGGCGCGGCCCTGTTGAGTCTGCTGCAGTTCGCCTTGTGCAGTCTTCACCTGATCTATTGGCCTGTGCTGGCCGCTTTTGCCGGGGTGGCGATCGCTGCTCGTTACAGGATCCGCGCCTCGATGACGCCGCCGGAGCCGGCCAGTGCGCCGCTGCCTCGAATCTGGTTCGCCGTGTTCTGGTGTGTCTACACCGTCTTCGGCGTGTACTACCTCGCGGCCGCGCTGTTGCCGGAGACCAGTCCGGATGGGGTGGCGTATCACCTGGGCTTTGTGCGGCGCTACTACGAGCATCACGGCTTCACCACGGTCACCACGAATATGTTCGCGAACTTCCCGTTCGCGGTGGAGATGCTGTTTCTCTTTGCCTATGCGTTTGGCCGGCATTCCGCCGCGGCACTGGTTCATCTCCTGTTCCTGCTGGTGCTGCCGCTGGGGATGATTGCCTACGCGAAGCGAGAGGGGCACCCTTCCGCAGGGGTGGTGGGCGCCCTGCTGGTGTTTGTGACTCCGCTGATGGGCCGGGACGCTGCGTCAGCCTATAACGATGTGGCGCTGGCCGCGGTGCTATTCGGCAGCTTCTTTGCCCTGCAACTCTGGTGGAAACGGCAGGAGCGCGGGTTGCTGTGGGTGGCCGCTGCCCTGGGGGGCTTCGGATGCGCGATCAAGTACACGGCATTGCCCGTCCTGCTCTATACCCTCGGCGTGGTTTGTTACGCGCAGATCCGGAACAGGCGGCGGATGCTTGCCGACCTAGCCCTGGTGTGCGCGGTGGCCGGTGTGGTGATTGTGCCCTGGCTGGCGAAGAACGCGCTGGTGACGGGCAATCCGGTCTACCCGCTCATGAACCGGGTCCTCCCTTCGCCTTACTTCTACGAGTATGTGGAAAAAGACCTGCAGTCCAGCCTCGCTCATTGGAACGGTGTGACCGTTTGGGAGATTCCGGCAGAGGTCACGATGCGGGGCTTCAAATTGTCCGGGCTGATCGGGCCGGTATTCCTGCTGGCACCGTTGGCGCTTCTGGCCTTGCGATGGAGGGCCGGGCATCAATTGTTGTTGGTGTGTGCGGTCTGCCTGCTGCCATACATCTCGAATATCGGGACCCGCTTTCTGCTGCCCTGCCTCCCGTTTCTCTCCCTGGGGCTGGGCCTTGTGTTCACCTCCGTGCCCGGACTCGGCCTGGTCGTGCTGGCGGCGCACGTGGTCCTGTCCTGGCCGGGCATTGTGCCGAAGTACTGTGATCCGTACGCGTGGCGACTGGGAGAGTTCGACTGGCGGGCCGCGCTGCGCCTGACGCCGGAGGCCGAGTACCTGGTCCGAAACCAGGGCGATTACCGGATGGGCCTGGAACTCAACCGCCGCGTGCCCGCCGAGGAGCGAGTGTTCTCTACGTCGTTTGGCCAACTCGCGTACCACGATCGGGAAATCGTGAACTCGTTCGGCTCCGCCCTGGGCAAGCGGACCTTCGACATGTACATGTCGGCGCTGATCCCCGACCAGATGCCCACGTGGCGGCGGCGAGTGACGTTTGCAAGGACGACGGTGCGGAGGATCCGGGTGGTCGCTCTAGGCTCCGGCGAGGCCGCCTGGCAGATCCACGAGATGCGGCTTTTCGACGGGGTTCACGAACTCGAGAGGAGCAGCCGCTGGAAGCTGAGCGCCTCTGCCAATCCCTGGGAGCTGCCGCTGGCCTTTGACAACAGCGCCGCCTCCCGATGGAGCGCCGGGCGGGCGGTGGAACCCGGCCTCTTCGTTGAGGTGGAACTGCCCGAACCTACTCCTCTCGATCAGGTGGAACTGCTGGTGGGGCCATCGCAAGCGGAAGTGCCGGTGGAGGTGAGGGTGGAGCAGGATGGCCGTTGGATCGTGCCGGCGGCTCGGGAGGTAGCGGGCCACATTGAAGTCTCGCCGCTCTACTGCCGTATGGTGACGCGGGAGATCCTTGCGAACGGAGTGGGGTGGCTCGTGTTGAGGAATGAAGACTATGGCGCGAGGGACGTGCTGGATCATCCGGAAGTGTGGGGTGTGACGCATGTGGCGGCCGTGGATGGGTACCATCTCCTACGCATCGACCCATGACTCCCGGCGGCGGCGCAGAGAGGGTGCCTCAGGATTTGTTGATGCTGACGGTGAACTTGTCACCGCAGTGGGGACAAGTCACTCGAATCGCGTTGTCCGGCCGTAGCGGGATCTGTACTTTGCCTGAGCAGGACGGGCAGAGAAGCACGGTCATCGTTGGGTCGGGGTCCTCGCTTGAGCCGGGTGTGAAACCACGGTAGTCCGGCGAATAGGATGCTCCGCAGCGGCCGCAGGTGATTATCTGTCTCGCCTTGGAAATGGGAATGACCGGCACCAGGAACAGGGTGAAGAACTCCCGCAGAGTCTGAGGCTGCATCTCCGAGACGAGCCCGCATTGGGCGCAATGTGCGCGCACCGGGGCAGAGCCTGGAAGATTGCGCCGGACCGTGCGCGTGCCCACGAGCAGGAACATTCCGCTTCATCGTAGCCAAACGGAATGAGACTCGGGCAACGAACCCCGGCCGCTAGCTTGCCGGGGATGTGGCGATACCGACGATCCGCAGCGCGGGCCAGTGCGGTTCGGCGCAGGCTGGAGCAATCTCCATTTCGATCTGCAGCGGGCCCTCGGCGTGAGGCGGCAGGGTCCATTCCAGGAAATGATCGCCTGGGCCGTCGCTGTGTTGGGGCGGAAGCGCGGCGCCGCCGGCAGTCATGCTGACGGAATGCCGCTGGTGGGGATCGCCAGGCCAGAAGTACATGGCAGCGTAGAGCCGGGCGTTGCTGCCGCCGGGTGAATGGAGCGTGATCGTGCTCCGCTGCGCGACGGGCCTCCAGCCGCCATCCTCTGGTTCGCCCGGCAGAAAGTATGTGCGGCGATCCGGTCCTGCGCCCTTGCGGGCGGTGACGACGAAGTACTGCGTGCCCGGGTCCTCCAGCGAAGCCAGGGTCAACCCGGCGCTCTCGAGCATCTCGTTCACCTGATCGCGCGAGAGGGTCTCGCCGAGCCAGGTGTCGCGGACATGGGCCCGGTAAGCATCCGACTGGTCTCCGTTCACCTGGAACTTGAAGGCACCGCCCGGCTTCAGGACGCGGGCCGCCTCGCGAATGTAATTCCGGATCACGTCAGCGGACGGGATGTGCTGGAAGACGATGTAGGAGAAGACGAGATCGAAGTGGTGATCGGGCAGGGGTTGCAGGTCGACACCCGAGCCGGCATGGATTGCCAGATTCGAGAAGCGAGCGAGGCGGGCGCGCGCCCTGGCTACCATTTCGGGGGCGATGTCGAGGCCATGCGCCTCGCCGAAGTTCTCGGCGAACCAGCGCGTCATCCGGCCGACGCCACAGCCGATCTCAAGGACGCGGCAGACGCGCGGTTCCGCGCCGTTCAGTAGTACGGGGAGATACGGACGGACGAGTTGATCGTAGTTTGCGCGGCCGGAAGCATCGAAGTCGGCCTCATCCGCCTGGGAATCGCGAGTGTAGACGAAATGCTCGGCATCCTGGCGGGCGCGTTCGTTCCAGTCCTTCTTCATCCACTCCGCGACCGCGCGCAAATCCGTTGCTTCCGTCATGCTGTGACCATTTTACGCCGGGGGGCCGTCACCCCTGATTCGCAGACGTAGGACGAGCGTTCAGTTCATAGCTCTGCTTCCCAGGGATTGCGCTCAGTCCCTCAGAAAGAAAATCGCGCGCTCAACTGGATCTGGCGGCCGGGCGTCGAAGACTCCGTAATCGTCCCGAACTGCGCCGTATTCACAAAGCGGTTCGGGGTGCCCAGGTTCACCTTGTTCAGCGCATTGAAGGCCTCGAGGCGAAGCTGGAACCGGGCTGTCTCACTGACCGCAAAGACGCGGGCGAGAGCCAGGTCCAACGTCTGCTGCCCCGGGCCATAGACCGTGTTCCGGCCGGTATTGCCAAAGGTGTAGGGGGCCGGCGTGGAGAAGGCCAGAGGGTTGAACCATTGCTGGGCGTTGTGCGTGCCCGGCCCGAAGACTGGTTGTCCGGTGTAATTTGCGCGGACCGAGTTCTCGCCCAGGATCGCGCCCGTATTCGCTGTATCGCCGAAGACGGAAATCGTGAACGGGAACCCGCTTTGCGCCTGGTAGATGGTGGACAGCTGCCAGTTGCGCGAGGCGGCGCGAGACCAGTTCCAGCGGGTCAGTGAGTGGACGTCATAAACGGCACTGAGCACGAAGCGGTGCCGGATGTCACACGAGGGCCCCTTCTCGGATCGCAGGTCCTGGTTGTTCTGCGGAATGGCGGCCTCGAACATGGGCGAGCGGAAGTCCGGCGCATCGCTGAGGTTCTTAGCGTAGGTGTAGTTGGCCAGCAGGCTGAGTCCGCCGGAGTAGCGGCGCCGGAGATTGACATAGCCTGCGTCGTACCAGCTTTGGGCCGTGTTTTCCAGCCAGTTCACGGCGCTGACCGGGATGGTGTTGCTGACCACTGTGACTCCGTCCGGGAACACGGTGCCCGGCAGGAATGTGGCGCTGCCGTAAGGCCGGCGTGGTTGGATCAAACCGGGTCCGGGCAGGGCATTGTTGATCAGGTGGGCGCGCTGCAGGTGGAAGCCGCGATCGCCCTGATAGCCGGCCTCCAGAGTGGTGGACTGGCCCAGGCTCTTCTCGATGGACACCGACCATTGCTGCACATACTGCGGCGCCTGGTAAGGATCGAAGGCGGTGAAACTGGTGACGGTCCGCCCCACAACGGGCGCCGCGAAATCGAAGCTTCGGATAGAGGGCGTGAACGCGTCGCTCTGGTTGGTCTCCGGGAAGATAATGGGCACATTGTGGAGGTTGTTGCACCACGTATTCATGTCGACGGGCGTGTAGAAGGTGCCATAGCCGACGCGCAGGACCATTCCATACCGCGGCAGTTGCTGCGCGATGCCCAACCGCGGCGCGAAGTTCAATTTGTTGGGGTAGAACAGGCCCTTGGGCGTTCCCATCTGACCGCCGATGTAGGCGGTGAGCTTGTCGGGCGTGACGAAGAGGCCGGCCCACTGGTTGGAAACGTCAGTGAGGGGACTCATGAATTCGTAGCGCAGGCCGAGGTTCAACGTTGTGGTTGTTGTGACGCGCCAGGTGTCCTGCACATAGGCGTCTGCGTACCACTGGCGCAGGTTCATCGTCGGGGAACCCACCTGGCGCTGGCGCACCGCGGGGAGTCCCAGTTCCATGCTGGCCAGGGCCGACCCTGTTCCGTCGTTCGTGGCCGTCCGCGTGGTGTAACCGCTGGTGAACTGATAGTAGCCGCGGCTGAGCACGTAAGCCCACATGGGCCAGATGAAGCGGCGGTACGAACTGCCGACCCGCAGGCTGTGATGGCCGTGTTGCCACGAAAGCGTGTCGCGTCCCTCCACGACGGTATCCCAACTTTGCATCGGAGTGGCCTGGAAAGTATCGCCAAAGCCGGAGTACCCCTGGACATTGAAGTAGGGCGCACCCCAGGCGCGTGCTCCGCCGAAACCGACACCCTGAATGCCCAACTGGCCGATGATGTCGTTCACGCCGGCGTTCTCTTCAGAGTGCGTCATCGCGAGCCGAGAGTAAGCGGCCAAGGCACTGTTGACGAGGTTGGGCGTCAGGACCCGGGTCCACCCGATGTTGGCGTTCTGGGAGAGGTTGTCGTGGAACAGCCCGAATCCGGGCAGGTTCTGTGGAGTGAAACCGTGCTCGGCTCCGGCGGAGAAGCGGGCCGTGATGTTGCCTGCCTGGTCGAAGACGCGATCCACCCGCAGCGTGCCCTGGTTGTTGGTATTGCGCTGGTTGCGCTGATCCATGAAGTTGTTGGAGTCGTTGCCGGCGCCGACGACCGAAGGGACTCCGTCCATGATCATGGCGCCCATGTCCATAGTGTTGGGGCGGGGCACATAGCGGTTCAGCATGATCTGGGCAGCAGGGTTTAGCAGGCTGGAGGGGATCACGTTGCCCGGGAAGGGGTCGCGAAAGTTCTGCGGATTCGTCCTGCTGACGGGCTTGGTGGGATCATAGTCCGGGTTGGGATGCTGGCTGAAGGGATTGTAGATATCCACGCCGGCTCCGCTGAAATCTCCGTTGGCCTCCTCTTCCATCGGGACCGTGCCGATGGAGGTTACGGCCTTCACGCGGCGGACCCCTTCGTAGTTGGCAAAGAAGAATGTTTTGCTGCCCACCAGCGGGCCGCCCAGCGCCGCGCCAAAGTTGTTCTGGACGAGGAATTTTCCGCCTGGGTCTTCGTTGAAGCTATGCGCGTCCATGGCTCCATTGCGCAGGAACTCATAGGCCGTGCCGTGATACTTGGAAGTACCGCTCTTGGTGATGATGTTGATCTGGCCGCCGCCCGCGCCGCCCAGTTCGGCGGTGTAGCTGCCGGTCTGCACCTGGAACTCACGGACGGCGTCCGGGGAGAGGCTGAGATTCTGCGTATTGAAGGTGGGGTCGGTGTTCACTGCGCCGTCGATGAGGAAGTAGTTGGCGTTCGGACGGTTGCCGCCGATGGTCAGCGAGGAGTTCTGGCCGGGGCGCCAGTACAACGGATTCATGGAGCCGGTTTGCGCTCCGTGGCCCTGATGCGAGCCCGGGACGGTGAGCGCGAGATCCAGCAGCGACCGGCCGTTGAGAGGCAGTTCTTTCACCGCCTTCGTCTCGACGACCTCCCCGAGGGCGGCGTCCTGGGTCTTCAGCATCTCGACGGTGGAGGTCACCTCGACGGAACTCTGCGCCGGGCCTACGGTGAGAGCCAGGTCGAGGCGCATGTTCTGCCCAACCTCGAGGCGAATGTTATGTGTGACCGTGGAGAAACCCGGCGCCTGCGCTTCGACCGTGTAGGGACCGGGTACGAGGCCGAGGAATTCATAGCGGCCCGTGGGACCGGTGGGTACAGAACGGACTGCGCCCGTCTCTTCGTTGCGGGCCTGCACCACAGCGTTCAGGACCGCGTCCTGATGAGGATCGGTGATGATGCCATTGACAGTTGCCAGATTGCTTTGAGCTTGGAGCAGCGGGCACACAAAGACCAGGGACGCCCAGAAGTGGATTCTCGCCATCGTGGGGGAAAGTATAAAACCACGTTGTTTTAATTCCTATAATTTGAACCTATTAGGGCCGCAGGAGTGGTCTGACGCTGCAATTGATCGATCCTCCGCGAACTGGGCTGCCCGGCCCGTCCCGCTTGCCCGCGGTGATGACCGGGGATGGGATTGCGCTACTCTGGCGGCAGGCAGAATGACGTCCGGACCTGTCGAAAGAGATGAGGTTTTTGCTGGAATGATTGCTGAAGGGGATAGGCGTGGAAGATGAGGATCACCCATTTCCTGGGGATAGATGGCGATGACAAGGCGATGGTCACCAGATTGGAGGGCCTCGGAGTCAAGCCAGTTCACGGCTGATGCTAACGATCCGAAGTGCAGGCCTGTGGATACCGGCATCCGCTGGTTCCGGTTAAACCGGGAACCTCGAAGTCATGTGTTGCCGGTGACACTTTCTCTTCTGTCACCGACGGTTCCAACTTCGATCGCCTCAGGTTAGAATTGCGGCAGAGGATGAGCTCGCATCCGTCGGGCGGCTGATTCATTGGATTCGGAAGGAGGCAGCGCTTGCCGTTGGAGGATCTGACCTTCGGACAGCGGGTGGAACGCCTGCTGAAGCCATTCGGCCTTCCCATTTATCTCTGCATGCTCGGCTGGCATTACTACGAGTACAAATCGATAGACGTCTTTGTGATCCTGTTCATGGCGGTCTATCTCTTTGCCGGACTCCTGCTCGAATGCGCGATGGAACACCTGTTCTTCATGAAACCCAAACCTCGCGCGGATCGAAACAGCACGCCTTGAGACCGCCGCCCGCTACGCCGTCTGCGTTCGCGTCAGGTGCTGCAGCCCGCGCTCCTCGATTTCCATCTCACGGATTCTGAACTTCTGCACCTTGCCTGTGACTGTCAGCGGGAACTCGTCCACGAAGCGGATGTAGGCGGGGATCTTGAAGTAGGCGATCCTGCCCTCGCAGTAGCTGCGGATCTCCTCCTCGGTGGCGGTCACGCCGGGCTTCAACCGGATCCAGGCCAGCACCGCCTCACCGAGTCGCGCGTCGGGCAGGCCCACCACCTGCGCTTCGGCCACCTTGGGATGGGTGTACAGGAACTCCTCGATTTCGCGGGGGTAGATGTTCTCGCCTCCGCGCAGAATCATGTCCTTCAGCCGCCCGGCCATGCGGAAGCAGCCGTCAGGCCGCATCACGGCCAGGTCGCCGGAGTGCAGCCAGCCCTCCGCATCGATGACTTTCGCCGTGGCCTCGTCATCGCCGTCGTACCCACGCATTACCAGGTAGCCGCGCGTGCAGAGTTCACCGGGTTCGCCGGCAGGCAGGGTCTCGCCGCTCGACGGATCGACGATCTTTACTTCCGTGGCGGGCATCGCGCGTCCAACGGTGGTGCAGCGCAGGTCCAGCGGATCGTCGATACTCGACATCGTGCTGACCGGTGAACTCTCGGTCTGCCCGTAGCAGATGGTGATCTGCGGGCAGTGCATCTCGTCGACGACGCGCCGCATGACCTCGATAGGGCAAGGTGCTCCGGCCATGACTCCGGTGCGCAGCGAGGTGAGATCGAAACGCGAGAACTCAGGATGCGCGAGCTCGGCGATGAACATGGTGGGCACGCCGTACAAGGCGGTGGCGCGTTCCGCCTCGATCGCCTCCAGCGTCTTCACTACGTCAAAGGTGGCGGCGGGCAGCACGATGGCCGCGCCCGTGGCGGCGGCGACCTGCGTGCCGATTACACAGCCGAAGCAGTGGTAGAGCGGCACCGGCAAGCAGATGCGATCGAGTTCGCTGGCGCCCAGACGTTCGCCGATAAACCGGCCGTTGTTGATCAGATTCCTGTGCGTGAGCAGAACGCCTTTGGGTGAGCCGGTGGTGCCCGAGGTGTACTGAATGTTGGCGACATCACCGGGCAGGATGAGCGGCGGGTGGAACGCTTCGCCGGCGTCCAGCATGGCCTGCCAGTCGCGGGTGCCCAGGTAAAGCGCACGTTCCAGTTCGCATTCCACGCCGGCCACGGATTCCGCCAGGATGGCGCGGTAGTTTGCCCGGGCATCGGACTCGTGGAGAAACAGGACCCGAATGCGGCTCTTCCGGAGGACGTAGCGCAGTTCGTGCGACCGGTAGGCTGGGTTTACGTTGACCATCACCAGGCCCGAGAGTGCGCAGGCGTACTGGAGCAGGACCCACTCGGCGCAGTTGGTGGACCAGACGCCGACCCGGTCACCGGGGTTCAGGCCGAGAGCATAGAGACCGGCGCCGACACGTTCGGCCTCATGGATGAGCTGTTCCCAGGTGTAGCGCAGACCCTGGTGGCGCGAGACCAGGGCCAGGTGGCTGCCGCACGCCTGGCGTGTCGACTGCAGCACCTCGCCAATGGATCTCTCCCAAACTTCCGCATCCGGTCCGTGCGTATAGCTGCGAAGGTCACACTCCATGGTGGTGCTGGTCATCTTACCTCTGCCCAAAGCCCCAATGTACTGCGCCCGGAGATAAACCGCGAATAGGTTCGATCTATTCAGGCATGAATATCTTTAATGGCCGCTGCCGGGCTGCAGGCGCCGCCAGAGGGTGCGCGGCTCCGGATCGAAGAGGAAGGCGGCTTTGCCTGGAATCACACGCCACAGCCCCTGCCGGACCTCCGCCTTGAGCTGGCTGCTAGACCAGCCGGTGTAGCCGGCGAACGGACGGACCTGGGCCGAGGGGGGCTGCGCGCGGTTGATGAGGTAGACATCCTCAAGGAGCTTTGTCCCTTCCGATGGTTTTTGCCCGGGCGAAACACGAACGAGCGTCCGGAAGCCCGTGGCAATCGGACCACCCGCGAAGCGGCCATCCCCTAACGGGCGGTTCAGCACCAGCCCGAGGACGGCCTGCCCGTCGTTCTGGATGGTCAGGATAACTGTTTGGGCAAACCCTTCGTCCCGCAGTTCGGGGCTGGCGACCAGCAGGGTGCCGGGCCGGGGATCCTGAGCCGCCAGGCTCGAGGCCCCAATCAGCCACAGCACTGCCAGTTTGAACGGCATGGAACGTCGGTCCTGGAAGCAGCGGCCTATCGCCTGGCCGGTGCTACGGACAGGAGCCCGCGCACGGCCCGCAGGTTCTCGTCGATCTTCTCCCAGGCGCCCTCGTAAAAACACAGGTCGGCGCACCACCAGCCGATGTGGGGGATGCTGAGCAGTTTCGGGGCGAGGAACTGCCAGGGCACATGGCCTTCTCCAATGGGCAGATGCGTGCTCGTGTCGTCGTTCACCAAAGTGCCATCGGAATCAATGATATGCACCGCGCCGATGGAGCCGTGGAGCCTGGCGATGAATTCAGCCACGCCGCCCTCCAGGATCTCCCGTTTGCCGTGCTGCCGGGCGCCCACCACACTGCTCATGTAGGCGTGCGCGGTGTCGAACAGGATCTGGAACCACGGATGCCCAACAAGCTCATGCATTTCAATTACTTCCGAAGGCTTGTTGAACAGGAAACCGGGTTCGAACTCCCAGGCCATCAGGACATGCGCCTGGCGCGCGGCATCCGCGCAATCGCGCCATAGGTCGGAGAGGCGGTGGAACGCGGTGTGGTAATCCTCATCCGGAATCGAACCTGGCGCCCCCACCGAATCCACGCGGATCATGGGGCAACCCAGGTCATGGCACAGTTCCAGAAGTCGACGGAAGAGGTCAAGATAGGCCGTCCGGTTCTCGGGAATCGTCGGATTGGCGGACCCGAGGTCCGACGAGAAGCCGGAGATCCCAAGACCAAGGTCGGAAATCAGGGATTTCAATTCCGCCCGGGAAGCCGGGGTCGAATAGGCCTCTGGCGTCACATGCGGTGGATAGCCGCTGAGCTCGATGCCGTCGAATCCGGCCGCGGCGAGCCGCTGCGCAATCTCCGGAATGCTCTTCGGACTAGCGGCATACGGCCCGAAAGCAAACGACCAAGTACCCATCGAGAGCTTCATCTGTTTACTCTCAGCACGCATCATTGTCGCTCAAATTCCGGCCCTTGTGGAGGGGTATGTTCCCGAGGGGAACTAAGGTGGGTCGCCAGGGGTTTCGCCAAAAAACCTCCCGTCAATATCAAGCTTGACGGAACCCCTGCCGATACAACAAAATAGGGGAGTCTTATGGGGGGCGCTTTGGTCGGCGCCTGGGGGGAGTTCAGAATTGGTTGACCGGAAGGCAGAATGAAGCAGAACTTCCTTATCCCGCTTGGCATTCTTTCTACATTGATCCTCTCTGCTGCTGTACCGGCGTTCGCTGTCACCGCCACCACACAGAAGAGCACAACCGCCAACACCCGACGAGCCAAGGCAAAGCGCGCAGCGGCCACGACCGCCACCCGGTCGACCACCGGGAAACGCAGCGCAGTGGCCAAATCGTTCGCAGCCACGCCTACCGCTACCGCGAAGACGGTGGCGACTCGCGGCACAACGACTACGCGGACGCGGCGGCCCGTCAGGAGATACTACAGCCCCTGGGATACTCCCACTTTCGCCGACTCCACGTATGGAGACGTGGTGGACGGTGAGGATCTCGCCATCCGCCGGGCAGCCGTGCGTGCCCTCGGGCCGTATAACGGCAGCGTCGTTGTGGTGGATCCAACTACCGGGCGTGTGATGACCATGGTCAACCAGAAACTGGCCCTGACCGGCGCCTATCAACCGTGCTCCACCATCAAGCTCGTGGCCGGCCTGGCTGGTCTGAGCGAAGGCATCATCGAACGTGAAACGCGGCTGCGGCTTTCCCGCCGGGAGTCGATGAACCTGACGACCGCGCTGGCCAAGTCGAACAATGCCTATTTCGCCAATGTCGGGGAAAAGCTCGGCTTTGAAAAGATCAACTACTACGGCCGCCTGTTCGGCCTGGGCGAGAAGGCCGGCATCAACATCGAGGGCGAGAGCGCCGGTATCTTCCCGGAAGAGAAGCCGAAAGGCGTTCCCAACGGCATGATGACCAGCTTCGGCGAGGCGATCGGCCTGACGCCGCTGCAACTGGCTGCGATCGTGTCCTCCATCGCCAATGGCGGGACCCTCTACTACCTGCAGTATCCGCGCACCCTGGCCGAAGTGAACAGCCTGGTGCCCCAGGTGAAACGGCAGCTCGACATCGGACAGCAGATTCCTGAGATGCGCCCCGGCATGATGGGCGCCGTGGAATTCGGCACGGCCCGCCGCGCCAACTACGACACGAATGAGCCGATCTTCGGCAAGACCGGGACCTGCACCGATTCCCGGACGCACCTCGGCTGGTTCGGCAGCTTCAATGAAGTGGGCAAGAGCAAGCTGGTGGTGGTAGTCCTGCTCACCGGTGGCAAGAGTGTCAACGGCCCGGTGGCCGCCGGCATCGCCGGGCAGGTCTACAAGAACCTTTCGGAAGCGCAGTATTTCACGACGCAACAGCCGCACGCCATCGCCCCGACGGCGATGATCCATTCGGGCGACGTCCACTAGTCCTCCCTCCCTTTACCCGGTTGCTATAGTTGGGGTAGTTCACTACCCCGACTATGGGCATCGGCCTCTCAATCCGGCCTCTGCGTGCCATCGTTATGGCGGCCGCCTGCCTGACGCTGGGTCCGTACAGCTGGGGTTTTCTCCCCGCACTCACCCTGGAAGATGGCCAGACCTGCGGGATGAGCTGTTGCCGGCGCAGCGGAACCTGTTGCTGCCGCAGTACCCGTTCGGCCCGGACTGAGTCCGGTTGGACGGCGGCTCGTGGCTGTCCCACGGGGTGTCTCCAACGCGCTGTCCTGCCCACCGCGCTGCCGGGCCTGGCTGGGCAGACCATCCTGTCGCAGAGCGCCGCAGCGCCCTCCAAAACGGTCCTCACGTCCACTGGGTTGATGCCTTCCAGCACCCCCGCCGCTTTCGCCCTCTTCCAGCGCCCGCCGCCCGCCAACTCCTGAAGCCCGTGCCGCCTGCCGTCCCTGGAGGACGGCTGCATCAACTATGGCTCAAGGCCAAGGAGAACTACTATGTCTTTTTTAATCAGGAGCCTGGCGGTGGCTGCCGCGCTGCTGTCCTGCGCGGGATGTGTGTCTGCCGCAACACCCGAAGAGTCCATCCGCCGTCTGCAGGAGAAGTTCATCGCCCCCTGCTGTTGGAGTGAGAGCGTGGCTGTCCACCGGTCCGAGGCGGCGGCGGAAATGAGGGTCGAGATCGCCAAACTTTACAGGCAGGGGGTATCGGAGCAGGAGATCACGCAACGCTATGTGACCCAGTATGGAGAGCGAATCCTGATGGTGCCGTCCGGAAGCAAGTTTACCTGGCTGATGGTGATTCCGGTGGTGGTCACGCTGGCTGCGGCTTTCGGGCTGGTGGTTTTTCTGCGCCGCCGTGCCCGGCCAGAAACGACCCCGGAGCCAGCCCGGCTGGCGACTGTTCCGGATGAGGAGATCGACTGGTGAGGGGGAGGGCCGGCGCCAACCGGCCCATGGCTCTGACGCCCGGCAGCCGCCGGGCAGGAATGCGTTACTGCTCGTCGGCGGTGGGGCCGTAGATCGACGGCACCGGGATGTCCAGCAGCCGGTAGTAGACCCCGACCTGTGCCCGGTGATGCACCAGATGGTTCAGAATCATCGACCGGATGACCGAGTAACGGGACATCGTGAACATCACGTTGCCGTTCATCTTGAGGGCCCAGTCCGCCTGGAAGGCTTCGTCTGAAGCGGCGGAGACGGCGGCCGTGATGTCCGCGGCGTACTGGTCGAAACGGGCCAGGGCGTCGGCGGCGGAGGTGATGCGCTTCGGTTGCTCCAGGGGCTTGCCGCCGGGGGCGAGGTCCAGTTCAGTGGACTCCATCGTCATTTTGCCCCACAACGGAATGGTAGCCAGGTGGGTCGCCAAAGCACCCAATTCGAAGGACTTATCGTGCGGTTTGAAGGTCAGTTTGTCTTCCGGCAGACGTTCGAGCGTCTTCCGGGTTTTGGCCAGTTCCTGCTCAAGTTCAGGTTTTAACAATTCGCTGATTGCCATCGGGGTTCCACTCCAGGATCAAAATAGCAGCTTCAACGGGCTGCTTTAGATATCTTAATGTGGGCGGTTTCGGATGGCAAATAAAAAGCGAAACTGGAGCCGGCGAACACCAGGAATTTACATCACTCGGTCGATTCGGGCTGGTCGGGTTCGAGGTCGTGCGGACGAACCATAGGGGGGGCGGGTTCCGGCGCCGGCCGTTCGGCAGCCCGGATTTCGGTGAGCCTGGCGTCGACGGCGCGCAGGAGTTCCTTCAGGCCCTTGCCCGTGACGGCTGACATTTTGAAGAGTGGCATGCCGTGCTTTTTGGCGCGCCGCTCCAGCGCCCGCAGGCGGTTCACGTCCTGGGCGATGTCGAGTTTGGTGGCGACGACGAACATGGGCTTGCCCGCGAGTTCCTCGCTGAAGCTGCCCAACTCATTGAGAATCACGTCGAAGTCGTGCTTGGGTTCGCGGCCACTCATCTCGCTGACGTCCACCAGATGCAGCAGCAGCTTGGTGCGCTCGACGTGGCGCAGGAACTGGATGCCCAGCCCGTGGCCTTCGTGGGCGCCTTCGATGATGCCCGGAATGTCGGCCACCACGAAAGTGCGCATGTCGTCGGTCTGGACGACGCCCAGATTGGGTTCGAGTGTCGTAAACGGGTAGTCGGCGATCTTCGGCTTGGCGGCCGAGATCCGCGAGATCAAGGTCGACTTGCCGGCATTCGGGAAGCCGACCAGGCCGACGTCCGCCAGCAGCTTCAACTCCAGACGGATGCGCTTCTCCTGACCAGGGGATCCAGGTTCATGCCGGGTGGGCGCCTGATGGGTGGAGGTGGCGAAGTGCTGGTTGCCGCGGCCGCCGCGGCCGCCTTTGGCGATGACGTAGCGGTCCCCGGGAAACGTGAAATCGTGCAGGACCTCGCCGGTTTCCCAGTCCCAGGCAATGGTCCCCACGGGGACTGGCGCCTCGACGTCCCGGCCATTGCGGCCTGTGCGGTTGCTGCCTTCGCCGTGACGGCCGCGTTCCGCGGTATGTTCCGGATTGAAGCGGAAGTGGAGCAGGGTGTTGTGGTGCTCACTGGCAACCAGGACCACATCGCCGCCGCGTCCGCCATCGCCGCCGCTGGGGCCGCCTTTGGGAACGTACTTCTCCCGCCGGAACGCCATGCAGCCGTTTCCGCCGTCGCCCGCTTTTACCTTGATAATGACTTCATCAACGAACATCCATGCACCTGATCCGATTGGCCGACCGACAATAGAAAAGGCCGCCCGCGGTAGCACCGCCCGGCGGCCTGATACTTTACGCGCTCGTCGAAGAGCGAAGAAAAACTAGCTTTCGAGAGCGAAGACGCTGACCCACTTGCCCATCCGGCCGCGGTCTTTCCATTCGACCCGGCCAGGGACGGTCGCAAACAGGGTGTCGTCCTTGCCAACCCCGACGTTCTCGCCGGCCTTGTAGCGCGTGCCGCGCTGCCGCACGATGATGGAGCCGCCGGTGACAACCTGACCGCTGAAAACTTTGATGCCCAGACGCTGCGCGTTGGAATCACGCCCGTTCTTTGAGCTGCCAAGACCTTTTTTATGCGCCATTGCGAATCTTCTCCTAGCTCAGAAGGCCTACGCCAGAATCTCGGCGATGGTCACCGAGGTCTGGTTCTGCCGGTGGCCGATCGTCTTCTTGTACTGCTTCTTGCGCTTGAATTTGAAGACCAGGATCTTGTCCGCGCGATCGTGACCCTTAATGGAGCCCTTCACCTTCGCGCCGGCCACGTCTTTACCCACCACAAGCTCGCCGTCGTCCTTGCCGATGGCCAGAACTTTGTCGAACTCTACAGCCGCGCCGGCATCACCGGCCAGCGTTTCCACCACGATGGTGTCGCCCGGCGAGACGCGATACTGTTTTCCGCCCGTTTCGATCACTGCGTACATAGCTGGAATCCTCTTGAAGTCACGCGCGCTTTGACAGCGACGCGGGAGGGAGTAACTTGCGCGCAAGCACACTGCCTGTGCGCTGCAAGTTCCGCAATCTCTAATATGGCACGGTTGGCCCGGTTGGCGCAAATCCGGGATCCATTCCGGGGCCAGAAACTCAGCCCTGGGCCATGCGGTCGGCCCAGCGGAGAAAGCGCAATAGTTCAGAGCGGTGCTGCCAGGAGAAACGCCAGAAGTCGGCCGCGGTGATGCGTTCCGCGTGCAGGCCCCAGTAGGTCTCGATGCGCCACAACAGGTAGGGCGACCGCCAGGGAGTCAGGCGGTAGCCGCGCGTCGATCTCCAGAGGAAGCGGAGCATCGGATTATTGCAGAGTGCCGTTTGCGGCGGTGGTCTTCTTCCTCGGCGCTTCCGGGGATGCGTAGTAGCCGCTGCGGGTGCGGACCGTGTAGCGGCCGCCATTCGCAGTGACTTTGATCGTGCGGAAGGTTCCGTCCAGATTCTGGTTGGTGGGCGAGTAGGCGATCACGTATTGGCTTCGAATGTCCTGCGCGACCTGCTCGGCCAGCGTCTCGACCTCGGCTACGTCGCCCGGGTAGTAACTGGCGCCGCCGGAGGCTTTCGTGAGCGCATCGATGGCGCGTTCCGCCTTCTTGCGGGAGCGCGCGTCTTCTTTGCCCAGGATACCGATGCCGTAGATGATGACTTGGTCCAGTTTGTGGGCCTTCTCGACCAGTTTTTCCAGGGTGATGCCCGTGGAGGCGGTGTCGTCGCCGTCAGTGACCACCAGGATGACCTTCTTGTCCTTCTTGCCTTCCTGTTTCAGGTGGTCCATGGACATGGAGATCGCGTCACGCATGGCGGTACCGCCGCGAGAGTCGATGCGGGCCACGCCCTCCTCCATCTTCGATACCTCGTTCGTGAAGGGGACATCCAGGTAGGCGTCGTCGTTGAAGTTCACGATGAAGACTTCGTCCTGACGGTTGGAAGCCTTCACGAGTTTGATGGCCGCGGCTTCCACGCGCTGGCGTTTGTCGCGCATACTGCCGCTGTTGTCGATCACCAGGCCCATGGAGACCGGGACGTCTTCCCGGCGGAACAGCTTGACGGGCTGTTCCACTTTGTTTTCATAGACCTTGAAGGCGCTTTGGGGGAGATTCGTGACCAGTCTACCCTTGCTGTCGAGTACGGAGCAGTGCAGGACCACAAGCCGCGTATCAACGCGAATCACGCTTTGATCGTCCGGCGTCTCGGGCTTCACCTGAGCGTCTATGTGTCCAAGGAACAAAGAGCCCAGGACGGCGAGGAGGCCGAACTTACTGCGTAGGTGCATAGTATCCCTGCCGGTGGAGCGGCTTTAACGGCGGCATCCCGCGCGGCTGGTTTAATTTTACCGTGACTCGGCGGTACTTCCCATCCCGGGTCTGGTTTTTCGACATGTAACCGAGAACGTACTGATTCCTCAGCTCAATTCCGATCTTGGCGGCGATGTCCGGCAGGTCGTTGAGATTGTCGACAGGGAAGTTGCGCCCCCCGGTCATTTCGGTCAACTCACTCAGAAGCCCGGGGCCGGAAAGTTCCTCGGCGCTGCGGCTGCGGGAGCCAATGGGTTCGTAGATGCCGATGGCGTACATCTGGGCATCGGCTTCGCGAAGGAGTGTGCGGACTTCGTTCTCGGTGTAGCGGCTGGAGTTGTCGCCGCCATCGGAGATGATCAGCAGGGCCTTGCGTGGATTCTTGGCTTTCTTTAACGTCTGCAGCGCCATGTAGATGCCGTCGAGCAGGGCAGTGCGGCCTTTTGCCTGAGTAAACGTAAGCCGGCTTTGAATGTCCTCGGTGTTCTGGGTGAACGGAACGACGAGCTGAGGCCTGTCGTTGAACTGTATGAGGAAAAATTCATCCTCCGGATTCGCAGTTTTGAAGAACTGGGCGGACGCCTGGCGGCTCTTGCTCAACTTGCTGCCCATGGAGCCGCTGGCATCAAAAACCAGGCCGACGGAGAGCGGAGCGTCGAAGCTGGCGAAGTAGGTGATCTCCTGTTCGACCTTGTCCTCAAAGACGCGGAAGTTCTCTTTTTCCATGCCGGTAACAAACTGATTGAGCGGCGTGGTGACGGTGACCGGAATCAATACGACGTTCGTGTCGATGCGCAGATTGGGGGTGATGCGATCGCTTTCCGGGGTTTCTACACCCGGTTTGGGACGGGGGGTAATCTGGGGCCTCGGCTGCTGGCCCGAAGCGCCTCCCGGGATGGTCATCATCCCGCCTAAGAGACAGAAAATAAAGGAACTTCTGCTAAATTTCAACATCTGTCTCCCGGTCTGGTGTCCCAAGTATATCATGCGTACTTTTTGTGCTATGCTCGATTGTGCCCCCCAAAATTCTGGGTGTCATACCCGCTCGTTTCGCGTCCGTCCGATTCCCAGGCAAACCCATCGCTACACTCGCCGGAAAACCGATGATCCAGCACGTGTGGGAGCGGGCACGACTGGCGAAGCTGCCGCAGCGCACACTCATCGCCACTGACGATGAGCGCATCGCCGGCACGGCACGCGGCTTTGGGGCAGAAGTAGTCATCACCCGCCACGATCACGTTTCCGGCACAGACCGGGTGGCAGAAGCAGCCGCCACGACCGATGCCGAAATTATCGTCAATATCCAGGGGGACGAGCCGCTGATCGATCCCGACGCGATCGACGCCGCCATCTCTATCCTGTTAGACGATCCAGAATGCCAAATGGCCACATTGAAAAAGCGCATTGTGGAGCGGGATGAGATTGAAAATCCAAATGTTGTCAAAGTGGTCACCGGTCACGACGGGCGCGCGTTGTACTTTTCCCGCCACCCGATTCCTTACGACCGGGGCGACTCGGCGGAGTACTGGAAACATATCGGACTCTACGTGTACCGCCGGGCCTTGCTGCTCGGCTACTCTACTTTGAGACCCGGCGTCCTTGAACAGAACGAAAAACTGGAGCAACTCCGTGCGCTGGAGAACGGCATCTCCATCCGGGTGGCCGAAACACGCTACGAAACGATTGGCGTCGATACGCCAGAGGATCTCCTGCACGTAGAATCGCTGCTCTTCACTGCTTCTATTCCCACCACCAATCATGGCTAAGTACATCTTCGTCACCGGCGGCGTCGTCTCCTCCCTGGGGAAAGGGATCGCCGCCGCGTCCATCGGATGCCTTCTGGAAAGCCGGGGCCTTCGGGTGAACATGCAGAAGTTCGACCCGTACCTGAATGTCGATCCAGGCACGATGAGCCCCTTCCAGCATGGAGAAGTGTTCGTTACCGACGACGGCGCCGAAACCGACCTCGACCTGGGCCACTACGAGCGGTTTACTCACGCGCATCTTTCTCAAAACAATAATCTGACCTCCGGCCGCATCTACGAGCGGATCATCACTCGCGAGCGTCGCGGCGACTATCTGGGCAAGACCGTCCAGGTGATTCCCCACGTAACAAACGAGATCAAGGCTGCTGCCCACAAGGTGGCCGAAGGTGTCGACGTCGTCATCTGCGAGATCGGCGGCACGGTGGGCGACATTGAGTCGCAGCCGTTTACGGAAGCCATCCGGCAGCTGCGGCACGAGCTGGGCCGGCGGAACACGCTGTTTGTCCATGTGTCGTATGTGCCGTGGATCGCCGCCGCGCAGGAGTTGAAGACCAAGCCCACCCAGCACTCGGTGAAGGAGTTGCGGGCGATGGGTATCCAGCCGGATATCCTGGTGTGCCGGTCGGAGCGGCCGCTGCCGGACGACCAGTGCGACAAGATTGCGCTCTTCTGCGACGTGGACAAGAAGGCCGTCATTTCGGCCTATGACGTGAAGACCGTCTACCAGTGCCCGGTGATGTTTGCTGAGCAAGGCGTGGACGACCTGATTGTGGAACTGCTGCATCTGGATACGGCCGGACCGCGCGACCTGAGCGAATGGACGGCCATGCTGGATGCACTGGCGAATCCGAAGGATGAAGTCCACATTGGGCTTGTCGGCAAGTATGTGGAGTATGAAGACTCCTATAAGTCGCTGAAAGAGGCGCTGCTCCACGCCGGGATCCATCATCGCGTCAAGGTGAGGATGAGCTGGATCGAGTCCGAGGAGATGTTCTGGCCGGAGTGTGTGGACAAGCTCGCCCACTATGACGGCATCCTGGTACCGGGCGGCTTTGGGAAGCGCGGCGTGGAGGGGATGTTGAACGCCATCCGCTACGCCCGTGAGAAGCAGGTGCCGTACTTTGGGATCTGCCTGGGCATGCAGACCGCCGTCATCGAGTTTGCGCGGAATGTCTGCGGAATGACCGGGGCGGACTCCACCGAGTTCGACAACGCGGCGCCGCATCCGGTGATCTACAAATTGCGCGATTTGCTGGGTGTGGAAGAACTGGGCGGCACGATGCGCCTGGGCGCGTACGAGTGTCTGCTGGCGGAGGGTTCGCTCGCCCGGGCGGCTTATGGGGCCGAGGTGATCAGCGAGCGCCACCGGCATCGCTACGAGTTCAACCGGACCTACGAAAAGCCATTGACTGACAAGGGTTTGCAGATCACGGGGCAGTCAAGAGACGGCAAATTCGTGGAGATCTGCGAGCTGCCGGACCATCCCTACTTCCTGGGGTGCCAGTTCCATCCGGAGTTCAAGTCGAAGCCGCTGGAGCCGCATCCCCTGTTCCAGTCGTTCATTGGGGCTGCTGTCGAATTTCATCAAAAACGGATGGAATCCGAGACGAATCCGCTGTTTGCTGGATAGATGACACCGATCACCGTAATTCCCGGGGTGGTATTTGGCGATGGTTCGCTGCAGTTCATCTGCGGACCCTGCGTGATCGAATCCGAGGAAAGCATCCACCGGCTGGCGGCGGGCATCGGAGCGAGCCTGGGCGCCCCCTATGTGTTCAAGGCGTCGTTCGACAAAGCGAACCGGTCGTCGGTGGATTCCTATCGCGGTCCCGGAATGAAGGCGGGCCTGAAGATCCTGGCCAGTGTGAAGAAGTCGATGGGCTTGCCGATCCTTACCGACATTCACGAGCCGGGCCAGTGTGCCAAGGTGGCCGAAGTGGCGGATATTCTCCAGATTCCGGCGTTCCTGTGCAGGCAGACGGATCTGCTGCTGGAGGCGGGCAAGACGGGCCGCATCGTGAACATAAAGAAGGGCCAGTTCGTGGCTCCGCTGGATCTGCGGCACGCGGCGGACAAGGTGGCCTCCACCGGGAATACCAGGATTATCCTGACCGAACGGGGATCGTCGTTCGGCTACAACAACCTTGTAGTGGATATGCGCGGGCTGGTGATGATGCGTTCCATCGGGTATCCCGTCGTGTTCGATGCGACGCACTCGGTGCAGTTGCCGGGGGCGGGGGGGGCGAAGTCGGGCGGCTCGCCGGAGTTTATTGCTCCGCTGTCGCGCGCGGCTGTGGCGACCGGGATCGACGGGATGTTTCTGGAGGTCCACGACAACCCGGCGGCGGCGCTTTCCGACGGAGCAAACGCGCTGAAGCTGGACCTGCTGCAGCCGCTGGCAGAGACGCTGCGGCGCCTGCATGCGGCGAGAATCGGCTAACTTCTGCTGCACGCCGCGGCCTTGGCTTGCGTCTAGAATAGAGTCAGGGACCATTCTCAAAGGAGAGAGTAGCCATGCGCCGTGTTCAGGACCGCCGCCGCCGGGGATTTTCGCTGATCGAACTCCTCATCGTTATTGCCATCATCCTGGTGATTGCGGCTATCGCTGCTCCGAAACTGAACAACGCCCGTATGCACTCGCAGGAGATGGCGGCGATCCGCCAGATCAATACGGTGCACACGGCGCAAACACAGTACTTTTCGCAGTTCGGGAAGTTTGCGGAGAATCTGGCTCAGCTTGGGCCGCCCGCCTCGGGGAATTCCGGCCCGGCCGCGGCCGATCTGATCCCTGGTGACCTGGCGTTGGGCCAGAAGACGGGGTACATCTTCACGGTGGCGATCACCAAGGAAGGGTACACTGTGACCGCTGTACCGCAGGCCTTCAATAATACGGGCCGCCGGACGTTCTTCTCCGACCAGTCCCTGGTGATTCGTGAGAACTGGGGCGCCGAGCCCGCCACGGTCGCCAGCAAAGAAATCAAGTAGCCAAACAAGAGCGTCGGCTTCCACACCATGCCGTCCAAACTCCAATCGATGCGTGTGTCGATACTCGACTGGGTCCTCGCCGCTGGCTGTATCTTGTTGATGTTATTGCTGCCACTGGCATTTCTGACGCGAAGGACGAGCGGTCGCAATCTGGAATCCCGGGGGATTCGCCGAATCCAGGAAATCCAGGAAGCCCAGCTGACCTTTCATCTCGAGCATGGGCGGTACGCTTCGAATCTACCGGAGCTTCAGCGTCCAGGTATCGGAAACCTATCGAGGCATCTGCCTGATATCCGGTACCGGTTCCAGACGGAAGGGTCTTTGAACCAGTATGTGATTCGGGCAGCTCCGCTGAGATTTGGCACTTCCGGCAGGCGGACTTTCTATTCCGATCACAGTGGATTGATTCGAGAGAACTGGGGGCCCGAGCCAGCTACGGCGACGAGCCCCCGAATCCAGTAAAGATTAGAAACTAAACGTGAACGTCGCGTAGGTATTCGTCCAGCGGTCGTTTGTCTTCACGGCCGGGGTGGTGCCGATGGGTGGGCCGGAGGTGTCCACGACATAGACCCGGGACAGGACGCCGAGACGGAAGTGCTGGCCGCGGTCGAGGGCGACGCTGCCTCCCAACAGCGCGTAATACCCCCAGCCATCGCGCGCCTGGCAGACCGGGCAGCCGATCTGGAAGTAGTCGCTGGGCTGCTTGAGCAGTTCCGTGTAGCGGGCGTAGGCCGCACCGCCCCCGCCATAGAACTCCACGCGGCCTTTTGCCAGGGGGGCGACGACGCGCGCGCCCATGGGCACGAAGAACTGGAAGTCCCGGATGCGGAGCGGGCCGTATCCTGTATCGAGATAGTCATTTACGTCGGCGGAATTGTAGGCGGAGTCGAGGCCGACATCGAGTTGCAGGTATTTCACGGGCCGGAAACCGTAATCGAAAGTCCATGCTGGCGCGACCTTGTAGTATGGTTTCAGGTCGGCTCCCGGGACTGCGGCGCCGATGCCGGCCGTGATGTGGTTGCGCTGGAAATCTCTCCCCCACGACTGCGCGAAGGCACTGCCTGCCCCAATTGCCGATACGATCAAGCAGACCAAGGCTTTTTTCATACGCCCTCCTGACGCGGCTGTGGGAAGCTCCGTTTCAAGACAACTACTATTGTGATTTGTTTGATTTGCGGGCAGTTGGGGGTGGCAGGAGGGAATCCTGCCCATGTTGACAGAGAAACTCCAGATTCGGTATCCTACGGGCACAAACGTGATTCGAATCGAACCGCACCCCTGGGACGTGATGTTGCGGCATGCTCTGGACTGCTACCCCCGCGAATGCTGCGGCATCATGCTGGGCACTTTGCAGGATGGAGACGAACGCACCGTCACCACCGCCATCGCCTGCCGGAATTCCTACGAAGGCGACCAATCCGATCGTTTTGAGCTGGATCCGAAGGACCAGCTTGCCGCCCAACGCCTGGCAAGGGAACAGAAGCTCGAAGTTCTGGGATTCTTTCATTCCCACCCTGACTGCGACTCGTATTTTTCGGCGACGGACCTGGCCAATTCCTGGCCCTGGTATTCGAACGTCGTGATATCGATCGTGGGCGGGGCGTTGAACCGAGCCAAGGCCTTCCGAGCCAACGAGACACAGACTGAATCGACAGAAGAGATCCTGACATGGCCACAATCCTGATTCCGACTCCCCTCCGCCAGTATGCCGGCGGACAGAGCAGTGTGGACGCAACGGGCAGCAGCGTGAGCGAAGTACTGGCGTCGCTCACTTCGCAGCACCCCGCTCTGAAAAACCATCTTTACAATGACGAAGGGCGCCTGCGCTCCTTCGTGAACATCTATGTGAATGATGAGGATATCCGCTACCTGGACAAGGAGAAGACTGCCGTGGCGGCCGCCGATACGCTGAGTATCGTGCCCTCGATTGCGGGAGGCGCTGCGTGAGCCTGACGGCGGAAGAACTGGAGCGGTATTCGCGCCACATCATGCTGCCCGAGATGGGCGCTGAGGGGCAGGAAAAGCTCAAGAATTCGAAGGTCCTGCTGGTGGGTACCGGCGGACTGGGCGCCCCGCTGGGGCTGTATCTGGCGGCGGCGGGCGTGGGCACGATCGGGCTGGTGGATTTCGACACGGTGAGCGTGTCGAACCTGCAGCGCCAGGTGATCCATGGTACGAAGGATATCGGCCGGCGGAAGCTGGATTCCGCGGCGGATACCCTGCTGGATATCAATCCGAACATCAACATCGTGAAGCACGAGCTGGCTCTGACCAGTGAGAATGCACTGGCGATCGTGGGCGCCTATGACGTGGTGGCGGATGGGACGGACAACTTCCCGACGCGCTACCTGGTGAACGACGCTTGCGTGCTGACGGGCAAACCGAACGCTTATGGGTCGATTTTCCGGTTTGAGGGTCAGGCTTCCGTCTTTGCCACGGAAGAGGGGCCGTGCTACCGGTGTCTGTACCCGGAGCCGCCTCCTCCCGGACTGGTGCCGAGCTGTGCCGAGGGCGGCGTGCTGGGCATTCTGCCGGGCGTGATCGGGCTGATTCAGGCGACCGAAGTGGTGAAGATTCTGTTGGGAATCGGGCAGACGCTGGCCGGCCGGCTGCTGCTGTACGATGCCATGAACATGAAGTTCCGCGAGCTGAAGCTGCGGAAGAATCCGGATTGCCCGGTATGCGGGACTAACCGGACTGTCACCAAATTGATCGATTATCATCAATTCTGTGGAATGCCTAAAGAAATCTCTGCCCTGGAAGTGAAAGCCAAGCTGGCGCGGAAGGACGACTTCGTCCTGATTGATGTGCGGGAGCCGCACGAGCATCAGGCGCGGAACATTCCCGAAGCGACGCTGATCCCGCTGGGCCAACTGCCGCAGCGGATGCTGGAGATCGACCGGTCGAAGCTGGTGATAGTGCACTGCAAGTCGGGTATGCGTTCGGCGAAGGCCTGTACGCTGCTACGCGAGAGCGGGTATCCGAATGTGCTGAACATGACGGGCGGGATCGACGCCTACCCGGCAAGCTAGACCCAGACCCTGTTTAAAACAAACCCGGTATTGGCGAATCCTCTGGATCCGCCGATGCCGGGTTTCTTTCATTGGGGTGCAGGACAGGCGGCTGCCCGTGCGTAAGAATACTGAAGTTTCTACTTGACAATCCCTCTGGCTCGATCAATACTCAAGTCACGACTTCAGTATTGCCGGGATGCAAGAAAGGAAACAGTATGGCCGATCAACCCGTAATTCACAGCACCTTCGTGATTGAGCGAAGGTATTCGAAATCGCCTGAGCAGGTGTTCGCCGCGTTCTCTGACGTGGAGAAGAAGAAGCGCTGGTTTGCCGTAGGGGAACACCACGACATTGAAGCCTTTGAGATGGACTTCCGGGTGGGCGGAGCGGAGCGTCTGCGCTACCGGTTCAATGAGAAGAGCCCGTTTCCCGGGGTACCACTGGTCAGCGAAGGCACGTACCTGGACATTATCCCGAACCGCCGGATTGTGTCGGCCTCGAGCATGGCGATGGGGGAGCATCGATTCTCCAGTTCGCTGCTGACCATCGAAGTGGTCGGGGTGGAGGGCGGAACGGATCTCATCTGCACGCACCAGGGGGCATTCTTCGAACGAGCCGATGGTCCGGAAATGCGGGAAGCCGGCTGGAAGAAACTGCTGGACAATCTGGGGCAAGCGCTCGCTTAGCAACGTGCGGCAAGCTTCCGGAAGCAGGAGAGATGAACAGCCCTAAAGACGACATCGACCGCATCTTCCACGCGCTGGGCGATCCGACCCGGCGGGCTCTGGTGGAGCGCCTGAGCGCGGGACCGCAGTCGGTGTCGTCGCTGGCTACGCCGCTGGATGTCACTTTGACGGCGGTGATGCAGCATCTGCAGGTGTTGGAGGAGAGTGGTCTGGTGCGGACGGAAAAGATCGGGCGGGTGAGGACCTGCCGGGTGGAGCCTGCAGGGTTCGCAGTGTTGCAGAAGTGGCTGTCGGACCGCCGCTCGATGTGGGAGCGCAATCTGGATCTTCTGGGCGATTTCCTCGCCGAAGAGGAGTAGAGCGGCTGTAGCGCCGCTACGAGCGGGCCTGAGAGCCGGCCCTCTCACCGGGACTGTAAGAGGGCCGCTCAGGAGCCTTGGCGGGGCGCCGGCGCGGGGCTGTCCGCCCTGCCAATGTGTGCGGCCGCGGATCTCAGCTTCGAATCTTAATGCGTTGAAGCCGCCAGCGTCTTTTCGGGCGCCGGGGCTCGGGCCGTGCGCACCTGGGGCCGCAAGTCATGAAGGGGTGCAGCGGAACCGCCGCCCTGCACCGCGTAGCCGATGCAATCGATGGTGAGGTGGATTGCGCTCAATTGGGAGAGGTCGATTACCGAAGGTTGAGAGACCTGCAGGCGGAAGGTGGTGGCGACGCCCCGGCCCCAGAAGGAGAAGGGGGGACCGGGCTCCGCCGGCGATTGCGGGTTCGTCGGGATTTTGGATCTCAGCGTGCCGACGCCCGGGTTGCAGGCAAACAGCTCAGAGCGGGGCAGCAGGATGAGTTCCGAGACGGTGCCGTCGGTGCGGCGTTTCATGGTCCAGTGGCCGGAATGGGTGATCCAGATGTTGGAGCTCTGGGCGGAGGTGGCGCCCACCAGTTCCAGAGTCATGGCGTTGACCTTCAGCTCGAACATCTTGTCGGGCATGTCGGTGAGGTCGAGGCTGAAGTCGAGCGTTGCACCGGAGGCGAATGCCTGTAGTTTCGCGGCATCGGTGATGGCCACGCTCAGTTGCGGGTGGATGACGTCGAAGCCGATTTGCGCGGTGTTCAGCTGTTGGAAGATCTGATCCCAGGCGAGCACCTGAATGGCCATGCCGGAGAGGCTGGTGAGGCTGGCGCTGGCGCGCATGGCCGGGGAGAGGCTGCGGTCGATGTCGGGATGGAGAAACCCGTAGTCGAAGCGCAATCCGGAGATGCGGTCCATCTGATAGATTTCGCGGGCTCGCTGGGCGAGGAAGACGTCCTCCATCACCATGTCGACGATGTCGCGGGCGGAGCGGATGAGGAGGCTGGTTGCGGCTTTCAGGGCGGCCGCGTCGGCCGACCAGTGGGCAAGGGTCGATTGGACCTGCGCCAACTCGGCTTCGAGATTGCTGGCCCTGAACTGGGCCGCGGCCACGCGCGACTTGGCCTGGGTTTCGCGGAGGCCGGCGACCATTTTTTCGCGGACCAGCAGGATCTGCTGCTTGAGGAGTTTGCCAATGGCGTCCTGGCCGGGCAACGACATGGCGTTTTCGAGATCGGCCATGACTTTGCCGAAGCTGATGAAGGAGTTGGTGCCTTCGATCAGGTCCTTGAAGCCGCCGCCCAGCTTCTTCACCTCTTCGATGTCCTCGGAGGTGTTGCTGTTGGGGTCAGGCTTCTCCTTCATGAATTTCAGGAACTGAACCAGGTCGATGCCGTCGGTGACGCGCTGTAGGGTGGCGAGGCCGCCAGCGACGGAGATGATGGCTCCGACGCCGGTGGCCATTCCGGCAACGACGCCCGCTATGGCGCCCACGTCCGAGAGTATGCCGCCGATGCTGAAGCGGTTCTCGCGGATGGTTTCGATCTGGTCGTCGATATCTTTGATCCGGAGCTGAAGGTTCGCCGCTTCGGCCTGGGCGATGCGGACGTCCTGCTGGGCGATGGCTGCGTCGGCCTGGGCTTCCAGGCGGCGGTTGGCCAGTTGGGTGGCCATGAGTGTGAGGCTGTCGCGGATCGACTCGGCAATGGTCTCGAGAGAGACGACAGAGACGTAGGCCTGGAAGGAGTTTTGCACGACCGCGATCTCGGCGGTCAGATTGCGGGAGAGGGCCTGGATGTCCGGAGCGATATCGAGGTCGCGAGCCAGGCCGGAGGGGGTTTGACGATTGGCGATGCGGTCGCGGATGGTGAGGGCATCGGGGTCGTTGGGATTGATGAGGAGGGCGGATTGCGCTTCCTCGAAGGCGAAGAGCTGGGAACCGGGATCGAACCTGCGGAAGAAGAAACCGGCGACTTCAGCGCGATAGGCCGCCCAACCCTGGGCGGAGGTGGCGTCGAGGAGAGTCCAGACCTGGTCCGCGGTAGTCTGAGCGATGTCGATGGTACCGACCCCGCCGGACCTGCCGGGTTTCCCGCTTTTGCCGCGTTTCCCGCGAGGCTTTCCGGCGCCTCCGGCCCCACCTGCTCCGCCACGGCCTCCTTTGCCTCCCGGCACCTGACCGGTGGGGGTGGGTGAAGCGGAAGCGTACCGGACTACAATATTGCCGCCACGCCCTCCATTTCCGCCATTCTCGCCGTCACCTCCGTCGCCTCCGGGTAGCAGGATGGGCTTTCCGCCGCCCTCCGGACGCTCGATGCCGCCGATGCCCGGTTCGCCGTTGGCCCCGTTCTCGCCGATGAGGCCCGCAGCGGTGATTGCCAGGGGCGCGCCAGTGATGACGCGGGCGAGCACGGTAACGGAGGGGGATGGATTGCCGGCGACGCCGGCCAGTGTGGTTCCGGCATTTGGGACGACCGTCAACTGCTCTGCCAGGATGACGTAGTTGCAGTCCGGCAGCAGGCCGATGAGGGTCACCTGCCGGCCACCCAGGACCAGCGTGTCTCCTGGGTTGGCCTGAATGGAAGCAGGGATACTCTCGTCGATACTCAGAGTGTCCCGGAAGAAGCGGATAGTTTGCGGCATGGTTGGCCCTCCTGAGCGCACAGCAAGATGGGCATGCCCGCGGCAAGAGCGGGCGCACGTCAGACCCGGAGTATAGTGCCGGTTGGGCCGGAATCGTTACTTAATTTTCTTGTTTTTGCTCAGCGGCTCGTCCGCCGGCGACTGGCTGGGCAGTGCTCAATCCAGCCGGTTCACCAGTTCCACCGCGGGCTGCGCTGCATCAGGCTCGAGCGAGGGGTTATACCAATCGACATTGGTGGAGGGGGTGATGATCTCACCCGAGCGGACGAACTCCATGAAATACAGATGCTCGTGCGTCGCGGCCCGGCCGTAGGCGAACCATTCCCAGCGCACGCGGCGGGCATCGGCGATGGAGAAGCAGGGCCCTTTGATGGTGAGGCCCCTGGGGGACCAGATGGAAAGCGACTCGTTCTGGTCGAACAAAAGGCGCAGAGCGTTGGGGCCGGCCTCGCAGGAGATCAGCGTGTGCCGGTTATCGTGCGGGCGGCCGAACCACTCTCCCCAGAAGCACAGGCTTCCGCTGAGGCCAGCAGGGATTGCCTGCCGCAGGTGTCCGGTGATCAATTGCAGCTCGGCCGTGGATACCGAATCCGCCATTTTCTCCATCGATGCGACGATTGCACCATCGGGTGAGGTGACGAACGGGATGCGGTAGAGTTCAGTCCAATTCGTTTCGAAAGCGGGGAACGCAACCTTCTGGAACCAATCGGCCGGCGCAAGACAGCCTGGAAGATGCTTCGGCAGATCCTCCACCAATTGCTGGTAGCCGGCGTCGTCTTCGGTGATGACCAGGCGCACTTCGCCGCCAAGGTCGGCAAACAGGATGCAGATCTGGTCGACGCTGAGGCAGTCCTGTTTGTAGGCGTAGACGGCGCCGACCTTGCTCCATTCAATCTGGTGCACTTGCCCTGTGGAGTCCGGCCGGCTGGCGAGGGATATGCCGAGCCTGTTGAAGATGACGGCTCTTGGGGCCGCAGGCGTGCCGCTGAGGAATTCAGTCCACCAATCGCGGACCCGGCTGAGCAGAGTCATTCCCTCCATTGTGCCTGAGTAGCAATTGTGCGCAATGGTTCCCTCTTCCAGTTGGCATGGGAAGCGATGGTGCCGCGAATTATTCCCTGTTTGGGGGTGAGCGCCCTAGCGGAATCGAGGTACTGCAAAACTACCTGGGTTCATGATGACCGGGATGGGCGCTGCGTATAGAGTTGGAATAAAGCGAGGGCGGACGGGATGACCTTAACATGACTTCAAATCAGGTTCTAACCGATCCATGTGTGCCTCAGACCTCAGTACACCGAGTGGAGGCGGACGGCGTGAGTGTGTTCTATCGCGCCGCAGGGCCGATGGACGCTCCGGTGGTTCTGTTGCTCCATGGCTTTCCCTCGTCTTCTTTTCAGTTCAGGATGCTGATGCCTCTGTTGGCCGGGCAGTATCGAGTGATTGCGCCCGATCTGCCGGGTTTCGGATTTACTGATGTGCCGGCGGGGCGCGGCTACCGATACTCGTTCGACTCACTCGCGCGGACGCTCAACGAGTTTACAGAAGCTTTGGGGCTGGAGCGGTTCGCGATGTATGTCTTCGACTACGGGGCGCCTACCGGCTATCGTCTTGCGCTGGCGCATCCGGAGCGCATCGCTGCCATCGTTTCGCAAAACGGCAATGCTTACGAGGAAGGTCTGAGCGCGGCCTGGGCGACGACCCGGCGCTATTGGGAGAGCCCTACGCCGGAGAACCGGGAAGCGATGCGGGCCATGTTCTCGCTGGAAGGGATCCGGATGCAATATACCCATGGGGTGGTGGATCCAGAGGCGATTGCTCCCGAGGGTTATACGTTGGATGCTGCTCTGGCCGGACGGCCGGGCAACGACGAGATTCAGCTGGATCTATTTCTGGACTATGCCAGCAATGTGAAGCTGTATCCGGACTTTCAGGAATACTTCCGGACATGGCAGCCGCCGTTACTGGCGATCTGGGGCAAGAACGATCCGTTCTTCATTCCGGCGGGGGCGGAGGCTTACCGGCGGGACATTCCGAACGCCGAGATTCAATTGATGGATACGGGGCATTTTGCGTTGGAGACCCACGCAGTCGAGGTCGCAGCGGCGATGAACCGGTTCCTGGCTCAACATCTGAACCGCAGGAGATAAACGCAATCGAGATGACCACAAAACCCGCAGTGGACTCTTACGATCTGCTGGTGCTGGGGAGCGGCGAAGCCGGCAAGTATCTTGCCTGGAACGCCGCGTCTTCCGGCAAGAAGACCGCGCTTATTGAGCGGCGCTACATTGGCGGATCATGTCCGAACATCGCATGCCTGCCCAGCAAGAATGTGATCTATTCGGCCAGCGTGGCGCGCCTGGCGTCCCACGCGGCCGGATTTGGGCTGCATCCAATGGACCCTGGCGTCGATATGCAGGTGGTGCGCGCGCGCAAGCGGGCTATGGTTGATGGGCTGATCAAAACGCACGAGGGCAGGTTTGCGCAGAGCGGTGCTGAGCTCGTCCGGGGCGAGGGCCGATTCAGTGGGCCAAGAACAATTGAGGTGGCCCTGCATGGCGGAGGAACCCGTGTTCTACAAGCCGAACACGTGGTGATCAGCACGGGATCGAGAGCTTTGATTGATCCCATTCCCGGACTGGCGGAGAGCGCTCCTCTGACCCATGTCGAGGCATTGGAACTCGGCGCGGTGCCGGAACGACTGGTGGTGCTGGGCGGAGGTTATGTCGGGCTGGAGCTGGCGCAGGCTTTCCGGCGGCTGGGCAGTGAGGTCACTATCGTCGACCGCAACCGGCGACTGCTTTCGCGCGTGGACGAGGATGTGGCGGAGGTGGTGACGCACGAGTTCCTGGCGGAGGGAATCGAGCTGGTGACCGAGGCTCAGGTGAGCCGGGTGGAGGGGCGCTCCGGCGAGCACGTGGTGCTGCACCTTAACGGAGGCAGCGGGTCGCTGCAGGTGAGCGGCACTCATCTGCTGGTGGCGACGGGCCGGATTCCGAATACGCAAGGCATTGGCCTGGAAGAGGCCGGCGTCGTGCTGACCAAGGCTGGATTTATCCAGGTGGATGAGCAGTTGCGGACGACTGCCGAGGGCGTCTTTGCGGTCGGCGATTGTGCCGGGAGTCCGCATTTCACGCACGTTGCGTTCGACGACTACCGGATTGTTCGCGAGACGCTGGCGGGCCGGATGAGGACGACTACGGGCCGGCTTGTGCCGTCGTGCCTGTTTGTGGATCCGGAGCTCGCGCAGATCGGACTTAGCGAGACGGAGGCGCGCCGGACAGGCACTCCGTACAGACTGCTGAAACTACCCATGGCGGCGGTGCTGCGGAATCTGACCACAGGACATACCGTGGGCTTCCTCAAAGCGTTGGTGGCACGGGAGGATGACCGGATTCTTGGATTCACAGCGCTGGGTTCGTGCGCGGGCGAGATGATGGCGACCGTGCAACTCGCCATGAGCGCTGGGCTGCCTTACACGGCGCTGCGGGATTCGATCTTTGCGCACCCCACTTACTCCGAAGGACTGGTGTATCTGTTCTCCGGATCGCCCACGATGGTTGGGTGAGATTGTTGTGCCTCAGGTTCAGCCGGAAATCAGAAGCAGTGGCATTTCTTGTCTCCCTAAATGACCGTTTTGGCGGTAGGCCGCCGGTGCCGGGTTTTGACGATTACTACAGGACTGTCAGATATTAGTACCGGAATCGTCCTGTAATGCATGGCTGGAAACTGAAGCTAATGATGGGCTGGTTGCCCTGCCTCTTGTGCGGGCAGTCCGGGCCGGCGCGTTCGGCTGCCGAACTGGACCGATTGAAGGCTTTGATGAGGCAGTCGCCGGCGCTGGCGGTAGAGTCGGCTCCGGATCTTCGTGATGTGTACGAGGGTCCGGCAGAAGTCTCCGTGGCTGACGACATCGAGCATGGGGCGAGCACAACCATCTACCGGTTCCGGCGCGACGGCCTCGATGTCTTGGCGTACCAGCAGTCCTCCCCTGCGTTGCAGGTTCAGTGTGGGGATCGGGTTCGAGTTGAAGGTGTGCGGTTGGGCGACACGATGGCGGTGAACCGGGCGCTGGTAACGGGCCGCGGGGCTGACGGCGCTAGTTGCAGCACATCAGGCGAGCAGCGGGTTGCGGTGATTCTGGCACGATTCCCCGGTTCGTCAGCACAGCTGCCTGCCGTGAGCAGTGTGCAGCGAATGATGTTCGATGAGAGTGCTTTGTCGGTGAACACCTGGTACCGGGAGATGTCGTACGGCAAGATTTCCCTCTCGGGACAAGTGTTTGGTCCTTACACGCTCGACCGGGCATACACGTGCGCGGAGTCCAACCAGTTGAGGACTGCAGGGATCCGTGCGGCGGACCGGGACATCAACTTTCAGCAGTTTGACCGGTACGTCCTGATATTCCCTTACATTCCAGGGTGCAGTTGGGGCGGGATGGGGTCGCTCGGCTGCAGCGACCTGCAATCCGAGGACGGCACGGTCCAGGCGTCGTGGGTCTGGATGAACTATGGCGGCAGTCTGGGCGCGCTGCAGAATCTCTTGATGCACGAGTTCGGTCACAATCTGCGGCTGGGACATTCCCGCCTATTGCGCTTCCCTGGGACCGCACTGGAGGCGGACGATTTCCGAGCGGTGCCGGTGGAGTATGGCGATTCCACGGCGATGATGGGCGAATCGCGATTGGGCGATTTTGCGGCTGTACAAAAGACCCAACTGGGGTGGCTGGAGCAGGGGACCGACGTTCTCAGCGTGGAGGGCGAGGGGAGCTTCAAGATCGCACCATTGGGCAATGATTCCGGGACGCGAGCCTTGCGAGTGCGCCGAAAGGCGGCTTCCGATCAATGGCTTTGGCTGGAGCACCGCAGGTGGCGGGAAGGAAGCATCACCGAGGGGCAGAACCGGACGAGCGCGGGCATGAATGGGGTGTTGATCAGACTGGAGGCCGCGCCCAACGAAACCTGGACGAATCTGTTGGATCTGTCGCCGCCCAGCCTGGATGAGGCAAGGCTGGATTCTGGTGTTGGCAGCGGCTCGCAGATGGAACTGCAGCCCGGGGCCACATGGGTGGATCCTCACAGCGATCTGGCAATCCACGCCGGTGAGATCGGGCCTGACGGTATAGAGGTGACTGTGACCTATGGAGGGCGCTGTGCCGAACTGGATGCAGGGGCAATCACCTTATCCAGCGAGTCCCACGAGTTGTTGCTGCCTGTCACAGCGGACGAGGGCTGTCAATGGGAGGCGTCCAGCGGTCGAAGCTGGATGAGGGTGGCACGAGGTGTGGAGAACGTGGAGGGCGTCGAGGTTCCGGCTGCCTCGGTAGTGCTTCACGTCGATGCGGTCCCGGATGACTTCCATCGCAACGGAGTTGTGAGCGTGGGCCGGCGGACCCTCCGGGTGAACCAAAGGGGTCCGGACCATGACCTGGAAATCCTGTCGGTGTCTCCGCCCGGATCGACGTTGCCTGCCGGCACCAGCGTGCCGTTCCTGTTCTACCTGCGGGATCGGAATGGTACCGGCGATATGCAGGCCATTCAGCTTTCGGTGCTGCCGCGTGAGGGGTCGGCCGCGGCGCCGTGCTATTTCCGCTACTCAACCCTCCGCCGTGTGATCGAGGTGAGCTATGACGGAGTGGAGTACCGGGAATCGGAATCGCCCACAACCGGTTTCGCGGGCGCCTGCGCGCTGGAGGCCACTACTTTTCAGCCCAACAGCACTGATCTCATCTTCCGGTTCTCGCTGCTGTTTGCTGGTGAGGCTGGAGAGACCCTGATACTTTCGGTGCGAGCGGAGGATGCCAACGGTGTTCCTGGTCCCTGGGTGAAGGCGACCGAAATGGTGGCGGTGAACCAGTGCCGAGCCCTGCCGATCATGGACTACTTCATGTATCTCTCCGGCGGCGGCACAAACAACAGCATGCCTGTGAAGTCGTCGCCCTCGCCCTGTGCATGGACGGCGAGTTCCGACTCCGACTGGATCCAGGTAGGGACGCCGGCTGGCAGTGATAGCGGCGACCTGCGATTCAGCATTGCGCCCAATACGGGACCGGCGAACAGAGAAGGCCGAATCTTTATCAACGGAACGCCGGTTCGCTTCGTGCAATTTGGACTGGAGGAGGTCCAGCCGTATTACGTCACCCTTCGTCCGACGGAAACCGTGGTTTCCGGGTTGGGCGGGGTTGCCACAATTGCCTATTACTACGGTTTGGCGGATCTGGTTCCGGCCGTTTCCGAGGACGCCTGGTTGCAGGTGATCCGTGTGGAACGAAGCGCCGACCGCCGCGAAGTGGTGTTCCTGTTCGAGCAGAATCCGGAGAGGACTCCTCGATTGGGCACGCTCGTAATTGGAGGCAGACGGTTCACAGTTCTGCAGGAGGCCGGTCCGGCGGAATAATTGAGGCACGGGTGATCGTGAATCGTGCGGCGGGTTATTTACTGGAAGTCACCGTCGGAGACTGTGGCGGCGGCGTTTGTACTTTTTACGGGGTAGCAGGAACGGCGAAACCGCGCCCTCGGGCGGCGGTGCTGAAATTGAAGCGAAGCTGGTGGATTTCAGCCACCAGTGAGAACCCGCAGATTGCGGGTAATCCCTTTATCACCAACAACATGTTCGTTCTGGCACGGTAAGTGCATTTACCTCAGCGAGTCCGATGCGGACGGAAGCGAGGACAAAATGAAGAGATTCGTGGCTATTGGAGTTTTTGCGCTGGCGTTGACGAGCGGTGTGGCGAGCGCAGCGGATGTATTCGTGCGCTTTGGACCACCGCCTGCGCCTCGTGAGGTCGTTGTCGTGCAGCCCAGCCGGCGGCATGTCTGGGTGCCCGGTTACTACCAGTGGCACCACGGACGCTATGTCTGGACGAATGGATATTGGGCGGTGCCGCCACGCGGGCGGGGGGCGTGGGTGCCGGGGTATTGGGCTCCGCGGCGGGGCGGATACATCTGGTTCAGCGGCCACTGGCGGTAAGGCTGTCGGGCGCGGGGCTCCCTGGAGGAGGGAGCCCCGCCTGCTGAAGTCCGGCTATACCGCGGCTAGAAGTTGGTCTTTTTCAGGTACTCGAAGCTCTGCCTGAGGGAGTCGAGCGGGTTGCCGGGGGTCTGGTCCTGTTCGACGAAGTAGTGCTTGACGCCTACTTCGGACGCGGCTTTCAGGACGGCCGGAATGTCGATGGAGCCGTTGCCGACTTCCTTGAAGGCTTCCTTGGCGACCTTCTCGTTGAATTGCGGTCCGACGCCGGCGGCGACGTTCTTGAGGTGCATGAGCGCGATGCGCTTGTTGTACTTCTTGAGGATTTCCACCGGGTCATGGCCGCCGACTTTCGACCACATGATGTCGAGTTCGAGGCTGACGTACTTAGGATCGGTGGTCTGCATCAGGACGTCGAGAAGCGTCCCGCCCGCGGCGGGTTCGAACTCGAAGGCGTGGTTGTGGTAGCAGAGGCTGAGACCTGACTTCGCGCAAGTTTCGCCTGCCTTGTTCAGGGTTTCGCCGAGTTTCTTGATGACATCGACGCCTCCGCGATCCTTGGGGGCGATGTAAGGACAAACGGCGAATTTCAAACCGCGCTTTTTCGCGTCTTCGAGGGCGGCCGGCAGTTTGTCCTGGTTTGTCGTGAAGAGGGCGGTGTCAAGATGGACACTGACCGGCTTCAGCTTAGTCTGCATGAGGCTGGGCCAGACCGCGTCGAGGCTGCCGCCGATCACTTCGGCTTCCGTGTAGCCGATCTCTTCCAGCGCCTTCAGCGTCTCGAGAGGCTTCTGCGGCAGAACGGAGCGGAGGGTGTATAACTGGACGCCCACAGTCTTCAGGGTGCGGGCAAAGGACGGGACCGCGGAGACAGTGAGCGCGGCGAGGAAACCACGGCGGTGGAGATTCAGCATCTCTATATCCTATTCCCGAACCGGCGGGCCCGGGAGAGCCCGCCTGCCGAGAGGCGCCGGAAGGCCTGAATCAGAAGTCGATACTGCTCTTCCTGGCTTCGATGGCGGCTGCCTTGAGTCCTGGAACCTTCAGCAGATCCTCGATTGTCTTGAACTTGCCTTTTTCCGCCCGGTACTTCACGATCGCCGCGCCCTGTGCGTCAGGAATGCCAAGACCGGCGGCGAGGTCTTTTTCATCGGCTGTATTGACGTTGACGCGGGCCACAGGCGTGCTTTTCGAGAGGTGCTGGCTGAGGTAGTCGACGACTTCGCCCCATTGATCGTCGTCGCCCTTGGCTCCGCGCTGGATCATGTCTTCGACGATGCCGCTCCAGCCTTCGCGGCTCTCGCGGCGGTTCAGAAAGATATTCGTTCCGTGGCAGGAGCCGCAGAGCTTCTCGGTGGTGGCCCGGCCCGGTCCCTCTGGCAGCTTCGACTTCTGCTGAGCCTCGACGGGCAGTGTGCCGAGCAGGCCTGCGAACATGATACATACGATCGACCTGGAAAGAATGTGGCGGCCTGGCTGAGATCCTGTCATGCACCATCCTTGTATGCTGGAAGTAGAGAGCGCTCGCCCAGATGCGCTAGTTTCATTGTGTATCAAACCGCGGGATGAGAGGGAGAGGCTGGGATTGCCTATGCGACTTCTGCTGTTGGCCCTGATTGCCACGACACTCGCTGTTGCCCAGGACGGGCCGCCACCCGGACGGGCACCCCTGAAAGTACGCGCTGCCCAGGGTGACCCTGAGGCGCAGTTCACTCTTGCGAAGAACTACGAGGCGGGGCGCGGTGGCCTGACGAAGGACTATGTCCAGGCTCATCACTGGTATCTGTTGTCGGCGAACCAGGGGGATCCGTGGGCGCAGGCGAGCATCGGCCTGCTCTACCGCTTCGGAAAGGGCGTACCGAAAGATCTGGTGCAGGCTTACATGTGGCTTTCGCTGGCCACCTCGGCGACACACGGGCCTGACTCCGATTCGCTGGCGGAATTGCGCGACGCGGCCGGGGCCCATATGACGAAGGAAGAGATTGCGGAGGCGACTCGCCTGGCCCACGCGTGGAAGCCTTCACCCGCTGCACATCCATGAAACTGTCGAGTTGTACCGTTGTTCTGCTCGCCTTAGCGGCCGCTTCCTGCCAGCGAAGCTCGAAGCCGGGCTCTGACAGGCCGATCGGGCGTCCCGTCAAGCTGAAGACTCCGCTGGGGCTGCCGGAGATGGCCGTGCCGGCGGACAATCCGGTGACCGTGGAGACTGTGGCCCTGGGACGGAAGCTCTACTATGACCGGCGGCTCTCGGCGGACGATACGATTGCCTGCGCCAGTTGCCACGATCCGGGCAAGGGGTTCACCGACGGCCGGCGGTTTTCGACGGGGTTCCACAACCAGCAGGGCACGCGCAACGCTCCGCCGGTGGTGAACGCTGCCTACAGCCCGCTGCAGTTCTGGGACGGGCGCGCTGCGACACTGGAAGACCAGGCGGGCGGACCCATCGCGAATCCGGTGGAGATGAATCAGAAATACGACGTGCTGGTTGCCAAGCTGCAGGCGGACCCGGAGTATCGTGCCCAGTTCGAGAAGGCGTTTGGGCCGGGCAGCATCACGATGAGCCAGGTACGGAAGGCGCTGGCGAGCTTCGAGCGGACGGTGGTCAGCGGGAACTCGGCGTTCGACCGGTATCAGTATGGGGGCGACAAATCCGCGCTCTCTCCGGCTGCCGTGCGTGGACTGGCGATTTTCCGCGATCCGGGAAAGGGCAATTGCATTGCCTGCCATCCCATCGGCGAGAAGAGTGCACTGTTCACGGATGGCAAGTTCCGCAACATCGGTGTGGGCGTGAATGAGGAAGGCGTGTTGACGGATGTGGGCCGCTTTCAGGAGACGAAGGCAGAACGAGATAAAGGTGCCGTGAAAACTCCTTCGCTGCGCAATGTCGCGCTCACCGCGCCGTATATGCATGACGGCAGCCTGAAGACTTTGCGCTCCGTGCTGGAATACTATGCCGGCGGCGGCAACTCGAATCCAGCTCTGGACAAAAATCTGAAGCCGCTGCGCCTGAACAAAGCCGAACGGGACGACCTGCTGGCGTTTCTCGAGTCGTTGACCGGCGAAATGCCGGCCGATGCGGGCCCGCCGGCCAACTGAGTACACTGAACACCAGACATGCAACACAGCCCTGCGCGGCGCATCGCCCTGGGAGCGGCGGCGCTGGTGGTTCTTGGCGGATGCTCCCGTCCTCAGCCTGAACAGAAGCAGGAGAAGGCGAAGCCGGCCTATTTTCACGTCGATGTCGGAACGGCGGGGACGATCCGTGGTGTCATCCGGTTTAGCGGAAAGAAGCCCGTGCGACGCCTGATCGACATGGACCAGGAGCCGGAGTGCGCCCATTTGCACAAAGGGGGCAAAGTGCTGGACGAGGATATCGTGGTCAATCCCAACGGGACTCTGGCCAATGTCTTTGTGTTCCTGAAGAAGGGGCTGGAGGGCAAGAGCTTCGAGCCGCTCACGACTCCGGTGGTGATCAACCAGAAGGGCTGCTGGTTTGAACCGCGGGTACTGGGCATGCAGACCGGGCAGTCGCTGAAGGTAACCAATTCCGATCCGGTGACGCATAACATCCATCCGATGGCGAAGATCAACAACGAGTGGAATCACAGCCAGGCGCCCGAGGATCCGCCGCTGTCGCGCCGCTTCGTGCGTGAAGAGGTGATGATCCGGGTGAAGTGCAATGTTCACGGCTGGATGCGCGCCTGGGTGGGCGTCCTGCCGCATCCCTATTTCGCGGTGACAGGTGCGGATGGCTCGTTTGAGATTCGCAATATCCCTCCCGGCAACTACACGCTGGCGGCCTGGCAGGAGCGGTTCGGATCGGAGGAGCAGACGGTGACGCTGTCCCCTTCGTCGCAACAGAATGTCACGTTTACATTCAAAGGAGACTGAGGTGACGACACGGAAATATACGCTGCTCACGGCCGGATTGACGGTTCTGCTGGCTGGTTGTACGCGGCCGCCTGCTGCTCCCGAGCCCTCCTCCTCGGCCTATCGGATCTACGTGACGAACGAGGCGTCGGGCGATATGAGTGTCATCGATTCCTCGACGATGAACGTAATCGCGACAATTCCGCTCGGCAAGCGTCCACGCGGGATTCACCCCAGCCCAGACGGCAAGACGATCTATGTGGCGCTGAGCGGATCCCCCATTGCAGGGCCCGGTGTGGATGAGAGCACTCTGCCGCCGCCCGACAAGAGCGCGGACGGCATCGGTGTGTTCGATGTGAAGACGAACAAGCTAGTGCGGGTGATGCACAGCGGCTCCGATCCGGAGAACTTCGACATCAGCAAGGACGGCAAGCGGATGTACGTCTCCAACGAAGACGTGGCAGGGATTTCGGTCGTCGACCTGGAGACTGAGAAGGTGATCGCGACGCTACAGACCGGGGAGGAACCGGAAGGCGTCCGGATCAGCCCGGATGGCAAGTGGGTGTTCGTGACATCGGAAGAGGCCGGCACGCTGGCGGTGGTCGATACGACTACGAACAAGGTGGTGGACACCTTCAAAGTGGGCCGAAGGCCACGTTCCATTGCGTTTCTGCCAGACAGTTCGATGGCCTGGGTGAACGCTGAGAATGACGGAACGGTTGTCCTGGTGGATGCGGTCAAGCACAAGATTGTGGACAGCGTGCAACTTGGCGAGCGCGGTGTTGTGAAGCCGATGGCAGTGCTGTTGTCGCCCGATGCGAAGACACTTTATGTGAGCTCTGGCCGAGGGAAGAAGGTGTTCATTCTGGATGCGGCAAACCGGAAGGTGGAGGCGTCGATTGAGGTGGGGCAGCGGCCTTGGGGGATTGCGCTCTCGCCGGATGGGAAGACACTTTTCTCGGCGAACGGACCGTCGAACGATCTCTCTGTTGTGGATCTTGCCACCCGCACAGTGAGCCGGAAGGTGAAGCTGACCGGCTCGCCGTGGGGTGTCGTTGCGGTGGAACAGTAAACAGCCTCAGATCTCCATGAAGATGCCGAAGCCGTAAAGGGTGTTGTCGGTGGTGGTGAAGAAGACGCGGCCGTTGGCGAGGGTAAGCCCCGTCAGGCTGGCCGGGACCGTGACCTGATTGCCGGTGGAGTAGAGCTCTTTCCCTGTGGCAGCGTCCAGGCCGTATAGCGTGGCCTGGCCGGCGGTCGACAGGGCAAAGAGCGCACCGCTGGTGATCACCGGAGCCACTGGCGATCTGAGGTCGCGCGAAGCCCAGGCCGGCACGAGTTCCACCTTGCCGTCCTTCTCTTCGACGCGGAAGGCGACGATGGAGCCGTTGGGTGCCGCGCCGTTGGACGCAGCAGGCTTAAAGGAGGCGTTGAGGGCGCCCCACACAGGAGCAGCAAGCCAGCGCGCACCGTCCGCGTCTTCCCAGGTGGAGAGCCCGCCGTACATTCCACCCTGCGCGGAAGAGATGACGGCACTTTGGGCCAGAGGTGTTTTGTGGTCGGCTCCGCCGAGCGATTTGGAATCGAGCAGGATGATGCGTCCCTCCGGCGAGGCGGTGGCGACGACATCGCGGCCTTTGAATTCAAAGACCACTGGCGCTGCTACGTTGAGGGCCGGATTCTTTTTGGCGGCGGATTTGGGGAGCAGGAAGTAGTCCTTCTGCTCGACTTTCTTGGAGCTGAGCGCCAGCACAGCATTGCCCCACTTGCCGGTGGCAGGGTCGGCTGCGCCGGAACCTGTTTGAACGTAAACCGTACCATCGTTGCCGACGGCGAAGCCGCCGGTGCCGTTTGAGTCTGTGCCGGCGAGCGGGAAAGATACTGGCGAAGTCTCTTCCTGGGCGAGATCGATGGCGTAGATGGCGTTCGCGACTCCGCCGCAGCCGCCTGTTGTCATCGCGTAGACCGTATTGTCCGTCATGAGGAGGCTGGCCGGTTTGGTATTGGCGGGCAGGAACTTGAGGGCGGGGAACTGATCGCTGCCGTCGGACGAATTGATCATGTGCAGGGTGCCGTCTCCGGCGAGCACGTAGACGGAGCGGGAGCCGCCGAAGCCACCACCGCCCAGGCGGGCGGGCAGCGTGGGCCGCGGCGTCGCGGCGGCACCGCCGGCAGGCCGGGGGCCCCCAGGACGGCGGCCGAAGACCGCAGGCGGGGTGAGTGCCGGGACTGTGGCGAGGCCGGCGCATTCGGGACCACCCTGTGCGGCTGTATTCAGTTTTGTCTTCCAGAATGGCCGGTTCAGGTCGAGGTCGATGGCCCACAGATCGCCGGAGTTGCCGTAGACGAAGCCGAGCTCCTTAAACCCTTTGTAGGAGATGAGCAGTCCGATGACCACGGGCGGTGTTAGAGCTTTGAGGCCCGGGGTAGGTCCGTCGATCTTGCGCTTCAGGACGAGCTGGAAGTCCTTGACGTTGTCCCTGGTGATTCGGACGTCGCTTTTCGCCCATCCGGTGCGCCGGGCGTCTCCCCCGGCGGCGGGCCAGTCCACCGGACGGCCTTGCGGCGTGGCGATGCCGGCGGTGGCCAATGCGGTCAGAACCAGTGCTCCAATCGATCTCATGTAATCACCTCGAAGAATTCCCGTGGCACGGACGTTGTGGGGCGGAATGGTCGCAGGGAACTGCATGGTGCTATTTCCCCGGCAGGCCGAAGCAGTACAGGACGCTATCGAACGAGCCGAGGTAGACCCGGCCATTCGCCACGGACAAGGCTCCGAAATGGACGAACGAGGAGATCTCGTCGCCGCTATTGTAGAGTTCCTTGCCGGTCTGCCCATCGAGGGCGTAGAGAACTGCGTGCGTAGAGGCCTTGATGCGAAGGGGGCTGAAGTCAGCCAAACCCTTGTCCGGGTAGGCCTGCCGTGTATTCTCGCCGCTGCCATAGGCAAAAACGATGCCGTTGGCGATGACGGGCGGCTCGGCCTGGTCCATATCGCGTGACATCCAGGCCGGGGTCAATTGGGGCTTGCCATTGACGTCCTCGACCTTGAAGGCCACGACCGCGCCGTGCTCCACGGGACCGTGCGAGACCGGTGGTTTGAAATTCGGGTGAGATGGACCCCAGAAAGGTGTCAGGGCCCAGCGGGTGCCTTTGTCGTCGAGCCAACTGGCCATGCTGCCCCAGATACCCGCAGACTGGAAGTCGACTTCCTCGTTGCAGAGCAGTTGCGTACGGAACAGGGGGACCATGTGGTTCTCGCCACCGGCGGAACGGGTGTCGAGCAGGTAGACGCGGCATTCCTTGCTGCCCGTGACCATCAATTCGCGGCCCTTGTAGTCGAAAATGGCGGGTGTGACCTGCATGTCGAGGTCGCGTTTTTGCAGCCAGACCCAGTTGGAGGGTTCGAACCAATCGCGGATCTTCAGTTCACCGTCAGTGACCTTCGCCCCAATGAGGCCGTTGCCATAAACCTGATTCGCGGCGTCGTAGCGGCCGTCGCCGGTGGGTGCCCAGGCGGTGCCGGTGGAGTCGATGGCGACGCCGCTGCGACCCCAGAGTCCGCCGCTCTTCGGGTGGGCGACCATCACTTTGTGCTCGGGATCTTTCAGGTTGACTGCCCACATCTGGTTGGGGTTGCCGGCGCAGCCCTGCGAGGTGGAGGTGAAGAGGATGTCATTCCAGAGATTCAGCGAGTAGTGCTTGCCGTTGGGATAACCAAACGGGAACGGCGCCGCGACTTCTTCCCCGTCGCTGACGTTCAATGAGTGCAGCTTGCCGTCGCCGGCCAAGGCGTAGAGGGTTCGCGCGCCATTGGCGGCGGCAGGACCTACGGTTGGCGCGGCCGTCATGCCAGGCGGGCAGAGCGGATCGCCCGGACGTCCGCGGCGTTCCGGCTCGGGATACTCAAAATGCTTCTTCCAGAGGAGTTTCCCCGTTTTGACATCGATGGCGTAGATGTTGTCGGAGATTCCGCCGACGATTCCGATCTCCTTCGGGCCGCTGGACGTGGGGACATTCTCGACGATCATCGGTGCGAAAAGGGAGTGCATCTCCTGCGGCACGTTGTCGAGCTTGAGTTTCCACAGGACTTTCAGATTCTTCACATTGTCTTTCGTGAGAATCTTCTCGTCCTTCTGCCACGCGGTACGCTGCGGGTTGCCGCCGTCCGTGGGCCAGTCGGCGCCCCGGAGCAGGCCGCAGCCCATCAGTCCCAGGATCCAAACAGAGTGTCTTCGCATCAGTGCCATCTCCTCATCTCGGCCAACGAACGGGGTGCCAGAGCGCACGCAGGATTGGAAGTGCAGACGATGACGGACGCCATCGCGACTATCGATCAAAATCCTTCAGCCAGCCTCTCCGTCGATGTTGAGTAACATACCACCATCGGGACCGGTGACGGGACCCGCCAGCCCGGAGCAATGAAATCCCGGACGGGCATGACGCGGTCGTTCGGTCGCTGGACGGCCTTGCGGCGGCGAGAACCTGTTGATGATTGGAAGGCCCGTCAATCCGTGTGTACGCAGCTTGTTCATGGTCCAGCCCCTTCTGTTGCCCGTTGCGGCTGATGCCTGAAGGCAGTGCCGGCGCGGATGCGCCAGTTCGCCCGCCCGCTCCCGCTGAGCCTAAGCCCGGCAGGATGCTGCTTCCCAGCTGCGCGGAGCCGCTTCCCTGGGGGGCTACTGTATTTCGGAAAAGTGACGGTTGTCAAGTAGGTTCGATCAAACCAAGGCATCATCCTGCGGGATTTTGGACGCTATTGCTTGGTTTTGAGATCCAAAGATCAGAGAGACCTCTCGCCAGGTTGTCGACAGGGTCATTCTTGCCTGCCTGGAACAGTTGATATAATCGCGCCGGGCTATTGCCACTTCACGTAGAGGGCCAGGAGCAAAGTATGAATCTAATTGGCGTTCCATCCAAGCTGATGCGGGTGATCGTCTGCGGCATGGCGATCGGCGCTATGGTCAGCGCCCAGCAGGCGCCGCCGGCCGGTGCGGCGGCAGGGGCGCAGGGGCGTCCGCGCGGCGGGGGCCGTGGCATGAATCCGGCGAATCTGGTGCCGCCGCTGGAAGAGTCCGGCTTCACCCAGATCTTCGACGGGAAGAGTCTCAATGGCTGGGACGCGGATCCCGATTTCTGGCGGGTGGAAGATGGCGCGCTTGTGGGTGAGACCAAGGCCGATCACCAGCCGAAGCAGAACATCTTTGCGATCTGGCGGGGTGGCAAGCCGGCGGATTTCGAGTTCAAGGCTCAGTACCGGATGACTGGCGGCAACAGCGGGATCCAGTACCGCAGCATTGAGCGGACCGATGTCGCGAAATGGGTGCTGCAGGGTTATCAGGCCGATATCGATGCGCAGCAGCAGTTCACAGGGCAGATCTATGAAGAGCGCGGGCGCGGCTTCCTGGCACTGCGTGGAATGATTGCCTACGTGGGCGATGGGAAGAAGACCGGGATGATTGGTAAAGTCGGGGAGAATGAAGACCTGAAGGCCTTCATCAAGAACGACGACTGGAACGAGATCCACATCATTGCGCGGGGCAACACAATCGTCCAGCTGATCAACGGCCACGTGATGTCTGCCCTGGTGGATGACGACACGGCCAAGCGCAAGATGGACGGACTGATCGGCCTTCAGTTGCACCTGACTAACACGGGCATGAAGATCGAGGTCAAGAACATCCGCGTCAAAACGTTCTAGCTGAGGAGTTGGGCCGGGTTCGAGGGAATCCGGCCCAGTCCCTTAGTATTTGCAGGTAGAGTTATCGGCCTTGACGTAGTAGGACTTGAAGTTCTTCGCCTTGGGATCGATGCAGCCCACCAGGTTAAGCAGTTCCACCTTGCGGAACTCGATGGGGTGGCTTTCACTCTGCAGGGAGATGTAGCCTTCGTTCAGCAGCTGGCCATCGGGTTTCGCCGCGGGGTCGAAGTTGCTGACAGATCCTCCGCCAATCTGGGGCATTTCGTAAGTCAGCACCGTCTCACCATTCACCACATGGCGCACGACGCTGTCGCCATGCACCACGGCTTCCACACGCACCCACTGGTCGCCATGGAATGTCTTCGAGGTGGAATTGATGCAGTGCTTCGTCACCAGTGAACCATCCATGACCAGGTTCGTGCCCGGCGTGCAGACGTTCGCGTTGCTGCGGGCATCCTTGCCGTTCCCACCCAGCAACTGGACTTCGATCGAGATGGGGAAATCCTGATCCTTGCCCATCGTCTCGGGCCGCTGGCAATGGATCATGATGCCGCTGTTGCGGAACGCCCACGCGGGGCCGCCCTTGGCCTGCTCCCCGGTGAAGCGATATTCGACGGCAATGATGTAGTGCGAGTACTTGTCCTTGTAGAAGATGTGGCCGAAGCGGTCTTTGAACTGGTCGTATTTGTCGTAGGAGACCTTCAGCAGGCCGTCCTCCACCCGGAAAGTATTGCCGAAGTTGTCACCGAAGGCGTAGCCGGTGATCTTTGGCTTCCAGCCGTCCAGGTTCTTCCCATTAAAGAGCTGGACCCAATCCTTCTGATCCTGAGCTCCGGCGGGAGCCTGCGCGTGTAAGGGAGCCAGCAAAACAACCGGGGCAAGGGCAAGGAGTAGCGGTTTCATGACGTGCCAAGTATATCGAGTGGGAGCCGAAGCGCAAAGCGGCTTTAATGGCGGAATGCCCGGTCAGAAATAGCCCATCAGTACGGCGAGCCCGATGTGGAGAAAGACCAGAACGGCGAAAGAATAGCTGAACGGCTTGTGAATCACGTGCCAGAGGTGGAAGATCTCGCCGGCGCGTCTGAGGAAAAGGATCTTGGCCGTCAGCCAGCCCTGGCTGCGCACAGTGGCGAGTACGGCCTCCAATTCGGGGTGGCCGGAGCGCCGGAGGCCGCCGAAGGAAAGAACCAACTCACCTCCGCTCAGGACCCGGCGACGCAGGCGTGCCATGCGAAACGGCCGCAGCAGGTCCAGCCAGGTCATCCAGGCAAGCACACTCAGGAGCGGCATGCTGTCCACCTGTTCCGGGGTGGGCAATCGCAAGGCTTCCCGCAGGTCCGACTGGTCGAAGAGGCTCTGGCTGCAAATCTCGCGATTCAGAGTCTCGCTGGTGTCCTGCAGTTCGCGGAGGCTGACTTCGGCCATGGTCACGCTACGCGGTATCTGGGCGTAGAGGTAGCGTCCGGCGATGCCACTGGCGACGATGGCCATCATGATCCAGTAGGCCATGCCTGCGAGCCCCTGCAGTTTGAGGGAAGAGTGGAATGTGACCAGCACCGGCACGGCCAGGCCCAGGATGATGTGGATGTCGAGCCAGTGCCGGGTCTTCCCGATGCGTTGCAGGGGCTTCCAGCGTTTTCTGAGCGGATAAAGAAACAGGCATAAGAAGATGGCGAGTGAAAGCATGCCCACACGCAAGCCGATCTGTCCTGACGGCCTCAGCTGCCAATGTCGAGGATGGACAGGACGTTCCGCCAGCGGCAGGCGGTAGTAGTCAAAACCAATCACCGTGAGCCAGAGGATCAGCGCCATCGCTCCGAACATCAGCAGGCTTGCGCGCAGGCGATGCGGCAGTTCAGATTGAGCCGTACTCATTGTTTCCCTGTGGTATCTCCTTTGACCTGGGTGACCTTCGATTCCGTCTCAACGGAGAACCGGCGGTAGCCCATAAATGTGTGTGTGTTGCGCCAATGCTGATGGCGCGTGCGAGCGTCGATCACCGCCGAAAGGGGCAGCCAGACTGGTGAAGCTGCACCTGTGGCTCCGTATCGAACCAGGCTGTGCAGGCCGACCAGGCCGATGTCTTCCAGCGGTTCGCGCAGGTCCACTTCGATCTGACGGACCTGGCCGGTGGACTCATCGAGCCAGGCGATGCCCTTCCAGGGGATGGGGTACTGACGGCCCGAGACTTCGAGGACAGATGGTGAGTCCTTCGTGCCGAGATGTTCGAAGCTGAGCCGCGCCCACTTCACACCGTCAAGAACCTGCGGCTCCAGTTGTTCAAAGTGGTAGCTATCCGCGAAGCGCGGGAGGAAGATCATGAGCAGAACGGCAAAGCCCGTGGTAGAAAGCAGCGGCTGGGCAGGCGCTTTTAGGTGCTTCTTCTCCAGCCGGGATTCCTCCACCGAGAAGTCGCCTCCGGCCGCGTCGACCAGCAGGAGGTAATCGAACTCGCTGTCGCGCCGTTCCTGGACTTTGGAGCCATCCCCGAGCTTCAGCTGCTCGAGCCGTTCGGTGCAGGCCATGGAGGGGAACTCGGTGGCGAACTGTTCGGCGCGGCTCTGTGCGCGCTGCAGCAACGTAGCGGACTGGGTCGTTTGACTTGGAGACTGCGCCGCAAAGGCAAGCAGATAGCCGAAGGTGAGGGCGAGCATCAGAAGCGATACCCCAAAGTGAGAAATGTCTGATCGTAGTTTTGAACCTGGCCCCGGTAGGTCATCCAGCCTCCGGTAATGAAGTAGTGACGGGAGAAAGACCAGTCGATGGTGCCGCCGATAAAGCGCGCCCGGGTCTGCTGGGTGAGCGCGCCGTGGAACTCCTGCTGTCCGGCCTGGGCTTCGAGGCGCAACTGTTCACCAACGTTCCGGGTGAGCGTGACGGAGGAGTAGCGGCCAGTGCCGAAGCTGCTGGTGAAGCTGCTATAGCGACCCTCCAGCCTGGAACTGATCCAGGGCAAACGGCTCCAGCCGGCGCTATACATCTGATTGAGGGAGGAGCGCGGATCGTTTTCGCGATGGCTCCGGCCCCAGTTGCCGCTGAGCGTCAGGCGCTCGATGGGCTGCAGTCGGATGCCGCCGCTGAAGCCCTGGAACAGGAAGTTGTCGAGGAGGCCTGTGCCGAGCAGGCGAACGTCGAAGGTGGGGGTGCCGCGAAGGTGGTTGTGGCTGAGGTCGAAAGTGACACGGCGGTGCGGTTGGAAGCGAGCGCTGGTGAAGCTTCTTGTGAGCTGCAACCCGGTCTGGCCGTTGAAGAGTTTGGGGTTGCGCTGATCGGCCTCCATGGTGTGGAGGAGCGTGAACTTCGTACCGACAAAGATGGAGTTCTCAGCGAACAGGAACTGGCGTTCCGGGCGCCAGCGGACTCGTGTGATTGCCACACCGAGTGTGCCGCTCCAGCGGGCGGATTCGTAATTGCCGCGTTGGGCGTTCAGGAATGTGCCCAGCATCTGCCGGTTGGGATCGTAGTTCCACTGAGAAGGATCCGGGGTGGATCCGGCAAAGACACCGACGGTCAGTGTTTTTCCCAGGGAGCGCGCGAGGTAACCACCATCGAGGGTGCTCAGGCTGGACGCCCAGGGTAGAAGGATCCGCCCGAAGCCCATTTGATAGGGACTGCGCGGGTTCGAGTAAAACAGGCCGATGTGATAGGTCCGGTTGACGAGGTCGGTCAAGGTCTGCGCCTGACCGCCGTTGGTGGAATTCACGCGGCCTCGCCAGTAACCGGAAATGGACCAGTAGGAACCTTCGATGCGAGTCCAGTCGATCCGGATCGCCATGCCTTCCTGATGGGAGGAGAGACCTGCTCCGCTGCGGTCATTCAACGAGTTCCATTCGAAACCGAGGCGGCCGGTGAGGCGCCCTTCCTCGCTGAGCGGCGGGCTGGGTACGTACTCGCGGACCTCCTCTTCCAGCGGATCCCCACTGGTGAAGCTCACGACCTGGGCATAGCGCTGGCGGCGGGCAGAGTTGCGGATTCGCTCAAGGTTCTCCTGGTCGGCCGCGGCCAGTACGGCCAGGTCACCAGGTTCCGGCTGCAGGTTGTCGACGGTGGCTTTGATCTCACAAAAGGCAGACTGGGTCGCGACCGAGACGACGGTGCCTTCTCCGACGGCTTTGGCTGACATTCGGGCTTCGCCAGGAGCAAGGCGCTGGAAGGTAACCTTCATGCCTTCCGCCAGGCCGGTAGCGCTTCCCTGGTCGAGGTAGACACCGCCGGCTACCACCTGGCGGATGTGTATCGGGGTGGGCGCTGGCTGCGCCAGCAGAAGACTGGCCGGCGCCAGGACAGTGGTGATCCATCTCCACATGGCTATTCGCTCCCTTTCGGGTGGCACTGATAGCAGCTTGGGCTCGCATAGACATAGTTCTTGCGGCCGTTATGCTTCTTATCCATGTCGGTCTTGTTGTGGGCGTGGCAGTCAATACAGCTGAAGACGGCGTAGTTGGAGGGCGTCGTGTGGCAATCGTTGCAGGTGGTCCACTTGCCTGCGTGCTTACCCGTGTAGATGGGGAAGTTGTGGTTGAACTTCGCGCCCTTCCATTGAGTAGTCGTGTGACAGGAAGCGCAGGTATGCGGGAAGCCTGCCGTCAGGTGGTTGGGGTTGGAGACCTGCTCATACACTTTCTGGTGGCAGGCGTAGCAGTCCGTCGGGGTGCCGGTGTAGCGTCCGCCCACATGGCAGTTCGCACAGACAACGGTGGTGTGCGCGCCGGTGAGTGGGAACTTGGTCAGGGCATGATTGAAGACCGCACCTTTCCATTGGGTTGTGGAGTGGCAGACCGAGCAGTCCTTCGGGAAGCCTGCCGTGACGTGATTGGGATTGATGGTGGAGTTGTAAAGCGGCAGATGGCAGGCATCGCAGTTCATGGGCGTTCCCGCATACACACCATTCACATGGCAGAGGCTGCATTGGGTGGTGGCATGCTTGCCGGTGAGAGCAAAGCGTGTGGCACTGTGGTTGAAGACCGCGCCCTTCCATTGGGTGGTGTTGTGACAGGCTGTACAGTCAGTGGGGAAGCCAGCGGCGGCGTGGTTGGGGTTGGTAGTGGACTTGTAGAGTGCCAAGTGGCAGGACTGGCACGTCTGCGGAGTTCCCTTGAAGACATTGTTGACATGACAGCTCAGGCACGGCGTTTGGACGTGCGCTCCCGTCAGGGGGAACTTGGTCATGGCAGTGTGGTCGAACTTGGCGCCCTTCCACTGAGTCGTGTTGTGGCAGACGGTACAGTCTTTCGGGAAGCCGGCGGTCGCATGGTTGGGGGTAGTGGTCTTCTGATAATCAGGCAGATGGCAGCCTTCGCACGTTTGAGGTGTCCCTTTATAGAGGCCGTTCACGTGGCAGAGTGAGCACTGGGTCTGGACGTGAGCCCCGGTGAGGGGGAACTTGGTCATGGCGGTGTGATCGAACTTGGCGCCCTTCCACTGCGTAGTTGTGTGACAGACGGCGCAGTCTTTCGGGAAGCTCGCGGCGACATGGTTCGGATTGGTGGTCTTCTGGTAGTCCGGCGTGTGGCATCCCTCACAGGTCGAGACCGTGCCGGAGTACTTGTTGCCGATATGGCAGCTCTGGCAGGGCGTGGCGACGTGAGCGCCGGTCAACGCAAACTTCGTCTTGGAGTGGTCAAAAACGGCACCTTTCCACTGGGTGGTTGTGTGGCAGACCGTGCAGTCTTTCGGGAAGCCGGCTGTGACGTGATTAGGATTCGTTGTTTTCTGGTAGTCCGGCGTGTGGCACCCCTCGCAGGTGGAAGCGGTGCCGGCGTACTTATTGCCAATGTGGCAGCTTTGGCAGGCGGTGGCCACGTGAGCCCCAGTCAGGGCGAACTTCGTTTTGGAGTGGTCGAAGACCGCGCCTTTCCACTGGATGGTGGTATGGCAAGTGGAACAACTGGTAGAGAACCCGGCCGAGGCGTGGTTGGGGTTGGTGGTCTTCTGGTAGTCCGGCAGGTGACAGCCGTCGCAAGTCTGCGGCGTACCTTTGAAGAGGTTGTTGACGTGGCAGGAGGAGCACTGCGCCTGTGCGTGTTTGCCGGTCAGCGCGAACTTTGTCATCGTGCTGTGGTCGAACTTCGCACCCTTCCACTGGGTGGTTGTGTGGCAGACTGTGCAGTCCTTCGGGAAGCCGGCGGCGGTGTGATTGGGGCTGGTGGTCTTCTGGAAGTCCGGCGTGTGGCAGCCCTCACAAGTGGACGGGGTACCCACGAACTTATTCCCGATATGACAACTCTGGCAGGCGGTGGCGACGTGCGCGCCAGTCAGGGCAAACTTTGTTTTCGAATGGTCGAACTGGGCGCCTTTCCACTGCGTGGTCGTGTGGCAAACAGAACAGCTCGTCGAAAAACCGGCTGAAGCGTGATTAGGATTGCTCGTCTTCTGGTAGTCCGGCAGGTGGCAGCCGTCGCAAGTCTGCGGCGTACCTTTGAAGAGGTTGTTGACGTGGCAGGAGGAGCACTGCGCCTGTGCGTGTTTGCCGGTCAGCGCGAACTTTGTCATCGTGCTGTGGTCGAACTTCGCACCCTTCCACTGGGTGGT
>JAFKEE010000019.1 GCA_017307505.1 Acidobacteriota bacterium | reverse complement strand
CATGTCCGCTGGCCGGACCAGTTTGAAAACCGGGGTTTGCCCACCAGTAGGAGTCTCGGTCACTGCTTCGTCTGGCGCGCACCAATCGTACACCCGCGCCACCCAATTTTCATGCCCCTGGGTGGCCGCTGGCCATCACTGTTTGACATACGAACCTTCACACCCCCGCCGGAGGTGAGTCCCTCCAGGGCTCGGAAAGAGGCACAATCCTTCAGCGCTGAGGGATCAAAGCCAACCTTCCCGTCGCCTTCAGTCCTTGTGTGCGGTGGGCTCCCGCGAGCCTGCTCTCTCCAGCTGGCCTCAATCCACCGCCACGGGAGCATCAAACCCATTTGTTCCCAATTTATTCCCTGCGGGGCGGCCTATTTATCCGATCCAGGCTGGGTCGCTCCGAGTATCCGCAATCCACCGCCACGGGAGCATCAAACCCATTCGTTCCCGATTTATTCTCTGCAGGGCGGCCTATTTATCTGATCTAGGCTGCCTCGCTCCGGGGACCCGCAATCTACCGCCACGGAGGGATCAAACCCATTTCTTCCCCTTGTCTTTCCTCCGGTGAGAGCGGCAGAAGCGCCGCGAACCCTGACCGTGACCGCCAATCGACGACCTCTGGCAGAACCTCTGCCGCTCCAACCCGCCATCCGGCCGCTCGAAACCTCAGCGACCCGGAACCTCCTCAAACTTGTCCAACTACCCCGCCGCCTCCAGAATCTTCTCCAATGGCCAGTCCACTAACTCCCCGATCCGCTCCAGCGACACATCCGCCGCCTCATACTGCGCGTTGGCCTTCGCGTCCAGCGCATAGTGACCCTGCCTGACAAACACGGTCGTCACCTTCTTGCCCCAGACCCGCTTGATCGCTGCCAGGATCCGCAGCTTGTCGTCCACCACCACATAATGCTCCGCCGGAAACCGCTCCTCCACATCCGCCAGCTCCAGCTCCTTGTGGACGTAGATCAGCACGTTCTTTTCGAACAACTCGTACAACCCCGCCCGGAAGACTTTCTGCGGTTGGAACACCACATCGCCATCCGTCAGGATCACCGCCGTGCCCCACTGCTGCACGTGCGCCACCGCATCCATCGACCCGGGAAACAACCGGTTCGCAAACGGATACCCGGACAGGTAATACGACACCGCCAATAGGTTCGGTTCGTGTGGATACTCGATCCGGTATCTCTGCAAGGCGCCCAGGTAATCCGCATACCCCAACTCGGCCCGGATCTCTTCAAACAGCTGCCAGTACCGCCGCGCTCGCTCCGGGCCGATGGTCCCGTCCAGGTGCCGCCGCAGGTCGGCGGACACCCGGTCGTGATTCAGCAGCGTGTTGTCGACGTCAAAGAGGAAAACTACTTTGCCGGCTGCCATACGGGACCCCGGCTCTTACGCCACCGTGATCGAACTATCCAGGTACACATCCTGGATCGTATTCAACAGTTCCACGCCTTCCTTCATCGGCCGCTGGAACGCCTTGCGGCCCGAAATCAGGCCCGTGCCGCCCGCCCGCTTATTGATCACCGCGGTCGCCACGGCTTCCGCGAAATCGTTCGCACCCGACGCGCCGCCGCTATTGATCAAGCCCGCGCGGCCCATGTAGCAGTTCGCCACCTGGTAACGCGTCAGGTCGATCGGATGGTCGCTCGTCAGCTCGCTATAGATCCGCTTGTCCAGCTTGCCGTAGCTCGAGTCGCCCGCGTTCAGTGCCAGATACCCGCCGTTGTTCTCCGGCAGCTTCTGCTTGATGATGTCCGCTTCAATCGTCACGCCCAGGTGATTGGCCTGACCTGTCAGATCGGCCGACAAATGGTAGTCCTTGTCCTTCTTGAACGCGTTGTTGCGCAGGTAGCACCACAGCACCGTCGCCATGCCGTACTCGTGTGCCAGCGCGAATGCCTGGCTCACTTCCACAATCTGCCGCGAACTCTGCTCCGATCCGAAATAGATGGTCGCGCCGATCGCTGCCGCGCCCATGTCGTAGGCCTGCTTCACCGTTCCGAACATGATCTGGTCGGCCTTGTTCGGATAGGTCAGCAGTTCGTTGTGGTTCACCTTCACGATGAACGGGATCCGGTGCGCGTACTTCCTGGCCACAATGCCCAGCACGCCATAGGTAGACGCCACGGCATTGCAGCCGCCGTAGATCGCCAGCTTCACGATGTTCTCAGCGTCGAAATAGTCCGGATTCTTCGCGAAGCTCGCGCCGCCGGAGTGCTCGATACCCTGGTCGACGGGCAGAATCGACAGATATCCGGTGCCGGCCAGGCGGCCGGCCTGAAACAACCACTGCAGATTGCCCAGTACACGGTTGTTGCGGTCCGAGTGGGCGTAAATTCGATCGACGAAGTCCGGCCCCGGAATATGCAGCCGCTCCTTCGAAATCTTCGGTTCAGAGAAGCCCAGCAATGAATCGGCGTGGCTACCCAGCAGTTCAACAATCTTGGCAGAGCTCATTTCTTCTCCTTGAGGGCAAGGTGGTGCATCCCGGTGATCAACCGGCAGCGGATGATGCTCTATCCGCTCAACGCTTTCGCAGGCATCCCGATCCTGGATCAGCGCGTACCCCTCTACTCGCCAAGCATGACACACTCACCCAACCCGCGGATCCCCCAATCGTGCATTGACCTGTCCATTTTGGGCCGTCCTGGTGTACATTGGCCTTGACCTCATCCGCCGGACGCCGCAGTGGACCCCGCCCGGTGCTGTACTCGAAACAAGGAGCCACTCATGACACGCCGCGAAATCTTCGCTCTCCCCGCCGCAGCCGCCCTCGGCCTCGCCAAGCCGGCCCCTGCCTCCACCGTCGCCATCGCCCGGTCGCGCGCCTACGATGCCAGGATTTACGACACGCTCCGCACCATGTTCGACCAGGTCGGCGGTCTGGCCCCTATCGTCCGCAACAAAACCGTCGCCCTCAAACTGAACCTCACCGGCAACCCCGCTCGCTTCCCTGTCAAAGCCGAACTGCCCTATCGCACGGATCCCGGCAGCGTTTTGGCTACCTGCCAGTTGATGGCTCGCGCCGGAGCCAAGCGCATTCGCATCCTCGAGAGCTTCTTCCCCGCCAAATCCGACCGCGAACTCTGGGCCCGTTACGGCCTCGACGTCCAGGCCATCGAAAACTGCGGAACCAAGGTCGAGTGGGAGAACACCAACAACCTCGGCCTGGCCACTCAATACACCCGCCTCAAGGTGCCCGGTGGCGGCCGGATCTTCCCCTCCTACGACCTCAATCACTCTTTCGCCGACTGCGACGCCTACGTCTCCATGTCGAAGCTGAAGAACCACTGGCTGGCCGGCGTCACCATGACGATGAAGAACAACTTCGGCCTCACGCCCTGCTCGCTCTACGGCGGCGACGCCGGACCCAGCGGCAACGAGGATCCTCGCCAGGAACGCGGTCCCGTGGGCCACAGCGGCACCAGGACGCCGCCCAAGGGCGTTCCGCAGGAGATTGACCTCAGCACTCCACGCGAGCCCGGCTACCGCATCCCACGCATCGTCGTCGATCTCTGCGCCATCCGGCCTGTCGACCTCTCCATCGTCGACGGCATCGAAACCATCCGCGGCGGCGAAGGCGAGTGGAATCAGGGCGTCGAGATCATGAAGCCCGGCCTGCTGCTCGTCGGCCGCAACATGGTCTGCACGGATACCGTCTGCACGGCGGTCATGGGTTACGATCCCCGAGCCACCCGCGGCCAGGGCCCCTTCATTCGCGGCGACAATACCCTGCTGCTGGCCGAAGCGGCTGGCCTGGGTTCGGCCCGTCTGGAAGACATCGAAATCGCCGGCCTCAAGCTCAAGGATGCGAAAGTCGACTTCGGCCCCGGCGCCATCGGCAAGCGCGTCTTCGCTGCCTGAGCGCAGCCGCTACCGCTGACCGGCCGGCGGCTGAGGCTGAGCCTGGGCCGAATCTGTTCGTCCCTGCGCGTAGTAGCCCGAGCGCGCATGCACCTCGGCCTTGGGGTAGCGGCGCCGGGCGTCGGCGCTCAACTCCACCTGCAGCCTCCGGAACGCTCCCTCCGGTGCCGCTGTTGCCGTAATACCCAGGCTGTAGCGGTTACGGATCCGCTCCAGCATCTCCTGGAACCGGGCGCCTGCTTTATCCGCCCGCAGCACCTCGCCGCCCGTGTCCTCCGCGATCCGGAAGACATTCGCCGGCGTAAAGTCTGGATTCACATCCGCGCCCTTCGGCATCGCCGGAGGCGGTTTGATCCCCGGCGGGACAATCGCATTCAGCACCGTATCGTTCTCGGAAAGCGCCCGCACGACTTTCTCGTCCGGCAACTGGTAATGCACCCCGCCGTTGTCCGTCAGGATGATCAGCGCTCTCCGGCCCGCGAAAGGAGGCTGCTGCCTGAGGTATTCGGTTACCTGCATGATGCAGTCGTTGATCGCCGTCCCGGCGCCCAGGTTGTGGTCCATGGGAGCATCCTGCAGCGCCACCACGGCCAGGCGCTTCTCGCCCGTCAACTCCTGCGTGAACTCGGCCCTTCGGGAGAACAGCGCCACGGCGATCTGGTCCTCCGGCTTCAGGCTCGACAATGCCTCCTGCGCCACCGTCGCCATCTCCCGCAGGAGCTTGCCCATACTGCCGGAGACGTCCAGCAGCAACAGAACCTGCAAAGGCTCTGATTCCTGACCGAAATACTCGATGTGCCGCTCGACCCCTTCCTCCTTCAGGACGAAGTCCGACGATTTCAGCCCGGCCACAGGCTGCTTGTTGTTCACCACCTGCACGTCGATCCTTACCAGCGTAGTGCCCGCTTTGAAGGTTGGGGTCTCGTTCGAATCTGCACCCGGGGCGGCCGGTTTGACGGCTTCCGTGCCTTTTGGGGCGGCTTCCACAGGTGGCTGGGCTGGCTTCGGATTCTCCACTCTCCGCCATCCGCCGCCCGCAGGCCGGGGCGGTTGCGGAGCGGGCGATTGCGCCGCTGCCGCCAACGCGGCGAACATAAAGACGAACACCGGCCTCATGAAGAACATTATCGTCGGCACGGCGGGCCATATCGACCATGGCAAGACAACATTGGTGCGCGCGCTCACCGGCATCGATACAGACCGTCTGGAGGAGGAGAAGCGCCGCGGCATCACCATCGACCTCGGATTTGCCCACATGGAGCATGCCGGCATCCGCTTCGGCTTCGTCGATGTGCCTGGCCATGAACGGTTTGTGAAGAACATGCTGGCTGGGGCCGGCGGCATCGACATGGTGCTGCTGGTCATCGGCGCCGACGAGTCCATCAAGCCCCAGACCCGCGAACACTTCGACATCTGCCGGTTGCTCGACATCCGGCAGGGACTGGTTGTTCTCACCAAGTCCGACGCCGTCGATGAGGACATTCTGGAACTGGCTCGCATGGAGGCCGCCGAGTTTGTGGCCGGATCCTTTCTCGAGGGTGCGCCAATTCTGGCTGTAAGCGGTGTGACGGGCGCCGGGCTCCCTGCGTTGCGTGAGGCTATGGTCGCCATGGCTGCCCGCACGAAAGGCCGCGACACCACCGCTCCGTTTCGTCTCCCCATCGACCGGTCGTTCACTTTGAAGGGCTTCGGCACCGTCGTGACCGGCACGCTCACCGCCGGCCAGTTGAATGTGGAACAGGAAGTGGAAGTTCACCCCGGCGGCCGCCGTCTGCGCGTGCGCGGCGTGCAAGTCCATGGCGGAGCGGTGGATAAGGCTTACGCCGGGCAGCGCACTGCCGTGAATCTGGCCGGCGTCGAAGCCTCCGAACTCAGCCGCGGGATGGTGCTCACACCGCCCGGTCTCTTCCACCCAACCCAGACCCTCGACTGTTCCTTCACGCTCCTGCCGGGTGCTCAACCGCTGAAGCATCGCGCGCCCATTCACTTTCATGCCGGCACCGCCGAGGTGGAGGCGCAGGTCCGGATGCTGCGCGGGACGGAACCCCTTCAGCCAGGTTCCACCGGCTTCATCCGGCTGTTGCTGAATGAGCCCTTGCTGCTCCTGCCCGGCGACCGCTTCATTGCCCGTATGTTCTCACCGGTCATCACGATGGGCGGCGGGGTGGTTCTCGACAATGCGCCTCCGCTGCGGATGAAGAAGCCGCTGGTCCTCGACCGCCTCGCTCAGTTGGAAGGCGCAGCCCTGCCGCTCCGGATGGCCCTCTTCGCTCAGGAAGACCCGGCTGGCTGCCCGGTAGCCGCCCTGGCCGCTCGCGTGGGCGCAACGCCGGAAGCTCTTCAGGCCGCTGCCGCCCAGGCCGGCCTGGTCCCCGTCCGCGCCGCAGAGCCCCGCCTGGTCGCCCGCACGGCGCTGGATGCTTACGCCGCCGAACTGCGGGTTGCGCTGGCCGGCTTCCACAAGCAGAATCCGCTCCTGCGCGGCATGCCCCGCACCTCGGCGTCCGTGCCTGCCTTTCTCCTGGATACGCTCTTGGGGACGATGAAAGATGTCGTGGCCGAAGAGGACCTGCTCCGACTCGCCGCCCACCGCCTCCAGTTGAAAGGCGAAGAAGATGAAGCGATCGGACGCATGGAAGCGCTTTTCCGGGACGCCGGCCTCAGCGTCCCTGCCGTCAACGAGGTGCTCGCCAAGTCCGGCGTGGACGCCAACCGCGCCCGGACCCTGCTCCAAATCCTGCTGAAAGATAAGAAGTTGGTCAGGATCTCGACCGACCTGATCTACCACGCCGAGGCGATTCTGCACCTGAAAGAACTGTTGTCGGCGCGCACAGGCGTCCGCTTCGGTGTGGCCGAGTTCAAGGACTGGACCGGCGTCTCCCGCAAGTACGCCATCCCGCTCCTGGAGTTTCTCGATAGAGAACGCGTCACCCGCCGCGAGGGCGACCAGCGCACGATTCTGTAATACCCGCACCCGCCTCTCCGATGAGTCTCCTGGAGGCTCGCGTTTTGAGAAGCGTTCACATCGGAAGCCTAGCGATGGCAGTCCTGTTTGCGTTGCCCGCCCAAGCCCAAACCTTGAAGGCCACGCCGGTCAGCCTGAGTTATACGTATACGTTGGGATCCACGACGTTCCCGGCCGCGCAGACCCTGGCGGTCGCTCCTGCCAGCGGTGCGGCACTTTCCTTTACTGCCGCGGTCCTGGGGGGACCCTGGGTGACCGTCACCCCGGACAGTGGCAAAACCAATGCCAGCCTCAAGGTCTCGGTGAACCCAACCAGTTTGCCCGTCGGGACCTACACCGCGACGATCCTGCTGACGCCCGTGGGCGGAACCACGCTCAACGTACCAGTGACGCTGTCGGTGAAAGCGCCCCCTGCCACCCTGGTGGTGACGCCCAGCCCGGTGACGCTCTCCTACACCCGGGGCGATCCCATGCCGGCTCCAGTAGCCATCAACCTCAGCGGCGGCGGAGCGCTTCTGTCCTTCACCGTCACGGTTTCCGGCGCCACCTGGCTTTCCGCCACACCGAAAAGCGGCATCATCTTTCCAGCCTTCAGTTCTCAGGTGGCCTTGCTCGTGGATCCAACCGGTCTCGTTCCAGGTACTTACAAAGGGTCTATCAAGATCGACGCGCCCTCCGCCGCCAATAAGACCCAAACGGTCAGTTTCGACCTGACCGTGAACCCGGGAACCCCGGTATTGAATTCCATCTTTCCCACGGGCGCCACGCAGGGCTCTGCGGCCACGACGATCACATTGACCGGCAGCAACTTCTACTCCGGATCCACGGTCACGGCCAAGGGGCAGACCCTCTCCTCCACCCTCCTGGGGCCCACGGTTCTCCAGGCCACCATCCCGTCGTCGCTGCTGGCCTCCGCGGCAAACCTGAACGTCCTGGTTACCAACCCGAACCCGGGCGGAGGCTCTTCGCCGGATCAGACTTTCACGGTCTACTCACCTGGACCACGGATCACCGGCATCACTAACGGGGCCAGCTTTCAATCGGGCTCCATCGCGCCGGGTGAGTTCGTCAGCATCTTTGGTACCGGGTTGGGCCCCGACGCGATCGTCACCTTCCAGCCTCCGGCGGGCGGCGCACCGATAGCCGACACCCTGGCGGGCGTCCAGGTTTACTTCGGGCCCACTCCAGCGCCGCTGGTTTTCGTCTCGTCTACCCAGATTGCCGCGATGGTGCCCTACGGAGTCCTGGGACCCGGCATCAACGTCTCGGTGGACTACAACGGGACATCATCTTGGGTCTATCCCATCTCCGTGGCCCCGACCGCCCCAGGGCTCTTCGCGCTGGGTTCCTCCGGGGCCGGAGCAGGTGCCGTTTTCAACGAAAACGCCACCACGGGAGAACTGACGCTCAACACCGAGACTAATGCCGCCACCAAGGGCTCCACCATCTGGCTTTACGCCACAGGGATTGGGGTGACTACGCCGGCGGGCTTTGACGGGATGATCAGCGGTTCTGAGTCGAATCTCACAGCGCCGGCGGCCACGTTGAACATCGGTGGCACCGACGTCACACCCACTTACTTCGGTCCGGCGCCCGGTCTGGTCTCGGGCCTCACGCTGATCAAAGCGGCAGTCCCCACTGGGATTGCCTCCGCCAAGGCAGTACCTGTTTTGTTGACCTTAGGCTCTGTCACCAGCCAGGTGGGGGTGACGATTACGGTGAAGTGACCTGCGGCAGCGGCTCGCCCGTCAGCACCGCCAGGATCTCGAGCGCGGATTGCTTACTCCGTTCCCCAGTTTCCCCGGCCGGTCCAACGCAGCTCGGGCAGCCGCTCTCACAGCCGCACCCCAGGATCAGCTGCCGGGCGCCGTTTAACAGCTCGGTGGTCATTTTGAACAGCGGGGCGCTTTGGCCGATGCCACCCGGGAAGTTGTCGTAGAGGTGCAGATTCGGCTCGAAGCCCCGCACTTCGGCCGAGATCTCCTCGGTCAGCGTAACGCCCAGGTCCCGCGGATCGCACATCAGCAGCAGCGACCCGACGGTCCGCAGAGCATTGCCCAAGCCGCTGAGTGCATTCAGCTTGTCGGTCGGAGTCAGGTTTGGGAACTTATCCAGGAACTCCACCGGGAAGTGCAGCCAGAACGATGTTGTATGCATCTCCTGCTCCGGCAGGGAGAGCGTTCCGGCGCCCACGTTCTCATTGGTGTAGAACTTGACCTTCTTGAAGCCGACGATCTGGCGGTTGACCCGCACCTCACCGTGCGCGGACTTGGCCGCATCCACCGGAGCCGAGTCGAACTCTTCCAGAACCTTGACCTGCGTGTAGTCGATGGCATCGGTGAAGTAGTCGCACTCCACCTGCCGCACATAGGCCTTGCGGCCTTCGTAATCCATCTTCTCCACCTGATACTGCCGGGCTTCGTGCAGATAGATCGCCTTCTCGTGGAGTTCCACCAGCGCGGCCGGGAATGCCACTTCGGCAATCAGTCGCTCCTCGTTGGTGATGTCGATGACTACGAAATTGTCGCTGGTGACCGACCGCAGGCTGATCGCGTCAGCCGGATAGCTGTCCGAGGTCCAGTGCCAGGCTCCTCCGCTGTGATGCACCACGCGCAGCTCTTCCAGGAAGCTGCAAAGCTCCGCCGTCTCGTGCGGTCCGAACCTGGACCCATCCTTGATGGGCAGTTCGAAGGCTGCGCACTTGAGATGGTTGATCAGGATTTCAAGATTGTCCGGGTTGATCTGCGCGTGCTCCGGAGAGCCCTCAAAGAAGTACTCAGGATGCTCGACCACATACTGGTCGAGCGGAGCGCTGGAGGCGACCATCAACGCCAGCGAGGTCCCCAGCCTGCGTCCTGCGCGCCCGGACCGCTGCCAGGTGGACGCGATGGAGCCGGGATACCCGGCCATCACCACCACATCCAGCGAGCCAATATCGATGCCGAGTTCCAGCGCGTTCGTGGCGACCACCGCCCGGATAGAGCCCTCCCGCAATCCGCGCTCAATCTCGCGCCTCTCCCGGGGCAGGTAGCCGCCGCGGTAACCGCGGATGGTGCCCGCCTGGCCTGGCTTCTCGCAGGCGTCCTTGAGGTAGGTGAGCAGCACTTCCGTCGCAAGGCGGTTGTTGGCGAAGACCAGAGTCTGCTCGCCCCGTTGAATGAGGTCTGAGGCGATGCGCCGGGTCTCATTCAGGTAACCGCGGCGGATGCCCAACTGCCGGTTAACGACAGGGGGATTATAAAAAACAAAGTACTTCTCACCCGTGGGCGCACCGCTCTGGTCCACCAGCCGGAAGTCTGTGCCGGTCAGGGCTTCCGCCAGGCTCTTCGGGTTGGCGATGGTCGCCGAGCAGCAGATGAACTGGGGCTTCGCACCGTAGAACTCACAGATGCGCGCCAGCCGCCGCAGCACGTTGGCCAGATGGCTGCCGTACACGCCGCGGTAGTAGTGCAGTTCGTCGATGACGATGTAGCGCAGGTTTTCGAATAACTTGCCCCACTTCGTGTGGTGCGGCAGGATGCCCGCATGGAGCATATCCGGATTCGTGAGCACCACGTTCGCCCGTTCCCGGATCTGCTTGCGCGCATCCTGGGGCGTGTCGCCATCATAGGTAAAGGCGCGCACCCCGGAGCCCATGGCCTCTACGATGGAGTGGAATTCGTGGAGCTGGTCTTCGGCCAGGGCTTTGGTTGGGAAGAGGTAGAGGGCCCTCGCCTCTGGTTCGGAGACCAACCGGTGCAGGATCGGGAGGTTATAGCACAGCGTCTTGCCGCTGGCTGTGGGTGTGACCACAACCGGATTCCCGCCATCCTGCAGGATCTCGAAGCATGCAGCCTGGTGCGTGTAGAGCTGGGTGATCCCCTTCTCTTCCAGCACTTTGCGCAATGCTGCCGGGACTCCACCGGGCATCGGGACGAATTGGCCCGGCTTGGCCGGCTGATGCCGGATGGCCCGGATGGGTGAGTTGGGCTCTTCCATCCAGGCCCGCAGACGGGCAATTGTCATCGCCAGGTCGGCCCTGCGGGTCAACCCCAGCGCATCCTCTTGCGAACCTTCACGATTGGGGTCTGGGAAATCGAGACTTAGGTTCATCCGTGCGGCTTCGCCTTTTCTTTGCTTAGCTTACACGAATGGAGCGCCCGTGACAACCGGCGCCTTGCCACAGTGCAGGGGCTTAAGCGGATACGGAACTCATCCGGACGAATTCGTAGCGTTCCAGCGTTGCTGCCAAGCCCTGATTCTCGCCATCCCGGCGGACAACCTTCCCCATACAACGGATCCGAACGTCACCCATGGTTCTGCCGGTTGGCAGGCTGATCATGTACTCAATCGGCTGACCCAATTCGATTGGCTCAGCGGGATCATTGAAGAGGACACCCCCGGAACTTACGTTCCTGGTCTCTCCAAGGCACGAGATTGACCGGGACCCGGCTCGCACCAGCTCCAACGGTAACTTCAGTTCAAAACGTCTGGATCTTCTTTGCTCTGACACAGTAGTTCTATCTAAGAGGTTTTTCCTAAGATGGTCAACTCCCTTTCGCCCCACATTGCGGGTAGAACCTACCAGTACTACACAAACCACCCCTAGGGTGTCGGAGATAAATGGAGAAGTGTCCGCCCTGGGTCCGGTACCACGAAGCCACTGTGTGGGACGTGGCCGGGGGGAGCGCCGGCCACCAAGATCGACGGATCCGTCAAGGCTCCAGGTCAACTGCGCGCTGCCGCAAATAAAAGAGGAAAGGTGGAGGCAAGCGCGCTGTGATCCCCTCGCGTCCCGCGCTCGCGGCAGAACTTAGCACGATCGTAAATATTGCAAATAAACAGCTTGTAATCATTTGCAGAGTCGCGTACTGAGCAATGGGCCCCGGGACCATCGGGCTGACCGAGTCGACGCAGTCCAGGCCGCGCTCATCGCGGACGCCGCCAGTTGCAGACTCCCGGTCCCACCGAACACACCCATCGACGCTATCTTCCGGCCGCCCCAGCGGGAGGAAGCGAATGCGGCTCAGCCCACTCGCCCATCCGCGTGAATGCCCAAGACCAGCCATCGCGAATCAGTTTCCTACTGGTACTAAGGCATTTGCCGGAGAAGACCCAACTAGCCCAAATCCACCCTCTACCTAGGCCATCCACGATCCACGGGCGCTGCGGAGCGGGTCAAGCCCTGGGGTGGGCCTTGTCGTAAACCCGCATGATATCGGTCAGGGAAAGTTGAGTGTACTTCTGAGTCGTCGACAGGGAGGCGTGACCCAGCAGCTCCTGGATCGCTCTCAGGTCGGCGCCCGCACTGAGAAGGTGAGTCGCATAGGCGTGGCGCAGCGAGTGAGGGTGGAGTGAGGAATCCGCCGCCAGGGCAATCGAGTACATTTTGACAATGCCGCGGGCGCCGCGATCGGTCAACCGGAGACCGCGGTGGTTCAGGAACACCGCCATCTCGCCTTCCGCCGGGTGACGGGCTTCGAGGCAGGCGCGCAGGGCGGCCATCGCTTTCCCGGGAATGGGTACTTGCCGCTCCTTCTTGCGTTTACCTCGGACCCGGACCCAACCCTCGGCCATGTCAAAGTCATTGGTGTCGAGCCCCACCAGTTCGCTGATGCGCAGCCCGCAGCCGTACAGCAGCTCAAACAAAGCCAAATCCCGCTTGCGCGCGGGCCGCTCCAGCTTGCCCTTGGCGATTTCGTCGATCAGCGTGTTCGTCTGCTCCTCGGTGGGGACATCGGGCAGCGATTTCGGCATGCGCGGCGTGGTGAGCAGTTTGGCCCGGTTCAGGGTAATGATGCCCTGGCGCAGGCAGTGGTCGAAGAGTCCGCGGACGGCGGCCAGTTTCCGGCGGATCGTTGTCCTGGCGAGGTTCTGCGTATAGAGATCCGCCAGCCATTCGCGCAGCATGAGCTGCTCGAAGTCCTTTGGTTCCGGCGGCGCGAGGCCGCCGCGGGAGAAGTAGGCTGCAAACTGTTCCAGATCCGTCTGATAGTTGCGCACGGTGTGGACCGACGAGTTTACCCGTGTGAGTTCAGCAAGATAAGACTCGATCCAGCGCTGCAGCTCAGACATAGGCATTCATCGCTTCTATCGCCCGGCGGCAGACCTCCGCGTGCCTGGCCTTCTTGTCCCGCTTGAAGCGCTGCCGGGTGGCCTCGTCCAGAGACGGCAGCAGGTCGAACGCAATGTTTGCGGGTTGGTAGTGTTTCGGGTTGGCGTTGGTGATGTAGTGGGTGAGCGACCCCAGTGCGGTCTCGCGCGGCGCCGGAACTGGAGTCTCCCCCGCCGCCAGCGCGGCGGCGAACCGACCGGCCAGCAAGCCGGTAGCAATGGACTCGACGTATCCCTCGACACCCGAGATCTGCCCCGCAAAGAAGATCCGCGGGTCGCTCTTGAGCTGGAGTGTGGCGGTGAGCAGTTCGGGCCCGTTGATGTACGTATTGCGATGGATTTGGCCGTAGCGCAGGAACTCGGCATTCTCCAGGCCAGGGATGAGCCGGAACACGCGCTTCTGCTCCGGGAACTTCATATAGTTCTGAAAACCAACGAGATTGTAGCTGCCGGCGCGCTGATCTTCCTGGCGCAATTGGACCACGGCGTACGGCCAGCGGCCGGTTTTCGGATCGTCCAGCCCAACGGGCTTCATGGGCCCAAAGCGGAGCGTGTCGCGGCCGCGCCGGGCGATCTCCTCAATCGGCAGGCACGACTCGAAGAACGCGACTTTGCCGTTGTGGATTGCGCGGTCTTCCTCAATGTGGGCACCGGCGCTCTCGGCGGTGAGCACAGCGTCGACGAACGTCTCGTATTCCTGCTTGTTGAACGGGCAGTTCAAGTAGTCGTCGCTGCCGTCCAAAGACTTGCCGTAGCGGGAGGCGGCGAAGACCTTGTCCCGATCGATGGTCTCGGCGTCGATGATGGGGCTGATGGAGTCGTAGAAGTAGAGCCGCTCGCTGCCGGTCAGGCGGGCGATGTCCGCCGCCAGAGCGCCCGAGGTGAGAGGACCGGTCGCCACTACGACGATGCCATCGGCTGGGATCTCAGTGACTTCTTCCCGGACCACTTGGATGCGGGGATGGCTTTCGACAGCCCGGGTGATCGCAGCGGCGAACAGGTCGCGGTCGACCGTGAGCGCATGACCACCCGGCACTCGGGACTCCTCGGCCGCGCGCATGGCGAGCGAGCCCAGTTGCCGCAGTTCCCGCTTCAGCAACCAGGGAGCCGTATTCTCCGAGTCACTTTTCAATGAGTTGGAGCAGACGAGTTCGCCGAAATCGCCTGTCTTGTGGGCCGGTGTTTGCCGCCGCGGGCGCATTTCATATAGGATGCAGGAGATCCCTTTGTCCGCGATCTGCCACGCTGCCTCGCTGCCGGCCAGCCCCGCGCCGAGCACGTGAATGGTAACCTTTTTCGTCAAGCTCCTACCATTTTAGGTCTTAGTCCCATGCGAACCATCCTTCTTTCTCTGGTCTTCTCGATCTCCGTTTTCGCGCAGGCGCCTGTCCGCTACACCATGAAGTTTCCCGCCCCGCACACGCACTATGTGGAGGTGACGGCGGAGATTCCCGCCGGCCAGCCGGCCGTCGAACTGTACATGCCGGTCTGGACTCCGGGTTCCTATCTGGTGCGCGAGTATGCGCGCAATGTGGAGAACTTCAAGGCCCAGGATAACCAGGGCCGCGAGCTTACCTGGACGAAGACCCGCAAGAACCGCTGGAAGGTGGAGGCCCGCGGCGCGTCCTCTATCTCTGTGAATTACAAAGTCTACGCCCATGAGATGAGCGTCCAGGGCAACTGGGTGGATGCCGGGTTCGCCATGATGAACGGCGCCGCGAACTTCATGACCCTGGTTGGTGCCGACAAGCGGCCCTACGAAGTGAAGCTCGAGTTGCCGTCCGGCTGGACCCGCAGCATCAGTGGGATGAAGGAAGGTTCGGCTCCGCACACCTACCTGGCCGCGGACTGGGACCAGCTGCTGGACAGCCCCATCTATGCCGGCAACGGGCCGATCCACGAATTCGAAGTCGACGGGAAAAAGCACTATCTGGTCAATGAAGGGGAAGGCCCGATGTGGGACGGGCCGGCTTCGGCCAGAGACGTCGCGAAGATCGTGGCCGAGTACAGCCGCCAGTGGGGTGGGCTGCCGTACGACAAGTATGTCTTTTTCAATATGATCACGGAGTCCGGCGGCGGCTTGGAGCACAAGAACTCCACGTGGATGGGGACCAGCCGCTGGGCTTATGGAAATACGCAGGATCCTCCGGAGACACCGGGCGGCGCCGGTGCCGGCGGCCGGCGGCCGAACCGTGTGGGCTGGCTGGGCCTGGTGAGCCACGAGTATTTCCACCTGTGGAATGTAAAGCGGCTGCGACCCGTGGAACTGGGGCCGTTTGACTATGAGAATGAAGACTATACGCGGAGCCTGTGGCTGGCCGAGGGTGTGACCTCCTACTACGGCCCGCTGGCTCTGCGGCGATCCGGCCTGTCGACGCAACAGCAGCTTCTGCGAGCGATGTCGGGCGCGATCGGGCAGCTGCAATCCACGCCGGGGCGGCTGGTGACGTCCGCCGAATCGGCCTCGTTCAATGCCTGGATCCAGTTGTACCGGCCCAACGAGAACACTCCGAACACGGCGATCAGCTACTACACGAAGGGCCAGGTCATCGGCTTCATCCTGGATGCAAAGGTGCGCAAAGCCACGAACGGCGCCAAGTCGCTGGACGACGTGCTGAAGCTGGCCTTTGAGCGGTATAGCGGAGCCAAAGGCTACACACCGGAACAGTTTCGGACCGTAGCCGCCGAGGTGGCGGGCATCGATTTGAAGTCCTTCTTCAAGAATGCCTTAGAGACGACGGAGGAGCTGGACTACACGGAAGCCCTCGACTGGTATGGGCTCCGGTTCAGGCCGCAGGAGCGGCGCAGCGGCCCGCCGCGGATCCTGACCGGTGTGACCGCCGGCACGACGGGCGGACGCATCGTTGTGTCGCGTTTGCAGCGTGGTACGGCGGCGTATGATGCCGGATTGAATGTGGATGACGAGATCCTGGCTGTGAACGGCTACCGGGTGCGGGCGGAACAGTGGCCGTCGCGGCTCGACAACTATAAGGCGGGCGATACGGTGGAGTTGCTGGTGGCGCGCCGCGACAAATTGATGACCTTCAAAATGCCAATTGTGGCGGACGAACCCAAATCGTGGGCTCTGGAAGTGAAGCCGGAGGCCAGCGACGAGCAGAAGGCGCACCTGAAAGACTGGCTGCGGCAGTAGGCACGAGGGACCGGATTGCGGACAAGCCTCTTTGATCTCTTCAAGATCGGCATCGGGCCCTCCAGTTCCCACACCGTGGGTCCGATGCGGGCGGCGTACGCGTTCGTCCGGCAGTTGGACGAGCGGGGTGTGCTGCCCCAGGTAGCACGAATCCGTGCGGAGCTGTACGGTTCGCTGGCTCTGACCGGGCGAGGCCACGGAACCGACCGTGGAATCCTCCTGGGCTGGCTGGGCGAGCAGCCGGATGGTGTGGATCCGGAGGCGATCGGGCCGCGTTTGGCTCAGGTGGAACAGGCCGGGCGGCTGTCCCTGCTGGGGCGGCACGAGGTGGAATTCGCGCCGGCGAGCGATCTCCAGTTCCATATGGACATGGTGTTGCCCGGCCATCCGAACGCGGTGCGTTTTTCGGTGCTGGATGCCCAAGGTAAGTTGCTCCACAGCCGGGTGTACTACTCGGTGGGCGGCGGGTTTATCCGGGAAGAGGGGCAGGCGGCCTCCGAGTCGGCCCGGGCTTCGGTTCCCTATCCCTTCCAAAGCGGCGCCGAGCTGATGGAACTCGCCGCTGCTCATTCGCTGAGCATCGCGGAACTGATGCTGGCGAACGAGTTAGCGTGGCGTAACGAGGCCGAGGTGCGCGGCGGGATCCAGCGCATCTGGGATGCCATGGAGCGTTGTACCCAGCGTGGACTGGAGACCGAAGGCGTACTGCCCGGCGGGTTGAACGTGACACGGCGCGCGGCTTCGCTGGTGCGGCGGCTGGCGGTAAGCGATGCGAACGATCCGCTGGCTCCTTTGGACTGGGTGAACGTCTGGGCGCTGGCCGTGAACGAGGAGAACGCTGCCGGAGGGCGTGTTGTGACGGCCCCAACCAATGGGGCGGCCGGCATCATCCCGGCCGTCGGGCACTACTACATGCGCTTCCAGGATGGATCGGCGGAGGGCATAGAGCGATACCTGCTGGCCGCGGCGGCGATCGGGGTCCTGTATAAGGAGAACGCGTCGATCTCCGGGGCCGAGGTGGGCTGCCAGGGTGAGGTGGGTGTGGCGTGTTCCATGGCGGCGGCGGGCCTGGTATCGGCGCTGGGCGGCGGGAACGACCAAGTGGAGCACGCGGCCGAGATCGCGATGGAACACAACCTTGGCATGACCTGTGACCCCATTGCGGGATTGGTACAGATTCCCTGTATCGAAAGGAATGCCTTCGGAGCCATCAAGGCGGTGAACGCGGCGCGCATGGCGATGCAGAACACCACCGGCCACCGGGTGACGCTGGATCAGGTGATCAAGACCATGTACGACACGGGCATGGACATGCAGAGCCGGTACAAGGAAACGTCCCTGGGCGGTTTGGCTTTGAACGTGATCGAGTGCTGAACTAAGCGGCTTCCGGAGAACGGCGGCTGCGCAGCACCTGCAGGATGACGGGCAGCACCGAGACCAGAACGATGAGGATGACGACCTTCTCGAAGTGCGCACGAATGATGGGGAAGCTGCCCAGCTTGTAGCCGAGCACGGTCATTGAGACGACCCAACCCACGCTTCCGAACACATTGAAGGAGAGGAAGCGCGGCAGGCCCATGCCGGCCACACCGGCCACGAACGCGGCGAAGGTGCGGATGATGGGCACGAACTGCGCGTAGATGATCGTCTTGCCGCCGTGCTTTTCATAGAACGCGTGGGTGCGGTCCAGATGTTCGCGGCGGAAGATCTTCGAGTTCGGGTTGGCGAAGAGGCGAACGCCGATGAAGCGGCCCAGAAAATAGCCGCAGGAGTTGCCCAGGAGGGCGGCGGCGATGAGAGTGACGATGATGCCGGCGAGGTCGAGCTGACCGGCGCCGGCAACCACACCAACAGTGAAGAGCAGGGAATCGCCCGGGAGGAAGAACCCGACGAGCAGGCCGGTCTCAGCAAACACGATGCCGAAGAGCATCGCGTAGCTCCACCATCCGGTAAAGACGGTGGTGAGAAGCCGGATCAGCGCGTCCGGGTCCTTCAGGGCCAGGACAAAGTCGATCAACTCGCGTAGCATCAGCCGCCGTAGGAAGCGACCAGCTTCTTGATGTTGTCGTCGTAGATCTTCACGCGCTTCTGCTTGATGAGGGCCTGGACGACGCCATCGCCGAAGAGCTCGCGGCGCTCATTGGCGCGGCGGGATTTCAGCTCCTGGATGAGGGCGGCGCGGTTGGCGGTGATCGCCGTGAGATCGGCCGGCTGCTTCTCGAGGACCTTGCAGTAGAAGGTGCCGTTGGGGGTCGGAATGGGCCCGAAGACGTCGCCGACGTTGCGGTTGAAGCCTTCACCCACCGTGCTGGCGGAACCCAGGCCCGTGATGGCGGCGTCGCGGTTGACCAGTTCCGAGGTCTTGAGATCGGTGCCGAACTGCTTGGCCAGAGCGGCCAGGTCGCCACCCGCCGACTTGAGTTTGGCGTTGGCGTCCTTTACGGCGTTCTGCATCGCTTCCTGCGCCTTCTGGCCGAGGAGAGCATCGCGCACCTGCGCCTGAACGTCGGCAAACTCGGCCGGGTGGGTCGGGATGATGTCGGTGACCTGAGCCACCGCCAGCTTGTTCTGTCCCACCTGAATCACGGGCGTAACGCCGTTCTTGGCGAGGCTCGCGGCTGCGTCTGTGAATTGCGGGTTGATGCCGATCTCCTGGATGGGATCACCGGGGCCGACTTTCTCGGCGCGGACCGGGGTAATGCCATTGGCGGCGGCCAGCTTCTCGGCTTCGGCGGAGGACTTGATGAGAGCGGCGCGAAGCTGATCGGCCAGATTCTGCATCTTGTCGTACACCATGGCGCGGGAGGCTTCCTTGGCGATCTGGTCGCGGACCTCGGCAAACGTGCGGAGGTGGGCGGATTCGTGGGCGTCCACCTTGATGATGTGGAAGCCGTACTCGGTTTTGATCAGCCCGCTGACGGTGCCGGGCGGCGTGGAGAAGGTGGCCTTTTCGAACTCGGGCACCATCTGGCCGCGGACCACCCAATCAAGATCGCCACCTTTGGAGGCGGAGGCACCGGGTGCGTTGTCCTCGGAGTACTTCTTCGCCATCTCCGCGAAATTGGCGCCCGCCTTGATCTGCTTCAAAATGTCTTCCATCTTCTTCTGGATCTGGGCGACTTCCGCCGGGGTTTTATTGGTGGTTTTCAGCAGGATGTGGCTGGCCTTGACCCGTTCCGGAGTGCGGAAAGACTCCTGGTTCTGTGCATAGATCTTCTGCAGGGCAGCATCATCGACCTTGATGCCGGAGGCGACGGTGGCTTCGTCCACCGGGAAGATCAGGTAGCTGCGGCGTTCCGGCGTCTGGTAGAGGGTGCGGTTCTTGTCGAAGTATGCTTTCACCTCTTCCGGAGTAACGTTGACCTTACCCTTGAACAGTTCCGGCCCAATTCCGAAGTAGGCGATCTTGATCTTGTCGTGGCGGTGCTTGTACTCGCCCTCGATGTCGCCCGGCGTCACGACGGTGCCTTCCAGGGCCAGCGTCTCGAGGCGGGTTTCGAGGGCCGCGGTGCGCACGTTCTCTTCGAACTGCTGGATCGTGAAATTCTGCTGGGCGAGGAACGCGGCATACGCCTCATTGCCGACAAACTTCCCATTTTCAAACAGTTGCGGCAGGATGGAGCGGACCGTGTTGGCCAGGTCCTCGTCGCTGACCTTCATGCCCATGCGGCCGGCCTGATAGGCGACCGCGCGCTGGGCGACCATCTGCTGGACGGCCAGCGGCACGTAGAACTGCTCCATGCCCTTCTGGATCGCGCTGCGTTCGCGAGACATGAACTGGCGGACATCCTGGGCCGTAACCTTCTGGTCGCCAATTTCCGCGAGGACGTTCGGGTCGCCGCTGTTGCCGCCGCTGCCCCATCCACCACCGTAGCCGGGGACCAGCGTGATTACCATCGAAAGAGCAACCAGCGTCAACAGCGCACCAAGCAGGTAACGCACAGACTTCTCACGGCTGCGGAAAAGGTCAAACATGGGAAGAACTCCTAGCTGAAGCGAAACTACTATTATAAACCCGCCGGCGCGCCCGGAAAGTGGGCTCCGGATCTGCTGTTAATTGCCCAGGCCGCATTCGGCATGGACCGCGCGAACGGCCTTCTCGATGCCATCCTTGCGGACCACGATCCCGATGGTGAGTTCCGACGAACCCTGGGCAATGGCAATAATGTTGACCATCTCACGGGAGATGGCTGTAAAAATCCGGCCGGCGAGGCCCGGGTGGCCCTTCATCCCCTCGCCAACAATGGCGAGCAGGCCGACATCGAGTTCGACGTCGATGGGATTCAGGTACCCGTGGGTGAGCTCGATCGAGAAAGTCGCCTCCAGGCGCTCGATGACAGCCGGCAACTCCGCTGTACGGATCAGGAAACAGAAATTCTGACGGTAGCTGGAGCTGGTCAGGGCCAGGACCTCGGCATTGGCGGCGGCGAGGGCCTCCAGCGAACGGGCCATGATCTTGGTACCGCTCAGCAGGGCGCTGGCCGGGTCGAGGGTCACCAGGGCGACGTTCGTCATCGAAGTGACGGCGCGCGGCCCGATGGGGCCTTCCTTTGTTTCGGGGACGATGCGGGTGCCAGGGGCGGTGAGGTTGAAGCTGTTCTTGCTCCAGACGGGGATGTCCTTCTCCATCAGGGGCACCAGGGTGCGGGGATGGAGAACTTTGGCGCCGTTGTAGGCGAGCTCGGCCGCTTCGCGGTAGGTGATCTCGTCGAGGACTTTGGCGTTGGGCACCAGGCGGGGATCGGCGGACATAATGCCGTCGACGTCGCTCCAGATCCAGAGCTCCGAGGCATCCAGGACGGAGGCAAGGATAGAGGCGGAGAAGTCGCTGCCGCCGCGGCCCAGGGTGGTGGCCCGGCCATCCATGGTGGCCCCGTTAAAGCCAGTGATTACAGGGAGTTTGCGCTGTTCAAGGGCGGGATTGAGCTGGTTGACGGCCTTCTCGCGAGTCTGGTCCATCAGCGGGCTGGCGTTGCCGAAGACGGCGTCGGTGACGACGAGATCGCGGGCATTCACGGCAATGGCTTCGACCCCCCGGCTCCGCATATAGGCCGCGATGAGGGTGGAAGAGAGGCGCTCGCCCACGGCGATGGCTTCATCGACGGAGCGCGGAGGGCGCTCACCCAGCATCAGGACGCCGCGCGCGATGCGCGAGAACTCGAGCAGGATGTCATCGAGCAGAGCCTGAGTGGCGTTGCGGGCGGCCAGGTCGGGCAATAGATCGGCGCAGCAGTCGCGGTGTTTGGCATCGAGGGCAGCCAGGTTGGCGTCCACCCCGCGCTCATCTCCGCCCTCGGCGTGGCGCAGGGTCTCCAGCAGCATGTCGGTGACTTTCGACATGGCGGAGACCACGACAACCGTGGGTCGCTGACTGTGCGCGTCTTCACACAGCGCGGCAGCCGATTTGATCCGCTCGGCGGTGCCCATGCTGGTGCCGCCGAACTTCATCACGAGCAGATTCTTCAACGATGAACTTCCTTTCCATTGCTGGTGCGTTCGCGCACAATGCGCAGCAGGGCCTCTTCCACCTGGCTGGCGTCCATATTGCTGGAGTCGAGGTAGGTGGCGTCGGGGGCCTGCCGCAGGGGGGAGTCGGGGCGGGTGGAGTCGCGCTCATCCCGTTGTTTCATTTCGCGGAGGACTTCGTCGAAATCGGCCGGGATGCCGCGGGCCAGCAGATCGTTGACGCGGCGCTCCGCGCGCACTTCGGGGGTAGCGTCCAGGAATACTTTCACTTCGGCATTCGGGAAGACCACCGTGCCGATGTCGCGGCCTTCCATGACGGCGGAGTGGATCTCGCCCAACTCCTGTTGTTTGGCGACCAGGGCACGGCGCACGCCGGAGATCGCGGAGACGATGGAGGCGCCCTGGGAGATCTCAGGCTCGCGGATGGCGGCGCTGACATCTTCGCCATTGAGCAGGACGCGGCCGTCGCGCTCCAGGTGGATCACCGCTTCCCGGGCGAGTTGCTCCAGGCTTTGCAGGTCGTTCCACTCGACCCCGGTGCGGCGGGCCCAGAGGGCGACGGCGCGGTACATGGCTCCGGTGTCGATGTAGATGAAGGAAAGGCGGGCGGCCACCCGTTTGGCAAGGGTGCTTTTGCCGGCGCCGGCCGGCCCGTCGATGGCTACAATGATGCGTTTCGTCAAGGCTAACTCTCCAGTTTATCGCGCTAGACTGGAAATTATGCTGGGAAAGACAGTTTTGATGACTCTGGCGGCTGCGATCTGCCTGTTCGCGGCCAATCCGAAGGTGACTCAGGCGGAAGCCAAGGTGAAAGCCGGCAAGTTCGAGGAGGCGTTCGCGCTGCTCGATCCGCTGTACAAGGCGAACGCGAAGGACGCCGAGGTGAACAAGGCGCTGGCGGATGCTCACCTGAAGTATGCCGACAGCTTCATGAACAACGAAGCCCTGCCGCCGCGGCAGAAGTACCGTCCGGCGTTGAAGCAGTATCGCGAGGTGCTGACCTACGACCCGGCCAACAAGGATGCGAAAGCGAAGATCAGCCTGATCGAGGGGATCTACAAGCAGATGGGCATGCCGATCCCGCAGTAGGCTTAGCGGCTCGAAGGGCGGAGGCTACTCCTCCGCCCGGGCCAGCGGATCGCGCGCGAAGACGTATTCCTCAACCGGTTGCCCGCCGATCAGGTGTTCCTGGATGATGCGCTCCAGAACCGCCGGTGTGGCGTTGCGGTACCAGATACCCTCCGGATAGACCACGGCGATCGGCCCCTGCTCGCAAATCCGCAGGCAGTTTGCCTTGGTGCGATAGATCTCCTTGTGGTTCAACTCCTTGAGCCGAGACTTGAGATAGTCCCAGGACTCGAGACCCTGCTGCTTGTCGCAGCACTTGGGATTGGTCTGGTCGGCGCAGAGGAAGATGTGGCGCCGGAGGTTGCCGATGCCGTAGGCGGAAGCGAGCTTCTGGAGTTTCTCTTCGGGTTCGGAGGGCATTCGAGAGCTTTCAGCGGTCAGCTTTCAGCTTTCAGCTTTTGAGTTAGCGAAGTCAACTTACGCTCGCTCCCGAGCCCACCTCGGCAGGCCGCGGAAACGCCAGCTGAGACCTGAGCGCTGATCGCTGAAAGCTCGCCCCCCTTTAACCCTCGGCCCGCAACTTCTGAATCAAGGATGTCAGCATGCGCTTGACCTCGATGGTGCGGTTCGTCAGTACTTCGAAGTCCCTGGGTTCTAGCATGTTCAGGTCCTTCGCTAGCAACAGGTGATATTCCACCTCGCTCGCGGAGCCGAGAGCAATGCTGCAGAAGCGGGCCAACTCCGCGTCGCCAGTGCGGCCACAACCTTCTGCGAGATTCGCAGGAATGGAAGCGGAGGCTCTCCGTAGTTGGCTTGTCAACCCGTAGATCTCCTCCCGAGGGAAGGCCATTGTGGAGTGGTAGATCGCGAGGGTCAGGGAATGCGCCTTTTTCCAGACCTTCAGCTCATGGAAGTCTTTCATTGGAAGCTTTCAGCGGTCAGCTCTCAGCTTTCAGCCTATGAGTTAGCGAAGTCAACCGGCGCTGTCACCTTCCGCATCCGCGGCTCCGCGGAAAAGCTCTCGCTGAGAGCTGATAGCTGACCGCTGATAGCTCTGCTCGCTACAATCCAGACGATGAGCCCGCGAGAATTCGACCAGCTCGTCGAAGAATGCCTGGACATCATTCCTCCGCGCTTCCGGGGGCGGCTGCAGAACCTCGTGTTCCTGGTCGAACCGGAGCCGCGTACACCCGGTCTGCTCGGCCTCTATGAAGGCCGGCCTCTCACTGAACGCAGCAGCGGGCAACCTTACGCGATGCCGGATCGGATTACCCTCTACCAGGGCCCCCACGAACGCGAAGCCAGGAATCCGGCTGAACTGCGACGGCTGGTCGAAGAGACCATCTGGCACGAAGTGGCTCACTACTTCGGCCTGGACGAGCGTGAAGTGCTGCGCGCCGAACGGCAGCGCCGCAACCGGTTGCGGCGGCTTCGAGAACTGTAGAACCGGCCGCTATACTTAGGAGTTGCACCCTATGCCTTCGCAAGACCATACGACCGGCGCGCGCGCGCTGGCCGGAGTGGCCGCGGTGGCTGTGGTGGCGCTCTTCGGCGCACTACAGCAGTACGGCCTGTCTGACCAGTATGCTTCGCAGTTTCGCGATCCCTTCCATGTGATGGCCCAGCAGGAAAGACTCCAGCCGGTACTGGCCCGCATCCCTGTCACCGAAAAGGTGGGTTATTTCTCCGACCTGCCCGCGGGCGACCTGGCGGAACAGGCCGCGTTTGCCTACACGCAATATGCGATTGCACCGCGTGTGCTCGTGCCCTGGACGGCCAAGGTGAAGCCGGTCTGGTGGATCGGCGCCCTTTCCGCGAATGACGCGAACCTTGCGGCGGCGGGCCGCGATCGAGGCATGGTGCTGGTCGAGAATCTGGGCAACTCCGTGGGCCTCTACCGGCGGGAGGGCCGCTAGCATGATGGGTATTGCCGCCTTGCTGCTGGCCTGGGCCATTGGCTGGCCGTGGGTGCGTGCGTCGCAGGCCTGCGGCGGACTGCGGCCCCGTTGGATGGCCTGGATCCTCGAAACCCTCCTGGCGCTGCCTGTGGGGCTGGCCGCGACAGCTGCCTTGTCGTTTGCGCTGCTCTGGGCCGGCTTGGGCGCGCCGGCAGCCGTCCACACCGCGGACGGATTGCTGGCCGTGTGCGGCATCGTGGGTTGGGTGCTGCGCCGGAACGCAGGGAACGAACCGGATGAGGCACCGGAGCCCCCCGCGTTCAAATGGACCTGGCTGCCCGCCCTCGCGTTCGGAGTCGGCCTGCTGCTATTCGTGGCTGCCTTCTTTGCTTTCACAAACGGCAATCCCCAGGGCAACTGGGATGCCTGGTCGAGTTGGAACCTGAGAGCGAAGTTTCTGACGGACGCCTCGACCTGGCGGCTGGCCATTACCCCGGAGAACGGATTGGCGAATGCCGATGCCCCCTTGCTTTGGCCCTCGGTGGTCGCGCGCGGCTGGGTGTATGGCGGAGTGCTGGGTGATCCCTGCGTGCCCATCTTTGCCTCATTGCTGTTCAGTGTGGCCATTCCGCTATTGGCCGGATTCGCTCTGGCCTTGTTGCGGGCCCCGGCTTTGGGCTGGCTGGGTGGCGTGATCCTGCTCGCCTCGACACCGCTGTGGCGGCAGGCGCCGGGTCAATACGCCGACACGCCGGTAGGTTGCCTGATCCTGGCTTCGTTGATTGTCGCGGCTCTGGCCGAGCGGAAGAACTGGGATCCTGGCGCGCTAGCCTTGAGTGGCCTGCTGGCCGCCCTGGCCGCATCGGCCAAGAACGAAGGCGCCGTATTCTTCGTGCTGCTGGCAGGCACGCTGGTCTGGCAGGCGCGCGGGAAGGCCGCTGCCTGGCTGGGCGGGTCTCTGCCCGCTTTGCTGCTCGCGATCGGCTTCCCTCTGTTCCTGGCCCCGAAAACGGCCGGACTCTCCTTCGGCCTGCTGGCGGACCTCGGACGCGGCGGTGTGGTGCTGCGCAACTTCCTGGATTCACTCATCCAGCTCGGCGAATTTCCGGCCCATCCGGTGCTGCTGTTCGCGGCGCTGGCGTTCGTGCTGAAACTGAGGTCGCCGCGCGGACCCTGGTGGCCGCTCATTGTGCCAGCCCTGCTCGTGCTGGCCGACCTGATCGTACTCTGGATCACCCCACCCACCATCGGCTGGCAGATCGACACGGCGCTCGACCGCAAGATGGTTCAGGTGATTGCGCCGCTGCTGTTCGCGGGCGTGCTGCTGGTCAGGGCTCCTGAAAGCCTGCCAGAGCCCGCCGAACCACAGGATCGTTCCGAAGCTCGATCTCGTCGCCGGAAGCAACGCTGATCGACTGGTTGAGAATCTCCTGCTTCAGCCGCCGGCGGATATACTCGCGCTCGGCCGACCATTCGGCCAGCCCGGGCCGGATGTTCCGCTTTGACAGCCAGAGCTGGAACTCGTCCAGCATGGGCCCGGTGATCTCCATCTCGCGGCTGGCGTCCGCGCGATGCCCTGCCAGCCACTCCGTGGCATACCCGGCAAAGGCCGCCGAGGTTTCCAGGACATAGCGGAAGCGGCCCGGCCGCTCGGGTAAGACCACGAAGTCGGGTTCGATCCCGCCGCCGCCGCGCACCGTGCGTCCGCCGGCCGTCTTGAACTCGGGCCGGGTGGTCGCCGTGGCTGCGGCCAATTCGTTATCCTTCAGCGGCTTTTGGATGCTGCGTCCGCTGGGCGTGTAGTAGAACGCGGTGGTCAGCGCCAGGCCCGCGTTGTCGCTGAGCGGGAAGACGCGCTGCACCAGTCCCTTGCCGAACGAGGTCTCTCCGATCACCATGCCGCGATCGTTGTCCTGGATCGCGCCGGCCACGATCTCCGACGCGCTGGCGGTCTTGGCATTCACGAGCACGGCCAGCTTGAATTCGTACGGCTTCGCTTCCTTGGGGACCTCGATGTTCTCGGTCTCCGTGCTGCGGCCGCGCGCGCTCAGAATTCGTGTGCCTGGTTTGAGGAACAGCGCTGCCGTAGCGAGGCCGGCCTGCAGGACGCCGCCGGGATTTTCCCGCAGGTCGAGCACCAGGCCCTTCAGCTTGGCGCCGCCGAGGCTTTCAATGGCTTCCTGGATCAGCGTCGCGGTGTTCGTGTCGAAGCTGGTGGCGCGGACATAGCCGACGCCGGGCTCCAGCAGGAACGAGCGGTCGACGCTGGGCGACTGCAGCTCTTCGGGCGTTAGCGTGAAGAACATCAGGCGCGCTGTCCCCTGCCGCCGCACCGCGATCTGCGCCTGCTGCTGGCGTGTCATGGACAGCACCTGCACCAGTTGATCGAGATCGAGATTTGCAAACGGGATGTTGTTGACGCCGACGATCTCATCCCCCGGCGCCAGGCCGGCTTTCTGCGATGGAGTGCCGGGCAGGGTCTGCAACACGATCACACGGCCGGGCAGCACACTCACGACGCTGCCGAAGCCTTTGGTGACACTGCGCTCCATCTCCTGCAGTTGCTGGAACTGCTCTTTGTCGAAGAAGATCGAGTGCGGATCCAGGCGGCGCAGCATGCCGGGAATGGCTCCGCCGTAGAAAGCGGTGTCCGCGCTTACGGGATCGGCTGCATTCTCACTGGCGATGAGATACACATCGAGCACCCGCTTCAGCTCGCGTTCCAGTTCCTCCGTATTGGGCAGGGGCCGGTTCGGATTGGCGGGCGGTTTGGGCTGTGCGGCCAGCGGTAGCGCGGCCGCCAGCAGAAGTACGGCCAGAGTCCTCATCGTTCGTAGCGCAGAGCCTGGCGCAGGCTGTGACGTTCCAGCGCAAGGCTGAGGAGCATGCCCACCAGCATGTCGAACGGGCAGCCGGCATGCTCCCACATCTTCGGGTACATGCTGATCGAGGTGAACCCGGGGATGGTATTGATCTCGTTGATGTAGATGTTGCCGGTGGCTTTCTCGATCAGGAAGTCGACGCGCGCCATGCCGCTGCAGTCCATGGCCTGGAAGCATTCGATGGCGAGGCGCTGGACCTCCTCGATCTTCTCTTCGCTCAGATTGGGCGGGATGACCGTCTTCGCCTGGTCCAGCAGGTACTTGTCGTCGTAGTCGTAGAACTCCTTCGACGGCAGGATCTCGCAGGGTGTGGATGCCTGCGGGCGGTAGTTGCCCAGGACGGCACACTCCACTTCCTGGCCCACGATGGCGCGCTCGACAATCACCTTCAGGTCGTAACGCCCCGCATCCACGATCGCCGCCTGCAGTTCTTCGACGGTATGCGCCTTGGCAACGCCCACCGAGGAACCCAGGTTGCAGGGCTTCACAAAGACCGGCAGACCGAAGCGTTCGACGATCTGATTGAGCGTCGTATCCCAGTCGATAGTCTTGTGCGGATTGCCGGTGTGGACGATCGCATATTCGACGACGGGCAGGCCGCGCTCCACGCTGAGGCGTTTGAAGTGTTCCTTGTCCATCGAGGCGGCCGAGCCGAAGACCCCGGGCCCGACATACGGCAGGTCGGCCATCTCGAACAGGCCCTGGATGGTGCCGTCCTCGCCGAACGTGCCATGCAGGACAGGAAAGACGACGTCGATGCCGTCGTTGGCGCCAGGCTCGGGCAGAATCGGCTTGGGATCCCACTTGCCATCCTTGCCGATGAGGTAGGGGATGACTTCGTAGTTTTCGGTGTTCAGGGCGGCCATGATGGCCTGGGCCGAGCGGATGGAGACTTCGTGCTCGCCGCTGCGGCCGCCGTACACAACTGCGACGCGGAGTTTGCTCATAAATACCTTGTCAGAGGATCCTCTTGCCCATGGCCGACATCACCAGTTCGACGCCCAGAAGGGCGGTTCGGTTCGCTGTGTCGAGCACCGGGTTCACTTCCACCACTTCCATGGATCGCACGCGCCGCGAATCACACAGGATCTCCATGGCCAGGTGGGCCTCGCGATAGGAGAAGCCGCCGCGCACGGGCGTGCCGACGCCGGGCGCTTCATCGGGATCCACGCCGTCCATGTCCAGTGAGATATGGATGCCGGCTGTGCCTTCCGAGGCGACCATCACCGCCTCTTCCATCACCGAACGCAGTCCGCGCTCGTCGATATCGCGCATGGTGAAAACACGCACGCCGCTCTGCTTCACGATGGGCCGTTCCGTGAGGTCGACATCGCGGATCCCCACCAGCACGACGTTCTTCGGGTCCACCTTGGGTGCGTAGCCGTAGAGGTGCGTCAGCGGTTTGGGGCCGAAGCCGACCAGACACGCCAGGGGCATGCCGTGAACGTTGCCGCTGGGCGACGAGTCCGGCGTATTCATGTCCGTGTGCGCATCCAGCCAGATGACGCCCAACTTCTGCTTCTTCTTCCGGTAATGCTGGGCCATGCCGCTGACGGTGCCGACGGCAACCGAGTGATCGCCGCCCAGCACCAGCGGAAACTTGCCCTGTCCCGCCGCGCGCTCCACCTTGTGCGCCAGTTCGACGCAGGTTTCGGCGATCGGCTTCAGATAGCGGGCGTGGGCGGCGCCAATCCGGGAGCTCTCCTGCTGGCTCGCGAACACGTTGCCCAGATCCTCCACCTTGTAGCCGAGAGAAACGAGCTTCGCATTCAGGTTTGCCACGCGCAGGGCCGAGGGGCCCATGTCCACGCCGCGGCGGCCGGCGCCGAGGTCCAGGGGAGCTCCGAGAATCGCGATGGTTTGCGCCATAGGCTCCTACGGCCGTGTCCGGTACAGCATGCGCGGGAAGGCGATGGTTTCGCGGATGTGTTCCAGGCCGCAGATCCAGGACACGGCGCGTTCAATGCCCATGCCGAAGCCGCCGTGCGGCACGCTGCCGAAGCGGCGCAGGTCCAGATACCACTGGAAGGCTTCGGGCGGCAGGTTGTGATCCTTGATGCGCTGCACCAGCAGGTCGTAGTCGTGGACACGCTGGCCGCCGCCGATGACTTCGCCGTATCCTTCGCTGGCCAGGACATCGACGCCGAGCGCGACTTCGGGCCGTTCCGGCGCGGGTTGGAAGTAGAACGCCTTCACCGCCGCGGGGTAGCGGTCCACCATCACCGGACGGTCGAACTCTTCGCTGAGCAGCGTTTCGTCGGTCCCGCCGAAGTCGCCGCCCCACTCGATCTCACTGCCCTTGCGCTTGAGGATCTCCACCGCTTCGTCGTAGCTGATGCGCGGGAATGGCGATTTGATGGCTTCCAGCTTGGTGATGTCGCGCTCCAGCGTGGCGAGCTCCGTCTTCCGGTTCTCCAGGACTCGGCCCACCATGAAGACGATCAATTCTTCGGCGACGCGCTTCACGTCTTCCAGGTCGGCGTAAGCCATTTCAGGCTCCACCATCCAGAACTCGGTGAGGTGGCGGCGGGTCTTCGACTTCTCGGCGCGGAAGGTCGGGCCGAAGCAGTAGGTCTTGCCGAAGGCGGCGGCCGTCGCTTCGTTGTAGAGCTGGCCGGATTGCGTGAGGTAGACCTTCTCGTCCTCGAAGTAGTCGACTTCGAACAGCGTCGTCGTACCTTCGCAGGCGGCCGGCGTGAAGATGGGGCAATCGACCAGGGTGAAACCGTTGGAGTCGAAGTAGTCGCGGACCGCCTTGATGATCTCGTGGCGGATCTTGAGGATGGCGTGCTGGCGGCGGCTGCGCAGGTGCAGGTGGCGCTGGTCGAAGAGAAACTCGACGCCGTGCTCCTTGGGCGTGATGGGGTAGGGATGCTCCTCACTCACGCGCTGGACGATCTCGGCGCCCTCGATGTCCATCTCATAGCCGCCCTGGGCGCGCGCTTCGGCGCGCATCTTGCCCCGGATGATCACGGAGGATTCCTGCGTGAGGTTCTTCAGGGCCTCGAAGACATCTTCCGGCAGTTGGGCTTTCACGCCCACACACTGGATGGTCCCGCTGCCATCGCGGATGATCGGAAAGATGATCTTCCCCGATTTGCGCAGGTTGTAGAGCCAGCCGGCGATTTCGACGGGTTCGCCGGTATGCTGGCCCGCGCTGGCAATGGTGATTCGACGGTAGTCAGACATCAAAGGTTCTCCAATCGGTCAAAGGCCTGCCGGGCCGCATCGATGGGGTTGGCGAAGGCGGGTGAGTCCTTGACCTCCAGCAGGAGCGGGTACTGCGACTCCCGGGTGCGCAGCAGATCCATGGTCTGCTTCCAGGGAATGGTGCCGCCCTCGGCCAGCAGCGGGAAGAGATGAATGTCATCCTTGCCGTCGTTGTCGTGGACGTGCGTGGACCGCAGCCGGTCCTGCAGCAGGGCGAAGGTGGGCTCAATGCCTTCCATCAGGTTGGCGTGACCCAGGTCCAGGCAGAATTTCAGGTCGAGATGGGTGATGCCGCTGAAGTAGAGCAGGCGTTCGGCGCTGCTCAGGCGGTTGGGGATGTTCTCGATGAGGATCTCCACACCGCGGTGCTTGGCGAAGAGTTGCAGGTCCTCCAGCGCGGTGAAGGCGGCATCCAGCTTCTCGTCGCTATACTCCTCACCCGAGACGCCCAGGTGCTGGATGAGGTACTTGAACGGGAACTTTTCGGCCACCTCAATGGCGCGCTTGATCTCGTCGACGGATTGCAGGCGGCGCGGCTTGGAGGTATCGGTCAGCGTGACGACGGAGGACGGCCCACTGCGGCCCCAGCAGTCGTCGTTGTACATCGGCGCGTGCAGCGAATGGCACTGCAGTTGGGCATCGCGGAACCAGTAGCCGAGTTCGTTCACCTGCGACTGGTCGCGGTAGTCGAAATGCTGCCGGGCGCAGAAGATCTCCACCTTCGGAATGCCGGCATTCCATATCCGGTCGAGCCAGACCGTGTTGAGCCGGTGGTTGACGAGTAGGTGGGTGGAGAGTGCGTGTTCCATACGGGTTCAGTAACCGGCTGCTTTGCCGGAGGAGCGTCCATTCTGCGCACCGGCGATCCAGGTGATGCGCGACATCCAGGTATCCGAATTGCTGCCCGCGCCTGAGCGGACCGCGGTGGCGCCATCGGCCACCACTCCGCCGCGCGGGGCCGCCGCGGCTTTCGGTCGTTCGACCATAATCGCCTCGACACTCGCCACGCCCGACGTGCCCGCCACCTGGTAGCCCATCTTCTCCAGAGCGGAGCGGGTGTCCGGCGAAAATCCGGGCTCCAGATAGAGCGTGTCCGGCAGCCACTGGTGGTGGAAGCGCGGCTGGTCGATGGCCTGCTGCACGTCCATGCCGAAGTCGAGGACATACAGCAGCACCTGCGTCACCGCCGTGGGGATGCGGGAGCCGCCGGGCGCGCCCAGCAGCAGGTACGGCTGGTTGTCCTTCGCCACGATGGTGGGCGTCATGGACGAGAGCGGAGCCTTGCGCGGCTGAATCGCGTTGGCCTCGCCTTCCACTGTGCCGAACATGTTCGCCTCGCCCGGCTTGGTGGTGAAGTCGTCCATCTCGTTGTTGAGCAGGAAGCCCAGGCGCGGGACGGTGACCCCGTTGCCGTAGAGGCCGTTGATCGTATACGTCAGCGCGACGGCGTTGCCTTTCTCATCGATCACGTTGAAGTGCGTGGTCTCCGAGGATTCAAAAGGAACGGGGTTGCCGGCCTGGATCGCACTGCTGGGCGTGGCCTTGTCCGGCTGCACGTTGGCCCAGAGCTTCTTCGTATAGGTGCCGTTGATCAGGCCGCTCACGGGGATTTTGACGAAGTCGGGGTCGCCGACATAGCGGGCGCGGTCCGCATAGGCGCGGCGCATGGCCTCGGCCATGTAGTGGGTAGCGCTGGCGGATCCGGCCCCCGCCTTCTCATAGCCAGTACCGTCGAGCATGCCCAGCATCTGGAACATCACCAGCCCGCCGGAAGAGGGCGGCGGAGCTGTGATGATCTGGTAGCCCTTGTATTCGCCGATCAGCGGCTTGCGCTCGTGGGTCCTGTAAGCCTTCAGGTCTTCCAGCGTGATCTCGCCGCCGGCCTTCTTCGACTCTTCGGCGAAGATGCGGGCGGTCTCGCCCTCGTAGAAATCCTTCGCGCCGGCTTTGGCGATCCGCGAGATCACCTGGGCGAGTTCGGGTTGGACGAGCTTCTCGCCGGGCTCGAAGCAGGCTCCGCCTTTGAGGAAGATCCGCTTCGATTCGGCGAACGGCTCCATCACCTCGCGGTTGTTGCAGAGATTGCGGGCTTCGGCGTAAGTGAGGGTGACGCCCTGTGTGGCGAAGTCGATGGCGGGTTTGAGCAAGGTGGCCCAGGGCTTGGAGCCGTACTTTTTGTGGGCGTATTCGAGACCGCTTACGGTGCCCGGGACGCCCGCGGCGCGCCAGCCCACCTGGCTGTCCTTGGTGCGCTTGCCGTCCTTGTCCAGGTACATCATGCGCGTGGCGCTGAGCGGAGCGCGCTCCCGGAAGTCGATGAACGTGCTGGTGCCGTTGGCCAGCCGGATCAGCATGAAGCCCCCGCCGCCCAGATTGCCGGCCCGCGGATGCGTGACGGCGAGCGTCATGGCGACAGTAATGGCGGCGTCGACGGCGTTGCCGCCCGCCTTGAGCACCGCCACGCCCGCGTCCGTGGCATTGGGCTCCTGCGAAACCACCATGGCCTTGCGGGTACGCACCGGGTCCCGTGCTGGGGCCGGGATCGTCAAGGCGCAGACCAGCGCCAGGGCGGCGAAAACTCGCGGATTTCGCATGAAACCCAATTGTACTACCGCGATCGGGCCGCCCTGGATCAGGACTACAGTCTAGGCAGGCTTCGTGGCTCGGATAAAGGCACTCATGAACTTCTCATCGACCAGCGGTGCGATGGCTTCCACGTCGATGCCCTGGCCATCGAGGAACTCGCGAGCCTGCTCCACTTTGTAAATGCGGGTAGGCTCGAAACTGATGTTTTCGAAGCCCGCTTTGGCCAGCCTGGCATGATAGTCCTGCTCATCGAGGGCTCCGGCGATGCAGCCCACCCAGAGTTCGACACTGCGCCGGACGTCAGCCGGGATTTCCCCACGGGTCACCACGTCGGAGACCGCGAAGTGGCCGCCCGGCTTCAGCACCCGGAAAGCCTCACTCAGCACCATGTCCTTGTCGGCAGAAAGATTGATGACGCAGTTGGAAATGATGACGTCCACCGAGTTGTCCGGCAGGGGGATCCGCTCAATCTCGCCCTTCAGGAACTCGACGTTCTCCAGGCCGGATTTCGCTTTGTTCGAGTTGGCCAGCGCCAGCATCTCTTCCGTCATGTCGAGGCCGTAGGCCTTTCCGGTGGGGCCCACGCGGCGGGCGGAAAGCAGCACATCGATGCCGCCGCCGGAGCCAAGATCCAGTACCGTCTCGCCTTCGTGGAGTTCGGCCAGCGCCGTGGGGTTGCCGCAGCCCAGCGAAGCAAGCACGGCGGCTTCTGGGATCTGGGCGGCCTGGTCTTCCGAGTAGAGGTTGGCGGTGATGGGGTCATTCGCACCCAGGGCCACGGCCTTCTTCGATCCGCAGCAGCAGGAGGCGCCTTCGCCTTCCACTACGCGCAGGGCGGCCTTCCCATATCGATCCTGTACCGCTTGTTTTACATCTGTCGTGCTCATAGGAATCTCCTGTTTCCGGCAATGGGGTGACGGGAGTTGCCACGGCATTGCTCTCTCTTGCTTCTATAATTCTACTATAGTGGAAATACGGAAGAAGACAAGAGGTGTGCGTACGATTTTTTCGTTTTTCTTACTCGCGAGGCAGTAGTTTGATGAGGGACAGGTTGACGGTCAGGACACGGCCTTCGCCCGGCTTCTGGTTTGGCTCGTTGATGGTCGGCGAGCCCAGAATCTCGACCTGGTACTCTGGCGCTTCGGCCAGCGGGGCCTCCAGGATGAAGAGGCCCGGCCGGTCCAGTTTCCACTGACCGACCGATTGGCCGTTCGCCCGCAACTCCACCTTCGCCACGCCAGGAGCGTAACCTTGAACTCGCAGCAGCGGGGCGCCGGGCCGCATACGGACGAGTTTGACCACCGCGCGTGCGCCAATCCAGCGATACTTGCTGCCGAACTCCCCTTCCAGTTCAAAGAAGCCCTCGACCAGGCCCTCTTCGTGGCCTGGTTTGGAAAAGTCCAGCGTATCCGCGCGGTTACCGGGATACAGCTCGGCCTTCAGCGAGGTGCTCAGCAGGTTGTAGACGTTGGACTCGTTGCCCGCCCGGTAAGAGCAGTTTGGGCAGGACATCGACTCCGTGGTCTGGAATGGAAGGTCGGCGCCACAGTCGGGACAGGCCAGCGCTTCCGTGAGCGGGAGCTCCTGGGGCAGCCGCCCAGGCTTGCGGCAGAAGGCGGCGAGCGTGGCTCCAAGACAGTCGGCGACGCGGGCATCCGCGTTGCCAGGCACCCGGCGCAACATCCACTGCACCATCTGGTTGGCCCAGCCGCGTTGCCGCGGGAACGTCACGAACCGGCACTCCTCGAAATACTTATGCAGCAGCCCGGACCATTCACGCAGGCCGAAGCGGTGGTTCTGCCGGATCCCAAAAGACTCTTCCTGGTCAGCGCCGATGACGTCCATGGCCATGAAGTCCAGGAGGCCGCTGTCATACAGATGCTTCTCGAACGGCTTCATCCGTTCCGGGTAAGGCGCCCGGTACACACGCAACGTCAGTTTGCGGCGAACCGGCTCCTCGGCAAAGTAATAGACTCCGCCCGGAGCCAGCACACGGTGCACCTCGCGAATCACGCTCTCGATGTCCAGAAACTGGGAAAGCGTCTGAAAAGACATGACAAACGCCAGCGAGTTGTCGCGAAACGGGAGATGCGTGGCGTCGCCGGCGGTCAGAATCGGGGAGCGCTGCAGGTTCCAGGCGGTCTTCAGAAACTGGCCGTGGCGCAGGGCGTCGGCCGAGATGTCCAGCGCGAAGCCGTCGGCCTGGAAGTCATTGGCCAGCATATAAGAGGTGTGCCCGGCGTTGGCGCCCACCTCCAGGAACGGCGAGAGGGAAGGGATAAAGTCCCGGTTTGCTTTCAGAACAGAGCCCCGCCGAAAGTTTTCATCGGCATAGGCGGCCAGCGCCCGCTCCGGTTCCCCCAGCGACGCGAAGTTGTGGAAGTCCACCTGCGCGCGCTTGACCGAAATCGACTGGGCTGGGTCTGACATCTGTGCCCCTACGTTGTACCGCAGGCACGCATCCACTGGCAACCAAGCAAAGTCCGATGAATTACTACAAGCGAAGCATGGAAGCTTCGTGGCGCTGCTGTCGAGCCTCGGTCCCGCCCGGAGAGCCAGCCGGGCCGATCCGGCGGTGACCGGGCCGAGCAGATCAGCCGTTGAGGTCGAGTGTCTGGACGGCCGGAGCCTGTCCATCGTAGAAGCGCAGCGTGGGATCTTCGTTCCACTGCTGGTTCCGGTAGCGATGGAGCCAGTACACCACTGCGGCCAGCAGGGCGTAGCAGACGCCGAAGACCACCGGGCTGGCTCCGAGGTGCAGTTCCACGCGGATCGCCACCCAGGTGTAAAAGATGAAGATCAGAAACCAGATAAAGAGCGAGTAGGTGACATTCCACTTGGCCGCGCCGAAGGTACAGGTGAACGGGATCTTGTGGTAGCCGATGAACAGGGCTTCACCCAGGACGATGGCGAGCAGCGCGCAGAAGCCTGAGTGGAGCAGGGCATCGCTGAGCGGCAACAACAGGAAGTTGATGGGTGTGGTGAGCAGGATCACGAACACGAGCATCAACACATAGAAGGTGACCGGACGGGCGGGGGCGGCGATGCGAAACAGCCAGTGCGCCGGAAGATCGGCCGGGATCTCGTAGAGGAACCGGAAGCCCGTGAGCAGGAAGAAGCTGACGATCAGCGGCGCCGAGAGGACGATGTCGGTCTCCCGGCTGGTGGTGAGCAGCATAGTAAGGACATCGTTCAGAATCACGGCGTTGGCCAGAGCGAGGAAGACGCCGAAGAGGAGCCGGTGGGTGTGGCTGCGGATGAAGGTTTGGAGGACGAAGAGCAGCAGGCCCAACCGGCGGCGATCCTTGATGAAGCGGCCGGCGAGACTTTCGAGCCGGTCCCAAACGGGCGCCGCGAAAGACGACCCTCGTTCCAGTGTTTCGGGAATGCGCCGGAAGTGGCGGCGGTAACTCAAGGCGTAAGTGGCCACGGCCGTGGCGCAGCAAATGGCCAGTGCTTTCAGGGCGATGCCTGCCAGCGCGGTATAAGCCGGGTCGGCCTTGCCCAACAGTACTTCGTAGAGTCCCAGGAACCAGAACGGCGGCAGCCACTCGGCCTGCGGCAGGGCATGCAGCTTCTTCGCGAGGTTGCTAAGTGACGGGCAGAGCAGGAACAGGGTGAGCAGCGCCGTCAGGATGGTGAACTGGATGGTGGCGGAGATGCCCCGGAAGCGTTCCAATCCCAGGGTAGTCAGGCCGATACCCTGCAGGGCGATCAGGAAGGTGCAGGCGCAGAGCGACAGAGCCATGGTGGCCAGGAAATGCGCACCGATATAGCGAACGGCATCCCAGAGGGTCCCCGTATCGCCCAGCACGACCAAAGGAAAAAGGATGGTCGCGCCAGCATTGACCGCCAGGGCGAAGAGCGCCACGAACGAACCCAGGGCCGCTGCTTTCGCCAGCAGGATCCGGGAGAGACGAAGCGGCATGGGCGCGAGAATGGCGTGGTCGAGCCGGGTGGGGAAGATGGAGTCCCACTTGAGGAGCATGGCGAGCGCGGGGATCACCAGAGCCAGCGTGAGGTAGATAATCTTGTCGGACCACGTGGCTCCGTCGCGGTCAACAAAGCGCTCCATGCGGATGAAAGCGATGAGGGAGGAGTACTTGCCCATCATCCAGAGCGGCAGAAGCAGCCCCGGCATGGCGATAAACCCAAGCATACCGGTGACGCTCGAACGGAGCTCGCCCTGAGGGGCGACCAGGTCGTTCTCGAAGAACTGCGCCAGAAAGTGCCGGTAGAGGATCTTATACATCGGCAGATTCTTCTAGTCTTGGCGATCCGTGATGGTGTCGAGAATAGCGCTGGCGGTGCGGCCTGAGTCGTCCTGTTGGACGAGTTGGGTGAAGATTTGTTCCAGGGAGGGGAGCGTCATCATCGAGCGCAGGTCGGCCACACTGCCGTCGGCGACGATGCGGCCTTTGTGGAGGATGATGACTCGGGTGGCTACGCGCTCGACCACCTCCAGCACGTGCGAGGAATAAAGAATGATCTTTCCCGCCTGGGCCAGGTCTTTCAGGAGCGCTTTCAGGACCTGAGAAGTAGTGACATCCAGTCCGGAGAACGGTTCGTCCAGGACGATGAGGTCGGGATTGTGGAGCAGGGCTGCTGCCAGCAGAATCTTCTGCCGCATGCCCTTGGAGTAAGAGGCGAGGGCAGAGTAGCGGGCCGAGGAGAGGCCGAAGAGTTCCAGGAGAGAATCGATGCGCCGGTCTAGGGTGGGCTGGGGCAACTCCCGCAGGCGGCCGGCCAGCTGAAGGTATTCACGGCCCGAGAGAAATGAGTAAAGTTGCGGTTCTTCAGGGACATAGCCGAGGCGCTGCTTATAGGCAACGGGGTCGGTGTCGAGCGGGATTCCGTCCAGCAGGATCTGCCCGTGGGAGGGCTGGAGCAGGCCGGTGATCATTTTCACCGTCGTGCTCTTGCCGGAACCGTTGGGCCCAAGGTAGCCCAGGATCTCTCCGCGGGCGATGCTGAACGAGATGCCCTCGACGGCTGGAACGCCAGAATAGTGCTTCGCTAAGTTGCGTGCTTCCAGCATGTCTTACGTTAGACTCCGGCAGCCCCGTAATAGGTTAGTACCAAGTTCAAGGTACGCTTAGAGTTTTTTCCTGGGATGCCTCGAGCGGGGGCAATGTGCTCAGGCAGTGCGTATAGGTGGCAGAAAGAAAAACCGGAGCCCTTGGAGGGGCTCCGGTGTTGCGTCGCCGGCTGGAATAGAGGCGGGCGCCAATGGATAAAAAGCGTTAACGGGCGGCGAGCAGCGCACGCAGGTGGCGGGCGCGTTCCGGAGAGCGAAGCTGGCGCAGGGCTTTGGCTTCGATCTGGCGGATGCGTTCCCGCGTGACGTCAAACTGCTGGCCGATCTCTTCCAGGGTATGCTCGCGCTCGCAGCCAATGCCGAAGCGGAGCCGGATCACTTTTTCCTCTTTCGGAGAGAGGGTTTTCAGAATGTTAGCGGTCTCGTCGCGCACGTTGGAGTCGATCACGGCGTCGACCGGAGAACCAACCCAACGGTCCTCGATGAGGTCGCCGAGGGCCGATTCGCCATCGCGGCCTACCGGGGTTTCCAGCGACACGGGATCGCGGGAGATGGTCTTCAGCTTCTGGACCTTCTCTACCGGGATGTCCATGCGGCGGCTGATCTCTTCGTTCGTCGGGGCGCGGCCGAGTTCTTTTTCCAGCTCGCGGGTGGCGCGCAGGAACTTGTTCATCGACTCGTTCATGTGCACCGGGATGCGGATGGTACGGGACTGGTCGGCGATGGCGCGGGTGATCGCCTGGCGGATCCACCAGGTGGCGTAAGTCGAGAACTTATAGCCACGGCGGTATTCAAACTTGTCGGCGGCGCGCATCAGGCCGATGTTGCCTTCCTGGATCAGGTCCAGAAGGTGCAGGCCGCGGTTGACATACTTTTTGGCGACGGAAACAACAAGGCGGAGATTGGCTTCGACCAGGTCTTTCTTGGCGCGTTCCGCCTCATGTTCGCCATGGCGGATGACGGTCAGCGTGTGGCGCAGGTCAGACAGGGTGGCGCCGGCCGTGGTCTCGCGCTTCTTGAGCTCGCGCTTGAGTTCCCGGATCTTGGACTGGTTGTCGGTCTTGTTGGACTCCAGCCGCTTCACTTCGGCTTCAAGCTGGGCCATCTCCTCGGCGGCCTTTTCAATGGCGCTGGAGAAGACCCGCCACTTGGGCAGCAGCCAGGGGGTGTGACGGATGGCGCGGGAGGTTTCCACCCGCGTCCGGTTGAACTTCATGATCGCCTTGCGCCGGCCTTTTTTGTTGTTGGCGGCGGTGGCATCGAGCTTTTCGTGGGCCAACTCCTGCTTTTTGTAGAGGTTGCCCAGTTCAACAAACTGCTCGCGAAGCTCTTTGGCGCGTTTTTCGAACGCGGAGGTGGCCTCTTCGGCATCGCCCAGGTCTACATAGTCGTCGAGGTCCGCAGCTTCCTTGCGGATGAGTTCGGCAATCTCGACAACCTGGAGCTGAACCAGTACCGAGCGGCTGATCGCCTTCTGCATGCGAAGCTTGCCGCGTTCCATCTTGCGAGCGAGATCCACTTCACCCTCGCGGGTGAGCAGGGGCACGGCGCCCATTTCGCGCAGGTAGACGCGAACCGGGTCGTCGGTGTAGATTGATTCCTCGACGGGCTGAGAGGCAGCGAACTCCTCTTCCTGCACGTCTTCCGGGTGGAAGTAATTCGTCTCCTCGTCGAAGGGTAGACCAAGAGGATCCGTCGAGTCGGCTAGAAACTGATCTTCAAAATTGTCCACTTGTGGCAAGCCTCCAGGTTCAGACCTCAAAAGCACATTCCTTCAACAGCCTGAGGCCCGGCGAACCGGTGAATTGGGGCGTAAGCAAACGGGGTTCGAAACTGAGCCACGGGGCTGATACACGACAAAGAAGATTCCATAAAGTCAAGCGATAGCAATAGCCTGTTCGGACTCCTTGCCGAAAGCCGAGGGTGCTCAAAGTTCGTTCGGTGGCAGACCTCCCAATGACCGGGCCCGCAGACAGACCGACCGGGCATCCACGAAATTGGAAGTTGGTTTGGGACGGCTAGACGCTCCGAACAAGGATAGCATGGTTTCAACCGCTTGTTAAGTTCCTATTGATAGGATGCTCGAGACTGCAAATAGTTACAGGCCTTGTCACAAAAGGGGTTGCGGCAGGCGTTCCATGTGTAGTTGTTCAGCCACGCTTCTGACGCATCAAGTCCTTCAATTCACTGAGGAAAGCCTCCACGTCCTGGAAATCCCGGTATACTGACGCAAATCGTACGTAAGCGATCTTGTCCAGCTGGATCAACTGCTTCATCAGGAGTTCTCCTATTTCCGTAGTAGAGATCTCCCGCTCGCCTTTGTCTGCCAGCCTTCCTTCCACCTCATCGACGAGTTCGGCCAGTTTCGTCATACTTATTGGACGCTTCTCGCACGCCTTCAGCAGGCCACCGAGGACCTTCTGGCGGTCGAACTTCTCGCGCCGGCCGTCCTTTTTGACGACCATGTAAGGCACTTCATCAATTCTTTCATATGTAGTAAAGCGGCGTACGCATTGCAGGCACTCCCGGCGCCGGCGGATGACGTCGCCCTCTTTACTCTCGCGGCTATCAATGACGCGGTCTTCCTTGAAACCGCAAAACGGGCAGTTCATAGAGACGCCTCCCGCTCCACTTCGCGCAACTTCCGCCAGCTCAATCCTTCCCGGAAGGCCAGTATGACGCCCAGCGGCACAATGCCGATGAGGGTAATGGCCCAGGTGACAACGGCGATGCCGGTGGCCTGCTCGATCCCGATGTGGAAAAACTCGGTTAAGACGAGGACCGCGACAAGTTGGACCCCTCCGCCGATACCTGGAATCTGGACGAAGCCGCCAAAGGCTACAAACCCGATATAGACCAGAGTGCTGGTGACGCCCAGACTCGCCGTGGAAGGAAAGGCGAGGAACAGTGCATGGTAGCAGAGATAAATGATAAGCCACTCCAGGGCGGAGTAGCCGTAAAGCAACGCCATGGATTTGGCGTTGCGTGTGGATCGCAGCCCGTCCATGGCGGCGGAGATGACCGGCAGGATCCGCTCCTGGTGATGTTCCTTTAGGATAGTCAGGGCCGCTTTGAGCCGGTCTTCCAACCGGTCGGAGTAGTACTGCAGCCCGACGAGTACTGCCATGCACAGCGTGCAGGTGATGCCAGTGAACCAGCCGCCCGTCTGAAGCACCCACTGAATCTTTGGACTGACCTTCTGGCCGGACTGGACCACAGCCGCCAGGGCGTAGCCAAAGATCGCGAGGACGATGAGGGTGTCGTAGATGCGTTCGAGCAGCCAGGCCGCCAGTTGAGAGGGGATGGAAACCTGGGCGGCGCGGGCGATCAGGTAAGGGCGAACAAACTCGCCAGGGCGGCCAAGGAGAACAACGGCCGAAAATCCAATGGCTGTGGCGGTGAAGATGTCCATCCGGCGGGCCGCCGGAGCGATGGGTCTGAGCATGACCATCCAGCGCAGGACGCGGCCATAGTAGCTGCCGACGGCGAGGACCCAGCCGGCCAGCAGCCAGCGCCAGTCGGCGCGCCCCATTGTGGCCAGGAAAACCTTGGAGTCAAAGCCGTTATCGGCCGCGCGCAGAATCAGAAACACGCAGCCGGCGAGAGCGGCCGCCACCATAATCCAGACGCCAAACCGCCAGTGTCCTGCCGCCGCAGCGGGGGGTGCCGCTTGGTTACTCGGAATGTCATCCTCGCTTCTCCCCCACGTGGGGGATTCGGGCGCTGCTGGAGGTTCTGGCTGCAAAGAATTGAACTAGAATAAGAGATCCGACAGCCGGCTCCTGCAGATTGAGCGAACTTCTCATGATAAATCCTCGTTTCTCAAACTGGAAGGCAACGGACGGACTTACCGGCGCGGAACTAGTCCTAAGTTTAGTGAAGGCTCCGTTTTCCGTTGTAGCTTCCGTGAGAAAGGGAAGAAGGCATGGCTGCGGCACCTCAAGCAATAGCTCCCGGGATCGGCACCAGCGCGACACCGCTGGCGATGGTCCCAGGTTCCGGCTTGGGGAGCGCCTGGGGCCGCCCCACCGTGAGTGATCTCGATCTCGACGCACAACTCGTGGATCGTTGCCTGCAAGGTGACGAGGGTGCCTGGGAAGACCTGGTCAAGGCGCATACGCGGCGTGTGTATGCAATCTGCTACCGCTTCACTGGGAAAGACAGCGAAGCGCAGGACCTGACACAGGATGTTTTTCTCCGTGTTTTCAAGTCGGTAAAGAGCTTTCGGGCTGGTGAGGGTTCGTTCGCAGTATGGCTGACGCGGCTGACGCGCAATCTGCTGATCGACCACTACCGGCGCACCAAGATGGAGCGGGCGACGGATTCCATTGAAGAGCAGTTGCCCATGCTGGAAGAGAAGACGGCCCTGGAATCGCGGACGGATGCGATCCTGGCCGGACGCGAGGCGAGCGAGGCGTTGCAGTCGGCCCTGGCGAAGCTGTCGCCGGAGTTGCGAGAGACTGTGATTCTGCGCGACTTGCAGGAATTGGAGTACCGCGAAGTTGCCGAGATTCTGGGGGTGCCGGAGGGAACGGTGAAATCGCGATTGAACCGCGGACGGGCGGAACTGGCCCGCATCCTGCGACGGCAGAAGGTGGTCGTATGAAGTGCATCGATCTCGAGGCCTTGCTTTGCGACTACGTCGACGGCGTTTTGGCGGCGCCCGAGAAGGCGACGGTGGAACTGCACCTCTCCACCTGCGAAGCCTGCCGGGAGTTGGTCGCGGATTCGCGCGCGGCGGTAGAGTTCATGGAAAAGGCGGCGGACGTGGAACCGCCGCCGGCCCTGATCAACACGATTTTGTTCGAGGTCCGGAACGGGAAAGCCGCTCCGGTGAAGAAAGCGGGCACGAAGAACTGGATCGCACGGTTGCTGGAGCCGGTGCTCCAACCGAAATTCGCCATGGGGATGGCGATGACGATTCTTAGTTTTTCGATGCTTGGGCGGTTCGCGGGCATCCCGATCAGGCAGTTGAAGCCGTCGGATCTGGAACCTGCCAGGATCTGGTCGACCTTGGAAGACAAGGCTTACCATTCCTGGGACCGCGCCAAGAAGTACTACGAGAGTCTGCGGCTCGTGTACGAGGTACAGCAGACATTGCGGGACTGGAACGAGACCGACGATTCCCAGGCGACGAAAAAGGGTGGAGGCGCTGCTGTGGCCGCGCCAGGCAAGACTGATTCATCGTCGATGGAAGGGCCGATCGAGACGAAGCCCCAGGGGGAACAGCAAGGGAAGAAGCAGGACGGGAGGGCGAGACAATGACGGCTCCTAGCGAGAATGTGAAACCCGTGACGGCGTATTGCCGTTCATGCGGAAAGCCGTTAACCGAAGACACGGCAAAAGTGGCACATGGCACGGTCTACTGTGAAGACCATCTGCCACAGGAAGCCCAGGAACAGGCCCCGCCTCAAGCGCAGGCGGCCAACCCCTACTCGTCGCCATATGGCGCGGCGCGGGCAGTCCCGAATCCAGGAGTATCGCCTGGGCTTGCATTCCTGTTGGGCCTGATCCCTGGCGTGGGCGCCATTTACAATGGCCAATACGCCAAGGGCCTGGTGCACGTCCTGGTGCTTGGGCTGATGATCAGCATCAACTCGACGGACGCGGCCGGCGGCCTGGAACCGCTCTTCGTGATGCTGACCTCGGTGTTCTGGTTCTACATGGCGTTTGAGGCGTACCATACGGCGCGCCGGCGGATGCTGGGCGAACCGGTGGATGAGTTCTCGTCGCTGGTGCAGATCCGCAACACTCCGGGCTCAGTACCGGTGGTGCCGGTGGCTCTCATCGGTTTGGGTGTGTTGTTCCTGTTGAATAACCTGGAACTGCTGCGGTTGCGTGTGGTGCTGCGGTATTGGCCGGCGCTGCTGATTCTGGCCGGCGTCTGGATGCTGTACGCGCGCATGAGCGGTCCGCCGCCGCAGGAACCCCCGGTGGAACCCTATACCCCGAATGTGAATCCGCCGACTGGTCCAGGAGGTGTATTGTGAACACTTCCTACACGTTAGTTCGCGCCGTACGCGGGCCCATCCTGCTGATCGCGCTGGGCAGCCTGATGGCGTTGCACCGGTTTCAGGACATCAGTTTCACGAAGACCTGGCCGGTCCTGTTGATCCTGCTGGGTTTGATGAAGTTGTTCGAGCGGATGGCGTTGAGCGCCAGCTCAGCCTCGACCAGCGGCCCGTATGCGGGCCCGGACGGGCAGCTGTAAAGGAAGGGAGGACAAGGCCATGAGAAGAGGTTCGTTGGTTGGTCCGCTGGTCCTGATTGTGATCGGCGTCGTCTTCCTGCTCAAGAACATCCGGCCGGATCTGCCCCTGTTCGAGCTCTTTATGAGCTACTGGCCGTTCCTGCTGATCGCCTGGGGCGGTTTACGGCTGGTGGAGATCCTGGTTACCTATTTCCGCGGCGTCAAGCTGCCGGCCGCCGGCATCTCGGGTGGGGAGTGGGCCCTGGTCATCATCCTGTCGATGGTCGGGTCGTCGGTCTGGGGCGTGCAGCAGTTCACCCGGAACGGCTTTGGCCGCTTCCCCATCGGCGGGGTTGAGGTCTTCGGCGAGAGTTTCGACTATTCTGTTGCTTCCCAGGATGTAAAGGCCGGCAAGACCCCGCGCATCGTGGTCGACAACGTTCGAGGCAACACGCGCATCATCGCCAGTGACAGTGAACAGGTCACCGTCTCGGGCCGCAAAACGGTCAGGGCGCTGAGCCGCACGGAAGCCGACAAGGCGGATTCGCTCACCAAAGTGCAGTGCAGCGCCGCCGGCAGCACCGTGACGATCTCGGCGAACCAGGATCGTGCCGACGGGCAGCGGGTGTCCACCGATCTCGAAATCACGGTGCCCAAAGGCGCTTCGATTGAGACTCGCGGCCGCTACGGCGATTTCGAAATCTCCGACGTCACCGGCGACGTCTCCATCAACAGCGACAACGCGGGCGTCAGGCTCCAGAACATTGGCGGACGGGTGAAGGTGGATACGCGCAAGAGCGATATCATCCGCGCCGTCGACCTGAAGGGCGACCTGGAATTGAAGGGCCGCGGCCGCGATGTCGAACTCGAGAACATCGCCGGGCAGGTGACGATCAACGGGGCGTACTCCGGTGAGACGACGATGCGCAAGCTGGCCAAGACCGTGCGGTTCGAGAGCGCCGTGACGGATTTCCGGATGGAACGGATTCCCGGAGAGTTGCAGCTGAGCCTCACCACGCTCACGGCGAACAATGTCGTGGGCCCCATGACGGTGCGGGCCAAAACGAAGGATGTCCGGCTCACTGATGTGTCCGAAAGCATCGAACTGAACATTGACAATGGCGATGTGCAGATTCTGCAGTCGAAGCTGCCGCTGGCCAAGTTGGACGTGAAGGTCCGTACTGGCGCCATTGAAGTGGCGCTGCCCAAGGATGGCCGCTTCACCCTCGATGCTTCCACCCAGCGCGGCGAAATCACCAATGATTTCGATGACAGGTTGAAGGAAACCAGCGAGGATCGCGGCGCGAAATTGCGCGGTACGCTGGGCACGGGTCCGGAGATCAAACTGGCCACCTCACGCGGTGAAGTGACGCTCAGAAAGATGGGCCTTGGTGAAGTTTCCGCCCAGGAGATGCCCGCTCCGCCCAAGCCCCCCAAGCCTCCGGCTGTAGCCCCGCCAGCGCGGGCCGACAATCAATAGTCGAGTATTTAATTAGTTTCGGATCAAGAAAAAACCGGTTGGCTTTCGGGCCAGCCGGTTTTTTTGTATGACTTGTAGGACGCGCGGCCCAGAGCGGCCGGGAATTCACTTAGTAGTGCTAGGTAGCACTGCCCGCCCCACATCGGTGCTCCGCTTGCTGTCATTCCCACGGTGAATCCCACAGAATAAACCTTCAAATCTATCTGGAACATCGGATCCTTTCCGCGAGGAATTGTGAGCGACGGGGGGACCAAATCGAGTTGGATGCCCGGATGACAATCGGCCCGCAGAGGCTGGAGCCGGGTGCCAATGGCCAGAGAAGCAGATGTGGTCAGGTCAAATCCGAATGAGTGGGGAAATCTCTGATTTGTGACGCACGTACTGCCTCCGCGGTCGGGACCCGGGGTCACGGGTTTACTTTGTACGAACTTGAGCTGGAAGAATCATGGCGGAAGCGGAACTAGCGAATAAGCATGTGCGACTGCGGGAAGCCGTAGCCGCTGCAAAACTGGGCCACAAGGGTATGGCGCGCCGGTTGTTCCGCGAATTGGTGGAGACCGATCCGGAAAACGAAGAGGCGTGGCTATGGAATGCAGCCCTGGCAGAAACGCCGGATGAGGCGCACCGGGCCCTGGTCAAGGTCCTGGACATCAACCCCAACAACCATCACGCCCTGAACGCCCTGGCGCTGCAGAGGCTGCGCGAAGCGGCCCTGCGGCAGCAGCGGGCTGAGGCGGCGCTGGGCCAGAAACGGCAACCGGAGGGGACTGCCCCTTCGGGCAGCACCCAGACACAGACGGCCCTTGCGCCCAAACCGACGGCGCCTGTTCCGGCGGCCGCTCCCAGGGTGTGGCACTGCCCGCTCTGCACGGCCGAATCGACTCATCCCATCGAGCGCTGCGACCGCTGCGGCGCCCTGCTGACGCTGGAGAGCCTGGACGACCTGGCGGCCAGCCGCGACGTGGACGAGAACCTGCTCAGCGAGGCCATCCAGCGTCTGCTGAAGGAGATGCGCAGCAAGCCGACCTTCGAGGGGCATCTGAACCTGGCGCGGGCGTATCTGAATCTGAACCACTCCGCCGAGGCGCTGCCTCACCTGGAGAAGGCCTGCCAGCTGCAGCCGGGTGAGTCGACGGTGAAACAGGCGCTGGAAAAGTTGCGCAACCGCCGCCTGATTCTGGCTGTGGACGACAGCACAACAGTCCGGAAGATTGTGGCAGTGACGCTGGAGCGCTATGGATACCGGGTGCTCACAGCCATGGATGGAATGCAGGCGCTGGCCAAACTGGATGAGCAGCGCCCCGACCTGATCTTGCTCGACATCACGATGCCGCGCATGGATGGCTACCAGGTCTGCAAGACGATCAAGCAGAACGCGTATACCAAGCCGATCCCCGTGGTCATGCTCTCGGGCAAGGACGGGTTCTTCGACAAGGTGAAGGGCAAACTGGCCGGGGCGACCGATTACCTGACAAAACCGTTCCAGGAAGAGGCGCTCGTCAAGGCAGTGGAAAAACATTTGAAGCTGCGGTCCTAGGGGCTGCCGCTCAAGCGAGGGAAGGATTATGGCAAGAACCATTCTTGTGGTGGACGACAGTCCCGCTCATCTGAAACTGATGCAATCGGCCATTGAGGGTCGTGGCTACGAGATCCTCACGGCGGCAGACGGGGAGGAGGCGCTGCACCATGCGCAGGCCTATCACCCGGACGTCATTCTGCTGGATGTGGTGCTGCCCAAGAAGAACGGCTATCAGGTGTGCCGGCAACTGAAGGCTGCGGGCGAGACCAGGACGATCAAGATCATCATGGTCAGCAGCAAGTCGCAGGACTCGGATCGCTACTGGGGTCTGAAGCAGGGCGCCGACGGGTATGTGACGAAGCCCTTTGAACCGGCCGATCTGCTGGCCGCGGTGGAGCGCGCTCTCTAGTCTCCAGGCGAGGTACGCACCATGAGCGACTCCGAGCGCGACGACCTCTTTCTTGGATTCGACGACCAGTCTTTGGCCGAAGGCGGAGCTCTGCCTATGGATGGCCTACTGGCGGAGTTGTTGGGCAACTGGCAGGATGTGGAACTGCCGGAAGCGGAGATGCTCGCCGGAGCGCAGCCCGCGGCCGTCGAAGAGGACACAGTTTCGGTCTCGGCCCTGATGGACCGCCTGCTGCTCGAAGATCCCTTCCCGGCGCCAGAAGGGACCGGGCAGCCGCTGATCGTTGAGCCGGAGGCGGTGGCGGCTGGCGCCGAGCCGCGAGAGGCGGAGCGGACGCCTGAACACGAGCCTGAACCCTTTGTGGATTTGGAGTCGCTCTCCATTGTTTTGCCCGGCGAGGATGTCTTGCGCGGTGAGGAGCCGCCACCGGCTGAGCCGGCCGGCCCGGTAGCGGACCTGCTGGTGACCGAGCCGCAGGCGCTGGAAGCGGCGCGCGACGAGTTGGCTGTGAGCTTCCTGGCGGACCTGCACCCTGAACTTCCGGCGCTGCGCAGCTCCACAGTCCCGGCGGCGGTGCATCCGGAAGAGGCGGAACCAGCGGCTGAGGAAACCGCGGCTGAGGCTGTCAACCACGCATTGCCTCCACCCGAAGCCGAAGGCCAGCGCGATGACGGCGCGTTGCGCCTGCTGCTGGGCACCATGAAGCGCGAACTTGCGGAAAGCACCCAGCCGCGCCAGGCCGAACCGCCGCCCGGCGCCGGCCGCGTGACGGAACGGTTCCTGGCTTTCCAGTTGGCCGGCGAGAGCTATGCTGTCCCGCTCACGCGGGTGATGGAGACGGAGCGGCTTCCGAAGTTGACGACGGTACCCGGGCTGCCCGCATTCGTCCTGGGCGTGGCGAACCTGCGCGGCGCCGTGCTGCCGCTGGTCGACCTGTCCATGCTGTTGGAGCTCGAAAGCACCGGGCGGCCGCACGATGCCCGCATCCTCGTGGTGCGGCCCTCGCCGGACGATTCCCCGGTGGCGCTGGTGGTGGACGCGCTGCAGGGCGTGGCGATGCTGGCCAGGGAAGAGCTGCATCGTACCCCGCACTGGCTGGATGGCCGCACGACTCCGTTCCTGGAGGGGATCGGATCGCACAAGGGGCGGCTGTTGAGTGTGTTGGACCTGGACAGGGTATTTGCCGCCTCGGAGCTGCGCGAGCAGCCGGCGGCCTATTGATCATGATCGGCTCCGGCCGCGGGCCGGAGCGGGAGTGGAACGGTCTGGAGAGGTAAGGAGAGTTCGGTCGCCATGAAGAATCTGAAGATCTCGCAGAAGCTGATGGTCCTGGCCCTGCTGGGTGCCACGCCTATCGTCGTATTGATGTTCCTGTTCATCACCAGCCGCAATGAGCAGATTGCGAAGTCGCGCGCCGAAATCGCCGGACTCGAATCGCTCCAGCCGGCCCGGCGGCTGCTGGAACACCTCGCGCAACACCGCGCGCTGACAAATGTCTATCTCAACGGAGACCTGTCGGTTCAGAACGAACTGGTCAAACTGCAGGGCAATGTGGCCAGCGATATGCAAGAGATCGCGGCTGATGCAGGCAGGCAGAAAGAGTACGGCAAGCAGTGGGACCAGATCACGGCGACGTGGAACATCCTGAAGGAGCGCGTCCTGACCATGGCGCCCAAGGATGCCTTCTCGCTGCACACCGCGGCCATTCAGAGCACGCTGACGCTGATCCGGCAGATCGGCGACAACAGCGGCCTGACGATGGATCCCGATGTGGAGTCCTTCTACCTCGCCGACAACCTGCTGGTTCAGGTGGTGCAGACGGCCGAAGCTCTGGAGGAGCTGCGCGCACAGGGTGCGGGCAGCGCCAGCAAGGGACGGCTGTCGGCGGAAGATACGGCGCAGATGATTTTCCTGTCGCGGCAGATTGAGAACACCAGCGCCATCGTGGAACGCAACGCAACGATGGCGATGTCGAAAGACAAAGCCATGACGGAGTTGCTGGAGCCGAAGGTACGCGCGGCCCGTGAATCCGCGGGCTACTATTCGAAGCTGACCCGCTTCCAGTTCATTGAAGGCATCCCGTCCGTGAGCGCGAAGACCTATTACGAAGACGGTTCGAAGGCCATTGCGGCCTACTTCGCCGTGTGGGACGCCAGCAGTTCCGCGATCGCCGGCCTGGTGGAGGCGCGCATCGCGGAGTTGAACAGTCAGAAATGGGTGCAGCTGGGTTTTGTGATCTGCATTCTGCTGCTGGCGGCGTTTGCGACTTTGCGCATCCAGCGCGGCATCACGGGCCAGGTGAGGAACATCATGGGCGTGTTGAAGCAGATTGATGCCGGCGACTTCCGGGCGCGCGCCGATGTGCTCTCCAGCGACGAACTGGGCAGTATCGCCGTGGGCCTGAACAGCACGCTGGACAACACGCTGAGCCTGATGCAGTCCCGCGAAGAGCGCGACCAGATTCAGCAGAGCATCTCAAGGTTGCTGGATGAGGTAAGCGGCGTGGCGGAAGGCGACCTGCGAAAAGAGGCGGAAGTCACGGCCGACATCACAGGCGCCATCGCCGACTCGTTCAACTACATGATGGCCGAGCTGCGCACCATCATCTCGACGGTGCAGAAGACCACCTTCGCGGTCAACAACTCGGCCAGCCAGGTGCAGACCACGGCCGAGGTGTTGGCCCGCGGCAGCGAAGAGCAATCGGTGCAGATCATCCAGGCCTCGTCGGCCATTGAACAGATGGCGGGCAGCATCCAGCAGGTTTCCCAGACGGCCTCGAGCGCGGCAGTGGTTGCCCAGGAGGCGCTGGGCAGCGCACAGCAGGGCGCGCAGTCGGTGCGTAAGACCATCGAAGGGATGAACGCGATCCGCGGCCAGGTGCAGGAGACTTCGAAACGAATCAAGCGGCTGGGCGAGAGCTCGCAGGAGATCGGCGAGATCGTCGAACTCATCGGCGACATCGCCGACCGCACCAGCATCCTGGCGTTGAACGCGTCGATCCAGGCGGCCATGGCGGGCGAGGCGGGCAAGGGCTTCGCGGTGGTTGCGGACGAAGTGGAGCGGCTGGCGGAACGCGCGACGGAAGCGACGAAACGCATCGGGGCGCTGATCAAGTCGGTCCAGGGCGACATGACCGAGGCCATCTCGGCCATGGAAGAGACGACCCGCGAAGTGGTGGGCGGATCGCAGCTCGCCAACGAAGCCGGCCAGCGGCTGTCGCAGATCGAATCGGTGTCCAAGCATATCGCGGACCTGGTCTCGCAGATCTCGCAGGCTGCCCAGCAGCAGGCCGTGGGCTCGGAGTCGGTGGCCCGCAACGTGACGGGCATCTCCGACGTGACGCAACAGACAGCCGATGGCGCGAAGCAGGCCGCGTCTTCGATTCGTCAACTGGCGGCCCTGGCCGAAGAGCTCAACCGCTCGGTCAGCCGCTTCAAGCTGCCGGCGAGTGAGTCCAGGACTCCTCTCGCCGCCTAGGCGGGGGAGGAAGTGACAAGGAGCGAGCTATGAGCAATGCGCTCGATCCCGAGGTTCTGCGCGGCTTCCTGGAGGAAGCGCGCAGCTACCTGCCCGGCATGGACCGTTGCCTGACTTCCCTGCGGGCGATCCCCGGCGACCAGAAAGCCGCCGAGGAGTTGCACCGGCTGTCGCACTGCGTGAGCGGTGCCAGCCGCGTGATCGGCATGAGCGAACTGGGCGAAGCCGCCCGCGTGGTGGAGACGCTGCTGGATCCAGTGATGCTGGACGAACAGCCCCTGGATCCTGCGGCACTTGAGCCCATGTCCCAGGGTGTGCGGCGCATGGCCCAGCTCCTGGCGGAGATCCCCGAGCCGGAAGCGCCGATGGAGCTGCCCGAGCCAAATTTCGACCGCATCCCCGCCGATCTGCTTTCCGGCTTCCTGGAGGAAGCGGACGAGCATCTGCAGAACACCGGCGTCCAGTTCCGCGAACTGAGTGCCAGGGCGTCGGACCGTGGTCCGGTGCTGCGCGAAATCCGCCGGTCGATCCATACCATCAAGGGTGCAGCCGCCATGGTCGGACTGGAGACGTTCAGCCGCCTGGCGCACCGCATGGAGGATCTGCTCGACCTGCTGTACGAAGGCCGGCTCGAGTACTCGCCGGACCGGCATGAGCTGCTGGTGGCGACCTACGACACGCTCAGCGACCTGGTGCGGCAGAAAGGCCGCGTAGGGGCGCTCTCGCACCAGATTCGGGAATTGCTGCAGGTGTACGACCTGGCGGTGGCCGATCTGGAGGAGCCCGGACAGGCGGAGGCAGAGCCCCCGGTGGGGTTCCCGATGGATGCCGCGCCGGCTCCCGTGGTGGAAACGGAGACGGTGGATTCCAGCCGCATGGTGCGTGCTCCGCTGGAGCGCCTGGATGACCTGGTTCGTCTGGTAGGCGAACTGTTCGTGAACCGCTCGGGCTTCGAGCGCCACCTGGCCTCGTATGCGCGGGAGGTGGAAGAACTCGGCCTCAGCCTGCAGCGCATCCGCCGGCTGACCGCACAGTTCGATTCGCAACACCTGGAGTTGCCGTCCGGCAACCGCCTTGCGTCGCCTATGGCGAAGGGGGATTCGGCGGCTGAGTTTGATGCCCTGGAGTTCGATCGCTACACCCAGCTCCACCTGTTGTCCCGAGAACTGACAGAGACGACCAGCGATCTGGCCACGGCCACGTCGCAATTGAAGCAGCTCATCGGGTCTTTCGACAGCTATCTCAGCATGCAGGGGCGGCTGACCAGTGAAGTGCAGGACAAGCTGGTGCGGCTGCGCATGGTGCCGTTGAACCTGCTCGCCAACCGGCTGCACCGCACGGTCCGCGTCGCTTCCCAGAAGAGCGGGAAGCTGGCAGAGTTGGAAGTGGAAGGCATGACCGCCGAGCTCGACAAGAGCGTGGTGGAGCAGTTGGCCGCTCCTCTGGATCACCTGCTGCGCAATGCTGTCGATCACGGCATCGAACTGCCTGAGGTGCGGCGTGCGGCCGGGAAGCCGGAACAGGGCCGTGTCCGGCTGCGGGCTACCCAGGAGGGCACTGAGGTAGTGATCCGCCTCAGTGACGACGGCGCCGGTGTCGATCCCGAAAAGATCCGGGAGACCGCCGCGAGCCACGGCTTCCTCACGGAAAGCGAGGCGGCGCAGGCTACGCGCCAGCAGTTATTCTCGCTGATCTTTGAGCCGGGGTTCAGCACCTCGGCGACCGTCAGTGAGATCTCCGGGCGCGGCGTGGGCCTGGATGTGGTGAAGAGCGCGGTGGAGGCCTTGAAGGGTAGTGTTTCGCTGGAGTCGCCCGTGGGCTCCGGTGCAGTTTTCACCGTGCGCATGCCCACGACGCTGGCCATCACGAAGGTGCTCTTCGTGGAAGACCAGCAGGAGACCTACGCGCTGCCCCTGGCCGCCATCTCGCAGGTGGCCCGGCTGGAACCGTCCCAATTGGAATATGTCAGCCACAAGCCGGTGGTCCGGCTCGGATCCAGCCTGCTTCCGCTGCTGTACTTGTCGGAAGCTCTGAATCTGCCCCGGGCTAAGTCTGAGCCGTCGTCCAGGCAGCCGTTGCTGGTGCTGCGGTCTGGCAATGAGGAGTTCGCTCTCGCGGTAGATCGCATTTCGGGCGCGCGGGAAGTCATGGTGAAACCGCTGTCCGGTGTCATGCGGCGTTCGGCCAGCATCGGCGGCGCGACGCTGACCGGTGACGGCAGTGTAGTGCTGATCCTGAATCCTGTGGCGTTGTCGCCGGCGTTCCAGCAGAGCCAGAAAGCGCGCGCCGGAGCAGCCAAGGCGGTTGCCGTCCAGCGCCGGCCGTTGAACGTGATGATTGTCGACGATTCGCTGAGCGTGCGGCGCGTAGTGGCCAATCTCGTCAAGAACAACGGGTGGACACCCCTGCAGGCCAAGGACGGCCTGGAAGCGCTGGAGATGCTGCAGCATATCGACCACAAGCCGGACGTGATCCTGATGGATATCGAAATGCCGCGCATGGATGGGTTCGAACTCACGGCCACGCTGCGGTCGCAGGCGGACTACCGCAAGACGCCCATCGTGATGCTGACCTCCCGCGCCGGCGAAAAGCACCGGTCGAAGGCGCTCTCGCTGGGGGCGACTCACTATCTGGTGAAGCCGTATCAGGAAGAGATGCTGCTCTCCATTCTGAGGAACAGCGCGGAGACGGGATCGAACACGACGAGGGTAGCCTGATGCCGCAACAGGTTCTGCAGGTGTTGATGTGCGACCGGCACGGGCAGTCGTTCGCCGTCGGGGTGGAAGAGATCGCCGCCATTGAGCGTGATCGGTCAGCGCTGTATCGGACACTGCTGGTCGATCGGGCCAGCGGGGAGCGGATTGCGGTGGATCGGGTAGGTGGTGTGACCGAGATTGAGCGCTCTGCGATCTGCGAGCCGCCGGACCGGCTGGCGCGAGCCGGTCAGGGTCTGCTCGGGGTGGTCGAGATCGATGGAGCCTCGGTGCCCCTGGTGAAGACGAGTTTTCTGGCCGCGGTCCATCCCATTCAAATACAACCTGCGCCGGTGGTGCGTGCCGCACCGGCGCGGCTGGCGCCGGTGGTGGATGAGCCTCAGTTGCTGGTAACCAGCCTGCGGCTTGCGCCATCGAGCGCGTTGCGTCCGGAAGTGGTGGTGGGTATTCCGCTGGAGCAGGTCCTTGATGTGTCCGAACCGATGCCCTGGATCCCCCTGCACGTGGAAGGCGGATGGTTGCGCGGCGTGCTCGCCTGGCGCGGGCAGACTGCCCAGTTAGTGGACCTGGCCCGCTGCTTCGGCCTGGAGCCGCAGTTGGGCGCGGCCGAGGAGCGCTTGGTGATCGTGCGCGGGACAGGCCGGCACGAACCCGTCGCCTTCACGGCATCGGCCACGCTGCAGCGCGTGAATCCCAGCCAGTCGACGGCCATTCATCCGGAGGACGCGGGCCTGCGGACCGAAGCGATCCGGGGTGTTTTCCGCTGGACGAACCGCTTGCTGGTCATCCCGGACTTCGATGCGCTCCTGTAGTTTTTGTAATACTTCGGGGCCTTGCTATTACACAACTCTTACAGAACTGTAGACAAACCCCTGTTAGTTTGGGATCAGAGATTTCTCACTGGGCAATCCATTCCTGAACAATCCCATGACTGCTGACCTTGTCACTCTGACGAACCGCCGACGTATGAACTGGATCACCATCGTCGTGCTGGTGCTCTTCCACATTGGGGCCGTGGCGGCCCTGTTTATGTTTAGCTGGCGCAACCTGCTGGTGGCCGCCGGTCTCTACTACCTGGCGATCGGCCTTGGCATCAGCATGGGTTATCATCGCCTCCACACGCACCGGTCGTATAAGGTGCCGTTGTTCCTGGAGTACTTCTTCGCGGTTTGCGGTGCTCTCACCCTGGAGGGCGGCCCCATTTTCTGGGTGGCCACGCATCGCATTCACCATCAGAAGTCCGATCAGCCCGGCGACCCCCATTCGCCCCGCGACGGCGCCTGGTGGGCGCACGTCGGCTGGATCATCTTCGGTGAAGCCAACCACAACAATACAAAGATGATGGCGAAGTATGCTCCGGATCTGGCGAAACACAAGTTCTACGTCTGGCTGAACAACTGGCACTGGGTCCCGATGGTAGCCCTGGGCTTGATCCTGCTGGCGACGGGCGGGGTACCGCTGATGCTGTGGGGCATCTGCCTGCGCGTCATCGTCGGCCTGCACGCCACCTGGCTGGTGAACTCCGCCACGCACATGTGGGGCGGCCGCCGGTTCAATACGCGCGACGATTCCCGCAATAACTGGTGGGTCGCGCTGATGACGTTCGGCGAAGGTTGGCACAACAACCACCACGCCCATCCGACCTCCGCCCGGCATGGCCTGGCCTGGTACGAGTTCGATCCCTCCTGGATCCAGATCAAGGTTCTCAAGGCTTTGGGCATCGCCAAGGCCATCCGCGTCGCTTCCATCTCTTCGGCTGTCGCTGACCGCGAAGCCGCCTAGTATCAAGCAGTTCCCCATCGCCCCGCTGCCCGGCTGAACAGGCTGGCAGCGGGGCGATTCCATTTCCCCTGAAACATCCTCATGACCTCCTTCGCTCTGGCATACCCTAGAGGTATGGTTGTCGCCGGACGCCGCAAGTCGATCGCCTTCTTCATCGCCCTGGGCGTCGGCCTGATTGCCGTTACGGTTCTGCTTTACGTCGGCTGGGTTCTGCTCAGCTGGCGCACCGGTCTTCTTCTGGCTCTGGGTGTCGTCCTTCTGGCGCTCATCATCAGCGGCGTGGTGTTGAACACAATCTTCCTGGTCCGAGAGATCCGCCGGAACGAACAGCATGATGCATTCATCAATGCCGTCACCCACGAACTGAAGACGCCAGTTGCCTCTATCCGATTGTATTTAGAGACTTTACAAACACGTCAGGTGGACGACGCGAAGCGCCACGAGTTCTACCGCATCATGTTGGAGGACAGCGACCGGCTGCTGAGCACGGTGGAGCAGGTGCTGCGCGCCGGCCGCATCGGCGCCTCCGGCAAACGGTTGACTGTATTGCCCATCGACCTGGACGCCATGGTGACGGAATGCTTGAACCGGGCGCGGACGGTGCACCGGGTGCCCATCGAGGCCCTGAAGCACGTCCCAAGCTCGCCCTTGCAGGTGATGGGGGATCCGGATGAGGTGAGGGCCGCCATTTCCAACCTCATCGACAACGCGGTGAAATACTCCGGCAAAGAGGTCGATGTCACGGTGGAAACGACGCGTTCCGACGAGAAGTTCGCGGTGGTGCGCGTGATCGATCATGGCCCGGGCATCGCGAAGTCGGAACTCAAGTCGATCTTCAAGCGGTTCTACCGGGTGCCGGGTCCGGTGGCGGCGCGGGTGAAAGGCACAGGTTTGGGTCTGTTTATTGTGCGCTCGGTGGCCAAGCGCCACGGGGGCCGGGTCTGGGCCGAAAGTGAGGGTCCGGGCCGCGGCAGCACCTTTATACTCCAACTTCCCATTGCGTTATGAGCCGTATTCTTGTTGTCGAGGACGAGCAGCACCTGGCCGAAGGGCTGCGCTTCAATCTGGAGGCGGAAGGCTACCAGGTGGACGTAGTCGACAATGGCGAAGCCGCCCTGGCTTTGCTGGTACCTCAGAATCCGACACCACAGTCGGACGCTTTCGATGTGGTCGTGCTGGATGTGATGCTACCGGGCAAGGACGGTTTCACGGTCATCTCGGAACTCCGTCAAAGCGGACAGTTTATCCCCACCCTGATGCTGACGGCCCGCGGGCATCCGGATGACGTGCTGCGCGGGTTTTCGGCGGGTGCGGACGATTACCTGACGAAGCCGTTCGATTTGGGGATCCTCATTGCCCGGCTGCGAGGATTGTTGCGGCGCAAGGAATGGCTCCAATCGTCTTTGTCGAGCGCTGCCACCTCGGCTGCCGAGCCGAAGGACACCTACACCTTTGGAGAAAAGTCAGTTAACTTCGACCGGCTGGAGCTGGTGGTACGCGGCGAAGCATTCCCGCTGACTCTGATGGAGGCGAATCTGCTGCGCCACCTGATCCAGCACGAGGGCGCTCCCGTATCGCGCAAAACGATGCTGGAAGAGGTGTGGGGCCTGCGTGAGGATACCGATACACGCGCCATCGACAACTTCATTGTCCGGCTGCGCCGCTACATTGAGGACGTGCCCACCCGGCCGCAGCATCTGCTGACGGTGCGTGGCGTGGGGTACCGGTTTGTGGCCGATCCCCCTGCCTCCAAGTAATCTAGACCAGTTCCTGAACTTTGCTCAGCATTACGGTGACGACATCCGAGGCATGGTAGCGGCTGCCGTCATCGCGCATAAACCGTTTAATTTCAGGAAGATCGTCGCCGCTGGTGATCACGCCGGCTTCCAGGTACTTGCCGTTGCGGATCTGCGGTTGGCCGACCGTGGCCATCAGGGCATTGCAGACACATTTGCGCCCCTCGGTCTCCGCGATGTCGCCGCCCTTGGCTACGAAGATGGAGACGGGTTCCGACGCGCAGCGGAAGTCGATCTCACCCTCCGGGGTGCGGTAGGCTTCGCGCAGGTAGCCCAGGTCGCAGATGCGCGGACGGGCGTCGTAGACGGCGGCGTCGGAAACCGTGCCTTCTGTCTGGACTACTTTGAACGGGAATCCGGTGGGTGATGCCAGCCGGTCGGTAAAGACCGTGGCTTCGCCGTTGCGCACCAGTTCCAGAACCTGCTGCTTGTAATCGTCGCGGAGCCCGGATTCTTCGGAGTAGGCGAATGCCGTGCCGACCTGGACACCGGCGGCGCCGGCATCCAGCGCTTCAGCCAACATCTCAGGGGAGCCATAGCCCCCAGCCAGCCAGAAAGGCAGGCCCAACTCACACATTTTGGGCAGATCGACCTTGTCGCGCTCGCCGTAGACGGGCTCATTCCGCTCATTCAGAAGGAGTTTTCCGCGGGGCGGGGCATTGTGGCCGCCGGCTGTGGGGCCTTCGATGACAAAACCGTCCACCTTGCCGTTGGCCTTCTTGACCAGGGTGACGGCCAGGGTATTCGAGGCGATAATGGCCAGGAACATGGGCCGCTTCAACGGCGGCAGGGCGTGGGCGCGGAACTCCTGGGGATCGAACACCATGGTGGTGTCGTCGCCGGGTTGAGCTCCGGCTACATAGAGAGGATAGGTGGCCGACTCGTGGTTCACGAAGCGGTCGAGCACGCCGGGGATCTTCATGGGGATTCCGGCGCCCATCAGGACGTAGTCCACGCCGGCCAGCATGGCTCCGTAAATGGAGGCCAGATGCGGCGGCTGGATCTTCTCCAAATAATTGATTCCGACGGGATTGGAGTGGCCGACCTTGGCCAGGAAGATCTCCACGAAGTTGGCGGCGACACACAACTCGGCCACTTCGCGAGGCATCACCTTGTCGTGGAGCGGGGCATTCCGGTAGGCAGCCTTTTCGTCCTTGCCGCCTTCGATGTAGTACTTCGCCCAGATCGACTCGGCAATCTCGGGGAACGGGAACGCATCCAGCGCCTGGCGCATGTGGCCGCCCGGATCTCCGTCCTGCAACCGGCGGATCAATACCCGGTCAAGGGCTGTGCCGGAGACGACACCGAGTTGACCTAGGCTGGAAACCGTGCGGGCGAGCCGCCAATTGGAAACACCGACACCCATCCCACCCTGGATGATCTTGGGGAGGGTAAAACTGGAAGAGTTGCCCATCTATAGAGCATCATCCTATACCAGCAAGAGCGGAATTGTCAGAGTTTTGTAATAACGGATCTCAAAGACTGAAAAGATTGAGGTTCGTTATTCTTCGGGCAGCGGGGCGGCGAGGAAGCGGACGCCCGTCCTGCGATGCCAGGGCTGGCCGGTGCAGTGGCAGACCATGGCCCGTGTGTAGATCGCCTTGGAGGGCACGGCGCACCAGAGGATAGTTCCCACCTGCCATTTGTGTTGGGACCGGAACGCCAGGCCTTGGCCGGATACATCGGAAACCACACCACGAAGTTGCCAGCTGCCACGCGAGCCTTCGCCGAAGAAATAGATACTGCAATCCTCGGTCTGGCGCGCCGAGGTACGGCGTTCCTGTCTAAGCACCATGTATCCAGGAAACCCTATCCGGTGCAAACAAACAAGATGAGGTGGGGTTAGGAAAGAGCGGATATGGTACTACGCGGAAGCAGGTACCGGATTGGCCAATGGTTCTAGCGGGTACCAGAAACTGCTGCTGAAAATTTGGAGAAACCGAAACGAAAGTGCGCTAGGATTCACTCTAGTCTGATCGGAGTCCCCATCTGGGATGGGGGAATGGAATGGAAGTCGATGCCATGAGTGCACCTCAAGCTGGCTATCGAACCGCAGTGAATCCTGCCCAAGTCAATGACGAGACTCTGAGAGAGGTCTTCGCGAGCATGGGGCTGGTGAGCACCTGTGGTCCGCAAATGATGCCCCTGCTGCGCCAGGCCTGGAAGGCGGCGCGGATTAGCGATGTACCCCTGCTGGTGGAAGGCGAGACCGGCACGGGCAAGCAGATTCTGGCCAGCGCCATCCACGAACTGGATGAGAAGCGGCGCCGCTGCCCGTTTGTAACCGTAGCGTGTGGTGCGATTCCTGAGAGCCTGGCTGAGTCGGAACTCTTCGGCCACGCGCGCGGTGCTTATTCCGGCGCCCATGCCGCACGGTCCGGACTGTTCCTGAGCGCCCGCGGCGGAACGATCTTTCTGGACGATGTGAACGATCTGTCTCCCAATATCCAGGCCAAGCTGCTGGATGTGCTTCAACGCGGGCGGGTGAGACCAATCGGAAGCGACGAGGAACTGCCGGTGGACGTGCGGGTGATCGCGGCGGCGAACACCGCGCTGGAATCTCTGGTGGGGGAAAGGGCATTCCGGGCCGACCTGTATTACAGGCTGAATGTCATTCATCTGCGGATCCCTCCCCTGAGAGAACGCCACTGCGACCTGGAGGCCCTGATACTGGAGTTCGCGGCCCGGCATAAGGCACTGTACGGTCCAATTGCCGCGGTGGACGAGCAACTGCTGCGCCGCCTGGAGAGACACCCGTTTGCCGGCAACATCCGGGAGCTGGAACATGCCGTCCAGCGCATGCTGTTCGCGAAGTCGACGGGCGACTGCCTGACTTTGCAGGACTGGACGAGCCAGGGGACGGCTCCACCGGAGCGGCGGACGGCGGACGTGCTCCAAAGCGCGGTCGCCCAATCGTGGCTGAGCATCCAGCAGGGACTGATGTCCCTGGACGGAGCGCTGGGTTCGTTTGAGCGGGCCTTGCTGGAGGAAGCGCTGAGATCCAAGGGAATGACGCGCAAAGCGCTGGCTGGCAAGCTGGGAATCAGCGAGCGGAGCCTTTACCAGAAGCTGCATGAGCTGGACCTGTCCATAGGTATGGATCGCGCGGAGAGCACCGGCAGCCGGGATTCAGGGCCTCGTCCCATGACTCAAACCAAGGGACTTTCGCAGATCGCCTGAAGGGGACGGGCTGAGAAAACCTGCAGGAAGTCTGGTCCCGAACTGCAGATTTATGCAGGCGCCGGCTTCCCCCACCGCCTGGCCCCAAATCGAACTCCAACAAAACAAGCGGACGGACTGAGGCGGCCGGAGTGGTCCTCCACCTGCCAAAGCAGAACGGACAAAGGACACCGGCCTGTGGCGCGCAAAGGTGAGAACGTCGCATTTCAGATCCAGGATGTCTACCTGCCGGGGGCGCGCGAATTGCTGCAAACCCTCGGAGAAGGGGAGCGGCTGCTGGGTGTGTTGTCGAGCATTACGCGTTCAGGTGTGCAGTCGGAGGCATTTGGAGTTGTGGAACTCAGCGACCGGACGAAAGTGATAGTTCCGCTTCAGAAGCTGTATCCGGTGGACCTCGCCGGCCCTTATTCCGCGGAAGTCCAATTGGAGGGAGATGACGATGCCGATTAGTGCGAACGCCACGCTAGGAGTGCAGGTTTCGGGCGGGCCCAATGTCGGAGTGAGCTGGCAGATCAGCGCCGACGGTCTCGACCGCATCACGGTGACCGTACCGAAGGCCGGGAACAAGAGCGTCGACCTGCAGCCGGCCGCGGCGGACAAGCTGCTGCTGCTGATCATGTCGTCGAGCAAGTATGACGCGCTGCTGACATACAAGTTCGACCCAGCAGGCTCCGCCTACAAATTGACGCAGCCGCAGGTGCTATCGGGCGGTGACCTGGCAGTGAAAGCCGGCGCGGCCGCGGGTCCCATCTCGATTGCCAATGGCACCACCGCCGATGTGACGGTGGATGTTTTCGTCCTCCGCAAGAGTTGAGGGCACTGAACCGCGAAAGGAGCCATCATGCCGAGCACTCTGAACTATCCTGGCGTCTATATCGAAGAAGTCCCCAGTCCCGTAAGAACGATTGTCGCGGTGCCGACGGCCGTGGCTGGCTTCGTGGGACGGGCCAAGCGCGGTCCGCTGAACCAGCCGATCCGAATCCACAACTTCACCGATTTCGAACGAACGTTCGGCGGGCTGTGGAGCATGAGCGAGTTGGGGTACGCCGTCCAGCAGTACTTTCTGAACGGTGGCGCGGATGCCTATGTGGTGCGCGTGGTGGACACGGCAACCGCTGCTGCCGCGGCCGTGACCTACAAGCTGCCCACTCCCACCGGCAACCTGTTTCTTTCGGCGAAGACGCCGGGCACCTGGTCGAAGGACCTGTTCTTTACCGTTGACCACAACACACGCGTCCCGCAGCAGGCAGATGAGTACAACCTCACTGTGGTGCTGAAGATCACGGATCCGATCACGAACGAAGTGACCGTGATTCGCGAGGAGTACCGCAATGTAACTGGCGACCCGAACAAGCCCCGATTCGTGCAGTCGGTCGTCGCCAACGAGTCAAACCTGGTGACGGTAACGGGCACGGTGCCGCCGGACCGGCCGAACGCCGTGGCGGACTTCAATACGATCGACAGCGGGACTCCCAGCGACGGAGGGCCGCTGGGCGACACGGACCTGGCACCGGGCGGCGGGCCGGCGTCGAAGAAGGGCATGTACGCGCTGGAAGATGCGGAGATTGTCACGATCCTGGTGATTCCTCCTTACTCCGAAGGCGAGAAGCCGGGCGCTCCGGATATCGGGAACGCGGTGTGGTCGGCGGCCGTGGTGTATGCGGAAACCAAACGCGCCATCCTGATCTACGATCCGCCGGCAGGCTGGAAAGACAAGGCTGCGGTGGATACGGGCAAAGCCGCCGTGGATCCCTTCAGAAGCAAGAACTCCGTCATCTACTGGCCGAGAATCCTGTTCTCTGATCCCTTGAAGGAGAACCGGCCGAGGCTGTTCGCGCCCTCGGGGGCAATGGCTGGAGTCTACGCGCGCATCGATACGAATCGAGGTGTGTGGAAGGCACCCGCGGGCGAGGAAGCGAAGTTGCTGGGCGCCCAGGGTCTGCAGTATACGCTGACCGACCTGGAAAACGGCGACCTGAATCCGATAGCGATCAACTGCCTGAGGACGTTCCCGATCCTCGGCCACACATGCTGGGGGGCGCGGACGCTGGCAGGCGCGGACGCTCAGGCTTCGGAGTGGAAGTACATCCCGGTGCGGCGCACAGCGCTCTTCATTGAAGAGAGCCTGTTCCGGGCGTCGAAGTGGATTGTCTTCGAGCCGAACGACGAACCGCTCTGGGCCCAGATCCGGCTGAACTTCGGCGCATTCATGAACTCCCTGTTCCGCCAGGGTGCGTTCCAGGGACAGACGCCCAAAGAAGCGTACTTCGTGAAATGCGACTCGGAAACCACGACCCAGGACGACATCAACAAGGGCATTGTGAACATTCTGGTGGGCTTCGCTCCGCTCAAGCCTGTCGAGTTCGTCGTCATCAAGATCAGCCAAATGGCCGGAAAGGTCCCGGTCTAGTTCGGGAAGGAGTTGAGACACCATGCCATCCTTTGTCGTCAACAAGGCAACGCGCCGAGACCCGTATAAGAATTTCAAGTTCCGCCTCAAGTTCGAAGACGGCGCCGATTACATTGCGGGGCTGTCCAAGATGACTCCGCTGAAGCGAACTACCGAAGTGGTGAAGCACAGAGAAGGCGGCGATCCCAACAATCCGCACAAGGCTCCGGGCCGCACCGACTACGATGCCATCACGTTATCCCGGGGTGTGACTCACGACACCGACTTCGAGAACTGGGCGAATCTGGCATTCCTCCACGGCGCGGCCTTCGGCGCTGAAATCGCATTGAAGAGTTTCAGAAAGAACCTGATCCTGGACGTCTTCAACGAGGCAGGGCAGAAGGCGATTTCGTACAACATCTTTCGCTGCTGGGTGAGCGAATACCAGGCCCTGCCGGAACTCGATGCCAATGCGAACGCCGTGGCGATCGAGTCGATCAAGATCGAGTGCGAGGGTTGGGAACGTGACACCAACGTCACCGAGCCCACGGAAAAGTGAGGCCCTGATCGATCTGCCTTCGCCAGGGCGGCCGGACACCGGTCCGTGCCAGGTGGGCGTGCAAGGCATCGCCGCAAACGTCCGCGCAATCTGGAACGTCGATTTTGGACAACCGCTGGAGCATGTCGTGACCAGTCTGCTTGCCATCGCGTCACCGCAACTCGTCTGGAGCGAGCTGCACTCGCTGGGGCTGGCGGACCGTCACGCCATGATCCGGGCGGTGTGGCTGCTGGACGGGGGCGGCCCGGCCCGGGCGGAAGCGCATTGTGAGGCTTGCGGGGAAGGGTCTGAGTTCGAAATGGATCTGTCGATGATTGAGCTGCCGCCCCGTGTGGAGGGCGTCGAGGTGCAACTTGGCGCCTGGACGCGAAATTGCCGGCTGCCTTCCGCGGAGATGTTGGAGAAGGCCGCGGACAGTACGGACGTGGCAGCGCTCTGTCTGGGTAGTTCGAGGGAGGAAGCTGCACCGTGGGTGGACGTGGTGGAGGAGGCGCTTGCGGCGCACGACCCGCTGGGCGAGATCGTGCTGGTTGGCCCCTGCGCGGGGTGCGGGCAGATGCTGCAGGCCGAGTTCGATCTAAAGCTGTCGTGGGTAGGCTGGCTGCGAAGCCGGGTGCGACGGCTGATGGCGGACGTCCATACCCTGGCGCGGAACTATCACTGGAGCGAGGACGAAATCCTCAGCATCCCGGAGTCGCGTCGTGCGGTGTATCTGGACTTCTGTGACGTGGAAGAGCCTGTGGAGGCGTGACCTGCCGTGAAAGGATACCTGGCCAAAGCAATCGGACACGCACAGGCTCCGCTCGGGAGCAGGGCGGGGCAGTTGCGTGGAACCGCAAGGCGCGTTTCACGCTGGCCGGCGGCCGCACCGGCACCCGGATTAGGGCAGCAGACGGAGCAGACCCGGACACCCTCAATCCCCGAAGTTCCGAGAGAGCGCACTGTCGCCAGCCGGCCGCCCGAGGAGGCGCAGTCCGCGCAACTGGCTCAGCCGGCGCCGCAGGTCTACGTGCAGCGCATCGTGACTGCGGGGCAGCCTCCAGCGGCCCTGCCGGAGCGGGTGGTTTCGTCCGTCCAGATCAGGGAGAAGCATCGGGTGGAAGAGCGGACCGTGGTGCGTGAAGTGGAGCGAAGGTCAGAGTTGCCGAGGGAGCAGATGGCTCCGGAGGACCGCGTCGAAGTGGAGGAGGGATCGTCGCTCGAGATGACGCCCGCGCCGCAGCCCGTTGCTCCCGCCCGAACGGACTTCACACAAATACCTGTTCATGTGGAGCTGCCAAAGGCCTCGGTTCCACTGCCTCCTGAAGCACGCAGGGAAGTGGAGAGGACGGTGACACGGATCGTTCGTGAGCGAGTGCGCGGCGTGGCGTTGCCCCGGACGGCCAGCCCTCCGGAAAAACTGGAGGTGCGCATCGACCAAGTCACCGTTCGAGTGGAGAATCCTCCAGCGCCTCCACCGGCACCGGTCGCCTCACCCGCACCTGGCGGCTTCGCAGACTACATCCTGGCCCGGACCGTGTCGAGGTAAACCATGGCGGGCATCAACGGCATCCAACGCGTGACATTGACCCTGGCCCGGCTGCTCGCCGACCGCATGGAGCGGCGTGCGGACGTGGTCTTTACGTTTGGCATGCCCAAGCCCACCCCCGCTTCGCCGCGGCTGAACATCTTCCTCTACCACGTCAAAGAGACTCCGTATCTTCGCAACGAGCAGGACCCGCGCAAGCCTCCGGCGCCGGACGGCTTCGCACCACTGGCGCTGGAGCTGGGCTACCTCATCACCAGCTACAGCGGCGGCAACCTGACGGATCCGGGCGCCCCATCGGGCACGCCCGCCGACAGCCTGCCGGAGCTCGACGCACAGGAGATCCTTGCGGACGCGATGCGCGTCCTGCACGACGAGCCAATTATTACGTCGAAGACTCCCAAGTTGCACGGCGGCGGAGTGGTGCTGGATGAGGGGCTCAAGAACGAGTACGAGCCGCTGCGAATCACGCCGCGGCAGTTCGATATTGATGACATCACCAAGCTCTGGACCGCGTTCCGGGAGGATTACCAGCGGTCCGTGGCGTATCAGGTATCGGTGATCCGGATCGAACCTTCGAAGCCGAAGGTGACCGCCCTGCCTGTACTGACGCCGGTCATCGCCGTCTCGCCGTCGGCTTCCGCCGCGCCCTACCTGGAGAGTCTTGACCCCTTGACCGTTCTGCCGCTGGAGACCATCAGGCTGGCCGGGGAAAAGCTCAACGATCCGACCATTGCGGTGTACGTGAGCGATGGCGTGAACTCCGGCTTCCCCGCCGCGCCGGAGCTGATGACGATCACCAAAACGCCAGCCGGGCTGACCTTCCAGATTCCAAATGACGCTACGAAGTTCCGGCCGGGACCGAAGAAGGTGGAGGCCCGCGTGTCGCCGTTCACGGGACACGAACTGGCATCGAATCAGCTCACGTTGAACCTGGCTCCGGGGGTGGACGCAATCACCGTGGCATCGGGCAAGTTCGACGGCTCAGTGACCTTGGACATCACGGGCAAGCTGCTGGGTGCGGATCCGGCGGCTGTTGGCACCGGGAGTCCGCTGGTGCCCGTGGTGCTCTTCGGTTCGTATGTCATTCCGAAGGCGGACATCACCTTCACGGCGTTGCCCGCCAAGTTGACCGTGAAGCTGAATACACCCGACCCCAATGCGGCCAACCTGCCGAAGACGGGCCAGACGCTGCCCGTGCGCGTCGTGGCCAACGGAGTAGAGAGCCGGACGTGGCGGCCCAATGCGACGACCGGCGCTCCTGAGCCGAATCCGAATCTCGTGTTTACGGTGACGTGATGGCAGTGCTTCTCGACACCAACGAAGCGTTCCTGGATGCAGCGCTGGGCTGGTTGCGGCAGCGGCTGGAGGGGGAGCCCGCGCCCGCGGGTGAGGCGCTGGAGTTCTTGTCTCAGCAGCCGGCGGGCGTCGCATTTCATCGGATCTGCGCGATGTTCCGGCTGAACAGTTTCGAGCGCCACGCGTTGCTGCTGGCGGCGGCACCGGAGATCGACGAAGCCTTCGGGACCCTGATTGCGCAGGCGCAGGGTGTGAGTTCCCGCTGGCCGCAGGTGAGCCTGGCCTGGCGCCTGTTCTGCCGCGACCGGCAGGAGTGGCTATCGTCCCGGGACTCGCTACGAACCGATGGAAACCTGCTTCGATTTGAGCTCCTGCACCTGGAAGATGCGGGGCTGCCGCTGCCGGATCGCAGCCTGCGCGTGGACCGGCGCGTGGCTGACGCCTTGCTGGGCCGCACGCTGCCCGATGAACGCATCGCCCCGATGCTGCGCATCATCCCTCCGGCTGCGACGGGCAACTGGCTGGCACCCAGGTTGGCGGCTGTGAATGGGCCGTTATTTGTCCACCTGTACGGCTCTATGGCGGCCGACCTCGAAGCCTTCGCAGCACAGGCTGTTGCGGGGATAGGGTTGCCCCTGCTGTGCGCCGACGCGGCGATGCTGGCAGGGTCCACCGCCGTGGCCTTGGCACGCGAAGGATTGCTGACCCAATCGGCTCTTCTGCTGCGGGTGCCGGCCGAACCCGACGCAGCCTGGATCCGGCTTTTGCGGGATTCCGGGGCTATTACGTTTCTCGTCCGCAAGGAGAAGCTCAGCAAACCCCTGGAAGTCTCAGGGGCGGAGTGGCTGGAAGTGGAAGTGCCCCAGCCCGGGGCACCGGAACAACGGCAGCTTTGGGCCGCGGATTTCGCAGGCGCGGCCGAGTACCTGTCGCGGCAGTATCACCTCTCGCCTTCGGAAATTCTGGAGTGTCGCCAGACAGCGGCCACTGCCGCCTGGGCCCATGGCCGCGCCTTGGCCGACAGTGACGCGCTGCAGGCGTGTGCGTCGCATGCCCGGCATCGCATGGCGGAATTTGCCGACCCCGTCACGCTCGTGAATGGATGGTCTGACCTGATTCTGCCTGCCGAGACGCTGGGCAAGCTCCACGAGCTCTGCCAGCAGGTGGAGCAACGCGAGAAGGTGATGGAGACCTACGGCTTCGGGCGAAAAATGCCCCGCGGCCGCGGCGTCTGCGCCCTGTTCGCGGGGCCCAGCGGTACAGGCAAGACGATGTCCGCCGAAGTAATCGCGGCGCACCTCGGTCGGGAATTGTACCGGATCAGCATTCCCCGCACGGTGAGCAAATACATCGGCGAGACGGAGAAGATCCTGCGCGAGGCGGTGCAGGAGTGCGAGCGGTCTCGCTCCGTGCTGTTGTTCGACGAAGCAGACGCATTTTTTGGCAAGCGCACCGAAGTGAAGGACAGCCACGACCGGTTCGCCAACATTCAGGTGAGCTACTTGCTGCAACTGGTGGAAGAGGCTGACCACGCGGTGCTCCTGCTGGCGACCAACCGGCGTGATGCCATCGATGAGGCCTTCTTGCGCCGGTTCCGCTTCGTGGTGGACTTCCCGGCTCCCGATCGGGGGTTGCGCAAGGAATTGTGGCGGGCCAGCCTGCCGGCTGCGATTCGCATGCAAGGTGTGGATCTCGACTCGCTGGCAGACCGGCTGGCGGTCACGGGGGCGAGCATCAAGAACATCGCGCTGGCGGCGAGCTACATGGCGGCTGCGGATGGCGGTGTGGTGACAGCTGCAATGATCGCCAAAGCCGCGCGGCGGGAGTTGGAGAAGCTGGGGAAACCGGCGACATTTGCGGAGTCCGAGATCGAGCGGCGGGGGGCTCCGGCATGAATCCGCAAAGCCAGTTCCTCGCGGTGAAACCGGGTACCCTGCAGCGCAAGTGCGAGTGCGGCGGCGGGTGCGATTCCTGCAAGGAGAAAGAGAAGCAGGTCATCCAGAGGCAGGCTGCGCCCGGCGCGGCGGGTCGGGCTACATTGGCGCCGGCGGCGGCGAGCCAGATCCAGTCGGCCATGAGCAGCGGAGGCCAGGCGCTGCCGGCCACCACGAGGGCGTCGTTGGAACCACGCTTCGGTGGGCGCGACTTCTCCGGGGTGCGGGTGCATGCCGACGGCCAGGCGGACGGGCTGGCCCGGCAGATCGGCGCGCAGGCGTTCACGGTGGGCAACAGTATTTTCTTTGCGTCCGGGCAGTATGCTCCGCAGACGCCAACGGGGCAGCGCTTGCTGGCTCACGAGCTGGCGCACACGGTGCAGCAGGGCGGCCATGCGGCGACGGTCCAGCCTCGAATGGAAGTCGGCGAAGTCCACAGCGCGGCGGAGCAGGAAGCGGACCGTGTGGCGGACCTGGTGACCAGCGGCATGAGCGCCGGCCCTATCAGCGCGGCGCCTACCGCAGGAGCCCTCGTCCAGAGATACGCCACGCCCACACTGCGCGAGGCCATTGGGAGCACCGGCGGCGAGCGGATCGTGTTGCCCCCGGAAGAACCGTTGAAAGTCTACGGTTCCAAATGCAAGGATGCAGCGGATTTCACGCGCATCACCCAGGCCTATGACAATGCGGCCCGGCGCGGAGCCCTGCGGGCTACGCACTCCGGTCGCGTCGGCAATACGGATCATCTTTGGGACCGCTGGGCGCGCTCTCGCGGAGCGGCCGGCCAGACGGTGTTGAACAGCACCAGCCCGGACTACCGGCACACGTGTTCGCCGGATCACATTATCGAGCTGCAGGTAGGCGGTGGAGACGATCCCAACAATCTGCGCATCCTCAGCCGCGGCCGCAACCAGACGGCCGGCAGTTCGCTGAACTCGCAGCAGATCACACCGATGTTCCAGCATTACTTCGGCAATACGCCGACGAACCTGGAGCGCTCGTACATCCAGTTCTCGCGTGCCGTCGAGAAGAGTGACGATCCGCCGAGTGCGGATCCCTGCCTGGCGGCGGATCCGAATCCTTACCCGTGGAGCGGCATCGCGCAGAGCGCCGACTACGCTTCGACCCTGAATGTGAATGCGGGCGGCAATCCGATTGTGATCGGCTATGGCCGCCGGACCGAGACCGCCGCCCCCTTCACCATCAATCCCGATCACCAGTACGCGGTGGGTGGTTTGGAGCTGAAGCGCGTAACCGCCACGACTCCGGCTCCGGTGATCAGCGCCAACATTTCCGATCGAGTGCGCCGGCTGCCGCTGAAGAATCGGACGATTCCGGATTTCGATCTGACAGTGGGCGCGGGCAACAACCTGGTGCTCTCGGCCGCCGCTGCCGCCAGCGACAATCTGCGCCTGACGTTTCCGTTTCTGAGCGAAGCGGCGATGACGCCCACCATCGGGGCCGGGCAGCTGAACGCGCGAGGCGTGCTGCGCCCAACGCTGCCTCTGTTGCGATTCGCTGAGATCAACATGGAGATCCGCGATCAGTCCCTGTTCGCGAATGCGCAGATCCCCAACGAGAGGATCCGGCAGGCGCTGCCCGTACCGGGACTGACGATTGAGAACTGCAACCTCGGGATCGCGGTGACGCAAGGCGAGTTCTCGGCGACAGGCGGATTCGGCTTCCGCTTTGGAAGTATGGCCAGTGGGTCGATCACAGCGTCCCTCTCGAATACGCGCGGCTTCAACGCGCAGGGCAACATCAGCATGCGGATCCCCGGGATCGATGAGGCCACAGGCGAGGCCTGGGTGCGCAATCGGGTCTTCGGCGCGCGGCTGACGGTCGGCAAGGACAATCTACGGTTCCCTGGCGTGCAGTCCGCGCGGCTGGTGGTGGATGTGAACGGCGACGGACAGCTGTCCGGCACCGGCAACGTGGTGCTGCGGATTCCCGGCTTGCGCGATGCGAACCTGACCTTTACCGCGAACTCTCAAGGCCAGTACGGGATTACCGGCGCAGCCACCGGGACGATTCCTGGCCTGCGCGATCCCCGGCTCCAGATTGCCTACGCGAACGGGGCGCTCTCCGGCACCGGCTCCGCTGGCTTTGTGATTCCCGGGTTCGAAGGCGGCAACGTCACCCTGCGGTATGCGCAGGGAGCCTTCTCGGGTGACGCCAGTATCGATTACCGGCGTGGCCGGCTGTCGGGCCGGCTGTTTGCGCGCCTGAGTCCGCAATCGCGGCTGAGCGGCGGCGGCGAGCTCTCCTACCAGATCGTGCCTGGCTTGGCCGCGATGATCGGCATGCAGATCCGGGAGGATGGCACGACGAGGGTACAGGGCGAACTGCGCCTGCCCGATCCCATCGTCCTCTTCCCCGAGTATGCCTATAACCGCCGGTTGGTCGGCGTGTCCATCGACATTCCGATCTTTGGCATCTCTTTTGGCAGCCGCAGCGTTGGCATCATCGCGAACATCTCCGCGTCGATGAATGCGCGGGCAGGAATCGGTCCGGGTCAGATCCGGCGGCCGCGCATCATGGCGGCCTTCGAACCCAGCGAAGAGGCGAATCCAGCGAGCTTCCAGGCTTCGGGTGAATTATACGTGCCTGCGTCGGCGGGTTTGTCACTGGTTGTCAGCGGCGGCATCGGAGCCAGTCTGTTGATTGTGAAAGCGCTGGGCGGGATCCAGGCAACGGGTACGGCCGGGCTCGAAGGGGCGCTACTCGTCCCCATCACGCTGGCGTACCAAGGCGGCAAATTCAACGTGACGGGCGCCGCGGAGCTCTACGCGCAGCCGAAGCTTCGATTCCAGCTCGATGCCTTTGCGCGGGTGGAAGCGGATCTGCTGCTGACGACGATCGAGCTCTACTCGAAGACCTGGCGTCTGGCGGCGTTTGAGTGGGGCAGCGATTTCCGGATCGGTCTCAGGTTCCCGGTGAGCTACACCTTTGGCGAGCCGTTCCGCCTGTCGCTGGACCAGGTTCAGTTCATTGCGCCGCAGGTGGACGTTCGCCGAGTGATGCGGGATCTGCTGCCGAAATAGAGGGAGGGACATGGTCACCAAAGGAGCACTCATCAGTTTCGCCGGCGGCTTCATCGGACCCATCCCCGACATCATCGTCTTTCAGTACAACCCGGCGGAGCTGAGCCGCAGTCTGTCGCAGCGGCGCGTGGCGCCTTGCGGCGGCGGGGAACCCACACAGGCGGAGCCGTTCCGCATCGATGGGCCCCCCAACGAAACCATCACGATCAAGGCCGAGTTCAACGGCGACGACATGGCGATGGACGGCAATCCCATCACGCCCCTGGTGGGCGTGCGGCCCGCCCTGGGCGCACTGGAAATGCTGCTGTATGCGAAGGGAGAACAGGCGTTGAGCGCGGTCCTGCGGGCGCCCGGTTCGCTCACCACGCCCCCGGATGAGTTGCCGCTGGTAATCTTCGCCTGGGGGCCGGGCCGCGTGCTGCCCGTCCGGTTGACCGCGCTCACCGTCCGCGAACAGGAGTTCGACCGGTTGCTGAATCCGATCCGCGCCGAAGTGGACCTCTCCCTGGAAGTGCTCAAGCGATTGCCGAGGGACCACGTGGCCCGCGGCATCTACGATTACACCGAAAAGCAGATGCGCGTCGTAGCGCGGATGCAGATGATCAACAATGTCCAATCCCTGCTGGCTGGAGTTCTCCCTTAAACCATGTTTGAACGCGGAAGCAGATACGAAAAAGTACCCACCTACACGGTGCCGGATGCCCAGGGTCAGCCGGTAACCATCATCAAGGGGCGCCCCCTGCCGGAAGTAGAGGGCGTGGTGACACGCACCATTCTGCAGCAGGACCGGGTCGATCTTCTCGCCTATGAGTGCTACCGCCGGGCCGACCTGTTCTGGCGCATCGCAGATGCGAACGAAGTGATGGATCCGGCCGAGTTGACCAACGAAGTCGGGAAGACCGTGGAGATTCCCACGCAGCCGGAATAAGCCATGGCGGTTCCCAGCACCATCTCGATCAAGATCAACGGGGCGCCCGTTGACGATCAACTGCTGCTCACGCTGCAGTCGATCGAGGTGGAGCTTGGCGTGCGGGAACAGGGCATCTTCCGCTGGAAGACGATCATGGGCCAGGATCCTGCGGGCGATTGGGCGAGCTTCGCCGAACAGCGCTTTTCTCCAGGCAGCATCATCTCGATCGACGTTGGTTTGGAAGCAAACCAGCGCAGCCTGATCCGGGGATATCTGACCGAATTCAAGATGAACTTCAATGCGGATCCATGCTCCTCGTCCCTGGAGATTGTGGGGTTGGATGCACTCGAGAAAATGAAACGCAGTGAACGGCGGCGTAATCTGGCCGGCCTTACGTTGAATGCCGCGGTCTCCCTGCTGTTCAACGACAGTCAGATTCTGCCGCCCAGTTCAGGAGTACCGAATACCGGGGCAGCGAGTCCCAACGGGCAGCCGCCGGCGCAGGCGCAGAACGACCTCGAGTTCATTCGGCGCCTGGCCGACGAGAACAACTGCGAGGTATACGTCGAGCCGGTCAACGGCACGGACCAGGGATTCTTTCAGCCTTTGAACCTTGCCGGTGCACCCGAGATCCCCAGCCCCATCATGATCCAGCAGGGACCTATCAATCATGTCCGCAACGCTTCGTTCTATTACGACCTTACAGGTCCCACGGCCGTTACCGCGAATTTCGTCGACGCTAATGGCCGTGCGCTCGGCGACCCGGTACGGGTGGATCTCCGTGACAACCTCTCTTCTTTCGACAAAACTCTCCTGGGGCCACCCGGATTCGCCAAAGTGGAGCGTCTGCAGCGCTCGGGCTCGGAGACGCGCGAACATCTCCAGGCTCGATGCGCGGCGTTGCTGGAGAGGAATTCGTGGGTTGTGGTGGGCAAGGGCGAACTGGACACCCAGTCCTATGGCGATCTGCTATTCCCGCGGCATCGTGTCCGCGTTCAGGGCGCGGCGGGTTCGTTCAGCGGCGACTACCTGGTCTGGAAAGTGAAGCACACTCTCACGCGGGAGCAGCACTGCCAGACCTTTGAACTGCGCAGAAAGCTGGGGGTGAACTGATGGGCGACACGATGGGACGCGTGCTCTCGGAGCTTGTGCAGGACAGGGCGCGGAGGTTCTACGGCAAGTATCGAGGAGTCGTCACCGATAACAACGATCCGCTCACCAGCGGCCGGCTCAAGGCCAAGGTGCCCGAGTTGTTCGATGACCAGGAAACCGGCTGGGCCCTCCCGTGCGTCCCGTATGCGGCAGACGCCGCGGGCTTCCTGATGATGCCCGAGGTGGACGCGACAGTGTGGATCGAGTTCGAAGCAGGGGATCCATCCCGGCCGATCTGGGCCGGTTGCTGGTGGCCTTCCGGCAAGGCGCCCTCGGTGACGGAGCCCGATGTGAAGGTGATCCATACCGCAGGCGGCAACAAGATCACGCTGGATGATACCTCAGGCAGCGAGAGGATCTCGATCGAAGACAAAAGCGGTGCAACGCTGACGATCAGCCAGCAGAGCATCGAGATCAAAAAGGGCGGCATGAAAATCGAGTTGACCGACAGCCAGGTGTCGATCAACGACGGCGCACTGACGGTGATGTGATGGCGGCACCAATTCTCCAACAGGGCTGCATGATGATGTGTCCACACGGTGGCCAGGTCACCGTGATTCCGTCGCAGACGAAAGTGAAGCTCAGTGGCTCACCGGCGCTGCTGGCGCGGGACGCAACCATTGTGGCGGGGTGTGCGTTTGCTCCCGGTCCGAAGCCGCAGCCGTGTGTGAGCGTGCAATGGGTCGGTGAGGCGGTGCGCGTGAAGGCCGATGGACAGCCCGTGCTGCTGCAGTCGAGCAGTGGGTTGTGCAAATCGGCTGAGGGGATTGTACAGGGCACGGTGATCATCACCGGTGCTCAGACCAGGGTGAGTGGCGAATGAAGAAACCCAGCAAATTCTATGGTTCGCCGTTCCGGATCGACCCGCGAGGGCGGACGGCCGTCGTCAGTACCGACGAGCACGTGAACGACCTGATTGAAGCCGTGCTCTTTACACGGCCCGGAGAGCGGGTGAATCTGCCCGATTTCGGCTGCGGCCTCCGGCAATTGTTGTTCGCCCCCAACGGGGAACTTCTGGCATCGGCGACAGAAGCGCTGGCGGCCGCCGCGTTGAACCGCTGGCTGGCCGACTGGATCGTCGTCGAGAAGATCGAAATCGAGGCTGTGGATTCGCGCTTATACGTCCGGCTGAACTATACGCGCCGCGATACTCGCGAGCCCGGCCGAGTGGAGTTTGTACAGTCATGAGCTGCTACCCGCCAGAGATCTGCAACGACAATCAGAGGCGCAGTGAACTGTCCGCTCCAGGCGCGCCCGTAAAGGGAATCCGGGCCGTCGAGGTCTTCAAGACCGCGCCCGGTGACCCGCTGGAGCAGCGCGTCCTGGTGGTGTACTTCTTCAACAACGCGATCCCGGCCCAGTTGGACAACGCTCACCTGCAGAAGTTCCGGGTCAGCGGTGGCGTGCGTGTGACTGACGTGCGTGTCCAGTCCGTGCAGGCTTTTGCCGACCGGCTGGAGCTCACGCTCGACAGATACGGCGACTTCTCGGAGTACATCCTCGAGATCGACAACAGTGAGTTGGACCCGATCTTCCGCTGCCGCCGATTCAGCTTCAAGGTGGACTGTCCGAATCCCTTCGACTGCCAGCCTGCGGATGCGCCGGCCGAACCTCTGCCCCCCGATCCGGCCATCGACTATCTGGCCAAGGACTACAAGAGTTTCCGGCGGGCCTTGCTCGACTTCCTCACCCTGCGGGTTCCAGGCTTCGACGAGACCAACGAAGGCGACCTGGCGGTCACACTGGCGGAGTTGTTTGCCTACGCCGGCGACCAGTTGAGCTACTACCAGGACGCGGTCGCGAACGAAGCGTATCTCCACACCGCGCGCCAGCGCGTCTCCGTGAAACGCCACGCACGCATGGTGGACTTCCGCATGCACGAGGGACTGGCGGCTCGCACCTATCTCCAGTTCCAGGTGAATCCGGCGATCGTCGTGCCGCAGGGTTGGGCGGTTCGCACACGGGAAACAGACCCGGCGCGGGCCCAGGTTTTCGAGACCGAGTCCGCCGCATCCTGCGAGGTGGAGCAGAATGCAATCACGATCCACACCTGGCGCAACCGTCAGTGCTGCCTCTCCAAGGGCTCCACTTCGATGGACCTGCTGGGCAAACTGACCACGCTGAAGAAGGGGCAGTTCCTGTTGTTGGAGGAGATCCTGGGCCCCGTCTCCGGCCCGTCCCACCTCGCCCCGGAAGCGGCCGACCCGCAGCGCCGCCAGGTCGTCGTCCTCACGGATATCCAGTTCCTGCTGGATCCACTCCAGTCGGTTGGGAAGCAGGATGTGACACGGGTCTTCTGGAGTGAGGAGGACGCACTCCGTGTTGACTTCTGCCTGGAAGAGGCCACCATCAACGGGCAGCCCGTGGCCGCCAGCATTGTGCGTGGGAACCTGGCGGTAGCCAGTCACGGGAAGACTGTCATCGAGAACAACCTCCAGGGATTGACCCTCCATGAGGGCCCCATCACCTGGCTGGCCCCCTGGCCTTCGGCCGATCCGGCGAAGGGTCGTGCCCAGGCCCGGGTGGATGTGAACGGCGTGACCTGGCGGCAGCAGGAGTCACTGCTGGATGCCGGATCCAACGATCAGGTGTACGTGGTCGACACCGATCTTCAGGGCCGCGGCGTCCTCCGCTTTGGCGATCACGGTCTCGGGCAGCCCTTGCCGGACGGAGCCGTGTTGGATGTCACTTATCGGGTCGGCAATGGGACATCGGGCAACGTTGGGGCCGATTCTCTCGTTCTACCTGTGGCGCCGCTGGGCGGCATGGCTTCCGTACGCAACCCCCTGCCCGCCTGGGGCGGAGTCGATGCGCAGTCGATCGTTGAGGTGCGCCGCGACGCTCCGGAGGCCTTCAGGCGAGTGCAATACCGTGCCGTGACGCAGGCCGATTATGCGGCGGCGGCCGCGACAGTGAGAGGCATCTCAGCCGCCGTGGCGGATTTCCGCTGGACAGGCAGTTGGCTGACGATCTTTGAGACTCTGGATCCCGTCGGGCGCGAAGGCGTGCCGGCCGCGTTGCGCCAGGCTGTGCTCGCGCGACTGAATAGCTGGCGTCAGGCCGGCTACGATCTGGAAGTCCGCGACCCTGTCTATGTCCCGCTCGAGATCTGGCTGACGGTCTGTATACGGCCCGACTATTTCCGCGGGGACGTATTGCGGGCTGTTGCCGATGCTCTCTCCATCGGTTATCGCCTGGATGGGCAGCTTGGCTTCTTCCATCCCGACAACTTCACCTTTGCGCAGCCCCTGTATCTCAGCCAGCTCTACGCAGCCGTGCAGCGCGTAACTGGCGTAACGGCGGTGCACGCCACCAGGTTCAAGCGCCTGAACCGCATCGACTACGGGGAGCTCGCGGCCGGGGTCCTGCATACGGGAGCCCATGAGGTGCTCCGTCTGGACAACGACCGCAGCCTGCCCGACAACGGGCTGCTGATTCTCACCGCGGAGGGCGGCAAATGAGCGGCTGCAACTACTTCGAGAAGGATCCCTGCACGGCCTGCGATCCGCGCGTGCCGTCAACTCCTCTCTCCCTTCGCAATCCTCCCGGCCAGCTCTCGCTCCGGTATCGCGCCGGCACATTCAGCACCTTCCGTCAGGCGATGCTGGACGCGCTGGTAGAGCGGCCGGTGGTGAGCCAGGATCCCATCAATCCCGCGGCCCGCTACCAGCTGACAACCCGGGACGAGACCGACTTTGGTGTGGCTACGCTGGACCTGTGGGCGTATGTCTGCGATGTGCTGACGTTCTATCAGCAGGCAATCGTCAACGAGGCCTTTCCTCGGACAGCCATACTCCGCGAGTCTCTCGCACGCCAGGGCATGCTGCTGGGTTACAAACCGGCGCGGGGGAAGAGCGCGACCGTCTATGTCGCCTTCACAGCCGACAAGGATACTCGTACCACGGTGCCTGCGGGGACGAAACTGCAATCCGTACCGCCCGACGGCGGTCAGCCCGCAACGTTCGAGACATCCGAGGCCCTGTCCATCAGTACGGCCGCGAATCAGCCCCTCCTCATGGGGGCGCCGGTTGCGGCGTCGTTCACGAAGTCCGCCGAAATGAAGTCGGACTCCGGCGGCCCGGCCGTGGCGCCCGGCACCAAACTGCTGTTCTACAAGGAGAGCCCGGCTGAGCGATACGAGACAACCGTAACCAAGGTGACACCCACCACCCTGGGCAAGCGCGTCGAATGGCTGGGGAATCTGGGCGGCAAGGCCGTCAGCAGCCTCAAAGTGGCGCGCATGGGCCGCAAGTTCCGCCTCTTCGGCGCGGCCTCGCCCGACAAGTATCTGGTGCCCGACAACAGCAATCCGCCTGTCTTCACAGTCTCCAACACGGACTTCAGCTTCACCAGTGCAAAGACGGTTGCGCTGGACGGCACCTTCGAAAACATCTCCAGCGGCAGCCGGATGCTGGTCGTCCACGACAACGGCAGCGGCGTCCTCTCCTATGTGCGCACCGTGCAATCGGTGAGCCAGGGGAGTTCCTCCCGAGGTCCAATCACGGGGGCTTGTACCACCCTGACGTTCGACAGCAACCTCGACAGTTGCTCCGACATCCGCCACTACCAGTTGTTTGAGCTGGTCGGTGAGGATCTGGTCTTCTTCCCCAACAACCGGGCGGAGACCGTTTCCAAGAACTCCACGAAGCTCTATCTGCTGGACGTGTCCGGTCTGTCGAAGAACTCCCGTCTGCTGATCAAATGCGGCGAAAAGACCCAACTCGTTCAAGTGACGCAGGTGATGACGGAGGCGGACGGCCCGCCCCATTCCATGCTCATCACTCCGAAGCTCGAGTTTGATTGCCCGGTGTCCAGCACCATCATTTACGGCAATGTTGTCCCGGCGACTCACGGCGAGACACAGGAAGAAAAGGTCCTCGGCAGTGGGGACGCCTCCAAGGAATGGCAAGTGTTCAATCTGCCGGTTGCGCCTACGTCCTATATCGACGACCCCGCGGCTGCTTCCGGGGCAGCCAGCACTCTGCACGTCTACGTCAACAACCAGGAGTGGCACGAGGTGGACAGCTTCTATGCCCGCGGCCCCTCCGATGCGATCTTCCAGACGGCCGTCGATGATGCGGGCAAAGAGCAGGTCCGCTTCGGTGATGGCCGTACGGGCCGCCGTGTGCCGACTGGTTCGCAAAATGTACGGGCCGCAATGCGCAAGGGCTTGGGCGCTGCAGGCAACGCGCCAACCGGCACCATCACGGCGATTCTGCAATCACGCCCGGGTCTGAAATCCGTAACGAATCCGGCGCCTGCCACCGGTGGAGCCGATCCGGAGACCGGCGATTCCATCCGGCAGGCTGCCCCCGCGACGGTAGTCACCTTCGACCGCGCAGTCTCGCTGAAAGACTATGATGCGCTCACCCTGAAGTACTTCCGGGGTGGCAAGGCGAAGGCGTCGTGGGCCGATTTCGGATCCAGGCGGGGCGTCAAACTGACGGTGTCGCCGCCCGGAGGAGCCCCGCTGAACGCGGTGTCCAAGGATCTCCGAGCCTACCTTGATCTGCACCGGGATCCCAATGTGCCCCTCTCCATCTCAGAGGCCGCCAAGGTCCCGTTCGTCTTGCGCGTCACTGTGCACGTAATGGAGGGTTGGAAACAGTCCGCAGTGATGGCCGCGGTGGACGCAGCCTGCGGCACCACGGCCGGGTTCCTCAGCTTTGATCGAATGCCCCTCGGCGAGACCGTCTTTCAAAGCGCCATCCTGGCGCAGTTCCAATCCGTCCCCGGGGTCGAATGGGTCTTCCTCCGCGGCTTCTCCACCACGCTTGCCAATCATGGTTTCCCACCTGGCGAGGACAGGATGGACGCGGTCTTCGTAGGCCCGGACGAGATCGGCTGGCCGTCGCTGGACGGTTCCCTCACCACCCCAAGCATCGACGTGATCTACCAGGGCGGAATCGCCGACGTGGAGGTGGTCTAGCCATGCCGCCGCGATCGACCGATCTCTACAGCCTGCTGCCCGATTACCTGCGTCGTTCCGACTACGAACGCGGCAAACCGCTGGAAGCCCTGCTCTCCGCCGCTGAAAAACAGGGCCAGATCGTTTACGACGACATCACCCGGCTCTGGAACAGCTTCTTCGCGGAGACCTGCGACGATGCGCTGCTACCGTACCTGGCCGATCTCATTGCCCTGAATCTCATTGACGATGACCCGGCGAACAATCGCCGTGAAGTGGCCCGCACCATCGCTTACCGCCGCCGCAAGGGGACCGTCCCGCAACTGGAAACCCTGGCCGGCGACGTCACCGGCTACTCCTGCCGCGTGGCCGAATTCTTTGAACGGCTGCAGTGGAACCAGAGCATGATCCACTTCCGGATGGACTGCCTGAATACTGTGGATCTGCGGGACCGCTCGGCCCTGGCACGAATCGGCGGCGCCTTCGATCGCTGCCAGCACACTGCCGATCTGCGACCCTCAACACAGAAACGGGGCTGGCACAACATTCGCAAGATCGGCTTCTTCCTCTGGCGGTTGCGCGCCATCCCCCTGCGAGGTGTCGAGGCCAAGCCGGTGGCGGCGAAGCCCGGAGCCTATCACTTCAACGCCTTGGGGCAGCCCCTTCCTCTCTTCCAATCACCCGAACCGCTTGAGCGCGGAGTCAGCGCGGACTGGCCGCGTACAGGGGAAGACAACGTGATGGCTCCGATATCGCCCGTGAGGTTCCGGGAAGACCCGGCTGCCTACATCCACACCCCCCTGGGCTTCACGATCTACGAAAACGGCGTGCCCACGGCCAGGCCCGTAATCCCCGCGAACCTGTGTGCCTGGGTGTCGCCGGACACCACAAAGATCGCAGTGGATGTGAAGCTGGGCAGGATCCTCGTGGGCTCCGATATTCCGTTGAAGGCCGGAACCGTAGTCACAGTGGATTACTACTTCGGATTCAGTGGCAATGTAGGCGGCGGGGCCTATGAGCGCCGCTACAGCAACCCTGGCGCGGCAATCGTTCAAGTCTCCAAGAACGGAGCCGTGAAGAACGTAAGCGATGCCTTGGCTCAACTCGCCGCCTCAACCGCGGCCGTTCGCATCGTCGAGATCACAGATAGCCGGACCTACGCCGAGCCGAAGAATTGGGTTCTTCCAGGCACGTTCACCACCCTCATCGTGCGTGCCGCCAGCGGCCAGCGGCCCACCATCGTACTTTCCAACACACAGCAGGCCTTTGTAGGACCCACCGCCGGGAAGCACCTGGAAGTCAGCGGCATCCTGTTCACGGGAGCCGGCCGCACGCTGCTCATCCCGAAGGGCATAGAGACCGTGAGCTTCCAGGACTGTACCCTCGACCCCGGCGGCGGCACCGGCGAGGACGGTGTCACCGCCCGCCCGGCCGGCGTCACTCTGCAGGTGGAGTCACCCGGCAACGGCGTTCAGTTGGCCCTCGATCACTGCATCACCGGCCTGCTCAAGCTGCCTGACGCAATGGACTGTTTCACCCTCAGCGACTCCATAGTGGACGCTCAGCCGTTCGCGCAACCCGCGCTGGCAGGGGGACCTCCGGCAGTCGTGCTGCGCTCCACCATCCTGGGCGACTTCAGCTGCATCAAGCTGGAGGCGAGCGAGGCGCTCGTTCGGGGCACGACCAAGGTTCTCATGCGCCAGGAAGGCTGCGTGCGCTTCTCTTACTTCGGACCCGGTTCGGATGTGCCCCGGCGCTATGAATGTGCTCCGTCCAGCCCGCCACCTGTTTTTACCACCACGCTTTTCAGTGCGCCCGGATACACGCAACTGGCGCTCGATTGTCCAACGGCTATCTCTGCCGGAGGAACCGACGGCCGCGAAATCGGAGTCTGGGCATCGCTAGGAGCTCCGCGCCGCCTGGAGCACCTCACCCTGCGGCTGTCTGAGTACCTGCCCGCCGGCCTGCAGCCGGCCATCGTTTTTGTGACCTGAGCGAGGAGATTCACCATGAATGGCGATTTCAGCCGATTGACGTTCGATTCCCGGAACCACTATTCCGCCGTTCTGCAGCAACAGGGCCGTGTCGGCCTCGATGCCGATTGGAACAACATGGTGGAGATCCTGCTGCGCCGCCTCGCCGTGGAGACCATCGACGTCATCGGCAAGTGCGGCCGGCCCAAGGATCCAGCGGTCGGCGGCTTCAAAGTGACCGTGCCGGCCGGGCCGAAAATCGAGTTCTCCAAGGGTAGGTTCTATGCCGGGGGGCTGCTCGCGGAGAACGCCAAACAGCGCGATTTCAACAATCAGCTCGATTGGCCCGTATGGCAGAAGGCGGAATGGGAAGCTGCATTTGGAGCTGGGTCGTGGCTCGGCTTCGATCCCACCAAGATCACGACAGCCCGCCGGGATCTGGTCTACCTGGAGGTTTGGAACCGTCACATCACGGCGCTGAATGAAGAGGCTCTGCGGGACGCCTCCAACCGCACGGCTGACTTTCCCGACGCACCTGTGGATGCCTCGTGGGTGCGCGAGCGCGCGCTGGGTGGCCCCGATACCTGCACCCGCCTCCGGACCGTCGCGCAGGTCAAGCTCTATCCCGGCATCGGGAACGTGGCCGATTGTGAGGCCGCTTGCACGAAGCTCAAAGCCGACCGGCCCGTGAAGACGCGCGGCACACTGCAGCTCTTCGTGCTCTCCACCCCGCCGGTGAACAAGCCGTGCGAAGAGCCGCAAACCGGCGGCTACGGCGGAGCGGAGAATCGCCTCTACCGCGTTCAGATCCATGATCCGGGCACAGCCGGTGTTGCCACCTTCAAGTGGTCCACTGAGAATGGCGCATTCACTGTGCGGGTGATGGAGGACGCCAAACAGAAGATCCCGCCAAATACGGAGATCACGGTTCAGTCGTTAGGCAACGACCAGGTCATTCAGCTGCACAAAGGAGATTGGGTCGAACTCTGCGGTGAAGAGACCGAACTCGGCGGCTTCCGCAACGCAGTTGCCCAGATTACCGAAGCCCCCGTGGCAAAGCCGGACGGAATGTTCACGGTGAAGCTCTCCGCCGCGGTCGTGGTGCCCAGCGCGCCGTTCCTGCGCCGCTGGGATGCCGCCGCCAAGACCATCGCCCTCAACGCCGCGAACCCTCTCGACGATGGCAGCGGCCTGAGCATCAAGTTCTTCGACGAGAATGGCGGATCCACCGGCGTCCAATACTTCCATGAGCTCGACTACTGGATCTGGTCCGCCCGCGTCGCCACGCGCGATGTCGAACCACAGGCCCTGGTGGATGCTCCGCAACCGGTCCGCGGCATTGAACGCCACTACTGCTGCCTGGCTCTCATCGATTGGACCAGCGGTACGGCCCAGACGCCCAAGCAGGTGGTGGATTGTGCGCCGGAGTTCCCGCCGCTCACCGATCTGCCGGAGGGCGGCGATTGCGGTTGCTGCTGCGTCCTCACCGTGGGCGACGGGAAGACCAGTCACGGGCAGTTCCAGTCCATTGTGGAGGCTATTACGAATCTGCCGCCCTGGGTGGGTGAGCAGACGCCCACGGCGATCATCTGCATCCAGCAGGGCACCTACGATCTGCCGGGGCTCCTGCCGTTGGTTCGCGACAAGGTCATCATCCGTGGCTGTGGCCCGGCCACCATCGTTCGCGCGCCGCAGGGCGGGTTCCTGTTGAAGGACCGCAATCGTGTCGTCATCAGTGGGATCCGCTTTGAGGAGTTGCTCGAGCAGCCCGCCGTCCTGGTTGCCAACGGGCGCGAGATCCAGATTCGTGAGAATGCATTTGTTTCCCTGGATAAGGCAAAGACCAACTGTGTTTCCGTGGCCGGCCTTCAGGTCCGGCTTCTCGACAACCAGTTCCTTGGCCTCGAAGGCTCGCACGAGGGCGATGGCGGCCTCTTCGTCACAGGCTTCACCGAAGGCCTGGAGATCCGGCGCAACTCTTTCGGACCCTTCCTGGCGGGCGGCATCACGCTGGAGCAGGACAAGTCGGACGACGGCAAGCTCTCCACAATCCAGCAGGTCGTCATAGACTCCAATCGATTTCAGGGACTTGCTGGCTCGGCGATCTCTTCCTCGGGCATGAATATGGAGCTGCGCGATCTGCGCATCGAACGCAATGCAATCCTCAACAGCGGACGCGGAAAATCGGCCCGGGCCGCCATCGTGGCGCCTGGCCTGATTGAGCTGCTGGACGTGGGCCACGTCTCCATCCTCGACAACGACATCGTGGGCAATACGGTGGCCGAGACCACGGCCATCCTGTTGGGTAACGCAGCCGGGGCCGTCATCCGGAACAATCGGATCGAAGGCAACGGTGTCGACAACGAAAAGCGAGTCCAACTCGGAATCTACGTGGCCAACGCGACGCCCTCCAGCGGCGATGGCCAGTTCATCGATTCCTGGCCCGCGCTCGATGTCAGCGGCAATCAGGTACGCAGCGATTTCGGCACGACCGTCTATGCGGCCGGATTCGGCCGGATGCGGTTCACCGGAAACACCCTGACACGGCTTGGTATAAACGCGAGCGCACTGAAGCTCGCCGCCACGGTACATATCAACAACGCCGGAGTCGACGAATTCAAGTCTTCAGCCGCGGGGTTTGCGTCCCTCTCGTCGAACTACGCAGTCTACGTGCCGGCCGGCGAGGAACAGGCCCAGGCCAACCCGCTAGTCGGCGGCGAAGTTCTGTTCGCCCACAATCAGTGCACGCTGCTGTTGCCCACTGGAGGCGTAGGAGACGGCGAGTCCGCCATGTCGGTGCGGATCCAGGCCCTGGACGATCTCGGTTTCCATGCGAATCAGTTGCGTGTCCGGATCGCCAAGGACGCCCGCATCCAGTTCAACGCGGTGCTGGAGGCGACGACACTCCGAATCACGGATAACCGCTTCGTGGAAAGCCCGGTGGAGACCTTCCGTTTCTCCTGCCGGGCCAAGGGCGAGCTTCTCACAGCAACAGGAAACCAGTCCACCCACTGCCTGGATTTCAGCGGAGCCTTGACCGCGATCAATCTCAACCTGATCCGGCCTCAGCTCGCCACCCTGCTCAAGTGTGCCGCCGTCAATTTCCCGCCCACGGCCCAACCTGCGCCTGTCACGGGAGTCGGCTTCATCGCCCTCGATGCACCGCTCACCGTCCAGGCGGTAGGCCAGGAGGATCCGAGCAAACGAGCCGCCCGGCTGGCCAAACTCGCCAAGGCCGAAGAGGATCCGCAACGCCGCGCCCGGCTGCTCTACCAGGCCTCCATCTCGCAAAGCACGAAGGACCGGCTTGAGGTCGCCGACAAAGTCTCCAGGACCGATCCCAACGCCTTCATCCTGCAGGTCAACGTCGCGCGCAAGGATGGCAAGCCGACCCGCGGATACACTGTCTCCGTCAATGACGCTTCCGGCAAACTGAGAGAGCGCCGGCCGCCCCTCTCCCTCAACGATCAGGGCTCTGCCATCTTCACCCTGCCCGCCGGCGAGTTTCCCGATCTCGCGAAAGACAAGCTCCCAATCTTCGTCCGCGTAGCGGATCCCACCGGCGCGGAGGTCGGAGGCCAAACGGCCGGTATCCCCTTCGAGTCCGGTAAAGTCGCTGTCGTTGTTGTGAATGTCTAGGGTCGCTTCAAACCCACAGTAACCACGGATCGGATACCCCCCATCGGGGGTACCGGATCCGGACTGCTTGCTTCACACTCAGGATCATGAGGGCGGTAGGCCGCACCCTGTTTACTTGCGCCATCGCGGGCGGACGCCGCCTGCGAACCATCCGGCGGCACGCCAGTGGGCCTCGCGTGCCGGACTCGCCTCTTCCCGGCGCACCTCCGTCCGGGAAGCTCCAGGTGTCCACTGTACGTGTGTCGCCAGACTAACCAGCGATCCCTTAAACGTATGAACCCCTCATCGGTGACCCAAGTCGCGCACGAATCCGGCAAGGAAGACTCGATCTCTGTACAGGCTGCACTACTGCTGCTTACGTTCAGCACGGGTCTCATTGATGCCGTGAGCTTTCTTGGGCTCGGCCATGTGTTCACCGCGAATATGACCGGCAACATCGTGTTCCTGGGATTTGCGGCGGCTGGCGCGCCAGGACTTTCGATCTTTCGTTCTTTGGCCTCCCTGGGGATGTTCCTGCTTGGCGGGCTCGCCGGAGGCCGGCTCGCGAAGGCCATGGCTTCTCATGCGATCCCGCAGTGGCTCGTCACCGCCGTACTGACGGAAGCAGGCCTCCTACTGGCGGCGGCGCTGGCCGCCATCGGATTCGACATCTCGTCCGGAAATCCTGTCAGCAGCGTCTATGCTGTGATCGCCCTCACCGCCTTGGCCATGGGCTTGCGTAACGCGACCGTACGGCGGCTGGCCGTGCCAGACCTCACCACGACGGTGCTGACCCTGACGCTGACAGGAATCGCGGCCGACTCATCTCTGGCCGGCGGCGGCAATCTCCGGATCACCCGACGCCTCGCCTCCGTAGGCCTCATGTTTGCCGGGGCGGCCGCAGGCGCCTTGCTGCTTCGTTTCGGACTCGCCGTACCGCTGGCTGTTTCCGGTGGGATCGCGCTCCTCGCCGCCGCCCTCTTCTCAGCCACAGCCCCTTCCCGCTAACGAGCTGGTCCCTGCATCGCCATTCCCGCAAGGCTCTGCCCCATCCCCTTCGCTCGACAACTCAACGACGGCCTGGCGCAATCAATGCTCCCCTCCGGCGGTATCGATCCAGCGCCATTACCTTGTACTTGAGGACCAAGTCAATTTAAGTGCGGTCAAATTTGTTAAGAATGACCCTCCAATCCATTCCATAAAGTGCATCTCAATGCAGCATTCTGCAGCGCCTCAGTCGAGGCGCCAGTCCCTTGCTGCTCCACACAAACCCCTGGATTCACAGGCATCAGCGTGAATTTCCGCCTGGCATAGCGCCTGCTGCCGGGCCAAATCCCGTCATTGCTAAGCGGATGTAAAGTACTGTAAATAGCATTTTTCTCACGAAACCACCGGTTTCCCGCGTACTTCTATACGTTGACTAGGTCATCTCCGAGGTTATGTTTATGAATCGAATTCTACTAATGCTATTCGTGTGTCTATACTCCGCCGGCGCTTGGGCCCAGTCGGTTGTGGGCTCGGGCGTAGTCCGTGGACGAGTGGTCGATCAGCAGGGAGTCGGCATGCCGGACGCCGAACTCAGCCTGGACAATCCCGCGCTGGGAGTGACCCGCAGTTTCCTCAGCACCGACGATGGTGTGTTCGAAATCACCGGCCTTCCGCCCGCCACCGGCTACCGCTTGCGCGCCACACACCAGCGCTACCTGGACTGGGACAGCAAAGAGTTTGAAGTGCTGGCCGGCAAGCCCTCGTCTTTTGATATCTCCATGCGGCCGCAGGACGAGGCCACCACTACCGCAGATACTCCGGCAGACGTCCAGTTGGACAACTCTCTGCAGCCTGTCGGCGTGGCGCTAAGCCAGCGCCAGTTGCGGCTTCTGCCCACCCAGCAACGCCGCTGGGATAGCCTGATCCTTCTTTCACCCGTAACGAACTACGATCTGACGCAGAACGCACCGGCCATCCGCGGGGATTCCGCCGGCAATGCCTATTTCACCGACGGCATTCTGACAACGAACACTTACTCCGCCAGACGCTCCATCGCAGCCGGACCCGTCTCGCAGGATGCGGTTCAGGGCATGGAAGTCCTCGCCGCCGCCGCTCCGGTCGAGTTCGGGCACGGCAAAGGCGGCGCCGTGAATGTGGTGACCCGAGGCGGAAGCAATGAACTCCACGGCGGCCTGTATGAGTACTTCAGCAACAACAGCTTGAATGCTACTGACCGCTATGCGCTGGGCAACCAGCTCTTCGGCAAGCGCAATCAGTTCGGCTTCAACCTTGGGGGCAACGTGCCCCGCACCAAGCTGTTCTACTTCACCAATCTTGAAGTGGCCGACGGCCACGGGCAGCGGCTGAACCGCATCACGAATCCCCTCCTTACCGACAGCACCGGGACTCAAGTGGATTCCAGCGCCTGCACTGCCACCGCAGTCCAGTGCGCGGCCGCTACCCAGTTCATCCAGAACCAGATGAATGTGCTTGTGCCGCGGTCAGAGCGGACCGTCTCCGGACTCGCGCGGCTGGACTATCGGCGCAGCGATCGCAATACCTTCAACCTCTCTGTCTTTGCGACCCAGGCGCGCTCACCCCTCGGTCTGCAGGGTCAGGCAGTCAGTACCGACGGCGGACTGCTGGACAACGGCAGCACCAAACAGGATACGCAGTATGCCCGGCTGGAGTGGATCAGCGCTCCAACCACCAGTTCCACCAATGAAATGCGGCTGGGCGTATTCCAGGATCGCATTGCGACCCTTCCTGCCGCCTCTTCGCTTTCCACCGGAGGCATCGGCATCAACCTGCTGGGAAGCACCATCGGCGCAAGCAACCAGGACAGCGGCATCATGCGGGAACGCCGTTACCAGTTCGTGGACAACGTCCGGATGAGCGTCGGCGCTCACACCTTCATGTTCGGGACGGACATCACCAGAACGCGTGATTGGATCGACATGCTGCCGAATGCGAAAGGCACCTACTACTACGACTCCCTGACCTCCTTCGCGCAGGATCTGGCAAGCGGAGCAGGGAAGAACTACGCCGAGTTCACCCAGTCGCGCGGTCTCTCGCTGAGACGATTGCCGAGTTCCGAGCTGGGCTTGTACGCCCAGGACGTCTGGAAGGTCACTCCGAACTTCCAGGTCACCGCGGGCCTTCGCTACAGCAAGCAGTTCATCCCAAAGCCGACCGCGTGGGACGCCAGCTACTACCAGACTCGTCAGATCAAGTCACCTTCCTACAACGCCGATCCCCGCATTGGCTTCGCGCTGAAGGCCAACGAACGCACTGTCCTCCGCGCCAGCTTCGGCATGTTCCACTCCATGCAGAGCGGCGAACTGCTCGACGCCCTCTTCCTCGGCAATGGGGCCTATCAGCCGAGCCTTCTGGCGTACCCCACCCAAACCGGTTCTCCCTACTTTCCCAACAGCCTCACGGTCAGGACGCCACCCAGTGGGACAGGCAATCTGATGTATGAATCAGGCAAGCCGAGCAATCCATATACCCGGCAGGCCACACTGTCGCTGGAAAAGGCGCTCGGCTTCGGGTTCACCATGAACCTTGGCTATGTCAGCAGCCGGGGGATCAAGCTGTGGACCGCGGAGGAGATGAACATCGCCGCGACCACCAAGAAGGTCACTTACTCGATTCTCGATGAAGACGGCAGCAAGACGGGCACCTATTCGCCCTACTTCTACCGCTACCGCCTCGACACTACCAGGGCCCACGTCTACCAGGTGACCAACGGCGGCTCCTCCTGGTACAACGCCCTGGTGGCCGAACTCAGCAGAAAGATGACGCATGGCTTCACTGCTCACGTCTCCTACACGTGGTCGCATGCCCTCGACGACGTCGGCAGCCCGCTGATTGCCGGTGGCCTGCCCGTAGGCAGTTCCGCCAACGACTTCCGGGCGGATCAGGGCAACTCCGCGAACGATCAGCGCCACAGGGCGGTGATCGACTGGACATGGCAGCCCCGCGTGATCAGGAGCGAATCGGTTGCCTCCCGCTTCCTGTTGAACGGCTGGGAGCTTTCCTCCATCACCACCCTCGCCTCGCCGCTGCCTGCCACCGCGATGGCGATCGTCCTGGGACAGCAGTTCTCCGGTGTGCCCTCAGCCTTCGCGAACTCGCTCACCGGTGCCGGCGGCTGGTCCCGCGTGCCATTTTTGCCCGTGAACAGCCTGCGCGGCGATAACGAATATAGCGTCAACGCCCGGCTCGCGCGTCCGCTTCCGTTCACTGAGCGTTTCACGGGCCGGCTGGTCTTCGAGGCCTACAACCTGCTCAACACGCAGTTCAACACCGGTGTGAATACCGTAGCCTACACAGTTTCCAACGGCATCTTCACACCAGTTGCCGGTGCCGGCGCGGGCAACGCAACCCGTGGTTACATCACTGGATCCAATGCCAGAAGTCTGCAGCTCGCATTCCGTCTGAGCTTCTAGCGCGGATCCGGCCCCGATCGCTAACAGAATGGGGCGGCTTTCCCCGGAAGGCTGCCCCAGCCTCCGTTAGACGTGAAACACAGGATCCAGCGTCGAAACCTTCGCCTTCAACTCCGCCAGTTCTGCACCAGTCAGGGCCGGCAAGGGCGCTGACGCCAGGTCCATGGCCAGGTCAAAGATTCGCTCATCGCCCGGCGGCACAGCCGCGGTGATCTCCTGGTTCAAGGTGAACCGCAGCGCCTGCCGTGCCATCTCGCGGTCGTCAATCGGCTGATACCAGCACTTCGGATACTTGCGATCGCTCTCTTTCAGGCTCTTCGGCCACATCCCAAAGGCAAGCGCCTTCAACGCCATCCGCGCCATCCCCTTTGACTTCGCCTTAGCCAGGATCTGCGGACCGAAGCCACCGTTCTCCCATGCATTCACGTTGACGGGAAACAGCACGCTGTCCGGTTCCAGCGCATCCATCAGGCGAATCGCCGCCGGAGCATGGTGCGCCGAGAACCCCAGGTGCCGCACTTTGCCTTCCTTTCGAGCCGCGGCAAAGGTCTCCGCCGCGCCGCCCGGAGCCAGGATCTTATCGACATCCTCCATGGAACCGACGGCGTGGAACTGATAGAGGTCCACGTGATCCGTATGGAAACGCTTGAGGGTCTGCTCCAGTTCCTGGCGCGCGCCTTTCGCATCGCGCCGCGTGGTCTTCTCCGCCAGGAAGACCTTGCTGCGGTAGGGCTGCAGGGCTTCGCCCAGCTTGATCTCCGCCTCTCCGTCGAAGTAGGACGGAGCACAATCGAAGTAGTTCACTCCCCGGTCAAAGGCTTGGGCCACCCGGCGGTTCGCTTCCGCCTGCTCCAGATGGCACACGACGATTCCGCCGAAGGCGATGATGGAAAGGTCGATGCCCGGCTTGTACTGCCGGCGGGGGAGAGAAGTTGTCGCACCGTATGCGGCCGTGGAAGTGCCGGCTACCGCGGTGCCTAGAAACTCGCGACGATCCATATGGTGATTCTCCTCGCTTCATTGTAAGGCGGCAGACCCCCGCCAGTAGCCGTGAGGGTGACGGGCACGGCGTCTACAGGAATGCCTCATCGCAGAAAGTAGTTGCTAAAAGCAACTAGTTCGGCTACGCTGGGCTCGATGGCGAGATCCGCGACTTCGAGCAAGGAAGCACACCAGATTGCCGTCGTGCGCGACTTCAATCGCTTCTACACGGCCCGGCTGGGACTATTGCGAAGACGGCATCTGGACGGCGAGTTTTCTCTCACTGAGGCCCGCATCCTCTACGAGATCGGAACCAGGCCAAAGACCACTGCTTCCACCTTGAGCAGCACGCTCGGCCTCGATGCCGGTTACCTCAGCCGTCTCCTGGCCCAACTGACGAAACGGAAATTGATCCGCCAGACCGCGTCCCGGCAGGATGGCCGCGAACGGCTCCTCACCCTCGCCCCTGCTGGCGAGACCGCGGTGGCCCGGCTCAATGAACAATATTCCCTGCAGATTCGAGATCTTCTCAGCCGCCTGGGCTCGGATGAACGGGAACTCCTGGTCCAGTCGCTATCCAAAGTCCGCTCGATCCTCAGCCCGGCAAGAGGTGGTGAGGTGAAGGTGGTTCGGATCTCGGCTGCCAGTGATGAGGCGCTGAACCTCCTGCACGAATACTACGAAGCCGTCAGCGTGGTCCAGCGCGACACCCCGCAGGCGATTGAGGCCATGATCAGCGGCGCCGCTTCCGGCTTGTGGCTGGCCTACCTCGACGGTGAACCGGTCGGCTGCGTGGCACTCAAGCCTCTGCCGTCGTTCCCGCAGGCCGCCGAATGCAAACGCCTCTACGTCCGGCCCTCCGCCCGGGGCAATCGCATCGCAGACAAGCTGCTGGATGCCATGGAGCAGTTTGCGCGCGACCACGGACTGCGCTGGATCTACCTGGACAGCTACGACGGCCTGAAGGCGGCCATCGCCCTCTACCGGAAGCGAGGTTACGTCGACTGCGAGCGCTACAATGACAATCCGCAGGCAACGGTCTTTCTCCGGAAAGAACTTGGGGCCACCCGGTAGCAGCACCCGCGCGCAAACCTTCGCCGTCCTACCGCTTCGCCCTCCTCAACACCAACGGTGCTGCCGGGCCGCCGCGCCCAGGCCCGAATCCGGCGCCAAACGACGGATCCGTTCCATCGGGTGGAGGTCCGACGGCCGGACGCGGTCCAGTGGCCGGAGCCATGCTGCCTCCCCCTCTCCGCGGCGGAGCGCTGCGGGTCAACTCAACCCTGTCGCCCTGGATCGTGCCGGTGTACGTTGTGGAGCCCGCCCGGAACGAAATCCTGTCACCGTCCACCTTGCCCTCCTGGATCGGTCCCCCGGTCGGACCGCCGCCGAAGCCGCCCGTTGCAGCCGAATCGACTGAGCCCGCAAGAGCACTACCGTCCTGTCGGAATGTAAAGACCATGTCCACATTGGCGCCCGCCAGCGCCATCGGATCTCCGCCTGTCGAAGCGGCAAGCGCCGCGGCCGGCCGCCACAGTCCGGTGATGCCCGAGCCCGCCGGCACTTCGCGCTCCCATACCGGAACCTGCGGCCGCAACGGCACGGCCTTGGAAATGATGGTCGCAGCGGCGCCCGCCAGGCCCGGGGACGTCGCCTCCACCCGGACCTCTCCCGGTGATTTCGACGCCTGCACGATCGCCATACACAGACCGGCGAACGCCTTCCGTGTAGCACCGGGATCCGGTTCGTGATTCGTCGGATCCCCGTTGCCGGTGCCCGCTACCGCACCCGGCCCCGAGACGTGGAAACTCACCAGGTTCTCCGTGATTGGCACTACCCGGCCTTGCGCGTCGTGGACCTCCGCCACGCACACCACGGCATCCTCGCCATCCGCCGACATCTGCAAGCGGTCCGCTCGCAGCACCAGTTTCGCTGCCGGGCCCGTGGTCTCCCGTTTCGTGACCATCACCTGCTTGCCGTCCTTGAAGCCTCGCGCCTCCATCGTGCCGGGGGCGTACTTCACATTCCAGGCCAGGTGCTGATCCTTCTGCACGTCTTTCGCGCCCAGGCTCTGGCCGTTGTGGATCAACTCGACGCGGTCGAGGTTCGAGTGGACCCACACCGCGATCTCCTGCCCCTCCAGCCCCGGCCAGTTCCAATGTGGGAACAGATGGAGCACCTGCTTGTTCGTCCACCACGACTGGTAGTAGTAGAACGAATCCTTCGGGAAGCCGCAGATGTCGATGACCCCATACTGCGAGCTGATGTTCGGCCACTGGTAAGGCGAAGGTTCACCCCGGTAGTCGAACCCGGTCCAGATGAAGCCGCCTGAGATGTAGGGCCGCGCGCTGACAAAGCGCCACCACCCTTCGGCCGACGCACGGCCGGTAGTCGTGTATGGGTCGTAGGATCCGACAAAGCCCTTGGTCCGATCCGTGATGTATTGCCCGCGTGTGCCTACCGCGCTCACATTTTCTGTCCCGAGGATTGGGATCGACGGATTGTTCTTGTGCCAGGCTTCGGCTTGCGGATCGGCGTAGTTGTAGCCCATCACATCGCAGACCACCAGCCCGCCCTTGCCCATGTAATCACCGGCCGGCGGCGGAGCAATCGAGATCGGCCGCGAGGTGTCCAGTTTTCTCGCGGCCCGCTTCATCGAAGTCAGAATCTTCAAACCAGTCTCGGTGATCGAAACACTCTCCTCGTTCCCCATCGACCAGACGAAGACGCTGGGATGATTTCTGTCCCGGCGGATCATGTTCTCGAACTGCGCCAGCCCATCCGGATTCGAAGACAACATGCGTGTTTCGTCCAGCACCAGCATCCCGAGTTCGTCGCATGCATCCAGCAGTTCTGTTGTGGGCGGATTGTGTGAGGTGCGGATGGCATTGCAGCCCATCTCCTGCAGCTTCTTCACACGGAAATACTGCATAGCGTCGGGCAGCGCCACGCCCAGGCCGGCGTGGTCCTGGTGGTTGCAGGTGCCCTTCACTTTCACGGGCTTCCCGTTCAGCAGAAAGCCCTTCCCGGCATCGAACTTGAGATCCCGGATCCCGAAGCGGGTCTCATAACGGTCGGTAACAATCCCGCCGGACTCGAGTTCGGTCACCAGCTTGTAAAGGTTCCGTGTCTCCAGGGACCACAGGGCCGGTTGGTTTACCACCACCTGCTGCGTGTAGGTGCGCTCGCCAAACTCCGCCACACTGGATGGCTGACTGGCCGCCTTCCCCACTTCCTTCCCGGCTGGGTCGAGCAGCGTGGAGATTACACGCACGTTCTGCTCGCCCTTCCCGTGATTCTGCACTTCGGTCTGAAGGGCGACCGTGGCGGAACCTGGCTGCACCTTGGCGGTGGCGAACGTGCCCCACTTCTTCACATGCACCGGAGCCGTTTTCACCAGCCAGACGTGGCGGTAGATGCCGGCGCCTTCATAGAACCATCCGTCGCTTAAGGTCGCATCGACGCGGACCAGCAGCACGTTGGGCCCCCCGGGCAAGGCGAAATCTGTCAGGTCGTAACTGAACGGATCGTAGCCGCCGGTATGCCGGCCGATATAGTTGCCGTTGAACACCACCATGGTGTCCCGGTACGATCCATCGAATTCGATGGAGATGCGCCGGCCGGCGTCGGAAGCTGGCAGGTCCAAAACGCGGCGGTACCACCCCACGCTCGTCTCCGGGTAGTCGCGCCCTAGTGGATAGGACCCTTTGCTCGCCAGCGCAGGGTCGTTTTTGAAGGGCAGTTCGATGGCCCAGTCATGCGGAAGATCCACCGGCTTCCAGCCGCTGTCGTCGAACGCGGTGTGGCTGGGCGCCAGGAAACCGCCGGTCTTCTGGAAACCTCCAGATCGGCCGGCGCCGAAGCCGAAATCCTTGCTCGCGTCGTTGGCGTGCCCGAAATGGAAGCGCCAACCGAAATCGAGCAGCAGGCGTTCGCGAGTGCCGCGCTGGTTCGGCAGGGCCTGAGCCTGGCCAGTTGCCGCTTGCTCAGCAGCCTCCGGAATGCCTGCTGCGGCGATAGCCGGCAATGTCATGCCGCCCTTCAGTACTTTGCGACGAGTAACTTCCATGCGAATCTCCCGCGAGCATGCGCCCGCACGTAGACTCTATGCCTCGTCCAGGGCAAGTTCAAGTATCGTTTCGCTATCGCCTCCGGCGCCGGGGCGCCTAATCAGGCAGCCTGGCAGGGCTATGCCGTCTCGAACACCGCACGCCCCAGAACCTCAAAACGAGGTGTGATGCCTAGCCCCGGCGCCTTCGAAGCGGCAAGACGGCCATGGTTCCGCTGCGGAGCCCCATCGGCGATGCTGACCGTGACATAGCTGTTGAAGTCTGTCGACGAGAACAGCAATTCGGGCGGGGTGCTGTGCGCCAGGTGCGCGATCGCCGAGGTGATGATGTCGCCGCCCCACGTGTCCTCGATCGTCATCGCGATGCCCAGAGACACACACAGATCGCGGATCTGCCGGGCCTTGGTGATCCCGCCCACCTTCGAGATCTTCAGGTTGATCACATCCATCGCCCGGTCGTGGTAGCCACGCAGCACCTGGATCACGTCATCGATGACCTCATCCAGGACCATAGGGCGGTTGGTGTGCTGGCGCACCGCCAGGCACTCCTCGTAGTGGAAGCAGGGCTGCTCGATATAAACGTCCTCGTGGCGGACCGCATCCGCGATGCGCACGGCCCGGTGCTGTGTCCAGCCGGTGTTGGCATCAGCTACCAGGACATCGCCTGGTTGCAGCGCAGCCGCCACGGTCTGGATCCGCCGGATGTCGGTGTCGGGGTTGCCGCCGACTTTCAACTGAAACTTTGTATAGCCCTGGTCCCGGTAGACCTGAACCATCTTCGCCATCGCGTCCGGCGTGTCCTGCGAGATCGCACGGTAGAGGGCAAAGTCGTCACCAAAACACCCGCCGAGAAGAGTAGCCACGGGCTGTCCGCTCACCTTTCCCAGAATGTCCCAGCACGCCATGTCGAGGGCGGATTTCACGTAAGGATGTCCGCGCATGGCCCGATCCATGGTCTGGTTGACCACCGAGAGTTGCGTCGGATCGCAGCCGATCAGGTGTGGCGCAAGCTCGGCAATCCCGGTGCGGGCGCCCGCCGCATAGGCGGGCAGGTAAGCGGGCCCCAGCGGGCAGATCTCGCCGTAACCGCTGATGCCCTCATCCGTCTGGATCTCCACGACGCTGGAGTCGAAGACCTCCACTGAGTTGCCGCCGGACCATTTGTAGCTGCCTTCGTGCAGCGGCAGATCCACCTGGTACACCTTAACTTTCGTGATCAGCATTCAGCTATTATGCGCCTTTCCTTCCACCCCCTCTGAGTGCCGGAGACTCCCCGTGATCCACTGACCCGGCCACACGCTGTCCGCCGTTCGACACCGCTGCTCGGCATCTGCCGCTCTGCTCCCCCGGCTACCCCAACCGTTTCAGCCCGTTATCGTAGGCCCGCAATTTGCACTCGTCAGCTGGTGCGTACCCGAGCATGTTGAGGCACACCGATTCCCCGATCCCCAGGAGGGCCGCCGCGCTGGCCTTATTGAGCGGCTGTCTCCTGGTCTCCGCCCCCGCGGAGGAATCGACGGCCGCGGTAAGGGCGCTAGAAACGGAAAGCCCCTACATGTTCGGCAATTGGGGTGGGCGTCGGGCGGCCCTCGCAAACAGAGGCGTGACCTTCAACCTGATCTATGTGAGCGACTCGCTCTCCCCCTCGCGGCGCGATCTTTCCAACTGGAGCCGCGTCCGCGGTACGCTCGACATCGACTTCGGCAAAGCGGAGCTGGTGCGCGGCCTGAAGTTTCACATCACCGCGATGTGGCAGGCGGGCGGCAACCTTGGAGCCCGCCTCGGAACCATCGCCAATCCCAGCAGTCTGGCCAGCATCAACCTGACGCGGCTCGACTCCTGGTGGTTCGAGCAGGAACTGATCCCGGAGAAGCTCTTCGTCCGCGCGGGCCAGTTTGCGGGGCTCGACTCCTACGGAGTGCAGCCGTACGGTGACTCATTCATCAATGAACCGCTCGGCTACGCGTTCGGGAACCTCATCGACGCAGTTCATGAGACGTTTGCGCCCGCCGCCACGCCGGCTTTTGAGCTCCGGTACGCCCCGGCCAGGCAATTCTATGTAAAGTCGGCCATCTTCTCCGGCAATCGCAATCCATTCCATGACGACGAGAACGGCCTGCATTTCAAGTTCAAGGATGCGCCGGTGATTGCGACCGAGGCGGGCTATCTCTCGAAGTGGGGGAGGACTTCTGCCTCGCCGGGTTACGCGGGCTCGTACGCAATCGGGGCTGTCATCAATACGGGGCCGTTCAACAACATCGCCAACGGGCAGAGGAGCAGGGCCAACTATCTCCTGTATTTCATGGCGAATCAGCAGGTCTACCGCTCACGGTCCGACGACCGCCGCGGATTGGACCTGGCTTTCGGGCTCAATTGGACGCCCGAGGAGTTCACGAAGAACTTTTCGCAGCTCACGGGCGGTCTGCGCTACCACGGCGTGCTGCCCCATCGTGAGCAGGACACACTTTCCGCGGGGCTTGTCTATAGCCGCACCAGTGGAGTGTTGAACCGCTCCCTCTCGCAGGCCGGGATCGCCCCTTATGCGGCGGAGAAGCTGGTCGAGTTGAACTATGCGGTGCGCATCAATCGCTGGCTCACCTTGCAGCCAGTGTTCGAGTACTACTTCGGAGTGGGGGCGGACCCACGGCGCAGTCAGGCGGTCTTCGGCTTCCGCACCCTCTTCGTTCTGTAGAAAGGCCCGGAGTGTTGACAGCCGGGCCATCCGTAAAGGAGAACGACGATGAAGATACTGATGGTCCTCACTTCCCATGATCAATTGGGCAATACCGGCCGGAAGACCGGGTTCTGGCTCGAAGAGTTCGCAGCCCCGTACTTCGTCTTCAGGGATGCCGGAGTCGATCTGACACTGGCTTCGCCAAAAGGAGGACAGCCTCCGGTCGATCCAAAGAGTGATCTGCCGGAGAACCAGACCGAGGCGATGGCTCGTTTCAAGCAGGATCCGGAGGCGCAGAGGGCGCTGGCCGGCACGCGGAAGCTCTCAGAGATGAGATCCAAAGACTTCGACACCATCTTCTACGTGGGCGGCCATGGCCCGATGTGGGATCTGGTGGACAATCCGGATTCCATTGCGTTGATCGAGTCCTTCTACAACTCCGGGAAACCCGTTGCCGCTGTCTGTCATTCGCCGGCGGTGTTCCACCGTGTGATGTACAAAGGCGCTCCGCTCGTCCAGGGCAAGCGTGTCACGGGCTTCACCAATGGGGAGGAGGCCGCCGTTCATCTCACGGAGGTTGTCCCCTTTCTTGTCGAAGACGAGTTGAAGCGAATCGGCGGACTCTATGAGAAGGCGCCCGATTGGGAGAGCTTCGCGGTGGTGGATGGCCGGCTGGTAACGGGGCAGAATCCCGCCTCATCGACGGCTGCCGCAAAGGCACTGATGGAAGTGCTGGCGGCGGTGCACGCCGCGTAGGCACAACACCGCACACGGCGCAGCCTCCAATTGGACGCTGCGCCGGGTGCGGTGGAGAACGGATGACCGCGTTTCAATCGGATCCGGCCAGGCCCTAGAAGTCCGCATCGAGCACGATGCGGTAGTGCGCCTTTCCAGCCTGCAGCCGCGCCAATGCGTCGTGGATCCTGCTCATCGGGAAGTGCTCGGTCTGCGGGGCAATGTTGTGCCTGGCCGCGAAATCAAGCATGGTTCGGATCACCGCGGGAGAAGCGCTGGGGGAGCTCGAGATGGAGCGCTGCTTCATCATGAGGGAGAACACCGAGACCGGGATGGCCGCCGGTACCGCGCCGACAACGTGAAGCCTGCCGTTTGGCGCCAGAAGGCCGATGATCGCCTCCCAGTCGAGGGCCACATTCACGGTGCTGATCAGGAGGTCCAGTTGCCCGGCCATCTTCTGAATGCCGGCCGAATCGGAGGTGGCGACAACCCGTTTCGCCCCGAAACCGCGGGCCTCCTCGAACTTGCGCTCGCTGGAGGTCAAGGCCGTCACTTCACTGCCCAGCGCCGCAGCGAACTTTACGGCCAGATGGCCCAAGCCGCCGATTCCAACCACGCCTACGCGCTGAGCCGGCTTCCCATACATCGCGAGCGGAGCAAACACCGTGGCGCCTCCGCACAGCAGGGGGCCGGCGTCGGCATGATTCAATTCCTCGGGCAACGGGAAGGCCCAGGCCCAATGGGATCGAACGTGACTTGCGAACGCGCCGCGATGGCCCACGATTGTGAACCGCACCTCCGGACACAGGTTGTGACTGCCGGACATGCACTGGAAACAATGCATGCAGCTGTCGGAGGCCCAGCCAACGCCCACCCGCTGTCCGATGCTCAGTCCTTTGGCACTCGAGCCGAGCGCCGTGATGCGGCCGATGGCCTCATGACCCAGCACCGCGGGGTACTGCGTAATGCCCCAGTCATTGTTCAGCACCGACAAGTCCGAGTGGCAGAGACCACAGTACTCGACGGCGACTTCCACCTCTTCCGGTCCGAGCGGTCCCGGGTTGATGTTCTCGACCGTCATGGGCTGCTTCGGGGCCCTGGCGACCCACGCACGATATCCGGCGCCCGCCGATGGGGAACTGCCTACCGGCACTACTTTCGATTCCTGCGTCAGCGTTGTGTTTGGCATCTCATTCCTTTCTGAAGTCAACCGTGTCCAAGGTCATGCTTCGCGGCCGAGAAGTCCGACGTGATAGCCCAACCGGGTTTCGACATCCCCCGGCTTATGGAATCCGCTTTTCATCAGTTCCTGAATTCGCGCCTGTGCGGCCGGCCGTTGCAAAGAGGCCAGGAAGGCGTCCCATTCCAGGGCGATCTCGCTGACTGGAGGCAGGGTGGCCATGTTGACCATGCGCTTGATCTCCCCGATGCCCTGCTTGTCAAAATTCGAGATCCGGGTAGCCAGGGCATGCACAAACCCGTCGAGTTCGGTATCCGGCAGGGCGCGATTGACATAGCCATAGCGCTCGGCCAGATCTCCGGGCATATCGTCGGCGCCGAGCAGTACTTCCAAGGCACGTCCCCGCCCGATCAACCGCGGCAAGCGCGCCATGGGGCCGCCGCCCGGCACGAGGCCCGCGCCGAGTTCCCATTGCGACAGGAGCGCTTTCTCGCGGCTTGCGAATCGCATGTCGCAGGCCAAGGCAAGTTCGCTGCCCACGCCCGTAGCGCGGCCCCGGATGGAAGCAATCGACACCACCGGCGCGCGGCTGATCCGCACCAGCATGTCGGGCAGTGGAGGCAATCCGGTGGGCCCGGGCGGCATGCTTGTGGAATCCTCGAGCGGGGCCAGGAAGTCGTAGTGCGTGAGGAAGAATCCTTCCACCGCGCTGTCAAAGACGACGACCCTTACCTCCTGATCCGCTTCGAGGGCGGTGACGACCGCATTGAACTGAGGAATCGTCTCCGGCCCGAAGATGTTCAGCGGCGGGTGGTTGAGGGTGACTCGCCAATACCGCGGCGAAATGCGTGCCAGCAGCACCTGCTCTGTGCTTCTACCTGTTTTCACTGAAGTGGCCATGGGGGTCCTTTCCTGGCGCTGGGCGCCGTGTTGTGAATGGGAACAGCTGTAGTGCATTGCGCCGGGCGCTACCAGCTTCCGACCGCACGGCGCGGTGTATCCGGGGTTCCGCAGGAAGCCTCAAGGCGGAACGATCCGGCGAAGGGCGAGGTGCCGATCAGGAGGTTCCAGCAGCCATTGCCGAGACCTCGCAGTTGAGGAGCGATGGTTCCGCTGGGGCTGAGTCCTGCCGGCCCGACGAACGCCTCTCGATCCCGAGCTTGCGCATTTTGTGGATCAGCGTGGTTCTCGGCAGACCAAGCCGGGCGGCCGCCCCCTTTTGCCCGCCGATCATCCACCTGGTTGCATCCAGCACCTCCAGGATGTGGTCCCTCTCGGCCGCGGCAAGCGTCTGCAACGGTTTCGCCGGCTCCTGCCTGGCAAGCGGCCGCAGGTCCTGCAAAGCCGGGCGCAGCACTGGCCCCGGCGAGAGCACGATGGTGCGTTCGACGAAATTCTCCAGCTCGCGAATGTTGCCCGGCCAATCGTGATGTATGAGGAACTCCATTACTTCCTCAGGGATCCTGTCTACCTGTTTGTTCAGGCGGCGTGAGAGCTTCTGAATGAAATGCTCCACCAGATCCGGGATGTCGCTCCGCCGCGCGCGTAGAGGCGGCAGATAGATCGGGATCACATTCAACCGGTAATACAGATCAGCACGAAACTGTTTCAACGACACAAGCCGGGCGAGATCCTGATTCGTGGCCGCTACCAGACGCACATCGACCTGAACGGTACGCTCGCTGCCCAGGGGCTCGAATTCCTGTTCCTGCAGCGCACGCAACAGTTTTGGCTGCAATTCGAGCGGCAGGTCGCCGATCTCATCCAGAAACAGTGTTCCGTGGTTTGCCTGCAGGAAGCGCCCTCTCGTCTGCTGAATTGCGCCAGTGAAGGCGCCGCGTTCGTGGCCAAAGAACTCGCTCTCCAGCAGGGCGGCTGGTATTGCGGCGCAGTTCACTTTGACGAACGGACCGTTCATCCGACTGCTTTGGTTGTGAATGGCCCGGGCGATGTACTCCTTGCCAGTGCCTGTTTCGCCCTGGATGAGGGTGGTGGAATCGCATTGCGCGACGCTTCGAACCTGATTCAGGACATGTTGGAAGACTGCAGAATGCCCAACAATTCCATCGCCAAACCGAAGCACGCCTGCTGGTCTGCTGGTCATAGTCTGCTTTCTCCACTTGCAGTGAGCCTGAGTGAAGGCTCCGATGGCGGGCAGAGGGATTCAACCGGTTCGTGGGGCACGCACGCCAGTGACGGCCCGTGTTGCTCCCTCCGCCTCTGTAGGTGATTAGGCCAGAAGAGTGGGGCGCGGACAATTAGACGAAAGTATTGAGATTGCTTCGGTATCCTTTGATCGGTATTTTGCGGTTTCGAAGCGCGAAAGGCGGAAGCGGATGCTGAAGTTCCGGATGATTTGTGCCGCAACCCGGCCGCATCTGCCTCCTGTGCCTGTGTTTAGTCCGGATGCGGCTGGGACACCGTCAACACTACCGGGCAAAAAGGGACCAGGGAATAACAGGATTCTGTCTGTAATCCGCTGCCTGGTGTTGTGGACAACCAGAGTTTGAGTAGCGCATCCTATCGATTAGCCAGCATGCGTGCGAAGGGCCGCCCGTGCGACAGGAGGGGCTTTATGGCCAGGGCAGTGCGACCGATTTCACTTGCCGGTTCCGAACTCACAGACGTGAGGCATGTCTGTGCCCTCTTTAACAGCGACGAGGAAGAGTACCGCGTGCTTTTGCCCTTCATCCAGGAAGGCCTCGTGAGCGGAGACAAGGCCGTGCATGTGGTGAACCCGGAGCAGCAGGCGGACCACCTCCGGCGCCTCTCCGGGGCAGGTATCGACATTGAGGCCGCCAAGCAGAAAGGCCAGTTGGAGGTTCGAAGCAGCACGGACACGTACCTGCAGGACGGGCAATTCGATCCGGACAGGATGCTCGAGGTGTTCCGGCAGCTGGTGCGCCGCAATGTGGAAAGCGGCTTCCCTGCCAGCCGCCTGATCTGCCGAATGGACTGGGCGGCGGAAGGGCGTACCCACGTCGACAACCTGATCGAGTTTGAATCGCGCGCCAATGATGTCTGGCGCTGCTGCGACGATGCGGTGATCTGCACGTATCACCTGGGCCAGTTCAGCGGCGACGCCGTGATGGATATCGTGCGAACTCACCCGTATGTGATTATCGGCGGCATTCTGAGGCAAAACCCGTTCTTTGTGCCACCGGAGCAGTTCCTTCCCGAAGTTCGCGCCCGGCGCAGGACGGAGAACAGGCGCGGAACGGGCGCCTGACGTGAGCGCCGTCGTACCGCTGTTGCTGTGGCCCTCGAGCGAGGCGATTCCCCAGGAGGATTGCGCACAGGCAGCCGCGGCGGTGACGCGGGCCCTTGCGTCCGGCGAGCCAGGCGACTTTGAAGGGAAGTCCCGACCCGCATGGGGAGCCGCTCCCGAGGCGCGGACCGAATCGTAGAACGCCCCGGGGGCCCCACTCCTCCGAAACAGGAGACAGCGAGGCCCTTGCCATGGCCCCAGAGACCGGGTATCCGCGTGAGATGAAGTCAAGGTACGAATTTCAAAGAGCAAGTCCGGGCGCGTGTTGGCGGCGATCCGGGGCTGAGAACAGGTCAGGCCCTGATGCGGAGTTCGTCCGGCTACGAGGAGGGGCGGGGGAGTCCCGTTGTGATCTCCGCGAGGGGCCGGGTCATCCCGACCGAGCAGGCCAGGCGGAAGCCGGGCGAGTCCTGCGTTGGCTTTGATCGCTCCGGCTGAGTGGATTGTGAGGCCGGGCCAGGGCGGCACGGCGGGCAGCAGCGCGTGGTCGCCGGGACCGCTACCGCGATCGGGCCGGGTGAAGCCTCGCGCAGTGGGTTTGTTGCCTCGCGGAGAGTGGAATGCGAGGTTGGTCTGGCGGCCGGGGTGGACTGTGGCTTTGAGGAATTGCGGGATTGCCTGAGAAACCGGAGGCTGAGGCCGGGCACCGCCGGCGGACGGATCGCCTTGACCGCCTGGGGCGCCGGGACGGGACGAACGGCACGGAAACCGCCCCTGGCTCCCGACAGGAGTTGGGCACTGCCCAGCGGCGGACCCAAACGCACAGGTCCGGCTGCCAACGCCGCGTCCTCGAGGCCGCCGGCCGCGGCCTGTGTTGTCAGAGTGATGGGGCGGCTGGAGCCGGCGGCGGAGGCGAGGAGGGCTTGAGTTCGCGCCGGGATGCCGGTCTGATTCGCTGTGTCGCCGATGATGTAGGGGAAGATCGACTTCTGAATGGCGCGGATGCGGACGCAGATCCAGGCGTGATAGCGGCCGAAGGCCTGGATGACTTCGGCTTGGTTTTCGCGGATCCAGAGAGAGGCGTAAGGGACGATGCCGTTGTTGACACGAAGGGCTTCGGCCCAGAGCTTGCCTTCGAGCTGGAGGAGACGGCGTTCGTGGCCGCGCAGGATAAGGCGGTGGACGAAGAGGGCGCGGAAACGCGGGTCGGCGATGTCCGCGGTTTCCTCCAGAGCTTTGCGATAGAGGAGGTCCTCGATCTCCCCGGGCAGGCGGTGGAACTTCGAGTATAGGTTGTGACGGCTTGCGTTCTGAGAGACGCGGCGCTTGCCTTCGGGCGTGCGGGGGCCGGTCGATCTCTGGGCGTTGGCGCGATTGGCGGCCAGGCGGCGCTCGGAGATGGGTTGCTTCGTCATGATGGTGGTTCCCGGCGCCGGGCATCAGCGTGGTTTGCTCCTGAGGGCCTGGAGGGCGGCGATATCGGCGCGGCTGCGGCGCCAGGCTCGGGACTCGTAGTCCTGGCCGGTGCGGACGCAGGCGGTATCGCGGGGGCCTAGCTGGCGGAAGGCGAAGTAGGTGCGGTAGGCGGGATCGGCGTTGGGGCACTCCTTTTTCACGGCCTCCCAGTCGCGCTCGATGGCGGCGGACAAGGCTGTGGTTTCGAGGAGGGCGTAGCGGGCCTTGCGCCAGAGTTCCTCGGCGATGGAGTCGGCCATGTGCTGCTCGAAGCGCGTGGACGGGGCGAAGTGCTGGTGGACGTCGTCCCGCAGACCTGTGAAGAGGGACTGGTCCTCGATGCAGGTGATGAGGTTGGCCGAATCGTCTCCGAGGAGGAGGGTGTTCTCGGCGCCGGTGGGTGTCAGGAAACGGCGCGACGGTGCCATGTCGTCCGTAGTCTTATTAAAAAGTTGCATAGGTGTTCTCCATGGCCAAAGTTGTAGAAGGCGAAAAAAGGGGTTTCTGAGATTTGGAGCGTAAGTTGTTGATTCGAGGGCGGCGATTTATTTTGAAGTCGTGAACCGATTTTTGGGGTGGGGCGGAAAAGGGGGAGAAGTGGGGGCGGGGTGGGGCAGGTGGCTGGCCGGGTGGGTGATGCCCGGTGGGTTGGCGACCCTGGTTCGTCTCGACGGGGGTTTGTCCGCGCTGAATTTGGACTGCCTTGTATTTTTTATGGATATGGCACGGGATCCGGCGACTTGTGCAGCCTGAGGCGATCGATTCGGGTGTGGCGGCCGGAGGTTGTTTCGAGAAGCGCATTGCTGGCGGCTTCGGTGGGCGACCGGTCGGCGCATGTGTGGGCTGCGCTTGGGCCCAGGCAGAATCCGTTCGGGCTGGCTGTCCTTGGTTCTCTGCGTTGTTCGGTTCGAAGAGGAGGGCTGAAGCCCTCTGCAGGCTGAAGCCCACCCCACAAACTGAAGGGTGCTCCTAAGCTGCAGACTGCTCTCCAAACTGAGGATCCCAGGCTGGAGTGTGCCGGAGTCCGGTGCTCCCAGGGGACTGGTGAGGCTTGATTGCGGTTGTGCTGCTGGGTTGATCCGATTCGAGGAGGAGGGCTGAAGCCCTCTGCAGGCTGAAGCCTGCCCCACAAACTGAAGCTTGCTCCTAAGCTGCAGACTGCTCTCCAAACTGAAGATCTCAGGCTGGAGTGTGCCGGGGTCCGGTGCTCCCAGGAGACTGGTGAGGCTTGATTGCGGTTGTGCTGCTGGGTTGATCCGATTCGAAGAGGAGGGCTGAAGCCCTCTGCAGGCTGAAGCCTGCCCCACAAACTGAAGCTTGCTCCTAAGCTACAGACTGTTCTACAGGCTCAAACTTTCAGGCTGGAGTATGCCGGGGTCCGGTGCTCCCAGGGGACTGGTGGGGCTTGATTGCGGTTGGGCTGCTGGGTTGATCCGGTTCGAAGAGGAGGGCTGAAGCCCTCTGCAGGCTGAAGCCCACCCCACAAACTGGGGACTGACCGGCTGGCCACTGACGCCTGCCGATCCAGTTCTGGAGAGTGCCTGACTGCTTGTGGACGCGGAGCTGCTCCGCATGACGTTTTCGTGCGGTCGTGGGGCCATGGGCTAAAATCCGTACTGAATGTCCGATACGCTGCCGGCTGCCGAAGAGTTGGAAATCCTGCACATGCGCGCCCTCCGCGGGCCGAACCAGTGGAACAACGCGCCCGTTATGGAATGCTGGGTCCAGTTGGGCGGCTGGAATGATCTTTCCTCCGAGTTGCTGCCCGGCTTCAATCAGCGGTTGATGCAGTGGCTTCCGGGCCTGATCGAACACCGGTGCAACATCGGGGTGAGGGGCGGATTCCTCACCCGCCTGGAGCGCGGCACCTATCCGGCTCATATTCTCGAGCACATCGTGATCGAGCTGCACGGATTGGCCGGGGCGGAGATCTGGTATGGCCGGGCACGCCATACGAGCCAGGACCGGGTCTACCGGGTCGTTTTCAAATACAAAGACGAGACGCTCGCCCGGGCGTGCTGCGTGGCGGCGCGCGAGTTGTTTCTCGCTGCCGCGCTGGATCTTCCTTTTGACGTGCCTGGAACGGTGAGCCAACTTCGCGATGTGGCGGCGCGGCACCTGCTGGCGCCTGACACGCGCGTCCTGGTCGAGGCCGCGGCGCAGCGGAGCATCCCCGCCCTGCGGCCCGGCGATGGGCAGATCGTACAACTCGGCTATGGAGCGCGGCAGCGCCGGATCGCGGGGACGCAGACGGACCGCCTGGGCGCCATTGCGGCCTCGGTGGCGGAGGACCGGGACCTGCTCGAACGACAACTGCTGGCGGCCGGCGTGCCGCTGGAACTGGCCGCGGTGGACGAAGCCGAAGCCCGGGGCGCCGAATACCGGTTTGTTACGGTGGGCGGGCGCCTGGCCGTTGTTCTGGATGGCGGGCGGCGCGATGTGACGGGCGAAGTCCATCCGGCCCTGGCGGCGGCGGCTGGCGAGGTGGCGGCGGCCCTGGCCTGGGACATCGCCACAATCGACATCCGCGCCGAACAGATTGGCTCGGCGCTGCAGGGCCAGCACACTGCGATTGTGAAATTGCAGCCCGGGGCGGACCTCGCTCCGCTCGGTGCGGACCAGGCAACGCCGAATCCGGCGGCGCAGGCCATCCTCGAGATGCTTTTCCCGCCTGCAGAGGACGGGCGCATTCCGATCGTGGCGATCACCGGCGCCAACGGCAAGACCAGCGTGGCGCGGCTTTTGGCGCACATTCTGCAGGCTACCGGACGGTGCGTGGGGATGACCTGTACGGACGGTATTTATCTGGGCGGACGGCGGGTGGCGCGCGGCGATTGCAGCGGGCCGTCGAGCGCGATGAGAGTCCTTCTGGATCCTCGCGCCGAAATGGCCGTGTTCGAGACCGCACGAGGCGGGATCCTGCGGGCCGGCCTGGCGTTCGACGCGTGCCAGGTGGCGGTGATCACCAACATCGGCAGCGGCGATCACCTGGGCATCGGCGAAATCGAGAGTGTGGAGGATCTGGCGAAGCTGAAGGCGACAATCATCCGCGCCGTGAGTCCGGCCGGTACGGCCGTGCTGAACGCCAATGATCCGATTGTGGCCGGGATGGCGAGCCAGTGCCGGGGCCGGGTTCTGTACTTCGCCCTCGACCCCGCGCATCCGGTCCTCGTCCAGCACCGGTCCGAGGGCGGCGCGGTGGTTTTCGTGCGCGACGGATTTGCCGTGGTGGCCGAGGGCGCGCAGGAGCGGCCCATACTGCGGGTGGAGCGCGTGCCGCTGACGTTCGGCGGCCGTGTGAGTTTCCAGATCGAAAACCTGCTCGCCGCGGTGGGCGCGGCTTATGCGCTGGGTATCCCGGCGGAGTCGATTGAGCGGCAGGCCGAGGACTTCACGCCCGACCTGGAGCACAACCCCGCGCGCTACAACGTGCTGGAGATCCGGGGAACCACCGTGGTGATGGATTTCGGGCACAATCCGGACGCCTTGAGTGCGGCGATTCGCAGCCTCGATCAGTTCGCACAGACGCACAGGACCGCGGTTTTCTCGTCGGCGGGCGACCGCAGGGACGAGGACATCGTCCGCATGGGCGAACTGCTGGGCTCGGCGTTCGACCGCGTGATCCTTTATGAGGACGACGATCTGTACGACCGCAGCGCGGGAGAGGTGATCGCCCTGCTGCGGCGCGGCATGGCCTCGGGCGGGCGGGCCCGCCGGATCGAGGAAGTGCAGGGCGGGCTGAACGCCCTGGACTACGCCCTCAAGACCATCGAGGCCGGCCACCTGCTGTTTGCGCAGGCGCACATGGCCGATCCCACCGCGGGGTTTCTGCGGAAGCAGTGGCTGGCGTAGTTCTATTTAGAGGTACGGCTCCAGGATCCGGCGGCTGTGCGCGTCCAGCTTGCGCGCATCCGGAATCTCGTAGCGGATGCCATGTGAATCCACGATCGATACGCGGCCACGATCCCGCAGGTGGATCGAGTCTTCGCCCTCCACAGTGAACGTCACGAGGCCACGATCGGTTTCCACCGTCCAGGTGGATGGCTCCATTTCCGAGGGGGAATTCACAATTTTCAGGATTTCGGGAACGAACATGCGCTCGGCGAGCTCGGCTTCCAGCACCGCCTGGACGTGCGGATCGAGGCCGGCGAGCGAATCGAGCGACAGGACCTCGTGGCCGGCGGTGTCGAGGATCGAAATGTGGCGGCCGGGTGCGGAGAGAGGGAATGCCTGCACCGGCGAGACGTCTACATGCCGGACGCCCGCCGCATCGATGAGAACCAGGCGGCCGAAGGTATCGCGTTCGAGACGAAAGCTCATGCTTCTTCCTCCGGAGCGGACTGCAGGCCGTCCAATTGCGATTTGTAGAATCGCGAGTAGGTGCCGCCCTTTGCCAGCAACTCCGCGTGGGGACCGATTTCGACGATGGCGCCGCGCTCCAGCACGACCAGGCGGTCTGCCTTCTTGAGGGTGCTGAGGCGGTGGGCGATGGCGATGGTGGTGCGTTCGCGGGTGAGGTTCTCAAGGGCGAGCTGAATCTCGCGTTCGGTTTCGGAGTCGACCGAGGATGTGGCTTCATCGAGGATGAGAATCCGAGGATCGATGAGCAGGGCGCGCGCGATGCTGAGGCGCTGGCGTTCGCCTCCGGAGAGGAACTGGCCGCGTTCGCCCACCAGCGAATCGTAACCGTTGGGGAGGCGGAGGATGAATTCGTGCGCGTGAGCTGCTTTCGCGGCTTCAATAATCTCGCCCGGGGCGGCGCCGGGACGGCCGTAAGCGATGTTTTCCGCTACGGTGCCGTAGAAGAGGAATGGCTCCTGCAGAACGAGCCCCACGTTGTGGCGATACTCGTTGAGGCGATAGCGCCGCAGGTCGACGCCATCGACGAGAATGGCGCCGTCGGTGACATCGTAGAAGCGGCAGAGGAGGTTGATGATGGTGGTTTTGCCCGCCCCGCTGCGGCCCACCAGTCCGATCATCTCTCCGGGCGCGATGGCGAGATCGATGTTGCGCAGAACCGGCCTCGACCCGTAACGGAAGCTGACGCTCCGCAACTCGATGGCGCCCTGCAGGCGCCCGGGCGGCAGGGAGTCGGGCGAATCGGCGATCTTCGGTTTCCGGTCGAGAATCGCAAACACGCGGCGCGCGCTGGCGGCGGCGCGTTCCGTGGCCGAGGCCATGCGGCTCATTGAATCAAGCTGCGTGTAGAAGCGGGTGATGTAGGCGACGAACGCGGCGAGCACGCCCACGGTGACGGAATGGTGAAACACGCGATAGACGCCGGCGACCCAGACGATGACCACGCCCAGTTCTGTCAGCAACACCACAACAGCATTGAAGTAGGCCCAAATCCGGTTCACGCGGTTGTTGGTGCGCAGGACACGCTGATTCGCGTGCTGCATGCGTTGGATTTCGCGTTCCTCCTGGGCGAAGGCTTTCACCACGCGGATTCCGGGAATTGTGTCGGCCAGGATGCTGGTGAGCTCGGCCCAGGCGCGGTTGCCGACTGAAAAGCCGCGGCCCAGGCGGCCTTGCACGCGGAACACGGCAAAGGCGATGAACGGCATGGGCAGAAGAGTGACCAGGGCCATTCCGGCGTCGATGCTGAACAGAATGATGGCTGTGAGCAACAGCATCACCAGATTGGTGCCGAAATCGAGGGCGTGCACCGAGAGGAAGTAGCAGATGCGGTCCGTGTCGCTGCCAACGCGCGAGATGAGATCGCCGGTCCGCCTGCGCCCGAAGTACTCGAGGGAGAGCTTCTGGAGGTGGGAGTAAGTCATCAGGCGGAGATCCGCGGCGACGCGCTCACTCACCGAAGAAATCACATACATCTGCGCCCAGGTGATGGCCCAGGAGAGAACCGAAGCACCGGCCAGGCCGAGAAGATACCACTTCACCATGGCTGTGTCCGGCTGCTGGCCGCTCTGGTAGGGAACGAGGACGCCATCCAGCAGCGGCATGGTGAGATACGGCGGCACCAGTCCGCTGGCGGTGCCCGCCAGAGTGAGAACAAAGCCCAGCAGCGACAGGCTCCAATAGCGCCGCGCCAGAGGAAGCAGCCGCAGCAGCGACTGGAGGGGCGGTTTGCTGACCGGCGTGCCGCATTCGCCGCAGGCGGCAGCGCCGGGGCCGACAGGAAACCCGCAGTATTCGCAATCCGCCACGGCATCGGGGTGGGGGGTGATGCGGGCCGGCACGGAACCGTTGAGCATGGCCGTTCGCCATTCGGCCAGGCGATGCGCGCCCGCGGCGCGCGCGTTGGTAAATCGCCAGCGCGAAATGGTGCCTGTGCCGTCGCGAAGGTCGAGGACGCCGAGGCCGCGCTCTTCATGGACGTGAATGTCCATTCCCGGCGCGAGCGGCCACGAGCGTGCGGTGGCCTCCGCCATGACTCCGTCCGGCCCGCGGCGGGAGCCGGGCGGCCACTCAAAGCTCAGTATCTTTCGATCAGTAAGGACGACGAGGCCGGCGGCGTACCGCATCTGCGAGTCGAGATCCGGTTCGAACGCAGCGAGCGGTGTTTCCCCGTTTTGGAGCCGCCCTTGCAGGAACAAAGCGACCCAACGCGGGATATCCGCGTTATCGTCAAGCGCCGGCATCAGGCAATTCCGCCTATGATTCGGATAGTCAAGAAAGTTACAATCTGATCGTAACCCACAGGTCAAAGCCCCAACCCGCTACGCCCGGGCGGCTGGGAACAGTTCGCATGCGGCTGCTCAAGACAAAAACAGTTCCCGGCCCCAACGTCTGGGGGCTCTGCCCGGTGATCGAGTCGACGCTAGACCTCGGGGGATCGGATGATAGCCTGACTGCCGCTTCGGCCTGGTTGCGCCGGCACATCGGAAGCTGGAATCCAGACCTGAAGCCTTCCCCGAACGGCACGAAATCGGGGGGCCACGCGGAACTGGTGCGGGACCTGGCGCACATCGTGCTCGAGCTACAGAAGCTGGCGGGCGCCCCTGCGTCGTTTTCCAAAGTTGTCGAGACCAGGCAACCGGGCGTGTTCCTGGCTGCTTTCGAATATGTCGAGGAACAGCTTGCGCGGGAGTGCCTGGATGCCGCGTGCGAGATGGTGCAGGCGGCCGCGGCCGGGCAGGCGATTGACCCGCCGGGCACCGTCGAACGGTTGCGCGCCACGGCCGGGCGCCAGATGCTGGGGCCGAGTACGAACAGTATCGTGCAGGCGGCGCGCGCGCGGAACATTCCGACGATCCGGTTGGACGAAGGTTCGCTGGTGCAGCTCGGCCATGGCAGGGCGCAGCATCGCATCCGGGCTGCGGAAACGGACCGTACGCTGGCTACGGCGGAAGGCATCGCCCAGGACAAAGAAGTAACGAGGACCTTGCTGCAGGCAGTGGGCGTACCGGTTCCGCGAGGGTTCACGGTGACGGACGCGGAAGACGCCTGGTACACCGCGGTAGAGTATGTCGGGCTGCCGGTGGTGGTGAAACCGCGCTATGGGAACCAGGGGCGCGGCGTAGCGGCGGATCTATCCACTTGCGAGCAGGTGAAGGCCGCGTTTGAGGCTGCCCGCAAAGAGGGCGAAGACGTCATTGTGGAGAAGTTCGCGCCGGGCCAGGATTACCGGCTGCTGGTAGTGGACGGCAAGGTGGTGGCGGCGTCCCGCCGCGAGCCGGCGCATGTCACCGGCGACGGGCGCAGCAGCGTGCGGGCATTGGTGGACGAAAAAAACCGGGATCCCCGGCGCGGCGATGCCCACGCCACCGTGCTCAGCAAACTGGTGCTGGATGAAATCGCCCTGCAGGTATTGGGCGAGCAGGGCTACACGCCGGACTCTGTGCCGGTGAGCGGAAAACGGGTTCTGATCCGCCGCAATGCAAACCTGAGCACGGGCGGCACTGCGACGGATGTGACTGAGAGCGTGTGTCCGGAGATCGCCGAGCACGCGGTGGCGGCGGCCGCCGTCGTGGGCCTGGATGTCGCGGGCATCGACGTGATCACCGGCGATATTTCGCTGCCTCTCGAGCAGCAGAGCGGCGTCATCGTCGAGGTGAATGCCGCGCCCGGACTTCGGATGCACCTGTCTCCCTCTGAAGGAACGCCGCGCGATGTGGGCGGCGCCATTGTGGAGATGCTGTTCCCAAACGGCGAAAACGGACGAATCCCCATCGCCGCCGTGACGGGCACGAACGGCAAAACGACGGTAACGCGTTTCCTGGCGCATCTGGCGAAAGGGAAAGATCACTTCGTCGGGATGACCTGTACAGACGGCATTTTCCTGGACGGCCGGCGGATCTCGTCGGACGATTGCAGCGGCCCGATCAGCGCGGGGCTGGTCCTGATGAACCCCAAAGTGGACGTGGCCGTGTTCGAAACCGCGCGCGGCGGGATTCTCCGGGCGGGGCTCGGATTTGACCGCTGCCGGGTGGCCGTGGTGACGAATATTGCCGATGGCGATCATCTCGGCCAGAGTGGCGTGGAGACGGCCGAGGACCTTGCCCATGTGAAGGCCACGGTGGTTCGCGCCGTGTTGCCGGATGGCGCCGCTGTTCTCAACGCGGCCGATCCGCTGGTCGCAGCCATGGCGGCGGACTGTCCGGGCCGCATCGTCTATTTCGCCCTGGATGGGCACAATCCAATCCTCGTGCGGCACCGGGAGGCCGGGGGCGCGGCCGTATTCGTGCGAGGCAGGGCGATCGTGCTGGCGGAGGGCGCTGCCGAAGAAGTCCTGCTGGACCTGGAGCAGGTTCCGATCACCTTCCAGGGCAGAGTGGAGTTTGAAGCCGAGAACGCGCTGGCCGCACTGGCCGGGGCCTGGGCGCTGGGCGTTCCGAAGCCCCTGCTGGTGGAGCGGGCGAGGTCGTTCCATACCGGGATCGACGAAGTTCCGGGCCGCATGAATGTGTTCTCCATTCGCGGCGGAACGGTGATCCTGGACTACGGCCACAACGCCGCGGCCCTGCGCGCGATGACTGCAGCCCTGGAGGCGTTCCCCCATCGCCGCCGATTGGCCGTTTACTCCATGGCCGGCGACCGGCGGGATTCCGATCTCATTCACGTCGGCGAACTGCTGGGCGATGCGTTCGATACGGTCTTCCTTTATGACCCGTACACGATCCGAGACCGCGCCCCGGGTGAGATTCCGGCGCTGATCCGGCAGGGTGTCGAGCGCGGAGCGCGAACCCGTGAGATCGTGGACGTGCCAAATCCCGCCGAGTCCTTGAGGGCCGCGCTGGATCGCGTCGAGGCCGGCGATCTGCTGGTGATGCAGCCCGACGACATTGACGAAGCGATTGCCCTGGTGCGCACTTACCTGAGCCAGGTTCCGGAACGGGTAGGCGAACGGGAAGCGAGATGAGCATGGCTCAGGTCCTCTGGGTCCGGTGCTTCCGGGGACCGAGTCTCTGGTCGCGCGAGCCGGTGCTGGCGGCCGCAGTGCGAGGCACTCCGGAGGAGGCAGGGGCTCTCGCCCAGGAGACGCTCCGATTGCAGGTGGAGTGCGGAGCGCATGTCTCGCGAGCATCGTGCGCAGAGGGAAGCGAACCAGGCACGCAGCTGGCTGTGGTGGAGTTGGAGGACGAAGAGGTCGCCCGCCGGTGTTTCTCGGCCGCGCTCGAAGGGTGTCCGGTTCCCGCTGACAAAGTGGGGCCGTTGCGCGAGTGGGCGGACGAGATTGTTCTGGGTCCCAATACGCGGGCGTTAGCCGAAGCCGCCCGACGCCGCTCCATCCCTGTGAGGCGCATGGGACGCGGCAGCCTGCTGATTCTCGGTTACGGTATCCGCCAGCGAAGACTGTGGGGGGCGCGCAGCGACCGGACTTCCGCGATTGCCGAGATGATCGGCTGGGACAAGCCCCTGGCCAAAGAGATGCTGAGGAGTGCCGGAATCCCCGTGCCGGCTGGTCGGCTGGCGTCGGATGCCGCAGACGCGGTGGCGGCGGCGGCAGAGCTCGGCGGACCGGTGGTGATCAAGCCGGAAAGCGCGAACCACGGGCGGAGCGTGTATCTCAACCTGACGGATCCGGCCGGGATTGAAGCCGCCTTCTCAGCCGCGCAAGGGGAAGGGGCGACCGGGCAGGTGCTGGTGGAGCGATGCGTACAAGGGGCGGAGCACCGGGTACTGGTGGTGGGCGGACGAGTGGTGGCGGCGCTGCGCGGGGATCCGCTGTATGCCACGGGAGATGGCGTGCGTTCGCTGCGCGCACTGGTCGATGAGATCAACCTCGATCCGGCACGCGGAGTGGAGCCGGAATGCCCGCTCTACCCGGTGGAATTCGATGAGGTTACGCTGGCCACATTGGGGCGGCAGGGGTTCACACCGGAGACGATCCTGGCTGCGGGTGAGCGCGCGCTGATCCAGCGCAACGGGAATCTGAAGCTCGACGTGACAGGCGACGTTCATCCAGCGAATGCCGGGCTGTGTGTGTTGGCCGCTGAAGCCGTGGGCCTTGATATTGCGGGCATCGATCTGGTGGCCGAAGACATTGCCGTGCCGTTGCCGGAGCAGGCGGGCGCCCTGCTGGAAGTGAACCCCATGCCGGGTTTTGCGATGCACGTCGGCATTCCAGTGGCCGATCTCATTGTCCGCGAGGTGTACCCGGAGGGAACGGATGGCCGGATTCCGATTGCCGCCGTGCATGGGGCGTCCGCCGCGACCGTCGCGAGAGAGATTCACGCTGCGCTGCGGGCCCGCGGAGTGGTTGCGGGGGCGCTGCTGTTGCATCCGCGTCAGGCAGTGGGTCTGTTCGAATTCTCGGAGCAGGGGCTCTTCGAACGGGGTCTCGAGTTTGACCAGTGTGATGTTTTGGTGCTGACGGACTCGGAATGCTTTGAGCCGGGCGCGCGGGTGCTGGCCGGCTGCGTGGGCGCGGGCGGACTCGTTCTACTGCCGGATTCGGCGCCGTGGCGGGCGGAGCTGGCGACGCTCTGTTCGGCTTGTGTTCGGACCTATGCGCCGGGGCCGGGTTGGGAGACGACGGTGGCCCGGATGGTGGACGAGGAGTTGTCCGGGCTTGGCTAGTGATGGCGCGCGGGCGTAAGTCCGCTGCTTTTGGGACTGAGGTTGTACGGGATTGCCGGCGGCACGGGGCAGCCTGTGCATCGACGTGGATCAAACCGGTGCCCAGCGGAGTGACGCGTGCGGCCGGCGCTTGCTTGGAGGCGGCCGTGGGGCTGTGCTGGAATTGAATCGACCGAGGCGATAGCAGACTTATTCCTGATGGGACCGGCGGTAGAGGTCACCTGGTCTTCCGCGATGAGCCCAACCCGCAATACCGTTCCGCCGACGATGACGCACCCGCTGGCCGGCCGGTTCTGGCTGGCGGTGCTGTTGACCGGCTCGAGTACAGGCTTTGGAGCGGTTGTCCTGACACGACTGCTGGAAGAGGTGCAATCGCTGGTTTGGGGCGGATCGGGCACGGGGCTGCTTGAAGCCGTGCAGCAGGTTCCGGTATGGCACCTCCTGCTGGTGCTGCTGCTGGCGGGGATCGCAACCGGTGCGGGACAGGTGATCCTCAAACGGCTGTCGAGCGCGAATGGCATCGACACGGCTACCGCGATCTGGTTCCACGCAGGACGCCTGCCTGCCGTTCGAACGCTGGGCAGCGCGGTGCTGTCCGTCATCATCGTGGCGATGGGCGCCTCTCTTGGACGCGAAGGCGCGCCGAAGCAAGCCGGCGCCGTGTTCGCCAACTTCTTCTGTGACAGACTCGGCCTCTCGGACGAACAGCGCCGGCTGCTGGTGGCGTGCGGAGCCGGCGCCGGAATGTCTGCCGCGTATGGGGTTCCGATCGGCGGGGCGCTGTTTTCGCTGGAGGTCATGCGGGGCGTGCTGGCGCTGCGGTATGTGCTGCCCAGCCTTGTCGCCTCCGCAGTTGCGACAGGTATCGCCTGGCTCTGGCTTCCGAATGCTCCCCTCTACCGGATACCGGAGTACCCGAACGCGGCGGGCGCCGTGCTTTGGGCCGCGTTGATGGGTCCTGTCGCCGGCCTGGTGTCGGTCGGCTATGTCCGCCTGATCTCCTGGGCCGACCGGAACAAACCGGCTACGCGCAGCCGGATCGTTGCACCGATACTCGGACTGGGCTGCGTGGGGTTGGCTGCCGTCTGGTTCCCCCAGATCCTGGGCAACGGACGGGACGTTTCGCAAGCGACATTTCTCGGCTGGCACCAGGCGTTCTGGCTTGCTGCCGTCCTGCTTGTGCTGAAGCCTGCTGCCACGGCCGTGTGCGTGAGAACCGGTGCGCCCGGAGGATTGTTTACGCCGTCTTTGACCGTAGGCGCGTTGCTGGGCACCGTGCTTGGAGCGATTACGCAGCAGTTCTGGCCAGGGGCCCCACTCGGCCTATGCGCGCTGGTGGGCGCGGGCGCTGTTCTGGCTGCCACGACACAGGGGCCGATCTCAACCATCGTTCTGCTGATCGAGTTTACCGGGCGTGACCGGGCGATCATCCTTCCCTTGCTGGCCGGTGTTGCGACCGCCACACTGGTCGCGCGCACGATAGAGTTCCGTTCCATTTACGAGGCCCGATTGACGGATGAGCAGCTCAAGGCGAGGCAGATCGTCCGCGACGGAGAGCTTAAGTGATCGAACGCGTTAAACATTGAGTTGCGAGCCCGATCCGATGGCCGGCCGAGGTGTTGCCGGGGCTGGAGTTTCCGTTTTCAGCGAGACGATCCCGAGTGCGGGCCTGGAAGCTGACGCCGCCGAAACATGGATATCATCGTATCCATCATGAAAGCCGCTCTCCCGCTTCTGCTCGCGCTTGCGCCGAAGCTTTTTGCGCTCGACGGACAGGTGAACATCCACGATCCCTCGACCGTGGTGCTTTGCAGCGGCAAGTATTACACCTACGGCACAGGCGGAACGTCTCTGGTTTCCGACGATGGCTGGACCTGGCGGCGAGGTACTCCCCTTCCGCGCCGTGGCCTTGCTCCCGATATCTACTTTTCCGGCGACCGCTATTACGTCTACGTCGCCGCCAACATCGGGGCGCAGCCGAAAGCAGCCGTGAACATGATTTCGAGCAAGACGCTCGACCCTGCTTCGCCGGACTACAAGTGGGAAGAGGGCGGTGTGGTTGCCTCGTCCGACGGTATCGAAGATGCCAACGCTATCGATCCGGGCATCCTTCTCGATCCCACGACTAAACGGCTCTGGCTCACCTACGGCTCCTACTTCGGGTACATCCGCCTTGTGGAGCTCGATCCGAAGACCGGCAAGCGTCTGCACCCTGGTGACAAGCCGGTGAACATCGCCATCAACAGCGAAGCGTCGATCCTGATCTACCACGACGGCTGGTATTACCTGCTGGTGACGCACGGCAGTTGCTGCCGCGGAGCCGATTCGGGCTACAACATCCGGGTGGGCCGCGCGCGCAAAGTAACGGGTCCTTTCCTGGACAACATGGGGGTCGACATGATTCAGGGCGGAGGGAAGCTGTTCGCCGGGTCCAGCGGACGCATGATTGGCCCGGGGCACTTCGGGTTGCTTGACGTTGGCGATGGGGTCCAAAAGTTCTCCCTGCACTATGAGGCCGATCTGGACCGGGGCGGCGCCAGTGTGCTCGACATCCGTCCGCTGCTGTGGCGCGATGGGTGGCCGGTGGCCGGAGAGAATGTCCAGGAGGGGACGTACGAGATTCAGTCGTTGCGGACTGGAACGTCGCTGGAGCTTGCTGTTGAAGGATTTCCGGTGGGCGGACGGCCTGTACGACGGGGACCTCCGCCGGGTGGGCGCCCGCCAGGCGGTGGACCACCACAAGGCGGACCGCCTCCGGGTGGCATGTTTGCGGGCACCGGAGTCCCGATTCCGAATCAGGATGTGGCCCAGGTTTCGCAGAAATGGCCCGCCGGCGAGATCGAGACCCGGCTGGCGAATTACCTGTGCCAGGCACAGCAGAAATGGACTGTCACGCCGGTGGCCGGCGCAGGCGGGTATCCGGGCTCGCCCTACTTCAAGATCACGATCACGGACACGGGCAGGGCGCTGGCCGCGAGCAGCGGGGGCGAGTTGACGACAGTCCCGTCGTTCACCGGCGCGCCCGAACAACTCTGGCGTATCGACCAACTGACCGATGGCTCGTGGCGCATTATGCCGAAAGCCGTTCCGGGCACATCTGAACCTCTGGTGCTTTCGGCCGTCGGAAGCAGTTTCGCAACGCTTTCCAAGTTCGATCCAGCCAGCGACAAGCAGCGCTGGCTGCTCAGGAAACCGTAATGACGCGCACCCTCAAAAACACCTTCGCGGCTCTGTTGATCGCCGCGGCACTGGCGGGCCAAACGGCTCCGGTCACGTTGACAGCACCCACTACGCCACGGAAGCGTGTCAGCGTCGATGGCTTTCTCCAACGCTGGCTGTTGCTCGAACCGATTCCCGCGGCAGGTCTGACGGATAGCGCGGTGCGAGCCGCGATCCAGAAGGAGTACTTCCCGAAGCAACTGGAGGTCCTGCCCCGCGATGGAGACAAAGTAACGGTCGGCGACAAGCCACTCACGTGGCACGCCGTGGACACGGCCAACTACAACGTGAACCTGTATCACTTCGCGCACGCGCTGGGACTGAAGACCTCGGATGTCCTCTTCTGGGCGGTGATCCTTGTTGAGTCGCCGCGCGAGATGCAGAATGTGCGGCTTGCCATCGGTTCGAATGCAGCCTCAGTGTGGTGGCTGAACGGTCAAGAGACGATCAGTATTTATGGCGACCGCCAGACCGTGATCGACGATGGCGTCTCGAAACGGCTTACGCTGCGCAAGGGCACGAACGTTTTGCGGGCGGCCATCATCAATGGAGGCGGCGCCACCGACTTCTGCGCTCGATTCCTCGATGAGAATGACCGTCCGATCCGGGACCTCACGGCGATGCTGCCCGCGGCGCCGTAGTGCTCAGAACCAAGGAGACCCCATGCGAATTCCGCTCGCCGCCATCCTGGCATTGACGTTCGTGGCGACCGCCCTCTGCCAGCGCCAGCCTGCACCGTTCTACGAGGACACGAATAACATCCCTGTGTCGCCGGAAGTTCATGCAGACCGTAGAGTGACGTTCCGCCTTTATGCGCCGAAGGCCAGTGAGGTGTTGCTGATGGGGTCACCGGGCATTTTGGAAGCGATCAAGAAACCGATGCCGCTCGAACGCGGAGACAAGGGCGTGTGGAGCCTCACGGTCGGTCCGCTGGACCCGGGTTTCTACACGTACGGCTACGCGATTGACGGGGGCCTGCGGATGCCTGACCCGTCGAACCCGAATCTGGAGCAGCGGCGCTGGGGGCCGACCAGCCTGTTCGTTGTGCCGGGCGAATCGAAGGCTGTGTTCGAAGAACGGCAGGTCCCGCACGGAACGGTTCACGTCAGTTTCTACGATTCGCCGAACCTCAAAACACAGCGGTCATTTTATGTCTACACGCCGCCGGGGTACGAAGCGGGCAAGCGGAAGTATCCGGTGCTGTATCTGCTGCACGGCAACGGGCAGATCGAGGCATCCTGGACCTGGACCGGCCGGGCCAACGTCATCCTGGATAACCTGATCGCGGACGGAAAGGTGAAGCCGATGATCGTGGTCATGCCGTACGGTCATGTGGGGCGCGAGATCAAAACGCCGGCGAGCGCTCCGGCCAATCCCGGGGCCGATATGGCGTCCATCGAGAAGGAACTGCTGACCGGCGTGAAGCCTTTGGTCGAGAGCAAGTATCGCGTGCTGACGGACCGAAACCATCGTGCGATCGGCGGTTTGTCGATGGGCGCGGCGCAGTCCCTGCAGATCGGACTGCATAACCTCGATCAGTTTGCCTATATTGCGGCTTTCAGCGGTGGCGGGAATCGGGCTGAGTGGGAGAAGGCCGATGCGTCGATGTTGAATCGGAAACTGAAGGTCCTGTGGCTGGGTTGCGGGACGGAGGATTTCGCCTATCCGGGCGTCAAGAGCATGCACGACCTGCTAACGAGCAAGGACGTCAAGCACGTCTGGAATGAATCGGGCGCCGGGCACAGCTGGCCGAACTGGCAGGTCTACTTGTCGAAGTACGCTCCGCTCCTGTTTCGCGACTGAGGGTGGTGCGGCGTCTGCGTGTGGATTCGGAGCGGGCGGTTCCAGGGTGGAGTGCGATACTCCGGGGTGATTCGAGTTTCCGTTGGGTGCGGTGCTCACCCTAGCGTTACGAGACGTCCAGTGCGGTGTGACGTGGTGTTGCGCTCAACGGGGAGCGGTCTGGATTGCCGCCTTTGACTCCTTCGGCAGGGATCGTTTGGTATTAGTGCAATTACTGCACTATTTGAAGTATGATGGCGGTTGATGCCCGGGCACCAGTTGCAGCTCGCATGGCTAGTGGCGTTCTCCTGTGCCGCTACCCCTTCGTTCGGGGCGATCCGCACCTCGTTCGCATCTCCGATGACAAAGGTCTTTCTGGAGGATCCGCTGCCGGCTCCGGTTGTGTCCAACTGGACGGTATCGATGGCGCGAGGCGAACAGGAGTCGTTCCAGTTTCTCATCCATGCGGACGGGGGCGATCATCATGGCTTAACGGTAGAGAACTCGCTGAGTGGGTCCGCCAACCTTGTTGCGAAAATGAGCCTGGTGGGCTATGTCCGCACGGCGGCGGGCGATCCGAGGCCGTGGGCCGAGCGCGAGCCTGCCCTGCGCATCGGTTGGTGGCCGGATCCCCTGCTGCCCCTGCGTCCGTTCGATGTTGCTTCCGGGGAGACCCAGCCCGTCTGGATTCGAATTGAAGCCCCGGTGGACGCGCGCCCCGGTCTCTATCGTGGGTTGTTGCGTGTCCGGCAGGGGCGCCGGCCACTTGCCTCTGTCCGCTATCTGGTTCGCGTCTTCCCCGTAACACTGCCGAAACTCCAGCAACTGCGAAATGCGGCGTTCATGCCCGCCGGCAATTTATTCGCTCACTACCAGACAGCGGGCGGCATGGAGAGCGCCGCGTTCTTTGAGCTCTATCAGCGATGGGCCAGGGAGGCATTCTCTCAACATCTGGGTCCTACGTTCGACATGATGATGGGCTGGAATCAAGGGCAGATCAGGACCGATACTACGGCGGGGCCGCTCGGTCCAACGGGCAACATGCTGCTGGGACGGCGAGGTAGCCACCTAGTCTGGCCTGTCCTGGGGCAGTCAGGCGCTTACGATTTCCACTTGACGGATGCGCTTGACGAACTCGGACGCGAGTATGGGATGCACCAGTTCTCAATTGGGATCTTCGATCGGGAAACGCCGTGGAGCGGGCAGACCGAAGAGGCGAAGCGCGAACTGGAGGACTTTCTCCGGGCCTATGGCGCACACCTGAAGAAGCGCGGCCGGTGGGAAGCGGCCTATGTGTATAACGTCGACGAACCACCCGAGGGCCAATGGGATACGGTTCGAAACAATCACCTGCTGGTGAAGAGCATTGCTCCGGATCTGAAGACGTGGCTTTGCCTCAATCAGCCGAAGGCCGTCAGCCAGTTGCACTCCTATGCCGACATCCTGGACGTGTACATTCGCCAGTATGATTCGTCGGGCGTAGAGGGGGTGAGGAAGTCCGGCAAGCAGGTCATCTGGGCGGTCTGCGTTTGGCCGAACGAGCATCCCAACCTCTTCATCGAATACCCTGCGGTGGACGCACGCGCCATCGGGTGGCTGACGTACCGCTACGGGATCTCGGGCTTCGAGTATTGGGGGCTGAACCAGTGGGGGGAGAACACCGGAGTCCGCGACTGGGCGAATTTCCGATCGGGCGAAACGCGGACCAGGTGGCGGCGGACCAAATGGCCGTGGGGCGACGGCTGGCTGCTCTATCCGGGTGAGAATGGAGAGCCTTTGACGTCCATCCGCTTCGAGAACCTGCGAGACGGTTTTGAGGATAGCGAGCTGCTGTCTCAGTTGGCGGGCCAGGCCGGGCGGGATCGTGCGGATGAACTGGCGGCGGAAGTTGCGGGCAGTATCGAGTCGTACCATACGAATCCCCAGGACTTCGCCAACGCGCACACGCGGCTGTTGCAGAGGCTGGAGCAGGGGAAACCGTCTGCGCGCCAGGCGACCCGGCGCGATTAGTTCAGTATGTGAAGTTAACGGAGCCTGATCGTATGCTTGATGTCACGTCCCAACCCCGGAAGCCGGAGAATGGCGTTCCGGCCCTGCATGAGTACCTCGACGACACGTTTCAGCGCATGCGGCCTTACCTGATCCAGACGCTGGAGGAACTGGTCCGCATCCCGTCGGAGAACCTGCCGCCGCACGGCAATGAAAGGGCGTGCCAGCAGTACGTGGCCCGGCAACTGGAGAGCTTCGGCCTAACCCCGGACGTCTATCTGCCGCGGGATGTCGCCAGGCTGGAAACCCATCCCGAATACTGGCCTGACCGCGACTATTCAGACAGACCGAATGTGAACGCCGTCCTGCGCGGCCGCGGAGGCCGCTCCCTGGTCCTTTCCGGCCACATCGACACAGTGCCCGCCGACACCCCTGTCGAATGGCGGCATAATCCTTTCGGCGCCATCACCGAGGATGGGCGTCTGTATGGGCGCGGCTCATGGGACATGAAGGCGGGCGTTGCCATGAACCTGATGGTGCTTCGCGTCCTGCACGAAGCGGGCGCCAGCCTCGGCGGCGACCTGATCTTCGAGACCGTCGTGGATGAGGAGTTCGGCGGTGTCAACGGAACGTTGGCCGCCAGGCTGCGCGGCTACACCGCCGATGCGGCGATCATCACCGAACCGACGCACCTCAAGATCTGCCCGGCGCAACGGGGCGGCCAGGTGATTCATGTGGAGCTTCGCGGATCAGGCGGGATGCTCTCCCCGGGTGAGACTTCCGGCCGGGTGACCGAACAACTGGCCCACCTGCTCGCCGCCGTTCCGGCATTTGCCCGGGAGCGGGAGAGCCGCGTCGCGATCCATCCTTATTACGCCGATTGTGCAGAGCCCTTCGCCGCGTGGGTCACCAATATCGCCACCGGCAAGTGGGGGTGGACGCAGCCGATCACCGTGGCAGAACGATGCCGCATCGAACTCTACTTCCAGACGATGCCGGATGAGACCCGCGACCAGGCCCACGCCGACTTTGAGCGATGGTGGTCGGCTACCTTGGATGCCCGGCCAGACCTCTTCCGCATCCGGCCCACGGTCCATGTGCCCATGCGCTGGCTGCCCGGATCCTCCATGGCCTCCGACCAGCCGTTGGTGACTGAACTCGAGGCCGCCGCGCGCAGTGTTGGACTGGCTCCCGGTGTGGAAGGCCTGGACGCTCCCAGCGACATGTACATCTTTCAGCGATGCTTCCAGATGCCGGCGCTGATGTGGGGGCCGAGTGGCGGGAATGCCCACCAGGCGGATGAGTTCGTGGACATCGAATCTCTGGTACAAGCGGCGCGCGCGCTGTTGCAGATGGTGCACCGCTGGTGTGGAGTCGAGGTGCCGGCGCGGTGAGCACCTCAACCGCCGGGCCCGTCCATCTGAAGCGGATTCTGGACCTGCGGCTGCTCATCCTGTTCGGCCTGACCTTTGTGGGCCCCACGGCGCCGTTCCCGATGTTCGGCATCGTCAGCAGCATGTCCCACGGCCACATGGCGCTGGCCTATGCGCTGGCCATGGTGTGCATGTCGCTCACAGCGTTCAGTTACGGCCGGATGGCTACGGTTTTTCCCAATGCCGGTTCCGCCTACACGTACGCGCAACAGACGCTCCACCCTCTGCTGGGGTTCCTGGCCGGCTGGGTCATGCTGCTGGACTACGTGCTCATCCCGTTGATGAGTGTGATCTATCTGGCTCTGACCGCCCAACGCTTCTTCCCCGCCGTGCCGCAGGCCGTCTGGCTCATTGTGTTCTCACTCTCCATCACGGTGATGAACCTGTTTGGGCTTCGCGTCGCCAATCGCGTGAACTTTGCGATGACCGCCATCATGATGGGCGTCGTCGTGTGGTTTGTGGCAATGGCCGTGCGCGCGCTGCAGGGCGGGGCCGGCGCAGGCGTCCTGTTGTCCACCCGCCCGTTCTACGACCCCGCCACGTTCTCGATGGCCCGTGTGTTCAGCGCCACATCTGTAGCCGCCTACAGCTATCTGGGCTTCGACGGCATCAGCACGCTGGCGGAAGATGCGCGGGATCCCAAGCGGGACATTGGCCGGGCGACTGTGCTGGTTTGCCTGTGCTGTGGATTCCTCTTCATACTGCAGGCCTATCTTGGTCAGTTGGCCTGGCCGGACTTCACCACGTATCCGAATACAGAGACCGCTTTTCTGGACGTGGCGCGGAGTGTCGGGGGCCAGCAGTTGATGCTCTTTGTCTCCGTCGCACTGGTGGTGGCCGGTGTCGCCAGCGCTGTTACTGGCCAGGCCAGCGCCTCCCGGCTGCTGTATGGAATGGGGCGGGATCGCCTGTTGCCGAGTCTGTTTGCATACATTCACCCGAAGTACTCTACGCCGACCTACGGTGTGCTCCTGATGGGGGCCGTGACGCTGGGCTGCGCATTCCTGCTGTCGTTTCAACTTGCGGCGGAAGCCATCAACTTCGGGGCACTGCTCGGATTCATGTGCGTGAATCTGAGCGTCATCAGCCAATTCTATGTGCGCGACTACCAACGCACGGGCTGGAGCTTTGTCAGCAATCTTGTTCTGCCCGCGCTTGGGTTCGCGGTGTGCTTGCTGATCTTCGTCAACCTTTCCAGAACGGCCACGGTCATCGGGTGTGTCTGGATCACCACGGGCTTTGCCTACATCGGCCTAAGGACGCGAGGCTTTCGCAGCAGCGTGCCGATGCCGAGTTTTACCGATTGAGCAGATTTTGGCGGAAGTTGAGATAGGATGAAAATCGGATGCCGGTAACCTTTACGACAAGCGGCGCGCTCAAGAAATCCGCTTTGCGGGAGGCGAATGAGCGGCTGGTGCTGAACACGATCCGCCAGAACCCCTCGTTGTCACGAGCCGACATTGTTCGTATCACTGGACTGTCTCCCAGTTCTGTCACATTCATCGTGAAGCGGCTGAAGGCCGACGATATCATCTGCGAGTTCAAGACTGAGAACTGGTCACAGGTCGGCCGGCTGCCGACGGCGATCCGGCTGCGCTCCAATGCCCGTGTGGGCATCGGGGTGGAACTCGGGCTGGCGGGCGGCCGGATTGTGGTTGCGGATCTCAGCGACGCCATTGTGTCGCGCAAAACGGTGCCATGGCATGCCAACCACGGCGTCTTCCTCGATAAGGTCCGCAAGGCGATTCTCGGCCTGGCCGCGCAGTATGAGCCCGACCAGGTGTTGGGCATTGGCGTGGCACTGCCGGGCTTCATCGATCGCGCGACGGGACGCGTCATCGCGGCGGAGAATATGCAATGGTTCGGCGTCGAAGTGGGCGAGGCGCTGCGTCGCGACATTGACATCCCCATCTACTTCGAAAACGGCGCAAAGCTCTCGGCGCTGGCCGAGATGTGGTCCGCCGACGGACAGCGCAAGCCGCTGCGGGACTTTGTCTCCGTGATCGCACGCGGCGGCCTCGGCACGGGGGTCATCATCAACGGAGAGATCCTGCAGGGGGCCACCTTCGGTGCCTCGGAGTTCGGGCACATCCCCATCTTTCCGGGTGGCCGCAAGTGCTCCTGCGGGAATACAGGTTGCTGGGAACAGTACGCCTCCGATTTCGCCTTTACGCGCCTGTATTGTGAGCGCGCGCAGATTGCGCCCGACCACCCGATGGAACCCGAGGAGATCATTGCCAAGGTCCGGGCCGGCGATGCCACGGCGGCGGAGGTCCTTCGCGAAACCGCCCACAATGTCGGATTGGGTTTTGTGAATCTGGTGATGGCCTTCAACCCGCAACTCATCGTAGTGGGGGATTACCTTGCGGATGCTTGGGACTTGATGGAAGAGACTGTTTGGTCCGTGCTGCGAAGCCGGGTCCCGTCGTACTACCTGAGCGAGATCCGGATCCTGCCTTCCCGCCATCGCGCCGACGCCCCGCTTGCTGGAGCTGTCGCCCTGGTGCTGAGCCGGTTCTTTAACAGCTTCGAAGATGGCGGCGACAAGGGCCGTCAACGGTCTGTCCTGATGAAGGAAGCCTGATCCCTTTCAGGGAAGGACGACCGCAGTTCCACCGCGTTGGGCGCTTCTCTGCGCGGCGTCCATGAACTCGAAGATCTCGAGTGTCTCCTGATCGGGTACCGGCGGCCGCCCGGTAGGCGTGAATTCCACCACTTCTTTTAGAGTGGTGCCTGACTCCCGTTCAGGCCCATTTGCATCAGGCGGAGGTTCATCGGAGTTCGCACAGTACCGTCTCGCCGATTGCCAGGGAGATCCGGCCGTCAGGGTGGTCCTTCCCGCCGCGCAATTCCTTGCACGGCACTGCCTCGTCCCGGGCGTTCACGATCCGGACCGCCGCCGGCGTCGCATTGTGGTTGGTAATCGCCTGCAGGCGGCGCTCGCCCAACAGAGCCGGACGGGCTTCGATCTTCCAGTTTGCCGGCAGGTCGACTCGTGTGCGGAGATCGCGCTTCACTCCGGCATCGGTGAAGAGCTGGTCCAGCAGTCGCGAGAAGTCGTGCTCTTCCAACCGGCCAGCGGCGTAGTAGAACGCACCCTTGCCATACCGGGCGACGGCCAGCGCGGCGCCACCGTCCGGGTAGAGGAATGCCGGTTTGGCGTTGTCGAAAAGCTCCAGCCGCTGATGGCTGCCTTCCACGACGAGCCGGTCCAGCGAACGCAGCGGGCTGCCAGGCTCGGGCGTGGAGGCGATCCGGGGTGTTGTGGCGAACGTTACGCTCTCGCTGAACGTCTGGTCGTAACCCTGCTGCATCTCTCCGGAAGCGACGGCTTGTGGAGATGCGCCCGCTGCCGGGCGGATCCCGAAGCGGGCAAGGTAATCGCGCGGATGGTTGTATTCGTCAACAGTCAGCGAGTCCGGCGAGGCCAGCACCACTCCACCGGCAGAAACATACTCAGTGATCTTCTCTGCGATGGCGGCGGGCAGTGCATTGGCCGACGGAATGATGAGCACGGGGTATGAGGCCAGCCTTCCCTGCGCAATCTGGCGTTCGGTGATGAAGGTTGTCTTGGCGTCCAGAAAGCGGCTGGCCGTGTAGGCGCGCTCGAGTTCGTAGAGGTAAGGTGTCTGGGCCCAACTGAACATCGCGGGTGCAATCTGCAAGGTGGACGTCTGCGAATACAGGATGGCCACCTGGGCGGGAGCTTCCACAAAGGCGGCAATCTCCCGGCGCAGGCGTCGGGCGTCGAGCGTGGCTTTCAGCAACTCGTCGATGTCCTCCAGCCCGTACTGCCAACTGTGTGCCAGGGAGCTGTGGATCGTGCTGACAAACCCGCTGGGCGGCTGCACAGGCCAGTGGAAGAGCTGCACCACGGACTTGCCATGCAACAGGTGCGGCCAGAGATTGGATATTGACTCGAGGTTCATCTCCGGATCCGCGATCGGCTTCGCGTGTTCCGAGAGGGCCACCTGCAGATCCAGCCCAAGGGTGGAAGCACCGCCTTCGTGGATGATCACGTCATCCACTTCGTTGACGATCCGCTCCTCGTCGATGCCGGCAACACCCGCCCGGCCCGACAACATACTGGAACTCCCTCCCGCGGCCAGAGGCGTGGATGGATCCACCTTGCGGACGGTGTCGCGCACCCATAGAAGGTGCTCGGTGAAGCGGTCCTGGTTGAATCGCGCCCAATCAAACCAGAGCGCGCGATTCGTGCCCGGCAGGGGCCTGCTGTTCGCAGTAGGCGGGGGGACCACCTCCTCGAAGGAGGCATAGCGGGTGCCCCACAGCGCATTCGCCTGCACAATGCTGCCATGCTTCTCATGCAGCCAGCGGGCGAACATCCGGCGGCTCTCGTCGCAATAGCAGATATAGGTCAATTCGTAGGCCAGGATGTTATACAGCAGGTTAGGATTGGTCCGCAGTCTGGGAATATTGATGCGGATGTACTCTTCCAGTGCCTCCCGGATATGACGGCTCTCAAGGCAGATGACGACGTTCTCGCGCTTTGTGCCGCCCATCGAGTCCAGGTCCTTCACCAGATGACCGCACCAGCCGTCCCAACCGACGCGGTGCGCGTCGGCGTACTGTTGAAAGGCCGCGTAGACCGGCGAGTCTTCGATCGTCCAACGCGAGCCGCCGCCCACCGAGTAGCTCTCGATGTGCTGTTGCGGAGAGGCGAAGAACCGCTGCAACGGCACGCTGGAGGAGTGAAGCGAGATCACCATCAGCGGGTCACCCTCGGGGTCCCGGAAGAACCAGCCGGTTGATGGGACGCCTCGCAACAGCGGCATCACTGGGACTGGAGGCTTGATTGCCTGCGTATCGTCCGCCTCATCCAGCCGCGACGTCGAGTTGAGGAGGCGTTGCAGCGCCTGGCGTTCTTCCCGGCAGGCGGCCGCGACATACTGGAACATCCGCAACTTCTGCCTATCGTTGTTGAACCAGGCGAGCAGCGGACGCACATGCAGCCCGAGGTCGGCCACCACCAGGCGGCGCTCACTGTAGATTGTGTCGAGCCCCTGCATATTCGCCGCTCGAATCGTATTGCGAAGGCTCTCGGCCTCACCCTCCGCCCGTCTTCTCCATTCGATGACCTGCGAGGATTCCAGCAGATCTCCCGGAGCGGCAACCTGCCGGACTGAGAACCACCGTCCCGAAACCGTTGTCAGCGCGTCCGCCGGCATGGTTCGCGAGGCTGTGGCCGAGCTCTCCGGTCCTGTGACGAGACGCAGATTATCCACGTGAATGGTGAGCGGCAGCACGTCCTGGCCGGCCGAGAAGCTGAGCCGGACGACCCGCCGCAGATCCATGTCGCGGACGGTGTTGGATGCGCGGAGTGGCCGCAGTTCCACACGAAAGTGATTCCAGCCCTGGAGAAGCAGCAGCTTGCGATTCGCGTCGAAGTAGTCGTACTTTGCGGCCTTGCCCTCGTCTCCACCTACCTCGTCGTACAGGGTGAGCGAAATGGCCTTCGGTTCCTCGGAATCGCTGCGGATGTCGAACGCGAGCAGGTCATAGCCAGACCAGTCCCGGCCCAGATGGCGGGAACTGAATCGGGCATGCCCGGGTGTGAACGCGACGCGGGCGGAGGAAGTTCCGTGGGCCGCCGGCCCATGGGCAAGAACGAGGGGGCCTTCCCAGCGGCCGAGCGAGGCGGCCGTTTCGAAATCGTCCAACACCCGTACACTGCCTGTTGCGGCGAGCAGGGGGACGGAGCCCAGCAAGCCCCAGGCGAGATATGCGATGCGCCTCATGGCAATTCCAGCGCCTCGCTCAGACCGCCGGCGATTTGAAAGGCCGATTCGCGCCCATAGAGACGGTAGATGGCACGCGTCTGGTCGAATTGCGAGGCCGGGCGCGTGAGGAAGACCAGCAGGCGGGGCGCGATCATGGCGGCCACTTCGGCCAGGTCGGTTGTCCGGAGGATGTTCATCATGGCCGGTCCGTGCCAATGGGTGGCCGGTGGATCCTCCAGAACGACTCTCGCGATGCGCTCATCGTACGCCGCCGCGTAAATGGCCGGCACCCCCATCCCTTGTCTCGCGAACAGCGTGATGGACTGAGCCGGCGCTGGTTGCAGCGCGACGAGCTGGTCCACGGCTCGCATCACGTCCCAAACCTGCATCGATTCGAGAGTCGCACCCAGAATGGCTGCAGACCGCTTGATGGTCGTCAGCCGTTGACGATCCAGGCCATAGCCGGCCCCCCGGGGCCGCATCACGAGCACCCGGCAGCGGCCCAGGGCCGGCAGGATGCGATCGTGGTTGATCGGATCGATCAGGTCGTCATCGCCCTCCAGCCAAAGCAGAGACTTCGTCCCCTTCGCCCCGCGCGGCACATAGTGATGTCCGGTAAGGCGCAGTCCCGGTTCCGTAGTGAACTCGATGCGGTACGCCTCGCCGTAGCGGGCGGTCCATTCCTGGACCGGAGTCTGCACCGGATCCGCGGGCGGCGCCGACACCGGGAATGCGGCGAAGGTCTCAAGCCGCAGCGTCTCTGCCAGAGCCACCCGGCGGCGCTTCCAACCGGTGAGTGACTGGGGTGCCGGAGAGGCCGGCGCGCGCAGAAAGACGCGGTCCACGTGATCGTTCACTGCGTTTGCGGGGAAGCGGTCAAGGACTGTCAGCGCCTCAGGGGACTCACGCTGGATTGTGCCCTCGTTGAACGGAGTCCGGTCCTTGCGCAGCCAGAGACTGAGCCATTCATCGGCTTCCTTGCGGAAGCCCGGGATGTCCTGATGAGGAGCATCGTGTTCATAGAGAGCCACGCAGTCTTTGGCTCCGTAGAGATTGTAGATGGCCCCGACCCGCTGGTACGCATCGCGGTAGCCCGCCGTAGGGAACATCTCGTCCCGGAGGGCGCCCAGGATCTTGAAAGGCCGCGGCGCGATGAGGGCTCCAACCGCGGGCAGATCGAGCCGGAACCGGTTCGGCAGGTAGACGCAGTCGCAGTTCTCTTTCACCGCGTTCAACGACAGCTGCGTTTTCGCCGTCCAGGATCCACACACCGAGGCTACGACCTTGACCCGCTCGTCTACAGCCGGCAGATACCAGGAGATGATTCCTCCACCCGAAATTCCGGTCACCCCGAGCTGGGCAATATCCACCTCCGCCCGCGTAGCCAGGTAGTCGATCGCCCGCATACCGTTCCAAACCTCCGGGCCAGCCGGCGTGTAGCCCAGCGACAGCCAGTGCCACATCTCAAGGTTGTATAGGCCATGGTGGATGCCCGGCACTTCCGCGAACTCAATCGTGTCCACGAGGAGCGCTGCGAAACCGTGCCTGGCCAGCCAGACTCCGTGATGCTGGTATCCATACTTGGCTCCGGCCGGCGATGGGTTATGGCCGCAAAGATAAAGCACCACCGGAACCCGTCCTGCCGCCTTGGGCAGGTAGAGATTGGCCGTTACATACAGCCGTGGCATGCTCTCGAAGACGACCTTTTCCACGCGGTAGCCCTCGCGCTCCAGAATGCCTGTCGTCCGTGCGTTCAGCGGCGTACGGGACGGGAGCGGGTCCAGTCCGAGCATGGAGAGCACCTGCGCCCGGACGGTGGGACGCATCTTCTGCCAGTCTGCCAGTGAAGTGAGGTTCTGCAAGGAGTTGTCTGTGATCTCCGCTGCCTTCCGCTGGAGATACTGGTCGAACTGCTCGCTCAACTCCTTCGGGGTGTGAAGCCGGGTAGGGACTTCGGCGACTGAGGCGGCGAACGTTGCGGAAGTACGCGCCACCGTCCGCAACGATGCCAGAAACGTGAGAAGACCTCGTCTAGTCATGAAGCTGTTTCCTCTCGTCCGATCACAGCCGGGATGGCTGGACCGGCAGCACGATTCCTAACACACGGAGACTGAGTCATGCGATCAGTTCCAGGGTTCCGAAGGCGGCCGGCACATGGAAACTCTCGCTGCCCGTTGCCCTCCACGCCAAGAACGTCCTGGCTTGGGGCGTTCCCTCCATGCGATATAAATTCGCCCGGAAGGTCTTCCCGGCAGCTACGGGTCCCGTGGTGATGGACGCGAACGGAATGCGCATGGCCCCGTTCCAGATCCGGCTGGGCGCGTCGACACGGGCTTCCGTGAGAAAGCCGGACGACCAGTCCCGGTTGCGTTCGAGGTCCGGTGGTGTGCGATCGATTTCAACGTCCAGCCACTCGCCCTGAGGCGATAGCTCGAATTCCTTGTAGCGCTCGATGTGCGCCCAGTCGTCACCCAGGAACAACTCCACCACGTCCCAGTTCCAAAGTTCCCACGTCTTCCGGTCCCGGCGCGGCTGCGGTTTCAGGTGGAGCTGCTGAAAGGAACATTCGAAGAGGACATAGAGATGTTCCCGGGTCCAACGCGAGCGGACGATCGTCGGCAGGGATCGCACATTCTCACCGAAAGGGCTCTGATGCACGCTGAGGGGCGGCGCGGCTAACCAGAACGGATCAGCGGAATCGGTTGTGAGCCGAACTGCCCCCTGCACGTAGAGGCTGCGAAACGCATTGCTGGAAGCGGTGTCCATGCGGTTGGGCCCGTGCTCGTTCGCCCTGGATCGTAACGCAGCCTCCTAATGGATGTCAACAGTAAGAAAATAAATTAAGCGTGGCCGGGGCACAGCGTAATTCCAATGCATTGCCAATGATTCCGCCAAGGCAGCTCCGAGATTTCAGTTGACAAGTGCAGTAACTAAATTTAAAACTATCCTACACACCAATGACGCGCACGACGTCTTCAGCCGGTACCCCACCACCTCCGCGAAGCGATGCCGAACTCGATGAACTCCTCTCTCGCCCCAGTGAGGCGGACTGTCAGGCCCTACGCGATTTGGACGGTGACCTGCTCATTCTAGGTGCCGGCGGGAAGATGGGGCCCACGCTGGCTCGACTCGCCCGCCGCGCGGCTGACGAAGCCGGCGTCTCAAAACGGATCCTGGGTGTCGCGCGATTCTCTGATCCGGCTGTGGCTGCCGAATTGAGCGCCTCCGGCGTCGAGGTTATCCAGGCGGATCTGCTGCAGCAGGACGCCCTTGCCGCCCTGCCATCCGTCCGGAACGTCATCTTCATGGCTGCTCGTAAGTTCGGTACCGCCGGGCAGGAGGGCACCACCTGGGCGATCAACAGCTATTTGCCCGGACTCGTGGCTCAGCGCTTCGCCAATTCGCGCATCGTCGCCTTCTCCACCGGCAACGTCTACCCGCTGACCCCTATTGCCACGGGCGGATGCAGCGAGCAGCACCCGGTGGGCCCGGTGGGCGAGTATGCGCAGTCCGCACTGGCTCGCGAGCGGATGTTCGAGTTTTTCTCCAGCGTGCATGGCACCCCGGTGACCCTGCTTCGTTTGAACTATGCGGTGGACCTTCGCTATGGAGTCCTGCCTGACATCGCACGCAAGGTGTATGAGGGGCGCCCGGTGGACCTGACTACCGGCGCGGTGAATGCGATCTGGCAGAGGGATGCAAACAGCGTGTGCCTGCGATCCCTCGCGCTCGCGGACACCCCGCCCCGCGTCCTCAATGTCACCGGGCCGGAGACCATATCTGTAGCACGGTTGGCGCGGCAATTCGGAGAACTCTTTCAGCGCGAGCCTCAACTGCAAGGGGAAGAGGCGTCCACCGCCCTGCTCAGCAATGCCGCCCTGTGCCACGAGCACTTCGGCTATCCGTCTCTCCCACTTCAGACGTTGGTCCAATACACCGCTGCCTGGATCGCCGCCGGTGGACGCTCCCTCCATCGCCCGACTCATTTCGAGCAGAGGCAAGGACGGTATTGATGATGGAATGGCGCACCGCCCTCCACCGGGGATTGATGATTCCGGCCCATCCATTGGCGCTATCGCCGCAGCGAGTCCTGGATGAACGCAGGCAACGCGCGCTGACCCGCTACTACCTTGCCGCCGGAGCCGGCGGAATCGCCGTGGGTGTCCACACTACGCAGTTCGCGATCCGCGACGCAAAGGCCGGCCTGTATTCGCCTGTGCTGGAACTGGCGATGGAGGAGATGAAGGCTTCTGCGGCGGTGAGAATCGCCGGTATTTGTGGCCGCACTGCCCAAGCAGTCCAGGAAGCCGGAATCGCCAGGCAACTGGGCTATCACTGTGGGCTGGTGAGTTTGGACGCGCTCCGCGATGCCACCGTGCCCCAACTTGTGGAGCACATCCGGGCTGTCGGCGAGGTCCTGCCGGTTTTCGCATTCTATCTGCAACCGGCCGTTGGAGGCAGGGTATTGCCGCTCGACCTCTGGCGGGCCGTGGCTTCCATTGAATCCGTAGTCGCCATCAAGGTGGCCCCCTTCAATCGCTACCAGACGCTCGATGTTCTGCGTGCCGTCGCGGGTTCCGGGCGGAGCGGGGAGATTGCCCTCTACACTGGCAACGACGACCACATCCTTATGGACTTACTCACTACGACGGAGATCGATGGTGTCCGTCTGCGGTTCGCCGGCGGCCTGCTGGGGCACTGGTCGGTCTGGACGCACACATCCCGGGCGATCTTCGATCGTGTCCGCCTGGCCATTGAGAGCGGTGAACCGGTCGCGCCGGAGATGCTGACGCTCGCCCATCAGGTGACTGACGCCAATGCGGCCCTGTTCGACGCCGCCAACGGATTTCGCGGCTGCATTGCGGGCTTGCACGAGATCCTCCGGCGCCAAGGATTCCTGGCGGGGCGCACCTGCCTGGATCCGGATGAAGACATCTCCCCCGGCCAGCTCGCTGAGATCGACCGGGTATGTTCCATCTATCCGCACCTGACTGATGACGCCTTTGTTCGCCGGCACATCGGCGAGTGGTTGGGCAATTAACCGAACTCCTATGCGACGACGAAACTTCCTTCCCCTTTCCGCAGCCGCTCTCTCCCTGGGAGCCCACCGGATTCTCGGTGCCAACGATCGCGTGAGCGTCGCACTGGTGGGCCTGGGGGGCCGGGGCAACGATCACCTCACTGAGTTCATCAACATGGCCGGCGTTGAAGTCTCTGCAATCTGCGATGTGGATCCGGTCTCCGTCGAGAAAGCCCAGGGACGCCTGGTGGCGGCCGGCCGGCCAGCCGCACGCCAGTTCAGCGATATGCGGCGCATCTTCGATCTTCAGGATGTGCATGCGGTCTCGATGGCTACTCCGAATCACTGGCACGCCCTGGGCGCCGTCTGGGCCATGCGTTCCGGCAAGGACGTCTATTGCGAGAAACCCGCAAGCCACGACCCCTCCGAAAGCAGAATCATGGTGGAGGCCGCGCGCCGCCACGGGCGGATGCTCCAGGTGGGCACGCAAAGCCGGAGTCTGCCCCACAAGATCGAGGCGATAGCTCTTCTGCGGTCCGGCGTGATTGGACAGGTTTACGCCGCCAAGGGCATCTGTTACAAGCGCCGCAAATCCATTGGCCACAAGGCCGATTCAGTTGCGCCGAAGGGCGTCGACTGGGATGCATTTCTGGGTCCTGCGCCCATGCGTCCGTTCAACGAACTGCGCTTTAAGTACAACTGGCACTGGTTCTGGGACACCGGCAACGGGGATCTGGGCAATCAGGGCGTTCATCAAATGGACGTCGCGCGCTGGGGCCTGGGCCTCCCGGATCACCACGGCACGCTCCGCAGTGTCACGGCTAGCGGCGGAAAACTTGTCTACCACGACGACCAGGAGACGCCCAATACCCTTGTCTCGGCCTTTGAATTTGAAGGCAAACAGCTCACCTTTGAAGTTCGCGGATTGGTCGCTGAACGCGTGGGCGGTATGGGCTCGCCACGCGGCAACTGTATTGGAAATGTCTTCTACGGCTCCGACGGGTTCATGGAACTCGACGACACCGCCTATCGCGTCTACCAGGGCGAGGATCACGTTCTGGTTCGAGAAGGCCGTGATCAGACCCGGTCCGACACGGCTCCGCACATCGCGAATTTCCTCAATGCGGTAAAAACCCGCGATCACACCTCGCTCCATGCGGACATTGCCATCGGGGCGGCCTCAGCGGACCTGTGCCATTTCGCAAACATCAGCTACAGGGCCGGCCGGAAGCTCACCTGGGATCCTGCGGCGCAAGCGTGGACCGGTGATGCGGAGGCCAATGCATGGATGGGGCGCCAAAACCGGCCACCCTACACCTGGCCCAGCCCGCTCTAGCCGGCAACGGCTCGTTTTTGTCTTGACAAGGTGCTTGCGGCACCTTATAAGATCTGTTAGTAACTAAATAAATACGGCGGACACGAGAACTCGTCTCCACCGGCCATCCCAAAACCAGGGGCGCACTTGAAAGGAGTCAGGCACGTGAGAGCTTCGATTGGAAGGTTGGTCTTGTTGGTGCTCGCGGGAATCGCCACAGTGCTGGCGCAGTCGACTCAAAGCAGCATTCTCGGCAACGTCCGGGATTCCGGCGGCGCCGTCGTCCCGGGCGCGAAAGTCATCCTCGTCAATGAGGGGTCGAATGATGAGCGCGTCCAAGTCACAGACAACGCCGGCGACTACCGGTTCTCCGGTATCCTCAATGGCCGCTACAGGGTCACCGTGGAAGCCCCCGGCTTCAAATCCCACACGACCCGCGGCATCACGTTGGACCTGAGCCAGACTCGCCGCGTTGACGCCGCGCTCGAAGTGGGCGATGTCAGCAGCATGATCACTGTCGAAGGCGTCGCGGCCGCTCACATTGACACCGAGACCTCCACGCAGGCCGTGGTCTCTACCGCCCGCGACTTCGCCGACCTGCCGATGAGCGTCTATGGCCGCGCCTGGATCAACGTAGCCAAGGTGGCCGCGGGTGTCCAGTCCAGCAGCGGCCTGGAGGTCAATGGCGCCCGGGACACCGCCAACAACTTCACCTCGGACGGGATCTCCGCCAACGACATCGTCAGCAGCCGCCAGACGCCCAATGGTTTCTCGGGCGACATCGAGGCCTTCCAGGAAATGAAGGTATCCACGGCCAACAACTCCGCTGAGTTCGCCCAGGTAGCTCAATTTGCCGCGGTCAGCAAGTCTGGAGAGAACACCTTCCATGGCGGGCTGTTCTGGGGCAATTACAACTCCGCTACCGGCGCACGAGCCTGGCAGGATAGGACAGGACCGGCCTTTGAGAACTTCAACCAGTTCACGGCCATGAATGGCGGCCGTGTCATCCTGCCGCACCTCTACGATGGCCGGGACCGCACCTTCTATTTCTTCACCTACGGCGGCGCTCGCTACCGGACCGGCGCCCGGTACAATACCAGCGTTCCTCCCACTGCCTTCCGCAGCGGGGATTTCTCTTCCATCGCCGGTGCGCTTCCCATCCTCGACCCGCTCACCGGACAGGCCTTCCCCGGGAACAAGATTCCTGCCAACCGGATCAGCCCGGTGGCGACTGCCTGGCAGTCGCTCATCTACCCCAACCCCAACCTGCCGGGGCAAGGCGCCCTGGGCCTGGTCAACAACTACTACACCGATCCCGGCGCCCAGTTCAATGCCGACAACATCTCCACCCGCATCGACCACAAGTTCTCCGACAAGAACTACTTCTTCGCTCGCGTAGGTCTCACGATCCACAACCAGGACGCCAACCCAGGCCCTCTGCTCGGCGGCTACGGCGGTACAGGCGACAACGATCCGGGCCGCAGCTTCGTCGTTTCCGATACGCACATCTTCAGCCCCACCCTCGTGAACGAACTGAAGGTTGGCTATTCCAGCACAAGCTTCGACTATTGGGGTGTCAACAGCCTGGCCGACGCCGTTGGCAAGATTGGCCTGCAGGGCATCAGCAATCCCGGCAACGATCCGGCACTCTCGGCCATGCCCGATCTCCAGATCAATGGAGCCAACGGCTTCCAGGGGACCAGTTCCGCCGGCTACAGCTCGCAGACCCAGAATACCTATCAGCTCATCGACAACCTCTCCTGGAATCTCGGCAACCACCACATCAAGGCGGGCTTCGACCTGCGCCGCTACCAGGTGAACGATCAGAACAAGCCGCAGAACGTCACCGGATCCATCGCCTTCGACGATCAGCTCAGCGGCTTCGCCTATGCCAACTTCCTCCTGGGTCTTCCCTCGAATGTGAGCCTCGCCGTTGCCCGCCCCAATGCCTACGTCCGCAGCATGCAGCAGGGCTACTACATTCAGGACGAGTTCAAGGTCAACCGGCGCCTCACTCTCACCTATGGCTTGCGGTATGAGTACCAGCCGCCGTGGGTGGAAAAGTTCAACCGCCTGACCTCGTTCGATCTCAAAACCGGCAGCGTCGTCACGGCCGGCAGCACCATCCCGACAGATCTCGTGCCCGCCGTGGCTGCGACTCTGCCGATCATTTCCGCCGCTTCAGCGGGACTCCCCCTCCGCAGCATGATGCACGCCGACACCGCCAACTGGAGCCCCCGCCTCGGCCTGGCCTTCCGCCCCTTCGGCGACGACAAGACCGTCTTCCGGATGGGCTATGGTCTCTTCACTTCCATGTGGCCGGGCCAGCTCGGTCTCGGTGCGACGGGCGGCCCCTGGCAATCCAACCAGAGCTGGTACATCGTCAACAACACGCCCAGCATCACCTTTCCGAATCCCTTCCGCTCCACTGTGCAGGGCTTCGATGGCGTCCAGAGCATCAACGCCATCTCGCCCAACTTTCCTCACGAACGGACTCAGCAATGGAACGCGTCCCTCGGCCGGCAGTTCTGGAAGACCGGCTTCGATGTCGCCTACGTTGGAACCAAGGCGAAGAACCTGCCTTTCTACGACAACCTGAACCTGCCCCGGCCCAGTACGACGCCTTTCGATCCGGCGGCCTTGCGCTACCCCCTCTTCAGCAGCGTCGGTTACAACCAGACCGGCTCCTCCTCCATTTATCACGGCCTCACCATCAAGGCGGACCGCCGCATCACTCGCGGACTGACGTTCAACGCCAACTACACCTGGGCGAAGGCGCTGGACGAGGTCGGCCTCAACGGCTACCTGAACGCGCCGGCGCAGAACCAGTACAACCGGCGTCTTGAGCGTGCGGACGATCCCGCCATCCGCCGTCACACGCTCATCTTCTTCTACACCTATGAGCTGCCGATCGGTCACGGCAAGGCCCTGCTGGGCAATGCTTCCGGGCTGTTCGACAAGATTGTGGCCGGGTGGCAGGTGGCAGGCACTACGCTGCTCCAGTCCGGACCGTTCCGCTCGCCCAGTTTCTCCGGCGTCGACCCGGCCAACACCAACCAGTTCAGCGGCCGGCCCGATCGGATCGGCGATGGCAACATTGGAGGATCGATGACCGATCGCATTGAGAACCACCAGGTAATCTTCGATCGCAGCGCGTTCGTCATTCCGGCCGCCGGCCGCGGCTACTATGGCAACTCCGGCCGCTCCATCCTGGTTGGTCCGGGGTCCATGAACTGGAATCTGGTTGCCGCCAAGAACGTCTACCTCTTTGCGGAACGAGCCCGGGCCCAGCTGCGCTGTGAGCTCTACAACGCCTTCAATCACCCGAACTTCAACACGCCAAGTACGAACATCTCCAGCTCGAGCTTCGGCCTCGTAACCGGAGCCGCCTCCGGGCGGCGTGTGCAGATCAGCGCCCGCTTCGAGTTCTAGCCCCATTCGTTGCAGCCGCGAAGGGAAGAGGGAGTCTGCCTGGCAGATTCCCTCTTCTTGTTTTGAGAGAGAGTGGGCTTGTTGATGTGGCGTTGGCGTCAGGGAGCGGCGTCCCTTCGGCAGATGGATGCCACCCATTGCCGTCTGCCGCGGGTGCGCCATATTCATCTGAATTCGACGAATGTGCTGGCAAGCAAATGAGATGCGCGCCCGTGATGTCCAGCCGGGGCGGACACTCAACAGGCATAGGCGCGAAGCGATCGATGTTGCAGGCAGGGGTTCGACGCTTCAGTCCCACGTTATCGCATCAAGCGCCGAACTACGATCTGAGCCTGTCGTAGCGAGCGTGGTATTGATGCAGTCCCCGAAAACGCCGTGAACAGCATGTGCTCGTTTTGGCACAGCACACACTCGTTGTGCCAGGATAGGTCTGCAAGAGATGGAAAGTAATTGGTCGGGGCGGGGCGATTTGAACGCCCGACCCCCTGCGCCCAAGGCAGGTGCGCTACCAGGCTGCGCTACGCCCCGACATCACTACACCTTTCAATTCTAGAACACTATTGCCGTCTCAACACAGGCAACCCGCCCCGGAGCATTCAACCCCGGTCGCATGCCCGGCCCGCGGCTCATGCCGGATTCAACGGCAGCCTCACCTGAAAGACCGTCCGGCCGGGATCCGAATCCACCAGGATGGTGCCACGGTGGCTTCGCACGATGCGGCGCACGATATCGAGGCCCAGGCCTGTGCCCTCGCCTACGCCTTTGGTCGTGAAGAACGGATCGAAGATCCGGCTCTGCACCTCGGGCGGAATCCCCGGGCCATTGTCTCCAATCTCCACCAGGATCCCTTCCGGCTCCACGCAGGTGCGCACCGTGAGGATCTTCGGCTGACCCGCGGGCATCCCTTCCATGGCATCGATCGCATTGTCGATCAGGTTCGTCCAGATCTGGTTCAGTGCACTTCCATTCGCGTGGACCTTGGGCAAATTGCTGGCCAGCTTTCGATTCACCGTGAACCCGTGCTTCAACTGGTGCTGGAACATCCTGAGGGTGAGATCAATTCCCTGTTCCACATCCACTTCGGAGACAGGACTCTGATCCATATACGAGTACTGCTTCACCGCCTGCACAAGTTCCGAAATGCGTCTGGATGCTTCTTCCAACTCCCGCGTCAGACACAGGGTCTGGTGATCCGCCACAATCAATTTCAGGAAATTCGACAACGGCTCCAGCGGTACCGCCGCGGGTAATGGTTTCAGTGCCTCCAGCGTAATCCGGGCATCCACCAGATTCGAGGCCAGCGAACTCGGCAATCCTGCGTTGTCCAGCCAGTCCGACAGGTCGGACTCCAGATCGGCCCGCTCCAGCGCATCCATGTCTCCCGGAGTGCTGAGGCATTCCTCAATCGACTCGATCATGCGCGTCATGCTCTCCCGGACCCCGTCCGGAATGACAACTCCGTGCAACGCCACGGCCGCCTTGCGCCGCTCTTTCAGCACATCGCGCAGCAAGGCCGACGACCGAACCGCCGCTGAAGCCGGATTATTGAGCTCATGAGCCAGGCCCGCCGCCAGTTTGCCCAGCGCCTGAAGCCTGCTCGAACCCTCTTCCATTCGCGTGACTTCGCGCGTCCGATCCGTCATCTGCGAGACGAGACGCTGCGCTACCAGAGGCGCGCGGTAAACCAACTCCCGCAGGTGGGATGCTTCCATCGCCGCCAACCGTGTCGGCACAACCGCCCAGACGCGGCCCGTCGCATTCTTCATCCTGGAAAACGGAAGGACTCCGGTGGGATGCCCGGCTGTCCCGACAATGAACTGGGCATACGGATCATCATCCCTGCGGTAGTGGAGTTCTCCTTCCAGCACCAGTTGGAACTCTGTCACCACCTCCCCCTGATTCCACAGCACCTCTCCGGCGTCCAGTCGCCGCATGTGCATCTGCTGCGCAATCCAGGCCACCGCCTCCGGGCTCTCATCCTGGAACAACGGGGAGGTCATCAGGTCTTCCACGGAAACGGGTTCGTACGTCTTGTCCGGCATCTGGTCCTCTACCGATTCCGCATGTACTGGCGGATAAAATACAGCACGATCGATCCCTCACCAACGCTGTTCGCCACCCTCCGCACCGCGCCATCGCGAACATCGCCCACGGCAAACACGCCCGGCACGCTGGTCTCGAGCAGATAGGGATCCCGGTCCATCTTCCAACCTGCCGGCCGTTTGCCGTCAGCCAGTAGATTGGCGCCCGTCAGCAGGAAACCCTTGTTGTCCCTGCGAACCACGCCGTCCAGCCATTCCGTATGCGGTTCCGCCCCGATGAAGATGAACAAAGCGGACGCGGGCAGTTTCTCCACTCGCTTGTCCGGAAAGTGGCGCACGCTGATCTGCTGCAGCCGGCCATCCCCGCAGACCGACTCCACTTCGGCATTCGGCATCACGGAGATGTTCGGGATGGTCTCGATCCTCTTGACCAGATAGTGCGACATCGATTTCGACAAGGCATCGCCGCGCACGATCATCGTCACGCTGCGCGCCACCTCTGAGAAGTGGACCGCGGCCTGCCCGGCCGAATTCGCGCCTCCGACGATGTAGACGTCTTCGTCCCTGCAGGAAGCAGCTTCCGTCGTGGCCGCCCCATAGTAGATCCCCGCGCCCGTCAGTTGATCCATGCCGGGCACATCCAACCGTCGCCATTGGACTCCCGCCGCGATCACCACGCTGTGTGCGGAGAGTTCCTGGCCGTTCGAAAGCCGGACCACCCGGTATTCGCCCTCCACGGACAGCCCGACAGCATCGGCAGGCGCCAACACCTCGACGCCGAACCGCCGCACCTGCGCAACGCCCCGGCGCGCCAGATCGGCGCCACTCAGCCCGGACGGGAAGCCCAGGTAGTTCTCGATCCTCGAACTCAGCCCCGCCTGTCCGCCGGCGGCTTCTCGCTCCACCAGGACGGTCTTCAACCCTTCCGTACTGCAGTACAGCGCACAGGCCAGTCCGGCCGGACCAGCTCCGATGACGATGACGTCGTAGAACTTCCGGCTCGGCACGGTCGCCAGGCCGAGCTTCTGCGCCACCTGCGTCAGGTCAGGCTGCTCCAGGGTGCTGCCATCGGGAAAGATCAGAGCGGGCAACGCCGGAGTCTTGCCGGCCAATGCCGCGAGTACGCGCGCATCGGCCAGACCCTCCGGTTCCACCCAGCGGTAGGGCACTTGGCTCTTTGCCAGGAAGTCTTTTAATTTGTGGGTTTCAGGGGCCCAGCGGGTTCCCAGGACGATCGCCCCGTCGAACTCCTCCCGGCTCGAAGCCTGCCAGTCCTCCAGTTGGTCCGCCAGCACAGGATACAGATTGTGCTCCGGCGGCTCCCACGGCTTCATCAGGTAGTGGTTCAGCTTTACCTTATTGATGGCGTCGATCGCCGCGGTTGAATCCGCGTATGCGGTCAACAGTACGCGTTTAGCGGAAGGCTGCAGGGCGATTGCTTCCTGCAGAAACTCCGTGCCGCTCATCTGCGGCATGCGCTGGTCGACCAGGAAGAGTGCCACCCGGTCGCCACGCGACGTCAACTGGCGGACAACGTCGATTGCTTTCTGGGGGGAATCCACCGCGATGATGCGGTAGTCCTGCGAGAACTTCGATTTAAGGTCGCGCTCTACCGCGCGCAAAACCGCGGAGTCGTCGTCGATCGCCAAAATGTAGGGTTTTTTCATGCACTTGGCGCTTGCAGGGACGCCCTCCGCAGTCGAGTGTAGGTGGAATCCATATTAGTTTGTATTTTATCCTTGGCGCCGTGAACCGGCGGGCGGGCCGTTGATGCCTGTACTTTAAGCGGCCTGTTCCCTGACCATGACACCGGCCATCGCACGCACCGCCGCCAGTGCGTTGTCCGTCACCTGCTCCGGTCGCAACCGCAGCAGCTTCGCGCATTGCTCCAGCGGCATAGACTGAAGAAAACGAAGGACAAACGAGTGGCGAAGGCGCACGGGCAAGGCCACCACCCGCTGCAGTTCGGCTGGCAGGCCCAGATCCTGTTCCCAGTACTGCGGACCATCCAGAGCCGCGGACACGGTCCGCTGCAGGAACGTCGCCTGGAGCGATTCGCACCGGACATCGCTCTCCGTCAATTGACGCAGGCTTTCCGTTACGGATGCTTCGGCCCTGCGCCGGCTGCCCGTCAGCAGCAACGCCACCGTATAGATTTCGTTCAAGGACTCCGCATTTAGTTGTTGTCGAATCATAGCGTTACCTTCCTGAGATCTTTCGTTCAGTCAGTCACCAAGTCCGGTCCACACCCACCACGGAGGTCCCGCCTCCGTTCTGGCGCAAATATACGACTACGGTCTGCCTGGGCCGGGAGGGCGCACTCAACTCCGCCGCCAGGTAGCCGGCTGCCTGAGGCACGGTTTCTCCCTTTGCGTCGGGCAGGGGCGTCCGAGTCCCAGTCTCGTTATCGAATCGCGACCATTGGATATGCACGTTCCCTACCACTCCGAATCCATGTTGCTTGCTCAAATCATCCCAATCCAATCGCCCAGATTGAATTCGGAACCGATCGAACGGCAGTACTTTGGCGAAATATGCCATCCCGATCTTGTTCCTCCGCTCGCGGAGGCATTGTGCGAGATAGGCGGCGGCCTTCGGGTCGCTGAGGCGGCCCGTGCTCACGACGGCGTCGATGTCGCTATCGCTGAACGCCATCACCTGCTTCGCAGCCCAGAAGTCGTCATCCGGCAAGCGATTGTTGAATGCCGGGTTCGGGTATTCCGGGACCCATTTTTCAGGATCGAAGACCTTGGACTCGAACAACCCGACCGAGGGGTGATCCGGATACCGGGCGAAGGCCCAGTAAGGCGGTTTCGCCCCGAGGGTGAGAAGTTGGACCGCGCTGCTCTTCCAGGTGAAGAAATAATCGCCCGAGCGGGGGCTGTTTGCCCGGTTGGTTGCGCTGCCCAAAGCTGAGCCGAAATCCAACAGGTAGTGACGGACATACGACACGCCGTCTTCCGTGACGACCGTATCCAGATTGTTAATGGCCCTGGAATCATCGTGATCCAGCCAGGCGCAGAACACCTGCAGGCCTCGCAGGGCTCTCAGGTGCTCATGCGGCACGATGTCGTTCGGGTCGTCTGTGCGCGTCCCGTGGTAGCGTGGCGGACCGATTGGTTTGCCCGGTACGCTACGGCTGGCCGTGGCCCGGTACTGACCGTCCGGCCCCACTGAGACTTTGGCCAGGAGCCTGGTTACGTCGGAATTGGTCATTGCCCGCTTCCGGCCCGTGGCGTCTTCCACCTGCACGCCCGGGCCAAGCTGAAGCTGGCCGGCCTTAAAGTGGACGATATAGTTTTCCGGCACGTGGTAGCCAAGAGCGTAGAAGAAACGTGCGCCGATCGAATCCGCCGCCGTCGCCATCTCAGGATTGGACGGCGGATCAAACTTTACGTAATAGAATCGTTTCTCGGAATCGACAATCGCAAAGCCGGGCGTCACGCCCTCTGACTTCGCCGCCACAATCGTCCATTGCCCGGTTGTGGAGGGGGGATTCTCGGAGCCCGGGCCGCGCATCAGCTCCTCGCGGCTCATCCGGCGGTAGTAGTGGCGTTTCTGGTACCAGCCGCCGTCCATCGGTTCGCCCAAGGTATTCACACCCTGCGCGGCTATCGGAGTTCCGCTCCGCGGCTGCCGCTCCCCGACGTCGCCAAACTGGTTCGAGAACAAATCGTAGTAGTCACTGAGTTTACGGCTTAGGATTTCGCCGACGGAGAGAGGCGGCGGCTCCTTGTCCAGAGGATCGTCCACATAGAACCGCTGTGCCGCCAGCGGCCCGGCCAAACATGCGAGTAGGATCAGTCGACGCATCGCTATCTCTCCTCAATACAAGGGCTGCCCGGCGCTGGTGCCGAATCGCCGCGCCGCAAACACATCATTGAACTTGAACCAGACCTGGAATCCCTCATGGCTGAATCCGACATCGACCCGGACCGCGGTCCGGTTTCTGGCGTTGAAACGCAAACCGAATCCAACCGAAGACTCCAGATCACGAAAATTCAGCAGGCCCCGGCGCGGGAAGACTTTACCGGCATCGGCAAAAATCGCCCCATCCAGTCCACTAAAGATCTCCCAGCGGTATTCCGCGTTTAAAACCATTGAGTTGCGATCGTTGAACCGGAAGGGCCGGTAGCCCCGCAAGTCGTCCGAGCCGCCCAGGAACGGCTGCATATAGAACGGTATCTGTTCATTGCGGTCCGAGTCGCTCAAGCGTGCCTTGGCGCGCAGGGCGATCACCCTCGTTTTGTTCAGGAATCCAATGTACTGTTGGAGGTCCACGTCCAGCCGCCGGAAGCTATACACACCGATGCGGTTATCGTGATACCAGCTGTACTGCATCACATAGTTGCCGCCCTGCTTCGGACCGGCCGGGTTATCCCGGTAATCCCACTGGGCAAACACTCCGTTCCTCAGGTAGTTCGTCTGTACATCGATGCCCGGTGACTGGGCTGCCGTGTAGACCGCGTCGGCGGAAGTAAACCGGCTGTCACGGCCGCGTCCGACGTTCGTCCAAAGGTAGCCGCTGGTCTCGCCCAGCACCAGACCCTTCCAGGGCCGCAACGCCAGGGTCCCATCGACGCTGGTGTCTTCCAGCAGGAAGTTCGTCCGAAATTCCTTCCGGGTATCGGGGCCCGTTCCATAGTATTGAATCGACGGGTAATAGCGGTGGACTGCCACGGCGTCGAAGGCGATCTTCCCCTTGGCCAACTCCGGCATGTTCATGGCTGCTTCCAGCCGGTGGTAGTTTCGCGTCGAGATCTGGGCAGAGGCGCGGATATTCATCAGGCCGTCGGCTATGCCATTGCGGTAATACTCCGGTCCAATCGCGAAGCCGCCGCTGGTGACCATGTTGCCGATCTTGGGACGGAAACCGTGGTAACCCGCGGCAAACCGTTCCATATAGTGCTGATCGCGGAAGTTGCGCAACCGGCGCTCCGCTGGCGACACCTCGTCGGGTTTCAGCCGCGCGGCTTTCTCGGCGCGCTGCTTCTCGATCTGTCCGGCCCGGGTCTGCTCCTGCCCGCTTGCGGCCCCTGCGAACAGAAGCAACGCCAACAGGCTGGACCAACCCACCGGCGTCCGGCCGGGCTTCTGCGGCCCTCTTCGGAATGCACCCATGGTGCGGATTGGGTACTTCATCTTCGCTCCTCACGCGGTCTCTCGGCACGCTCGCGCCGGCACCGGCGCGACTAGCACTGTCTATTGTTCTGGTTGTTCAGTTTGGTACGGCCACTGGGTCGCGACGAGGACCGGGCCTGCCAGGGGGATTAATTACGTGGCGCCAGAGCCGGCGAAGCTCAAATCAGAGTGCAATGAATCCGCGCGTTAATGCAATGGTGACCGCATGAGTCCGATCATTGGCGGCCAGCTTGCTCAGAATATTTTTCATATGCATCCGGACGGTCTCGTCAGCAATGGAGAGGTGGGCGGCCACTTCCTTGTTGCGATTCCCACGGGCTACCAGACGCAGGACCTGCACTTCCCGCGGTGTCAGAGTCTCTTCCCCCAAGTGATCGGCCAGAGCCGACGCAACCTGGCGCGGAATCGCCTTGCGGCCGGAGTAGACCTGACGGATCACGTCGAGCAGCTCCGAATTCGGCATACCCTTCAGGACCAGACCCCGGACGCCCGCCTCCAGCGCTCGCAGCATATGAGCATCTCCCTGAAGCCCTGTTATCACAACGACTCGGGCCGAGGGGAATTCCTCCAGAATCCGGCGAGCTACGGAGTCTCCGGGCATGTCTGGCAACTGCAGGTCGAGCGTAACCACATCCGGGCGCAGGCGCCGGAAGACTTCCAGCGCTTCCTCGCCGCTGGCTGCTTCCGCCACGACCGACATGCCTTCTGCTTTGTTTATCACCGCCGCGAGACCTTCCCGCACCAGTGGATGTCCGTCCACCGTCAGGACTCGAATCGCAGCTTTCGCGGTTCTCAGACTCCAGCGAAGCTCGGGGGCTGTCCAGGAGGCCTGGGGCATCGAGCTGGCAATCGCCGCCATGTTCCTTGTCTCCTTCCATCCAGGGTGAGTTCCTCGACTCGACCCTTCATAACTAATATGCGCCATTCGCGAAATGAAACTATCCCAATATGTAATGATTGTTATCTACCACTGTAAGCGGCATCACACACTACCACTATTGGGGTAACCGTTGTTGTGCATTGCCAATAGGCGCTTCCGCCATGCTTTGCGCCTGACGGCCGGGCCTGAGGGGGCGGTCAGATTTTAGGGTTTCGCGGCAGGTGAGGGATGATAATCTCTCTACGTCCGAATAGTCGCGCATCCAGGGAGAATGCTCCCGGCCCAAGGAAGATCACCGCAATCACCACGATCACGATCAGGACCGTAGGAAGTGGGGCATTGAAGAGATTCCTGTCCGGCGGGGGCAGCCAGGCCATCGAGACGCTCACCGCCTCCGCTGCTACCAGGGCGCCCGAAACCGGCGTCATCAACCCGATGCTCAAGGTGAGCCCGGCCGCCACGCAAACCAATCCGGCGAGTGTGAGCCACAGTGCCGCGTCGCCATGGCCGGACAGGTAGACAGCACCCTGAATCCCTGCCGTCACGCCAGCCGCGGCGCGAAGCAGCAACAGGCCTACTCCGGGCCACCCGCCCGGAAACGTGGAAAATAGCCTCTGCAGCTTGCGTCTCCTTCAAACCTTACCGTGCGCTAAATGCACACCTGACAGTAAGGTAGCGGCTGGAGGAGCAAAGTGAATCCCTCGACTTCGGCATCCGCTTCTAACTCTATGGTGGTAGCCCCCCTTCTCCTCAGAGCTGGATCACGCCCCGCCTGACGGCGATTGCGACCGCCTGCGTGCGATCGCTGGCGCCCAGTTTCTCCATTAAGTGCTTCACGTGCACCTTGACCGTCTCTTCCGAGATTCGCAGCAACTCGGCGATATCCCGGTTCCGGTTGCCGCCCGCCAGGTGCCGCAGCACGTCAATCTCTCTCTCGGTGAGCGCCTCGTCGCTCAAGTGCTCGGCCAGTTGGGCCGCCACTTCGGCCGGCAGCCGCTTTTTGCCGGCATGGACCTGACGAATCACCTCCACCAGTTCCTTGGGCGGCATGCTCTTCAGCAGATAACCTCGAGCGCCGGCGGCCAGAGCGCGCTGGATCTCGACGTCTCCTTCAAATGTCGTCAGCATGATGATGCGCGCCTCGGGAAACTCTGTCCTGATCGCAATCACAGCGTCGATTCCGCTCATGTCCGGCAGCCGGAGGTCCATCAAAGTCACATCCGGTTGATGGGTGCGGTAAGCCTGGATGGCATCGCTCCCGCTGGCGGCGTCCGCGACCAGCACCATGTCCGGCTGGCTGTTAATGATGGTCGCGATGCCTTCGCGCAGCAGTGGATGGTCGTCCACGCTAAATACTCTGATCTGTTTCTCTTCGCTCATCCCGCTCCTTCATTCCTGATTCGTCCGGCCGGCCCGTTTGCCGCCGAACGCGATGTGGTTCGGCACGGACAGTTCCACTTCCGTTCCAGCCGACGCGCTGCTGTACACGTGCAATTTTGCGCCGATCCATTCGGCGCGTTCCCTCATGCCCGGCAAGCCCCAGTGTCCTTCCCGGCCCTGCTTCAACACGTCCGGATCGATGCCGCGGCCGTCGTCCCGGACGAGGAAGCGAAATTGCTTCGATGTGTACTCCAACTCCACTTCAATACTCTTCGCCTGCGCATGCCGGAAGGCGTTGACGACCGCCTCCCGGCCGATGCGATAAACCTCATCCCGCAGAATGGGATGCATCGCCTGCGGCCGTCCCTGGACGATTACCCGGAAGTTGACGTCGTCCTGGACGCCCATCTCCTGCTGGATCCTGGAGAACGCCTGGTCCAGATCGCGGCTGTCGCTGTGGCGCGACCGCAGGCCCTGCACGGCTTTCCGGCCCTCTTCGTTTACCCGCGCCATCAGGCTGAGGATGCGCTCGAGCCTCGGTTTGGCGGCCGAGTCTTCCGGCAGCGCGTCCGCGGCCACATGCAGTTGCATCGAGGCGCTCAGCAGGCCCTGCAATAGAGTGTCATGCAGGTCCTGCGCGATCCGCGTCCGTTCCGCCAGGCGTTCCTCAAACCGCATATTCAGCTGGCGGGTGAGCTGCATCATCCTGAGCCGATAGAGCGCCACGCCAATGAGGAGGACGGTGGCGGCACCACCCAGTTGAAACCACCAGGTTTGCCACACCGCCGGCTCGATCTCGAAACGCAGTATGGCCTCATTGCCGTTCCAAGCCCCATCGATATTGCTGGCGACCACACGGAACCTGTACGGACCGGGCCCGAGGTTGGTATACACCGCCTCGCGCGAGGAAACAGGTTCGCTCCAGCCGCGGTCAAAGCCGTCCAGGGTGTAGCGGAACTTGACCCGCTCCGGCACCGACAGGCTAAGGCCGGCAAAGCCGAACGTAATGCGCTGCTTCCCGGCGGGGATCCTGATGGAATCTCCCAGCGCCACTGCATTCCCGTCGGCCTGTACCGATTCGATGTGGGCGATAGAAGGCGCGGAAACGATGGTTTGCCGTCCCGGGTCCACCACGGAAAGGCCGCGATTCATCGAGAACCAGATCCGTCCGTCCGGGTCCGCCGCTACGGAGCGGTGGCGCTTGACGCCTTCCACGCCGTGCAGGCCATCGGCCCAGCCGAACTCCCTCAGCGCCTCCCCAACAGGGGTGCCTTTCATGACGAGGCCGCACTGCAGCCGCAGCGCCCGGTTTGAAGTCGAGATCCAAAGCGAACCGGCTTTGTCGACGGCCAGCCCCAGAATCTGCTCCCGCAGGGCCGCCTGGTCGCCGGCCGGCTTCTGGATCCGTCCTGCGCGGAGGAAGGCGAGTCCGGACGAGGTTCCGATCCAAAGTACCCCCGTCCCGTCCTCCGCCAGGCTGTTCACGCTCGCCGAGGGCAAGCCGTCCTGCACGGTGTAGGTGCGCCACCGGCCGTGCGACAACAAACTGAGACCTTGCGGGGTGGCAAACCACACGGTTCCATCAGAGCCTTCGAGAATGGAGGTGACTGTGTTGGATGCGAGCCCGCTCGAAACGGTGTAGTTCGTGAACTTCCCCTGATTGAGATGGCTCACCCCTCCGCTGAGCGTGCCGGCCCAGACCGACCCGTCGCGGCAGCGAGTGACGGCGAAGACGCTGTTCTGTGCAAGACCGTTGGCCTCTGTATAGGTCCGGGCGGTCATCCCGCCTCGGTCCAGGCGCAACTCGGTGAGCCCGCCTCGCTGCCGGCCGACCCAGATCTCACCCGGCGCGCCGCCGATGGAGTACACCACGTCGCGTTCCAGCCCATCGAGCCGCACGGCCGAGGCCTTCTCGTTCTCCAGGCGATAAAGACCGCCATCCACCGGCGCAAACCACGTTCTCCCCGCGCTCTCCGGGAACACAGGCCCATTGCTCTCTGCCGGCAATCCCTCGGGTTCCCCGTAAGTAACGAAGACGCTGTCCCGCAGTCGCTCCACGCCACCGGCGCTGCCCGACCAGATGTTGCCCTCGCGGTCTTCGAAGACCGCGGTCACGGCCTCATTGCGATGCCGGGGGCCGTTGTCCAGCAGCGCCGCCCCCTCGGAGTTGATCCTGATCAGACCCTGCGCATTCGTGCCGACCCAGATGTTCCCGTCCCGGTCGCGAGTCAAAGCGAGAGCGCGCACCGGGACAGGAAAGGCGGGGAGTTTGGTCTGCACCAGCTTCTGGCCGTCCCAATGTGCGATTCCATTGTCGGTGCCGATCCAAACCTGTCCTTCCCTGGTGGATAGCAGGCAGTTGATCTTCGGATCGGGCAAGCCTTGTGTGATGGATTCGGTCCTGCCGTGTTGCAGGCGGAAGACTCCGGCGTCCCGGGTTCCAATCCAGATGGTGCCAGGTGTCGATTCCGTCACGGACATCACCGGCGATCTCGACAGGCCCGTGGTGGAGACGATCGTCTCGAAGTGGCTGCCCTTATACTTAATGGCGCTCCCTTCACCCTCCAGCACCCAGACCAGCAACTCTCCGTCCTGCATCCGGCCCATCGCCGTGACGGTGGACGTGGGCCGACCCAGTGAGCCCATGACGTTTTCGAAGCGGCCATTTCTGTAGCGCAGCAGCGTCGGCCTGCGCAAACGAACCCACAACCCGCCATCCTGATCGCCCATCAGGCCCAGGACATGCCCGTTCGCCAACTGTGAGTTGGAGTCGCTGATGAGCTGGAACGAGACCCCATCAAAGCGAACCAGCCCTTTCTCTGTGCCGAACCACAGGTACCCATCCGAGGTCTGCGCAATATCGTAGACCGCGCCCTTCGGGAATCCACTCTCCGTGCCCCAGCGGTCGCGGACATATTGCGACATGGCCCGGTTCGGATCGATTGCCTGAGCCTGCCCGGCCAGGCACACAGCGATTATCACGGCCAGCAGCCAGCGGCCGGCCGTCGAATGTCGACAGAATGCCCAACTATGGCAGATACTCAAACTTCTCAATCACTACCTCGGTACCGTTCTGCTGCGGAGTCCTCGTCTTACCGTAGACATACAAATTGATGTGCAGCGCCTCTCCCCCTGGTGCCGGAACGCCTGAAGAGAATGCGTGCTCCGAGATTGTGGGGCCGCTCCCTCGAATCCCATCCCCCTTCTGCGCCTTGAAGGCAACCCGGCCTGGCTCCCAACGGAAGGAATAAGTGATCTGGCCTTGCGGCGACATAAAGCGAACCACGTTCACTGGCACGTAATAGGGCTGGATCGTGAACTGCGAGTTCTTCGACGACGGATCGCCCCACTGGCTGATCTCGATATCGATCTCCCGGTGGTTCTCCTCCAACCCCTGTTCGTCCCACGTAAAGAAACCCAGGACGCTGGCCGGTTCGAGGTTCGCCACTCCATTGACGACGAAGACATACGACCCGTAACCAAGGCTCCGTTCCAGTTGAATCTCCGCGCACTCCCACCCCTCCAACCCTTTCGAGACGCGCAGGTGCAGCATCCCTCGGCTGTCGGTCCAGGCGTTCTTCGCGGAATAGGGGTTCGCCGCCCCGCCGCGATCGCTCGGCAGGGTCCTCACCTTCCAGTCGTAGCCGCTGAAATGCAGTGTGGGCGACGTGTGTTCCTCTGTGGCAACCCCCTTCACCTGCGCAACCGCGTTGACCTTGCCGCCGCGGGCAGGCAGTTTCGGCAGCGTCAAGGGGGGCACGAAGTCCCGGTCGACGAGAAGGGCTGCGTACTCCGTGCCCATGTGTGTCGAGTTCTTAAAAGTGGAGTCTGGCCGGATCTCGGTGTTCGGCGCATTCGTAAACGGCTGAACCCACCAGACGCCCCCGCGGGCATACAGCACAATCTTCTGCCCGGGCCGCGCGCCGCTGACGCGACCGGCCAGCGTGCCAATGAGCTTCGGGCCGCCCGGGCCGGTGGCCGGGATCTCAGTGAACTCAATCGCCGGTTCTGCGGCGGCCACCTGCGGACGCGTGCATCCGGCGGAAAGACAACAAAGCCCAAGCAGCAGCAAGCCGGCCCACGGCGCTGGGCCCCTTCCTACGTTCTGCTCGTTGCGCGCTTCAACCACAGATCCTCAATTTTCACGCCTTTCGCTGCAGAACTGCAGCATTACCAATCCGCCCTCAATCCCAGTTGGGCCTTCCGGGGCGTGAACCAGTCGCTGCTGCCGGTTACCTGTCCAAACAAAGGACTGGCCGTATTTCCATTGATGGCGCCCCAGAGAGTCCGGTTGAATGCATTCAGGAACTCTCCCCGCAATTGTACGCGGACCGCTTCCACCGGCCGGAACGCTTTCTGCACTGCCAGGTCTTCCGACATTTCCCACGGGCTCCGCAATGAGGAGAGTTTGTACGACGTGTTGCCCCGCTGGTATCGTCCCAAAGTGGTGGGGTTCACCAGCAGGCTCGTGTCCACGTAGCGGTTTGCCGCATTCGGCTGGCTGATGCGGCTCATGTCGATGTCATCGGAGTTCCAACCTGTGTCGAGGGGGAGGCCCTCGGGATTCAGGGCATAGCCGCGGTTCGTTGCGAAATTGCTGTTCGGGGTGCCTGAGCCGCTGACCCCCAGCGCCCAGCCGCTGTTATAGGTGCCGATGTAGTGGACTGTCCATCCGCCGGCCAGTAAATCCAGGCCCATTGGGAGCGAGCGCCCGAACCGCCGGCCCCGGCCGAACGGCAGTTCATACTGCACTGCCATCTTGAAGACATGCGACCGGTCCGCATCGGAAACAGACTTATCCAAGCCCTGGTTGTAATAGTCGAGTGGCCGCCCGCTGTTGGCGCCCCATGTATCGCCAAAGGCCGACCGTACATTGTCGATCGACTTAGAGAACGTGTAGTTCCACAGGAACGAAAGCCCACCGGAATACCGCTTGTTCACCTGCACCTGGAGGGCATGGTAGGTGGAGAACCCCAGAGGGCTGTCCGCGCTCTTGATCTCGTTGGTACCCAACATCTGCGGATACGGCAGCAGCGTCTGGTACGCCGGTACGCGGATCCCGGAACTCAGGAACGGATACCGACCACCTGCCGCGGCGACGGAAGCGGGCAGTTCCGCCTGGCTGGAAACCGTGACCCCCAACGCGTCACCCAACATCAGGAACCGTGGATCCAGCTGATTGAGTCTCCTCAGTTCGTTCGCCTGGATCCCGGTGCTCTTGGATCCGACATAGCCGATGTCCACAACGATACCCGCTGCCAGTTCGCGCTGGATGTTCACATTCCACTGTTGGGTGTAGCCGTTCTTCCCGGCGTTCGGGTCGTAGCTCACGATGCCCCAGATTCCCGGTGAGCCGCTGGCCAGCGAGGCGTTTTGCGGCAGCGGCCGGTTCACGCCCGGATAGGGATTGTTCCAGTTCCAGGCGGCCTGGTAGTCTACCGTCGTGCTGACACGATTTTCCTGCCCGAAGCCGGCGGTCTGTGCCCAGGGCACACCGGACCATCCGTTCCCGTTCCGTGCCAGGTAGAAGATCCCATAGGCGCCGCGAACGGTGGTCCTGGAATTCACCTGGTAGGCGAAGCCGATTCGCGGCGAGAAGTCAGTGTAGTGATTCGGGGCGAAAGTCCGGCGGTCCGCGCTGGCGAACTCCAGGGCGCCGGGCAGGCCCCACACCGGATCCATCACGCTGGTGTTCCAGTTGCTCAGACGGTTGTACTGTTCCACCGGCAAGGGCTGGTAGTCCCAGCGCAGGCCAAGATTCAGCGTCAGGCGGCTGGTGGCCCGGAAATCATCCTGCAGGAACAAGGCGAAGTTCGTAAAGCGCGATCCTGTCGGGGTCGGAGTCGGCACAGTTGCAGAAGCCACCTCGCCCAGCAGCATGCTGGCGAAGCCGTTGCCGGTCTGCGTGTAGCCCGGCAGACCCGTCTGTGCCTGGCTGAAGCTGATTGCCGCGGGACCATTGTCCGTGCGCCAGCGCAGGTACGATCGCCGCCAGTCGGCACCCGCGCGCAGCGTGTGCCGGTTCCTGACCCAAGTGACCGTGTCGATCGCCTGGAAGTTCTGCCCGGCGCCGAAGTCGTTCGTCTGAAACCCCAGAGTGGGATAGTTGGCCGGGTAGTTGTTCGAGCCGAACTGAATTTCGGGGTAGTTGAAGTCCTTTGAGAAACCGGTCAGCCCCAGCGCCGCCACGCCATTCTCCCCGAGATGCGCCGACAGGCTCGGATTGCGCTGGCGGTTGAACCCCAGCTGCAGGTGATTCAGCACGGTGGGCGACAGAGTCCAGTCGTAGGCGGCGCGCCCGTACCAGCTGCGCACCCACTGCATGCGGGCGCGCGACAGAGGGCCGCCGGAGGGGGAATTGAAGTCCCAGACGCCGCCCTGGTCCAGGATGGTGCGTGGCCGGTCAATATAGGAGAACGAACCGCTCAATTTGTGCGCGGCGGAGAGATAGTGATCGAGCTTCAGGGAAAACTGATTCTGCGTGAAGCCGGCCTGGTTCGACACCGGGAAGAAAGAATTGTTCAACAGCGGCACCTGGCCACTGGAGTCCTTCACCGTGGGTGAGTAATGCTGCCGGAAAATGGCGCCCAACTTCTGCGCCGGCGCAGAAATGCGGCTTTGGGGAATCTGGTTCCCGGCGAAGATGTCACGCACCACCTGGCCATTCACGGTTCGCGTGGAGGCTGGATCGTAGATGGCCCCCTGGTTGACATTGCGGCCCTCAGCATCCTGGCCGAGGACTGTGCCCGTCAGCAGACGGCTGAGGTTTCCATTCCAGAACTCGTCCAGCGGCACCGTCACCGTGGGTGAGCCGCCGCCTGCGTAAGACTCCTGATACCGCTCATACGCCGCATAGAAGAAAGTCTTTTCCTTGCCTCGATAGAGCCCCGGCAACATCACCGGTCCACCCAGAGAGCCGCCCCAATCGTTTCTTCGATCCCGCTGCCGCGGCCGCCCGTAGAAGTTGTTCACGAACGAGTTTGCATCCATCCACTCGTTGTGGAGGAAGCCTACGGCCGAGCCGTGCACCTGGTTGGTTCCGGACTTCATGACGAAGTTGAAGACGCCGCCACCAGTGCGCCCGTATTCGGCGCTCATGCCCGACGTCTGCACCTTCAGCTCCTCGAAAGCCTCCAGGGAGGGGCTGGACTCCCCAAACTGCCCGCCGATATAAATGGTTGCGTCGGCTCCATCCAGCACGACGGCTTTCGAAAACGCGGCGCTGCCATTGATCCGGCTCTCGTAGTTGTTGCCGCCCACCCCGGGCGTCAGCTTGTAGGCGAAGTTCTCGGCATACCGGCCGCCGCTGAAGCTCAAGGGCAGGCCGGTCAGCTTCTGGTGGTTCAACACTGTGCCGACCTCAGGCGAATCGGTCTGCAGTAGCGGAGTCTCTGCCGTCACTTCCATCGATTCGGTCAATGTGCCCAGTTGCATTTGGGTATCGAGGCGCACCACCTGAGCGGCGCTCAGCACCACCTGCTCGCGGATCAGCGTCTTGAAGCCGCTGCCCCGGAATGTCAAACGGTATGCGGCCACCGGCAGATTCGGGACAGTGAACAATCCCTCCTCATTGGTCCGCGACTCATACACGGCATTTGTCGAGATGGCTTCAATCTTCAGTTCAATATTTTGCAGCGGCGCACCTGTCGCGTCACTGACACGGCCAGTCAGAGCGGCGCGGTCCTGCTGTCCCGAACACACAAGGATGAGTACAAACGTAATCAGAATGTAACGGAAACTACTGCTGCATCCCATGATTCCCTCCGGTCTGCAACATGGTGTGTGGCTCCATGTCCTGGGAGCCCAGAAGCCGGATTGCGGCGACGAGCGGACGGCCAGCTCTCCCATTCCCAGATTTGGCGGGAGGTCAAATGCAAACGTTCCTTAATGGTAATTCCAAGGGGGGATGCGACACACCCCTCTTCTTCGTAGGATTCGCCTAACTCGAAATGGGGATGGATGCCTGCCTACTTCGAGTGGCCGCCGTGGTCGAAAGGAGGAAACTATTGCAATTCCAGAGCAAAACCGCCCGAGGCAGCCAACTTCAGCTCCAGGGACTCCCGGTTCGAGACGGATCGCCGCTCCACCTTGACCTCGCGCGGCGTCGTCCCCTCCGTATACACAATTGCTGTCGTGGCCGATCCTGGCAGAAATGAAAGCGGGACGGTCATGGTCCGTGCCTGACCGTTCGTAATGCCGCCTACAAACCAGCGCTGGCCGGACCGCCTGGCGATGATCACAGCTTCGCCCGGACGCCCTTCCAGCACGCGTGTTTCGTCCCACACGGTGGGCAGGTGGTCGAACAACGCCAATGCCGGGTTCGTTTCGTCGACATCCGCCGGCCGGTCGTACCAATACATGAACTGGAACGGACTGTAATAGAGGATGGATAACGCCATCTGATGAGCCGCGGAGTTCTTCAGGCGCGGCGTCGACCAGCAGATGGTATAGTCGGCCGCCCCTGCCAGGTATCGCGTGAACGGCATCACCGTGTTGTGCGTGGCGTCCGGGAACTCCTCGTTTCCGCGGATCCCTTCCTGCGTCAGCAGGTTCGGCCACGTCCGGCTCATGCCCGTGGGCCGGAACTCGTCGTGGATGTCCACCATCAGGTGATGCGCCGCGGCTTTGGCTACCGCGTCGTACAGCCACCGGGTCCAACCCTGGCTGCCGGTGTTTACAAAACCGTACTTCACTCCGCTCACGCCCCACTTCTCGTAGAGCGGCAGGATCTGGTCCAACTGCCGCTCCAGCGCGCGGCGGTTCACATACAACAGCACGCCAACCTTGCGGCTCTTCGCATAGGCGATCACCGCCGGCAGGTCCAACCCCTGGTACTCCGGTTCCTTTCGAAGCCGCAGGGGATCCACCTGGACGCGGGAGGCATCCGACTCGTCACTGTATTCAAAGCCATACCAGCCGGCATCGAACTCGATGTAGCTCAACCCGCGCCGCACCGCGAAATCCACCGCCTCTTTCGCGCCCTTCGTCGAGAGCGTCACCTCCCGCAATACTTTGCCGGGCCGGATCCAGGAGGTATCGGCGATCTTCGACGGTGGACACAGATTCAGCAGCAGGTAGTTGTGCTCCAGCAGGTCTCCAGGCTTCTGCCCGACGAGAATCACCCGCCACGGCGTCTCCGCTGCCCGTGCGCCGCCCGCGAGGGAGACCATCACGGCCCCGGGCCGCTTCGCCGGATGCGACAGCCGCATCGCCGGGTAGTCGCTCTGCGCGGCTTCCGCGATGGCCGCGTAGACGCCATTCGCGTATTCCAGCGTCAACGGCCGCTCCGCATTCGGCTTCAAATCATCCACCGGAACCTTCGCGTAACGCGCCTGTGCCCCGTGCGTCTCCCAGGCCATCGTGCCCGGGGGCAGCGCGAACTCAGTGGCTTCGTTCTCGATGGCGGTTGCCGCGGGCAAGCGGTAGCGGAACGCCAGGCCCTCGTCATAGGTGCGCACAATCAGTTGCATTTGCCGGCGCGGCGGTATTGTCTCCTGCAACTCAACAACCGCTTCCTCATACCGGTCCGGAATCAATGCCCGCTCGCCATAGACAGGCTTCCACTCGGAGGCGTGCGTCGTGTGCGTGGTTGTGCCTACACGCAGCGACGGGCCCAGTGGGGCGGCTCCATCCAGCACCAGCCCAATCGCCGATTCGAGAATCAGTGGTTGGCCGCTGTACTGCACCCGGTACTTGTTCCCTTCGATGCGAAAGATCAGCCGTCCATCCGGCGACTTCAGCTCGAAGCTTTGCGCCTGGCAAAGGGAAACCATGCTTGCGGCCAAAAGGAAACGGGCAAGTACCATGACAGATAACATCTGATCACAGTCCTTGCCCGTGGACGGCGGGAGGGGAACCGCCGTTTACTTCTTTTTCTTGAAGATGTCCTTCAGCGCCTTCGTCGCTTCGCCCACGCTCTGCGCCGGAGCCGCCCCCATACCCGCCAACGGCAGGTTCGGGAAGCTCAGGCTGTACTCCCGCACCGTCTGGATCTGCTGGCTCTGCAGGACGGCCAACTGCTGCAGCGCGACATCGAAGTTGTACGCATTGCCCACTCCGCCGTTCGGCGCCTGATTGCGGAACAGGCGGAATGTCGCGTCCCGCGATTGCCCCGGATTCAAAACGAACTGCGGATCGGCTTTGTTCCCCTGCACGACGCCGATGCCGGTCGCACTCGTGTCGTAAGTGCCCGCACGGCCCCAGTAGTAGCGCTGGCCCAGGTTATCGATCACTGTGCTCGTTCCGGCCTTGTAGCCGAGGATGATCTGCTCGCCCGAGACGTTCCGGATCCGCACGTTCAAACGCACCACGTGATAGCGGCTCTCATTGCTGGGGATCACGCTCTTCACTTCCGCGATGAAAGGACCCGCGCTATAACAGCGCTGCAAACCCGCGCAGGCGTCGGCCACCGGGGCCTGCGGTGCGGCAGCGGTTGCCGGAGCGGCCGGTTGGGGAATCCCTGCCGGGGCGGGCGCCACGGCCGGAGGTTGAGCCATCGACGGAGCCGGCTGTCCGGGCGCATTGAAACTCGTGTTGTTGGTCAGGGCCTTGAAATGCAGGGCATGCTCAGTCCCCAGGCGAATCTGGTTGCCCGGCAGCGGCACGATTTCGCGGATCGTCAGCTCCAGTTCAAAGCTGAGTCCGAACACGACACCACGCGTCGGCTCCCAGATCAGTTCAAACCGGCCATCGCTCCCCTCGCCCGGCTGCAATACGAACTTCGAGTCCGCACTGCGCCCCGAGATTTCGCCGATCCCTCGGATGGTGCTCGCGGCGTAACGGTTTCCCTGGTCGTCGATGGCGATACCGGAGCCGCTGACATAGCCGAGGATCAGCGGCCGGTTCGTCTTGTTCTGGAACCGGATCGAAGTGGTCAACACTTTGTACCGGCCCGACGCGCTCGTCCGGAAATCGTTGATCGTGGCCAGGAAAGGGGTCACCTCCGCGCACGCATTGCGTCCTCCGCACAGTGGACCTGTCTGCGCCGGCGCCGGGCTCCCCAACGCCATCCATACCGCCGCTGCGCCCAGCAGCCAAAGACCGTTCCGTTGTTTTCTCATCTTCCAGTTCCTCCTGAATTCAGCGTTGTGCGGCCCACTGGGCATCCACCAGATGCAGCACGACCTTGATGCGCGGAAGGCTGTTCGTCCCCCGGCTCATGAAGTCTTCGTCCGCCGCGTACTGTGCCCTCAGCGCACTGTGAAAGTAGTTCTTCTCCGGGTGGTTCGTTTCGTTGACATCGGGACCCCACCCCAGCTCCAGCCCGCTTCCCGAATTCCTGGCCGAACTGACGGCGCCGTACTTCTGCGTGAGCGACTTGCGGAAGATCTCCGAGTCGAACCAGGGAAACAGCCGCTCTACGCGGATCGCCCGCACAATCTCTTCTTTGTCGAAATAGGCGACCACGCACATCGTCCCGACGTTTGGGCTGCGCCGGCCAATGTAGCTCGCGCAGCCCATGCTGTTCACTTCCAATGTGCCCGCGAACTTATCCACGCCATTCTTGGGCGTCACCCGCTGGGGCTTGCCGGCGGTCCGCGCCAGGGTGGCTTCGAGGTCCTTCACCTTGACGCCAACTCTGAAGCCGGCCACATCCGCCTTCGCGACATCAAACGAGGCAGCCGGAGCGCTCGCTGCCATCGGCGTGATCTTTGGCAGATACACCACGTTGCCGTTTGCATCCAGCAGCCGCGAGGAAAGGATCTCGGCCCGAATCACTCGCTCACCTGTCACGCCGCCCGCCGGATCGCCTTTACCGATCACCTTGAAGTGAATCTCGTTCGTCACATGCCGTGAGAGCTTCTGCAGCTGCAGGTCGAAGTTGCGCGCCTCCTCCTTCGGCATCGGAATTGCTCGCGCGCCCTCCACATTCGCAAAGACCAGTTGATACTGCTGCCGGAACGCATTCACAGGCACGAAATATCCGGGCCGGAACAGCACCACATAGAACTCGCCGCGCTGGTGGTCATACTCCGAGATAGAGTCGTTCACGCGCATCACGAACTCCTTGCCCGGGTCCGCCGCATTCAGCAAAGCCTGCAATCGCGCGGTCTCGGTCTTCACGGCGTCCGGCCGGTCGAAACTCGATGCGCTGCGCACCGCATTGCTGCTTTGGGCCACGGTCTGCAGATCCAGCGTGTCTCCGGTCAGCTTGTGATAGACGAGAGCGATTGCCTGGTTTTCCGTGTCTTCGTTCTGCGCATAGAAGGCCGTCGCGGCCAGTAGTCCCAGTACTGCCAGGCGTTTTTTCCGCATGACTACTTCGCCTCCTCCTTCTTCCGCAGCCCGATCGACTCACCGCTGGAGAACTTCAGCTGCATGCGTTCCGGTCCTTGCTGCGTCAGCACGGCTTCCAGTCCGTTCGCCAGCCTGATGGCGCGCCCGCCATCGGACCGCGCTTCCGCTTTCATGGGCGTCATCCCGGCATAAATGTCATTGCCATCCACGACAATCAGATGGAGCCCATTGACGTAGGCCAGTACCGCGCCCGGCATGTCCGGCCTGCCTGCCGCGCGATCGAGTTCCCACACCTCGCCGCTGCGCGCCGGGGCCCGAACGCCGGCTGAATCTCCGCTGCGGCCGCAGCCGCTCAAGCCCGCCAAAACGAACGTCAGCAGCATCGCCTGGCCCGTCCGGGCCCAGCGCGCGCAAGCAGGCCGGGCTTTACACGTAATTGCTTGCATGGGAATGTCTTTGGGTGTTAGCATCGCGGCATCAGGGCACACCTGTCGCAGGCCACTGCCCACGGTCGTCCTCTGGGTCCCCTGCTCTCCACCTCGCAATGCGCAGAGATCCTGGAAAAACCGTCATGTGCCCGGAGAATTCATACATTGGTGACGGGACCGGCTCTGTTGAGCCGGTTACGGCGGAACAGCGCCGCGAGCTTGATCGCCTGTTCAGCGTCACCTACGAAGAATTGCGGCGCCTCGCCTCCACTGTCCGCCGCGGCGACCCCAGCGCCACTCTGAGCCCCACTGCGCTTGTGAACGAGGCCTGGCTCAAGATGGCAAGCTCTCCGAATGTGAGTGCGGAGTCTCATCTCCACTTCAAACGCATCGCCGCGCGAGCCATGCGCCAGTTGCTGGTGGAAGCTGCGCGCCGCCGGCATGCAAATAAGCGAGGCGGAGAGCAGGGAATCGTGTTTGTAACCCTACAGGACTTCATCGACCAGTCGAAGCCCTATGAGGATCAGGTCCTCGCGCTCGATACCGCGCTTGAGGACCTCGCCCGGCTCAACCCGCGCCAGGCCGCCATTGTGGAAAGCCGCTTCTTCGGCGGATTGGATGTCGCCGAAACCGCACTTATGCTCAACGTCTCGGAGGCAACCATCCTCCGCGACTGGCGCGTAGCCAAGGCCTGGCTCGCTCGCGAGCTGCGCCGCGGCGCCTGAGACCTTCAACGCGATTCGGGGGGCCGGTTGGACAGCGAACGACTGGAACAAATCCAGAACCTCTTTCATGAAACGGCAGACCTGCCGGAAGCCGAGCGTCTGCCTTATCTGCAATCCGTCTGCGCCAACGACACGGAACTCCTGGATGAGGTTCTCTCCCTCCTGGCAGAGGATGCCGGTCCTTCCTCCCTGCTCGATCAGCCTATGGGCCATGTGGCGGATCAGCTTCTGGCCGATCCCGCGCAGCCCCGGCAGTTCGGCCCTTACCGCGTGACGTCGCTGCTGGGCGAGGGCGGCATGGGTGTCGTCTATCTCGCGGAACGAGCGGACCTCGGCAGCCTGGTCGCCATTAAGATTCTTCGCGACGCCTGGCTCTCGCCCGCCCGCCGCGAGCGCTTCTCCACCGAACAGCGGACCCTGGCCCAACTCAATCACCCCTCCATCGCCCGGCTTTACGACGCGGATACGCTGCCGGACGGAACGCCCTGGTTTGCGATGGAGTATGTCGAGGGCCTGCCTCTCACGGCCTTTTGCCGCCAGCACGCATGCTCCATTGAACGCCGGTTGCACCTGTTCCGTGCCGTCTGTGAAGCGGTCCAGTACGCCCACGGGCACGCCGTCATCCATCGCGATCTGAAGCCCTCCAACATCCTGGTGAAGGAAGATGGCTCCGTCCGGTTGCTGGATTTCGGCATCGCCAAGCATCAGGAGGCGCTCGACTCTGAGGCGGACCTCACCCAGACGGGGTTGCGTCTCATGACCCCTGCCTACGCCGCGCCCGAGCAGATCCGCGGCGAACGCGCCAGCATCCACAACGACGTCTATGCCCTCGGCGTGATCCTTTACGAACTCCTCGCCGGTCGCCTTCCGTTTGACTTCTCGAATCGCACACCGACCGAAGCCCAGACGATCGTCGTTCAGCAGGAGCCCGAACGCCCCTCCGCCGCGGCCCGCAAGGCGGCGCTACTCTCCGCCAGCGACTCCTCCTGGGCAGATCTCGATGTCCTCTGCCTCACTGCGATGCACAAGGACGTCCAGCGCCGCTACGGTTCTGTCGAAGCGCTGATCCGCGATGTCGATCACTACCTCGCCAACCAGCCGCTCGATGCCCGGCCGGATTCGCTGCGCTACCGCTTCGGCAAGTTCATCAGCCGCCACCGCAGCGCCGTGGTCGCCTCTTCGCTCGCCGCCGTCCTCGTGGTGGGTCTCGTTATCTTCTTTACTGTTCGCCTCGCCAAGGCCCGCAATCTTGCGGAAGCCGAAGCAGCCCGCACCCAGCGCATCCAACAGTTCATGACTCGCCTCTTTGAGGGCGGTGATGAAGCAGCCGGGCCGAAAGACGATCTCCGTGTGGTCGCCCTGCTCGATCGCGGCCTTCAGGAGGCGCGCGGGCTCGACGCCGAACCGGCTGTTCAGGCCGACCTGTACCAGACTCTGGGCGGCATCTACCAGAAGCTCGACAATCTGGTCCAGGCGGAGTCGCTGCTCAAACTCGCGCTGGAGCGCCGGCAGGCGCTGTTCGGTTCGAATCATCCCCGTGTGGCCGAGAGCCTCGTGGCGCTCGGCCTGCTCCGCGTGGATCAGGCCCGTTTTGATGACGCGGAAAAACTGGTTCGCGACGGGCTCGAGATGAGCCGCCGCACGTTGCCTCCTGGAGATCCCGCGCTTGCCCTCGCCGCCTCAGCCCTCGGCCGCGTCCTCAGCGAGCGCGGTTCCTATGACAAGGCCATCGAGATTCTCGAGGAGGCCGTCCGCCTTCGTTCCGAAGGAGAAATCACCCCGGAACTGGCTTCCAGCACCTACGAATTGGCCAACGCCCACTTCTATGCCGGACACTTCCCCCAATCCGGTGAACTCAATCAGAAGGTGCTCGCCATGCACCGCCAGCTCTACGGAGCCCGCCATCCCCACGTGGCAGAGGATCTCATCAATCTCGGGGCGATCCAGTTCGAACAAGGCCATTACCCGGAGGCGGAAGTTCTCTACCGGCAGGCCCTGGAGATCAACCAGTCCTGGTATGGCAAAGACCACCACACCACGGCATCCAATCTCACAATGCTGGGACGCGCTCTCGTCCGCGAAGAACGCTATGACGAAGCCGTCGATCTGCTCCAGCAATCCATGGCGATTCAGGAGCGGGTCTACGGTCAGGACCACCCGCGTGTCGCCTCCGCTCTGAACGAGTTGGGCTCCGTCGCGCTGAAGCGGAAGCATCTGGATGAGGCCGAGGCCCTGTTCCAGCGAATGGTGAACACCTACCGCAGGGCGAATGGCGACCGCCACTACCTGGTCGCCATCGGCCTTTCGAACCTGGCCAGCGTTTATATGGAACGCAAGGAAAACCAGCGCGCTGAGCAGGTCTATCGTGACGTCGTCCAGCGCTTCACTACCGCGCTCTCACCCGGGCATCTCAACACCGGCATCGCCCGCGTCAAGCTCGGCCGGTCGCTCGTTCGTCAGAGGAAGTATGCTGAGGCCGAGACAGAAATTCTAGCCGGATATGGGATCCTGACGAAACAAACCAGCCCCTCCGTCACCTGGCTCCAGGCGGCCCGCCAGGACCTCATCACGCTATATGATGCGGAGGGCAACAGCGAAAAGGCCGCTCTGTACCGCGCCGAATACGCAAAGGCCGCGCCGCCTAAGAAGTAGCCGCAGCGCACTTCTGGACGCGCTCTTCCAGCAGCGCCTTTTCCCGGCCGTTCTGGGCCAGCGACACTGCCCGTTCCAACTCCAGCCGCGCCTCGTCCATCCGGCCCAGCTTCATCAGGAAATCGGCCCGCACGCTGGGCAGCAGATGATAGTTCTCCAGGGCATTCGATGCCGCGAGTGCATCCACCAGTTCCAGCCCGGCCGCGGGGCCAAACGCCATGCCGACCGCCACCGCGCGATTCAGTTCCACGACAGGGGAAGGCTGCAGACGCACCAGTTCCCGGTAGAGCATCGCGATGCGCCGCCAGTCGGTCTGCTCCGGTGTCCGGGCCCTGGCGTGGCAAGCCGCAATCGACGCCTGCAGGACGTAGGGGCCAACCTCCCCGTCCTGCGCTTCGCCCAACTTATACGCCCTGTCCAGCGCTGCCAGGCCGCGCCGGATCAGTAATTGATCCCAGAGCGCGCGGTTCTGTTCGTACAGCAGTACGGGTTCCCCATTGGGACCCACTCGCGCGCGCCCTCGCGAAGCCTGCAACTCCATCAACGCCACCAGGCCGTGGACTTCCGGCTCCTGCGGCGTGAGTTCCGCCAGGATCCGTCCCAAACGCATCGCGTCGTCACACAGCCCAGGCCTCATCCAGTCGTCGCCGGCCGTCGCCGCGTAGCCTTCGTTGAAGATCAGGTAAATGACTTCCAGGACAGAAGTCAGGCGTGCCGCTAATTCTTCGCCTCGCGGCACCTCGAAGGGCACCTGCTTTTCGGCTAGCGTTCGCTTGGCGCGCACAATCCGTTGCGCCACCGTCGACTCAGTTACCAGGAATGCGCGCGCGATCTCGCCCGTGGTCAACCCGCCCAGCATCCGCAGCGTCAAGGCGACACGCGCCTCCGGCGGCAGTACAGGATGGCATGCCGTGAAGACCAGCCGCAGCAGATCGTCGCCCACGGGATCGTCTAATGCCGCTTCCACTTCCGGCGCGGCCATCTGCCGTGCCTCCAGCTCGATCCCTATCTCTTCGTGCTTCCGCTCAATTCGCTTGTTCCGCCGCAGATGGTCGATGGCGCGATTCTTGCCCGCCGCCATCAGCCAGGCGCCCGGATTCCGGGGAACGCCCGACTCCGGCCATTGCTCCAGCGCCGCCACCAGCGCATCCTGCGCCAGTTCTTCGGCCACGCCGACATCGCGCACAATTCGCGCCAGGCCGGCAATCAGCCGCGCCGATTCTATTCGCCAGACTGCTTCAATCGCCCGGTGTATATCGGTAGCTGTCACAGCTACCGATCACACCACCTTCCGTGCCGCACCCGCAAGGGCGTAAGCGCCCTTACGCGCTCAGTCCCATCTTTTCCTGCATTTCCGGGAACGAGCCGGCTGCTTTTTTTACATCCGGCGGGAACTCGGAAAACTCCATCACCTGCCGCAGCTCAATCGTCTCGCTATCGGATCCAGGGCATCTGGTTGCCCATTCAATCGCCTCTTCCCGCGATTTCACCTGAATCATCCAGTACCCGCCCACTACTTCCGCCGCCTCGGGAAAGGGACCATCCACCACGCTCGGATGCCCACCCGTGAAGGAGATCCTCACTCCCATCGACGGGGGATGCAACCCATCCAGTGCCAGCAGGACACCCGCTTTCTGCAGCTGTTCGTTGTAGGCCATCATCGCCGCGACAGACTTTGCGTCCGGCATCGTCCCGGGCTTCGCCGCCCCATAGCCCTTGGGCAACATCAGCATCATGAATCGCATGCTCGCCAATCCTTCCCGTCCGTGCGTCTTCCCTCGCAACGGGCCCTCGTCGATTCCTGAGGCCATACGGGGGGACGCCGCTCCGGCACCCCCCATCCTCACTTCTTACATGGCTGGCTCGCAGTTGACGATCCACGGGATGCCGAACCGGTCGGTCAGCATTCCGAAACGCGGCGACCAGAACGTCTCCTGAATCGGCATCAAAATCACCTGCGCCCCTTCCGCGAGGGCATTGTAGATGCGGCTCGCCTCATCCGGGCTCTTCACCTGCAGCGCAACCGACATCCCTACCGGCTTCTTGTACTGACCCACCATGGCATCGGATGCCATCAGGATCTGGTCACCCACTTCCAACCGTGCGTGCATGATTTTCGCCAGCTGTTCCTTGGGTACATGCTCCGCGGCGGGGGTGCCGGCATGCGGCATCATTGCCGTGATCTTGCCACCCAGGGCTTTTTCATAGAATTTGAAGGCCTCTTCGGCCTGCCCATCGAATGTGAGATAGCTAACCAGCTTCATCGTCGTCTCCTGATCTATTTCTTCCCTGCATTCTTTTCCAGTTGCGCTCGCATCGCCTCTTCATGGGCGGCCTCTTCCGGCGTCAGCACATCCGCCGGAAAGTCTTCCGCGTCGAAGACCTGGCGCAATTCCAGGACACCTTCCTGGCCCTCCATGGGGCCCGGGCACTTCAGAGCCCATTGGATGGCCTCGTCCCTGGACTTCACCTTCAACATCCAGTAGCCGGCGATCAATTCCTTCGTCTCCGGGAAAGGCCCGTCGACGACAGTCTTCTTGCCGCCTGACGAAACGATCCGCGCGCCTTTCGCGCTGCTTTGCAGTCCTTCGCCGCCCAGCAATACTCCTGCGTCGAGCAGCTCCTGGTTGAACCGTCCCATGGCCTCGATCAACTCGCGGCTCGGCATGACTCCCGCCTCTGATTCGGGCGTCGCTTTGACAATCATCATGAATCGCATGTGGGTCACGTTCCTTGTTCGTTTTCATGCCCGCCGGTCCGGTCTGCATCCCTCAGCCGGTCCTGTTGGGCTCTATCTTTGCGTCGATCCACGGGACGGCGGTTCGACAGAAATCTTGAGTTTTTTTCAACGCACTGCCGCGATCTCCCTCCCTTGCTAGCATGATCGTCATAGGCATGAAGACCCTCCTCCTGCTCGCCGCTCTCCTGCTTCCACTGCAGGCGCAAATAGTTCGCGAAAACATTGAATGGCTGGACGTCTGGATGCCCGACACCAACGTTCACGCCCTGCCGCGTGTGCTGCTCATCGGCGACTCCATCACCCGCGGCTACGGCAAGCAGGTGGAGACGCTCCTCAAGGACAAGGCCTATGTCGCCCGCCTGGCCACCTCAAAGAGCCTCGGTGATCCCGCGCTCCTCGACCAGGTCGCCCTCGTACTCAAAGAACAGTCCTTCGACGTCATTCATTTCAACAACGGCATGCACGGCGATGGCTACAGCGAAGAGGCCTATGCGGCGGCTTTGCCAGAGATGCTGGCCACCCTGCGCCGCCTGGCGCCCAAGGCCCGTCTCATCTGGGCGACGACTACCGATGTCCGTGTGAAGGAACATCTCGATCAGGTCGCGCCCAAGACAGCCAGGATGATCAAAAGAAACGAATTGGCGGCGGCGTTCGCGAAGAAGGAGGGACTGCCAGTGAACGATCTCTTTGAAGTCATCAAGGACCATCCGGACTACCACGTGCCCGACGGCGTGCACTTCAATGCCAAAGGCTACGAGGCGTTGGCGGCCCAAGTGGCGGCTTCTGTGGCGAAGGTTCTCCCGTGAACGTCGCACAGCGTGGGTGGTTTCTGGCCGTCTGCTTCGCCTCTCTGGCCGCGGCCCAAGCCTTGCCGAATACCCAGGTGGAGAGCCTGGCAGGCCAGAAACTGACCATTCCCCAGGCCTTCGGAGGCAAGCCGGTCATTCTGGTCTGGAGTTTCAGCAAGAAGGCAGGGGAAGCCACCCGGGCCTGGACCGATCCCTTGGCCAAGGAAGGACTACCGGTCTGGTCCGCGGCGATGCTGGAAGCGGCGCCCCGTTTTGTGCGCCCCATGATCCGGAGCGGGATGCGCAAAGACACCCCAGCCAAACAGCAGGAACGGTCCCTGCTGTTCTATCAGGGCGAAAAACAGTGGCGCCAGATCCTCAAACCACCCAAGGATGAGGATCCGCTCGTGGTTCTGCTGGACGCCCAGGGCGCTGTGGCCTGGAGTTACTCCGGCGGATATACGGTCAAAGCGCTGGACGAGGTCCGCCAACACTTCAAAGGACTGGCGAAGTAGAGGCGAAGTCTAGTCGTCGCTGCTACCCTGGCTCACCTTCAATACCGACAGGAATGCTTCCTGGGGGATTTCCACCCGGCCCACGCGCTTCATCCGGCGCTTGCCCTCTTTTTGCTTTTCCAGCAGCTTCCGCTTGCGCGAAATGTCGCCGCCGTAGCACTTGGCAATGACGTTCTTGCGCAGCGCCGCAATCGACTCGCGTGCAATGATCTTGGCTCCGATGGCCGCTTGCAGCGCCACCTCGAACTGCTGCCGCGGGATCAGTTTCCGCAGGCGCTCGATCAGAGCCTTGCCGCGCTCGTAGGCGAAATCCTTGTGCACGATGATCGACAGCGCGTCCACCGCATCGCCCGCCACCAGAACGTCCATCTTGACCATGGGCGATACCCGGTGGCCCGACAGATGGTAGTCGAGCGAGGCGTACCCGCGTGAGGCCGATTTCAGCCGGTCGTAGAAATCGAGAACCACTTCGTTCAGCGGCATTTCGTAGACCAGCATCACGCGGCCGCCCCCGATATGCTCGAACTTCTTCTGGTCGCCGCGCTTCTCTTCCAACAGCTTGAGAATCTCGCCCAGGTACTCCTCGCGCGTAATCACCGTCGCATCGATGATCGGCTCCTCGATCTTGACGATCTCGCTCGGATTTGGCCACTTCGTGGGGTTGTCCACTTCCACGATGTCGCCGTTTCCGAGGGTTATCAGGTACCGCACGCCCGGAGCCGTCGTGATCAGGTCGATCTCGAACTCCCGCTCCAGCCGTTCCTGGACAATCTCCAGATGTAGTAGACCCAGGAACCCACAGCGGAACCCGAAACCCAGCGCCACGGAGTTCTCCGGCTCGAAGTTGAACGCCGAATCGTTCAGCCGCAACTTCTCCAGGGCGTCCCGGAGTAACCCATGCTCATGGCTTTCAATAGGATAGAGGCCAGCGAACACCATCGGCTTCATTTCTTCGAAGCCCGGCAGCGGCTCGGCAATCGGCCTCGCTGCCTCATAGATCGTGTCGCCGATCTTGGCGTCCGACACTGTTTTAATGTTGGCGTACAGGAAGCCAACCTCACCCGCGCTCAACTCTTCACAGGGGATCGGCTTGGGCGACTGGAATCCCAAGCCATCTACTTCATATGTAGAGTCCGTGGTCCAGAGCCGGATCTTCTGACCCTTCCTGACCTTGCCATCGAGGATACGAGTCAGGATGATCACACCGCGATACGGATCGAACCAGGAATCGAAGATCAGAGCTCTCAGCGGCGCTTCGGGGTCGCCTTTGGCATGTGGCACATGCTTTACCACCGCCTCGCAGATCTCATGGATGCCGATGCCGCTCTTCGCGCTGGCCAGCACGGCCTCACTTGCATCCAGACCGATAATATTTTCGATCTGCTCTTTAATTCGCTCCGGCTCCGCCGACGGCAGGTCGATCTTGTTGATAACAGGAATCAATTCCAGGTTGTGATGAATTGCCAGGTAAGTATTCGCCAGCGTCTGCGCTTCCACACCCTGGCTGGCATCCACCACCAGCAACGCCCCTTCGCAGGCCTGCAGGCTGCGCGAAACCTCATAGGTGAAATCCACGTGCCCAGGCGTGTCGATCAGGTTGAGCTGATACAGATGGCCGTCATCCGCGTGGTATTCCAACCGCACCGCGTGAGCTTTGATGGTGATGCCGCGCTCACGTTCCAGATCCATGGAATCAAGGACTTGTTCTTTCATTTCGCGCTGCGAGAGCGCGCCGGTGTATTCGAGCAACCGATCGGCCAGAGTCGACTTGCCGTGGTCGATATGGGCGATGATCGAGAAGTTCCTGATGTAGGCGGGATCCATGCTGTAAACTGGGAGAGTCCCCTAATTATCCCATATGTCGCACAAGGTCTTTGAGGGCAACCTCGACGGGAAGGGCTTGAAATTCGCCCTCATCGTCAGCCGCTTTAACAGCTTCATCACCGAACGGTTGCTGAACGGGGCCCTCGATGCACTCAGCCGCGCCGGTGTCGCCCAGGGCGATATCGAGATCGCGAAAGTGCCCGGCTCCTGGGAAATGCCTGTCGTCGCCGCCCAGATCGCCCGCCAGAAACGCCATGACGGCGTCATCTGCCTGGGTGCGGTGATCCGTGGGGAAACCCCTCATTTTGATTATGTTGCGGGAGAAGCGGCCAAGGGGCTCGCGCATGTCTCCCTCGAAACCGGCATCCCCATCGCCTTCGGTGTCCTCACCACCAATACGCTGGAGCAGGCTATTGACCGCGCCGGCGCCAAGGGTGGCAACAAAGGCTTCGAATCGGCCATGACCGCCATTGAGATGGCCAACCTGCTCAAGTCGCTCAGCCCAAAGGCTCAATAGAACCGACAGAATGCCAGCCAGACGCAAATCGCGCCATCGTGCCGTTCAGGTTCTCTTCCTGTGGGATGTCCGCAAGCTGGCGATCGACGACGCCATCCAGGCCTTCTACGATTCCCTCATCACCGCCGAAATCGAAGAAGAGACGGGTGAGGAGCCGGCCGAAACCCCCGCCCATGACCTGTTCATGGAAACTTTGGTCCGCGGAACCTCGGCTAATGTAGTAGAACTCGACTCCTACATCGCCAAGCGCGCCGAAAACTGGCGCCTGGAACGCATGCCCATCGTTGACCGCAACCTGCTCCGCATGGCGGTCTACGAAATGAAGCATGTCGGGACACCCCCCGCCGTCGTCATCGACGAAGCCCTGGAACTCGCCCGCCGCTATTCCGAGGAGGAAGCTGTCCCCTTTCTCAACGGTGTCCTGGACGCGGTCCGCAAAGTGCTGTTCCCGCCCAGCGCCGCCGAAGCATAACCCGCCAATCACTCCATAAACGCAAAAAGGGCCGCCTCCCTGCGCCACGAACTTCTGTGTGCAGGGGGACGGCCCTTGAAGTTTAAAACTCGTAACGCAGAGCGAACTGCATCACGCGGGCCTGAGTGGCCGTGGAGCTGAACTGTCCGAACGTGGCCGGATTCGACAGCGTCAGGGACAGTGACGAATCAGCGAAGTTCACGTTGTTGAAGGCATTGAAGGCCTCAGCGCGGAACTGCACCGAGTGGCCTTCGATGGGCAGGTAGAAAGTCTTGCCCAGGGACAGATCGAAGTTGGTGAGCGGCGCCCCGCGGACGATATTGCGGGTGCCGACACGGCCGGGGAACTGCCCATAGAAGCTGTTCGCGGCCGTGGTGCTGGCGAAGATGCTCGGAGTGCCGTTCTGGTTGTACTGCACGCCTGTTGATGGCAGCGTGGCGCCAGGCTTCAGGATCGCGATCGATCCGTTTAGGTAGTTGGTCGGATAGACTCCGCCCACCGAGATGCTCAGCGGCATCGCCGAGCGGTACCGGCTCAGCATGGATGCCTGCCAGCCACCCACGAACTGATTCACCCAGCCCGGAATGTCGTGCAGCAGCATCTTGCCCTTGCCGAACGGCAGCACCACGACGGTGTTCGCCGTGATGTTGTGGCGGATGTCGAAATCCGACGAAGCGTAGGATTCCTTCGGGTTGAACGAGTTCTGGATCACCGCGCCGCCCGCGCCCGCTCCAGACTCAGCCGTCGACTGAATGTCGAACGAGTGCGACATCGTGTAGTTGAAGTCGAAGCCCCAACCCTTCGAAACCGGCCGGCGCACCACCAGCGTGCCGGCGTTGTAGCTGGAGTTGTTGGCGTTTACCCACACCCGCATGCCCGCGTTCTGCAGCGGGAAGAAGGTGTTGCAGCCCAGCACCGAAATGCAGCTTCCGTTCGCCTGCCGCTCCCGGTCCATATCGTTCAAGGCGTCCAGGTCGCTGCCGGCGTAGGTGCCGTAGGTGGTGTAGAAATAGTTCGCCGTCGGGCTGCCCGCGAACTCATAACCGGCAGCGCCGGGGAACATGTTCTCGAAGAAGGGAACCGTGGGGATGATGCCCGGGTTCGCCTTCACCTGCGCAGGCGTGATCCCCGACTCGTAGAAGTTCCGCAGGATGCCGGCCGCCTGGGACCAGGTCTGGCCCGACTTCGGATCCTTGAACTCCGTCAGCGGCTGGAAGAAATCCTGCTGCAGCAGGCCCTTGCGGGACATGCGCCCGGCGTAGCCCACTTCCACCGTGATGCCCGCCACCGTCTCCCGCGCGTAGCTCAGGTTGAGCAGGAACGAATAAGGAGCAACCAGGTGCGAGGCAACACCCGTGTTGGAGTTGAACCCGCCCAGGATCGTCGGTGGTGTGTAGGGGAACCCACTGTTCACTGGAGCCGCAGGCAGCGCCGGCAGATTGCCGCCGGTGTACCGCGCCGAGTCGCTGAAGTTCGTGTTCCTTGGCTGGGTCACCTGCGTCGCCAGGCCCGGCGAACCGGACTGGTCGAAGTTCACCACCATGTCGCTGCCATACCGGTCGTACAGCATCGCCGCACCGCCGCGCAGCACGCTGCCCTTGCCGAACAGGCGGCCCCAGAAGCTGTCACTCACCGGAGCATAGGCGAAGCCGAAACGCGGAGCCCAATTGTTGTTGTCGCGGCCAAACCAGCCGCGCCCGTTGTTCACCGGACCGCCCAGGGCGTAAGTCAACGCCGCGTTCGGCATCGAAGCACCGGAGACCCCGGCCATCGAAGCGCCTACACGTTCCGCGAAGTACTGCTCCAGGTCGACTGTCGGTACAACCTGGATGCCATTCTTCTCGTATGGCACCTGGAAGCTGCCGTAGCGCAGGCCATAAGTCAGCGTCAGGTCCTTGCGGACCTTCCAGGAATCCTGCACATAAAACTCATACTCCTTCGTGGCGAAGCTACGCGAGATCGGGTCGCCCACCGGAACCGCCTTGCCGTCGCGCCCGAAATTATAGGTCACACTGTACTGATTGACGATGCCCAACAGCGCGCCCATCGCATTCGTAACCTGGGTGGCTTCCGAAAGCGCCAGCGAAGAGCTGCCGTACTTCGTGCGGATATAGGAGTTGATTGAATCGGTGATGTCCGAGCCGAGACCGCGCAGCGTGTTGCGGCTGAAGCTGTAGCTGGGATACGACGTCGTGAACGAGTTGCGGTCGTTCTGAATGAAGCGGAAGTTGATGCCGTACTGCACCGTGTGCGTGCCCTTCATCCACGTCGTGTCGTTGGAAAGGTTCTGTGTCGGGATGAAGCGGCCGAACCCGCGGGTGAAGTTCTGCAGCGTGGCCAGTGTGCCGAAGGTGATCGACGGCCCGGGTGTGCCCGACTGCGCGATGCCCAGCCGCGTATAGCCGTAGCTCAGCACGTTGACGACTGTCGGCGACAGCACCGCGGTGTAGCGTGCCGCGAGGCCCTTCGAGTTATCGAGGTTCCGCGCCGCCGCATCCTGTCCCGGAAACTGCGCCAGTACCTGGTCGCGCGAGTTGTCTGCCAGCGTTCCCCGCAGCATCAGCGTGTGCTTCGCGCTGCGGTCGAGATTGAAGTCCATCTTCGAGACCAGCGCCCGGTCGTTGCGTGTCAAGGGAGCATTGAACCGGAACAGCGAGAAGTTCAGGCCTCGATCCGCGCCGCCTGCCAGATCGTTCCCCACCGGGTACTGCTTCATGATGTCGAGCATGGTCTGAGAGGCGCCCAGACCCATGGGGTCAACCGCCTTCAGCTCCTGCGGGCTCAACTCACCAATCTGGCCGTTGTTCATGCGGAACCGCACCGTGCCGGCCTTCATAGTCTCGGTTGGCACGGCCCGGCTCTGCGCACTGGCCGACCGGTCTTTGCGCTCTTCCCAGTTAAAGAAGAAGAATGCCCGGTCCTTGATGATCTTGCCGCCGACCGAAGCGCCGTAGAGGTTGCGGATCAGATTCTCGCGGGGGATGCCAGCGCGATTGCTGAACCAGTCGTTCGCCGCTGTCTTCACATTGCGGTGAAACTCATAGAGCGAGCCATGGTACTGGTTCGATCCGCTCTTTGTCACGAGCGCTACCTGGCCGCCGGCCGAACGGCCCTGGTCCGCGCCCTGGCCCGCCACGGTGACGCGGAACTCCTGCACCGAATCCAGCGGCACCGGCAGCGCCGCGAAGAAGCCGCGATCGTCGTTTGACGTGCCGGCGCTCTGGTTGTCGTTCACGTCGACACCATCCAGAGTTACGTTGTTCTGGTCGCGCTTCGCGCCCATCACATTGCCCTGCGACGTAACGCCCGGCTGCAGGCTCAGCAGCTCCACGACGTTTCTCGTTTGCAGCGGCAACTGGCGAATCTGTGTTTGTGTAAACGGGCTGCCCACCGTTGCGTTCTGCGTGTTCACGGAGGTAGCGTCGGCTTCCACGCTCACAGTCTCGGTAACCAGGCCCAGTTCCATCTTGATATTCAGCGTGAGCGGGACATTGATCTGCAGCTGCACCTGCTGCAATTGAGTGCGGAAGCCCGGCGCCTGCGCTTCCACACGGTAGTTGCCCGGAGGCAGCTGCACAAAGGTATAGATGCCTGAATCGTTGGTCACCGTCTTTCGCGCAGCGGACGTTTCCGTGTTGGTGATATTGACCACGGCATTGGGAACGGTGGCCCCTTGAGAATCACTGACAGTCCCCTGAACTGAGCTGGTTTGTGCGGCCAATGGCAAGAGCGCGGCCGCGAGTAAGAGCAGCAATCGATACACGTGTACGTCCCCTATTGTTGATTCGAACGAAGTTGGAATGGGCCCTTGACGGGAACACTTGGCTCTACAGGGAGAACACGAGCGGGGTATTTAGCTGGACGTCTTTGGTTGACGAGTTGAATGACCCAGTTTCAGAAAAGTTTGAGGTACTCGCGTTACAAAGTCAACAGAAAATGCGCTAGACTGAATCCACTCACCTGCAACGTCTGCGGGCATCCCCCCGTCATCGGCCACTGGGCTCTGTCGACTGCGATCTCCAAAAATCCAACATCGTAAGGACACCTCTGCCATGTCGGTCATGTTCTGGCCGGTCGTGATATTTATGGCCATTTCTCTCTGCATTGGGTTGTACACATACACCCAGGTGCAAGGATCCAGTAAGCGTTATACAGTGTGCGGCAAATCGATGCCGTTCATCGTTGTGGGGACAGCGTTGGCCGCTCAGGCAATCGATGGCAATGCGACGCTCGGCAATGTTGCACTGGCCTACTCCAGCAACCTTTGGGCTGGGGCAGCCATCCCAATCGGCCTGGCATTGAGTCTCTTTGTGGTGGGGCGATTCCTGGCCGCGCCGCTCAATCAGTTGGACCTGCTTACACTGCCTGAGTTCTTCTACCGCCGCTATTCGAAACACGCTGAACTGCTCACGTCCATGCTCACGATCCTCTGTTTCATTGTGCTCGTGGCCGGAAACCTGAGCGCTGTCGCGTGGATTCTGTCCGTCGTGAGCGGTTGGGGTTATGGCGTATGCCTGCTCATCGCCACCAGTGTGATCTTCCTTTACACCATCGCCGGTGGCCTTTACGCCGCAATCTGGACCGATTTCTTTCAGATTCACGTGGCCATCATCGGCTTTGTGCTCGCCGCCGGTTACGTCCTCTTCACACAGGATTGGTCCGCAATCATGGCGCGCGTGCCGGCCGCCACAACCAGCCTGGCCGCCCTCACCAGCGTGAAGGGTGGCAGCCTTGCTAACTGGGCGACCATCATCTCGCTGGCCTTCGGCAACGCCATGGCCCTCGACTTCATGGAGCGCGTGTTTTCCGCGCGTTCTCCCGAAACTGCCCGGCGCGGCTGCTACTACGCGGGAGGCTGGACTCTCGTCATCGGCCTGTGCTGCACGGTCTTGAGCCTGGCCGCGGTTGCCACACTCGGCAAAGTGGACGATCCTCGAATGGTGCTGCCGATGTTTGCTTCCGCGCATCTGCCGCTCATCATCGGCATCATGGTCTTCGTTGGAGTGCTCGGAGCCTCCATGTCCACCGCGAACGGCGCCATGCTGGTGATCTCCGTAGTCGCCGCCAGAAATCTGTTCCAACGCTGGAGCCAGCGCAGCCTCGACGACGACTTTATGCTCTTCCTGTCACGCGCCCTGGCGCTGCCCACCGCCATTGCCGCGGCGTGGATCGCCTATGTTCGGCCCGAGCCTGGCATCCTGCTTGTCATCGCGTTCGACATCGTCTTCGCCGGCTGTGTCATTCCACTCTTCTTCGGCGTCTACTGGAGCAAGGCCAACTCGAACGGCGCCATTGCCAGCATTGTCTCCGGGACACTGGCACGCGCCGTCTGCCACTTCACAATGCCGCCCCAGTTGGCTGGCCTCGACACCCTGCTTCCGCCCGTCATCAGCCTGGTGGTGTTTTTGTCGGTATGCTTGGCTACACAAGGAGCCCCGGCCTCCGTCCCGGTGCTTGATAAAACGTTTGGTGAGGCCCTGGAGGGGTAATGAAGTTCGCGAGTCTTTTTCTGGCCTGTGGTCTGCTCATGGGTCAATCTGCTCCGCCTGAGGCGGCGCCCAAAAAACGCCCGTCTCGCCCCGCCCGGCCCGGCATCAAAGAGGTGCAGAAGCCGATGACGGAAGTCACGCCGCAAGCCGTATTTCCGGTTCCGGGTGTGCCCGACTGGACCACTGCCTCGCCCGATGGGATCTGGGTCTCCAACAAGCCCAAGAACTCCATCTCCAAGCTGAACGCAAAAACCAACACAGTGGAAGGCACTGTCGAAGTGGGCCAGAAACCGTGCAGCGGCATTGCCTACGGTTTCAAAAGCGTCTGGGCCCCGAATTGCGGCGACAAGACAGTATCCCGTGTCGACGAGAAAACGATGAAGGTGGTGGCGACCATCCCCATCGGTCCGGCCGATAGCGAAGGTGGCATCGCCTGCTCGAAAGAAGCGGTATGGATGCCCACCGGCGAGAAGGGCGACACCGTGGCCCGCATCGATCCCAAAAAGAACGCGGTCACCGCGCAAGTGAGCGTGCCCGAAGGCTCCTACACGGCCGACTTCGGTGAAGGCGCCGTCTGGGTCACCTCCACCAAAGGCAACCTCGTTTCCCGCATCGACCCGAAAACCAACAAGGTCACAGACTCCATTCCTGTCGGCCCCGCGCCGCGGTTTCTCACGGTCGGTGAAGGCTTTGTCTGGACCCTGAATCAGGGCGATGGCACGGTCTCCAAAATTGACCCGAAAACCCGCAAAACCGTCGCGACCATTCCCGTTGGCATCCCCGGTGGCGGCGGCGAGATCTCAGCCGGTGGCGGAGCCGTCTGGGTGACGGTCTTCCAAATCCCCATCTCCCGCATCGATCCCGTAACCAACAAAGTGTCGAGCCAGTACGCGGGCGCGGGCGGCGATGCCATCCTCTTCGCCCACGGTTCCGTGTGGCTCTCCAATCTGCGTGAGCAGAACATCTGGCGGCTGGAACTTTCAAAGATCGGAGGCAAGTGACAGCAATCCCGGTGGTTGTGTAGTCGAATAGGATCCATGATGCAATCGATTCTCTGGGAAGAGGAACTGCGCGGCGGGCAGACCTGGTCGTACGTCCTGAAACGCGGCACCGCTTTACGGTTGACGGATGTCGAGGGCGGCGCCAACGTCAGCGCGCTCTTCTACAATGCGGATTCTCCGGAAGAGCGCTACAACATGCCCGACACGCTGAAGGCGCAGCATATCGCGCGGCTCACCGAGGGTTTCGTCCTCTACTCCGACATGGGCCGCATTCTGTGTTCCATCACTTCCGACAGTGTGGGCTGGCACGACCCCATCGGCGGAACCCTGAATGCCGCCATCGTTCACGCGAAGTACGGCGAGAAAGACTACCAACATCACCGCAACGAGTGGACCCAGAGCAGCCGCGAAAGCCTGCTGCTGGAACTGGCGAAGTACTCGCTGGGTCCGCGCGATCTCACCCCCACCGTGAACTTCTTCAGCAAAGTGCAGGTAGACGCCGATGGCTCCATGCACTACGTGCCGGGCAGCTCCAAGCCGGGAGCCCACGTTGAATTGCGCGCCGAGATGAACGTCCTCGTGCTGCTCTCCGCCAATCACCACCCCATGGAACCCGGTGCTGTCTACGCCCCGAAGCCCGTCCACCTCACAGTGGGTGAGGCCGCACCCGTTGCCGCCGACGACCCATGCCGCATATCGCGGCCTGAGAACGGCCGCGGCTTTATCCTCACCGAACGCTACTTCGGCGGGGAGGCCCGCGCATGAGCCTCATCGAAAGCCCCCTGGCACCCGTAGATGCCGTCCTCGACATGACCATCCCGGCTGGCGATGGCTGGATCCACGAAGTGAAAAAGGGACAGACCTTCCGCATCGTCGATCTGGAAGGAAACCAGGCGGTCGATACCTTCTTCTTCAACGCCCACGACTATACGGATCGCTACTCCGCTGTCGACACGATCTGCGCCCAGGGCAACATCTATCTCAGCACCGGGACGCGCCTGCTGACGCAGAACGGCCATGTCCTGATGACCATCACCGCCGACACCTGCGGCCGTCACGACACGCTCGGCGGAGCCTGTTCGCAGGAGTCGAACATGGTGCGCTACGACATCGGCAAGCGCTACATGCACGCCTGCCGCCAGACGTTCCTCAAACAGGTTCTCAAGTGGAAGCCCGACCTGAACGGCCGCCTCCTGGAGAAGCGCGACATCGGCCACAATGTGAACTTCTTCATGAACGTGCCCGTCACGCCCGAAGGCCGCCTCACCTTTGAAGACGGCATCTCGGATCCGGGCAAGTACGTCGAGATGCATGCCGAACGCGACACTCTCGTCGTCATCTCCAACTGCCCGCAGTTGAACAATCCATGCAACGCGTACAATCCAACACCGGCACGCGTTCTCATCTGGGAGGCAGAGTAGAGCCGGTGATCCGGAAAGTTCTGATTGCCAATCGCGGCGCCATCGCGTGCCGCATCATCCGAACCCTGCGCCGCATGGGCATCGCCTCGGTCGCCGTCTACTCGGAAGCCGATAAGCATTCTCTGCACGTCCATCAGGCCGATGAAGCGGTGTTGCTCGGCCCTCCGCCGCCGCAGCAGAGCTACCTGGATATCGAAGCGGTTCTCGACGCCGCACGCCGCACAGGAGCCGAAGCGATCCATCCCGGCTATGGTTTCCTCAGCGAGAACGCCGCTTTCGCGGAAGCCTGCGCTGCCGCCGGCATCATCTTCATCGGACCTACGCCGCGCCAGATGATCGAATTCGGCCTGAAGCATCGGGCCAGGGAACTGGCGCAGGCCTGCGGAGTGCCTCTTCTCCCCGGTACTCCTCTCATCACGGAAGCGAACTCGGCAGCGCAGGTCGGCTTCCCCCTGATGCTCAAATCCACTGCGGGCGGCGGCGGTATCGGTATGCGTCTCTGCCACACTGAGGCCGAACTCGAGGACGCCTTCACGGCCATCGAACGCCTCAGTCGCGCCAATTTCAAGGACTCCGGCATCTACGCGGAGCGCTTCGTCGAACACGCCCGCCACATCGAGGTGCAGATCTTCGGCGACGGCAAGGGCCGCGTCGTCGCCCTCGGCGAACGCGATTGTTCCGCCCAGCGCCGCAACCAGAAAGTCATCGAAGAGACCCCCGCGCCGGGCCTTACCGGCGCGATCCGCCAAGCCCTCTACGACTCCGCCATCCGCCTGGGCAGGGAAGTCTCCTACCAGTCCGCCGGCACCGTCGAATTCATCTACGACAGCGACCGCGGCGAGTTCTACTTCCTGGAAGTGAACACCCGCCTGCAGGTGGAACACGGCGTCACCGAGGAAGTCACCGGCACCGATCTCGTCGAATGGATGGTGCGTCTCGCCGGCGGCGAGGACCCCATCCGCGAAGTCACCCCACAAGGCGCGTCCATCCAGGTGCGCGTCTACGCGGAGTCGCCCCTCAAGAACTTCCAGCCCAGCGCGGGTCTGCTCACCGATGTTAAGTTCCCCTCCGATGCCCGCGTCGAAACCTGGGTCGAAACCGGCACGGACATCCCGCCCTATTACGACCCGCTCGTAGCCAAAATCATCACCCACGGCGCGGACCGCTCCGAGGCCCTCCAGCGCATGCAGGCCGCCCTCGCATCCACGAGTCTGGCCGGCATCGAGACCAACGTCGACTATCTCCGGGCCATCTGTGCGGAACCCCGCTTTCAGGCCGGCGGCTTCCCCACGAAGTTCCTGGGCGAGTTCCACTATGCCCCCCGCCTGATGGAAGTCATCGATGGCGGCACGCAGACCACTGTGCAGGACTACCCCGGCCGCCTCGGTTACTGGGCCATCGGTGTTCCACCTTCCGGTCCCATGGACTGGAAGTCTTTCACCGAGGCCAACGAACTCGTTGGCAACGAACCTTCGGCGGCGGCGTTGGAATGCACCCTGATGGGCCCCACGCTGAAGTTCCACCGCAGTGCCGTCATCGCCCTCACCGGAGCGGACATGGAAGCCACCCTCGACGGTGCGCCCGTCCAGCGCTGGCAGCCTGTCGAAGCCCGCGCCGGATCCATCCTCGAAATGGGTGCCGTCAACGGACCCGGAGCGCGCGCCTACCTCGCCATCCGCGGCGGCATCGATGTCCCCGAGTATCTAGGCAGCCGCAGCACCTTTATCCTGGGCCGCTTCGGCGGTCCCGCCGGACGCGTCCTCCGCACCGGCGATCTCCTCCACTACGGCACGGCCGTCGCCGCTGAGCCGCAGCCCGCCAGGCCCGTCCCCCAGTTCGACCACCATTGGAAGATCGGCGTCACTTACGGCCCCCACGGCGCACCTGACTTCTTCACCCAGCGCGATATCGACCGTTTCTTCGAGACCCACTGGAAAGTCCACTACAACTCGGACCGCACCGGAGTCCGCCTCATCGGACCCAAGCCCGAGTGGGCCCGCCCCGACGGTGGCGAGGCCGGTCTGCATCCGTCCAACATCCACGACAACGCCTACGCCGTGGGCACTGTCGATTTCACCGGCGACATGCCCATCATCCTGGGACCCGACGGCCCCAGTTGCGGCGGATTCGTCTGCCCGGCCACCATCGTCCACGACGAACTCTGGAAGATCGGCCAGCTCAAGGCTGGCGACACAGTCCACTTCCATCGCGTCAACGCCGAGCCCGCCATCCTGCAACAAGCCCCCGCAGTGGTAGTCCGCGCCGATGGCGATCGCAACCTGCTCGTCGAATTCGGCGAAGCCCATCTCGACTTCGGTCTCCGCCTCAAAGCGCAGGCCATGGCCGATTGGATCCGCAAACAGGGCCTCAACGGAGTGGTGGATCTCACCCCCGGCATTCGCTCGCTCCAGATCCATTACGACACCGCCCGCATCCGCCGCGAGGAACTCCTGGAGGCGGTCAGCGCCTCGGCCGCCTCGGCTCAAAACGTCGAAGAGGTGCCCTCGCGCACCGTCTACCTCCCTCTCTCCTGGGATGATCCGGCCACCCGTCTGGCTATCGAGAAGTACATGCGCTCCGTCCGGCCCGACGCCCCCTGGTGCCCTTGGAACATCGAGTTCATCCGCCGCATCAACGGTCTCGGCTCCGTCGACGACGTGCACCGCATCGTCTTCGACGCCAGCTACCTCACCCTCGCCCTGGGCGACGTCTACCTCGGCGCGCCGGTGGCCACGCCCATCGATCCGCGGCACCGCCTGGTCACCACCAAGTACAACCCGGCCCGCACCTGGACGCCCGAGAACGCCGTCGGCATCGGCGGAGCCTATCTCTGCGTCTACGGCATGGAAGGTCCCGGCGGCTATCAGTTCGTGGGCCGCACTATCCAGATGTGGAACACCTGGCGCACCACAGACTCCTTCACCCAGGGCAAACCCTGGCTCCTGGATTTCTTCGACCAGATCCGGTTCTACCCTGTCAGTGCCAAGGAACTCCTGGAGATGCGAGAAGGCTTTCCGCACGGCGAATACACCGTGCGCACTGAGCCCGGAGTTTTTAACCTTGCGCAGTACCAATCCTTCCTGCAGTCGATCGCCGGAGAGGCCGCGGCCTTCAAGGCCACTCAGCAGGAGGCCTTCCACGCCGAGCGCGAACGCTGGGCCGCCGCCGGCCTGGCTGAATACATCGAAGAGCCTGCGCCTGTCGCCCCGCCTGAAGAGAGCGTCCCGGAAGGCTGCCGCTCCATCCGATCCCCCATCACGGCCAGCGTCTGGAAGATCCAGGCGCAATCGGGGCAGAGACTCAATGCAGGCGACCCGCTCGTCGTCCTGGAAGCCATGAAGATGGAAGTGGCCATCCCCGCGCCCGCGGCCTGCGAAGTAGTCGAAGTGCGCTGCGCACCAGGGGCGATCGTCCACCCGGGCCAGGCCCTCTTGGTGGTGCGATGACACCCGTCGAACGCATCCGCCAGGCCTATGAGCGCATCCGCCAGCGAGGCGCCGCGCCGGTCTGGATCTCGCTGTTGCCCGAAGAAGAGGTCATCCGGCGTGCGGAAGCCGTCGATCCATTTTTGCCGCTGGCCGGCCTCACCTTCGCCGTGAAGGACAACATCGACCTCGCCGGCCTGCCTACCACCGCAGCCTGCGCAGCCTTCGCCTACACACCGCACCGCTCAGCCACCGTGGTCCGCCTGTTGGAAGCAGCCGGAGCCATCGCCATCGGCAAAACCAACCTCGATCAGTTCGCCACCGGTCTGGTCGGCGTCCGCTCACCTTATGGCGTCTGCAACTCCGTCTTTTCCGATGGCTACATCTCCGGTGGCTCCAGTTCCGGTTCCGCCGTCGCTGTCGCTTTGGAAGACGTCGACTTCGCCCTGGGCACCGACACCGCCGGCTCGGGCCGCGTCCCCGCCGCCTTCAACAACCTCATCGGTCTCAAACCTACCCGCGGCGTCTTCAGCATGACGGGCGTTGTGCCCGCTTGCCGCACCCTCGATTGCGTCTCCATCTTCACGCGCGACCTCGCCCTGGCCGAGCGTGTCTTCCGCATCGCTGCCCAGCCCGACCCCGAAGACTGGTCCTCGCGCACCTTTCACGACTCCGGCGACACCTGGTCCGGCGCCCGCTTCCGCTTCGGAGTCCCGCCGCCCCATCAACTCGAGTTCTTTGGCGACGAAGATTCCCGCCGCCTCTTCGACGCCGCAATCACCCGTTGCGAGCGCTCCGGCGGCCACCGCGTCGAAATCGACTACGAGCCCTTCCGCCTCGCTGCCGAACTCCTCTACTCCGGACCCTGGGTCGCCGAGCGCCTCGCCGCCCTGGAAGACTTCGTGCGCGATCACGCCGAAGACCTGCACCCCGTCACCCGTAAGATCATTACGGGCGCGGGTACCCTCACCGCCGTCCAGGCTTTCCAGGCGGCCTACAAACTGGGCGAGCTGAAATCGAAGACCGCTGCCGTGTGGAACAAAATCGACTTTCTCCTCCTGCCCACCACCGGCACCATCTACAAGGTGACAGAGGTGGAAGCTGAGCCCCTCCGCCTCAACACCAACCTCGGCTTCTACACCAACTTCGTCAATCTCCTCGACCTCAGCGCGCTCGCCATCCCCGCCGGCTTCCGGCCCAACGGCACGCCCTTCGGAGTCACACTGGTCGGACCCGCCCAGGCCGACCTCTCGCTCGCCCGCGTGGCCGCCCGCCTCCTGCCCGAACAGCGCGTCCAGGTGGCCGTCGTCGGCGCCCACCTGACCGGCCAGCCCCTGAACACCCAGCTCACCTCGCGTGGCGGCACACTCATCAAGACCTGTCGCACTTCGCCGGATTATCGCTTCTTTGCTCTAGCCAACTCGACCCCCGCCAAGCCCGGCCTCATCCGCGAAGAGGGCTTCTCCGGCCCCGGCATCGAGGTCGAGATCTGGAGTCTGCCGGTTAACGAATTCGGCAGCTTCGTGGCGCTCATCCCGCCGCCCCTGGGTATCGGGACCCTCCGTCTTGAAGACGGCACGCAGGTAAAGGGCTTCATCTGCGAACCCTCCGGAATAGCCGGAGCCCGCGAAATCACCTCCTTTGGAGGTTGGCGCGCCTACCTCCAAAGCCGCTAACAATCAGCTGGCATCCAATCCACCTCCAGCCTCAAGTGGGGTGGGCTTCAGCCTGCTCAGGGCTTCAGCCCTGCCTCCTCACTATCTTTCAGCGAACACCTGCCGCCACCGGCCCAATCGCACCCCAACCTGTAACGATCCGCGCCCCGCCCGCACTACCTCTTCGCAGACGCCAGAGGAGCACCCCCATGCCAACTCTCTCCAATCCACAGGATCTTCTCCCCCTCCTCGGATCCGTCGCAACCGCCGACGATCCCATCGCAGCCCTCGAAAAGCGCGGCAGCGTCTTTAGCCCCTCGCTCAAGTCCATCCTTCAACCCCGCCGCGTCGTCAAACCGGCGCAGCGCGCTGCCTGGAACAAGGCCGCAGCCAAAGCGGGCAGAATCACTTACACCGCCGGCAAGCGCCCTCAACTCGCGGCCCGCGCCCTCGGCCCCGGTGAATACGAATTCAGTGCCGGCCTCCGCACCTCCGCCGCCAACGAGATCCTCGGCGGCCTGCTCGCCAGCGGCACTATCCCCGACACCATCTTCCTCGACGAAGTCCTCTCCTCCGGCGATATCGACCTCCTCATGGGCGCCTTTGTGGTCGACAAGCCCGGCGGCCGCATCAGCCGTTTCCAGGTCACCGCGCCTCCCACCGTGGCTCCCCTCCGCGACGGCTTCGACCGCGTCGCCCTCACCATCCCCTTCCGCCTCAACTTCGAACGCATCACCCACATCGTCACCGGCGACGTCCGCACCGTCGTCACCTTCGCCACCGGACGCCTCCGGCTCAGTGTCGGTCTCGTCACCAGCATCGTCCCGGTCAGCATTGCCGCCCGCAATCTGGAGATCCAGCTCGACCTCTCCAACAGCAGCGATGCCCGGCTCGACCTGGACGCCAATTCACCCGTCAAACGCGTCAACCCGCCCCCGCCCGACCAGCCCGACGGCTTCGCCATCATCCTCCAGAACGCCCTCCAGCAGAAGCTCGCTGCCACGCTTCGCATGACGATCAGCGCCTCCATCCCGCTGCCCATCGGCAAGCTGGAGATCCACGAGACCGCCCTCCTCACCCGGGGCGACGCTATTCTCGTCGGCGTGAAAGTGCAGGGCACCCCGTCTCCCGGGAATCCCGCCACCCTCACCGCGCTCTTCCCCAACGCCAGCACCAACCTCTTCACCCGCGTCCACGACTCCGTCCTCCGCCTCATCGTCCAGAGTGCCGCCCGCAGCGGCGAGCTCACGCGGATCGCAAAGCAGACCCATCCCGATGCCGTCATCGACAGCGCCGACATCGCCTTCGGCAACGGCACGGTTCAGATGATCACGAAGGGCAAGATCGTCGACCTCTGCCCTCTTGGCGTCGACCTGGGTTTCACCACCACGACTACCCTCACCATCACATTGGAAGGAACGCGGATCCGCGTTCAGAAAGACACCAGCAACGACCTCGACAACACCGACGTTGTCCTGTGTGTCATCACCAGCCTGGGCCTCGCCCTTCTGGCCGCTATCGCGGTCATCATTACACAGGGCCTCGGTCTCGCCTCCGGCTTCGCGGCGGGCTACGCCCTCGGAGTCGTGGGCGTGCTCACCATCATGATGGAGTTCGACAGCAACGACTTCTCCCTCGTGCTGGGGGACGGCGGTGACAATCAACCGACCTTCATCGAGCTCGACTTCCCCATCCCGGGAACCGACCTCTTGCCCACCCTCACCGGCACCTTCATTCGCCTCGACGACAGCACCATGCTCATCGCCGCCCATCTGGGCACCCGCGCCGACGTGCTCAACACCTACTTCTATGTCCGCTTCCTCGAAGCCGATGCCCTCGGCATCGCCCGGCCCATGAAGGGTGTCACCGTTCGCCTGATGGATCGCGATTCCCCAGCCCCGGCGGGCGACGACGTGGTTCTACCCGGCCCCACCACCACCCATTCCAGCCACCACCTGCCCACGGGCGACATCTCCACCACGATCAAGACCAGCTACGAGCGCACCGGCGACGAAACCGTGCAAACCACCACCACGGACTTCACCGGCCGCATCCGCATCTACATCCCGCGCGACAAACTCGCCAGCAAGGCCGGCAATAAGGTGGTGCAAACCACCCGCCTGAACCTCGACACCGACCAGGAAACCACCAGCACCCGCCGGACCCCGGTCTCCGAGGCACGTCCGGACTTCTACTTCCGCCTCACGCGCCCCAATGGAACCACCGTGGACACTCTCCAACTCCCGGCCGGTTTCTTCCTGAACTTCCAGTCCGCCCGCATAGGAACACCCACACAGCCCCGAGTCATCTCCTTCGGCGGCACCGGAGGCGTTATTCTGGCCAGTTCGTCGGCCAGCGCCTAGACCTTTTCGGGCACCACGTACGGGCTTCTGTACTTCCGAGTCAGCAGCCCGTTCGCCTCTCCATCTCCTGGGAACTGCATCGTCGCCGGATCGAACCGCAGATCCCGGTTCACCCGGTACGAGATGTTGCCCAGATGGCACAGAGCCGTCGAGATGGCAGTCTCTTCGATCTCTGACAGCAGCAGGCTCCGGTTGCGCGTCCTCACCGCCTCGGCAAACTGCTTGAAGTGATCGATGTCTGGCGGATAAGCCGGCTCGGGTTCGGGTTGTTTATTCCGGCCCAGCGTGACCCGGATTCTGCCATCCGCGAACACATGCATGTGGCCCTTCGTGCCGAAGAAGTCCCACGACATCGGTTCCGGAGTATACAGCCCGCGCAGTTGGCCCACGATCATCGCGCCGTCTTCATAGACCCATGTCACGTTCTGCGTATTCGGTGTCTGCGCCTGGTCTTTGTACCCGAACCGCCCCCCCGTCGACTGCACCCGCACCGGCAGCGTCTTTTTCATTGCCCAGCGCATGAGGTCGATCATGTGGATGCCGTTGTTGCCCAGTTCCCCGTTGCCGAAATCCCAGAACCAGTGCCAGTTATAGTGCACCAGATTCTCGTGATACGGCTGCATCGGAGCCGGACCCACCCACAGATCCCAGTTCAGCCATGCCGGAGGCGGCTGCACCGGCTTGAAACCGATCGAGTCCCGATTGCCCGGAAACACAAAGTTCCCCTGGTACACGTCGCCGATCGTGCCCGAGTGGACCACCTCCACCGCCTTGCGGAACCGGCCCCACCAACGCCGCTGCGTCCCGCCGGCCGCCATCCGGTTGTAATGGCGCGCCGCCTCCACCAGCTTCGTACCCTCCCACACGTTGTGCGATACCGGCTTTTCGACGTACACATCCTTGCCGGCCTGCATGGCCCAGATGGCCGTCAGCGTGTGCCAGTGATTCGTCGTCGCAATCGTGACGGCGTCGATGTTCTTGTCCTCGAACACGCGCCGCATGTCCGACTCGATCCTCGGAGCCTTCCCCGTCTGCTGCTTCACCAGGCCCGCCGCCGCTTCCGTGCGCCGCCCGTCCGGATCCACCACCGCGGCCACCTCGATGTTGCCCGCCGGCAGCATCTCCTTGATGTGCGCCGTACCCCGCGAGCCCACTCCAATGACGGCGACGCGAACCTTATCGTTCGCGCCCGCCCAAGCTTGTGATGCCGCTACCGGGGCGGCTACCAGGAACTGTCGTCGTCGCATGATTCAGGATGCCATCTCTATGCGAGCGCCGCACCCGCATCCACCGCAAAGTACGGCTTCGCCGTCTTCCACTTGCCGCGGGTGAAATCCGGGAACGAGACCGCCTTGCTCCCACCCGCAATCGACTCCTCTGATAGGGGCACCACCACGCTCATCGTTAACCCGTCCTCCAACGACAGCGGCAATGGCTGCTTGTCTCGCACTGCCTCCAGAAACTTGTACAACAACAGCGGATCCGTGCCGCCATGGCCCGCGGCCGTCTGATCCATGCCCGGCTTGTCCGATTTCACTGGTTTCCACCACGTGTGGTCGTACTTTGCCTGATACGGCGGAAACGCCTCCCACTCATGCACCTTCGGACTCCGCCGCCACAAGTAGATCGAGTTCCGCTCTTCGCTGTATACACCCTCCGTCCCCTGGATCATCCAGCGGTTGTCGTAAGGCCGCGGCAACTGCATATCGTTGTTCAACACAATCGTGTTTCCGCGCTTCGTCTTGATCAGTGACGATACGATGTCGCCCTGCGCGTAGTGCCGCTTCGCCGCGGGATGGTCCGCGCCCAGCGTCTTCTCGAAATAATGATTGATTCCCAGTGATCGGCTGGCCATCGAAACGATACTGTCCAGCGCGTCGCCGCAGTTGATATCCATCCAGCTCAGCACCGGACCCAGGCTGTGCGTCGGATACTGATCGCAATTCCGGCGGATCAGATACTCGCCGCTCCACCGCGCATTCCCTTGCCGGTCGAAGTACCACGGCGTCCGGTCCACGCAGTCGTTCCCGTGCGCACAGTGGCAGTGGACAATCTCACCCAGCAGCCCCAGCCGGATCATGTTCAGCACCGCCAGGTTGTCCCGCCGGAACGACCAGTTCTCCAGCATCATGCACGGCGACCCCGTTTTGTCGCGCGTCTCCAACAACGCCCAGCAGTCCTCCACCGTCTGCGCGATCGGCACCTCCACGCCCACGGCCTTGCCCGCCTTCATCGCCGCCAGCGCCATCGGCACGTGGTACTGCCACGGAGTTGCCACGATCACTGCATCCACATCGTTCCGCTCCACCAGTTGCCGGTACGCCTCTTTCGATCCGGTGAACGTCGCCGGCTTCGGCTGGCCCGCCGATTGGACCCGATCCTGCGCCTTCGCCAGCATCGCCTCATCCACATCGCACAGCGCCGTCACCTGTACCCACGGAATCCGCAGCACAGGACCCAGCAGCGCTCCTCCACGATTGCCCGTTCCGATGAACCCCACGCGCAGCCGCCGATCCTGCGCCACCCCCTGCAGCGCCGCCGCCGCTCCAATCACCGCGCTCTTGATGAATTCTCTTCGTTCCGTCATGGTTATCTCTTTCCTTCCGGGATGCGCGCAACCGCATCGATCTCCACTTTGATCCCGCCCCACAGCACAGACTGCACTGTCGTGCGCGCCGGCCGGATCGGTTGAAAGTACGCCCCATACACCGCATTGAAGCGGTCGAATTCCTGGATGTCCGCCAGGTGGCACGTACACTTCACCACATCGCTCGCCGAGCACCCGGCCGCTTTCAGAATCTTGTCGATGTGAGCCAGCGTGTACCGCGTCTCTTCTTCAATCGAGCCGCGCTTTGTCTCGCCCGTCGCCAGATCCACCGGCCCCTGGCCGCTGATATACAGCCACCCATCACACAGCACCCCCGCGGAATACGCACCCGTCGACACCTGCTTGTCCGGATGCTGGATCTCCTGCTTGCTCAAGCCACTCCTCCTTTTCCACGCGCCGGCCTGCACAGGAACGCCGCGCTCAGCTCCGTCACCGGTTGCTTCAACACTTTCCTCAGCGTCACAACCGCACAGCGCGGCGCGAACAGGTGAATATTCTCGCGCCCGAACACAGGCTCGAACTTCGACTCCACGCTCACCCCGTCATACCCGCTGTGCGCCGTCACGCCGGCTTGCCCCAGCACCGCAGACGCCACCAGTTGCTGCCCCTTGCCCTTAGTCTCGATCTGCTCATTCTCCAGGAACGGCAAGCCCGCCGAACCCTCCAGGATCTCCACCTTCCGCACAACCGCACCCTCCGGAGCCTCCACCACATGCGATCGCAGCTCCCTGTCTCGATCCGGCCTGATCCTACTCCGGACGCGAATGCGAAGCCCGTCCAACATCGCCCACCACTCCGTCTCATAGCCGCCGTCCACCAGGCGGCCGCCTTCCACTCCGGCGCGCCCCGCAATCACTCCGCTCCCAGGATCCCGGAAAACCAGCGCGCTATCCCACGTAGCCCGGTCCTTGCGTTTCGTAAAGCAAAAGAAGAACTGCCCGGAGTAGGAGAACTTCGTGTACCTGTCCCGGTAGATCGCATCAAACCGCCCATTGTTCACAAAATGCAGCCGCGACTCGCCCGTACTCCTGCACCCCGAAATCAGAACCCCCGGACCCGCCAGCGCCGTCACGAAGTCGCGCTTCTCGCAAGGCAACCCTTCCTCCCGCTCAGTCCAGAACGCATCCCCGCGCGGGATCAGCAGGAATGCGAACGCCTGCATGCCCCAGTACGGATGTCCATTGTCGATGTAAGACTCTGCGAACTCCGGAGTCCCCACTTCGGAAATCGTTTCTCGCAGTTTGCCCTTGGAACCATCGAACGCGCCATGCCCCCAGAAGAACGCCATGTTGCGCCGCACGAGCCCGCGCAACAAGCCGGCGGAGTGAGGCCACAACCCCTGCCGGTAGGCCAGTACCAGTGCCGTCACCGCCGCGAATCGGTACACCAGCGAGACGCCCATCATGGCATGCGCCCCACTCGCTGAGAACAGCTCCGGAGCATGCACCATCAACTCCTTCACTCGCCCTGCAAACCGGCTGTTCCACTCCGGGTACCTCGCGCCAATCACCTCGCGCCAATACAGGAAATGACTCGCGAAGACCCAGAACGAGTAGTAATCGTGGATGTGCGCGCCCTTGCCATCCGTATACCATCCATCGCCGGCATACATCGCGTCCATCGCCCGCAAATCATCCAGCATCCACGCCTCATCGCCGCGGAATTCGTTCCAGCGTTCCGCCAGCGCCAGCCGTACCGCCTGGTTCACCGCAGTGAACCACGCAAAGTTGTTGTAGCGCACCTCTCGCACCGCGCACGACGCCAGCCACCGCTGCAGGTTCCCCCTCTCGGTGGCCGTCAGTGCACCCGGCAACCGGTCCCGCAACAACCACAACGTCCAGGCAACCAGTGACGATTCCACCTGCCGCAAGTCCGGCTTGTCCGCCGGAGATGGCCCCCAATAATCCGGATGAGCTGGATCGAACGCACACCGGTACACTGCCAGAATCGCCTGGAACAGCGTCCCGTCTGCGTCCCGTCCGGCCGCCACACACGCCGCAAGCGCCGGCAGCATCCTCGACACACTGCAATACGTCTTCCCCGACTTCGAAACTCCGTCCGACCTTTTGCTGCCGCCTTCAAAGTCACAAACCGCTAGGCTGTCGCTCGTCCTTCTTGCGTTAGCCAAATACCCCTTCACCAGAGCATCCAGCCAGGGCGTATAAAACTCACCGCCCCCGGCGAGCATGCTCTCCTCCGAAAGCATGCCCGCCAATGCCACGGTGCCAAACAGGTCACGTCTGGTCATCTCCGATGCATCCAGCTAGAAGAGGAGGCGTACCCCGCCCGTAATCAGGCGGGAGTAGGCGTTTCCGTTCAAACCGCGGATCTTGCCGAAGTCCGCGCTGTCCATGTTCATGTTGGGATTCGTGAAGTTCGGATGATTGGGCAGGTTCCTCGCCTGGCCCTGCACCCGCATGCTCCATCGCTCAGTCGGGCGAATGTCCTTGAAGACACCTGCATCAATCTGCATGATGCCCGGACCCGTCACCGTGCCAACCCCCGCATTCCCGAATCGGCCCGCGAACACACTCTTCCCGTCCGCGCTCAGGAACGGAGCCTTCGTGAACGCACCGGTGTTGAACCACGCCTCCGTCGTCTTCAAGCCCGTGTCCGGATCCTGGCCTGCCACCACATCCGGCCGGTTCCGCGACGAACAGTCCGTGCCCGCCTGGCAGTGGCTCGTGAAGAATGGCGTCAGGTGCGGACCGCTCTGGAACATCATGATGCTCGAGATCGTCCAGCCGCCCGCAATGCCGTCCACCAGCCGGTTCCAGTTCCGGCCCCAATGCCGGCCACGGCCCAGCGGAACATCCCACAGGAAATCAGTCAACACCCGGTGATACGGAATCCCCACCATCGGACCGCGCCAGTACCGCGGATCGAACCGGTTATTCAAATCCGCCGGAATCTCATTCGAGAAGTTGGCATTGTTCGGATCTGTCTCCACATTGCTGATCCCCTTGGCGAACTTGTAGGAGTTCGTCACCGTCAAGCCGCCCACACCCAATAGCCGGTGCTGGACGGTCAGGTCGTGATAGCTGCTGCTGCCGCCATTCGCCCGCAACCGCACCTGCCGGTAGTTCGGATACGGCCGTGCCGATGCCGGCAGGTTGTTGTACCCCAAGGTATTCGGCAGCACTTCATTGATGTTTGGTGACGTCACCAGCCCCACGCCGTGATTGCCGGTATAGGTGATGCGCACCGAGTTGCGCCGCGCCACTTCCCGCTCTACCGTGAAGCTCCACTGCTGCGTGTAAGGGTCCCGGAACCGGATCGCATTCGCCGAGCTGAAGTTCAGCGTACCGACGGCGACATTGCCCAGGTCCGCCAGCGAGTTCGAAGTGTTCGGCCAGACAATGGAGTGCGCACTCGTCGCGTCGTTGAAGGTGTTCGTGAAGATCTGCTGGCCCGACGTGTGGATGTCCGTCATGCCGGCGAAGAAGGGCCCCAGCACGCGCACCGTGTACAGCCCGTAGCCCGCCCGCAGCACCGTCTTGTTGTTGTTGAACGGCCGCCACGCGACCCCGATGCGGGGCGCAAAATTGTTTCGGTCCGTGAACCGCAGCCGGCTGGGAATGCCCGCTTGCTCCGCGGTCAGAATCCTGGCCGTGCCAATCGCTTTGACAAACCGCGGCGTTGCCAGGGCCTTCGACGCATCGGAAGGCACCACGACATCTCCGTTGGCGGAACCCTGCAGGAAGTTCGCGATGTTTCCATTGGCATCCTCGAACGGAGAATGCAGTTCATATCGAAGCCCCAGGCTGAACGTGACCTTCTTCAACCGCCATTCGTCCTGCACAAAGAACCCATAGTGGTTCGTGCTCGCATTCACGCCAGGCCCCGGCTGCGTCTGGTTCACCACCGTTGGCACGCCCAGCAGGAAGTTGGCGAAGGGATGATTCGTCCCGCGCGTCAGATTGTTGTCGAACGCGAACGTGCCCAGCTCCCCATAGCCGCCTGCCGGCTGCTGAAAATCCAGCCAGTGGATCTGAACGCCCGCCTTCACCGTGTGATGGCCCGCCTGCCAGGTGACGTTGTCCCCGAACTCATACGTGTGCGTCACCAGCGGCTGATCCTTCGCCCGGCCAAACGCCGTGTACCCGCTAATGTTCACATTCGACGCACCCGAAATGTCCGGGATACTCGAGGCCACCAGCTTCAAGCCCGTGTCTTGCAGGAAATCCCGAGCCCGGATGCCCGACAGCGTGACGTCCCTCAACAGGCTGAATCCGAAACGCGCCTCGTTGATCAGGTTCGGCCGGATCACGAAGTTGTCCGACAAAACCATCGTGTGCGATGGCGTCAACGTTTGCAGCCCGCCCTCCGATTGGAAGTTCGTCGCCGCCTTCCGGTTGTAGTCCTTCCAGCTATACCGGCCGAACACATTGTGACGGTTTCCGAAGTAATGGTCGACACGCACATCGTAGTTCTGCTGGATCTCCGGAGCATTGTCCTGCAGATAGAAATACAGGTTGCTCGCCACATTCACCGGCCCGATGTACTTGTCCGCGATCTTCCGGCTCACGCTGTTGATCCGGCTCGCCGGAATGATGTTGCCCGCGAACGGCTGGTTCGTCGCGGGATCGTTGATCACAATCTTCTGCGCCGTCGTCAGGAACCGCGAAAAATCCCCCTGCCGGATGTCGTTTTCCGGCACCGTGATGCCGCTAGTCGAGTTGCGCACCAACCCATACTTCGTCAGCCGCTCGTACGCCGTGAAGAAGAAGGTCCGGTTCGGAATAATCCGCCCGCCCACATTGCCCACAATGTCGTTGTTCACTTCACGCGGCAGCACGCCGTTGTTCACCTGCTTGGCGAAATACGACGGGTTCGCCCGCATCGAGTTGCCGTAGTAGTTGTACAGCACAGACCCGTGATACGCGTTCGTCCCCGACTTCGTAATCGTCGTGATGCTGCCCATCTGCGCGAACTCGGCGTTGTTGTTCACCGAGCTCACCTTCAGTTCCTGAATCGTGTCCGTCGAAGGAAACAGCCCCTCCGCCCGCAGCCCGATCCCGTTGTCGCGAATGTTCGTCGACAGGATGCCGTCCACCGAGACGTCGTTCTGATACACCATGCCGCCCGACAGCGAGAACTGTCGCTCTTCACTCACGCCGAGTTGCGACTCTGAAAACAAGCCCAACACCCGGGCCGGCGACGTGGCTGCCGACCGGTACATGAAAGGACCCTTCAGCAGTTGCTCGTTGCTTCGTACCGACGAGACCGTTGGCGTCTCCGTATTCACCAGCGGCGCGCTCGCCGCCACCTCCACTGTCGACGCCACCTCCCCCACCACCAGGCCCGCGTCCATGCGCACAATCTGCCGCGCCTGCAGTTCAAAGTTCGCCGTCGCGAATCTCTTGAATCCGGCCATCTCGATCTCGATCTTGTACTCGCCTTGCGGTACGTTCAGAAACTCATACCGCCCGTCCGCTGAGGTCGTCGCCTGCCGCGAAACGTGCGTCCTCACCTCCAGCAGTCCGACCTTTGCGTCCGGTACCGCCCCGCCCGTGGAATCGGATACCTGTCCGACCACCGAGCCAAATGTAGATTGAGCCGCCACCGGGGCGGACAAAGATGTGACTGAGAGCAGGAGAGCGAGCATGGGCCCTGCGGGACACCTGAGCTTCGCAGCTTTCATGAGTACCTCCTTCATGCCGCCGTTTGCACAAAGTCCCAGCGGCTGGCATTGCCGCAGTGTAGGGGCGAAAACATTCGCCAGTCAAGAAGAAAATAACAGAAACAAAACTTTCTGGCAGAAGACTACTTATCGAAACGTTCCAATTGTTTCGATATAGAAACTTTCTCTTGACACGAAATCCAGTTCATCCTACGATCGCTGGGAGGCCCGATGAAGTACGTCAATACGCAAAAGGAACGCGACGCCGGAGTCATCCTCAATGTCATCCGGAACTTCGGCCCCCTCTCCCGCGTCGAGATCCACCGTCTCACCGGCCTGCGCACCAGCACCATCTCTCAACTGACCAAAGAGCTCCTCAGTGAGCGCCGCCTCGAGATCGCCGGACTCAGCGACAACCCCACCGGCCGCAAACAGGTCCTCCTGCGCATCAATCAGGAACAGGGCTTCCTCCTCGGCATCGAATTCGACTCCGAAACCGTCGTTGCTGGCGTCATGGACCTCGCCCCCCGCATCCGCGGCCTCGTCCGCGAACCCACCCGCCTCGACGGCGGTGAATCCGCCCTCGTCGATCAATTGAAACAATGTGCCCGCAAGGCCCTCGCGGAAGCCGGAGTCTCGGCCCGCAGTCTCCGTGGCATCGGGATCGCCGACGTCGGCCTCGTCAATCGCGCCCAGGGCATCTCCGTCCTCTCGTCGCAGTTGGACTTCTGGCGCAACGTCCCCCTCGTGAAGATCTTCGAGGACACCTTCCACGTCCCGGCCTTCGTCGAAAACGCGACCCGATGCCGCGGCAATGCGGAACGCCTGCTCGGCGCCGGCGAATCCAACGACGACATGATCTACGTCGAGTACGGCGCAGGCATCGGCTCCGCCCTCTTCTCCGGAGGCCGTGTCATTGAAGGACGCCGCACCAGCGCCGGCGAGTTCGGCCACACCCGCGTCAGCATGGCCAACGTGGCCTGTAAATGCGGCAGCTTCGGCTGTCTCGAGGCCGTGGCCGGTTCGCCCGCCCTCGCCCATCGCTTCCGCGAGATCATTCGCGAAGGCGGCTTGTCCCTGGCATTGTCCAGAACCGGCGGCGATCCTCTGCGCGTCACCGGTTGGGATGTCCTCGAAGCCGCCCGCGCCGGCGACAAAGTCTGCCTCTCCATTTCCGAAGAGATGTGCCGCTACCTCGCCATCGGCCTGGCCAACCTCGTCAATCTGCTCGACCCCGCCCGCATCGTCCTCGATCAGCGCCTCGAAATCTGCGGAGCCGGTTTCCTCGACCAGATCCAGCGCACCGTGCGCCTCCAGGCCCTCAGCCATCTCACTGAGGATCTCGTCATCTGTTTCGGCTCGCTGGGTGACACCGCCGGTGTCCTCGGAGCGGGCCTGCTGAGTCTGGAAGAGCTATTCACCATCCCTGAGCTGAAAACCCCGCAGTTCCTGCGCGAAGGCGGCTCGGGTCGCACGAGACTCTCCACCGGCGGCTAAAACCGTATGCGCAATTTCGCGTTGCTGGCCCTGGTAAACCTGCTCTGGGCCATCCAGTTCCCTGCGTCCCGTGTGGCGGCTCAAGAGCTGCGCCCGCTCACACTCACCTGGTTCGCCATGCTCCTTGCCGCCATCCTCATGCTCCCGGTCGCTTGGTCCGAACGCCGGCCCGCGGCGCCGCCCGGACGCTGGCCCGCCCGCCTGGCTCAGGTGCTCCTGCTCGGACTTAGCGGCTCCCTCGTGGCTCAGATGTGTCTCAACTGGGGCCTCGAACGCGCCCCCGCGTCCAACGCCTCCGTCATCAATCTCACCATCCCCGTCCTCATGACCGTCCTCGCCGCCCTGCTCCTCGGCGAACGCATGAGCTCCCTGCGCTGGCTCGCCTTCACCGTCTCCATCCCCGGAGTCCTGCTCTCTTCCGGCATCCGCTGGAACGAAACCAGCTTCGTCGAAGGCCGCTACTTCTTCGGCAACATGCTCATCTTTCTCAGTTGCTGGGGCAGCGCGTTCTACAACGTCTACAGCAAGCGCGCCCTCGATTGGCTCGGGCCCGCGCAACTCCTCGTCTCCACCTTCACGGTCTCGCTCATCGCCCTCCTGCCCGCCATGCTCTTCTGCGAACCGGGCCCCGTCCAGCGCCTCCAGTCCGCCTCTCCCGCGGCCCTCTTCGGCCTCGTCATCATCGGAGCCCTCAGCCTCGCCCTCTCGATGTTCCTCTACTTCCGGGTCCTCGGCGAGGTCGACGCCACCCAGGCCTCCCTCTCCATCTACTTCCTGCCCGTCTTCGGAGTCCTGCTCTCCGGCCTGGCCCTCCACGAAACCATCAGCTCCGCTCTGTTGGCGGGCGGCCTCCTGGTAGCAATCGGTGCCTGGCTCGTAACCATGCACGAACAGAGATCCAAACGCACGGTGACCTCTTCATGACCTTTCAAATCGACGGCATTGTTCCCATCATCCCTACCCCCTTCGAGGAATCCGAGGAGATCTGCTGGACCGATCTCGATCGCCTCATCGACTTTGCTGTCGACGCCGGTGCCTGTGCGGTGTGTCTGCCGGCCTACGCCAGCGAGTTCTACAAACTCTCTGAGGACGAACGCCTCCAGATCACCAGCCGCGCCGTCCGCCGCTCCGCCGGCCGGGTGCCCGTCATCGCCCAGGTGAACTACGCCTCCACCCGCCTCGCCATCCAAGCCGCCGGACGCGCCGTGGAGGCAGGAGCCTCGGCTATCTGCTCCGCCGCCCCTCGCCAGTTCGCCCTCTCCGACTCCGACCTGCTCGACCACTTCGGAGCCCTGCTCTCCGCTGTTCAGGTCCCCTTCATCCTCCAGGACTTCAATCCCGGCGGAGCTTCCATATCCGTGCCCGCTATCGCCGAGCTCAACCGCCGCCACCCGCATTTCCGCTACATCAAGCTCGAGGAGCCGCGCCTGGCTGCCAAAGTGGCCGCCATCCGCGAGGCCACTTCCGGCAACGTCGGTGTCCTCGAAGGCTGGGGCGGCATGTACACCCTCGAACTCGCGCCCGCCGGCATCGCCGGTGTCGTGCCCGGCCTCGGCCTCACTGACCTCCTGCGCAAGGTCTTCCTCCTCGCCCGCTCCGGCCGCCGCGCCGAAGCCCAGCCCCTCTTTGAAGGCATCCTGCCCCAGATCCTCTACAGCCTCCAGAACATGGAGCTCTTCCATCACGCCGAAAAGCTCCTCCTCCAGGCCCGCGGCATCCTCACCAACGTCACCGTCCGCCGTGCCACTCTCCGGCCCAGCGAGCACGACCTCCAATACATCGCCCTCCTCAACCAGCGCATCGTTCGTCTGGTCCAGGAACACGGTCTCGAACCCGCCGCCCAGGGAGCGCCCCGTTGAAGCTGTCCGCCCTCACCTCCCCGGAAATCGCGCGCCTGGCGCCCGGCTCCGTCGCGGTCCTGCCCGTCGCAGCCGTCGAGCAGCACGGCCCGCACCTCCCCGTCACCACCGACACCGATCTCGTCACAGCCATCGCCGGCGCAGCGGAGCAAAACTTGCCGGAGCAGATCATCCTCTGCCCCACGCTGCCCTACGGCTCCAGCCACCACCACTCGTCCTTCGCCGGCACGCTCAGCGTTCACCCGGAACTCTTCACCCGGATAGTCATCGACCTCGTCCGCTCCCTCGAAAGCTCCGGCTTCCGCCGCGTCGTCATCCTCAACGGCCATGGAGGCAACATCACGCCCGTCCGCCAGGCGCTCTCCATCCTCGCCCAGGCGCCCGTCGCTGAGGTCGCGCTCGCCACCTACTGGGAACTCGCCGCCCCGTCCTTCTCCGGCCGGCCCCCCATGGAATCGCCGGCCCTCAGCCACGCCTGCGAATACGAAACCAGCATGATGCTCGCCCTTGACTCCACCCGCGTCCACCTGGACCGCGCCGCCCGCGCCGCTCGCCCTCCAGCCAATAGCTACGTGGCCTGGGAAGACGACGCCCCCTACCGCGGCGTCTCCGTCGTCCGCCGCACGGAGCACCTCTCCGGCAACGGCTCCAGTGGCGAACCCCAAAAAGCCACAGCCGCGAAAGGCGCACACCTGCTCTCCGCGGCCACTAGGGCCCTCATCGAATTTCTGACTGACTTTGCCTCATGGCCGCCCATGGAGGATCTACGAAATGCCTGAAACACTTGATGTGGGCCGCATGCCCGCCGGAGTCGCCGGCCTCGGCCTGATGGGCGCCAGCATCACAGCCTGTCTCCTCTCCGCCGGACACCCGGTTACCGGTGTCGAGCGAGATGCCGGCCAGCGCTCCACCGCCCGCCGCCGCATCGCCGCGCTCCTCCGCAAGATGGGCCAGGAGAATCTCCTCCACAGCCCCGTCGACGAGGCCATGCAGCGCTTCCGCACCACCGGCGACGTCGCCGAACTCGGCGGCTCCGAAATCGTCATCGAGTCCATCTCCGAAAACGGGGCGCAGAAGCAGAAGCTCATCGAAAGCATCGAAGGCTCCGTCGGACGCCACGTACCCATCGGCTGCAACACCTCCGCCATCCCCATCTCCATCCTCCAGAAGGAGACCCGCTACCCCCGCCGCATCCTCGGCATCCACTGGGCGGAACCCGCCCACACCACGCGCTTCCTCGAGGTCATCTGCGGCAAGGACACCTCTCCGACCGTCGCCCGCCGCGTCCTCGCCCTCTCCCGCCGTTGGGGCAAGGAGCCCACCTTCCTCCGTCGCGACATCCGCGGCTTCATCACCAACCGCTGCTTCTACGCCCTCATTCGTGAGGCCCTCTACCTCGTCGAAAACGGCTACGCCACCGTCGCCGACGTCGACCGCTCTCTCCGCAACGATCTCGGCTACTGGATCACCTTCGCCGGCCCCTTCCGCTTCATGGACCTCACCGGCATTCCCGGCTACGCCACCGTCGCCAAAGACCTCTTCCCGGAACTCTCCAACTCCACCGAAGTTCCACCGACCTTGAAACGCCTGGCCCAATCCGGAGCCAAAGGCGTCTCCAACGCCCGCGGCTTCTACAAGTACCGCGACGGTCAGGCTGAACGCTGGGAGAAACTCTTCCTCGACTTCAGCTACCGCATCCGCGCCCTCGCCCAGGAATACCCCGAAGACATCGGCGACCGCCCCGCGCCCAAGAGGAAGAAGCCGTGAGCCTCCTCATCCAAAAAGCCATCGCTACCCCCGTCCGTGTCCCAGCCCGGCCCGACAGCCTGAACTCCCGCGAGGTCGACGACACCGACGCCGACTTCGCCCGCCGCTTCCACACCGGCAAAACCTGGCAGGACTTCCCCTACGAGTTGAAGTGGATCATCCAGCTCCACTCTCCCGAAGGCCTGGTTGGCATCGGAGAGACTTACCGTGCCGCCGATCCCGATCACGTCGAAGCCGCCCTCCAATCCGTCATCGGCCGCGACGTCTTCGCTCTCAACTGGCGCGCCTTGCCCGTTCCCCACGCCCGCGTCTACGACGCCATTGAATCCGCGATCCTCGATCTCGCGGGCCAGGCCCTCAATATCCCCGTCTACCAACTCCTCGGCGGCGCCTTCCGCCATTCCGTCGAATGCAGCGGTTGGACCGGCCGCCGCACACCCCCCGACGCCGCCCGCAAAGCCCACGAAGCCATGCAGCGCGGCCACCGCGTCTTCAAATTCAAGTGCTCCTCCGAAGATCCGGTCCGCGAGTGGACCCAAGCCATCGAAGCCCGCTGCGGCCAGGGCATCCGCATCCTGCTCGACCCCAATCAGCGCTGGCACGACGTCGCCACCACCCTGCGCCTCATGGAAGGCGTCCGCCCCGAAACCATGTACGCCCTGGAAGACCCCGTCCTCCGCTCCGACATCGCCGGCTTCCGCGAACTCAGGTCCACCCTCGGCATCCCGATGTACCTGCACGTCGCCCTCCCCTACGACCAGGACCCGGCCGACCTCCTCACCGCCCTCCGCCTCGACGCCGTCGACGGCTTCAACTTCAACGGACCTATGTTCCGCTTCGTCGAGCTCGCCTCCACCGCCGCCCTCGCCGGCCTCCCTTGCTGGCACGGCAGCGAAGTCGATCTCGGGATCCTGGAAGTCTCCGCCCTCCACGCCTGCGCCGCCGCTCCGTCCTGCACCATCCCCTCCGACATCTTCGGCGAACTCGTCCGCGAGGACGACCTCCTCGAAACCCCCATCGTCTTCGAGCGCGGCTTCGCCCAGGTCCCCCAAGGCCCCGGACTCGGCGTCCGCCTCGACCACGCGGCCCTGCGCTGCTACCAATCCGGAGAACCTCTCGAATGCTGATCCGTCTCAGCGCCGCCTTCCTGGCCGCCGCCGCTCTCCTTCCGGCCCAGGAACTCCCCCTCCTCCCTCAACCCCACTCCGTCCACCGCGGCGCCGGCTCCCTCAAACTCGTCCGGCCCACCCTAGGCTTCGCCGCCAAACCAGACAACGACGACACTCTCGTCGAGCGCGCCCTCCGCGCCATCCTCCAGCAATCTGGAATCACCCCGGCAGCCGCCTCCACCACCGCCCCCGTCATCCTCCTCGAACGCACTTCCTCGCAATCCTCCTGGCAGTGGGACGACACCCCCGGACCCAACTCCTCCGAAGCCTACTCGCTGAAGATCACCCCCACGCGCGTCCACCTGAAAGCCGCCACCGCCCGCGGCCTCTTCTACGCCGTCCAAACCCTGCGCCAGCTCCTCACCCCCACCGCGACCCTGCCCGTCCTCGAGATCACCGACTGGCCCGCCATGCGCCTGCGCGGCTTCATGCTCGACCTCAGCCACGGCCCCTTCCCCAAATTCGACGAGCTCAAACGCCAGATCGACTTCCTCGCTCGCTGGAAAGCCAACCAGTTCTACCTCTACTCCGAAACCAACATCGAGCTCGACGGCTACCCCCTTCTCAGTGCTTCCGCCCGCCTCACCCAGGCCCAGGTTCGCGAACTCATCGCCTACGCCCACGACCGTTTCATCGACGTCGTCCCCTGCGTTGAACTCTACGGCCACCTCCACGACCTCGCCCGCCTCGAAACCTACTCCGCCCTCGCCGAAATGCCGCACGGCGGCGAGATCAACCCGCTCAACCCCAAAGCTCAGGACCTCCTCCGCGATTGGGTCAGCCAGCTCACCGCCCTCTTCCCCAGCCCCTGGTTCCACGTCGGCATGGACGAAACCTACGAACTCGGCAAAGTGCCCGGCCGTCCGCTCGAGCCCGCCAAAGCCGGCGAGATCTACCTCCGCCACTTCGCGCAGGTCTCGTCCCTCGTGGCCGCCAAAGGCAAACGCGTCATGATCTGGGGCGACATCCTGCTGCAACATCCGGAGGTCATCGCCCGTGTCCCCGCCGGCACCGTCGCCATCCCCTGGCGCTACTCCGACGAGCCCGATTACGACCGCTTCGTCGCCCCTCTCGCCGCCGCCAGGGTGAACTCCCTCCTCGGCTCCGGAGTCTGGAACTATTACGACGCCGTCCCCGACTTCGACCACACCCTCCGCAACGTCGACGGCCTCATCAAAAGCGCCCGCAAACACGGCTCCCTCGGCATCCTCCACACCGAATGGACGGACTGCGGCCAAGTCCTTCTCCGCATGGCCGACCCCGCCGTCGCCTACGGCCCCATCGCCTCTTGGAATCACGAGACCCTCACGCACGCCCAGGTCTACGATTGCTACGCCCGCCTTCTCCACCCTCGCCATGCCGCCGCCGTCAGCCGCCTCCTGGCCACCGTCTCCGAGTCCCAGAGCGCCCTGGAAAAGGCCCTGGGCACCCGCGTCTTCCAGACCCTCTGGGCCAACCCCCTCGAACCCCGCCGCCTCGAACGCGCCCGAGCCCACGCCGCCGCCATCCGCGAAGCCCGCCTCCAGTCCGAATCCGCCCAGGCCACTCTCCTGACCCTTCTCAAGGACGGCCCCGACCCGTTCTACGAAGCTCTCCTCTACGGCGCCCGCCTCCTCGACTACATCGCCCTCCGCCAGCTCTATGCCCTCGAGATGGACGAGTTCCGCGAAGCCCTCGCCAAGGACCCCAAGCCCGCCAACTATCGCCTCCTTTTTGGCATCGAGATCAGCGAAACGGACCACAGCCGCCTCTTCGACCTCATGGACGTGGCCGGCGAACTCCGGGCCCAGCTCCGCACCCTCTGGCTCCGCGACTATCTGCCCTACCGCCTGGAAACCGCCATGGGCCGCTGGCAAGGTGAATTCGATCGCTGGCGCAATCTCCAGGAGAAGATAGCCCACCCCGCCAGGAGCTATCGCGAAGGCGACCCGCCGCCCAGCCTCCTGCCCTGATCCATCGCTCAGCCCATCGAGATGGAATCCTCGCCCGAATCACGCGTTATCAACTGAGGGTTCGTCGCCGGACGCCAGCCAGCCTGGTGCTTCCCAGGAAGAACGGCACGGAAACGCCCTCCAGTTCGAACCGGCCAGCGGAGCGGTCACCCCGCCCGGCAGCCTGAGGGGTACGCATGACGGGCAGAATCATCGGAAATTACCGCATCACCCGCCAGTTGGGCGCCGGCGGCATGGGCGCCGTCTTTGAAGCCGTCGACACCATGGTCGATCGTCGCGTGGCCATCAAGATGCTCCACAACGAGATCGCCAGCCGCCCCGACCTCATCGAACGCTTTCGCGTCGAAGCCGCCACTCTCGCCAAGCTCAACCACCCCTGCACTGCCACCCTCTACAGCTTCTTCCGCGACGGCGAAAACTACTACATGGTCATGGAGTTCGTCCCGGGACGCACCCTCGACCAGATCCTTCGCGCGTCTGGCCGGCTGCCTGTCGCCACCGCCCGCTCCATCCTCCGCCAGGTGCTGGAAGGCGTCGCCCACGCCCACAGCATGGGTGTCCTCCACCGCGACATCAAGCCCGCCAACATCATGATCTCCGACGACGGCCACGTCAAAGTCACAGACTTCGGCATCGCCCGCGTCCTCGGCTCCGCCCGCCTCACCCGCGTCGGCAGCGTCATCGGGACCCTCGAATACCTCGCGCCCGAACGCATCCGCTTCGAGGAGGCCGACCACCGCTCCGACCTCTACTCCACCGGCGTCGTCCTGTTCGAAGCCCTCACCGGTCGAGCCCCCTTCCTCGGCGGCTCCGACCGCGAGACCCTGAAGGCCCACCTCGAGCTGCCCCCGCCTTCCCTCCGCGAACTGGGCGTGGACTGCGCCCCAGAACTGGAAAACCTGCTCCGCCGCGCCCTGGCAAAAAGGCCGGACGACCGCTTCCAATCCGCCGAGGAGTTCAGGCAAGCCCTCATCGCCGTGCCCGTGGCCGCCCCTGGGCCGCCGCCGCCGCCCACCGCCGGAACGGCTCCGCCGGTGTCCGCCGTGGCCAAACCGCCCCGGCAGTCTCAGCTGATGCTCGTCGCCGGTGTACTCACCATCGCCGTCATGGCCGCCGCCTCAGGAGTCTGGATCCTCCAGCATCGCGCCCAACCGCCGGCCGAACGTCCGGTTGAGGTCGTCCACAACCAGACGCCGCCACCCGAAACGCCGGCCCCCGCTCTCCCCAGCACCTTCCCCGGAACCTTCCTGCAGCCGCCCGAAGATGCCCCCGTGCCCGCCGTCACCCAGCCCGCGCCGGTGCCCCCGGCCCAACCCGCTGCGCCGGTCCGGCAGAACTTCACTCCGGAACCACGCAAGCCGCAGGCCGCCCCTCCGGCCGCAACCGCCGCACCCGAGCCCAAACTCCCTGAGCCTCCGCCCGATCGTCCTCGCGCGGTCGCCCCGCCGCCGGTCGAATCCCCAGCCCCCGCCGCTGCCGCGCCCGCCCGGCCCACCGTCCGAGCTCTCCGCGACGTCCACACCATCTTCGTCGAGAAGATGGACAACGACCTCGATGTCTTCCTCAAGCTCGAGATCGCCGAACAACTGGCCGGATACCTGTCCGTCGTCCAGCACAAGGAGGAGGCCGACGCCATCCTCAGCGGCCGCAGCGAGGACACCGCCACCACCGGCTCCAAGGTCACCGGCGGCTACCTCGGCATCAAAGACCAGGCGCGTGGCACGGTCACCCTCCGCGACCGCGCCGGCCACCTCGATCTCTGGTCCGGCGAAGCCGGCGACAAGTCCCTCATCATCGGAGCCGTCAAGCGCGGCGGCAGCCGCAAAGTCGCCGAACGCCTCGTCGGCAGCCTCAAGAAAGTCATCCGCTCCACCCGCTGAGCGCGCCAGACCTACCGCGACAGCCGCTTCCCACTCCTCCGGGCTCGCAACTCCTCCTCCAGCGCCATCCGCAATGCCCGCACCCCGCGCCGGATCTCCCTTAGATCGATCGCCGCGAAACCCAGCTGCAATCCTTCTGGAATCCCTCCACCGTAGCTGTACTCGCTCAGCGGCACGACATCCACATTCCGCCGCGCCGCCGCCGCGCGCACAGCCCGGCCCTCCAGTCCGCTCCGCAGCCACCCCGCCGTCTGCAACCCCGCCTCGACATCCGAGATCTCCAGCAGTCCAGCCAGTTCACTCCGGGCACTCTCCAGCAGTACCGACACTCTCTCCGCGTAGATGGCCCGCATCCGCCGCAAATGCCGCCCGAAATGTCCTTCCGCAATGAAGTCGCACAACACCGCCTGCTCCAGCACCGGAGCATGCCGGCTCGTCACCGAAATCGTCGCCGAGAACACCTCCACCAGATCCGGCGGCAGCACCAGATACCCCAACCGCAGCGACGGAAACAGCACCTTACTGAAACTCCCCGTGAACAGCACCAACCCGTGCCGGTCCAACCCCTGCAGCGCCGGCACCGGCCGGCCCGAGTAGCGGTACTCGCTGTCGTAGTCGTCTTCCAGGATCATCGCCTGGCTCTTCCGGGCCCACTCCAGCAATTGCAGCCGCCGCGGCAGGCTCATCGTGATTCCCAGCGGAAACTGGTGCCCCGGAGTGACGTACACCAGCCGCGCGTCCTTCAGCGCCGCCGGCTCCATCTGCAGCCCCTCGTCATCCAGCCCGATCCCCTCCACCTGGGCCCCCATCGCCTCAAACGTCGTCCGCGCGCCCGTATAACCCGGATTCTCCATGCACACCCGGTCCCCTGCATTCACCAGCACCCGGGCCGTGAGATCCAGCGCCTCCTGCACGCCGCTCACAATCGCCACCTGCTCCGGCACACACTGCACCCCGCGCGACGTGTTCAGATACTCGGCCACCGCTCGCCGCAGAGGCAGGTAGCCCATCGCGTCGCACCCAAGCAGCAGTTGTGTCGACACCCGCCGCAGCCGTCGCGCCGCCACCTGCGCCCACAGCGTCGCCGGAAACAGATCCAGCGCCGGCACATTCGACCGGAACGCCCGTGTCGGCCGCGCCTCCAGGTTGGAGAACAGTTGCACCCGGCGGCCGTACTCGGAAACCACCCGCATCCGCTCTGCCACGCGCGCCGGCCTCTTCGGCTCAGCCCGAGCCACTTCGAGCAGTTGCTCCGGCAGCACCTGGCTCACCCGCGTGCCCGACCCCACCACCCCTTCCAGATACCCTTCGGCCTTCAATTGCTCGAACGCCGCCACAATCGTCCCGCGCGAGAGTCCGTACTGCACGGCCAACTCCCGGGTCGCCGGCAGTCTCGATCCCGGCCGCAGCCGCCCGTCCAGGATCGCGGCCCGCAACGCGCCATACAGCCAGCGGAACGCCGGAGTCTTCGCCTCCCTGGCCGGCAGCACGAGGCTGAAAGCGGTCGATTGCTTCGCCATAAAAGTGGTACAGCGACCATAGCATAAATGGACCTTGTGACTAATCCACTATCCCGTACGATGGAATTCACAAGGAGCTGTCGATGACCCACTTCCTCCAACGTGCGGGCACAGGCCTGCTCGTCAGTTGCGCGCTGGCGAGCCTGCCCGCCGCGGCGCCCCAGCGAGTCCGCCCGGTGCTCACCCAGGCCCTGCCGCACCTCCAGGGCGGCCGCCTGCAAGCCACCATGCTCGAAGTCAATTACGGACCCGGAGAATCCTCCTCTGCCCACAGCCACCCCTGCCCGGTTATTGGCTATGTCGTCCAGGGAGCCATCCGCACACAAGTGCAAGGCGAACCCGAGGCAATCTTCAAGGCAGGCGAGGGCTTCTACGAAGCCCCAAACGGAGTGCACGCCATCTCCGCCAACGCCAGCAAAACCGCCCCCGCGAAGTTCGTAGCCTACTTCCTCTGCGACCACGACACGCCCTTAAGCGTCGATGTCCCCCACGCCCAAACCGCACCTGCCCCGTATCCCCCCGACCTGCGAACCGCGCACGTAAGTAAGCGGGCGCCCGTTTCCCACGCGTCTTCAATCAAGAGGCCCACGGCCACCAGGCCACCCGTCCCCACCCCGTCCCACTCCCCCGAGGCCACCCAATGACCGCCCCCACCAAGGAACGCGCCGCCATCCTCTACGCCCGCCTCGCCCTGGGAGCAGCCTTTCTCTCCGGAGTAGCCTCCCGCTTCGGCCTCTACGGCAAAGACGTCGGCTACGGCAACTTCTCAAACTTCCTGAAATACACCGCCGAGGTCAACGCCTTCATGCCCGCCTCCACCATTCCGTTCCTCGGCTGGTCGGCCACCATCGCTGAACTCGTCCTGGGCTTCGCACTCATCCTGGGACTCTGGCCCCGCTGGACCGCCCTCGCCAGCGCGATCCTGCTCGTCCTCTTCGGCACCGCCATGGCGATCTCGCTAGGCATCAAGTCACCGCTGGACTACTCGGTCTTCTCCGCTTCGGCGGCCGCGGTGTTTCTCGCAATCTACGACACAAGGAGCAAACCATGATCCCTCGCCGCAACACCTGGACCCTCGCCGCCCTACTGCTGGTGGGCCTTTTCACCGCCGCCGCCCAATCCGGCGACGCCGAGCTCCTCGCCGTCCGCGAAACCGTCTGGCGCTCCTGGTTCGTCAACGACACCAAAGCGCTCGCCAGACTCGTCCCGCCCGACACGCTCGTCATCAGCGCCGGAGAGTCAGCCTGGAAACACCAGGCGGAGGTCTTCAAGAGTGCGGAAGAATTCCAGGCCGCCGGAGGCAAACTCCTCCGCCTCGAATTCCCCCGCACGGAAGTCCAGCACTTCGGAGATGTCGCCATCGTCTGGAGCAGCTACCTCGTCGAAACCGAAACCAAGGGGAAACGCTCCATCTCCTCCGGCCGCGTCACGGAAATCTTCGTCCGCCGCAACGGCCAGTGGACCAACCCCGGCTGGCACACCGACGCCGAAAAATAAAGAGGGCGTAGAGGTCGCCCCCTACGCCCGATTCGTGACGAAAACTACTGCGCGATGTTCGTAAGCACGGTCTGCGAAGTCGCCAGGCGCGGCACTTCCAGCTCCGGCATCATCTTCCCGCGGAACAGCTTCAGGCAGATCAGCGCCGTCCAGCGCGCCCAACGGTTCGCGCTCTTCCTGCGAGCGCTATCCGTGGCAATGCCCGTATTGGCGTACATCTGCCGGTACAGCTTCGAGATGAACACAAACGCCAGCCTGCCCTTCAGCGACTTCACGCACTGGGCCCGCTTCCACACTTCGCCCAGCGTGTAGTACTTGTCCCACACCCCCTGCGTCCGGATGCGGATCTCTTCCGAACTCATGCTCGGATGCGGCATGTACAACTTCGGACGCCGGTGGCCCGGAATCAGCCAGTAACGAGTAATCGGAATCCCTTCCACCTTCTCGTTCTTGCCCTGCGAACTCTTCTCCCACTTGTCGAAATCGACCGTCCCGGGGAAGGGCGTCATCATTACAAACTGCGCAAACGTCAGCTCGGCCTTCTTCGCCAGCTCCGCCGTGGCATCGAATGTCTCTGCCCGGTCGCTGGAAAGCCCGAAGATGAACGAACCCAGAACATGCACGCCGTTCGCTTTGAACAGCTTCAGCCGCTCTACTAGCTTGTCGCCCGACAGGTTGAAGTCCTTGAACACCGTCTTCAGGCCTTCCGGAGTCACGGCCTCCACTCCCACCAGGGCCCCGCGAATGCGCGCCTTCCGCATCGCCTTCAGGAACTCGATATCCTCCGCCGCTTCCATCGTGATCTGCGTGAACATGATGGTGTCTTCCGGCAGCCCGGCCAGCAGTTCCATGAACTCGAACCGGTCCGCCCGCATCTTCTGCAGTTCGGCCAGCTTCTCCATGTTGCCCTGCCGCTCCGCCAGCGCCAGGTCGTTCAGCGTCACCGGATAGAAGTTGTCATCCGCCAGCGCGATGAACCGGTAACCCATGCGCCGCAGCTGCACGATCTCATCGATCACCGCATCGCCCGTCCTCTGCCGCGGAGCCTGCCCGTCCGTCCGCCACACTGAGCAGAAGGAACAGTGCTTCGGACACCCGCGCACCGTCTGTACCGACGCCCACATGTAGCTCTTCGGCGGCAGCAGGTCCCAGCGCGCCGGCAGGAACTGCCCCGACTTTACGCGTCCGCCGTCGTACAGCGGCTGCAGCTTGCCCGCCACGTGATCCGCCAGCAGTTGGCCCCATGCCTCATCGCCATCGCCTTGCACCACCGAATGCGCCGCACCGTATTCCACAGCCTCACCCGGATACAGCGTCGAGTGGATGCCGCCAAACACAACCGTCGCGCCGCGCTCGCGAGCCAGGCGGCCCACTTCAAAACCACGCAATGCATTGGCGGTGTGGATCCCGATGCCGACAACATCGCCGGGCTGGATCTGTTCTGGATTGATGGCTTCCAGTGTCTCGTCGACAATGATCGGATCCCCATACTTCTGCGGTGTCGCTGCGGCCAGTACATACAGCCATCGTGGAGTAATAACGCCAACACCAAATGCTACGTCGCTCGGGTTGACCAGGATAATGCGCATCAAACTTCTCCTTCACTTTCAGTAAGGCCGCCGCACCTGGGTGAAGGATCAGCGAGGCTCCTGAGATTCTCGAACTTAAACCGCCAATCTGCCATGCCGCAGATACAGAACTGACGGGCGCAATCCAAGCGCCCTCGATTCACCGGACACCGCCATCGGCAGGGGAGTCTGGGAAATGCAGTGGGTCCCGCAAATTCTGCAGCTCGCGGTAGTAATACAGCGCCGAGGGACGCCTACCGCTAAACTTCAGCCTTCTCAAAAACTCAATCTCCTCTTCGGTCGCGTTCCCGCTCAGGGACGCATCCCGCAAAAACCGCTCAAAGCCCGGCTCCATCTCGGGTGGCCGCTCAGGCGAGCGCTCAACGAACTCGAAACGCTTGACTCCGCCCGGTCCCAGCCGCTTGTTCAGGACGACTTCCATACCGAACGATCGTAAGTCTATGTCCCAGGAGTCTATCATTGGATGGAGGAACGATACACAGCTCTCCAGCGAAACCTGGAATATGTCTGTGTCCAGAAACTCCAGCATCGCCACCCGGACCTGCTCAAAACTGCGTTCGCTATGCTCCGCCAAGGCCCGTAACCAGGCCTCATTGCGCAATTCTTCCCGCGCGACACCCTGAGCCACATCCAGGATCTTTTGCGTCACCAGCCGCTCCAGTTCGCCGAACGGATCCTTCTCGAAGATCCGGCGAACCTCGTCGCGGCTATGCGGTTCGCACTTCCGCAGGATGAGATCGCGGCAGTCCTTGAAGAGAGGCGTAGGCGGTTCCGCCGCCTTCTTTTTGATCTCCGCCCGGCGCTGCACATCCGCCAGTCTCGACAGCTCGCCAACCGGCACACGCAACACCCGCTCGAGCTTTTCGTAGATGTCCGTACGCCCCGGCGCCGGCGGCGCCTTCTTCCGGCCCAATAGCTGGGAGATGTAAGATTCCGTCACCTGCGCGGCGGCAGCCAGATCCTTCTGGTCCAGGCCAACTTCGCTCAGGCGCTGCCTGATCAGTAGCGAGACGTCCACGTGTGCTCCGGCCCGAATGTAACTTAACTTCGGTAAGTAAATCAGCGGCTCCCAATTGTGTCACTTCGTGCCTTGACTTGCAACTTCAGTTAACTAACAATGGTTAATGTCTGGACACCTCCGTTCAGTCACCGGCCGCCTGAACTAAGTCACGCTGCCTGTCCTGTCCTCTTAGCCCCAACCCTACAACCGGAGGAGGTTGCCATGTCAAAGGACCATCCCTGTCCTCAAGTCGCCCGGCCGTTATCAGTCCTCCCGGTAGGAACCCCTGCGGGACGCCACGCAGGCGGCGCATGATGCAGAAAACGGTGAAGCTCAGCACCCACGAGATTGAGCTTTTGGTCTCCCTCGCTTCCGATCAACTGTTCCGTCGCGAGTTCATCGATCCAAAAATGCCGGGATACATATCCAAATCCGAAGACATCACCTTGGGCAAGTCCCTCGTGACGCGCCTCAAGGCGGTGCTCGAACAGGACAAGGTACGGGGCGCTGCGCCGGGGAAGAAATAGGGATGCCTCATGCCGTTTGAAAGACCTTTTCCCCGGTCGTTCACAGCAGGTTCCATCCGGGAGCATGCTCCCCCGCTGCCTGGCGTCTACGGACTATCGAACGCCACGGAATGGCTGTATATCGGTGACGCGGATAACATCCAGCAAGCGCTATTGGAACGAGTGGCACTCTCCGGGTCCGCCAACTCCATCCAACGGCCCACCGGTTTTGTCTTTGAGGTCTGCGATCGGGCCCGTCAGGTGGTTCGCCTGGCCAGCCTGATCCTCGAGTACAAACCGGCCCAGCCGCATCCGCCATCGCCGCAGAAATAATCGTCGAAAGGGAAAGGAGCATTTCATTGGATAAACCGAAAATGCAGTTTGTGTTGACCGGGTTTAAAGAGACGCTCGGCGCGCGTGTCTTCCAGTTCGAAGGCGTAGCCGCTGACCGCAGTCGTACCCCCTATAGCGTCACAACCAACCTGGCCATGTCCCGCCAGTACGGCATCCGCCTCCAGGAACTGCCGCTGTTATGCCGTTCGGTTCTGGAACAGGGCTACGAAACCACCACCAACCACGCCTTCACCTATGCCGAAGCCGACATGAGCCGCTACGCCGAATGCGCCGCCGCTCGCGCTGAGGCCGCCCACCGCCGCAAGGCCCCACGCCGTCCGCTCACTGACCATGTCGGCGCAGCCTGGCGCGGCCCCAGTCGCTGATCCCTCACTCGTGCCGCAGCGCTTCGATCGGATCCAGCTGCGCAGCCTTGCGCGCCGGCACAAATCCAAACAACACGCCCACCATCGCCGAGAAGAGAAAGGCGATCGTGGCAATCCGCATATCCGGCTGGAACGGCACCTCCAGAGCCTTCGCGCCCGCCACTGAGACCAGCAGCCCCAACGTCAGGCCCATCGCCCCGCCCAGCGAAGACAGCACCACCGCCTCCACCAGGAACTGCGTCATCACATCGTGCTCAAACGCCCCAATCGCCAGCCTCACCCCAATCTCCCTCGTCCGCTCCGTCACCGAGACCAGCATGATGTTCATAATCCCGATGCCGCCCACCAGCAGGCTCACCGCGGCGACCGCCCCCAGCAGCATCGTCAGGAGCTGTGTGGTGCCCGTCAGTGTGCTGATCAGCTCCTGCGGATCGCGCACCATGAAGTCGTCTTCCTGCTGCGGCTGAATCTTGCGCCGCTGCCGTAACAGTTTCTGCACATCCGCCACGACCGCCGAGGAAATGGAGCCTGCCCGCATACCCACCAGCAGGCTGCTGATGTAGCGATTGCCCGAGATCCTTCGCTGGAACGTCCGCAGCGGCGTCAACACCAGATCGTCCTGGTCCATCCCCATGCCCGCCTGCCCCTTCGACTCCAGCACGGCCACCACCTGGCAGGAGATCGCCTGCAGCCGCACATTCACCCCAATCGGATCCTGCGTCCCAAACAGCTGTTTCCGCACCGTAGCGCCCAGGATGCACGCCGCGCCGCCCGCGCTCAGCTCCGCCTCCGAGAAAGCGCGTCCGCTGGCCAGCGTCCAGTTCCGCACCTGGAGATACGCGTTGTCGACCCCGTTCACCGTGGTCGACCAGTTGGTATTCCCATAGATCACCTGCATGGACTTCGAAGCGGTAGGAGCCACGGCGCTGACGCCCGGCACCTCATCGCGAAGCGCCTCGACGTCACTGGCCTCAAACAGCTTCGCTTCTTCCCGCATCCCGCCGCCCATGCCGCGCCGTTCCTGCCCCGGCATGACCATCAGCATGTTCGCACCAAGGCTGGAAATCTCCGAGGTCACCCGAGCCGTAGCGCCGTTGCCCAGCGTGACCATAATAATCACCGCGGCAACGCCGATAACGATCCCCAACACCGTAAGCGTCGAGCGCATCACATTGCGCCGGATCGCCGAAAGAGCCAACAGAATCGCGTCCCAAAGCATGACATTGCCTACCTTCCAAACCAACTCCAACGCCAACCAGCCTCATCAATCCATCCATCACCAAATCACGCCCCACAACGAACCACGACCGTAAGGGAGTGGTCCCCACCGTGCTGCGAACCGCGACTGGTAAGGAGCGGGCCACAGACCCATCGCGTCCCCTCTCCGGGCCAGCCCGCACCCCGTCGAGACCCGGAGCGGCCGACGCTTCCCCCCGCCGCACTGCGAACCCCGACAGGCAACGACTCCCCATACCCCGGCAGACCGCAAAACCCAAGGAACCACCCCGACAGCGGCCCATACAGTAAGGCGGACCCCCTGGTCCGCGGTCGACCCCCTGGTCGACCACGCGGAGCCGAATCGCGGCCCACCAGGACCCCGACGTTCAATCGAGCGGACCCCAAAACCGTCGTCTTTTCTCCCGGACAGCTCCCACCCCAGCCCGGACCGACCCCCGCTGCGAACCGCGACTGGTAAGGAGCGGGCCACTGACCCATCGCGTCCCTCCTCCCGGCCATCCCGCACCCCCTGAGTCCCCAAGCGCCAGCGACGGGCTAGCCCGGGCGTCTTCAACGGAGTCGTCCCCGCCGCGTGGTGAACCACAACCGGCGAGCAATCCACACAGCCCCGCGCCGCGAAAGCCAGCGAAAGCCGGATAGTCATCCTCGTTGGGACGGCGGACCCCCAGGTCCGCAGCCGGCCCCCTGGCCGGCTCTCTTCCGTCCCTCCGCCTTCCGCACATCCGAAGCCACCAGCCCGTCCCGGAACGAAATCGTCCGGCTCGCATACTCCGCCATCTCCGGCTCATGCGTCACCATGGCGATACTAATCCCGCGCGTCTCATTCAGCTGGCAAAGCAGCTCCATAATCTCTTCACTCCGCGCCGAATCCAGGTTCCCCGTCGGCTCATCCGCCAGCAGCACCGCCGGCTCCGTCACAATCGCCCGCGCAATCGCCACCCGCTGCTGCTGACCCCCCGAAAGCTGCGCCGGCGTATGGTCTGCCCAACCCTGCAGCCCAACGGTCTGCAGCGCGGCCGCCGCCCGGTCCCGCCGCTCAGCCGCCTTCGTCCCCCGGTAAATCAGGGGCAGTTCGACATTCTCCAGAGCCGAGGTCCGCGCCAGCAGGTTGAACCCCTGGAACACAAACCCCAGGTAATACCGCCGCAGCCGCGCCCGCTGTTTCCGGGGCAGCCTTCCCACATCGATCCCCTTGAACAGATACGCCCCGCCCGTCGGCGTATCCAGGCAACCCAGGATGTTCATGCACGTCGACTTGCCCGATCCGCTCGGCCCCATAATCGCCACAAACTCGCCCTCTTCGATCCGGAAATCGACACCGGCCAGTGCTCGCATCGACGCGCTGCCCTCGCCGTACATCTTCTCGACCTGGCGGAACTCCATCAGCGCGGGCTCCACCGGACTCATCGCAACCACCATCTCTTCGGGTTTCATTTCATCCCCTTCACCGCTTCCACAATCACCGGAACCCCGGACGCCAGCGAGCCGGAGCGGATCTCCGTCACCTTGCCGTTGGTCACGCCCGTCTGCACCGTCACACCCACCGGTTGGCGGTCCTTGAGGACCCATACCCTCTGGCCGGAAACCGCGTCCGGATCCTCCGCCTCTACCTTCTTCCCTGGCATCGGGGGCGGCCCCGGCATCAGCTTGCGGAAGAAGCTCCGCTGGTCGCCCTGCGGACCCGCCGCCAGCGCCGCCGGCTCAAACCGCAGCGCCACATTGGGTACCAGCAGCGCGTTTTTCAACGACTGCACCGTAATCGTCGCCGTCGCCGTCATGCCGGGCCGCAGCAGCAGTTGGTGGTTGTCCACCGAAATCACCGCCAGGTAGGTCACCACGTTGTTCGTCGTCGTCGACTGGTAGCGCAACTGCGTAATCCGGCCCGGGAAGCTCTGCCCCGGATACGCGTCCACTGTGAACGTCACCGTCTGGCCCTCTTTCACCGCCCCGATATCGGCCTCGTCGATGTTCACCTGCAGCTTCATCCGGCTCAGGTCTTCCGCCAGCTGGAACATCGTCGTCACCGCGAATGAAGCCGCAATCGTCTGGCCCGGCTCCACATTGCGCGCCAGCACGATCCCATCAACCGGCGACTTGATCACCGCTTTCGACACATTCGTCAGATCGATCGACAACGTCGCTTCCGCCTGCGTCACCGCCGCCTGCGCGCTCGTCACCGCCACCTTTGCCCGGCCATACGCGGCCTTCGCCGTATCCAGGTCGTGCTGCGACGGCAACTGGCCCTTCGACCGCTCCCGCGCCGCCTCAATCCGTTTGTATTCCGCCTCCGTCTCCTCCACTGTCACCTTCGCGTCCTGCACCTTGGCCCGGGCCGTCTCCAGCGACGCGCGGTCCTGCTGCACCTGCGCCTCCAGCTTCTCGGTGTTGATCTTGGCCAGCACCTGACCAACCTTCACGTAGTCGTTGTAGTTCACCAGCACCGAGTCGATAATCCCCGACACTTCACTGCCGACATCGACGGTCCGCGTCGGCAGCAGTTGGCCCGTTGCCGTCACATTCACCACCAGATCGCCAGTGCGTGCCGCCTCCGTGCGGTATTGCACGGCCGGCTCAGCGGCCGAGGCCCGGTAGTGCCCAATCAGCATCGCTACCCCCGCGCCCAGCAGCGCCACAATCGCCAGCCACCAGACGATCCGCCGCCAGCGCCGCCGGCCGGGCGCCACGCCCAGGTTTTCCTGCACTTCCACCACTGATGTCGACATACTCCGTCTCCTTTCGTCCTTTCCCGGGATAGACCAGCCTCAACTCCACCCGCCGCCCAAGGCCTTATAAAGCCTCACCAGGTTGGCCGTAATCGTGGCGTCGCTCTGCGCCAGCTGGTTCTGCAGGCTCAGCAGCGACCGCTGCGCATCCAGCACGGCCAGAAAATCTTTCAAGCCGGAGCTGTAAAGATCGCGCGAAAGCGTCGCCGCCCGCTCCGCCGCCACCGCCGCATCCGCCAGCGATTTCCGCCGGATCTGTTCATTCGCAAACGCCTTCAGCGCGTCTTCCACGTCCTGCACGGCGCCCAACACCGTACCCTCGTACGCCGTCTCATACTGCTCCAGCAGCACGTCCTGGATGTTCAATTGGGCCCGCAGCCGCCGCCGGTTCACGATCGTCTGCTGCACCGATCCCGCCAGGCTCCCCGCCAGTGTGGCCGGGGTGAACAGGTTCACGATGTCGATCGAACTGAACGAAAGCAGGCCCGACAGCGCGAACGACGGGTACAGATTCGCCGCCGCGACACCCGCCCGAGCCGATTGCGCAGCCACCTGCCGCTCCGCGCTCCGGATGTCCGGACGCCGCCGCACCAGGTCGGCCGGCAGCCCCACCGCGACCTCCGCGGGAATCACCGGCACCGGTTTCACCTCCGCCAGCACCGCATCGACAGCCCCCGGCCGCTCGCCCACCAATACCGAAATCGCATTCGACGCCTTCTGCAGCCCCGTTTCCAGGGTCGGGATGCTGGCCCGGGTCGACTCGACCGAGAGCGCCGCCTGCTGCACGTCCAACTCGGTAGCCAGCCCGCTCTCGTGCTTAGCAACCGTCAGCCGGTACGTCTCCTCCTGCGCCGCCAGGTTGGCCCGTGTGATCGCCAGTTGTGACTGATAGGACCGCACCTCGACATAGTTGAGGGCGACCTCGGCCGTCAGGCTCACCAGCACATTCCGCAGGTCTTCCTGCGCTGCTTCCACGTCCGCGGTGTAGGCGGCAACCGTGCCGCGAATCCGATTGAAGAAGTCCGGTTCCCAACTGGCGGACACCCCGGCCGAGTAAGACTGCCCCAACGCTCCATCCCCATACCGCGTGCTGCTGCGGCTCCCCGTAGCGGATCCGCTGGCAGTGACCGTCGGATACAGGTCGGCCCGGGCGCCCTCCCTCTCAGCCCGCACCTGCCGGATCTTCATCTCGGCTTGCCGCAGGTCCAGGTTGCCCTCGACGGCCCTTTCTTCGAGGGCCGTGAGCGTTGGATCCCCCAGCGTGGACCACCACGACGCCAGTGTCTTATCGTCAGCCGGACTGGCCTTGGCTCCACCCGCTGGAGTGGTATTCCAAGCCCCGGCCTGGGCCAGTTGAGGCGCCGCCGGTGCATGGTATTGCATCCTCTTATTGGCGCACCCGGCCAGCAGCAGGCAGGCCTCCATCACTGCGCCGGCGGTCTGAATTGGAATTCGTTTCATCGGTTCGGCCTCGCAGCTCCAGAGTCGGCCGCATGCCCCGATGTACGTCAGGGACAAGTGGAGACATTCAGGTGATGTAACGTGACACGTCTTTTGTTTGCAGTGCGTTGGGAGGGATCCGTCGGCAGCCCCCATCGAAACCGGCTACCAGCCCGTCTATGCTAGGGGTGCCCCCGAAAAGAAATTGGAACTAACGCCCCAGCCCGTCGCAATTCCAAACGGAGACACGTTGCTGAGCCCTTCCAGCACTCTGAACGAAGCATCACTCTTGCGCCGGCTGCAGGCCGGTGAAGACCTCGCCTTCGAGTTGCTCTACGAGCGCTACCAGCCGCGCATCTTCCGCTATGCCTTGCGCATGTCCAGTTCGCGCGAACTCGCCGACGACATCGTGCAGGAGGTGTTTCTCGGTCTCATCCGGGGCGCCCGGGGCTACGATGCCTCGGCCGGTCCGCTGGGTAGTTATCTCTATGGAATGGCGCGGAATCTGCTCTTCCGGCAGCTTGGCGCGAAACCCATGGAGGAGTTGGAAGAGGATTCCATGGTGACGGAACACGACCCCCTCGACGGTCTGGCCCGCTCCGAACAGATCGAGCGCGTCCGCCAGGCCCTGGCCGCCATGCCGGCCCACTATCGCGAGGCCGTTGTCCTCTGTGACATGGAGGAAATGAGTTATTCCGCCGTCGCTGAACTGCTCGGCGTCGCCGTCGGTACAGTCCGCTCCCGCCTTCACCGCGCGCGCGGCCTGCTGCTCGATCGGCTGAGCCAGGAACGGTGCGGCGCATGAATCTCAGGAAAGGATGCCACGCATGAGTGGGGAAAACGAAAACCTGCAGAGCGCACTCAGGGCGCTGGCTGGTGAAACCAGCGGAGCCCAGGCCTCAGCCCACGTCCGCCATGCGCTCCGCGCCGAATTGAGGGCGCGTTCCCGCCGCCGCCGTTTGTCCACCTGGTGGCCGGCCGCTGCCGCTGCCGCGCTCATCATCGGAATCTGGCTGGGCATGCCCCGCAAGACAGTCCAACCACAGCCGCCAACCGTCGCCGTAGCCGAGCCCGAACCTGCGCCGTCGCGGACCCCCGAGGTCGGCACCGATCGCGAAATCTCGCAGCCTGCGCCCGCACCGGCCATCACCCGCGCCGCGGCTTCCTTTCCCAAGCCTTCCCGCGTTCGCCCTTCGCCGGAACGCTCTGATGAGCAACCAGTTACCGGTACGGTCCACCCGCTGACGCCGTGGTATTTCTACACCGGCCTGCCGGTCTCCACCCGCGGCCAGGTGGTCCGCATCCGGGTCAGCAACGAGACCGCGGCCCAGTTCGGAATCATCGCCGAATCCAATGCGGTTCCGGCTCAGGTTTTCATTGGCGACGACGGGGTTGCCCGCGCCATTCGCTTTATTCGCTAACCAGTTCTATCAGTTTGGAAAATCGAGAGGTGACTATGAACAGGAAACTCATCATTCTGGCAACGGCAGCCGCTTCGCTCGCCTTCGCCCAGGAAGTGAAACACAGGCAACCGGCCGGCAGCATCGACCTCGTGATCACCCAGGACGACCCGCAGGCCGTCGTCAGCGGCGTCGCCACCGGCACCGCCACCCCTGACCATGTCTTTGTCATGAACGGCCCGGGACCGCTGGTGTCCACTCAGTTCCTGGCCACCAAGGCCATGAAGGGAGCGCCCTATTCGGCGGAAGCAGTGACGGAAAGCGTGCAGATGCTAGCCGACGGCAATCGCATCACCAACAAACAGTCCAACAAGCAGTACCGCGACAGCGAAGGCCGCACGCGGACAGAGACCTCCCTGGCGGGTAACGCCATGTGGGTCCCTGAGAACAAGAACACTACCTTTATCAACATCATGGACCCGGTGAGCGGCGAGTCGTACACGCTCAATACGATCGAGAAGGTAGCCAACAAGATGACCATGCCGAAGGCGGAGACGGCCGTAGGACACAAGACCATGCTCCGCACAAACGAAGCCTCCACCACTGTCCACTTTGAGGCCGATGGCGTGGCGGGCGGAGCTGGCGTGGCTGGAGCCATGATTACCGGCGGCGCGGCGGGGGACGGACCGGCGGTCATGACCTTCGAACGGCGGCGTGGTGAAAGCCTGGCCAAGGTTGTCCCGGATATGCCCAGGAACATGAAAACAGAAGAGTTAGGGAAGCAGGTCGTGGAAGGCGTGGAATGCATCGGTCTCCGTACGACCGTTACGATTCCGGCCGGCCAGATTGGCAACGAGCGCCCATTGGAAATGGTGACCGAGCGTTGGAGCTCCCCGGAACTCGGTCTCGATGTTCTCCGCAAGCACTCCGACCCGCGCAGCGGCGAGACCACCTACCGGCTGACGAACATCGTCCGCGGCGAACAGCCCCGTTCGCTCTTCGAAGTTCCGGCCGACTACCGGCTGAACGACTTCAGCGCCGACACCATGCGCAAGAAGATGACCATCAAGATGCGCGACGCCGCCCCGGAAAACCAGTAAACCCAGATCCGCAAAGGACAAAGGCCCGCCGGTTCCCCACAGCCGGCGGGCCTTTTTCATAGAAGAACCGGCTCAGGAGCGCCGCCGACGGATAGGATCCAGATCCGGTTGTGTGCCGCCCAGTGCGGCGAGGTACCTGCCCACCTCGATGGATCTGCGGCGGCTGTTCGAAGTGAGCCTTGTCCTTAGAAGAGTCGCTGCGGATTCAATCAGTTGCCGCCAGTTTAAGTACTTCATTCCACACGTCCTCCTCCACCGGCACCCCCAGCTTCAGGTTCTCCTGCCGCACTCGCAGGGTTTGCTCTCCGGGATAGCGGACCGCGCCCTCTTCCCCTACGCGCAGCGACTCTACGACGCTGTCTGCCATGCGCGTCAACTCTTCCGCCGCGGCCAGGCCTCCGGGGTGTAAGGCTAGGAATATTTGGGAGATGCCGGTCTCTCTTTCCGCCTCAGGGCTGATCTGGTGCGTCGCCAGGCCGCCCGACAACAGGGCCGCCATCAAGTCCAACACCATCGACAAGCCCGAACCCTTCCAATATCCGATGGGCAGCGGACGCCAGGATTGCTCGATAGCCGCCGGGTCTCTGGTCAGCGTGCCCTCGTTGTCGAAGCCGCCTTCGACGGGCAGCAATTCCCGGCGTTTTCTATAAGCTGCGAGGGTCCCGTAGGAGAACTGGGACATCGCCATGTCCAGCACCACATGCCCGCCGGCCCTGGGCACGGCGATCACGAGCGGGTTGTTGCCCAGCTTCCGCACCTTGCTGCCCCAGGGCGGCAAGTTCGGCATTGTGTTCGTCCAGCACAGCCCGATCATGCCCGCTTCGGCCGCCTGCCAGCCGTACGTGCCCGCCCTCATCCAATGATTTGTTTGAGATAGAGCGACACATCCGACGCCATGCTCACGCGCGATCTCGATCGCCCGGCCCATCGACGCGTAGGCGTTCAGGATCCCCGGACCCCGCCGGCCGTGCCAGCGCTCCAGCACTCCGAACGCGCCGACGCGCTCCGGCGACTCATGCACGTGCACGAGCCCGTCCTTTATGTTGTTGATAAAGCGAGGAAATCGATTCAGCCCGTGGGTATAGACGCCATCCCGGGTGGACTCCGCGAAGATGCGGGCGCACAACACGGCCCGCTCCGGCGTAAACCCCTGTTTCAGCAGGACGCGGGTGAGCGTCTCGTGCAACTCCTGGAACGGTACTCGCGGCATTTAATCATTTTCGTTCCAGAAGCCGTCGCTGAGGTACTTCGATGCGCCATCGCAGGCGATGGTCACGATCACGCCACGCTTGCCTTCGCGCACCAGGCGCTGGCCTAACTTACGTGCCGCCACTACGTTACCAGCCGCCGAGATGCCCAGCAGCAGACCCTCTTCCCGAGCCATTTTCCTGGCCATCGCATAGGCATCCTCGGTCTCGATCCAGAGATTGCCATCCGCTACGGTTTCGTCATAAATGCCCGGGACAATCGAAGCCGGCAGGTGCTTCGTGCCTTCCACCCCGTGAAAGGGCGTAGCCGGCTGAGCCGACCAGCACTCCACGTGCGGCAGGTCGCGCTTCAGCCTTCTAGACGTCCCTGTGAACGTTCCCGTCGTGCCCAGCAGGGCCACAAAGTGGGTGAGCCGGCCATGGGTTTGCTCCATGATTTCCGGGCCCGTGGTGTGGAAGTGTGCCTTCCAGTTGGCGTCGTTGTTGTACTGGTCGGCGTAGAAATACCGTTCCGGATCAGCAGCATACAGCTCACGGACTTTGCGGAACGCGCCGTCCGAACCTTCGCCCGGATCGGTGAGAACGAGTTCGGCGCCCAGCACGGTGAGGATCCGCTTGCGCTCCTCGCTCGCATTGGCGGGCAGGCACAACTTCACCTTGTAGCCCCGGGCCGCACCGATCATCGCGTAGGCGATCCCGGTATTCCCACTTGTTGCATCCAGGATTGTCTTATCCGGATTTAAGCGACCAGTCCGCTCTCCATCGAGGATGATGTTGCGGGCGGGTCTATCCTTGACCGAACCGCCGGGATTGACGAATTCGAGCTTCAACCAGATTTCGACGCCCGGCAGATCGGCCGTCGAATGCTCCAGACGCACCAGCGGCGTATGGCCGATCAAAGCCAGGAGGTGTTGACCGCGCAAGGGCGGCAGTATGGCTGGACTGGCAAGCATTGTAGCCGTCTCCATGCATCCCGAAAGGTTGTACTTCAGCCCCAGTCAACGCCGTGGCGCAAGCCCCAGTTCGCCACGGCGCAGGATAAACCCAGCTAAATCAATTGGTTCGGCGAGCACGAACCCAGAGCCGCTCGCGCGGGTCGGTCGGCCGCTGGACACTGTACCGCCCGGCTTCGAAGAGGCCGTCGAGGAACGCCTCGATCTCGCCACGGACGGCAGCCCAGCCCTCTTCGGTATTCGGATGCAGCATCCTGTCGTTGAGAGTTACCTCGACTTCGTCGTGGCGGAACTTCAGTTTGCCCTGGAACTCCTGCTCCTGTTCGAGCCGTTGGGCCGCGTTCAGAGCTGCCTCGTAAGCCTGCTTCAGGCTGTCGCCTTCCACTTTGGCTTTACGGTTGTAGAGAACCCCTAACTCATTGCGGCCATTGTCCAAACTGTAGTTTGCCTCGTGCCCGATGAGCAGCACGCCCGGGCCGGCGATCACATGCGAGTAATCCGTCACGTCGATCAATAATTCCGGCAGGTCGCGTTTCTGAATCCAGCGATGGAACACCGGAATGGCGTCTTCCAGGGAGATCTGGGTATCCGGTTCCGCGAAAATCTTGACGTTTACTTGCTCCATCTCGTTATCCCTTCACCGGAACGGCTGTCATGCGGCCGACGCAGCTATGGCAGGCCTCAATGAACAATTGCGCTTCCTCGATCAGGCGGTGGGCCGACTCGGCCGTCCGTTCCTGGCCCAGCAACTCGTGGGCATGGAAGTAGTAGTGGGCGAACTTGCCGCCCGCGAACGGGTCGAAGAACAACTGGGTGTCGTGGAACTCCTTGCGGAAGGCCTCGACCACTCCATCCGGGCTATTGATATAGAAGGACTTGTTCCACACGAGCATGGCCGTGGCGGCGCGCGCCATGGAATCGTAAGCCAGCTTCGAAGCCTTCGGAAGGTCTCCGGCTTCGAAGGCCAGTTGGGCTTCGAAGACCTCACGTTCGCTGGCCGTCATCTGGAATTCGAGCGGGGAGACGACCTCGCCGGCGCACTCGCCGATGCCCATGTCGCCCGTGGTGTATTCGCGCGGGTCATGCCAGTCCGAGTAGAGGGAGGTGTCCTCGCTGTGAAGCGGCATGACCATCAGGTCTTCCAGCATCTTCTTGCACTCGGCCTTGCCGATGCGGCGGATAAATGCTTGAAAACTCTCGCCTTCCGTCCTCTCCTTGGTATAGCGGGCGAGGATGCGGTCGGCTGCCTCGGGCACCCGCTTGGACGGGACCGCGCCGATCGCCAGCCCGTAGGAGCCGGCATTTTCGGTCCACTGGCCACCCAGGACGACCTGGAAGTGCGGAGCCGCGAAGCCGCCCTTGTTGCGGCTGACGCCGTAGAAGCCGAGATCGGCTATGTGGTGCTGGCCGCAGGAGTTAAAGCAGCCGCTGACCTTGATCCGGAGGTTCCTGATGGCGTCGTTGCCGGCAGCGCCGTTCTCGGCCATATGCATCCGCAACTCGCCGGCCAGGCCGCGCGAGGAGGAGATGCCCAGCTTGCAGGTGTCGGTGCCGGGGCAGGCGACGGTGTCGGTGATGGTGCCAGCGCCTGCCAGGTGCAGGCCGACGGCTTTCAACTCACTGTAAACAGAGGGCAGGTCGATTTCGCTGACCCAGCGGAGGACGATGTTCTGCTCCACCGTGGTGCGGATGGTTTCGTTGACGTACTTGCGGGCAATGTCGGCCAGGGCGCGGAGCTGGTCGGCCGTCAGGTCGCCGAGCGGAAGTGCCACGGTGACAGTGGCATAGCCAGCCTGGCGTTGGGGATAGACGTTGGTTTCGCGCCAGGCGCGGAAGTCTTCCGGTTGCGCGTTTTCGATCTGCAGCAGGCCGGGATCGCGAAGCGGCGTCTCCTGCTGGTTCTCGATGCCGTCGAGGAAGGAAGTCCACCGAGGATCGGGAGTCAGGATCTTGCGCTCCTCCTCCACCAGCCGCTTGAACTCTTCCAGGCCGAGCTTCACGACGAGGAACTTCATGCGGGCCGTGTTGCGGTTCTTCTTCTCGCCGAGGCGGGCAAAGACGCGCGACATCGCCTGGGCCAGAGGCAGGAGCTCTTCCTGCGGGAGGAACTCGGTGTACAGCTTGGCGACGTAGGGCACGGTGCCAAGTCCGCCGCCTACATAGACTTCGAAGCCGCGCTTGCCGTCTTTGATCTTGGCTACGCAGCCCAGGTCGTGAATGCGGACCAGGGCGCAGGGGTTGTCCCCGCAGCCGGAGAAGGCGACCTTGAACTTGCGGCCGAAATCCTGCGTATCCGGATGCCCCAGAAGGAAATAGGCCGTCGCTTTGGCGTAAGGAGTGACGTCGAAAGCCTGGTCGCGGCAGACGCCGCTGAGGGGGCAGGAGGTGACGTTGCGGACCGTATTGCCGCAGGCTTCGCGGGTGGTGATACCCACGGCGGCCAGGCGCCGCATGATGGTCGGCGTATCCTCGATGTGGATGAAGTGGAGCTGGACGTCCTGGCGGGTGGTGACGTGCGCGATGCCGTCGGAGTACTCTTCCGCAAGTTCCGCCATTACTTCGAGTTGCGTGGCGTTCAGGCCGCCGAAGGGGATCTTGATGCGCTGCATGCCGGGCGCATCCCAGAGGGTGGTGGGGCCTTTGGTGTTGGGGTTGGCATAGGCGAGCCGGCGGCTTTCCAGCCCGTCGTGGCGCTGACCGTTGTCGTAGCGCTGACCATAGGCTCCGCGGCGGAGTCGGGTCTCGGCGAAGACCTTGTCTTCCATCTTGCCCTGCTTCTTGAGGGCGATCTCGCTGTCGAAGGCGTCAATCTCGCTCGCCAGACCCGGCTCAATCTTGCCGACGAGGTGGTCTTTCCACTGACTGTTGCTGGCTTTCATAGGAAGAGAGGAAACACCTATAACCATATCGAGTTCAGGGCAGATATTTCAAGCCCCCGGCGGGTCGTGGGGATTGCCGCGAGCTGGATACTTGACACAATCAAGTAATATAGTTGACACTGTCAAGTAATTTCAGCCATGCGTAAATCGCAGATTCACGATCATCGAGTGGCCGCCGTGCGGCGTTTCAACCGGTTCTACACGCGGGAAATCGGCACACTTCAGCAAGGTCTACTAAAAAGTAAATTTTCATTGGCCGAGGTCCGGGTTCTGTACGAGGTGGCGCACCGGGAGAACCCGACAGCGACGGAGATCGGGCGCGAGTTGCGGATGGATGCCGGCTATCTCAGCCGGCTGCTGGTCAAGCTCGAGAAAGCGGGTTTGATGGAGAGGGTGACTTCGGAGGTGGATGGCCGGGCGAGTCATCTGCGGCTGACTCCGGCCGGCAGGACTGAATTCACCAATCTGACGTTCCTGGCGAACAGCGAAGTGAGCACGATGCTGAGCCGCTTGAACGAGCAGAAGCAGCGGCTGCTGGTGGATTCGATGCGCAATATCGAGTCGGTGCTGGAGCCGGTGCCGGAACAGAAAGAGCCGTATTTGTTGCGGAGCCATCAGCCTGGGGACATGGGCTGGGTGGTGCACCGGCATGGGGTGCTGTACGCGCAGGAGTATGGGTGGGACGAGCGGTTCGAGGCGCTGGTGGCGCGCATCGCGGCGGATTTCCTCGACCAGTTCAAACCCAAGAAGGAGCGCTGCTGGATCGCGGAGCGGGCCGGCGAGATCGTGGGTTCGGTGTTCCTGGTGCAGGATCCGGAGCATTTGGGTGTGGCGAAGCTGCGGCTGCTGCTGATCGAGCCGTCGGCGCGCGGGTTGGGGTTGGGGCAGCGGCTGGTGGATGAGTGTACGAAGTTTGCGCGGCAGGCCGGGTATACCAAGATCACGCTGTGGACCAACAATGTTTTATTGGCGGCCAGGCATATCTACGCAAAGGCCGGGTATCAGAGAGTGGGAGAGGAAGCGCATCAGAGCTTCGGGCATTCGATGATTTCGGAGACGTGGGAACTGGTGTTGTAGGCGAATTGTGGGGTGCGGGCTATACCTGTCGCTTGCCGATGGGGCGGGGAACGGGCGCCCGCTTACTGATGTGCGCGGTTCGCAGCGGGGACCCCTCCCGGACGGTCGGGGTTCGTTGGGCTTCGTTCGCTTTGGTGGGCGCTTGGGAAGATGGGACCCGGTGAGGGTCCCACTCCGTGAGGCTACTGCTTGGCGGTCAGGACTTGCTCCAGGAAGCGGGTGGCGCGCTCGTCCTTGCTTTGGCCTAGCCAGAAGAAGGCTTGCTTGCGGACGGCCGGGTTTTTGTTGTTCCTGGCCACTTCGATCAGGGCCGGGACGCCTTCGTTGGCGGGCATCTGGGTTAACGCGAAGACGGCCTGGCGCTTGACCTTGGTGTCCGGGTCGTTCTCGACCGCGCTGGAGATCGCGCCTAGCGCTTTTCGGCCCGCCTTTTGGGCCATCCAGAAGAGGGCCTTCGAACGGACGTCCGAGTTCGGGTCCGATTTCGCGGCCTGGATGATGGTGTCCATGCCGCGCGGGTCCTTCGTCAGGGTCATCGCGAAGATGGCCTGCTCCTTCACTCGCGAGCTGGGATCCTCTTTCAGGATTCGCTGCAAGGTCTCGAAACCGGACTTGCCTCGCGAGTTGCCGAGCCAGAAGACCGTGCTGCGGCGGAGTTCCTCGGGCTGGCTGGGTTGGACGAATTCGTTCAGGACGCGGTCGGCCTGCGGGTCATCGTGGATGGCTATGGCCGCGATCGCTCCGCCCTTGCGGTGCTCCTCGAAGTGCTGCTTCGTGTAGTCCGCGAGGAAGTTGACGCTGTCGGCGGGCTTCACGCCGGTCAGCCAGACGACGGGCAGGCCGCCGGCGTCCAGGCTGCAGTCGGAGCCGAAGAAGCGCACCTTGTCGAGCTTGCCGCTTTCCAGGCGCAGCAGGATGGCCGAGTGGCTGGGGCCTTCCAGGTGGATGGGTCCGGAGGAAACCTGCGTCACGGTGGTGTTCGGCTCGAGCGCACAGCCCTGGGTGATGACCTGGCCATCCCGGGAGGTGCTGCAGCAGGAGTTGCCGGCTCCGGCGACCTGGGGGACGGCCCAGCCGATCCAGAGAGGGACGGCTCGGGCCGCGGCGGCGTCCACGTCCGCCTTCAGGTTCGAAGAGGCCTTGTTCTCGAATTTGGCATTGACGATTCGGGGTTGCTGCGCCAGCAGCGGTAGGGCGGCCAGGAGGAGGATGAGGGGGCGCATGGCTGGGGTCCTTTCGGTTTTTGAAGCTGTCAGCTGTCAGCTTTCAGCTATCAGCTTTCGGATTCCCGGTTGGTCTTGGTTTCCGGGTGGTTGGTTTGGGCTCGGCGGGGTTGGCTGGCCGGGGGTGAGGCTGAAGCCTCACGCAGACTGAAGTCTGCCCCACAAGATTTTGGTTTCCGGAGAGAGGCTGAAGCCTCTTGCAGACTAAAGTCCACCCCACTGGGTTGGGCGCCGGGCTTTGGGGGCTGGCCCGGCGCCCTGGGGGATTATTGGTTCAGTACTTCCAACATGTAGTCCGAGGCTTCCTTGGACTTCATCATCGAGAGCATGCGGACTGCTTCGCGCTTCAACTCGGGGTCCTTCTCGGCGCGGGCGAGGTCGATGAGCGGTTTCACGTTGCCCTGGGTGAAGAGGGCCGAGATGATGCGCTTCTTCAGATCCTTCTCGGTTTCCTTGCTGTAGAGCTCCAGCAGGGCGGGTCCGGTCTTCTCGCGGTCCATGACGCCCAGGAGCTGGATGGCCTTGCGGCGGGCGGTGGGCTCCTTTTCGCCGTTGGCCAGCTCGATCAGCTTGGAGGTGGCTCCGGAGACCATGAGGGAGTTCAGGATCTCCGAGCGCATGTTGGCGTCGCTTTCCACACCGTAGAGTTCGCCGAGCAGCTTCTGGTCGCCCAGGGCGCCCAACTGGCGGATGGCTTCGCGACGGAGCGTGGCGTCCTTCTCGCCCTTGGCCGCGGTGGCGATCTGATCCTTGGCTCCGCTGATCATGTAGCCGCGCAGGACTTCACGGCGGACGGAGAGGTCGGGGCTGGAGGCGTAGATCTCGGAGAGCACCTTCAGGTTGTCGGCTCCGCCGCGAACGGCCAGGTTGCGAATGGCCATGCGCTGGATGTCGGGGTTGCCGGCGCCTTTGGCGAGCTGGAGGGCGATTTCGCGGGCCTTGGGTGAATCGCTCTGGCTGAGGACGAAGAGGGCGCGTTCCTTCAAGCGAGGGCTGGCGCTGCCGGTCAGGATTTTCTGGAGGATAGGCAGGGCGCGTTCGGGATCGCTGTGCATGAGGCCGTTGATGGCGATGAGCTTCATTTCGTCGTCGCCGAGGTCGGGCGAAACGGATTGGCCGGAGGCCTGGCGGAGCTCCACTTCGAGAGCGCGGGCGTCGTTGTTCCAGCGGCTGTTGGGATGGGCCTTCTTCAGCTCACCGAGGGTGCCGAGGGCTTCGTCGCGATGGCCGAGTTTGCCCTGGGCGTAGGCGATCCAGTAGAGGCAGGCGTCGGCACGGGCGGGGTCGTTGGAAGCGGTGCGGAATTCGTTGATGGCTTCTTCCCATTTGCGCTGATCGAGGGCGCGCTGGGCCTGGGAGTAGGCGCGATCGAGCTTGGAGTTCTTGATGGTTGAGGCGCTGGCCGCCTGGGCCATGCCCATGGCGTAGAAGCCGTCACCCATCGGCGTCATCCTGGCCATCGGGCCGAGGGCTTTGGCGGCGGAGAAGTCGCCGTCGTACTGGAAGCGCTCGGCCATATCCTTCAGGCTGTCGGCCATCGCCCGGGCCTTCTCGCCCGCGGCTTGGGCGTCTCCGAAGGCGTAGGTGAGGCCTCCGGAGGTAGCGGCGAGCGCCTTGAACTTCTCGAGCTGGGCCGGATCCCCGAAGGCGGGGAAGGCGGCTTTGGCTTCAGCCGCGTCGATGGTATAGGCCATGGCCGCGGCTTTGGCCTTCGTCTGCTCCAGCGGCGCGGTGGCCACGCCTGGGAGGACCTGGGCAGCGCGGGCTTTGGCTTCAGCGGCGTCGATGGAGCTGGTGGCGGCGGCGGATTGGGCGCGTCCCGGGACGGCGGCGCAGAGCAGCAGCGCCAGGACGGAGCAGTAGCGTTTCGGACTCATAAGTAGTTCATCCCTTCGTGTAATCAGTTCGTTGGTAAAAAGACCGGGCCGCATGCCGGCGGAGGCTCCGGCTAATTGCTGGCGGTAGGCAACAGCTTGCGCTGCCGTTCGCGGATTTTCGCGTTGGCGACACGGAGCTGGAACAGCACTCCTTCATCGGCCATGCGGCGTTGGATTTCGGGGAGCTCTTCCGGCCTGGCGTTGGCGGCTTCGGTGAGGAAGCGTTCCAGTTTTTCGAGGACGGAGGCCATGTTGCGATCGCCTGCGCGTTGGAGCGACTGGCGCATGAGACGGTTGTCGAGCAGAAGCTGTTCGGCGGAGTCGCGCTCCAGGGGGAGTTCCTGGCTGCCGGTGTTGGCAAATTCGAGGAGGACGCGCTGGGACTGTTCGAGGTGGTCGCCGACGCTGACGAGGAGCATGCGATCGGTGCCATCACTCAACTGGTTGTGGGCGACGGTGCGCGGTTCCGGCGTGGGCCGCGGCGAGACGCGGCCGAGGAAATAAGCTCCGATGACGAGCAGCGCGACCGCGGCTGTGGAGGCGGCACGGGTCCAGCTCATCCACTGGAAGGAGAAGAAGCGGGCGCGAATGCCGAGACGGGGGCGGAGCTGGTTCCAGACCTGAGTGCCGTATTCGGGGCCGCGTTCCGGAGTTTCCCAGGTGCTCACGAGGTTGAGAGTGCGCTGCACGGCGGCGAGGTCGGCGCGGCAGGCGGCGCAGTCGTCGAGATGGGCTCGGGCCGCGGCGAGTTCCTCGGATTCACCCAGGTAGTAGAGGACGAGTTGTTCTTCGGTCAGATGCGTCATGATGCGACTCCGGCCCAGCCGGCGAGGTTGCGGCGCAGTTTCTGGACTGCGCGAAAGATGCTGTTGCGAGTGGCGTTGGAGCCCAGTTGGAGGGCGTTGCCGATTTCCTCGATAGAGAGATCCTCGAAGTGGCGGAGCGTGAAAGCTGTGCGTTCCTGAGGGGTGAGCTCTTCCATGGCTTCCGCGAGGCGAACCTGAATTTCACCGCTGAGCAGGAGGCGATCCGGGCCGGGGGCCTGCTCGACGGGCTGCCAGGCGCGGCCGTCTTCCTCGCCCTCGGGTTTCTGGTCGAGGGGGTGAAGGATTTCGGCGCGGCGCCTGGTGGCGGAGATGCGGTCCAGGGTGTAGTTGGAGGCGATGCGATAGAGCCAGGTGCTGAAGGCGGCTCGTCCGTCGTAATTGGCGAGGCTGCGATAGGCTCTCAAGAAAGTCTCCTGGACCACGTCATCGGCGTCCGCTTCGTTGCCGGTCATGCGGTACGCCAGACGAAAGAGGGCATGGCTGTAGCGTTCGACGAGTACTTGGAACCCGTCGCCGTCTCCAGCGAGGACCCGCTGGATGGCTGCGCCATCACTTTCTTTCATCTGCCCATTGGACCGTGTTTTCAACGCGGTGTTAGCGGCGGGGTGGAGATTTTTTGGAGGGAAGGGTGGGGCGGGCGGCCGTGGGGGGACCGGCTTCCGCCCCGAGGGGCTCAGATTCCGAGGCTCGACCAGTTCCAGGCGGGGCCCATGTCGGTCTTGTCGGGGCGGTAGTTCTGGTGGGAGGCGATGCCCTTGTAGGCGCTGAAGAAGACGGGGTCGAACTCGGTGCGCTTGGCGGCTGGCGGCAACACCTTCGTGATGTTGAACTTAGCGGCCAAGTGGTGGACCAGGTCATGGACGGCGGTGACCTGGATGCCGGGGAAGGCGGCGAAGTAGTTGATGCCGCGGTAGGTGGCTTTGACGTAGCGGTCCTTCTCGGATTTCGAGCACCAGCGGGTCTTGTAGTTATTGGGCCACCAATTGAGCTGATCTTTGTTGACGGGGTCTTCCTGGAGGCCGCCGACGTTGACGATTTCGATGGCGACGGCACGGCGGTCGTTGATGGAGTTGGGGTTATTGCCGGTCATGCCGAGGTGCCAGGCCCATTTCTCGGGCGGGAAGAACTCGTAGATTTTGCCATCGACGTCGACCACGTAGGCGGTGGCGACGCGGTAGGGCTTGCCATTCACGGGGGCCATCCAGGCGTTGAAGACGCTCTGGGCACTGGAGCTGGCCGTGAAGTGGAGCATGATGAGGTCCTTGGCCGAGGTTTCGTTGGCGAACTCGGTGGTGGGGAGGCGGTAGGTGGTGCGGTCGATGACGGGTTCGTGGGTGACGTTGGCCTCGACGGCAAGGTCCTGGAGGTCGGTGGTGAGGTTCGGGATGACCAGCGATTTGCCGACGGGGATCTTGTTGGGATCCCTGATGGCATTCACCTGGGCCAACGCTTTGACGTCGACTCCGAATTGGGCGGCAATCTTGGCGAGCGTATCGCCGGCTTTGACTACGTAAGTGTTCATGGCTCCTCCTGATGCTGCGGCCGGGTGCGCCGGACGAAGCGCTATCGCTGATTGTTCGCGGCTTTGCGGAGGAAAATCAACTGGAATCTGCGGGCGGGTGGGCGCGCTCGTCGGGCGGGTCTGAATTCGGGAGAATAGAGACGTGGCTCCTCGTGTTGGTTTGACGTATCGGCTTGAGCAAAAAGCGGTGCCTTACCGGGCTGCGTTGCAGGCGGTGGGGCTGGAAGTGGTGAACCTGACGCCCGAGGCTCCGGCGTCGCTGGACGGGCTGTCGGGGCTAGTCTTGAGCGGCGGCTCGGATATTGAGCCGTGGCGTTACGGGCAGGACGATATTGCGGCGCGGAATCCGGATGGTCCGCGGGACGAGATGGAACTGCGGCTGGCGGCACAGGCGATCGAGCTGGGCATGCCTTTATTCGCGATCTGCCGCGGGATGCAGCTGTTGAATGTGCTGCGGGGCGGGAAGCTGCTGCAGCATATCGGAGAAGCGCATACGGGTGTGATGCATAGCGTGAAGACCGCGGCGGGTTCGAAGCTACGGACGATTCTGGGGTGCGACTACCAGGTCAACTCGCGGCACCACCAGGCGGCGGCGCGGCTGGGCGAGGGTCTGATTGCGACGGCGATTTCGGAAGATGGACATGTGGAGGGGTTGGAGCTGCCGGCGGCGCGCGGTTTCGTGCTGGGCGTGCAGTGGCATCCCGAGGATCTGTATGAAAGCGACGCGGGGCACCTGCGTCTGTTCGAAGCTTTCCGTGACGCCGTCTTAGACTGGAAGCGGTAGCTTTGGCCCGCCCCTTCTCCATACGCCAGTTCTTCTCGCGCACCGGCCCCCTGGCGCAGGCGCATCCGAACTATGAGTTCCGCAAGGGCCAGTTGGACATGGCGCTGGCCGTGGAGTCGGCGCTGGAGGACAAGCGGCACCAGATTGTCGAGGCGGGGACCGGGACCGGCAAGACACTGGCCTACCTGGTGCCGGCCATCCTTTCCGGCAAGCGGGTGGTGATCTCGACGGGTACGAAGAACCTGCAGGAGCAGTTGTTTTTCAAAGACATCCCGTTCCTCAATCAGTTCTTCCCGAACGGCATCAAGGCCTGCTACATGAAGGGCCGGAACAATTACGCCTGCCGGCAGAAGATCTACGACGCCGAGCGGGAGCCGATCCTGAACGGGCTGGAGGAGGTGTCTGACTTCGCCATTATTCGGGAGTGGGAGAAGACGACGGAGAGCGGTGACCGGTCGTCGATTCCGAATCTGCCGGACGGGACGTCGGTGTGGAACAAACTGGATGCGCGGAGCGACCTGTGTACGGGGCAGAAGTGCGCGTCGTTTGAGCGATGTTTCATCACGCTGATGCACCAGCGGGCGATGGAATCCGACATCATCATCGTGAACCATCACCTGTTCTTCGCTGATCTGGCGGTGAAGGAAGAGGAGCATGCCGCGATCCTGCCGGACTATGCGGCGGTGATTTTCGACGAAGCGCACGAGCTGGAGGATGTGGCCGGGCAGTACTTCGGGCTGTCGATCTCGTCGCACCAGGTGGAGGATCTGCGGCGGGACATTCTGGCTACGGCGCGGCGGAAAGAGTTCTTCACGCACGACCTGGAGCAGATTCTGACTCTGCTGGTGGATCATGGGGACCGGTTCTTTGCGATGTTTCCGCAGCAGGAGGGACGGTCGGGGTTCAATGAGCACCAGAGTTTTCTGGCGCAGAACCAGGATCAGTACGGCAACTTCCTGAGCGTGCTGGAGTTGCTGGCGGCGCACCTGTCGCTGGTGAAGGATGCTCCGGAGGAGTTGGTGCCACTGCACCGGCGGACGGTGATGCTGCTGGGCAACCTGAAGCAGTGGATGTCGGGCGAGGATCACAGCAATGTCTATTGGATTGAGCGCCGGGGGCGGGGTGTTTACCTGCAGGCGACGCCGATCGATGTGTCGGCGCTGCTGCGGGATAAGCTGTTCGCCGAGGTTTCGCCGGCGATTCTGACTTCGGCGACGCTGGCGGTGGAGGAGAAGTTCGACTACCTGCGGGAGCGGTTGGGGTTGGATGGGGCCCGAGAGCTGATTGTGCCCAGCCACTTCGAGTACGAGAAGCAGGCTCTGCTGTATGTTCCGCACCACTTGCCGGATGTGCGGGCCTCCGATTTCCTGCGGCAGGCGGGGGAGGAGGTGCGGGTGATCCTGCGGCATAGCCGGGGCCGGGCGTTCGTTTTGTTCACGAGCTACCAGCAGATGCGGCTGATCCACGACCTGGTGACCCCGGATCTGGACTATCCGGTGCTGATGCAGGGGGCGGCGCCGCAGAGGGTGCTGATTGAACAGTTCCGGTCGACGCCGCATTGTGTGCTGTTTGCGACGTCGTCGTTCTGGCAGGGGGTGGATGTGCAGGGCGAGGCACTGTCCTGCGTGATCATCGACAAGCTGCCGTTCGCGGTGCCGAGCGATCCGGTGGTGGAGGCGCGGGTGCGGGCGATCAAGCTGGCGGGCGGGAATCCGTTTTATGACTACCAGGTGCCGCAGGCGGCGATCGCGCTGAAGCAGGGGTTTGGGCGGCTGATCCGGGCGAAGACGGATCGAGGGGTGCTGGTTCTGCTGGATAACCGGATTACGCGGAACCGATATGGGCAGGTGTTCTTTGATTCGCTGCCGCCGTATGGGTTTACGACGGAATTGAGCGCGGTAGAGAAGTTCTTTGACGAGGCGGCAGAATAAACAAATGTAGTATTACTACAAATGAGTTTATTTGCCGATGCAGAAGCTGGAGAAGATGTGGTTGAGGATGTCGTCGGCGGTGGTGGCTCCGGTGAGAGCGTCGAGGGGGCGGAGGGCGGAGTAGCAGTCGAGCAGGAGCATCTCGTGAGGGAGTCCGAAAGAGACTGCGTTTGCAGTGCGTTGCAGGGATTCCAGGCTCTCCTTCAAAAGTAGTTCATGGCGCAGGCAGGTGATGAGGCCGGACTGGGGAGAGGCGAAGCCGTCGGGGGCGATGAGGGCGACGAGGCGGCGCTGGAGGTCTTCGATGCCCTGTCCTGTCTTTGCGGACACTTGTAGTAGTTCGACGCTGCCCGGCTCGGTTTGCGGCAGATCGCACTTGTTGCCAACGACGACATGGAGGCCTTGGGCGGCGGCGCGTTCCAGGAGTTGACGGTCCTCGTCATCGACTCCGGCGGACAGGTCAATCACTACAATCGTAATATCAGCATCGGCCATGGCCTGGAAGGAGCGCTCGATGCCGAGCTTTTCGACGACGTCGGAGCTGGACCGGATGCCGGCGGTGTCGACGAGGCGGACGGGGATGCCTTCGAGGGAGAACGTTTCGGAGACGGTGTCGCGGGTGGTGCCGGGGATATCGGTGACGATGGCGCGGTCGCGCTGGAGCAGGGCGTTGAAAAGACTGCTCTTGCCGACATTGGGCCGGCCGGCAATGGCGAGGGTGAGGCCGTCGTGGACGAGCTTGCCGAAGCGGAAGCTGTCGATGAGGCGGGTGAGGCCGACCGAGATGGGGCGGATGCGGTCGAGGATCTGCTCGCTGGAGGCGACACTGACGTCGTCCTCGGCGAAGTCGATGCCGGCTTCGAGCAGGGCGATCAATTCGACGAGTTGGGCCTTGAGGGGGGCGATGGCGCGGGAGACGGAGCCTTCCATCTGCTGGGCGGCGATGCGGGCCTGGTGGAGGGTGGTGGCGGTGATGAGGTCGTGGACGGCCTCGGCCTGGGGCAAGTCGATGCGCCCGTTGAGGTAAGCGCGGAGGGTGAACTCACCGGGCTCGGCGGGCCGGGCTCCGCCCTGGAGGGCGCGGGCTACACAATGGCGGAGGACGACGGGGGAGCCGTGGCAGGAGATTTCCACGACATCCTCGGCGGTGTAGGAGCGGGGCGCGGCGAAGAAGGTGACGACGACCTGATCGACGGGATTGCCGGCTTCGTCGAGGAGTTCGGCGAGAGCGGCGGTCCAGGGTTTCCACTCCGGTGCAGAGGGGAAGCGCAGGATGCCCTCGGCGATGGGCCGGGCTGCGGCGCCGGAGAGGCGCACGACTCCGAGGCCACCGGCCCCGGGTGGGGTGGAGATGGCGACGATCGTATCTCTAGTAGACACGCGACAGTTGTAGGATTAACGACGGGGTCCGCGGCGCGGTCCACGATCGCGGTCGCGGCCACCGCCGCGGCGATCTCCGCCACGGTCGCCACCACGGCGGTCGCCGCCGGGTCCGCTGGGACGGCGGGGCGGCAGCATGGCCATGGGAGGCGGATCGGGCAGGGAAGCCATGCCTGCCGGGTAGATGACGACATGGCGGCCGGGTCCGACGCCGGCGCTTTCGCTGCGCAGGTCGGTCTGGTCGCGCATGGCGAGGTGGATGAGGCGGCGTTCGCGGCTGCTCATCGGGTTGAAGCGGTAAGGCACCTTGGATTCGCGGACGCGCTCGGCGACGGTGAGGGCGCTGAGGCGCAGCTCTTCCTGGCGGAGCAGCCGGTAGTCGTTGGCGTCGAAACACAGGAGAGCGTGTTCGTCAGGGGCCATTTTGAGGACCTCCTGGGTAAGCTGCTCCAGGGCGAGTAGCGACTCGCCTTTGTTGTTCATCAGGAACTCGAGGTCGGGTCCTGAGAACTTGACGACGAGAGTGGGCTTTTCGAAGTAGTTGCCCGCCTCGTGGCCGTCCAGGATCTCATATTCGACGTCGAAGTCCGCGGCATCGAGGACGGCGTCCAGGAAGTCGGCGACATCATCGCCCACCGTTTCAACTGTGTAATTCCGGTTGCTCATGAGCCAAACCGTAGCTGCTTTCTATTTCTTCTTTGGAATGATGACCTGGGGTGGCGCAGGTTTCGCTGCCGCTTTGTTAAAGAAATATTGCTGGGCGATGCCTACCACGTTGCCAGTGAGCCAGTATAACACCAGGCCACTGGACGCGCCGTAGAACATGAAAGTCATCATGATGGGCATCATATACATCATGAGCTTCTGCTGCTGAGGGTCGGCGCCGACGGCGGGGGTCATGCGCTGCATGCCGACCTGGGTGATAAGCATGGTGACGGGCAGAATGCGGATGGGGAGGGTCTCGGGTTGGGAGAGGTCCGTGACCCAGAGCCACTGGGCTCCGCGGAGTTCGATGGCGACCGACAGCACCTTAAAGAACGCGATGAAGAAGGGCATCTGGAGGAGGAGCGGAACGCAGCCTCCGACGGGGTTGATGCCGTGCTTCTGGTAGAGCGCCATGGTCTCCTCGTTCTGCTTCTGCTTGCGAGGATCCTTCATGCTGACGTCTTTGTAGCGTGCCTGGATGGCCTGGAGTTCGGGCTGGAGTTTGGCCATCTTCTGCGAGCTGCGCAACTGCGAGAAACGCATGGGCAGCATGAGCAGGTTGATGATGACGGTGGCAAAGACGATGGCCCAGCCCCAGTTGTTGGTGAGGTTGTCGTTGGCCCAGTGGAGCGCGAGGAAGAGCGGCTTGGCGATGAACCAGAACCAGCCCCAGTCGATCATCGTTTCCAGGTTCTTGTCGGTGGCGCGCAGGACATCGGTGTCCTTGGGGCCGACGAAGAGGAGGGCTTCGTTGACGTCCTTGCCGCCCACGGAGATGCCGACGTGCGGTTTCTCCTCGGCGCCGGCCACCGGCACGATGTGGTCCTGCCAGGTGGTCATTTCCGTGGTGGTGCCGGGCTGAGGCAGGATGACGGCGGCGAAGTAAGTATCCTCAATGCCGGCGAAGTGGAAGGAGCCGGAGACGGTGACGGGGCCCTTGGAGGCGGCGCCGGAGCCTTCTTCGATGAGCTTGGCCTTGGCGGCGTCGTAATGAACGCTCTTCTGGATATCGGCGGCGTTGTGGACGGTGCGGTCTCCGAAGCCTCCGCGCCAGGCGAGCTGGTGGGCGATGCCCTTGCCGCTGCTGCTGACTTCGGAGTGGAATACCGACTTGTAGGATTTGGGGTCGATGCGGAAGGACTTTTTTGCGCTGCTGGCGCCGTCTGAGTATTCGAATTCGACGGTGGTGGGATCGGGCTGTTTCACCGAGAAGAGGACACCGTTGAGGTCAACCGAGGGCTTCTGGCCGGGGAAGATATAGCTGAAGGGCCAGCCCACTTTCGGGGCGGCGGTGGCGCTGATCAATTCGACGGGTCTGCCCTGAATGTCCTTGTACTGCTTGAGGATCCAGCTATGAATGCAGGCGCCGCGGTTGGTGAAGACGATGCGGTAGTTTTCGGTCTCGACGACGTGGAGCTCTTCTTTTTGACCGGCTACGACGACGGGCGCGGGTTCGGCCTTGGGATCGCCCGGCTTGGCGGGTTTGGCGGGCGTGGCGGCTGCGGGCGTCTCAGCGGGTTTGGCGGCGGGTGCGGGCTGGGTGGTTTGGGCCTGCTGCTTCTGCTCGGGCGGCTTCGGAGGCTGCTTCGGCATCAGGTACTGCGTGACGAAGAGCACAATCCCCATCAGGCCAAAGGCGAGCAGGAGACGCATCTCCATGCTGAGTTCTTTTTTCTCTCCGGTGCTCGGCTTCTTGGAAGCGCCGTTGGTGTCGTCGGCCATTCGTCTCTCTTTCTCAGCTACTGCTCAGACTACGGGATCCAGCCCGCCGGGGTTCCATGGGTGACAACGGACCAGCCGCCGCAGACCCAGCCACACACCGCGAGCAACTCCGTATTTTTGAACGGCTTGCATCATGTATTCACTGCAGGTGGGATGAAATCGGCAGGCGGCGGGCAGTAGGGGCGATATCCAGCTTTTGTAGCCGGAGAGCAGCGCGAGAATCAGGCGTTGCATCGCGCGATCACTTTCTCTACTTCGCTGTCCAGTTGGGATTGGGGAGCGATCAAACTGGTACGCCGCAGATTCACCACGATGTGCCAGTGTGCATCCAGCATGGGGAGTCTGCGGCGAATTGTCTCTCGGACCCGGCGCTTCATTCGGTTGCGAACAGTCGCTTTGCCCAGTGCTCGAGGGGCCGTGAATCCGATTTTGGGTCCATCCGGCTGTGAACTCTTCCAGCAAAAGGCCACGAAACAAGGGCAGGGTACTTTGAATCCGTTGTCGTAAACCTGCCGGAACTCGGCCGACTTCAACAACCGCCGGCTTTTGGGCAGAGTCAGTCGGGTTCCGTCGGGACGACTGGAATTAGCGTTCGTTGTAGCGGACGGCGCGTTCGTCACTGACAGTCAGCTTGTGACGGCCCCGGGCGCGGCGGCGGGCCAGCACGGCGCGGCCGTTCTTGGTCTTCATGCGGGCTCGGAAACCGTGCGCCTTCGCACGCTTAAAATTATTCGGCTGAAAAGTTCTCTTCGGCATTCTGCTACCTTTGGGTGTCCCAGCGGGCTCGGCGGGGATGCCCGTGCTGACGCACAAAGATATCCCTAGCCCTTGCAGGCTGAACCTCCAGTATAGGTTTAGAGCGTCTCAACTGTCAAACGTGGCCCTTGCAACGGGAAAGTATTGAAGGCATAAATAGATATGATGTTTCGCCGCATTCTCGCTCTCTCCGTGCTCGCTGTCCTGCCCTGTTTCCTCTCCCTGGGCGCCCAGGAGAAGAAGAAGGAAGACGGCCCTCTGGTCAAAGGCGCATCCGCCACGGAAAAGGCTGCGAAGTCGACGGCCGAGGCGACGAGCGACGCAGCGAAGGCCACTGGACGAACCACCAAGAAGGTAGCCGGAGCGACGGCGGACGCGACCAGCGACGCCGCTCACGCCACGGCATCTGGCACCAAGAAGGCCGCCACGGCCACGTCAGATGCCGCTAAGGCGACCGGCCGCAAGACCAAGGAAGTTGCGGGGGCTACGGCCGATGCAACTTCCGACGCCGGACGGGCCACGGCTTCCGGCGCGAAGAAGGCCACCAACGCCACCGGGGACGCCGCCAAGGCGACCGGCCGGAAGACGAAGGAGGTAGCCGGCGCGACTGCTGACGCCACGACCGATGCCGCGAAAGCCACGGGCCGCGGGATCAAGAAGGGTGTCAGCGTAGTGGGTAAGGGCCTGGAGAAGACCGGAGAAGGAATCGAAAAGGCCGGCAAGAAGCTCCACTAAGCGCGGCGTGAGCTAGGCTTCGCGATTGAAGGCTTTGCGCAGCACGCCGGGCGCGATGTCGAGGGTCTGCACCGGGTAAGGGATTGAGATCCCTTCCTTCTGAAATCTCTTGAAAACACGGCGCCTGAGGGCGTCCTGCACGGCATACTGGCGCTCGAACTTCGCGACATGAACCGAGAGGGTGAAGTCCAGGGATGAGGGACTGAAGCCCGGGTTCAGACGCACGGCAGGGCCGGGTTCGGACAGGAGCCCTTCCACTTCACCGATGGTGGCATGTGCCTCTTCCAACAGGATTTCCGTCACACGATCAATGTCGCTGGAGTAGCTAACGCCTACAACTATAGATGTAGACATTCGCGGTTCCGGGTAAGTGAAGTTCGTTACGACGGCTTCTGCGAGTTTGGCGTTGGGGATGATGACGAGGTTGTTGGAGAGGGCTCGTAACGTCGTGATGCGCCATCGGATGTCCTCGACGTAGCCTTCCTGACCGTTGTCGAGGCGGATGAAGTCGCCGCGGTGGATATTGCCGGCCATGCTGACGTAGAAGCCTGAGAAGAGATTGGCCAGGGTGCCCTGCATGGCCAAGCTGACGGCGAGACCGCCGACGCCCAGGGCGGTGAGAGCCGGAGCGAGGTTGATTTTCAACAGGTTGAGGATTACTAGCACCGCCGGGATGAACCAGAGAACGCGGATGACGGTGCGGGTGAGTGTGGTGACCTGTTGGCTGGATCCGCTACGACTCAAGTAGTACTGAAGCAGCAGGGCGGAGACGCGAGAGGCCGCCATGGTCACGGAAATGGCGACCAGCATGATCATCGCGCCGGAGAGGAACTCCTGGAAGGACTTAGGCAGGTCGCGTTCGTCGAGATCGCGAATGGCGGTGATGAGGGCGGCGAGGATGGTCCAGAAGCGGACCGGCCAGGCGAGGGCGGCGACGATCTGGTCGTCGATCTTGGTTTCCGTGCGGGCGGCCGCGCGGCGAATGGAACGGAAGAGGAAGTTTCCGATGAGCCAGAAGGCGCAGGTGATGCTGAGCCAGACGACCAGGAAGCGGCCGGCGCCATGCCACTCGGTGTAAAGGCGGAGAATCTCCTGCATGCTCTCGCTCAGATCCCTAGCATTGGGGCAGCGGACGCGATTCCTGCCTGATGGGGACTAATCCACCCGGCGGAGGGGCAGGCCGGCCTGGCGAAGCTGGCTTTCCACGTCGGTGAGTTTCAGTCGCGAGGCATCATAACCGACTTTGAGGCGATCCAAGCCGGGCGCCAGCTGGACCGACTGCATGCCGTAGACGCCGTGGAGGCGCTCGATGGCCCCGGTCCAGGCTTCCTGGAAGGGGGCGGTGAACTCGTAGTTAACCTCGACCTTGGTCATAGCACTCTACAGAGTAGCATCAGCCCTGCGGATGCTTCAGCTTCCAGAGCACCTGACGAAGCATGCCGGTGAGGACGGCGGCGTCCTTGACGCGAAGATGCAGGCGGCGCACGAGGCGGTGGGTTTTGTCGCGCCCGTTTTTCGCCATGCTGTAGTCTGTGTATTCCGACGACTGTAGAACGTTCTCGAGGAGATCGGTGAACCTCTCGACCTCTTCGCCCTCAGCCAGTTCAGCGGCTTCGGGCATATGGCGGGCGGTGGAGGGCTGGCGGATGAGTTCGTAGAGGCAGACGGCGACGGCCTGGGCGAGGTTCATTGAATCGTGCTGGGCGCGGGTAGGGATGTGGGTAAGCCAGTGGCAGTGGCTGACATCGCTATTGCCGAGGCCGAACTTCTCGCTGCCGAAGAGGAGGGCGACGTTGGAGGCGGTCATGTGGCGGCGGATGAGGCGGGCGCCTTTCTCCAACCGGTGCATGGGGTGCTGGGGCTGGCGGTGGCCGAGGCCGGTGGCGCCGACGACGAGGGTGCAATCGGCGACTGCTTCGGCAACGGTCTCGAAGACTCGGGCGTCCTTCATGACCTGGGCGGCGCCGACGGCGGAGACCGCCTCGCGGAAGGCGACCTCGTAGGGGTGGACGAGGCGCAGGTCGAAGAACCCGAAGTTGCTCATGGCGCGGGCCACGGCGCCGATATTCAAGGGGTTACGGGTGTCGATGAGGACGACTTTGAGGCGTTGATTGCGTTCCGGATCCATGTCAGGCGGGTCATGACCAGCATAGCGCCCCGCCTGAACATGGCTCCACAGAGAGTGGCAGGCTACTTGGAGAGGGACTTGGTCCAGGCGGCGTAAGGAGCGTCGAGTTTCGCGTCGGCCGTGTCACCGGGGTGAATGACGACGCGGTAGCGGAAGCGCAGCGACTGGCCCTTCTCGAGGGTATGGCTGCCGTCCTTTGTTTTGTCGTTGTAGAAGTCGTGCAGGCCGAAGGGATTGGCGGCGAAGAGGCCGTAGTCGCGGGCGTGCCAGTAAGTGGGGTGGCGGAGGTTGGAGGGGGCGTCGAAGATGGCCACGCCGACTTTCCTGCCTTCGAGGGTGCCGGAGTAGTCGACCCAGGGGAACTGTTTGCCCCAGATCTGTTTCATGCCCGTTTTGCCATCGGAGCTGATGAGTTTGCCGGTACCGCGGGATTCGGAGAGTTCGTCGCGCAGGCGGATGGCGAAGAAGCCTTCTTTGGTATCGCCAAAGGTCACTTTGTCGAGGGCGGTGAAGTTCACGTCAAAGTCGATGATGCGGAGGACAGGGTCGGCCACGAAGGTCATGGTGCGGTCTTCGCGGAGGAGGGGTGTCCCGGTGTCACCGATCCAGGTGAACGTGGCACGGATCGTGCCCTGCTTTTTGCCGCCTTTGGCGGATTCGATTTTGTCGAGTTTAATGGTGCCGTGGCGGCCTTTGGCTCCGGGCTCGTTCATCCAGAAATCGATGCCATTGACAGCCCCGTGGGTGAACCAGAGGCCGCGGTGGTGCGGGTGGTCTTTCGTCTCTCCGGCAACCGATTCCATGGGGTAGCGGCGGGTGATGACCAAGCCGTCGGCGGAGCGGAGCGGGGCGAGGTAGGGCTTGGGGGCGTCGCCGCCCGCGAAGAAGGTGGTGAACGGCTTGCCGTTGATCTCGACTTCGATCTTGCCGGGGGTCTGGGAGAACTTCACCTGCGCGCACAGGGGCAGGGCTAACGCCAGCAGCAATATGTGGGGCTTCATCGCATTCAGTAGATCACACGGACTGGTGGCGCTCAACTACAAGCATGCCAGTGGGATCGCGACGGACGTTCCAGCCGGGCGGGATCAGCGTAGTGGAGCCGTAGTCGACGACGAGGGCGGGGCCGGAGACGGGCTGGGCGGTGAGTTGCGCGCGCGTGCAGACCGGTCCGCGCACCCATTTACCGCCTGTGTAGAAGCGACGGGTCTGGGGCGGCGTTGGGTCGGGTGCAGTCCTGTCGCGCAGGCGCGGCTTGCGGACGGCGATGCGGGCGCGCACGCGGAGAGTGACGATCTCGATCTCGCGTTGTGGATTCGAATAGCCGTAGGTCTTCCTATGGAGGGCGTGGAAGGGGCGGGCCGGTGCTTTGGGGTTCCAGGGAACCGTGAGTTCGTAGCTCTGGCCGAGGTAGCGGAGGTCGGCGAAGCGTTCGAGCTGGGCGCCGGGCATTTCGGCGAGTGCCTGCTGTTCGAGGTGATGGAAGGTCTGGTCTGGATTGGCGAGGCCGATGGCTCCGGCGGAGTAGTCGCGGATGCGGTCGGCGAGGAGCATGCCGAGGGCGGAGAGGGCTCCGGCGAGGGCGGGCACGAGGACGGTTTGGATGCCGAGGTCCTCGGCGAGTTCGCAGGCGTGGAGACCGCCGCAGCCGCCGAAGGCGAGGAGCGCGAAGTCGCGGGGGTCGTAGCCGCGCTCCGTGGAGACGACGCGGATGGCGCGGCCCATGGTGGCGTTGGCGACACGGAGGATACCGGCGGCGGCGTCGGTTTCGGAGAGGCTTAACTGGGCGGCCAGGTCCTGGATGGCGTGGCGGGCGCGATCGGGCTGGAGGGTCATGGCCCCACCGACAAGCTGATCGGCGGCGATGCGGCCGAGGGCGACATGGGCGTCGGTGGTGGTGGCACGAGTGCCGGTGCCGTAGCAGGCGGGTCCGGGGTCGGCTCCGGCGGATTCGGGTCCAACGCGGAGGAGCCCGCCGGAGTCGACATAGGCGATGGAGCCGCCACCAGCGCCGACGGTGTGGATCTCGAGCATCGGCAGTTTGACGGGGAGACCGTCGACGGAGGCTTCGAGGGTTTCCCGGGGGGCTCCGTCGCAGAGGGAGACGTCGGTGGAGGTGCCGCCCATGTCGAAGCCGAGGACTTTGCGGAAGCCGCTGGCTCGGGCGGTTTCGGCGGCCCCGGTGACTCCGCCGGCGGGTCCGGAGAGGATGGTGCGGACGGCCTGGCTGCCGGCTTCGTCGACGGTGATGGAGCCGCCGTTGGACTGGACGATCCAGACGCGGTGGTGGGTGGCGCGGCCGAGTTGGGAGAGGTAGTTGCGCATCAACGGACCGACGTAGGCGTTGAGGGCCGTGGTGGAGGCGCGTTCGAACTCGCGGAACTCGGGGCAGATGCGATGGGAGACGGAGAGGTAGAAGGCATCACCGAGGGCATCGGCGACCGCCTGTTCGTTGGCCGGGTTGCGATAGGCGTGCAGGAAGCAGACGGCTACGCTTTGGACGCCGGCGCGGCGGAGGCGGGCGCGCAGCGCGGCCAGGCCAGCGGGCGCGGATTCGATGGAGCCGCCGGCGAGAGTGCGCTCTTTCACTCCAAAGCAGAGTTCGGGCGGGATGAGGAGGCGCTTGGGTCCGGGGGTGAGGTTGTAGAGCTGGGCGCGGTTCTGGCGGCCGATTTCGAGGAGGTCCTCGAAGCCGGCGGTGGTGAGGAAGGCGGTTCGGGCGCCTTTGCGCTCGAGCAGGGCGTTGGTGGCGACGGTGGAGCCGTGGATGACGTCGCAGGGTTCGGGGTTGGCGATGCGGGCGAGTCCGGCGAGGATGACTTCGTGGGGCGCTTTGGGGTTGGAGCGGAGCTTAAAAGTCTCCATGCGGCCGTTGTCGTGGAGGACCACGAAGTCTGTGAACGTGCCGCCTGCGTCGATGCCGATTCTCACGCTACTGAGCCTTTCTGGGGAAGAGGAATTGGAGCATGGCGGGGAGTCGCTCGGCCCAGGCGCGCTCGGAGTGGTCCGCGCCTTCGGCTTCGAGGTAGTGGAGGTTGCGGCCTTCGCGCCAGCCCTTGCTGACGAGGGTTGCCTTCAGGAGGCGGACGTCCCGGGTGGAAGAGAAAGGAGCGCTGCCTTCTAAGGTGCCGATGTCGAGCCACATGCGCTGGCGTTGGGGGTGTTGGACGGTCTGGAGCATTTTGAGAATGATGCGGTGGTCCCACCAGACGGAAGGGGACAGGACGCCGAGGCGGCCGAAGACCTGGGGATGAGTGAGGCCGAGGTAGAGCGTGGAGAGCCCGCCGAGGGAAGAGCCGCAGAGGGCGGTGTGGCGGGCCTGGGGCAGGATGCGGTAGCGGTCGCGCAGCCAGGGGCGGAGTTCCTCGACGAGCATCCAGGCGTGGAGATTGGCTCCGCCGCCGCCGAGTTTGCGGGTTTTGGTGGGGGTGTATTCGTGAATCCGCTTTTCGCCGCCGTGGTAGATGGCGACCATGATGAGAGGTTCGATCAGGCGGTTGGCGAGCAGGTCGTCGGCCGTCTCTTTGGCGCGCCAGTACTGGCCGGGGACGTAGGAGGTGCGGCCGTCGAAGATGTTCTGCCCGTCGTGGAAGAAGAGGACGGGGTACTGGCGGCGGGTGTCGCGGCCGTAGCCGGGCGGCAGGTAGACCACGAGCGTCCGCTGGCAGCCGAGCGCCTCGGAGTAGAAATCATCGTGTACGAGCAGTTGTCCGGGCAATACAGGCTAGCGTAGCCCTTTTGCCTTGAGGTGCTCAATGAGAGCGGCGGGGTCGTCGGTGATGATGGCGTCGACGCCGGCGGCGATGAGGGAGTCCCAGATCTCGGGTTTGTTGGCGGTCCAGGGCACGACCTGAAGGCCGGCGGCGTGTGCTTCCTTGACCCGGGCTTCCGTGACGAGCAGGTAGTGGGGTGCGACGATCTCGGCGTTGGCGCCTTCCCTGGAGATTTCGGTGAAGCTCTTGGGGAGGCCGCTGTAGAGGGCGGAGATGCGGATTTTGGGGGCGATCTTGCGGAGTTCGACGAGCGTGCGGAAGTCGAAGCTCTGGACGACGACGCGGTTTTCGAGCTTGTGTTTGCGGATGGCGGCGGCGACCATTTTGGCGAACTCGGCGGGTTCGACGGAGAGTTCGGGCTTCTTGGGGTCGCTCTTCATCTCGACGTTGTAGGAGAACTTGCCCTGGGCAGAGAGGGCAAGGACTTCGTCGAAGGTGGGGATTTTCTGGCCCGGGACGGGCTGCTGGTTGGGGAACTCGGGGTTCTTGAGAGTGCCGCAGTCCCACTGGCGGACCTGGGCCAGGGTGAGCTTGTGGATAGCGGTTTCGCCTTCGGGGGCCTTGCAGATCTTGGGGTTGAGCTGGGGGTCGTGGGAGACGACAAGGACACCATCTTTGGTAACGGCGAGGTCGAGTTCGAGGAAGTCGGCGCCGGCCTTGATGGCGTACTCGAAGGCGGCGATGGTGTTTTCGGGCCGCTCGGCGCGAGCGCCACGATGGCCATGGACGAGGATCTTGGGTGCGGCTTCGGCGAGCATCAGGGTGCCGAGTAACATTACAGCAAGCTTGGCAGTCATCAAACTCAGGATATATTGAGGATGATTTCAACGCTGTGAAGACTCTAACCCTCACCACCTTCCTGCTCGCCGCCGTTGCGAGCACTGCAAACGCAGGCAAGCCGTCGATGGCGGAGCCCTCCCTGTGTCCGACGAGAGCCGAGATCGCCTTTGTGTCGGGCGGCGACATCTGGACTGTCCCGGCGAAAGGTGGGGAGGCGCAGTTGCTGGTTTCGAATCCGGCGACTGAGTCGAAGCCGATGTGGTCGCCGGACGGGACGAAGCTGGCGTTCCAGTCGACGCGGACGGGCGGCGGAGACATCTATGTGCTGACGGTTGCCAGCGGGCAGTTGAAGCGGGTGACGTTCGACGACGGCCCGGAGACTCCGGATAACTGGTCGCGGGACGGCAAGTGGATCTACTTCCATACCAGCAAGGCGGTGCAACTGGCGGATATCTACCGGGTGAGCGCCGAGGGCGGGACGCCGATGGAGGTGGTGGCGGACCAGATGATGACGGAGTTCCAGGCGGCGCCGTCTCCGGACGGGCAGAGTGTGGCGTTCGCGGCGCGGGGCATCGGCTACAGCCAGTGGTGGCGGCACGGCCACAGCCATCTGGACGAGAGCGAGATCTGGCTGTGGAAAGAAGGCGCGGCGGCGCCGTTTACGAAGCTGGTGGAAATGGGGGCCCGGAACGAATGGCCCATTTGGAGCGCGGACGGAAAAGCGGTGTATTACGTGTCGGACCGGGGCGGGGCCGAGAATCTGTGGGTGTGGCAGGCAGGCGCGACGAAGCAGGTGACGAAGTTCAAGGACGGGCGAGTGCTGTGGGCATCGATCGGCTATGACGGCAAGACGATCGTGTTTGAGCGAGACTTCGGGATCTGGCAGTGCGACACGAAGAGCGGGCAGGCGGCGCAGGTGCCGATCACGCTGCGAGGCGCGCCTTCGGGTAGTGGATTCTCCCGGCAGCCGTTGACGTCGTTTGGAGGGTTGGCGCTGTCTCCGGACGGAAAGAAGATCGCGGTGACGGCGCATGGAGAGATCTGGGCGGCTCCGACGAAGGATGGCGGCGAGGCGATCCGGGTGACGACGAGTCCGGCGGCGGAGTCGGGCGTGGTGTGGGCTCCGGACAGCAAGCGGATCGCGTATCTGTCGGATCGCAGCGGCCACACGAATCTATATCTGTACGATTTTTCGACGCGGACGGAGAAGCAGCTGACGAAGGCGGAGCTGAACGACGTGGGTGCGAAGTTTTCTCCGGACGGGAAGCAGATCGCCTTTGTGAGAGACCGGAAGGAGTTGCGGCTTTACGCGCTGGAAAGCGGCCAGGAGCAGGTGCTGGCGTCGGGTTCGATCACGGGTCCGATTTCGTGGTCGGGCGACGGGCAGTGGATCGCGTTTTCGCCTGCCGGGGAGAAGTCGTTCCGAAACATATCGGTGGTGCCGGCGGCGGGCGGGGCAGCCAGGCCGCTGAGCTTCCTGGCGAATGTGTCGACGTTTGACGCGCTGTGGAGTCCGGATGGGAAGTTCCTGCTGTTCTCGACGACGCAGCGGACGGAGAACACGCAGATCGGGCGGGTGGAACTGGTGCCCAAGGCTCCGAAGTTCCGGGAAGACGAGTTTCGCGACCTGTTCAAGGAAGAGGCAAAGAAGCCCGAGGCTCCGAAGCCGGATGCGGCGAAGCCTCCGGCGGCCGCGGGTGTGAAGCCCGAGGCGGCGAAGCCGGAGGACAAGAAGAAGACCCCGGTGGAGGTCACGTTCGAAGGGATCCGGCAGAGGCTGTCGCTGCTACCGGTGGGGTTGGATGCGCAGGCGGCGGCGATCAGTCCGGATGGCAAGTGGCTGCTGCTGGAAGCCGAGGTAGCGGGCCAGGGGAATCTGTACCTGTGGCCGCTGGATGAGCTGGCCCGGGAGGCTCCGGTGGCGAAGCAGTTGACGTCGACTCCGGCGCCGAAGGGGAATCCGCAGTGGGCTTCGGACTCGAAGACGGTGTGGTACACCGAGGGCGGCCGGGTGATGAGCATCAACATCGATTCGCGGCAGACGAAGCCGTTGGCGTTGACGGCCGAGATGGATGTGGATTTCGACAACGAGAAGGTGCAGGTGTTCCGCCAGGCCTGGGGTGTGATGCGGGATATCTTCTACGACGATAAGTTCCACGGGGCGGACTGGAATGCGGTGAAGACGCGCTTTGAGCCGCAGATCGAGGGTGCGCAGACGTCGGACGAGATGCGGCGGCTGATTTCGCTGATGCTGGGCGAGCTGAATGCGTCGCACTCGGGGATTTCGGCACCAGGGCGGCCGGCTCCGGGACCGGTGGGCAAGCTGGGGCTGCGGTTCGACCGGGCGGCGTATGAGAAGAGCGGGCAGTTGAAGGTGTCGGAAGTGATCACGCTGGGTCCGGCGGACGTAGCGAAGATCAAAGCAGGAGAGGTGATTGCGGCCATTGACGGTACGGCCGTGGACGGGCATGTAAATGTGGATGACCTGCTGCGCGGGATGGTGAACAAGCGCGTGGAGCTGAAGGTGAGCAACGGGACGGAGACGCGCGAGGTGGTGGTGCGGCCGATCTCGACCGGGGCCGAGGGGGCGCTGCGGTACCGGCAGTGGGTGGAGGGCCGGCGGGCGTACGTCGAAAAGGTCAGCGGCGGCAAGCTGGGCTATGTGCACATGCGCGACATGGGCGAGGAGTCGCTGCGTCAGCTGTATATCGATCTCGATACGGAGAATCAGACGAAGCAGGGCGTGGTGATCGATATCCGCAATAACAACGGCGGGTTTGTGAATGCGTACGCACTGGATGTGTTCGCGCGGCGGCCGTATCTGCGGATGGAACAGCGCGGGATGCCGCAGGGTCCGGCGCGGTCGATTCTGGGACAGAGGGCGCTGGAGTTGCCGACGATCCTGGTGACGAACCAGTTCTCGTTGTCCGATGCGGAGGATTTCACCGAGGGATATCGCACTTTGAAGCTGGGGAAGGTGGTGGGCGAGCCGACGGCCGGATGGATTATCTATACGGGTGGCGCTCAGCTGCTGGATGGGAGTGTGTTGCGTACGCCTGGCACCAAGATTTTCGATCATGAAGGCAAAGTGATGGAGTTGAATCCGCGGCCGGTGGACGTCCCAGTGACGAGGGCCGTGGGCGAGACCTATACCGACAAAGATGCGCAGCTGGACGCAGCGGTGCGGGAGCTGCTGAGTGAGATCAAGAAATAATCATGGCTGATACGACTAGACGCATTTTCACCAAGACCGCGATCGCGGCGACGGCCCTGAGTTACGGGCGTATTCTTGGCGCGAACGATAAGATTCACATGGGCTATGTCGGCCTGGGGAACCGGGGCGACCAGGTGCATGACGCGTTTCTGGAGCACGGCGACCAGGAGACGGTGGCCGTGTGCGACCTGCGCGACGACTATATGGATTTCGCGATCAAGAAGTCGCGGGCGACGCCGAAGAAGTACACCGACTACAAGAAGCTACTGGACGACAAGAACGTGGACGCCGTGGTGGTAGCCACTCCGGATCACTGGCATGCGCTGATGTTCGTGGATGCGTGCCACGCGGGCAAGGACGTGTACTGCGAGAAGCCGCTGTCGCTGACGATTTGGGAAGGGCGGCGGATGGTGCAGGTGGCGGCGGAGACGAAGCGGGTGTCGCAGGTGGGGATCCACCGGCGAAGCGTGGAGTCGCTGCGGCAGGCGGCGGAGTTCGTGAGGAACGGAGGGATCGGGCATGTGACGGTGGCGAAGGGCTACCACGTGCAGAACGAGTGGCCGAACGGGATCGGCGACGCTCCGAATGGCGCGCCTCCGAATGCGGAGGCGTGGGACAAGTGGCTGGGTCCGGCTCCGAAGGTGCCGTATAACAAGAACCGCACGTTCTACAATTTCCGCTGGTTCTACGACTACTCGGGCGGGCAGATCACGAACTTTGGCGTGCACTACATGGACTGGATCCGGTGGGCGCTGGGGAAGGATGCCCCGAAGTCGGTTGTGGCCATGGGCGGCAAGTATGTGATCAAGGACAACCGCGAGATTCCGGATACGGCCGAAGTGCTTTGGGATTACGGCGACACGATGGTGGTGTTCAGCCAGTACAACGCCAACGGCGCGCCGACGAACGCGAAGAACAGCGAGCTGGAGATTCGCGGCACGAAGGGCACGATGTACCTGCAGAGCGGCAAGTGGGAAGTGGTGCCGGAGAAGACGACGGAGATGCTGTTCGGACAGCGGACGCCGCTGGATCGGAATCTGGAGAAGGGCTATGGTCCTTCGAAGAAGCCGGCGATGGAGGCGGTGTCGAACGGGTCGGGCTTTGCGGAGACGTATCCGCATGCGCGCAATTTTCTGGACTGTGTGAAGAGCCGCAAGAAGTGCAACTGCGATGTGCTGGACGGGCATTTGTCCACGTCGGCGTGCATCCTGGGGCACATTGCGCTGCGCACGAAGGGCTATCTGGAATGGGACGCGAAGGCGGAGAAGTTCACCAACAACGCGGCAGCCAACAAGCTGTTGAGCTATCAGTACCGGGCTCCGTACAAGCTGGGGTAACACGATATGACACGACGCGATTTCGTAATGGCTACGGCGGCGCTGCCGCTGGCCGCGCAGCCGGCGAAGGCGAAGCCGGTGCTGTGCATCTTTTCCAAGCACATGTCCGAGTTCCAGTGGGACGAACTGGGCGCCAAGGCGAAGGAGGTGGGCTTCGACGGCGTGGACCTGACGGTGCGTCCGAAGGGGCACGTGCTGCCCGAACGGGTGGCCGAGGATTTGCCGAAGGCCGTGGATGCGATCAGGAAGCACGGCCTGAGCGTGCCGATGATCACGACGGATCTGAAAGATGCGAGTGATCCGGCGGCGAAGCCGACCTTCGAGGCGATGAAGAAGGCGGGGATTTCGCTGTACAAGGTGGGCTACTGGAACTATAAGAAGGGCCAGGGTGTGCTGGCGGCGGCGCAGGAGAACAAGCGGAAGCTGGACGGGTTGCTGGCGCTGTCGAAGCAGTACGGGCTGACAGCGGGTCTGCACAACCATTCGGGCGCCTACTTCGGCTGTGCGGTGTGGGACTACCGGGAGCTGATCAAGGATGTGAGTCCCCGCGATGCGGGGTTCTATTTCGATCCAGGGCACGCCACGGTGGAAGGCGGGCTGAACGGGTGGCGGGTGTCTTTGGACCTGGTGCTGCCGCGGCTGAAGATGTCCGCGATCAAGGACTTCTATTGGGAGAAGTCGAACGGGCAATGGAAAAATCACTGGTGCCCGCTGGGCGAAGGAATGGTGAACTGGCAGGCGGTCTTCGCGGAGTATGCGAAGGCTGAGTTCGGGGGTCCGCTGTCGCTCCATCTGGAGTATCCGGGGGGCGATGACCTGCCTTCGATCCGCAAGGATCTCGAGTATATGAAGAAGCAGGTGAGCGCGGCCTACGCCTGAATGGGATCGCCGGCTTGCGGTGGTTGATAAGATGGAGGTTTCATCATGAAACTCCAGTCGTACACCATCACCCAGGGACGGGACCGCGCCCCGGCGCGCGCCCAGCTGAAGGGTATCGGCTTCACCGATGAGGACTTGAAGAAGCCCATCATCGGTATCGCCAACACCTGGATTGGAACCATGCCGTGCAACTTCCTGTTGCGCGACCTGGCGGTAGACGTCGCCCGCGGGATCCGTGAGGCCGGCGGAACGCCGATGGAGTTCAACACCATCGCGATCTCCGACGGCATCACCATGGGTACGCAGGGCATGAAGGCCTCGCTGATTTCGCGCGAGGTGGTGGCCGACTCCATTGAGCTGGTCACGCGCGGGCACATGTTCGACGGCCTGGTCTGCCTGGTGGCGTGCGACAAGACGATTCCGGGCGCGGCGCTGGCGCTGCTGCGGCTGAACATCCCGGGCGTGATTCTGTATGGCGGCTCGATCCTGCCCGGGCAGTACAAGGGCAAGGACGTCACCATTCAGGAAGTGTTCGAGGCGGTGGGCGCCAATGCGGCCGGCAAGATCACCGACCAGGAACTGCTGGACATCGAGAATGTGGCATCGCCCGGTCCTGGCGCGTGCGGCGGTCAGTTCACGGCCAATACAATGGCGACGGTGATGGAGATCATCGGGCTTTCGCCGATGAACACGGCGATGGTGCCGCAGGTAGACAACCGGAAGCACGCGATTGCCGCGTACTGCGGCCAGGTGATTCTGGATGCGGTGAAGAACAACCGGCTCCCGCGCGAGATCTGCACGCGGGCGGCGTTCGAGAACGCGATTGCGAGCGTGGCGGCGACGGGCGGCTCCACGAATGCCGTATTGCATCTGCTGGCCATGGCGCGCGAAGCGGGTGTCGATCTGGTGATTGACGATTTCCAGAAGGTGAGCGAGCGGACTCCGCTGCTGCTGAGCCTGAAGCCGGCGGGCCAGTATGTGGCCGCGGATGTGGACAAGGCCGGCGGTATTGGCGTCGTGGCGAAGCGGCTGGTGGATGGCAAGTTTGCCGATCCGTCGGCGCTGACGATCACGGGCAAGACGCTGGGGGAAGAGGCGGCGCGGGCCGAGGAGACTCCGGGGCAGCAGGTGGTGCGGGCTCTCGATAATCCCATCAAGAAGAGCGGCGGCCTGGTGATCCTGAAGGGCTCGCTGGCGCCCGAGGGCGGCGTGATCAAGGTGACGGGCATCGACCGGAAGATCCACCAGGGTCCGGCGCGCGTGTTCGATTGCGAAGAGGATGCGATGGCAGCGGTGACGCACGGCAAGATCCAGCATGGCGACGTGCTGGTGATCCGGTATGAAGGGCCGAAGGGTGGTCCGGGCATGCGCGAGATGCTGGGCGTGACGTCGGCCATCATGGGCGCCGGGTTTGGCGATACGGTGGCGCTGATGACAGACGGACGGTTTTCGGGCGCGACGCGCGGCTTCATGGTGGGGCATGTGGCTCCTGAGGCGGCGGTGGGCGGGCCCATTGCGTTTGTCGAGGAAGGCGATCCGATCACGATCGACATCGAGCACCAGAACATTTCGCTAGATGTGGATGAGGCGACACTGGCGGCGCGGCGAGCGAAGTGGGTGGCTCCGGTGCCGGCCCGGAAGACGGGCGTGATGGCGAAGTACATCAAGCTGGTGAGTTCGGCGGCGGAAGGCGCGATTACTTCGAACGTGTACTAGTTAAGGCTTCGAGTGCAGGAAGTGGAAGGGCCCCCCTGGCGGGGCCCTTTTCTGTTTCGCAACCCGGTACCCGGCGCCCGGCTACAGAGCCGCGGTGATGGTGGAGACGTGATGCTGGAGGTGCTGGATATAGTCTTCGATCCAGGCTTCCAGGGACATGGGCTCGGAGTCTCCCAGAATGATTGGCGCGGACAGACGCTCCTCCGGAATGCGGGCGATGAGGCGTCCGAGCATCCAGTTGCGCTCCTCCCAATGGCGGAGGAGATGGGCCCAGGGCATTTCGGCATAGCCGTGGAGTTCGACCCAGGCATTCTGGGCGTACTTCGGGCCTTCATAGCGGCCTTCGAGGGCGGCCACCGCGATGCGCTGGTGGTTGTTCTGGGCGGAGTCGAGCAGGTGTCCGAGTTCCTGCTTGCGGAGCCAGCCTCCGGGGCGGGACGGCTGACTGGCAACCTCCTCGGTGATCAGACGGAGTTGGCCGGCGGCGATGTCGATGGCTCCGTAGAACCGGGCTGATATCTCCTGGATGCTCATGATGGCGGTGCTCCCTGTTCTAGAGTTTGATGAGCCACGCGGAGAATGGCTTCGAGCGAACGTGTAACGTCCTCGCTGGTGGTGGCCCAGGAGGAGACGCTGATGCGCATGGCGGTGCGGCCCTGCCATTGCGTGGAGCCGCACCAGCAGGTGCCCTCCCGCTGGATGGCGGCGATGACCGCGGTGGTTTGTTCCGTCGTGCCGAAGGAGACCATGACCTGGTTGAGGACCACGTCGTTGAGGACCACGTCGTTGAGGACTTCGAAGCCGCCTTGGGTCAGGCCTTCGGCGAAGTGGGCGGCGTGGCGGCAGCAGCGTTCCACCAGATCGGCTAGTCCCTGTTTCCCCAGCGATTTGAGGGCGGCCCAGACGGGCACGCCGCGGGCGCGGCGGGACGATTCGGGCGTGTAGTGCATGGGTTGGCGCTGGGCGCCATGGCTGAGGTAGGCGGCCGGCACATCGAGGGCGTCGCGGAGAGGGGCGGCGTCCCGCAGCAGCGCAATGCCGCAGTCGTAGCCGGCGTTGAGCCATTTGTGGGCGTCGGTGGTCCAGGAGTCGGCCTGGTCGTAGCCTGCCATGAGATGGGCTCGGGCGGGTGCGGCGGCGGCCCAGAGGCCGAAGGCTCCATCGACGTGGACCCAGGAGCCGGAGGATTTGGCCAGTGGGATGAGCTCGAGAGCCGGGTCGAAGGCGCCGGTGTTCACGTTGCCGGCCTGCAGGCAAACGATAGCGGGTTCGGTCAGGGTAGGGAAGGCGCCGGGGCGCATGCGGCCCTGGCCGTCGACGGGGACCTGGATCACGCGGTCCTTGCCGAGTCCTAAAAGAGAAAGGGCCTTGCGCATGGAGGCGTGGACCTCCCCTCCGACGACGACCGGGATGGGCGGGGCTCCGAAGAGTCCTTGTGACGAGACGTTCCAGCCCTGGCGGGCGAGCAGGGTTTCGCGGGCGGCGGCGAGGCCGGTGAAGTTGGCCATAGTGGCTCCGGTCACCAGAGCACCGCCGGTGGCGGGGAGGTGCAAGGCTTCGCCGATCCAGCGGAGAGCGATCTCCTCGAGGCGGGCGGCGATGGGCGACATGACGTCCATGGCAGCGTTCTGGCCCCAGGCGGCGGCGAGCCAGTCGGCGCCGAGGGCAGCGGGCAGGACTCCGCCGGTGACGAAGCCGAAGTAGCGGCCGCCGGTGGCGGCCATGGTGGCGGGGCTGCCGATTTCGTCCAGCTCGGCCAGGATGGCGGCCGGGTTGGAGGGCGCCTGGGGGAGCGGCTGGTCCAACCGCTGCAGGGCAGCGAGGGCGGCGTCAGCGGGCCGTACGAGCCGGGTATCGAGAGAGGCCTGGTAGCGCCTGGCACGGACGGCCAGATCGTCGAAGTCAATCATGAAATGTCCCCTGAAATACAAAAAGGGCGGGCCAGGAGGCCCGCCCTATGCTCCGCTTTGGGGAGCCGCTTATCCCAGATGCGGCTCCACCATCTTCACGAGCTCGGATTTGCCCACGGCGCCGACGCGTTGATCCACCACCTTGCCGCCCTTGAAGAGCAACAGGGCAGGAATGCCGCGAATCATAAAACGTGCTGCCGTGCCATTGTTGAAGTCGACGTTGACCTTGCCCACCTTCACCTTGCCGGCATACTCTTCGGCAAAGGCGTCGACGGTCGGCGCGATCATTTTACAGGGGCCGCACCATTCCGCCCAGAAGTCCACCAAGACGGGGACGTCGGCGTTGAGTACGTCCTGATCGAAACTCGCGTCGCTAAATTCCACTGTGTTCTTGCCAGCCATGATCGAATTTCCTTCTCCAGTCGGATCAGATGAGCGCCGGGGCGATTTAGATTCAACCGCGCCCCAACAAGCGTTGATACAAAGCAGAGTACTCGCGGGCAGAGGCGTTCCAGGAGTAGTCTTTCGCCATGCCTCGACGCATCCGAGCCGTCCAGGAATCGCGATTCTCAAAAGCTCCTAATGCTGAACGGAGGGTATCGTACAGCGCGCCCACGGAGTACCAACTGAACTTAAAACCGGTATCTTCCTGAATGGTATCATCCAGCCCGCCCGTGGCGCGGACCACGGGTACCGTCCCGTAGCGCAGGCTGTAGATCTGATTGAGGCCGCAGGGTTCGTAGAGGCTGGGCATGAGGAAGATGTCGGACCCTGCCTCGATGCGGTGGGCGAGGGCGTTGTTATAGCCGGTGTACAGGCCGACGCGGTGGGGCAGCCAGCGGCGCCAGTCCTGGAAGATGCGCTCGAAGCGAGGCTCGCCGCTGCCCAGGATGACCAGTTGAACGTCGCGTTCGGCCACCAGGTTGGCGATGCCGGCGATGAGGTCGAAGCCTTTCTGCTCGGCGAAACGGGAGACGATGCCGATGAGAGGGCGGTCGAGGTTGTCCGAGGGAAGGCCGAACTCCTCCAGAAGCGCTCGTTTGCAGATGCGCTTGCCGGAGAGATCCTCGCTGGAGAAATTCGCGGGCAGGAACTTGTCGGTTTCGGGGCTCCACTCGTTGTAGTCGACTCCGTTGAGGATGCCGGAGAGGGCCGCGGAGCGGGCGCGCAGGACGCCGTCGAGGCCGAAACCGCCTTCGGGTTGCTGGATTTCACGGGCGTAGGTAGGGCTGACGGTGGTGACCCAGTCGGCGGACTGGATGCCGCCTTTCAGCAGGTTGATGTCGCCGAAGTGCTCGAGTTTGTCGGAGGTAAACCAGCCCCAGTTCAGGCCGAGGTCCGGGAAGGACGATTGCCCGAAGATGCCCTGATAGCCCATGTTGTGGATGGTCATCACGGTTTTGACTTGCGCGAATTTGGGGTTGGCGTGCTGCTGGTCAGCGAGATAGATCGGGGTGAGGGCCGCTTGCCAGTCGTGGCAGTGGAGGATGTCGCATTCAAAGACCGTCTGGGCGATGCCGATGGCTGCCAGCGAGAGAACGGCGAAGCGTTTGTGATTGTCGGCGTAGTCGCGATTGTTGACGTTGTAGATGCCTTCGCGGTCGAAGAAGTAGGGCGCCTCGACAAAGAAGAAGCGAACGCCGTTGTGGATCTGGGTGCGGATGTCGACGCGGTAGGGGGTCGATCCGGCGAAGACCACCATGTTGTCGAAGGCGCTTTCGGTGTCGTGGTAGGGGATCTGGCGGTAGCGCGGCATGACCACGGCTACTTCGTCCCCGACCTCCTGAAGGGCGGCCGGCAAGGCGCCGGTGACATCGGCGAGTCCCCCCGTTTTAGCGAAAGGGGTAGCTTCGGGGCTGACCATCAGGACGCGACTCATGCCAATCATCATGGCATGTCAACCGGCCTGTGTGAGTTAGCGTCTTAGGGGGTATGAGAATCTGGCGATTTATTTCCTTGATCGTGCCTCTGGCGATGGTACTGACGGCGGCTCCGCAGAGGGGCGGCGGGCAGCAGGCGCAACGGATGGCCCAGGAATTGGGATTGAACGATGACCAGAAGGCGAAGATCCAGCCGATTCTGGCGGAAGAGGCGGGGAAGCTGAAATCGCTGCGGGCGGACACCACGTTGTCAAACCGCGACAGGCGGCAAAAGATGATGGCGTTGCGGGAGGATTACGACAAGCAGCTGAAGACGATCCTGACGGAGGACCAGTTCAAGAGACTGCAGGAGATGCGGGCGGAGCGGAAGCAGCAGGCGCGGAAGCGCGGGAAGAACTGAAGGCTGGAAACAGAAACACCGGCAGGAACCCGTTTGGGGCGCTCTGCCGGCGTTCAGTTTTGGATGTATGCCCGATCAGGCGCGGCGGCGGGCAGCGGGGCCGAAGCTCCTGCGGCCGCGAGGAGCCGAGCTCTCGGGACGGGCTGAGTGGTGGTGGTGCGCGACCGGGATGACGACCACGGGCGCGAGCTTCATGTTCTGCTCGTACTCGATTTCCGGACCGACCGGCCGGCGCGTGAGGGTGACCTTGATGGTGCGTTCAATGCGGCGGATATCGGAGCGTTCGTTGCGCGTGCTGAAGGTGGAAGCGACGCCACGGGCACCGGCGCGGCCGGTGCGGCCGACGCGGTGGATGAAGTCTTCCGGAACCTGAGGCAGGTCGTAGTTCACGACGTGGGCGATGCCATCGACGTGGATGCCGCGGGCGGCGACGTCGGTGGCGACCAGGACGCGGTAATGACCCTGCTGAAAGCCCTTAAGCGCTTCATTGCGCTGATTCTGCGTGCGGTCGCCGTGGATACGGGCGGCCTTCACGCCGAGGGCGCTGAGCTTGCGGGCCAGACGGTCTGTCCCGTGCTTGGTGCGGGCAAAGACGAGCACTGAGCCCGCCTCGGCCTTGAGCAGAGAGTGCAGCAGGCCGAGCTTGCGGTCCTGTTCCACTTCGTAGACATGGAGGTCCACCATTTCGGCGGGCTTGGTCGCGGAGCCGATGGCGATGCGTACGGGGTTCTTCAGGTGCTCGTTGATGAGGTGGGCCACCGAGGGTTCGATGGTGGCGGAGAAGAACAGGGTCTGGCGCTCGGCCGGCATCGCAGCGAGGATCATTTTGAGAGCGGGCATGAAGCCCATATCCAGCATGCGGTCGGCTTCGTCGAGCACGAGGTGCCGGACGGTACCGAGGCGGACGAGACGGCGATCGAGGAAATCACACAGACGGCCGGGCGTGGCAATGATCACCTGAGCGCCGCGGCGAATATCGTGCAGTTGACGCTGCTCGTTCAAACCGCCAACAACGACGGCGGCGCGCAAGCCGCTGCCTGCGGCGACACGCTGGAACGTTTCCTGGATCTGGATGGCGAGCTCGCGAGTGGGGCTCAGGATGAGAGCGCCCACGCCGGACTTCACAGGAGTCCGAAGCAGAGACTCAAGCACAGGCAGAACGAAGGCAAGGGTCTTTCCAGTGCCGGTCTGCGCCGTGGCAACGACGTCGCGGCCCTCAAGGGCCGGCGGAATGGCTTCCGCCTGAACCGGGGTCGGTTCGACGAAGCAGTTTTTGACAAGGTTCTCCTTGAGGACAGGAGACAGAGAGAGTTCAGAAAAGTTGTTCATTCAGACTTTGTTGGGAAGGCAATCGGCAGGTTCCGGCTAGCGGAAAAGAACAGGGGGGTGCAGATTAACTTCTACTCGAGGTTAAGTATAGCACGTCGGTAAAGTATAATTCTAACGGCCAGAGCCGGGCACGTCGTGACAGGGGGTCCAGTCCGCACGGCGTCCTCCGGCCTGGCCATTCGAAACGAGCCAAGAAGGCACTCACGATCTGTGGTGAGCGTTCTTATGTTGCGGCCCGCATCTGTCTAGACGATAGCTTGGTCTCTGCGGTTACGCTCGTTAAGTATTGTGAAATCAACTAATCAAAGTGGAAACCGAATGGTTACTTCCAGGCCGGGGTTTGCGTTGCGGGCCACGATGTCCCCGTGATGGAGGCGAACGGCCCGTTGCGCGATGGCGAGGCCGAGTCCGACGCCGCCTGAGTCGCGGGAACGGTGGACTTCCACGCGGAAGAACGGGCGGAAAATGTCCTCCAGTGTAGCCTCGGGCACACCCGGGCCGAAGTCCCGGATGCGCACGACGGCGTGGCCGCCCTCGATGGCACCGCGCAGCGATGTCTTGCCGGAGGCGGGCGCGTAACGTTGTGCGTTCTGGAGGATGTTCTCGATGGCGCGCCGGAGCAGCGCGGGGCGGCCGTGGCACGACATGCCGGATTGGATCTCGAGCTCGAGGTCGTAGCTGGCGGCGATCTCAGTGAGGAGGGCGGAGAGATTGAAGGGCTCACGCGCGTGGGCGGCGGGATCGCCCTCGGCGCGCGTCATTTCCGTGAGTTCGCCGATGAGATCGGACATACGGGCGATCTCCTGTTTCGACTGTTCCGGGCGGCCGAGCTGAACGGCGAGAGAGAGGCGGGACAGGGGGGTACGGAGTTCGTGCGAGATGTCCTGGAGCAGGCGGCGTTCCGCGGTGAGGAGTGTTTCGATGCGGTCGGCCATGGCGTCGAAGTCGCGGGCGAGATCCCCGAGCTCATCGCGCCGGGTGAAGCGGGCTCGCAGGGAGAGGTCGCCGTCGCCGAAGTGGCGGACGGTTTCGCGCAGGGCTCGCAAGGGCCGGCCGAGGTGGCGGGCGAAGGCCCAGGCCATGAGGGCGACGAGAAGGGCGATCCAGAAGTAATACGGCAGAAACGACATGAGGTCGGGCCGCGGCATCAGAGCGGACAGCATGGTATAGCGCTTGTCGCTGGTGCTGTGCGCGATCATGGCCATGCCGGGACCGGCTTTGACGACCTCGTTCGAAAGATCCTGGCCGGTGAGCAGATCATGGCCGGAGGCGTCCAGCAGGTAGTGTGAGCCGGGGAACAGTCTGTCCACGCGCTGCATGTAGCGTGCGAGTTCGGGTTTGCCGCCGCGCTCATAGGCTTCGACCGCCGATTCCAGCTGCAGACGATGGGTGGAGCGGAACATGCGGCCGGGTTCGAAGACGCGCGGGGTGAAGTAGCGATTGGTGATGAAGAACGCCAATAGAGACAGGGCGAGCGTGGCGAGGAACCAGAGGGTGAGTTTGGCGAAGATGGATCTCACTCGGATGCCTCCCCTGCCTTATTGAGAGCGAACAGATAGCCGGCTCCGCGAATGGTGCGGATCATGGAGCCGCTTTCACCGAGTTTGCGGCGGATGTGGCTGAGATGGACGTCGATGGAGCGGTCGAAGGGGGAAGCCTCCCGTTGGTAGAGGCGCAGAGAGATTTCATCGCGGGAGACGGGGCGTCCGGCGGCGCGCATGAGTTGCTCGAGAATCTCGTATTCGGCGGCAGTGAGGTCGACCGGCTGGTCGTTGCAGGTGACAGTGCGGGCCGATGGGTTGAGCCTTACACCGGCGATGTCGATGACGGGTGAAGATTCGCGGACCGTAATTCCGGTGACTCGCCGCAGGATGGCCTGGATGCGCGCGAGGAGCTCATCGGGATCGAAGGGTTTGGGAAGGTAGTCGTCGGCGCCCAGGCGCAGGCCGGCGATGCGGTCCGCTGGTTCACCGCGGGCGGTGAGCATGATGACGGGGGTATCGCTGACACGGCGCAGTTCCGCGAGGACGGCAAAGCCATCCATGCCGGGCATCATGACATCGAGCAGGATCAGGTCGAAGCGGCGGATGCCGGCCGCCCGCAGGCAAGCGGGTCCGTCGTGGGCTATCTCCACCGAGAGGCCTTTGCTGGTGAGAAAGTCACTGATCAGCGAGCAGAGATCCCGGTCGTCGTCGACCAAGAGCAGTTGGGTCATCGAGCATCCTTCCAGCCGGGCAGAGAAACCGTCGTCCTATAGTTGGACTCGTTATAGTCGGGATTGCGTTTCGGCGCGTAGAGCCGGGGGCCGCTGAACGGGCGGTCCTGGGTGTAGATCCAGATGCTGGCCTGGTCCCAGAGCAGGATCTCGTCGCGGGCGTCGCCGGTCAGGTCGGCCACCATGGCGGCGAGGTCGGGGTGGCCGTCATCAGGGAACATGACGGCGCGGCGGAGTTGGCCGTCGATGAGGCCGCCCTCGCGAACGTTGCCGGAGAGCAGCGCGAGTTCCTGGCCATCGCCGCGCCAGTTGACGGGCAGCAGGGGGCTGCCGGAATGAATGGGCTCCTCCTGGGCCAGGATGTTGCCCTGGGCGTCGAGCAGAGTGATGATACCCGGATTGCGCCAGTAGTTAATGGTCATCAACTGGAGTCCCGGAACGTCGGCGCGGTATTTAGCAACGCTGGGGCTCTGGGCATGGCCGATGAGCAGGTGTTTCAGGATGCGGCCCTCGCGGTCGAAGAGGATGAAGCCTTCGTCGCTGCCGCAGGCGTAGACCATGGGTTGGGCCTTGGGGTCACCAGAGAAGTTGCCCATGGCGATGCCGTCGGCGTGGTCCTTGAGCTCGGTGTCGCGCGACCACAGCTTGCGGCCATCGTGCGACCAGAGGCTGTAGCCGAGCATGAATTCTTCCCTGCCGTCCCCGTCTGTGTCGAAGGCGTAGGGATAGTGGCCGGTCTGGCCGTCGCCATTCCACAGCAGTTTGAGTTCGTTGTCGTAGATCCAGAAATGGGCGTAGCGGTCTTTGACGAGGATCTCGCGGGGTTCCTTGTGGCCCGAGAGATTCAGGAAGGCGATGGAGTCACCGGAGTTGAGCTCGTAGGGGCGCTCTTTCAGGTCATCGCTCATGCGCGGCATCCAGACGGAACGCTTCTGTTTGCCGGTGCGGCCGTCGAGGATCTGGAGTTGGAAGTCACGGACGAGGACGACTTCGTTGTGTCCGTCGCCGTCGACGTCGTGAATCTGGAAGGGTGTGTCGTTGGTGAGGAGTCCGTTGCGGGCGTCGGGCCGGCCCTGCTGCCACAGTACCTTGCCATCGAGCGTGATGGCGGTGAGGCAGGAGAGATGGTCGAAGGCATCGCCGCGCACGCGCGGGATGTTCTGACCGATCAGGATGTCGGTTTTGCCGTCTCCATCGAGGTCGCCCAGGCGGATGTTGCGCCCTGCTCCGAAGGCCGGGGTCGAGATCTTCTTCCAGAGTACCGGCTTCGGATTTGCCGCCTGGAGATTGGCCAGTTCCTGGTTGCGTCTGCCGATGGCAGCCTGAATGGACTTGATCTCAGAGTCAGCGGCGGTGACCGCAAAGTCTGTGAAACGGGCCGGGCGATTGGCGGTGATGCCTGCCTTGCCTGCGAGGATCTCGCTGTCGCTGGCCTCGAGTACGAGCTGGCCGTCGATGTAGGCGCGGATGTGCGGGCCCTGGTTCTCGACCTTCAGGGTGTAGTAGCGGCGGGTGTCGTAGCTGAACTTTGCTGCACCCAGGTCGCGCCAGGCGGCCGTGCGGAGCTTTTCATCGAGGGAGAGGCGTAGACGCAGCACGGCCTTGTCGCCGTCGCGGAGGCCGAAGACGTAGTAATGCCGGTTGGTGTGATAGCGAAAGACGATGCCTGCCACATCGCCGAAGGAGAGCGGCTTTACACGGGCTTCGACGGTGTAGTTCTTCCATTCGGGCTCGCCCGTGACGAGCATGGCATTGAACCACGCGGGGCGGTCTGTGAGTCCCTGCTGCTCGACGTAGGATTTGCCGTCTTCATCGCTGGCTATCCAGGCGTCCTGGTGGACGATGGGGTTGAACCACGGATCCAGAGGCACGCCGCGATGCGGGAGGTAGTGGTATTCCTGGATGGCTGCGTTCAGCTGTCCGACGGGCTGGGAGAGCCAACCGGGCGGGAAGCGTGAGAAATCGTCGCGAAGGAGATCACCTGCCAGGAGAGGCAGGCAGAGCGCAAACAAGGCAGCGGTGCGCATGCGCGCCCATTTTACAGGGCCGGGCGAGAGAGTTGTAGAGGAGGGCGGTTATTCGCCGCCGCTGACGGCAAGGCCGACCGGCACAAAGTACACCCTCTGCGAGACCGTATCCAGCACCTGGGCGGGCTGTTCGCCGGCGATCCCCTTGCGCAGCAGGAAGAGCGAATTGGAGCCCATGCGGTCGAGGCCGCTGGGTACAAAGTCGAGGTCGAGGGCGCCCTTCAGCGTATTGGAGCTGAGGTCGTAGGCCAGGATCTGGCGGGACTCGGCATTCGCTACGTAGAGGAGTTTGCCGTCCTGAGAGAGAGCGACGCCAACCGGATCGGCCACGCCGCTGCCGGCGGAAGCCACACTGGCGAGATTCGGGTTCTGCTCCCAGTTGGTGACGCGGGTGACGGTGCTGAGTCCGCGGTCAGCCACGTAGAGGGCGTTGCCGGTGAGCAACAGCGAGCCTGCCTGGGTGAGCGGCATCAGCATGCGAGGCTCGGAGCCCGGGGTAAGGAGATAGAGTGTGCCTGAAGACTCACCCTGCGTGGCGGCGAACGCGAAACCCGCGTTCTTGTCCATGGCCAGGGAGACGATTCGTTCGGTGATGCCGGAGAGGTCGACGGTGCCGCTCAGTTTAGGGCCGGACGCGAGCCCGGACCAGAGGTCCAAGCGGGTTGCGTCGGCATTGAGCAGACCGACGGACTCAGCGCCGTCGCTCCAGATGACGCGCGAGGGGATTGCGGCGTCCTTGGCGAACTCACGCCATACGGGCGCGCCGCCGTCGAGACGCCGGACCAGGTAAAGGGACTGGTCTTTGGCCACCAGGGCGTTGCGGCCGTCCGGCGCGGTGGACGCGAAATCGAAAGACCGCACGAGCGGGTTGCCGGCGTAGGCGGAGCCGGGCATTCCGATGATGGGCCGCACCGAGCGGGATTGTTCATCGATCAACAGGCCGGAAACCGGACCGCTGAGGGCAGATTCCTGTGCCGCGGCGGATCCCGCAGCCAGAGCCAAACAGAGTACAGCGCGTGTGGCTTTATTCAACATAAATCGGCCTCCAGAGTGTCCCAGTGATCTAACTCTTATAGCAGATTCGCATTGCGGCAGAAAGGTTGCGGAAAGGTTTGCGATGGCGGGAGAGCGGCGTCCAGCGCGATTGGGCAGGGTTTGGGAGTGGGGCTGCGTCGGCCATAAAAGCTATACTGACCCCTAACCGTGCGGTTCTTCGAAGGTGTCTTTACCACGCCCCGCTGGCTGGCATTGTGGGCAGCGCAGCTAGGTTTCATGCTCGACGCGATGGACGTGCTGCTGTACGTCTTCGCCCTGACGACCCTGAAGGCGGAGTTCGGATGGACGAACGCGCAGGCCGGGTTGGTTTCGTCGGTGACGCTGATTACTTCGGCGGCCGGCGGCATTTTCGCGGGCATCGTTTCCGATAAGATCGGGCGGCGGCGGACTCTGATCTACACCATCCTTCTGTATTCCCTGGCGTCGGCGGGGACAGCGACTTCCCGCGGGATTGTGGACCTTGTTTTCTGGCGGGCGCTGGTGGGGTTAGGGCTTGGCGGGGAGTGGTCGGCCGGAGCGACGCTGGTGGCGGAGTCGTGGCCGGCGGAGCATCGGGCGAAGGCAGTTAGTTTCATGCAGTCGGGTTGGGCACTGGGGTACATGGCTGCGGCTGGATTGTCGGCATGGATCCTGCCGGCCTATGGCTGGCGCGCGCTGTTTCTGGCGGGCGTTCTGCCGGCGCTGGTGACGGTGTTTATCCGGCGGAAGGTGGTCGAGCCGGAGATCTGGGTGAAGTCGACGGAAAAGGCCAGTTTCCTGGGTATCTTCCGGCCGCCAGTTGGGCGCAGAACCCTGTGGGCGACGATTCTCGCCACGAGTGTGCTGTTTGCCTATTGGGGCCTGTTCACCTGGCTGCCCGGGTTCCTTTCGTCGCCGGTGGAACAGGGCGGCGCAGGAATGAGCATTCTGAAGACGAGCGGCTTTGTGTTCGCGGTGCAGATGGGAGCGTTTTACGGGTACCTGTGTTTTGGGGTGCTGGCGGACCGGTTTGGGCGGCGGCCGGCGTTCGCATTTTATGTCGGCATCGCAGCACTGCTGACGCCATTGTACGGATTGGCGCCGCGGATCTCACCGATGCTGCTGCTGGTGCTGGGGCCGTGCATCGGCTTCTTCGGGACGGGGTTCTTTTCGCTTTTTGGGACGATGCTGGCGGAGTTGTATCCAACGGCCATCCGGGGCGCGGGCCAGGGATTTGTGTACAACTTTGGGCGAGGTTTGAGCGCGCTGGCGCCATACGCCGTGGGATCGCTGGCGGATCACTTTGGACTAGGTGCGGCGCTGGGACTCAACTCCGCGTTTTTTCTTGCGGCTTCCCTGCTGGTCTTCCTGTTGCCGGAGACCAAACGAACCCAACTCGAGACTGTTTAGGCGACCACCCGGGCCGCCGAGGCTAGCGGGCTCAGGTAAAGCGTCCGTTGGGGATGCATCCGCCGCCGCCTTTGCCGCCGGAGGAGGAAGCGCCGACGGCGCAGGCCGAGACGAGCCGCTCTACCTGCTGTGAAGCGCATCGGGGGCAGACCAATTGCTGATCCGCCTCGGACATCCGTCGCAGTTGTTCGTACAGATGGCCGCATTCGGTGCAGCGGTACTCATACATCGGCATATGTACTCACAATGATGCCAGATCGCGGAAAGGGTGACAGGCCACCGGTTACCGGGTCGCGGGCGTCCGAGGGTCGCTGAGTTTCGTGATGTTGCCCATGAAGAAGTGGAGGCATAGCCAGGCGAGGAGATGGAAGCCGCCCATCATGACGAACATCGGGAAATAGCCGAAGTGGGTGACCACGTAACCGGGAAGCAGGGCCGTGAACAGAACACCTCCGAGTCCGCCCAGGAAGCCGCCGATGCCGGTGACCGAGGCCACGGCGCTTTTGGGGAAGACATCGCTGACAGTTGTGTACAAGTTAGCGGACCACCCTTGGTGCGCTGCGGTTGCCAGGGAGATCAGGGCGACAGCCATCCAGGTTTCCGGGACAGATACGGCGGTGGCGGCGACCGGCATGCAAAGGGCGAAGATGCCCATAGTTGTCTTGCGGGCTTTGCCGTTGGTCCAGCCCCGTCGCATGAGGAAGCCGCTTAACCAGCCGCCGCCGACGCTGCCGAGGTCGGCCATCAGATAAATGACTGGGAGGGCCCAACCGATCTGCTCCAGGCTGAGGCCACGCGCCTCTTTGAAGTAGAGCGTGAGCCAGGTGAGATAGAACCACCATACCGGGTCACTGAGAAACTTGGCGAGGGCAAAGCCGTAGGTTTCCCGGTAGCCGAGTGCCTGACCCCAGCTCATACGGGCGCCATTCCGTTCTTCCACGTCGGATTCGATGAGCGCCACTTCGCCGGCATTGACCATTTTGTGTTCGCGCGGCAGGCGGTAGAAGGACAACCAGAGAAGGAGACAGATGATGCCGGAGGTTGCGGTGATGAAGAAGCAGGAGCGCCAGCCGAAGTGGCCGTTCATCCAGACGAAGAGCGGCGGGCCGATCATTGTGGCTACATTGGTGCCGGCGTTAAAGATGCCGGTGGCGAAGGCACGGTCTTTCTTAGGGAACCACTCCGAGGTGGCCTTGATGGCAGCGGGAAAATTGCCACTTTCGCCCAGGCCGAGGAGGGCGCGCCAAAAACCCAGGTCGATGAAAGACCGGGACAAAGAATGCAGGCCGGCCGCGAGGCTCCAGAGTGTGATCGCCGCGGCGTATCCCTTCCTGGTTCCCCACTGATCAACGACCCAGCCCATGAAGAGGAAGCCGATTGCATAGGCCCCCTGGAAGGCGGCATTGACGTAGCCGTATTCCAGCTTCGTGAAATGGAGGTCCGCCAGGATGACGGGACTGAGAATCCCGAGGACAATGCGGTCCAGATAGTTGTTCGTCGTGATGAGGAAAAGGAGGGCCAGGATCAACCAGCGGGTCTTCGTGGGTCTGGGATTCACGTGTCCGATTATACTGAAATGTCAATCGAAAGTGATTCGGAGGGAGGCGGGGCAAAAGAAAAGCGGCGCACAGAGTGCGCCGCGGTTGAAATTGAGGCTGGTTGGACTTCTACTACGCCGCAGCCGGAGCGCTGGTGAGCGCCTTCAGGCGGTTGTGGAGGCGGGACTTGTACCGCGAGGCGGTGTTGTCCTTGATGATGCCCCACTTGGCGGCGCGATCGACAAGAGAGAAGGTCTGCGGCAGGAGTGCCGTGGCCGAAGCCACGTCTTTCTTTTCAACTGCCCGGCGCATGGCGCGAATGGCATGGCGCAGGCGGCTCTTCCGCATCCGGTTAACTTCCGTGCGACGCTCAGTGATGCGCACACGCTTCAGCGATGAAAAATGGTTCGCCATTGATTCTACTTACAGACCCTTACCCAAAGTTGTACATGGTCAGGATAGCGCACCAGGAGCCGGAGCGTCAAAGGCGAGCTGCCGTTGGCTGGGCTGTAATTCAGCCACCTGTAAATCTTTCGGATTTTTTGACTATCCTACGATAACTCTTATGAGACAATGAGGGTAGATCGTTCGGCCTGGTGTGCCGACGCGACACGGTCCATGCCGTTGGATAAATCAATCATGTAGCTCCCTGGATGGCCGGCATTTTTGAAATTGCCGGGTGAGCTTCCCTCCGCTGGACAACCCAGTGCTGGCTGAGCGTTCGAATCAAACCATGCATTTACCGACCTGTCCCACCATCCGCTATCACTCTATGCTCTGGAGGATCCTGGCCGCCGGGGTGCTTCTGGCGCCGCGAGTATGGCCCCAAGCTGCTCATTCCATGACGGAAACTGCGTTTGGGCGGGCCGTGGCGCTGCAGGAAGCGGGCGGCCACGGGGTTAGTGGAGCGCGTGCGGACCAGGACGCTCGACCTCCTATCGGGGCCACGTCGGCGGAACCCGCTCTGCCCCTGACGCTGGAGAAGGCCCTAGCCTTGGCGGAGGAGCACAATCCTCAACTGAAGGCAGCCGCGGCGATGGCGCGAGGCGCCCAGGCATCCATTACTACAGCGTCCGCTTACCCCAATCCGGAATTCACCACATTTGCAGGGCGGCAATACCGGCGTTTGCCGGGCGCGGAACCGGGCTTATTGCAGCATTACAGTGTCGAGCAGCAGGTGGAACTGCCGTCGGTGCGGAAGTCCCGGATTCTTACTGCTGAGTTGGGGCGGCAGAGTAGCCGGTTCGGGCTGGACGAGGCCCGGCTCGGTGTACGGGCGGGGGTGAAGCGGGCGTTCTACCTGGTTTTGAGGCGCCGTGCCGAGTTGGAGCTGGCGCGAGAGAACCTGCGGCTGGTGGAAGATCTGCGCCGAAGGATCCAGATTCAGGTGGAAGTGGGCGAGGCGGCGAAGTTGGAGCTGGTCCGCTCGGACGCGGAAACGGCCACGGCGAAAGTACTGGCGAACAGTGCGCAGTTGCGGCTATTGAATGCGACGACGGCGCTGCGAACGGCGATTGGCGCTCCGCTGCAGGGAGAGATCGCTCCGCAGGGCTCGCTGACGCCGCAAATCACGCTGCCTCCGTGGCAGACGCTGTTGGGAGCGGTTCTGAGCCAACATCCAATGCTGGCGCAGGCGCGGTCAGAGATCGAGCGGGCCAAGGCTCGACTTTCGCATGAGATGGCGCTGAGGAAACCCCAGCCGTCGCTGCGAGCGGAATACGAAAACCAGCCGGATTTGGGCTTCTTCCGGTTCGGCGTGACGCTGCCGGTGCCTGTCTGGAACAAGCGGGAAGGCCCGATTGCGGAGGCTGAAGCGGCGCTGGAGCATCTGCGCGCGACAGCGGAGACGCGGCGCCTGGAACTGACCGCCGAGTTGGAGCGCGCGTACGGCCAGTATGAGGTGGCCAGCCAGCAGGTGGCTTCGTTTGAGCTGGGCGTATTGAAGGAGGCGACCGCGGCGGTGGACGCAGCTGAGGCAGCGTTCCGGTTCGGGGAGCGAGGAATTATTGAAGTCCTGGACGCACAGAGGGTGCTGCGAACAGTCAGGCAGGATTTCCTGACAGCGGAGTATGACGTCCAGGATGCGCTTATCAACTTGGAACAACTGCGAGCGATTGCCCCGGAGAACCATCCATGAAACTTGCCCACCGAATCTTATTGCCGGCCTGCGCCGTGGGGGCGCTGGTGCTGACTGGGTGCAGTGGCGCGGCTACCGTGAGTGAAGCGAAGGCGAAAGACACGAAGCCGCGAGACGCGATGTCGATCCGGATCACGGCGGACGTCGCGCGGCACATCCGTACAGGGAAGCCGCAGATGTCGCCGGTCGCGGCGATTCTGGAGGTGGCTGGGCGAGTAGATGCGGACGAGAACCGCATTGCACGTGTGAACTCACCGGTCTCCGGCCGGATTGTGGACCTGGAAGTAGTGGAAGGCCAGACGGTGAAGCGCGGTCAGGTGGTGGCAGTGATCCGAAGCACGGAGCTGACCAATGCGCAGACCGATTTCCTGAAGGCGCATTCGCAACGGAGGCTGGCGGAGAAGGCGGTGGATCGGGCGAAGCGGCTGCTGGATGCCGGCGTGATAGGTGAAGCGGAGCTCCAGCGGCGGGAGGCGGAACTGGTGCAGGCGACGGCGGAGGTCTCGTCGTCACGAGACCAACTGGCGGTGCTCGGAATGACCGAGGAGTCGCTGGACAAGCTGCAGACAAGCAGGACGATCAATTCGCTGTTCCAAGTGCAGGCAACCATTGATGGCACGGTGCTGGAGCGCAAGGCGACTATCGGCCAGGTGGTGCAAAACGCCGAGGTGGTGTGTGTTTTGTCGGACCTGTCGAAAGTGTGGCTGGTGGCGGACCTGCCGGAGCAGTCGGCCGGCACGATTGATGTTGGGAAGAGCGTGGAGGCTCACATTCCGGCGCTGCCGGGCCAGGTGTTCCACGGGAAGTTGAGCTTTGTCAGTGCGACGGTGAACCCGGAGACGCGCACGGTGCGGATCCGGATGGATGTCCCGAATCCGAAGGGGAAGCTGAAGCCGGCGATGCTGGCCTCAATGCTGCTGAAGGACGACTCCCAGAAGCAGATGCTGGTGCCTTCGACGGCGGTGGTCCGGGAAGGGAACCAGGATCACCTGTATGTGCAAGCCGGTGAAGGGTTATTTACGATGCGGCCGGTGCAACTGGCGGGCGAGTTCGAGAAGTCGCGCGTGGTGTTGAACGGGTTGACCGGCGACGAGACGATTGTCCTGGACGGGGCATTCCATTTGAACAACGAGCGCAAGAGGCTTGCGCTGCAAGGGGAATAGCGGCCGATGCTGGACTCTCTGGTTCAACTCGCGCTGAAGCAGCGAGTGGTGGTGGCGGTGGCCGCGCTGGCGTTGATGGGCTTCGGCCTGGATGCGACGCGGCGCCTCTCAGTGGATGCGTTTCCGGATGTGACGAACGTGCAGGTTCAGATTGCCACGGAGGCACGCGGGCGTTCGCCGGAAGAGGTGGAGCGGTTCGTGACGGTGCCGGTGGAGATCGCGATGACGGGTCTGCCCGGCCTGGAAGAGATGCGTTCGCTGAACAAACCGGGCCTGTCCATTGTGACGCTGGTGTTCACGGATGAAACGAACGTCTACTTCGCGCGGCAACTGGTGATGGAACGCCTGGTGGAGGCTCGCGAGAAGTTCCCTGAAGGAGTGATGCCGGTGTTGGGGCCGGTTTCCTCGGCGTTGGGGGAAGTGTATCAGTACACGCTGGAGAGCCCGAGCGACGGCGACAAGGTGTTGACGAAGCAGGAACTGGTGGACCGGCGCATTGTGCAGGACTGGGTGGCGCGCCCGCTGCTGCGGTCGATTCCGGGGGTGGCGGAGATCAACTCGACGGGCGGGTATGTGCGGCAGTACCAGGTGCTGGTGGATCCGGCGAAGCTCCGGTATTACGGGGTATCGATCCAGGATGTGGTGCAGGCGCTGGCGCGCAACAACGCCAATTCGGGCGGTGGGATTCTGCCACAGAACTCCGAGCAGTATCTGATTCGAGGCGTGGGCCTGATCCAGTCGCTGGATGACATCCGGTCGATTGTGCTGAAAGAGGTGGGGTCGACGCCGGTGTATGTGCGGGAAGTGGCGGAGGTGCGGTTCGGGGAAGAGGTCCGGTATGGCGCGATGATCAAAGGCGGCTATACCGAGGCGGTGGGCGGCATCGTGATGATGATCGCGGGCGGGAACGCGAAGCAGATTGTCAGCAAGGTGAAGGAGCGGGTTGAAGAGATCAACAGCAAGAACATGCTGCCGGGCGGGCTCCGGATCGTTCCTTACTATGACCGTTCGCAACTGGTGGACGCCGCGATTCACACAGTGGTCAAGGTGCTGATTGAAGGCATCGTGCTGGTGGTGATTATCCTGTTCCTCTTCCTGGGCGACCTGCGATCGAGCCTGGTGGTGATCGCGACGTTGATCCTGACTCCGCTGTTGACGTTTCTGGTGATGAACAAGATTCACCTTTCGGCGAACCTGATGTCGCTGGGCGGGCTGGCGATCGCCATCGGACTCATGGTGGACGCCTCGGTGGTGGTGGTGGAGAATATCTTTGCCAAGCTGAGCCACAACAAGCACGCGGACCGCACGACGACGATGGTGGAAGCGGTGCGCGAGGTGAGCACTCCGGTTATCTTCGGAATCTGTGTGATCATCCTGGTGTTCCTGCCGCTGATGACGCTGGAAGGCATGGAAGGCAAGATGTTCGCGCCGCTGGCGTATACGATCGCCATCGCGCTGGCTATCTCGCTGGTGATTTCACTGACCCTCTCTCCGGTGCTGTCGTTCTTCCTGCTGAAGAGCAGCAACGAGCACGATACGATTCTGGTGCGAGTGCTGAAGCGGATGTACGCGGCGGTGCTGCAACACAGCCTGAAGCATGAGCTGCGGACGGTGGTGATTACCGTCGGGATGCTGGTTGGCGCCGTGCTGCTGTTCCCCTACTTGGGCACGTCCTTCATTCCGGAGATGAAGGAAGGGTCGATTTCCCCGAATATCGACAGAGTTCCGAATATCTCGCTGGACGAGTCGATGGAGATGGAAAAGGAAGCTCTGCGCATGGTGCGGGAAGTGCCCGGTGTGGAGAAGGTGGTATCACGATTGGGCCGTGGAGAATCTCCCGCCGACGCCGCGGGTCCGAATGAGGCGGATGTCATCACGACGTTGAAGCCGCGCGATCAGTGGCCGAAGGGCTGGACGCAGGATACGATCGCGGAGCAGATTTCGAAGAAGATCCAAACGCTGCCGGGCATCAACTTTGTGATGGCCCAGCCGATCTCGGACCGTGTTGACGAGATGGTGACGGGTGTCCGCGCCGATGTGGCGGTGAAGGTGTTCGGCGACGACCTGGAGCAACTGGTAGCGAAGGCGAACGAGATCTCGAAGGTGGCGGCTACGATTCGGGGGCTGCGCGACAGCCGCATCGACCGCGTGGGCGGGCAGCAGTATCTGAACATTACAATCGACCGCCAGGCGATTGCCCGTTTTGGATTGAACGCGTCGGATATCCACGACATGATCGAAACCGCGATTGGAGGCAAGGCGGCCACGGAGATCTACGAAGGCGAGCGGCGGTTCCAGGCGGTGGTGCGATACCCGGAGAGGCTGCGACACAACGTGGAAGAGATCCGGCGGATTGTGATCCACACGCCGGATAACGGCAAGGTGCTGCTGGAGAACCTGGCGAGAATCGATGTTGTGGAAGGGCCTGCGCAGATCAACCGGGATACGGCGAAGAGGCGGATTGTGGTTGGACTGAACGTGCAGGACCGGGATCTGGGCGGGTTCGTGGCGGAGCTCAAAGAGAAGGTCGGCAAGCAGGTGCAGCTGCCTCCGGGCTACTTCATTGTGTGGGGCGGGCAGTTCCAGAACATGGAGCGCGCGCTGGAGCATTTGAAGCTGATTGTGCCTATCACGATTGGCGCGATCTTCTTCCTGCTGTTCCTGCTGTTCGGGTCGCTGCGATTCGCGGCGCTGATCATCACGGTGCTGCCGTTCGCCTCGATTGGCGGGGTGGTGGGGTTGTTTGCTACGGGCGAGTATCTGTCCGTGCCGGCCTCGGTCGGGTTCATTGCGCTGTGGGGCATTGCCGTGTTGAACGGGGTGGTGCTGGTGTCGTATATCCGCAAACTGCGGGAATCGGGGCTGCAGCAGAAGGAGGCGATCGCGCAGGGCGCGATGCTGCGCTTCCGCCCGGTCATGATGACGGCGACGGTGGCCGCTTTGGGCCTGGTGCCGTTCCTGTTCGCGACGGGACCGGGCTCTGAGGTGCAGAGGCCACTGGCGATTGTGCTGATTGGTGGGTTGTTCACTTCGACACCGCTGACTCTAGTCGTGGTGCCGGTGTTGTACCGGTTCTTCGAGGCACGAGATCCACAGCCGCCGGCTGAGGGCCCGATGGCCCAGCAGGAGCCGGTTCCTGAGCACGTGTAGAGCGGCCTACTCGCTGCGGAGCGATGTCATCGGATCGATGCGGGCTGCACGCCGTGCCGGCAGGTAGGTGGCGAGGAAGGCAATGGCCGCCAGTAGCGCCGCGATTGCAGAGAAGGTAACTGCATCCGTGGCCTGCACGCCGTACAGGAGGCTGCTCATGACGCGTGTGAGGGCGGCCGCGGCAAGAAGTCCCGCGCCGACGCCGAAGGCAGCGACGAGCATCCCGCGAGATACGACGAAACCGACGATCGAGTTCGGTGTCGCGCCCAGCGCCAAGCGGATGCCGATTTCGCGCGTGCCTTGATCGACCAGATAAGACATGACGCCGTAGACCCCAATCGCAGCCAGCGCAAGAGCGAGGGAGGCGAAGAGGGTGAGGAGGGTCATGGAGAAGCGACGGCGGGCCATGGATTCCTCGACCCGCTGCTGCATGGTGCGGACGCGGTAGACAGGCAGGTCCGGGTCCAGTTCCCGGATCTCATTTCTGACGGCAGAGACGAGGTTGGCGGGGTCGGACGCGGTGCGGAGCGTTACGTAAAGAGCTCGGGTGGGGTATTGCGTGTGGGGCAGGTAGAAAGCGATGCGGGAGGTGGCATCCAGCCCGTATTGCTTCACCTGCCTGACGACGCCGATGACCGTGAGCCAGGGAGCATCGGACCTGGCGCCGCCGGTGCGGATGCGTTTCCCGATGGGATCCTGATCGGGCCAAAGTTGCTGGGCCATGTATTCGTCGATCACGATGACGCGGGGTGCATCGATCCTGTCCTCCTGCTGGAGAAGACGGCCGCGAAGCAATGGGATGCCCAGGGTCTCGAAGTAGCGGCCGCCGGCGATGCGCTGGTCGGCATTGATGAACTCCTCACCGGGTTGCGGCGTGCGTCCCTCTACGGTGATAGGGCCCCACGAGAAGTAGTTGGAGAGGGGCAGAGCACTGACACCGCCGGAGGTCGTGACGCCGGGGAGGCGGTCGAGCCGCTGCCAGAGGTCGCGATAGGTATTGAGCACGTTTTCCGATTTCGCATACCTGCGGCCGGTCATTGTGAGTTCGAAGGTGAGCACGCCTTTTGGATTGAAGCCGGGCGGTACATTCTGAAGGCGGGCGAAACTGCGAATGAGAAGGCCTGCGCCGATCAGCAGCACGACCGAAAGAGCGAGTTCGGAGACGACCAGCAGACGGCGCAGGTGATTGCCGCGACCCCAGATGCTGTTGGCTCCGGCCGCGCCGCGGCCTTCTTCCTTGAGACGGTCAGCGGGCTTGGTGCCGGCCATGCGAAAGGCAGGGGCGAGTCCGAAGAGAAGGCCCGACAGAAGGCTGATGAGGAAGGTGAAGAGCAGCACCTCGCCGGTGACGGAGATGCTGGAGAGTCGCGGCACGTTGCGGGGTTGGATGGTCTGGATCCAGTCGAGGCCGGCCATGGCGAAGAATACTCCGAGCAGGCCGCCAGCAAGCGAGAGCAGGATGCTTTCCGTCAGCAACTGGCGCAGGATCTGGCCGCGGCCGGCGCCGAGCGCGACTCGGATCGCGATTTCCTTCTGACGGCTGAGTGCACGAGCCAGGAGGAGATTGGCGACGTTGGCGCAGGCGATGAGGAGTACGAAGGCGACGGCGCCGAGCAGAATCAACAGAGGGCGGCGGACATCGCCGACGACCTGTTCCTGCAGCGGCACGATGCTGAAGGTGAGGCCCGAGTTAGGCGGATAGTAGTCGGGGAACGAGCGGACGAGACGAGAGGTGATGCCGCTCATTTCGGCCTGAGCCTGGGCGGGGGTGACGCCAGGTTTCAGGCGGCCGAGGACGTTGTAGTCTTCGCGTGTCCGGGTGGAGGCGGCTTCGGCACCAAGAGGGAGAGGGAGAAAGATCTCGCCGTCTTCCGCGACACCGAGCGTTGGTAGAACTTCGCGCGGGAGGGAGAACTGCTCGGGGAGGACGCCGACAATCTGGTAGGTTTGCCCGTTGAGGGTGATGGAGCGACCGACGACACGCGGGTCGCCGCCATAGCGGCGGATCCAGGTTGAGTGACTGAGGATTGCCGTACCGCCACGGCCCGGGTGATCCTCCTCAGCGAGGAAGAGGCGTCCGAGAGCGGCTTTGGCGCCCAGCATCGGGAGCAGATTGGAGGAGACGCGGATTGTACCAATGCGCTCCGGTTCACCATCGCCGGTGAGGTTGTAATTGGCCCCGATGGCGATGGCCAGTTGCTCAAAACCGCTATGGCTGTTGCGGATGTCGAAGTACTGCGCGGTGGAGAACCAGTCTTCTGCAATGTTGAGGCCGGGTGAGCGGTTCCAGAGGATGACGAGGCGGTCGGGATTCTGATAGGGCAGAGGCTGCAGCAGGAGTGCGTTGGCGACGCTGAAGATGGCGGAGTTGGCACCGATGCCGATGGCGAGGGAGAGCACGGCAGCGAGCGTGAAGCCGGGACTTCTGGAGAAGCTCCGCACGGCAAACCGGAGATCCTGAAGCAGGGTAGTCATCTGAAATTGTAGGCATCCTACCACGGGCTTGCGGCATGCATCCTCGCAGACGCGTAAACTCCTGCGAAAAGCGGGGGCAAACATAACAAATTTGATGTAAACCGGCCATTCGGGGGTATCGTCTGGAGGAGCATCCCGGGCAGCGGTGATTGGCCATGCTACCAGGTGACGGGCCGCAACGGAGCTGTGCAGTTCAGGTCGCAGTTGTTAGGTGTATACATCGGCTCCTTACAGTTCGCGCGGGACCCCGCGCGGTCCAAGGTGGCCGTCAGCCTGAAGTCCTTGTCCGGCCTCTCGGGTGTGGCAGGTACTCGAGGCTGGGTAAAGATCTCGACGCAAGGTACCGCGATTTCGGTATTGGGCCTGCGCTTCGGCACGCAGGCCTTCACTTCGATTCCGGTCGCCAACGGTTAAGTGGTGAGCGGCAGGGCGTGGGGACGAACGCCTGTCGCCGCGTATAACGCGTTGGCTAGTGCGGGAGCGGGCAGGGTAATGGACGACTCGCCCGCTCCCGCGGCCGGAATCTCGCGGCGGTCGATGATCTCAACGCGCAGATCCGGCACGTCCTGAAAACGCGGGACACGGTATTGGGAGAGCCGCCGGGTGAGCTGGCGGCTGCTGTCGAAACGCAACTGCTCCCAGAGCGCTCCACCCAGGCCCTGAATGATGGCGCCCTGCATCTGATTCTTCAAGTTGTCCGGGTTGAGCGCCGCGCCGAAGTCACCGATGGCGACCATGCGGACGACGCGCAGTTGTTTCGCGGCGCCCTCGGTCTCAACAAAGAGGGCCAGGCGAGCCAGTTTCTCGAGGTTGCAGGCGAGGCCGAAGCCGCGGCCATTGCCGGGTTTTCGTCGACCCCAGCCGAAGAGCGAGGCGCCTTTCTCCAGAGCTTCCTTGAGGCGTGCGTCATCGATGTTGGCGAGGCGGAACTCCAATGGGTCCTGCTTCAACTCATGTGCCCATTCATCGACGTGCGATTCACGGGCGAAGTTGTTGGCGGTGGCGGCGAGCGCGCGGTAGGAGCCCTGGCGGAGTGGCGTCTCAGAGCGCCAGAACTCGTTGGACATGTCGGCGATGACGTAGGGCGGTTTGATGCCAGGCGCTCCGGCGTTGTAGTTGCGGAAGCGCCAGGCCGAAAGGCGGCCGGCCGCATCCACTCCGCTTTCGACGTCGACCAAGGCGGCGGGGCGCGAGTACGCCACCCAGAATTCCTCTTCGCGGGACCAGGCCAGCCGGACGGGCGCCTGCGCGGCCTTTGCGAGCCGCGCTGCTTCGAGTTCACATTCGCCGCGCTGTTTACCGCCAAAGCCGCCGCCGGGCATGGTGACGATGATTCGGACCTTGGACTCGGGCACTCCGAAGGCCTTCGCCAGTTCGGCGCGGACGAGGAAAGGGGCTTGCTTGCCGCAGCGAACGATCAGGGACCCATCGCGCCACTCCGCGATAGCAGCACGGGGTTCCAGGGCCACATGGGCGATGGGCGGCAGCCAGTAGGTGGAGTGGAGACGACGGTGGGCCTTGGATAGTGCGGCTTCGGTGTCGCCCTGGCGGATGAGCGGCGGGTAGCGAGTGTCCTTCACCTCGACGGGCGCGATGCTCTTTGTGCGGAAGGATTCGCGCATTTCGTCGAGGGAGGGCAGGGGTTCGGTCTTCCACTTTGCCTGGACGAGACGGGCTGCCTCAATGGCGGTCTGGCGGTCGGGTGCGACGACTCCCAGGAGATCGCCATCGCGGACAACCTGAACACCCGGCAGGGCTCGGGCGGCGGAATCGTCGAAGGATTCGAGGCGGGCGCGGTAGGCGTCCGGGCGGACGATGCAGCCGTGGCGCATATTGTCGACGCGCAGGTCCCCGCAATATTGCAGCGAGCCTGTGACGGCAGCGTGCCCGTGCAGCGGAGGTACCGATTGTCCCAAGACCTTCCAGGCTCTCGGTTCCGTCACAGGGTGGCCTGCGAAAGCCGCGGCATCCTTGCGTACGGCGGGCACGGTCTCCGGTGTGGTCAGTGAGGCCCATGTGCCGCCGTCATCCGGGACGATGTCCGTATCGGCCATGGTGAGGCGAATGCGATCGACGGGGAGGTGAAGTTCTTCGGCGATGGCCTGGGTCAGTAGGGTGCGCGCTCCCTGGCCCATTTCGATCTTTCCCGTGAAGGCATCGACGAGGCCGTCGGGGGCCATTCGGAGGCGGACGGGTGACTCGGCACCTAGCAGGGGCAAGGTGAGCAGGCCGCCGGAGCCCAGGATCTTCAGAAAATCGCGGCGTTTGTATTCGGCGAGGAGTAGGTCGTTTTCAGCCACGGCGATCCTCCTTGCGGAGCGAAGCAACGGCACGGACGGCAGCGACGATGCGGGGGTAAGTACCACAACGGCAGATGTGGCCTTGCAGGCCGGTGCGGATCTCCGCTTCAGAAGGGTGTGCGTGTTCGGCCAGAAGCGAGACGGCTCCGGTGATCATGCCGGGCGTGCAGAAGCCGCACTGAAACGCAGCGTGGTCGAGGAACGCCTGTTGCACCGGATGGAGTTTGCCGTCCGCCGCCAGGCCTTCAATGGTGGTGACTGCCTTGCCTTGCGCGGCGGTGGCGGGCAGAATGCAAGACTTAACCGCCCGCCCGTCGATCAGAACTGTGCAGGCTCCGCACTGGCCTTCCCCGCAGCCGTACTTGGCGCCCGTCAGTCCGGCGAAGTCGCGGATGGCGTCGAGTAGAGTCAGTTTGGGCGGGACCTGCAGACGCCGGTCCTCGCCGTTCAGCCGGAATTTCAGTTCCATGAGCGTTTCTGTCAAATCTTACGCCCATTCGGTGGGCGGGTCCTACTGTTTGAGAAGGTCCTGGCCTTTGGATTCGGGCAGTGGGACGCCGAGGAGGACGCTGGTTGTGGTGGCGACATCGGCCAGATTGCCGTGAGGCAGGGGACGGGCGGCGATGCCGGGGCCGTAGACGAGGAAGGTGCAGTCGAGCTCGGTGGGGCCGGGCAGGAAACCGTGCATGCCGCGCGTGGCTCCGGATGAGGTGACCCAGGCACCTGTGCGATTGCTGCCCGCGGTGAAGCCACGGCGAAGGCTGATGGCAGCGAAGGCGTGCGAGTAGGATTTGCGCTCGGCGAGTTGTGTCTTGTTGAGAACGTGTTCGACCCCCCAGCGCTCATTGGCCTGCAGGGTTGACAGGGCCTTCAGGACGATCTGCTGGGCTTCTGTGTCATTGGGGTCCTTCGCGACGAAGGCGACGGAGCCGCCGTTGGCGTGGGCGGCGACGCGCCACTCGGCCGGTTTGCCTTCGGGCGCGGCCAGGCCGAGGCTCGACAGGAACGCCTGGGGCTGGAAGGCTTGAGAAACGGGCCAGAAACCGTGGTCACTGAGAATGACCCAGCGGGTGGAGCTTTCGAGGCCGGCTTGGCGGACCGCGGTACGGATGGAGCCGATGGCTTTGTCGATCTCTTCCAGTGCATGATTCGCCTCCGGACTGCCCGGGCCGAAACCGTGCTCTTCGTGATCGAGGTCAATCAGGTGGATGAGCATGAGATCGGGTTTGCGGGTGCGGAGGATGTAGGCGGCCTGGGCGGCCCGCAGGGCATCGGTCTGGGGGGCATCCCAGGTGTTCCTGCCGAGCGCTTTTTCGCATTCCTCGTAGAGGCCGGGGGTGCTGATGGAGCGCTGCAAGAGGAGTGAGTCTTCCCCGTGGAAGACAGCATATTCCGGAATGTTGTAGTCGATGCGGGCGCCGACGGTGACGGGCCACGCGACGGCTCCAACCGTCTTGCCAGCGGACTTGGCGGCGTCCCAGAGAGTGGGTTTCCTGATGAGTTCCGAGAACCAGTACCAGGCGCCGTTGGTGCGCCTTTCGGGATCAAACAGGTTGTTGCCCAGGATGCCGTGCTCGGCCGGTTGGAGTCCGGTCATCATCGTGGTGTGGCTGGGATAGGTGACGGTGGGGAAGACCCCGGTGAGACCGGCGGAGACAGCGCCTTTATCGCGCATTTCCGTCAGGTTGGGGATCTTCAATCCAAGTTTCGCCGAGTCGCGAAGTGTCTCGGCCTTGAGGCCGTCGACTGAGATTACGACAACACGGCGGTCGGACGTCTGTGCGAGCAGGGAAGTGGATAAGAGGGCGGTGGCCAGCAGGATCTTCCGCATAAGCTTCGACTGTATCAGGACAAGATTGCACAGATGTGACTGGCGGATAGCCCAGGAGGGCCATGGGCTTTACACTTCTTCAGGCGCTCAGCGGTCATCCGGCAGGGGCCGCCTGCGTCTTTACAGGTGGAAGGGCACTACAATGAGTCGCAAAAAATCGACAGGTTGGGCCACGGTGGCGGCTGCTCTGGTGATCGCCGCCGCGGCGGGATCCTATTCGCTGATGCGAGGGCGCAACACGGATCACTACCGGACGGCGGCCATCTCGCGCGGCGACCTGCTGCAGACTGTGTCTGCTACAGGCAACCCCAATGCCGTGGTTACTGTGCAAGTGGGCACACAGGTCTCCGGCAACATTCAATCGCTATATGCCGACTTCAACAGCAAGGTGACCAAGGGCGAGTTGATCGCCCGGATCGACCCCACGCTGTTCGAAGCAAGGGTCCAGCAGGCGCAGGCGACGCTGGATGCGTCCAAGGTTGCCGTGGTGAATGCGCAGGCACAGATTCAGGCCAGGCAGGCGGATATCCTGACAGCCAAGGCGAATCTCGCGGCCGCCACGGCCAATGTATTGAAGGCCCAAGCTGCCGTCATCGATTCCAGGAGCAAGTACGAGCGCAGGAACGCGGTGGAGGTCGACAACCTCTTCTCCAAGGAAGAAATTGAGACCGCAAAGGCTACCTACGACACCGCGGTTGGCGGTCTAACCGCGGCCAAGGCGCAGGAGGATGCGGCCCGGCAAGGGATTGCGTCCGCGGAATCGCAATTGGCGGTCGCCAAGGCCGGACTCGACTCAGCGACAGCGCAGGTGCGGCAGAGTGCGGCCAACCTGGCGCAGAGCCAGGTTGATCTGGACCACACCTATATCCGCGCGCCAGTGAATGGAACGGTTGTGGCCCGCCAGGTGGATGTGGGGCAGACGGTAGCGGCCAGCTTGCAGGCGCCCATCATCTTCCTGATTGCGGAAGACCTGACGAAGATGCAGGTGGACACCAATGTCTCGGAAGCCGATATCGGCAAAGTCCAGGTCGGGCAGGAGTCCACTTTCAGCGTGGACGCCTATCCCGGACGAATTTTCCACGGTGCGGTGCGTGAGATCCGCAAAGCGCCCATCAACGTGCAGAACGTCATCACCTACGACGTGGTGATCGCGGTGAACAATGAGGACCTGAAACTGTTCCCCGGCATGACCGCAACAGTGAAGATCGTGACGGGCCGGCGGGAGGGTGTCCTGAGAGTGCCGAATGCCGCCCTGCGATTCCGCCCGGATAGTGCAGGTCCGGCCGTGGCGTCAAGGCGCGGAGCAAACGCTGCCGCGGTGTGGACGATGGGTCCGGAAGGGAAGCCGCAACGGGAACCTGTCGCGACAGGTGTGACGGATGGGACGTTCACGGAAGTGACTGGTAAGGATGTGGCGGAAGGGACGCGCGTGATTGTCGCCGCCACGGGTAGCGCCGGATCTGCATCGAAGGCGGCGGCTCCCTTCGGCGCCGGCAACCGGGGGCCCAGGATTTGAGCGGCTGCCCGCACCAGGGAGGGCACAGTCATGAAGAATCTATTGGAGAGTGCGCGGATGGCCTTGGCCGCCCTATCGGCCAACCGGATGCGGTCGTTGCTGACGATGCTGGGCATCATCATCGGCGTGGCGGCTGTGATTGCCATGGTCTCCGTGGGATCCGGCGCCACTGAGAGGATCAGTGAACAGATTGCCAGCATGGGCAGCAACCTGATCATCGTGATGCCGGGCAGCCTGACGAGCGGCGGCATGCGGATGGGTAGCGGAGCCTCATTGACGCTGACAGAGGAGGACGCGACGGCGATCGCCGCCGAGTGTCCTTCGGTATCGGTGGCAGCCCCGATGGTCCGCAGTGGGGCGCAGGTGATCTATGGCAACAATAACTGGGCGACTTCGGTGATTGGGACGGTGCCGTCCTACATGGAAGTCCGCGACCTGACGCTGGATCGTGGGGAGCCTTTCACGAACCAGGACATTGATTCTTCGGCCCGGGTCGCGCTGCTAGGGCAAACCGTGGTGAATAACCTTTTCGGCGGCGCGGATCCCGTGGGGCAGACATTCCGCATCAAGAACGTTCCCTTTACGGTAACCGGCGTTTTGACTCCGAAGGGGCAGAATCCTATGGGGCAGGACCAGGATGATGTGATCCTGATCCCGATTTCGACGGCGAAGAAGCGAGTGCTCGGTACGAGCCAGGCGAACTCCCATTCCATCGGTAACGTGCTGGTGGAGGCGATCGGCCCCGCTCAGATGGATTCCGCCATTGAGCAGATGACTCAGTTGCTGCGGCAGCGGCATCACATCCAGCCGGGCTCCGATGATGACTTCTCCGTTCGCAATTTGTCTGAGGTCTTCTCCGCGCAGGAAGAGTCGGCAAATGTGATGGCGATTCTACTGGGCGCTATCGCCTCGGTTTCGCTGATTGTCGGTGGGATTGGGATCATGAACATCATGCTGGTCTCCGTGACTGAGCGGACCAAGGAGATCGGCATCAGGAAAGCTATTGGCGCGCGGATGAGCGACATACTTTCGCAGTTTCTGGTGGAGGCAGTTACGCTTTCGCTGGCGGGCGGTGTGGCTGGGATTGCCCTGGGCCTGGGCGGGTCGTGGGCGATCAGCGCGATCGCACACTGGTCCACCCAGATCAGCCTTTCGGCGATTGCCCTGGCGTTCGTCTTCTCAGCGCTGGTGGGTGTCTTCTTCGGCTACTACCCGGCGCGGCAGGCGGCCAGACTGGATCCGATTCTGGCGCTGCGGTTCGAGTAGGAGAGGCTAAATGTAGTACATCAGTGATTCGGCTTCGCTGGCCTGTTCGCGGGCTCCTTCCACCCGGCGAATCACGTCAGCGATGGTGGTGTTATCCAGGATGTCTGCGACAGCGTCGCGCACCTGGCGCATCACGATTCGTGTACCGCAGGTGGCGATGTCGACACATTCGTCGCACTTGCGGAAGGCCGTTTCACTGGCGCAGGGCAAGGGCGCAAGCGGCCCCTCGATGCTGCGGATCACCGCGCCCACGGTGATCTGTTCGGGGGAGCGGGCCAACAGATAGCCGCCGCGGCGCCCTTTCCTGCTTTCCAGGAAGCCCGCATTTTTGAGGTCGAGCAGAAGTTTCTCCAGGAATTCAAGCGGGATGGCTTCCTCTTGCGCGATTTTTGCTATCAACACCGGTCCGCTGCCGTAGTGACGGCCCAGGGCGTACAGAGCGCGGAGGCTGTATTGTGTCTTCTTGGAGAGGTTCCGCATGTCCTGACAGGAAACTGCTTCTTCAGTGTCCCATATGGGTTTCGGGGCCAGCGAGATTTTGAGTTTCTAAGCAAAGCAGGTTAGAGCAGGACAGACTCCACGCGGCGGGCATGTACCATCCTGTCGCACTCGGACCACCAGAAGACGGTGAAGCGCCCATCCTGCGACGCGACCATGGCTGCCGAGTCCGGCTGATCCTGAATGAACTGCGCGGCGGAGAGGTGGCGCGTCCCGCCCAGTTGAGAGGGTTCGATGACGGTGGCGGCGGCACCCACGATGGGTTCGCTGAGCGTGACCTGGGCCACCGGCGAGGCGCCACGACGGCGGATGATCTTGGCCCCAAAGGCGAGCACTTCGAAACTGTCGTTCAGAATGGTTGCGCCATCCACGGCTGTGAGTCCGGCGACGCTCTCGATTTTGCGCCGCAGTTCCTCCAGCGAGCCTGCACCGGGCACAGGGGCTTCCCGGGCGGGGACGGCCGAATAGGCTGGTGACACCACGTAGCCAGGCGGCGAAAGGATGGACTCCTGCCAGGATGCGGAGGCGGACGGCACCAGCAGGAGGGCTCCGCCACGACGGTGGGCTCGCATGGAGACGGCAAACTGAAGCAGGATGCCCGGTGCATCCTCAGAGCGGAATTGCATCTCGATGCCCAGCAATGGGGTCAGACGGGAAGGGCACTCGGGGAGGCTGGTGGTGCTCGGGTCGATCATCTTCAGTTGATCGCCTTCAATTACGGCGAGGTTGATGAATTTCCCGGCTTCTTCCCCGCGCGTGTACTTGACGACCAACAACCCGGGCGCCACCACGTCCAGCACAGTGGTCAGGGGCGGCAGGTGGTGTGTGGAGCCCCACGCCGTAAGGATTCCGGATTCGTGCCAAACACCGACGTGAACACCGGGGTGGTCGACGGCAGGCGCGACCCTGGTGAGTGAATGCGGTGTGAGAATGAGCGGCGGGTCGAGGCGTAGCGGGCTCAATGTGGAGCCTGGCTGTAGGAACGCCAGGGAGACATGCGGCGCATATCCTTCTTCCCGACGCAGGCTGGCCCAGAAGGCCACGTCAATGGCGGCTTCGAGGGTGACGGGATCGACGCACAGACCGCGCCGCGATTCAGGCAGTTCAGAGGTCTCGAATAATCGCAGGAGCCGCTGGTGGATTTGCAGTGCGGCTGCTCTTGCCATGGGGTACGCCGAATCGGGCATCAACTCCAGTGTCCGATAGTTGACGGGATTGTGGTGAATTCAATGGCGAACGAGAGGGCCCTGAATATCCAGCAAGTCTGTGAGGAGCTGAGGCCGTGGTTCGCCTCTAATCGGGACCGATGAGGCAGAGCGATGTTGACGATGGCGATGCCCCTGAAACCGGCAGCAACTTGACTACGGAGCGGGAAACACGTCGAGGGATACGGTGCCTGGATCTCCTACCCGGAGCCACAACTGATGAGTGGAGGCGTCGAAGTACCAGCCCGAATTGGCGGCATCGAATTCGGCTTTAGTCTCGAACGATGGCAGGTCTGAAGACTGTGCCGTGACGCGTTGAGGTGCCTGTGCCGTAGCGAGCAGGCGGAGCGTCCAGATGCGCGGTTGAATTGAGTTGCCGCTGCGAGCACCGTCGATGTGGGTTCGGCCGCCAGCCAACTGTTGTTTCGACCATCGGGTGCGCTGGAAGGCACCGCCCACATAGTCGAAGGACTCGCCGTCGTCCTCATAGAGTTCGAGGTTGCCCATGGAGCCGGGATAAAAATCGAGGGTGACCGGAAGGGCGGCTGAATCCGAAGCATTGCGCGCGGTGGCATTCCCCTTGGGGAGAATGGCGCCTGCACGGATGAACACGGGAATGTGGTCGAGGACAAGTGATGTCGTGATCAACTGGCCACCCGTGTAGGATTGTCCGGAGTAATAGTCGATCCAGTCTGTGCCGGCGGGCAGATAGACCTGGCGGTCCACTTCTCCTTGCTCCACTACAGGGGCAATCAGCATGTTAGGGCCGAGCATGTAGTCGTAATCCTGCATCTGGGTGCGGACGTCACCGGGGAAGTGGTACGCCGTCGGGGCGATAACTGGCGCGCCTGTACGCGAAGACTGTTCGAGCAGACTGTAAAGATAGGGCAGGATGCGATAGTGTTCACGAATCGCGTCGCCGATGAGATCCATATACGGCTGGCCGTAAGCCCACGGCTCACGGGGTCCAGTGTCGCGATTTGAGTGGGTACGGAAGAAAGGCGTGAAAGCGCCGAACTGCATCCACCGGACTTCGAGTTCCGGGGAGGGTGTTCCGAGGAACCCGCCGATGTCGTGACCGAAGAGATTCTGTCCGCTGAGTCCCATGCTGATGGTTATGCGGACACTGGTGCGCAGGCTGTCAAACGACGTATTGATGTCGCCGCTCCAATTCGCCGCGTACTTCTGAATGCCCGCATAGCCGGCACGGGAGAGTACGAACGGGCGCTTGCCAGGGTGAGCCTCGAGAAGTGCCTGATAGCTTAACGATGTCTGCTGCACAGGGTAGAGATTGCGCACGGCAACATGCGAGTACTCTTTGCCGCCATTTCTGTGAATGACGGATTGAGGCATGTAATTATCGGCGGGTTCGTTCAGGTCGTTCCAGATGCCGTCGATTCCGTTTGTGAGAAACGGAACGAGACGGCTCTTATACCAGCTGCGTGCAGGCTCATAGCCAAAATCGATCCAACCAACCGTGCCGAGGAACAGATCGCTGTTGTAGGGAAGGCGATTCGAGCCCAGCAGCAGCATTTCGTTCAGCGCGAGGGGCAGGTATAACGGGTCGGCTGCCAGTAGGCACGGTTCTATGATGTTCACCGCTTTGACGCCCATCTGCCCAAGAGAAGCCGCCATGGAGGAGGGGTTGGGGAAGGCGCCGGGGTCCCAGGTGAGGGCCTGCAGGCGATCCATATAGTCGAGATCGAAGTAGATCGCATCAAGAGGCAGCGAATTGCTACGAAACTGGTTTGCGACGGAGAGGATCTCTGCTTGCGAACGGTAACCGAAGCGAGACTGGTGATAGCCGATCGCCCAGCGCGGGGGGAGCGGCTGGAAACCGGTGAGGCGGGCATAGGCGTTCGCGACACTCTCCGGGCGAGGACCCGTCAGGAAGTAGTAGTCCAGGCCGCCGATGCCACCCACGATCGTCAATGAGCCGTCGGATGCGGAGTCGATGTCAACGACCGGCCCCGAAGCATCGTCGATGAAGAGCCCCGTAGCCCGGCCCTGGCCTATCGTCCACAACAATGGAATGTTGATGTGAAGCGGAGAGGTGGACTCCTCGAAGCCCGCGATGCCGGTATTCCGGAGCCAGATCCGCTGCCCGCGGCGGTTGGGGTTGCCGCCATTCATCCCGAGCCCGTAGAAGGCATCGAGGGGAGAAGCCGAGATCTGGGTGAGAACGGCGCCTGAGGTGGCATCCAGGCTGGGACCCGATTCCAGCTCGGCAGAGATGAGGGATCCGTCCGTGCGCGTCAGGAACCATCGGAGTGGATTCTTGAGGATCGATACCGTGCCTTCGGGTCCTGTGACGAGAACCACATTGTCCAGGTCAGTGACGGTGACGGCGATCGAGGGCTGAGGCGCGCCAGAGGCGACTCGCAGCGTTCGGGCGGCGTCATCCGGCCGGCACGTCTGAAAGCGAACTATGTCTCGATCGATCCACTGGACACGCGCCAGGAAGCCGTCGCGAAGACGGAGTTCCACTCCGTTTGCTATTTCGTTGACACTCTGGACCGAGCCGGCCGGGGTGAAACCGGCAAAGGCCGCGCGGGCCAGGAGGATTGCGGCGAGGGCAAGATTCCTCACGGCAGCACCATGCGGAAGACTCCGCCGCCTTCACACCCTGCGTAGATCACCTTGTGATTGTGCGGGTCGACTGCCAGCGAGGTGACATTGCGGTGGAACATGCCGGCGACGTACTGTTGCCAGGTATTGCCGCCGTCCCTGGATATGTAGACTCCGCCCAGGTTGGTGCCCGCCAAGACCGTCTCAGGCTCCTGCGGATCAGTGGTGAGGGTGAGAACGAAGAGATGGTTCAGGCCATTGTTCATCGCGCGCCAGTTTGTACCGCCGTCAGTGGATTTGATCACGCCCAGTCCAGCTGTGCCTGCGTAGATCGTATTCTCGTCGCGGGGGTGGGTGGCAAGGGTAAGGGTTATCGGCTTCACCGTGCCGGGAGATGCTGGGGGTGTCCAGGTAGCACCGCCGTCGGTGCTTTTCGATACCCCCTCCGATTGTGTGCCGACGTAGGCGCCGGAGTCGTCCAGTGCCATCGCGGTGAAAAGGGCGCCTTGTGACGCGACGGAGGTTGAACTCCAGGTAGATCCCTGATCCTCACTCTTGAAAACCGATGCACCGCGGACGGCAGCTAAGACACGGCGGGCATCCAGTTTGATGTCCGCCACCTCCGCGTCGGGTATGCCATTCGCTTTCACCCAGGTGGTGCCTGTGTCGCGAGACAGAAACAGCCCCTTTTCCGTGCCGGCATAGAGCAGGGAGGGATTGGCGGGATCCTGAGCGAGTGCGGAGATCCGGCCGGCGCCGATGGTCGTGGTGGGCGTCCAGGAGCGGCCGCGGTCGGTGGAGAGAAAGACGCCCTGCGCCAGCGTGCCGGCGGCTAGGTTTGGATTGCCTGGCGCGCCACAGCTGAGTGAAGTAACTTCCAATGAGGTGAGTCCGTCGAGCGAAGCCGACCAGGAGGCGCCTCCATCGAGACTGCGGAAGGCACCAACCGGGCTGCCGGCCGTCAATACTGTGCCATCGCGGTCGACACACAGCGAAGTGATGGACGAGTCGCGTGTAAAGCCGTCGATGGTGGCGGTGTCCTGCCAGGTTGCTCCGTCGTCGGTGCTTTTGTAGATGCCATGGAGAGAAGCGGCGGCGTAAACCGCACCGGTCTGCGGGTCGACGGCAAGGTGGACGATGTCGGCCTGCGGAAGCCCAGGACCACATAAGTTCCAAGTCTGACCGCCATCGGACGTGCGGTAGACTTGGCCGGCGAAAGTTCCAAGATAGATCACGCCTGGGCGTCCGGGATGAGAGGCAAGCGAAAAGACGAAGGGTGTTTGCTGCCCCAAGTGCTCCCATGTGACGCCCTGGTCGCGGGACCGGCTGACGCCCAGGGCCGTGGCGGCATAGAGGGCGCTGGCGCCGTGGTTATAGCTGAGCCGGTAGAGAGTCCGGTCCTGCAGACCGGAAGGCTGCCACGATGCGCCATAGTCTGTTGATCGAAAAATGCCGGCAGACAGTGTGGCAGCAGAAAGGACCCCTGCGTGGTTCGGGTCGATGGCAATGCCGCGGACAAAAAGCGACATGCCGTGACTGGCGGACGACCAAGAGACCCCTGCGTCATCCGTTCTGAAGATGCCGCGCCGGAGCGTGCCCGCATAGGCGACACTGCCGGCGGCAGGGTTGTATCCGAGCACCGGCGCGGCATCGCCAGGAAGGCCTGAGGCCGCGGGTTCCCAGTTCGATGAGAGAGAGGCGAGGCGGAAGACTCCGTGGTCCAGTACCGACGCGAACAACCCACCTGCTCGACCGCCCTGGACCGCAAGATGCAGGACGAGGCCCGCAGGCAGGTTCTGGCCGGCGAGACCCCATGTGGTTCCGCCGTCGCTCGAATAGAACACACCCTGCTCGGTTGCGGCGTAGAAGGTGTTCTCCGTCGCGGGATCAGCGGTGATCTCGAAAACGAACGAGGCGGAGAGCCCCTCGCGGGCCGGCTGCCAGGTGGCGCCGAAATCGGTGCTGCGATAGATGCCTCCGCCAGCGGTGCCGAGGAGCACTATGTTTGTGTGCGCGGGATCGACGGTCACCCAATTGAATGAATCCGGGATCGTGTCGGCAATCCGGAACCAGTCCCCATCGCGAATGGATACCGCATAGACAGTTCCGTCCTTCAGCACGGCGTAGTATTTATCGCCGACTGCTACCGCCACGGAGACGATATCGACGCGGGGGATTCCGTTGCGAACGAGTTGGCGGGGCGTGCCGGCAGCGCCCTCGAAGATATAGAACTGGCCCTGATCGGCGCCGACGACGAAATTGGGCGGGTTTGAGGAGTCGAGGACGAGGGTGCGGGCATTGCCGAGAGGAGAAATCTGAGTCCAGTGCCCACCGTTGTCAAAACTGCGATAGACCCCGCCGGAGGTGGCGGCGTACAGCGGAAACGGATCAATAGGGCTTTGGGCGATGGCGTAGATCTCTGCCGGAACGACGCCGTCTCCTGTCGCCTCCCATGTCGCGCCGCTATCGTCGGAATGAAACACACCGTTGAGTTCGGTACCCGCGTAAACGGATCCGGGGCGTTTCGGGTCGGGTTGCAGTTCGAAGACTGTCTGGCGAAATCCTGGCGAAGCAGTCCATTGATCGCCCCCGTCCTTCGACTGATAGACGCCGAGGTCCGTGCCGGCGAGGACGGTGGATGAGCCGCCGGAGTCTAGAATCGCCAGCGAACCGACGAAACTGTTCTGCAACCCATTGCTGCGATTCACGAGGGTGCGCCCGCCGTCGAAGGTGCCAAAGATCTCCCCATGCACACCAGCCAGCAGGACAAACCCAGTGCCCGGCATGGGTAGTGCGAGGCGAGACTCAGTGTCGGCGATTCGAAACCAATACGGCTTTCCCGCGTCGTCGTCCGCGCTCACGTAGAGGCCGGTACCAGAGACGGCCAGGAGGTTTGCGCCCGAACCCGGGAGCCGGACGACCTGAGTGAGACTGCCGGCCGGTTGCCCGTAGGAAAGATCCTGCCATTTGGTGGCATTGGGCGCCAGGCGAAAGGCGCCCAACGAGGTGCCCGCAAGCAGCGATTTGTCGGCAGTGTCGAAGGTAAGCGAGTAAACCTCGGCGTTGTTCAGTCCCTCCCCGAGAGGGTCGTAGGTAGCGCCGCCATCACGGCTGACCAGTACTCCAGCATTGTAGGTGCCTGCGTAGATCAACCCGCGGCTGTCCGGATCCGCGAGCAGGACACGGGCACGGACATCCTGCTGTGTTTGTTGCCAGGATTCGCCGCCATCGTTGCTCACGTGCAGACGGCTGCCTGTTGCGATGAGGACATGGTCCTGCTGGTACGGGTCGACAACGATGGATTGGATGTCGATGTCGAGCAGGCCGACGTTGATCTGCTTCCAATTCACACCGCCATCGCGGCTGACATAGATCCCATGTTGGAACGTTCCGGCGTAGATGATGCCGGACTGGTGGGGATCGAATCCAATCGATAGCACGGACTGGGTAGTGAATGGACCTGGAACGGGAATCCACGATGCGCCAAGATCCGTGGACCGATAGATACCCCCGAAGTAAGTGCCCGCGTAGACGGTTGAGGCAGTATTCGGGTCGCGTTCCAGCGCGAATACCGTCGCTTGCGAAGGCCCGATCGGCTCCCAAGTGCCAGGGCGCTGTCCAGATAACGATGATGAGGTCGTGCAAACCAGAGCTAGCCAGATGAGGCCCGAAGCTCCACGCATGCACCAAGAAGGCGCTTCTCTCAAGTACATCCCGCTGGTTTCCCAGCGTCCCTCCGTACCCGTCAGAGTCAATTACAATGAGTCGGACTTAACAGTCCTGACCACGCTATTTGGTCAATGGTAGCACAAGGTCCCCCGGATCCCATCAAAATTGGCATTAAGTGAAGGGTGTCGAAAGTAGGCTGTCCCCTGTAGATGATTCCATTTCGGGGCATCAGGAGCACTCGAAATCATGTCTGCTCTCCGACTGTTGATGGACTTGAAATGCGCTCTGCTTTTGTTTGGGCTGCCTTGCCCTTCAAATAGAAGAGTCCGGCCGATCTTGCTGGTATACTAATCCATCTGTCTCTGAGGCTTGCAAGCATGGAGACGCATTCACGGCGCAGTTCAAAGCCCAACCAAGACAGAGGGCGGCAATACGGATGGGATTTCCAGTGACGGGCCCGGAATCGATCGAATCCAATACTACTGCCGGCGCAAAGCTGTCCTGGTCCGCCACGTGGGTGGCCGCACTCACCCGGCCGCCTTTTGCAGGAAGTACCGATCCGCTGATCGCGTGTGTGGATGGCCATGAGAGCCAGGACGCGGGACAGGGGCATTACGACGACAAAAGGACCGGCAAGGCCGTGCTGAAATTGGTCGACCGGCGAATCCATTGAGACTCTCACTTACACGGGACCTCCTCTTCGGCGCGTTGCCGCGAGCGCTGAACGGCTTTACCACGCTTGGACTCAATATCTACGCGGCACGCTTTCTCAAGCCGGAAGAGTTCGCGATTGTGGGTTTCTCGACAACCTGCTTCATCATGGCCGATGGAATACTCGGTTCGGCTGTCGATCTGACCGTGGCAGGACGATTGCGCGACCCATCCCTCCTGAGGCCTGACGAGCCGACAGAGACGGAGGTGGCAGGTGTCCTGCTGAAGTCGCTGTTGAGCGTGCTTCTGATGCTGGTGCCCTTGTTTGCCGGTGAATGGCTGGGCCGTCGCATCTTTCAGATGCCCGGCGGACGAATGGTGTTCACGCTGGTGGCCGCGGCCACGATTTCCATTCTGCTCATTCGCTCCGTTCAGCTTTTCTACCAATTGCGCTTTCGTTTCAAGGTGACCGGTTCGCTGGACGTGACGCTCAGTACGTTGCGGGCTACGTCAATCGTTACCATCCTGAGCATAGGCATTCGTGGCGGAATGGCGCTGTTGGCTGCGCATGCAGCGTGTCTAGCCTCAGTAGCGTTGATGTTCGGCGCAAGGATCGCCTTGCAAACACCTGCGCGGGTGTTCTCGGGCGGCAGGCGAATGATGCGCGGGTTGTTCACGGCGATAGGTCCTGCGTTCGCGTCATTTGCCGTGGGTGCGATCGTCGCGCGATTTGATCTGTTTCTGGTGAGTGCTCGCGGCAACGCCGCTGAGGTGGGGTACTACACGGCGGCACTCACCCTGGTTGCAATCCCCGAGGTGGTGGCCTCGTACCTCGCCCCGGTTCTGTTGCCGAGGATTGGCGCTTATCGAACCGCCGGCATTTTTGCGGGATTCTTCCAGAAGGTGCTGATGGCGGTGGTGCTACTGATAGTGGCGGTTTGGCTGGTGTCGCTCGGTTTGCACGAGCAGGTCTTCCGGCATCTGTATTCAGCCCAATTCCTGCCCGCCTTGCGGATTCAACAGTTCCTGTTGCCGGGCGCACTGGCAACGGCGTCACTCATGCCCCTAACGCTCAACTTCGTGATGATCACGAATCCGCGGATCTTCCTGACTGCCGATATTGCAGTGGCTGCCGCGCTTTGCGCGATCTATTCCGCGTTCTCTCTGTCGGTCGAGAGCCTTGCGCTCACGGTTTCGGCACTACGGTTGGTGAAGGCCGGGGCCGTCCACGGCTACGCGCTCTGGTTCGCCCGCAGCGAGTCCATCACCGCGCAACCTGCTGAAAGGTCGACCACGCCTTCTTCGGCTTTCCCTCCTTCGTGAACCAGCCCAGCGTGCCCAGGAATTGCTTGAAATTCTCACCGTTGGTCTTGTAGTAGCGGCTTAGCTGATCGACCACAGAATCAGGCAGATCGGACATCCAGTTAAAATTCGCGCCGATGATGCGTCCCGGATGTTGTCTCAGCGTGTCGAACACGACCTGAATGAACTGCGCCTGTTTGTCCTCTGAGCTGCCCAGTTTGGTGGAAGAGGAGTAGCCGAGTTCCTGGAAAAAAACGGGCTTCTGTCCGGCAGCGGCGATCATCCGCTCCAGGTCACCTCGCGAACCGGCCGGGTCGCGGAAGGTGAAGTCCGCATTGATCGGGTAGTAGTTGTAGGAGTAAAAATCGACTTGGCTGAGGATTGGCTTGTAGTAGCGATCGAAGTCACCAAGTCGCTGGTCACTGAAGTTGACGGTAAACGGCGCGCCAGGGAACAACTCTCGAACAGTAGGCAGAACGTTCGAGATGAGCGTGGAGTACGCCTGGATCTCATTCTTGTGGGATTCGAAGTAGTGATCCACTTCATTGCCGATGGATACCCACTTCACACGCCGCCGGAAGGCGGGTGAGAATCTGCGCAGGAGTTCCTGCAGTTTGGCCGTCAGTCTCGGATCGTCGAACTTCCAATTCCTGTACTGGGACGGCATAGCCCGGTTGGGACCATCGATCATCCTAAGGTTGAGCAGGATGGGGATGTTGTTCTTGTCCGCAAGCGAACGGCGGAATTCCACCTGGTCAAAGGTGTAGTCCCCTCCGCGGGGTTCGAGTTCGTCCCATTTCGGGTGGAGGAATGTCATGGTCATGCCGGCGTTCACCGACATGCTGAAGCGGCGGTCGTTGGCTTCGTTGGAGTAACCTTCGTTGGGTGATGGATTGGAGTCGAGGCCCACGAGGAAGCGTCCGTTGCCGGTCGCTGTATAAGTCGAGCGGGTTGCATTGGGATTCCGGGTCTCTCTGCTACGAGGGGCGGCAGTCTCGCGTGTTTCGCGGATGGCTCCACTGCCGGGTGTGAAGCTTTGGAGAAGAAAGGTGCCCGAGCCGCGACCGAACTGCACATAGCCGACGTTACGAGCGAAGGTGAAGTATGTGGAGAAGCCCTTCTTGTCAGCAGAGCGAACTTCGATGGTATCGGTGTAGGTGCCTGCCGCAGTTACGACCTGCCGGCCGCGTGATTGTATTTCGAGGTTGCCAAGAGCATTGGACCATTTGCCGCCCTGGGGCAGGTCGAAATCGTAATAGACACAGTTGGGCGGCATGTTGGCCATGCCCTGTCCCATGTCGAGGCCCTTGAGGATCACCTTGTTGCCGGAGGGTTCGAGCACAAAATCGGCGGTATTCCAGGGGTTCTGCCATCTCACCCGGAAGGCGCTGCCTTCGCGGCCCACAACTTCAAATGTCATGGACTGTCCGGCTGGGTTGGTGAGCACCCACTTAGCACCCGGGACAAGCGGCAGGTGCGACGGGCTCTGGGCACTCGCCGGAAGGACACACAGTATGACTGCCGCTGCGAGCCGGGCCAGGAAGTTACGTTTGGGTTTAGTCATCGCGAGAAGTTTCTCCCTTCCTCTGCGGTGCCCGGGCTTTACCAGTGCACGCCCTTCTTCATCAGCATGACCAGCCACGGGCTGATCGGGGAACCACGGAGCCAGCTCAACGCCGGCGTAGACAGCGATTGGAACAACGCCTCCAGCGGATAGGCGGTGAGTGCACCTTTGACGGATTTCTTTCGACGGATGAAGCCCCAATACCCATGTACGGGCAGCATCCGGGAGGCCTCGCAGCCCGCGCGGGCGAACAGCTGCCGGTAATCGGAGGCGGAAAGAAGGAATGGATTGCCTGGCATGTTGACAGCCGGCCACGGATTCTCGTCACTGCGTCCATGGAAGATGTCGAGTGGGAAGTACCGGTTAGGGCTGCTGGTCAGGGCAAAGCCTCCTGGCGTCAACACGCGGCTCATTTCGGACGCGATGGCCTGACGCTCCTGCTGGTATTCGGGGCGCACTTCGCGGGCTTCCCCTTTGGCTCCGACGTGCGGAAAGACGCACCCGCAGTAGACGAGGTCGAAGCTGCCGGATTCAAACGGCAACTTCATGCCATTGGCCAGCAGGAGTCGCCGGGCCGAGCGCCGGTTGTGCCAGGCGGTGCACCGCATCCCGCAGTCGATGCCATATACCTCGAAGCCCTCGTCGGAGAGCATGTCGACATCGACACCCGTCCCACAACCCAGTGAGAGGAGCCGCGGCTTCCGGCCGCGTGCGATGCTGCTCTCGCTGAAGATTCGTTTAAAAGTTGGGATGAAGTAATGCCGCGTGGTGTACTCGTTGCACTCCTCTTCGTAGCGGTTGCGCTCGGCATTGGCAGAGTCATCGAACCGGTCCCCGATGATCAGATCGGGGAAGCCCGCTTCGTACCGGAACTCGAGGCTGCATGCATGGCAGACGATGCGTGCGGCCTCAAAGTCCAGAGATCCTTTGCACTCCGGGCAGACAATACGTACCTCGACGGCGTTCCCGATCATATGGCGACTCCACCTTCAGGACGGCCTTCCTTGCTTTGGTCGATCACTTCCTGGCGCTCGCTCTTAAAGCTGTCAGAGATGATAAGGAAACTGGCCCGCGCCGCCAGGATCGCGGCCAGAGGCAATCGAACTGGATTGAACCGGCTGATCCGGTGATGCGCACAGAACCAAACGTAAGCGGCCTTGTGAAACCGCTCAATGTGCCGCCGGCGGACGCGCCGCGTGCGCACGCCGCTTCCGGCGCCCTCGTAGTGGATGATCTTTGACTGCGGATGCAGGTAGGACGGCCACCCCGCTCGAGCGAGCCGGTCGCAAAAGATCAATTCGTGGAAGTAATAGTAATCCTCGGCCAGGCCGCCAACCGCAGCCCAGGCTTCCTTCCTTACCATCAGTGCCGCGGCCGACAGCCAGTCGACTTTGTACGGTTCGGCCGTGTCGATGCGATCGGAAAGGAAGTAGTGCTTCGCCCAGGGAGAGTTCGGGAAGATCCGGGTCAGGGGCGATTTCCGACTAAACAGCGCATTCATGGGCGTTGGGAAGTTGCGGCCCGACGACCATTGGTCTGTGCCGTCCAGATTCAGCAGGCGGCTGCCGATGGCTCCTGCTTTCGGATTCGCGTCCATCCACTCGACAAGTTTTGGGAGCGCGTCCTCGATGATCAGAATGTCATCGTTCAGGAACAGCACATAGCGTGCATTGGAGGCTTCCGCTCCCTGGTTCCCGGCTTTGCAGTAGCCGAGATTAGTTGGATTGGCGATGATTCTGACGGTGGGATACTCTTGCCGGAGCATCTCGACAGTGCCATCCGTGGACCCATTGTCCACGACGATGTACTCGCAAACCACAGAGCGCCACTCGGCGCCCATCATGGAGTCGAGGCATCCGCGCAGGTAGTGCTTGGAGTTGAGGCTGATGATTACGGCGGTAAGATCCGGCTGTTTCATGCGGGTTGCACTGCTCCCTCGATGTGATGTCCACGATTGCTCGCACGGGATGTGACGGGGGCCAGTTCGCGAGAGAAGTTCCAAAGCGCCAGTGTGAGGCCGACTGAGAGCCAGAATCCCTTCAAGGTGAAGTGGAGCACATCGCACTGGAGCGCATAAAACAAGATGGTGAGAAAACCCATGCGGATGGCTGTGAGGAAGAGTTCGGTGTCTTCATCTTTCTCGGAGCGAAATGCGAGCTCGGTGCTGCGCAGTCTCCGGAACATGATGATGAGGAACCCGGCCATGAACGGATAGCCGATAATTCCTGTTTCGAGCAGCGTCTCAATGTACTCGTTGTGCGCGCTGGTATTGGCCGGCATGTGGGTATTGCTCAGGCGCCGGGGCAGTTCATTCTGATTCCCGATGCCGATGCCCAACCACGGGTTGTCGGCAAAGATGTCTACCGACGTGCTCCAGTAGACGAGGCGGATGTTGAGCGTTGCGGATTTCTGCGCGCTCCAACTGTCGAGCTTGAACAGGCGATCCGACAGCGCTTGTGGCAGGAAGGGAATAGCTGAGACGGCGGCCAATACACCCGTCGCCAGCACCAGCCGTTTGAACTTCACAAGCCTGCTGAGGAACATGCATGCGCCGCAAAACACAAGTGCAGCCACCGCCGCACGGGTGTTTGTGAGAATGACATTGTAGGCCCCTATACCCAAGCCCAAAATGGCGGCCACGCGGATCCAGTTTCTTCGCGTGGTTCGCAGGAAGTACATGTAGAAGGGCAATGTCAGAATGACATTGATGCCGTATACAGCCGGCGACGAGGTGGAACCGAGCACGCGCTTCACCGCGCCGATGGTTTCAAACTCGCCATAGTCTTCCATGACGGTGGAAAAGCGTTCGTCGGTGGTGCGGTAGCCCGAGTTGTCATATCGGTCCACCCGGACGATATTGCTGGAGGTATGCCACTCGTAGATGCTGTATGCGCCAATGGCCGCTGTCGTGAGCAGCCAGAGGGCGATTGGCGGCAGCACCATCTTCTTGTCGCGCACCACGTTGACGATCAACAGGAGGAACAGCACATTGCCGACGTTGGTAGTGGTCTGCTGCACACCACGAGTGAAGTCGTCAGTGAAACTGAGCGTCAACGCTCCGATCAGGGCGTAGCAGGCGTAAATGATCACCGGCATCGGAATCCACAGTCTGTGCCGCTTCAGGCACCAGTTGACCGCCAGGCTGGCCGTTCCCAGCAGTCCTAAGGTGCGCATGAGCGAGAAGGTGATCATCTGGCTGTCGTTACTGAAGCGGCCAATGCGCTCGAGCGGCACCACCGCCGCGGTGAGCACAACGGCCAGGTAAGGAGAGTAGATAGTAAGACCGACGACAAAGCAGCCTGCGAGCAATACTCCGCCGATGAGAGGTGATGTACGCAGCGCGGCGGCAACGTACAGCGGACCGGCAAGGAGGCCGGTCAGCAGCCCCAAGGAGTTTGGCGACCAACGCCAGGTTCGTTGAGCGGTGCTCACTTGGCCACCTCCGCGGCAGATTGCTTGCGCGCGAGATGCTCGGCGAGCACACCTGCCACCACGTGATTGCCTGCCACGTTCAGGTGCATATCAGCGGGGTAGTAGAGCTCGGCCCTGCCCGCGGCGGCCCGCAAGGCCGGGCGGACGTCCACAACATCGAGGCCGGCGGCTTGTGCGTCTGCGAGGGTTCGCTCAATGAGCTTGTTCTCGAAGGACTGAATGTCGGTGACGGTGTATTTCGGCTCAAGAGCGTTCACCGCCCGGGAAATACTCTGGATCCTTTGCGGTTCGATATCCGGCTTGGTTGGAATGACGGTCAGCGTGACTCCGATGCCGTGCTTGCGGCCCATCTCCGCAAAAAGTTCCATCACTCGTTTGTCGATGGCCATGGCCGGTTCCAGGGTCTCTGGGAAGCGGTCGAACCAGAGCCGCTGATGCAGGCTTTGCACCATCAAGCCGTGAGCGACTTTGTCGAGCTTACGGATCTGATTGATATAGCCGAATGTTTCAAGTGGTCCGCGGCCCAGGGCCGCAAGATCACGGGAGAGCAGGCGCACCCGGGAGAACTGGTAGAGGATGGTTGGTCCCAGCAGGCCCCGACCAATTTGCCATACACGGCTCCGCTCCAGAAAGCTGGGCGGCTCGTTCGGATCGCGGTAGACAACAAACGTCGGTGGGCGAGCTTCGAATGTGCCGCCGGGTCCGCGGACTAGATGAGGGCGGTCGTCTTCACGAATCAAATCGAGGTAATCGTTACCGGCGTAAATTGCTACCACGAGATGGTTGATACCCAGCGGCAACAGTTCCCGTTCAGCACGAAGGTAGTACTGGTATGGCGAATAGCGGCCGACTCCCGCATCAAGTACTTCATTAGCGACGCGGCCTTCCGCCTGGTTCAGTTCGGCCTCAACGAGATTGGGGTAGTTTTCCTCGGGCTTGCATGTGCCGACGGTAAGTGAATCTCCAACAATACCGATACGTCGGACTCCGGGCGCGGGCGTCGGCGCAGTGTCGGCCGGTTCGTAGAAGGCGTGGTTGTTCGTGCGCATGTACAACTCCCCCGGGTACTCCGGGAAGTTCGCCTTCCAGTACTTGTTGGGCTCCGGCCGCATGCCGAGCACCGCGTCTGGCAAATTATTGTCGTATGGCAATGCCGCGGCCTGGATGCCGGCCACTCGCAACAAGACTTCGAGCATCAGCGCGCAGACAATCGTCATGATGCCGGCCATTAGAACGGCCATGAGAAGTTTGCGGCCGAAGGACAGGCGCGGTGGCGTTGAAGATAGCGTGCTCAATGAGCCTCCCAGGCAACGCGAATGGTTGCGTCATTGCTGTTCGTGAGCCCGGATTGCAGGCGCACGGTGTGTTCACCCTCAGTCGTATTAGAGGGCAGGCGCACGGTGACCTGATAGATGCCAGCATCGGAGGTGCTCGCGCGTGCCGAAAGAATGCCGACCGGTGCGTCGTCCAGAGTAGCCGTCACTGTTCCCACCAGGTCCGCTTCCCAGTTATCCGCCGGGACGGTGCCGTTGGCGGGAGCACCCAAGATACGGCCTAATCCGTAGGCGGTCAGCTGAAGTGTTGACCCCGGGGCCACATCCGGCAGCGCAGTGCCGGCTGAATCACTGGCCGTGGTGAAACCTGCGACCGTGACAATCGTCGGCCTCAGAGGTTGCACCGGCGCGAGCATGTCGCCGCTGGTCGTTCCATTGACGGTGACATTGACAACTGCGTCACTGCCGGCCGTCTCCCAGGGCACGATGAAATCGATGCGGCGCGGTGAGACAAAAGTCAGGGCTGCCGGTACGCCATTCACCGTTACCTGCGTGTTTGCAAGGGCCGTTGGCAGGGTGCCGCGTACCTCAACTGTCTCGCTGGCTAGTCCGGTTCCATACAGTACCGCATAGCCTCCTGGAGCGAGGTAAGGGGTTTCGGAGGCGAGGGTGAAATCGGGTGCCGATCCCGGCCGGTCACCAGGAGCGAAGGCCATGATGCCGTCGCTAAACGACCCGATATTGCCCGCGAAATCGATGGCGGCGACACTGGCGAAGTAGGTCCAACCTGGAAGGAGGTCGAGTTCAGATACCTGCAGGGAGGAGACCCGTCCAGTGGCCGCCTCCCGCGTGAGGGATCCGGGGTCGTTGCCATACCGCACGAGATAGCCCGCAACATACTGATCGACGGGAGTCCAAGTGAGGCGCTGTCCGTCCAGCTTCAAGTCGCGGGGCGCACCCATAGAAGGTGGTGCCACGCGGTCAGCGAGCAGCACGATGCCGTCTCCGGAAGGAAGCACCAGCGATCCTGTGACCGGCTGGCCATTGTTCCAGCCGGGTGCCTGCTGCCCCCGAATCCGTTTTATGCCTGTGCGATTCATCGGTCCGGCGATTTGGGTGAGGGAGACGGTGAGAGGCTCTGGATTGGGATTGACAAGCACAATCCCGTTCTCGAAATCACGTCGAAATACTCCACCTGGAGAATCCACAAGCCGGATATTGTCGAAGGCGATAGTGGCGTCGTCGAGAATGGAAACTACTGCGCGGTATCCGCGTGCCGGCACCTTCACTACCGATCGCAGCGTACCGGTCTGACCGACACCCGCGACGTCCGGCTGGAATAGTGAGCCTGCCTGTTCGAGTGTGGCCGGTTGCGTCGCAGACTCTATCGAAACACCTACCAGGCCCTGAAAGAGGCGTGGTTTGTAACTTAACACCCGGAAGTCAGCCAGCAGTTGGTAAGTACGGCCCGGTGTCAGTTCGGTGGTTAACGGATCTGTGATGATCGCGACACCGTTGGCGTCCGACGCGTCGCGCGTAACAACGAGCGATTTGGTTCCATCCACTGTTTCTGTCGCGGCCGTTGAGGCCCTGGCTCGCTGCGAGGTGAGCACCCAGCTAGGAAGGTTCGATTGGTCAAAGTCAGCCCAGAAGATGACGCGGCTCGTGGTAGCAAGTTCCTGGGGCGCACCGAGCGGTTGACCGAGATAGCCCTTGCCATTGAGGGAGCGTACGGCGTTGCCCGACGAGTCGACGGAAAACTCGTCGAACCAGAGCGGTGGCGAGGTGTTATCTGTGAGGTCGTATTCGAAGAAGCCGTTGCCGAGAAGCGCGGTGGTGAGACCGAGGCGCACTCGCCGGTAGTCGCGAGCGGTAAGTTCGGTCGTCCGATCCGGCAGACCGTTGGCAGTGAGTTTGCCGTTGAGTGTCCCAAGTCCCGTCCCCACAAACTCCAGAGTTGACATCTGCGGCGCCCGCGACACCGTGTCTGCGATGGAGTAATTCTGATAAACGCGATACCAGCCGGCGGCATTGTCGGTATTCCACTCGCCGTTTGATTCGATCTTGTAAGGAGAGAAAACCTCTCTCATAAAGCCGTTCAGCGCAGGCAGTACGGTCGGATTCGAGGGGATGTAGCCGGCGTTGCCGAAGATGAGTTGTGAGAATCCAAACCGGCGCCGGACAGAGGCGAAGAAGTCCTGGAACGCCTCGCCCCAGGTGCCGTACAGCTCGGCTTTCGTTTCCGCGACGCCGTCGCCGTTGAGGTCAATTGGCGGGAAATCCGCGTCGGTGGGAGCGGAGCGCGGATTCAATAGAGGATTCGGATACCACTCAGGCTGATCGAAGTGAATCCCGTCCCAGAGCCCTGTCGAGAGTACGGTATTAGCGAGGAAGTCGAGTGAGTATCCGGTGAACGTTCGCCCGTCCACTAGCGAGCAGTAGCGGGAGTGGTTCATCTGAAAAATGAACGGGTAATCAGGTTCGGCCAGCCGTGCTCCCGCCGGCGATTTGGCGAACCACGCGTCAGCGGCCCCCTGCGCGAAGAGCCGGTCAATGCCGGTGCCGGGAATCGGGGAGGCAACGCCGGAGAATGAGAGGGCGAACGAGTTGTGATACGGGAGGAGACGAATGGCGGGGTTGCGCCTTCGCAGTTCGCGAACCCATCCCGCCGCACCAGTTGTGTGATCGATGTCGGTGCCCGTGAGGAAGTCGTAAAGCGCCAGCGTCTGTTCCACTTCGCTCGCTGGAACGCCCGATCGCACGGATACTTCACTCGGGTTCGTAAGACTGTAATTACCCAGGCGCGGGAAGCCGCTGTTCCAGAGCGGGACTCTGGAGCGGACCACGTCGACGTCGGCGCGCGAGATGCGGACACGATCGATGATGATTGAGGCTCGGTTGGCTACGAACACCAGGCGCACTTGCGGGGAGTCGAGACGGATTCCGGTGTGGATCGTGCCGGCGGGTTCGTTGAGATCTCCGGGCGATCGTCCTATCGCCACGGGATCGGATCCATCCCGCTCCAGTATCAGCCCGCCCGCCTCGCCGAGTTCGCGATTGGGTGGCAGTCCGCCGGGAAGACGGTAGTCGTACTCGATCGCGTAGGTGCGCCCTGCCTGCAGTTTGAGAAGAGAGGATGGAATCTCAAATCTCGCCGGCGCAGCGAGCAGAAGTGACTTGCTGCCTTCGATCGCGTCGGTCGTGAGAGGTGCGTTCACGGGCAAAACGGAGTCGTCTTCGAAGTCGAGATTCAGGATCGGCGTGAACCGAGCGATGTACCGGTTCTTGGCTGTCACCGAGCCGCTTGTGGGTAGCCCACCGGATTGCCCGATGGCTGTGCCCGTCACCGCGCCGGCCAAGGCAAACAACAACGACTTGCTGACGAGTGGATGCATTTCCTCCGTTTCCCCAGTACCCGGCCGGGTACGAATCATCTCGACTACCACCAGCAAAGACTACGCGCGCCTCTGACTACGATGGACTGATCGCAGAACCAGTCGCTGTGACTGTGCCCAGGCAGGGCAATCCCAGCACTGCTTCCAATTGCCGTTCGTCGTATACGGTGTCATCCATGTAGGCGAGCAGCAGCGAGAGCCCAATACCCAGGACCAGCCCCAATGCCAGGGCGATGCCCATCATAAACAGCTTTCTTGGATAGACCGGCTCAAACGTACTAGCCGGCGGGGCGATGATCGTCACGTTTGAGATGCGACTGAGGTCGAGTTTCTTGCTAACCTCCGCCTCCTGGCGCCGGCGTAGCGTCCCGACGTATTGCGCCTCGTCGATTTGTTTCTGCCTCTCCAGTTGGCTCAATCTCAGATCGGCGGTTTCCAGTCGCGCCAGCTCTGACCGCAAAGAGGCGATCTGCGTCGCTTGAACGGCGGCCTTGGATTCCAGGCCGGCCAGACGGATCTGATTTGTTTCCTGCGCTTTGATCAAATCCTGCCTTACCGGGTTTATCTGAATCGTCTCCGAACCGGTACGCGTGCCCGCTTCTGTATTGATCAGGTCCTTGATCCGGGCAATCTCCGAACTGTTCGCGATGGCCGTTGGCGAATCCGCTGGGAACTTGCTCAAGAGTTTCGCCTGCTCCGATTGCAGCGTCACCAGGCGTTGCTTCAGGGCGTCCAGGCTGGGGTTCGACACCTCTTGCCGCGACATCCGGACGGTCTCCGGTGCGCGGGCCGTGATGGACTTTGAGGTTTCGATTTCCTGGCGAATTGAACGAATCTCGCGGTCGGTGCTGTTGCGGTCTGCGATCAGACCATTGATCTGCTGGATGAGCGCGGCTTTCTGGTCGTGCGTGGAGCTGAGTTGATGATTCAGTTTCCAATCTGCGAGAGCACGCTCCGAGTCGGCCAGACTTGAGCGTAGACGATCCGTCTCCTCATCGAAGAATTCGTTGATGTTGCCATTCTGCCGCAGTTGGATGCGGCTGATCATGTAGTGTGACAGAACGCCGTTGAGGATTCGACGCGCCAGTTCGGGCGAAGCCATCCGTAGTTGAAGGGCAATGACGTCGGTGTCCTTCTGGTAAACGACACCCAGGCGTTCCGACACCTCAGCAACTGCGGCTTCCTGGTCTGAAAGACGCTTTGAGAGGTTCAGTGCGTAGAGGGCTTCTTTGTATTGATCCTTGACCGTCCGAATCGCCGCCTTCGCGTAGTACTTGATCCGCCCCAGCAGGTCCTGCGGCACCGTTCGTTTGTCCTTAAATGCTTCCAGCCCGATCTCGTTCACCGCAGCCTCGACGATGGAGCGTGAGCTGAGCAGTTGGATCTCGGACATCACCTCTTCCCGGCGCAATCCTGCCGATAGCACATTCTGATTGCGGACCGTTGGAGGCGGGTCGAGATTCTCCCGGCCCATTTTTACCAGGATCTCGGCCGACGTATCGTACTGTTCTGTCAGCAGGCTGAGTGTGGCGTAGGTGCCGAGCACTGTTGTGGAGAACACAATCAGGATCACAAAGGCGTATCGCCGGAGGAACCTGCCGATATCAGACCATCTCAAAGTGGACTGCTGAGGCGCCTGCATCCCCGATGCCGGCTCGAACAATGACGGTAGTTTTTCCATATTCGTATTTCCAAAGTGGAAATCAAGCCGGTTACTTGCCGGCGAACCCGGTCGAAGGACCAAACAAGTAAGTAAATCCGCCGGTCATCAGGATGGGCATCATCCTGCGGATGTACTGATCAATGCCGCGATTCGCTTTAGAGATTCCCGATTCGGCTACAACCACAACATCGAGCGGTTCGAGTTGGAATGCCGCCGCAGTTGGAGTGTTCTGGGACTTCGCAGCGAGCGTCACATGAAACTGCGCCGGTTCGCCCCGTTGGTTGCGCCGGATCACCGTGACGATCCCCTTCTTCGCTGATTCTTTCATGCCACCGGCTTCGATGATCGCTTCCAGCACGGTCTTGGTGTTCACCAGTGGAAGCATGCCAGGCCTGCCTACCTCACCACCAACGAAGACTTTGCGATCCGCGTATGAACGGACCTGGATGGTCAATTGCGGCTGCACCAGATGTGGGGCGTACGCTTTCTGCAGTCGCTGCGACAAGCCTTCCACTGTTTCGCCTGCCATGTGAACCTCGCCCAGCAGGGGAAGCGACACGAATCCATCAGGGCGGATCTGCACACGTTCGCTGAACTCCGGGTTGTAAGTGAGCCGCACTTCCACTTCATCTCCCGGGTGCAATTCGTACTTGGGCGCCGTTGCCTGTTCCTGTGCGAATGCGCATCCCAGAGAGAACAAAAGGCAGGCTATCCCAAGTGGCGATCTTCCAGTCCGAGTACGAGGATTGATCAGAAACCGAACCTGCCTGGATTCCAGTTGACGGCATGTTAGCACGGAGGTAAATATTCCTTTCCTTCGCTCATCGCAATGCTGCTCGTTTGTGCCCGAGGTGATGGAGCGGATGTTCGTTCACGGTGCAGCCGATGTTCGTCGAGACGAACGGAGCGGCCGGGCGGCAATGCGAAAACTCCCAAGGCTCGCAGCCTCGCGTCGACACTTCAGTGCGATTCATCCAATCCCCTCTTCGCCGTACCCAGCGGCGTTGAATGTTGCTACGGCAGCAGGGCTGGCCGATAGCCTAGTCGAGCTCGAAAGCGGTCTCATAGTTGAGTTTGAGCGTGGGATCCTGATCCTCCTTGCGGAGGAAGCAGTTGCCCACGGCCAGAGCCTCAATCTCGGTGCCCATGAAGCACCGGAATGCGTCCTCAGGTGTCCCAACGATCGGCTCACCTCGGACATTGAAGCTGGTGTTTACGATGACGGGACATCCCGTCATTTCATTGAACCTGGATATTAGTGCGTGGTAGCGGGGATTCGTTTCGCGGTGCACCGTTTGGATCCGGGCTGAATAGTCGACATGGGTGACAGCGGGAATATCCGACCGGGGCACGTTTAGCTTCTCGATGCCGAAGAGCTTCTCCTGCTCGGCCGTCATCCTTACGCGCCGGCCCGCCACAACGTCTGCCACGAGAAGCATGTAGGGACTGTCCTCATCGAGATCGAACCATTCGGCTACATGCTCGCGGAGAACCGACGGCGCGAAAGGCCGGAATGATTCCCGGTATTTGACTTTCAGATTCAGCACGGACTGCATTGACGGGGAGCGGGCGTCACCTAGGATCGACCGGCCGCCTAATGCCCGCGGTCCGAACTCCATGCGTCCCTGGAACCAGCCAAGTGCCTTCTCGTCAACAAGAGCTGCGGCGCAGGTATCGATGAGCTCGCGGTCGGAGAGAACTGTGAATTTCGCCTTCACTGCCCGCAGCCGGGATTCGATCTCGCTTTGGGCGAACTCGGGCCCGAGATAGGCACCATGCATCTGATCGGAGCCATTCAGCGGCGCGCGCGGTTGGCCCTTATGCAGGTGGTACGTAGCAAGGGCGGCGCCGAGCGCTCCTCCGGCGTCACCCGATGCAGGCTGCACCCAGAGTCTCTTGAAACTCCCATCGCGGAGAAGCTTGCCGTTGGCCACGCAGTTCAGGGCAACACCCCCGGCTAGGCAGAGATTTGGCAAACCCGTCTCCTGGGCCAGGTTACGCGCGATGCGCAGCACAATCTGCTCAAGCACAACCTGGATTGACGCAGCCAAATCCATGTGGTGCTGGGTCAATAGCTCAGTGGACTTGCGAGCAGGGGTTCCAAAGAGCTGGTCGAAGCGGCCGTTGGTCATTGTGAGACCAGTGCAGTAATCGAAGTACTCAAGATTGAGCCGGAATGAGCCATCGGGTTTGACGTCCACGAGATTCGTCAGAATCTTGTCGACGTACTTTGGCTCGCCGTAGGGTGCGAGCCCCATCAGCTTGTATTCGCCGGAATTGACCTTAAAGCCTGTGTAATAAGTGAACGCTGAATAGAGAAGACCCAGCGAATGGGGAAAGTGAATCTCCCTCTGAACTTCAAGTCGATTCCCGCTGCCGATGGCCATGGACGTGGTGGCCCATTCGCCTACGCCGTCCATTGTGAGCACCACGGCATCCTGAAACGGAGAAGGGAAAAACGCGCTCGCCGCGTGACTTACGTGGTGCTCGGCGAAGAGCAGTTTGCGGTCGTCCCAGCCCTCGCCGGCAGATTGTTTCAGAAGTTTTCCCAACAATCCCTTCTGGAACAGCTTCTCCCTGACCCAGAGCGGCATGGCCATCCGGAAGGACTGATAACCGCGGGGCGCGAAGGAAAGATAAGTCTCCAGCAGACGCTCAAATTTCAGGAATGGCTTGTCGTAAAAGGTGACGAAGTCAATGTCTGAGAGGGTGATAGAGCCTGCATTGAGGCAGTAAGCGACGGCATGATGAGGGAAGCGCGAATCGTGTTTCTTTCGCGTGAATCGCTCCTCTTGCGCGGCTGCCACAATGCGCCCGTTGTCCACGAGCGCGGCGGCGCTATCGTGGTAAAAAGCAGAGATCCCCAGTACACGCATCTGATAGTGCCGCCCGCCCTAGAACAGGGTGTAAATGAACGGCGCGATTGCCGAGCTTTGCGCGAGCAGGAGAAGGCCTCCGAACAACAGCATGGCCACAAGCACCGGCAGAAGCCAATACTTCTTTCGGGCCTGCAAAAATCGTGCGAATTCAACAAAGAACGACATTTACGCTTTTCTCCCCCGAAAACAGCAGTGTCGAGCCCTAGAACTGGTCCACCATGGAACCTGCTGCTGGGCCAGGTGGATCGCGTTTGATCCAATAGCTCCCTGCAGCGGGATCGAGAGCCAGCCTTAGTGGATCCTTCTTCATCGCACGCATGATGAGCGCCACCGGGAGGAATGCTAGAAAGAACATAACCCCTGTAGCGACTGGATTCATGATGCGGTTGAGAAGAGCAGCCAGAGCTGTCCAAACGCGATTGAGTGGGCCTAATACTCGTGGCATTGCCAGGGCGCAAAGCAACATGACGCCCGCAAGCACGAGGCACCAAAGCCTGAGACGGCCATGTCGAATCAGTGGCCACAAACCGATCGCGGTAAATACAGCGGCTATGACGAGACCGAATTCACGGTCGGAACTGGGCTGCACATCAATGTGCCGGCTCAGGTCTTCATGCGCAGACAAACGGCTTCCTCCGAAAAATTGTTCCCCGCCCGACGGTTGTGGGGAGTTTAGCATACTTTCTGCCGAGTTGTCTCTAGGTAGTCAGGCTGGGGTACTAGTATTGACGCACTTACAAATGGATGCTAGTATACCGAAATCATTGGGTGCGGGATGCGCCCCAGTAGCACGCCTATTAAGGCGTGTTGTCATCGGAAGTAAGTATCGCAAGTAAGTTCACGGATTCTCGGAGGAGTCATCGTGGCAGCAGGCCGTCCCCTCACCGGGGGTGTGTCCCCTGGGGGAAAATCAGAGGACGGAGTGTGTCTCGTTTGGGGTGCGTTTGGTTTCATTGGCCAGCATCTTACCCGGCACCTCCTCGATGCAGGCGTTCATGTACGAGTTCTCTGCCGAAGCAAGCCTGATCTTGTTGTCCCGGACTGGGCAGAGCAAGTAGAGATATTCTCATTCGATTCCATCTCAAGTTTCGAGGGCGCCGTACGCAGAGCTTTGGATGGGGCCGCAGTTGTCTACGCCTTCGCCGGCAGTTCGGGCGCCGTGTTGAGCAACCGCAAGCCGCTTGAAAGCCTGACAGATAACTGCGAAGTGCAATTGAGATTCCTCGCTGCGTGCGCTGAACTGAAATCGGTTCCACATGTGGTCTTTCCCAGTTCCCGTCTTGTGTACGGCCCCACTGGAAAGATGGTCGTGTCGGAAGAGCACCTGCCAAACCCGCAGAGTATGTATGCGGTCCATAAGGTTTGCGTGGAGCAGTACCTGGAGGTTGCCAGCTACCAGGGCCACATCACCTACACCATTTGCAGGATCACGAATCCCTACGGGTATGACCCCTCGGCGAACGGCGGCAGCTACAAAATTCTGAATTACTTCGTTTCGAACGCTCTCGCCGGGAAGCCGATCACATTGTTCGGCGACGGCAGTCAGCTTCGCGATTTCATCCACATCTCGGATGTGGTCGAACGACTGGCTGCGTGTCGTCATGCAGCGGCGCGAAATCAGGTACTGAACATTGCAACGGGCGTGAGCCGGACGCTGCGAGAGGCCGCTGAAACGATCTGTGACATCACTGGCGCGGGTTTGGAGTTTGAGCCTTGGCCCGCTGATTACCTCGCTGTAGAGTCGGGCGATTTTGTTTGCAGCGTGAACAAGGCCGATATAACACTTGGCCCTCATACACCAAAAGGTCTGAGGACTGGGCTCGAAGAAACGGTGGAGACCTATCGACGGGCAGGCGCTGGGGCGCTCTCAACCAGTCTGAAACGAAATAACACCGCTCGACACAATTACGTTGTGCGTTAGCGGGAATACGAAGCCACACAACTGAACCCTGGAGGAGCGGGAAGTATGGATGGTTCAACGGCAGCAGCACCGGCCCGGATCGTGGCCGCATATTCCGGCATTGGCCGCCGGACGTTTGCACGTCATCAGGAAGTGGAATGGGAGCGGGCCGCGCCAAACGAGGTGTTGAGGCGGATCCAGCTCAGGGATTACGGAAGTGCGGCAGGCATTCCACAGCGGATTGTGGAGTCAGTGGTGGCCGCCATCGGCCTGGTGGTGACCGCGCCGATCATGCTGCTGCTTGCGCTTTTGATCCGCCTCGATTCACCAGGGCCAGCGCTGTTTAGGCAGAAGCGGGTAGGCAAGGGCGGACGCTTGTTCACGTTTGTGAAATTTCGCACGTACTACGTGGATGCGAAAGAGCGTTTCCCCGAAATGTACGCCTACCAATACACGCCGGAACAAATCGAACAGCTCCACTTCAAAATTCCAAACGATCAGCGGGCAACGCGCATGGGGCGTTGGCTTCGCAAGACGACCCTGGACGAACTGCCGAACCTGATCAACGTGCTTCTTGGCGACGTTGCCCTTTGCGGCCCTCGCCCTGAGATCCCTGAGATGCTGCCGTACTACCGGCCTCACGAGTTGGCTAAGTTTGCAGTCCGGCCGGGCATCACAGGGCTAGCCCAGATTTCTGGACGGGGTCGCCTGAGTTTCCGCGACACGGTGTCGCACGATCTGGACTATGTGGCGGGCCGAAGCCTGTCGCTTGATTTCAAGATCATTATCCGGACGATCGTTCTGATTGTTCTTCGGGACGGTGCATTTTGACAAACAGAGGCGCGCAGGACCATCGCGTAGCTGTAGTCGGTGGAACCGGGTTTATTGGTTCTCACTTGGTCGACAGGCTGGAGCAGGCGGGTCATCCCGTTCTGGTAGTTTCGAGGAAGGCCTCTCCTCTGAGCCGTCCCCACGCCGAATCCGTGCGATTCGCCACTGTCGACATTCAATCTCCTGAGCCGGTGGCGGACCTGCTGGCGCAGTTTCGGCCTAAGACGGTATTTCACCTTGCGGCTTCTCCTGATGGGAAAGAGACTCCCGCTCACATGCGCGATTGCGTGGCCATCAACACAATCGGCACGTTGAATGTCTTCGAGGCGGCAGTCTCTGCCGGAGCGTCTTTGTTTGTCTTCGCTGATTCCTCGAAGACCTACGGCAACGGTGAGGTCCCCTATCGCAGTTATCATCCACTGGATCCGGCATGCTCCTACGCCGTGGCGAAGGCTGCGGCATGGCAGATGGTCCGCATTGCTGCAGCCGAACGAGGCATTGCTACCTGCGGCATTCGGCCCACGATCGTCTACGGGCCGCGCCAGCGCTTCTGTCTGGTGCAGCACGTTTATGAATGCTATCTGAGAGGCGAGCCGGTCAGGCTCCAGGGTGGCGAACAAACCAGGGATCTTCTCTACGTAAAAGATGCCGTGGAAGCCCTGTATCGCGTAATGGATTCACCAAGGGCTTGGGGGCACGCGATTCCCATCGGTGGTGGGCACGAACTCTCCATCGCTGAATGGTGCCGGGCGATCCTTGGCCACTTCGGCTCGAACCTCGAAGTGATTGAGGATGCCGAGAAGCCGCGTCCAACTGAGATCTGGCGTAGTTATTGTGACAATGCCGAAGCCGGCGATCTGCTCGGCTGGCAACCGGTGCATAGCTTGGGGCAGGGCTTGACGGAACTTTACGGCCGTTCTACCGACCAGGCCTCGACGCAGTCGCTGGCGGCAAGTGCGGGCAGCTAGGAAAGAGAAAATGGAACGAGCGGGAAAGCAACTCAGCCAGAAAGTACTGGATCTCGACAGCCCATCAGCGACGGTAGGGGTACCATTGCCGATCCCCGTTGGTGCACCGCGGCGGGGTGTATTGAAAGTGGCGGTCGCACTGCGTGCCGTGCGACAGCGGAAAGGGTCCGCGTCGTTCTTCTTCACTCCGGCCTCGCAGACCGGCGGATGGCTGGTGTATCAGGTGGCCGATGCCCTCTCCAGAATTGACGATGCGTCCATCCTGATTCTGGATATTCGGTCAGGCAACGTGGAGGCTGTGGGCCTGGCGCCGAATGTGTCCCCGATCGCTGACAATCTGCTGTCCAACCTGAAGCAATTGGCGTCGGCCGAACTCGCTGTGCCAGGGGACGGGGCCATGGTGCCCGCGTCGAGAGACAACGCACCTGTCGTGCTCTCCGACCGGCTACTGTCATTTCTCGAAGATGCTATGAGCTGCTTCGGATATGTTCTCCTGGACGCACCCAGCGTACTCGCTGAGCCAGCCAGCGTAGTGGCTGCGTCCATGTGTGACGGCGTTGTGATCACCGTTGTGCAGGGCGTCACAAAACTCCACAGTGTGACTGAAGTGCGGCAGCAGCTCGCAATGGCGAATGCCAACATCATTGGGTTTGTGATGGAAGGCTCGCGTCCCGAGTAAGAGCCGGACCAATGCTGCAGACGATTCAGCCAGGTGGAGTTAGTGGCGGGCCTGAAGGGCCGCGCATTCGTGTGGGCCATTTGATCCACACAATGGCCTACGGAGGCATTGAAACGGCGCTGTTGAATTGGATTCGTACCATGGACCGGCGCCGGTTCGAGGTCACGCTGATTTGCTTCGACAATCCTGGCGCGACGCAAGCTCCCTTCGTCGAAGCCGCGGCACGGGATGGGATCGCGGTGGAACTTGTTGGCTGGAGCCGGCGCAAACCCATACTTCGCGCAGCCCGGGAACTTGCCGCGATTGCCCGCCGCTACAGGTTGGACCTCATTCACAGCCACAACACCTACGCGAACCTGGTGAACCTGGCAGCGGCGCGAATCTCCAGGCACCGCACGGTGAATACGCTCTATGTGTGGTCGAACGGCCTGGGATTTGTCCGCAGTGCGCTGCAATGGGCAGACCGGCTGACGATGCCCTTCTTCGATCAGGTGACCGCACATTGCCAGGAGACATTTGAAGCTACGGTTAAGCTCGGCATGCAGCCGGAACGGCTGCGTCTGCTTGTTTGCGGATTCGAAGCCAAGGTGGCACATTTATCCTCCGAGGAACGTGCCCGTCGACGGGCGGAACTCGGGGCCGCGCCGGAGGACCTCGTGCTTATCAATGTGGCCCGCTTCTGGCCGGAAAAGGCACATGATGTGTTGCTCAATGGATTTGCCAGGATCCTTGCGCGGGTTCCAACGGCGAGGCTATGGATCACAGGCGTCGGTCCCGAAGAGGAGAACATCCGTAAACTCTGCACCACGTTGGGGCTGGATTCGCGAGTATCATTCCTCGGATTCCGGACCGATCTGGCCGAGCTGCTGGCACAAGCGGATATCCAAGTACACCCCAGCGACGTCGAGGGGGTCCCGCTGGCGATCTGCGCCGGTCTGGCCGCCGGATTGCCAATCGTTGCCACAAAAGTAGGTGGGCTTCCAGAGGTCATCCGTGACGGAGTTTCCGGAGTTCTCATTCCGCCTCGAAATCCCGAGGCGTTCGCAGCGGCCGTCGTCCGTCTTGCCGGCGACGAGATGGCGCGCCGGCGGTTGGGCGCGGCCGGCCAACGATTCATTGATGAGGAGTACTCGCTGAAAGCGGCAACACGGCGCGTCGAGCGCCTCTATGAAGAGATTCTCGCGCGAACTGCCGCAGGCACGCGGAGGCAGCAGCCCGCTGCGGGCGCCGAGGAAGTATGGACTGGGGTGCGTCGTTGAAGATCGGAATCTTGCCGTTGGCCGCCGGACGCAAGGCAGGCGGGCCTGAGACCTACGAAGTGGAATTGGTGCGCTCGCTGGCGGCACTCGACAAACGGAATGAGTACTTCGTCTATTGCACCAGTCCGGCGGTGGCGCAGTCGATTGGAGTCGAGCAGGAGAACTTCATCTATCGGCGGCTCTGGCCTGCGAATCGCTGGATAGCACTCTCCACCATGCTGCCGGTGCAGCTTCTTCGCGACGGCGTGGATCTTTTGCATTGCACTTATGCTCCGCCCCCAATAAGCTCGGTCCCTTACGTCTTCACGCTGCATTGCACCAGCAATCTGGCTCATCCGGAGTTTTACGGAAAATCGAAGGCGTTTCGTCTGAACACCCTTCAGCGCATGGGGCTCAAGCGAGCGCGCTACGTCATGTGCGTAAGCCAGTTTATTCGCAACTACATCACAGGCGAGTACCACATCCCGGACGACCGCACAGGCGTGGTTTACAACGGTGTTGGGCGGGATTTCAAGCGGCTGCCGGACTCTGAGACAGTGCAGATTCTCCGCGAGCGTTTCCATATCGACTATCCCTTCATTCTCTATGTCGGTAAGCTGCAGGCACGCAAGAACATCATCCGGCTGATTCAGGCTTACGCGCAGTATCGCCGGGCGCGGAAGACGGATGTGCGGCTCGTGCTCGCGGGTGCTCGGACCGAGACTTCGGAAGGGATCGACGAAGCGATCGCCGAGAACGGCCTGGAGAAAAGCGTAGTTCAACTTGGGTATGTAGCTCCCCCCACTGATAAAGGATCACGGGAGCTGCCCGCACTTTACGGTGCCTGCAGGATGTTTGTCCTCCCCTCGCTGTATGAGGGCTTCGGCATTCCTCTGCTGGAGGCGATGGCCTGCGGCGCCCCGGTTGTGACCTCGGACACCACGTGCCTGCCGGAAGTAGCGGGCGGCGCTGCCCTTACGGTAAATCCGTTGTCGGTGGAGTCGATCGCTGAGGCGATGTTTGTTGTCGATAACGATCCGGAGGCGCGCGAGCGTTTGATTGAACGCGGATTGCGCCGGGCCGCTGAGTTTTCCTGGGATCGCTGCGCACGGGAGACATTGGGTTTCTACGAACGCGGCTTGGCGAAATAGGAGGGCGCTGCGATGCAGCTCGAGAATCACAATGGACGCAATGGCTCCCAGCCGCCGGCGTCGTCGCCTACACCAGCGCTGGTGTGGGGAGCCTGGGGGTTTATCGGGCGGCATCTCGTTCCGGCATTGCTCGAGAGCGGCGCCAAGGTATCGGTCTTAACCAAGAACTCCCGGCGGTATGACCTGCCCTGGTGGGCGGGAGAAGTGACTCTCCATGAAATGGGTGACGACCTGGAGGCCGACGCGGAGGTCTTCCGCGAAGCTGTTGCCGGAGCTCCGCGAATCTTTAACCTCGCCGGTCCATCCGGCGCGGCCGCCAGCAATGCCGATCCGTTCCGGAACCTGGAGCATCTCAGGTGCCAGATCCAGTTTCTTGAAGCCTGCGCCGCGGCGCGCCACTGTCCGCACGTGGTATTCACGAGCTCACGGCTGGTATATGGCCGTACTGGACCACAGCCTGTAGAGGAACATCACTCTCTCGCCCCAAGGTCCATGTATGCCGTCCACAAAATCAGTGCAGAGAACTACCACCGGGTGTTCGGGCTTCTCAAAGACATCAGCTATACCATCTGCCGGGTCTCCAATGCCTATGGGCACGATGTGGCGATTCCGGCAAACGGATGCCGAGTCATCAACAGGTTCATCAAAGACTCATTCGAGCAGAAACCGATTACCCTGTTCGGCGGCGGCGGGCAACTGCGCGATTACATTCATGTGTACGACGTGGTGCGCGCGCTCATGATCTCCTCCGTCCATCCCCTGGCGCGCAATCAAGTATTCAACATTGGTCACGGCGAGCAGATATCTCTATACCAGGCAGCTGAACTGATTCGGCAGCGCACGAACGGCGCCCCCATCCGATACCTGCCCTGGCCGAATGAGTTCTCGCTCGTCGAGTCAGGGGACTTTGTTGTGAACGTGAATAAGGCGCACGAGTTGTTGGGCTTCAGCGCCGGATTGAGTTTTGCCGAAGGCCTTGATCTCACGGTAGAGGCCTATGAGAAGAGTGACGCCAAGGGTAGTCAGGTGCGCCGTGAGATTGCGTTGGCTGCGAAGGCGAACTGAATGTCCGGTGTAGTTACGGCGACGTCCTCTGGAGGGCGCGACAAAGCAGTCGGGGGGCGAGTGAGAAGCATTGGGTTCCTGATTCATAGTGTGAGCTTCGGCGGTCCCGATGCCATCGTTCTTAATTGGATCAAGACGCTCGACCGTTCCCGGTTTCGCCCGGTTCTGATTTCGTTCCAGACGGCGCACGGCGAGGAGAAGAGCTTCGTGGATGCCGCGGTGAGGGCCGGGCTGGAGGTCAAGTTCGTCCCCTGGAGCCGGCGGAAGCCGCTGTTAAAGACCGCTCGGGCCGTGGCGAAGATAGTTGAGCAGGAGAACATTGGCGTTCTTCACTGTTTCAATTACTACGCGGACTTTGTGGGTGTGCTGGCGAAATGGATGACCGGGGTGAGGATTGTCGCCACCATGTGGATGTGGGGCGACCTGGGTTGGAAGCGGGCGATATTGCAGAGGGCCGAACGCATGGCGCTTTATGCCTTCGACGAGGTAACCGCACAAAGCCACGACGCGCTCCGCGATACTGTTCAACCCTTCCTGCCGGCGGAGCGAATCCGGTTGCTGATCTGCGGTTACAGCGAGAAGGCGGTGACTTTGTCCAGGGAAGAGCGTTCCCGCCGCAGGAAAGAACTCGGGATCGAGCCCGATGACATCGTGTTATTGCATGTTGCGCGCTTCTGGCCGGAGAAAGCCCATGACGTTCTGATCGCCGGTTTCGACGAAGTGCGAAAGCAGCGTCCCGGAGTGAAACTACTGATGGCCGGCGTCGGGCCGGAGCAGCCGAAGGTACGTGAGATGGTTGCCGGAAGGGGACTCGACCCCTGGGTAAGATTCCTCGGATTTCGCCCGGATCTGCCTGAAGTACATGGGTTGGCTGATATTCAGGTGCATCCGAGCCGTCGCGAGGGTTTACCCTTGGCTGTGTGTTCGGGCATGGCCGCGGGAATGCCAATCATCGCCAGTCGTGTGGGCGGCATACCGGAAGTCATCGTACACGAACGGACCGGACTGCTGATCGAATCCGGACGTCCGGATCAGTTGACGCAGGCTGTCATCCGGCTGATTGATGACCCGGAACAACGCCAACGGCTGGGGCAGCAGGCGCAAACCTTCCTCCGTGACGAATACTCACTCGAACTGGCGACGGCAAAGCTAGAGGAAATGTACGAAGAGGTACTGGCCAGATGAGGATCGGCATCTTTGTGATCACACCTGGACGCCGCGGCGGAGGTCCGGAGACGTACGAGATCGAACTGGTGCGCGCGCTCGCCCGAAATGACAAACGAAACGAGTATGTCATCTACTGCACTCATCCTGAGGCAGTTGGCGCGATCGGCGTGCAGCAGGAAAACGTAAGATACCGGGTCCTGCAGCCTAAGTCGCGATTTGTAAGTATCCCTGTGACGCTGCCAGCCATGCTAGTCAAGGATGGAGTCGACTTTTTCCATGCGACGATGGTGCCGCCTCCCATCGCCACCAAACCGTACCTGCTTTCCATCCTGTGCTACAGCAACTGGTCCCACCCTGAGTTCTATCAGTCAAACGTCGTGCGCCGGTTGAACGCGCTACTGAATATCGGCGTAAAAAAGGCGAAGTACCTGCTGTGCATTTCCGGCCATCTGCGCGACAACATGCACAATCTGAAGCATGTTCCGCGAGAACGCCTCGCACTCACATATATGGGCGTGGGCCCGGAATTCGAGCCCAAGCCACGCGATCAGGCGGCAGCATTCCTGGCAGAGAAGTACGGGATCCGATCGCCATACATTCTCTTTGTGGGTCAGCAGCAGGAACGCAAGAACATCTTCAGAGTGATCGACGCTTATGCCGGGTTCCGCAGACGCACCGGTTCCGATGCTCGTCTGGTGCTGGTTGGGCGGCCTGACGAACCGGGCGCCATCCGCGATGCCATCGAACGGCACGGGCTCCAGTCCATGGTCACCCGAATCCGCTACATTCCTCACCGGGAACTGCCGGAGCTTTACAGCGCCGCCGAAATGTTTGTGTTTCCTTCGCTCTGGGAAGGCTTTGGGATACCAATCCTCGAGTCGATGGCATGTGGAACCGTAGTGGTGACTTCGAATGTAACCTGCCTGCCGGAGGTTGCTGGCGACGCCGCCGTGATCGCGAACCCGGAATCGGTAGAGGAAATCTGTGACGGGATGGTCAGGCTGGCTCAGGATGGTTCGTATCGAACTGATCTGATACACCGCGGTCTGGAGCGGGCCAAGCTGTTCACCTGGGACAACTGCGCCTCGGCCACCAGAGAGATGTACGCGCGCATGTCGGACTGAGCCTCCTGCAATTGAGGCGGGACGCTCCGTGGCAGCACCGCGAGGCTCACGATCCCCTTCGGCCTGTAATAGCTATCCTGCTGAACACTGTGACTGAACCTGGCCTGGTACCATGCTCTGTCAGGAACCCGTGGAGTCTGAGCCGAGTCGTATCACTCTTCAGTTGTTTCAATCTGCTTTTATATTGAGTCTGGGAATTGGCCGGAGTATTGCAAATCCCCCAGTGTGGCAACACTCAGCCGGTTCCTCGGGGGATCCTCGAAATGACCTAGGGTCAATGCCTAGCATAGTGAACTCCGCCAATTGCCGATAAAAAAGTATATGAGCAGCCCTCGAATTGCGAATGTCTCTTCTTCATTCTTAGCCGCCATTACATTTCTCATCTTCTGCCTGGTGCCCCTGTCGGCGCAGGAGTACTTACCGCTGGCCCTCGGCAACCGCTGGGTGCTCACCAATTCCTACCAGGCCAACCCCATGTCTCTTGAAGTTGTGTCTGATGAAGTGCTGGCCGCGAAGCGAAGAGTGCGCGTCAGATTCACTAACCCCTGGACCAACTATGACTTCGTCTTCAATCCAGGCACAGACGGGATTTCACTCGAGGGCTTAGCCATAGGTAGTGAAGTCTACTTTCTGAGCGCGCCACAACTCATCTTCCCGAAGACCGGCACCGCCGGAACCATCTGGAATACCTCCTTTGGTTCCGTCACTCTTGTGTCCACATCCACCACGGTTGTGACCCCAGGCAGAACGTATACCAATTGCCGCCGCTTCAGCGTGAACCTGTACGGCGGTGCGATGGATTGGGTATTGGCCGATGGTGTGGGATATGTCCAGATCGGAACTGGACCGGGGGCTTTCACGCTTGGCACGATGAATCTGTCCAGCTATACCGCGCCTGTGGCGCCGTCTATCACGTACGGCCCCTGCCCGAAGATTGGCATCGACAGCAATCCCGCGTCCTCAACCAGTTTCTCGACAGCGGAGCGTGAAGCGGCTCTGGCCTCGGTTGCCGGCGCGGGCGGCAACTTCTCCCATGTTTCAGTGCGCTGGAGCGACATTGAGAAAAGCCCCGGGGTTTACGATTTCTCGAGCATCACTCAGTGGATGTCGTGGGCAGCAAAGTACAATTTCGATGTCGCGCTGACGGTTCGCACGATAGACACCACGGTCCTGTCTGTCCCCCCGGACCTTGCAGGCCGGAAGCTGAGCGATGCAACCGTCATCAGCCGCTTTGTCACCATGATGAAGGCAATGAAGAGTGTTGTGACGACGAAGGTCCGATGGATCAACCTTGGCAACGAGGTGGACGTATATCTTCGAAACGTTCCGGCTGCCTCAGCTGATCTGCAGACCTTCCTGCAAGCCATGCAAAGCCAGCTCAAGAGCCAGTACCCCTCAGCCACGTTTGGAGTGGTGTTCACTCATGCGGCGCGGTCGACTCCGTCGGTAGTCACACCTATCCTCGCCTTGTCAGGCCATGTGGGATTTACCTACTATCCGCTAAACGCCGACATGTCCGTAAGAGCGCCGTCAGTAGTGGCCTCAGAGTTGGCCGAGATCGTAGCCTTGGCCGGAGGAAAACCCCTGGTACTGACGGAAGTCGGTTACCCTACTTCGGCATTACTGGGTGGTTCGGAGTCGGCTCAGTCGACCTTTGTGCAGAACATCTTTGACGCCCTGCGGACCTCAAGTGGCAAAGTCCAGGCCGCCAACTTCTTCCAACTGAATGATATGCCGTCTACTGTGGTCAGTTCCCTGGTTGACTACTACAACACCAGTGGTTTCATGACTTCGGAGACAGCTCAGCGAGTTGGCGCCTTTATCGCGAGCCTGGGCCTGCACTCCCAGACCTCAACGGATAAGCTCTCCTGGAAGGCATTCGTTCTGAATGCGCCTTTGATGGCAGGTTCGAACGCCTGCACGACGAACTAAAGTGAGCCTGCAGGTCGAGTAACGGGTTGGGCGGCCGGGTGCCGGTCGCCTCTCAGCCCCGGCAATGGATGGCTAAGTTGTTTTCCTTGAGTCGCTCAGGCGTCCGAACCTGCATGGCGAGGCCCTCTCATTCTTACTCCGCAGCCGGCTTGATTGACCTTCAAAGGAACTCGGGCAAATAAAAACGGGAGCGAGGTTGTCTCGCTCCCGTTTTCGATCCGCGACTTGCAGAACTGCTCAGATGCGGCGACGCCGTCGAGCCAAAGCAAGCGCTAAGAACCCTCCACCCACCAACGCAGCCGTGGCCGGTTCCGGGACATTGCCCCCTGTATTCAGGGTGTCGTTTGCCGTGCCGCTAACGAACGAGTAGGTGATATCGGTCTGGCCCGGCCCGCCCGCAGAGAATCCAAAAACCCAAGTTGTGGTACCAACCAATGCAGCCAGGCCGCTGTCCGTAATCGCCGTCCCTGCCACCCCGGTTGCGTTGATGCTGAAGAAGCTCAGGTCGGGCGCGATTGAAAGCGACAGGGGATCGAAGCCGAGAGTGACGAACTCGTTAATGCCGGCGTTGGTTGCAGTTAGCGTGAAGTTAGGCGCTGGCGCTCCAAAATCGGTGACGATGTTAACCGACCCTGTACCGGTATTGTCTATGCCAAGGATGGCAACACCGTTAATGGTGAAGCCCGTTGGCACGCTGAAGGAGCCGTCGTAAGTGATAACTGATGTTAAGCTGCCAGACGACAATGTGATCGGACCCGCCGACGCGGTGGTCACGGAGAATCCAATCAAAGCTAAAGTCTGAGCCGCAAGCAAGATAGATTTCATCATGTTCCTCCGAAGTGATAGAACACTAACAAACGAAGCCAAAGCCGCCCCCGAAAATTTGACAGAGTACATCGTACCATCCGTCGCTGAGTCCCTCAATAGAGTTCACCTAATAATTTCTCAAAAGATACTGGATCCGGTCGTGTGATCCGTCCTAGGGCTCTCACCCGCATTTCTCCCCGGGTTCAATCCCCCTCTATGAGCGAGGAACTCCGTCTACTGAGTCATGGAGCAACATGGCTTCCGCCCGCAGACCCACCCCTGCCAAGCGCAGGCGCACAGAGGGCTGGGACGCCGTATGGGCTCCGCTTAAGTGACCAGGCCGCCGAGGTTTGTACCCGGGGATCCCTCACATCCCAACAACGTGGTGAGGTTCTGTGTCACCACAGTTGTATTTATTTTCTTTGTTTTACATGAGATACGCTTAGCTTCTGGTGGGGACGATGGCTGCCGGTTGGCGCCGGTGATGGCGAGATCCTAGGTGCCGCTCTGCGCCTACGGGTCGACCGTCGGCTTGAATTGGGCTCGAAGCTGTAATGCACGGCGGGTGTCTGAGATCTCTCTCACCAGGATTCCCTCCTCTGGCAAGCTCAACTTGTACTCCCGGGCTAACACCTGGTTGTTCAGATTCCCGAGCGCATAGTGCGCCACCGCCTCGTTCCGTTCGGAACAGAGAACCAAGCCGATAGGCGGATTCTCGCCAGGCAGGATCCAGTGCTCGCGGGCATAGTTCAGATAGAGGTTCATCTGGCCGGCGTCTGCGTGGGAGAATCGGCCGAGTTTCAGATCGATGAGGATCAGGCTGCGTAGCCGGCGATGGTAGAAGAGCAGGTCCACGCGGTACCATTCATCGCCAACCCGCAGTCGCTTCTGACGGGCCATGAAGGCGAAGTCGTCGCCGAGTTCCAGCAAGAAATGCTCAAGGTGCTGGATCAGCGCCTCTTCGAGTTCGTGTTCGGAGTATTCGTCTTTCAGGCCGAGAAACTCAAGCACGAAAGGGTCCCGGATGTGTTCGTCGGGTGTGAGTTCATCGCCCGGTTGCCTCTTTGCTACGAGATTCCGCCGCGCGACTTTGGAACGCTCGTAGAACTGAGAAGCGATCTGGCGGTCCAACTGGCGAACGGACCATCCGGAGCTCAAAGCCTGCTGCTCGTAGAAGCGCCGGGCCGACATGTCCTGGACAGAGAGCAGGCGGACATAGTGCGACCAGGAAAGCGGAAAGGACCGCAACTGTCCAGACGCTGCCTGAACAATTGTCAGCTCCGAAGATTGTTCAGACGGTGTCTGGACAATCTCCTGGAAGGAGAGGTAGAACTGGCGCATCTGAAATACGTTGGTTCTGGAGAAGCCCTTGCCGAATCTGGCCGTGAGGTCCACGGCCAACTGCTCGATCAGTTGATCGCCGTAGTTCGCCTTGCGATGCCCTGATTGTTCTTCCTCGACGATGCGGCGACCAATCTCCCAATAGGCCGCCGTGAGGATCGAGTTGACGGCCCGCCCCGCCGCTCGCCGGGACTCTTCCAGCAATGCGACAATCCCCTCGAACAGGGGCTGGTATGCGCCGGTTTTCACGATGCCCGGTTGTTTGGTCACTCTCATTAAGTTAACCAGTTTCCGCGACGCAGTTCGTCCGCCGCCAGGAATCGCAATCTGCTCACTTCCACTTCATCGGTCCGAAATCTGGGGAGGTGGTCCGTGAGCAGTCTGGCTTCGAACCACTGGATCAGGCCGCGCGGCGTACCTACTTGCGCTTCGACAATCAGCGCGGTCCGTGCCTGCCTCGCAATGACGCGGGGCTCATTAGCGAAAATCGACAAGCAGTCGGGCGCGCGCAGGATTCCGAGCACACAGGCTGCAATGAGTGTCGATTCTTGTCCGTTTGTGGGTACACAACGAACTAGAGGTTCGATTGTTTCTGAAGGAGTTAGTTGGTCGGGCCGCCGAGATTTGAACTCGGGACCTCTTGCACCCCAAGCAAGCGCGCTAGCCAGGCTGCGCCACGGCCCGACACCGTGGAAGGACTCCACTATTCTCGCACACCCAACACGGCAAAACCACCGGAATGCCGACTTACAGTCTACGCGCTGCCGATGAACATGCCCGCCAGGAACACCAGCACTCCGCCTAGCACTACCTGCAGGGCGGCCGAGACAATCGGTGTGTCCATGAAGCGGTGGCGGACCCAACTGATCACCGCCAGTTCCACGGCCACCACCGCCACGGCCGACGTCATCGCCAGGTGAAAATTCGGGATCAGAAACGGCAGCGTGTGTCCGACGCCGCCGGCGGTCGTCATCAACCCGCAGACGACACCCCGAATCCACGGATGCCCGCGGCCTGTCAACGAGCCGTCGTCCGACAGCGCTTCCGCAAACCCCATCGAGATACCCGCGCCCACCGACGCCGCCAGCCCGACCAGAAAAGCATTCCAACTACTTTGGGTCGAGTAAGCGGCCGCGAACAGCGGAGCCAGCGTCGAAACGGACCCATCCATCAGCCCGGCCAGGCCCGGCTGCACAATCTGCAGCACGAACAAGCGCCGGTGCGCGGCATCTTCCTTCTCCCGCTCACCATGGGCGAGATGCTCTTCTTCCAGCGATTCGGCTGCCGCGGAGTGCTTCCGCTCTTCTTCAGCCAGATCGCCCAGTAATTTGCGGATCGAAGCGTCGGAGACTTGCTGCGCGGCTTTCTCATAGAAGCGCCGCGTCTCCAACTCCATAATCTCAGCCTGCTTGCGGACTACATTGATCCCCAACGGCCGTAGCAGCCAGACGGGCTTCCGCTGAACGAACCCGTTTACGTCCGAGCGGCGGATCAACGGGATGTGCTCCCCGAACTTGTGTTGGAAGAGTTCAATCAGCCGCGCGCGATGATTCGATTCCTCCCCACGGATCCCATCGAACATCGCCGCCGTGGCTGGGTATGTATCTCGCAAACCGTCCGAGAAGTCGGCATAAATACGGCCGTCCTCCTCCTCCAGCGCAATGGCCAGGGCGAGGATCTCCCGCTCGTGCAGATCTTTGAAATTGCGCGCCATTTCAGTGCGAATCCTCCACCAGGCGCTGCTCCACTCGCTCGACCTTGTCCTGCATGGTCTGCATCTTGTCGACGCGCGTGCCGATGCGGATATTGGTGGAGATCCTCGGCACCCCAAGTTCGTGCAGGGCTTCGTGGCAGCGCTTGATGGCGGCCATCACGTCGTCCCACTCCCCCTCGACATTGGTGCCATAGGCGTGGAGCATCGTTTTCAGTCCGGATTCTCGCAGAATCCTCTCGCAGACGGTTACCTCGCGGGATACAGAGGTCCCGACACCGAGAGGGATTACGCAAATATCGGCAATGGCATGCATGGCGGTAGACTCGCTACCGCCATTGTATCGGGATGGGTAAGATGGCTACTTGCCGGCGGCGATCTTTGCTACAGACAGGCGGGCCTGCGCTCTCTTCAGCGAGTTCAGAGCGCGGGCAACGTCCAGATCGGCCGTTGGATGCAGCAGCCGCTCGTTCGCGCGCTGCAGTGCGACTTCGGCGCGTTTTGCATCGATCTCACTGGCGTTCTCGGCCTGTGCGGCCAATACGCGCACATGGTCCGGCAGCACTTCCACATAGCCGCCGCAGATCGAAATGTATTTCTTCTGCCCGTTCTCCAGCTCAAAGGAGAGCGGCCCGCAGCCCAGCTCGGAAAGCAGTGGAGCATGCTCGGGAAGGATGCCCAGCTCGCCGTCCAGGCCGGGCACGGTCACGCCTTTCACCTGCTCTTTCAGAAGCAGGCGCTCCGGTGTCGCGACTTCCAGCGTCAACTGTCCGGCCATGGCCTAGTTCGCCTTCTTGATCTGTTCCGCGCGCTCCAGGACTTCTTCGATCGTGCCCTGCATGTAGAATGCCTGTTCCGGCACATCGTCGTGCTTGCCGTCCACGATTTCCTTGAAGCCTCTGATCGTGTCGGACAGCTTCACATACTTGCCCTTGAAGCCGGTGAACTGTTCGGCGACGTGGAACGGCTGCGAGAAGAAGCGCTGGATCTTGCGGGCTCGCGAAACGCTGAGCTTGTCTTCTTCCGACAGTTCGTCCATGCCCAGAATGGCGATGATGTCCTGCAGGTCCTTGTAGCGCTGCAGCACACCCTTCACTCTCTGCGCTGTCGAGTAGTGTTCGTCACCCACCACCAGCGGGTCGAGAATGCGCGAGGTGGAGGTCAGCGGGTCGACCGCCGGATAAATGCCCAGTGCGGCGATGTCGCGGGAGAGCTGCGTGGTCGCGTCCAGGTGGGCGAATGTCGTGGCCGGGGCCGGGTCGGTGTAGTCGTCGGCGGGCACATAGATGGCCTGGACCGACGTAATGGAGCCCTTCTTGGTCGAAGTGATGCGCTCCTGCAGTTCGCCCATTTCCGTAGCGAGGTTCGGCTGGTATCCCACGGCCGAAGGCATGCGGCCCAACAGCGCGGATACTTCCGAGCCGGCCTGGGTGAAGCGGAAGATATTGTCGATGAAAAGCAGCACGTCCTGGCCTTCTTCATCGCGGAAATACTCAGCCACCGTCAGACCGGTCAGGCCGACACGCAGGCGGGCTCCTGGCGGCTCGGTCATCTGGCCGTAGATCAATGCCACCTTCGACTTCGTCCAGTCTGTCGGGTCGAGAACGCCCGACTCCTGCATTTCCAGCCAAAGATCGTTGCCTTCACGGGTACGCTCGCCGACACCGGCGAACACCGACACACCGCCGTGCTTCATGGCGATGTTATTGATCAGCTCCATGATGACGACGGTCTTGCCGACGCCGGCGCCGCCGAACAACCCGATCTTGCCGCCGCGCAGATACGGTTCCAGCAGGTCGATGACCTTGATGCCGGTCTCGAACATCTGCTGGCCGGTGGACTGCTCGTCGAAATTTGGAGCTTCGCGGTGGATGGGGAAGCGCTTCTCCGTGCTCACCGGGCCCTGCTGATCGACGGGCTCGCCCAGAACGTTCAGCACACGGCCCAGGGTCTGCTTGCCCACGGGCACCGTGATCGGCGCGCCGGTGGAGATCGCCTTCATGCCGCGCACCAGGCCGTCCGTGGGCTGCAGCGCGACGCAGCGCACGCGGCCCTCGCCGGTGTGCTGCATCACTTCCACCATGATATCGATCGGCTCCGGTACGTCGAACCCTTCGCTGGTGATCCTCACCGCCGTGTAAATGACGGGGATCTGCCCTTCCGGGAACTGCACGTCGACGGCCGGTCCGGCCACCTGGATGACTTTTCCGAGAACTTCCTGTTGCGCTGCTGTGGACATGTTGGAATTCCTATTCGAGGGCGCTGGCCCCGCTGACAACTTCAATGATTTCGCGCGTGATCGTCGCCTGCCGCACCCGGTTCATGTACAGGGTCAGCTTGTTAATGACGTCGTTGGCGTTGGTGGACGCCGCGTCCATGGCCGTCATGCGGGCCGCGTGTTCGGCTGCCGCCGATTCCAGAAACGCCTCCAGAATCTGCAGCAGAATGTAATTCGGCAGCAACCGTCCCAGCATCTCGGCCGGGGGCTGCTCGAAGATGTAATCGCGCTGAGGCGTGCCGCCGGCCTGCACAGCCATCGGCAGCATCTTCTTCAGCGTGACCTTCTGTGTGAGCACGCTCTTGAACTCGTTGTAGAGCAGATACACCGCGTCCACTTCCTCGTTCTTGAACCGCTCGATCATCTTATCGGCCAGCGCCTTGGCGTCGGCCAGCGTGGGCGCCTGCGAGATGCCGGTGACTTCTCCGCTCACCTTGGCCGCTCGCCGCGTGAAGAAATCGCGAGCTTTCCGTCCGTACAGCTCCATCTCCACCTGCTGCCCGGCGTGCTCCGCAAGGAATCCCTGCGCTGCCTTGATCAGATTGGAGTTGAAGCCGCCGGCCAGACCACGGTCCGACGTCACGAGAATCAATTGGATCCGCTTCTCTTCACGAACAGCCAGAAGCGGATTCTCACCCACTCGTTCGTCACCGGCCGCAGCCGCTGCCACATTCCGCAGAATCTCGCCGGCCATGCGCGAATAGGGGCGCGCATTGATCACGCGCTCCTGCGCGCGGCGCAGGCGGGCCGTGGCCACCATCTTCATGGCCTTCGTGATCTGCTGGGTGTTCTTAACCGAGCGGATCCGGCGGCGTATGTCGATCAAACTGGGCATGAAAACCTCGCTGGATCGGTCCTACTTGCCGGCCTTGCGCTCGGCCAGGAAGCGCTGCTTGAATTCCTTCAGCACCGCATCGAGACGCGCCTTGATTCCATCGTCCAGGGCAGCCTTCTCGCGGATGTCCTTCAGCAGATCGGCGTGGCCGTTCTCGACAAACCGGTAGAGGCCCGCTTCGAAGGGCAGACACCACTCCACGTCCATGTCATCCAGCCAGCCATTCGTGCCCGCATAGATGATGAGGATCTGCTTTTCCACTGGCAGGGGCTGGTACTGGCCCTGTTTCAGGATCTCGGTCAGGCGGCGGCCGCGATTCAACTGCGCCTGCGATGCCTTGTCGAGGTCGGAACCGAACTGTGCGAAAGCAGCCAGCGCGCGATACTGCGCCAAGTCCAGACGGAGTGAACCGGCAACCTGCTTCATCGCCTTGATCTGGGCGTTGCCACCCACGCGGCTCACAGAGATGCCGACGTCCACGGCTGGACGCAGGTTCGAGTTGAACATGTCCGACTGCAGGAAGATCTGGCCGTCCGTGATCGAGATCACGTTGGTCGGAATGTAGGCCGAAACGTCACCCGCCTGGGTCTCGATGAAGGGCAGGGCAGTGAGCGAACCGCCACCGAGCTTGTCACTCAGCTTCGCGGCGCGCTCCAGCAGCCGGGAGTGCAGATAGAACACGTCGCCGGGGAACGCTTCACGTCCTGGCGGACGGCGCAGCAGCAGGGAGATTTCGCGATACGCCGCGGCGTGCTTCGAAAGGTCGTCATACACGCAAAGAGCGTGGCCCGCGTTGTCGCGGAAGTACTCGCCCATCGCGCAGCCGGAGTAAGGAGCAATATATTGGAGGGCGGCCGATTCCGACGCCGTGGCAGCCACGACGATGGTGTAGTCCATGGCGCCGTAGTCCTGCAGCGTCTTCACTACCTGTGCGACCGTCGAACGCTTCTGGCCAATGGCGACGTAGATACAGATGACGCCTTTGCCCTTCTGGTTGATGATCGTGTCCAGCGCAATCGCCGTCTTGCCGGTCTGGCGGTCACCGATGATCAACTCGCGCTGCCCGCGGCCCACCGGAATCATCGCGTCGATCGCCTTCAGGCCCGTCTGCAGCGGTTCCTTCACAGGCTTGCGGTCGATCACGCCCGGGGCAATCCGCTCAATGGCAAAGAAGTGCTTCGTGTCGATCGGGCCTTTGTCGTCAATGGGCTGGCCCAGCGCGTTCACGACGCGGCCGACCAGCGCCTCGCCCACCGGAACCGACATGATGCGGCCCGTGCGGCGGACCTCGTCGCCTTCACGGATGGCATAGGCCTCACCCAGCAACACCGCGCCGACTTCGTCTTCGTCGAGGTTCAGGGCGATGCCCGATACGCCGTGCGGGAACTCGATGAGTTCTCCGGCCATCACCTTGTCCAGGCCATGGACGCGGGCAATTCCGTCTCCGACCGTCACTACATAACCGGTCTCGGAGACCTGAACCGCTTTGTCGTAATTTTCAATCTCTTCGCGAAGTACGCGAGCGATTTCATCGGCACGAATCTGAGCCATACTTTCAGTTCCTTGTCAGGCCTCACTCGTGAGGCGGCGGCGAAGGCTATCGAGTTGCCCCTTCACCGATCCGTCATACATCGTTGAACCTACGCGGACGGCCAGGCCGCCCACCAGTGTTTCGTCCAATTCATACCCGCAACGCATCTGCTTGCCCGTCACCTGGGCCAGCGCCGTCTCCAGCGCCTGTTTCTGCTCTGCTGTCAGGGGAACTGCTGTCGACACGCGCGCCCGCACCAGCCCCAGGCTTTCGTCCAGCAGCGCCTGATATCGCTCCCGGATCTCGCCCAGCAGGTTCAGCCGCCGGTGCCGCGTCACCACAAACAGGAAATTGCGGACGAATCCATGCAGCCCCAGCAACTCGGCCAGCCGGCCAAGCACTTTCTGCTTCTGGGCGTGCGCCACAGCCGGAGACAGCAGGATCGTGTGAAGGTCCTGTGATCCGCGCAGCGTGGCATCAAACTGTTCAAGTTGGGTGAGGGCTTCCTCGGGGGTGGCTCCGCTGCCGGGCTGGGAGACCGATTCAAGCAGCGCTTTAGCGTATTGGTTGGCGATCGCGAGCGTCGACATGGTGCTCTTCCCTATCCTCGCAGCTCACGCGTATCGCCGAGATGCTGCGTAAAGCGGTCCACCAGGACGCCCTGTGTCCCCGCGGTCATGCGTGCACGAACCTTTTGGCCCGCCAGTTCCACAGCGAGCTTGGCGGCGGTAGCCTTCAGTTGCTGGGTGGCAAACTTGGCGGCAGAGGCAATTTCCTGCTCCGCGGTGTGTTCGACCTTCGCCAGCAGTTGCTCTGTCTCTTTCTCCAGTCGGGCCGCTTCGGCTGCCAGTTCGGTGGCTGCTTTCTGGCGGATGGCATCCACTTCGACCTGGAGCCCGGAGATGCGCTTGTCCATCTCGTCGGCCTGCAGTTTCGCTGCTTCTGCACGACGGGACGCCTGGCTCATCTTGTCCAGAATCTGTGCTTGCTGGCCCTTTAAGGCCGGGCCGCCGAATTTGATGGCCAGGAAGCCCAGGCCCGAAGCCAGAATCGCGAAGTTCACCCATTTGGCGGGGAGCGTCGGATCCGATGCTTCGTGGCCGCCGGTTTCATGGCCGGCCGCTTCGTGGCCTTCCTTGGCGGGTTCAGCATGTTCCTGGGCCCAAACCGTGGCGCCAGCCAACATCAGGAGGAGGGCGATGCGCTTCATGGGGCCTACTGTACCTTTCCGGCAAGAACCAAGCCGGCAATCTCTTCCGCCAATCGGTCCGACTCGGCCGTCAAGGTGGCCGTGGCCTTCTCGACTTCCAGTGCCAGTTCCGCCTTCACCGCGGCCACCCGCTCGCCTGCTTTGACGCGGGCCGCTTCGACAGTCTTAGCTTGCTGATCCGCAAGACGTTTCCGGCCGGCTTCCTGCTCTTTATAGATCCCGGCGCGCGCGTCCGCCAGGGAGTTCTCGTAGGTGGCCAGCTTCTCATGCACCAGCGCCAGGGTGGCTTCACTGGCTTCCACGGCGCCCTCGGTCTTCTTGCGGCGTTCCTCAAGAACCTTTTCCATCGGCTGGAACAGGACCTTCTTCAGGAACCAATGAAGAATAATGACGAGAACGAACGTAGGCAGGGCTCGGACGATGATCCCTTTAAGGGTTTCGAAAATCTGTTCCATGCTATCGGCGCCTTACCGGAGGATGTCTCGGTAATTCCGGGGGTGTGGAGGCGGGGGAGTGACTCTTAACCCCAAGCTTGTAGGCTAACACAACAATTTTGGGAGGGTCAAACCCGCAAGCGATTGAAATTGAACCAGTGACATGCCAATTCGGAGGATTTGCGGATACGTTCCTCTGAACTGAATCTGAATCAACGAGTCATGGATTGTAAGGATATCAAAAGATAGCAAATTGGAGCCGCGAAGTCCTGTCCGCTGGACAAAAAAAGCCCCCAAGCCTGCCAAGGCCTGGGGGCGGAGTGTTGTGCGTTAGTCAGAACTAGAAGTTCAGGCGCAGGGAGAGTTGGATCTGGCGGCTGGCACCCAACCCGACGTCTTTGGTCACGGTGGAATTGGCGATACCGAAAGTGCCGCCTGCGGCCGCTGCTGTGAACGACTGCCCGGGCTGCAGTTGATTGGCGCCGGTTCCCAGCGCGTTGTTGAGGCGCGCGGACGGGTTGGCGAAGTTCGTTTTGTTGAACAGGTTATACAGTTCGCCGCGGAACTCCATGTTCAATCGCTCCGTCAGGCGGAAGCGCTTCTGGAGCGTCATGTCGAACTGCGTCAGGCTGGGCCCGTGAAGCGCCCAGCGGCCCAGGTTGCCAAACGAGCCGGGCGTCGGGAAAGCGAAGGCGGCCGGATTCAGGAAGTACCGGCTATCGCTGCCGTGTAGGAAGGGATCCACGCCCGCCACCACATCCGGCCGGCGATTGTTGCGGAAGGCGCCGCCGTAGGGGTTATTAATGACAGGCGTGGTGAGGATTGTTGTGCCGGAAACGATCGGGTTGGAGACGATCTGTCCGGTGGAATTCACCTGGTACGCGATGTCGTTTCGGGCGATGGTGAGGTCGATCGGCAGGCCGGTGCGGGCGTTCAGGACACCGCCAATCTGCCAGCCGCCGGCGAGCAGGTTCACCAGCTTGTTGGCGTTGGCCAGGTATTTGCGGCCCGTGCCGACAGGCAGTTCGTACAGGGCGGTGGCATTCACGCTGTGACGGATGTCGAAGGCGTTGTTGCCGCGGTCGGCGTTGAAATTGAAGGGGTTCTGGGCGGTCTGGGCTTCGTTGGAGCCACCGGTGTTGCCCAGGGAATGACCGTAGGTCCACTGGCCCCCGATGGTGAGCCCCTGATTGAAGCGGCGCTGGACGGAGGTTTGGAGGGAATCGTAGTGGTCGGTCCCTCCGCTGGTCTTGTAGTCAATCTGGCCAAACCGTGAACCGAACTGGAGTTGCGGATTTCCGACACCTGTCGTCGGGTTCATCGTGACCCCCACGATCCCGTTTGTCCAGGAGCGGAGGAAGAGGTTCCGGCCCTGGCTGCCCACGTAGGCAACCGTCATTACCGTGTTGCCCGGCAGCTGCTGCTGGATGGAGGCCGTGTAGCTGAGGACCTTTTCCGGAAGCGTATAGTCCACCGAGTAGGCCCTCGGGGCGAAGCCGGACAGGTTGCCGGGGTTCGTGTTGGCGATAATCTGCTGGCTGTTCACGGGGAAGGCGGTGCCGGTGGGCGCGTTCACCGTAATACGGTCGCTGTCAATGGGTTGGACCTGATCTTCAGTTTGTCCGGGACCGAAGAAGTAGCCGGCTCCGACGCGAAGAACGGTTTTGTTGTTGAAACGGCTGGGCGACCAGCTCAGCCCCAGGCGGGGGCCCCAGTTGTTCTTCGAGCTCTTGTACCAGGGCGTTCCAGCAGGAGCGATGTCTCCGCGCTCCACCTGGAACAGGGTGTACAGGTTCTGATCCTCATGCATGACCGAATAGTATTCGTAGCGCAACCCATAATTGATGGTCAGGTTAGGCCGCAGGCGCCATTCATCCTGCGCATAGAAGACGTAGTAGGCCTGTTTGAGGAACCGGTTGGTGGCGATGCCGTTGTGCAGCGGATTGGGAGCGCTGACGTCACCCAGGATCTGGATCGTGCTGGGCCGGTTCGCCAACAGATCGGTCAGATTAGAGAAGGTGTAAGTGGTGCCGCCCAGACGGTCTGTGTAGAGGCGGATCGGCCGGATCTCCGCTCCGAACTTAAAGGTATGGTTGCCTTTCAGGTAAGAGAGGTTGTCAATGAACGACATCGTGTAGTTGGTGTAGGGCTGAGCCCGGCCATTCTGCGAACTGTTCGACCGGATCAGTCCGCCGAGGCGGGCGGCACCAGCCGAGGCGCCCTGGCCGCCGATGCCGGGGATGGCCACCGCTCCAGTGAAATCGATGGAAATCGGTGAGAAATCGATGCCGTTTACCGTGGGAGCGACTCCGTTAAGCCTGGTCTTGGAACCGTTGTAGCCAAACTTGGTTTCATTGATCAGATTCGAGGTCAGCACCTGTTGCAGGCTGATCATCCCGTTCTGGGGTACGGCCGTCGTTCGCTGTGTGGAACCCGTAACATCCATTGGACTATTGAGATACCCCTGATCCCGCACGTAGCGTGCCGACAGGGAGTACTTGGGGCTGAAGGCGTAGTCCAGACGGATGCTGCCAGAATACTCGTCCAGGCTGGTGGAAGCATTCAGTTGGGCAAGGTCAAGATCCGGATTCGCCGTGGACTGAGAGCCAATCGGGAAGGCATTCACCACCGGTGCGATGGTGGGCACGGCACGCTGCCGGGCGGCGGCGCTCGGCACCGAGCCAAGCAGATTGATGCCAGCCCGTTGGCGCAGTGTCTCCATGCTGGCAAAGAAGAAGGCCTTGTCCTTCTTGATTGGTCCGCCCACGGACCCGCCAAACTGATTCAGGCGGAGCGGCGATTTGGTCGTGTCGAAGAAGTTGCGGGCATCAAAGGAGTTATTACGGACGTACTCGAAGAGCGATCCGTGAAGCTGGTTGGAGCCGGACTTCGTGACGACCGAAATCTGGCCGCCCGTGCCGGTACCAAACTCGGCGGGATAGTTGCTTGATTCGACGCGGAACTCCTGGACCGTCTCGAGGCTGGCCTGAAGCCGGAAGCCCGTAGAAGATTCGCCGTTCAGGTTGCCCGGGGAGGCGTCAATAATAGAAGATGCTTCCACGCCGTCAAATCGGACCGCGTTCTGCTGATTCGCCCTTCCACTGAACCGGATGTTGTCGTAACTGCCGCCGCCGGCGGTCTGGGCACCAGGGACCATCAAGTAGAGTTGCGAGAGTTGGCGGCCGTTCAGGGGCATGTTCGCCACTTCGCGCTCATTGATATTGGCTCCAACGCGCGCTGAGCTGGTGTCGATGACTACCAGGTCACCGCTGGCAACTGTAACAGACTGTTGCATTTCGGCAGGAGTAAGGATGATGGCCAGGGTGCGCTCCTGGCCGGCTGTTAATGTGATCTGGCGGTACTGGGCGGAAGCCATGCCGACCGACGAGGCGTCGATGGTGTAGACAGAGGGGGTGAGATTCGAAGCGACAAATGCGCCGTTCTCGGATACGGTCAACTCCCGGACCGCAGCGGTTTTGTCATTCTTAATCTTGATGATAGCGCCAGGGATCACGGCGCCGGACGCGTCGGTCACCGTCCCGGTGATTCGACCTGCGTCGCCTTGAGCGAACAACAGACTGGCGGACAATGCCAGAGTGAAAAGGAACCTCATGCCCACAAGGGTTACAGGCGAGCGTTACGATTCTGTAAATCTTGGGTGAACGTTCTGCAACCCGAGCAGAAATAATTCGATAGGTTTACAATTTGGAGAATGCGAAGCGAAACCACGCCGTGGTGGTGGTGGATGCGGAATCCTGAAGCATCCGTGAAGATGTAGCAGAATCTTCGACTTGCCGTTCTGGCAAGCAGCCTGTTTTGAAGATTTTGTGCTCCCAGTTGACAGCAATTCCTTAGGGTGTGTATCCTGAGAAGGTTTGAGGAGTTAGCTCTTCCTCTCTCAGCTACCCTTCCTGTGCTTGGCTAGTCCGGGCGAAACGGCGGGAAGCCGGCTGAGAGGCCGCCCCGAGGTTCCTTTAGACAAAGCGCTAAACGGAGCATGGGCGTGTCCGAAGTGACCCTCTTGTTTGGCGGGTTCAGTACCCGCTGCAACGACTGATTTTTCGAGGTTTTCGCCGGTTGACCTCTTCCGCGAGCAGCATCTGCGCGCGGATCTTTGTTGTGTTCGCCGGTTGAGACTACGCTTCACATAGCTGCCCAAAGAGGATAGTTCGTGCCCACTTTCAATCAGCTTGTCCGTAAGGGACGCAGGCCTACCCGATATAAGACCGCCAGCCCCGCGCTGCAGTCTTGCCCGCAGCGCCGCGGCGTCTGCACCCGTGTTTACACCACCACCCCCAAGAAGCCGAACTCGGCTCTCCGCAAAGTGGCTCGTGTGCGCCTGACCAATGGAATTGAAGTTACGACCTATATTCCCGGTGTCGGCCACAACTTGCAGGAGCACTCGATCGTGCTGATCCGCGGCGGCCGTGTGAAGGATCTGCCTGGTGTGCGCTATCACGTAGTTCGCGGAACGCTGGACACGGCTGGCGTGACTGGCCGTATGCAGAGCCGCTCGAAGTATGGTGCGAAGCGTCCCAAGGCGGGTGCCGCCAAGACCGCACCGAAGAAGAAGTAGTAGTAAGGATCTGAAGAGGAACGTATGCCCCGCAGAAGACGCGCTGAGATCCGCGAAATTCAGCCCGACGGCGTTTACAACTCGACGCTGGCCGAGAAGTTCATCAATTCGATGATGTGGGAAGGCAAGAAGACCACGTCCCAACGGATCTTCTATACCGCCATGGATACGATCAAGGAGCGGTCGAACGATGACCCCTTGAAGCTGTTCAAGAAGGCGGTAGAGAACTGCAAGCCTTTGCTGGAAGTCAAAACCCGCCGCGTCGGTGGTGCCAACTACCAGGTCCCGATCGAAGTTCCGAACAATCGCCGCACTTCGCTGGCGATCCGCTGGATTCTGACCGGTGCCCGGGCGCGGACGGACAAGAGCATGGCTGAGAAACTGGCCAATGAGCTCATGGATGCCGCCAGCCTTCGCGGCGCCGCCATCAAGAAGAAGGACGACGTTCACCGCATGGCGGAAGCCAACAAGGCCTTCGCTCACTACCGCTGGTAACTAAAAGGAGAATCGTAAGCTCAGCCGCCGCCGGAGCGACGACTAAATATGCCTCGCACCATCGCACTCGAGAAGATGAGAAATATCGGCATCATGGCCCACATCGATGCCGGTAAGACCACCACGACCGAGCGCATCCTCTATTACACCGGCCGCACCTATAAGATCGGTGAAGTTCATGAAGGCACCGCCACCATGGACTGGATGGTGCAAGAGCAGGAGCGTGGTATCACGATCACCTCCGCCGCGACAACCTGCTCCTGGGATGATTACCAGATCAACATCATCGACACGCCCGGCCACGTGGATTTTACGGCCGAAGTGGAGCGTTCGCTCCGCGTGCTCGATGGCGCCGTGGCGGTCTTCGACGCCGTGGCTGGCGTCCAGCCCCAATCGGAAACGGTTTGGCGGCAGGCGGACAAATACTCTGTCCCGCGCGTCTGCTTTATCAATAAGATGGACCGCGTTGGCGCCGACTTCTTCCATGCTGTGACGACGATTGAAGATCGGCTGCATGCTCGTGCGGTGCCGATCCAGCTACCCGTCGGCGCGGAAGATCAGTTCAAGGGCATCATCGACCTCATCACGATGAAAGCGCGCATCTGGCGGGACGAGACTCTTGGCGCCGCGTACGACGACGTCGAGATTCCGGCCGAACTGCTGGAGCAGGCCAAGGAATACCGCGAAAAGATGGTGGAAGCAGCTGCTGAAGCTGACGACACCCTCATGGAGAAGTACCTGAACGGTGAGGCGCTGACGACGGCCGAAATCAAAGCCGGTCTTCGCAAAGCGACCATCGCTCAGACGATCTTCCCCGTGATCTGCGGTACGGCCTTTAAGAATAAGGGTGTCCAGAACATGCTGGATGCCGTGGTGGACCTGCTGCCGTCTCCGCTCGACATCCCCCCGATCAAGGGTTACGACGTCGACGACAAGAGCATCGAACTGGTTCGCCATGCCGATGACAACGAACCGTTTTCGGCCCTGATCTTCAAGATCATGACAGATTCGTTCGTCGGACAGCTCGCCTTCATCCGGGTCTATTCCGGCAAGCTGAACACGGGCGACACGATCCTCAACGTCAGCAAGGGGCGCAAGGAACGCATTGGCCGTCTGGTGAAGATGCACGCCAACAAGCGGGAAGAAATCACCGAGATTTACGCAGGTGATATTGCCGCCTGCGTGGGTCTGAAGTCGGTCATCACCAGCGATACGATCTGCAGCGAAGAGCATCCGATCTCGTTGGAAGCAATTGAGTTCGCCGCGCCCGTCATCCAGTTGGCCATCGAACCCAAGACGAAGGTCGACCAGGAAAAGCTGGGCATGGCAATTGCCAAGCTCGTGCAGGAAGATCCGACGCTCAAGGTGAACACGGACCCCGAAACTGGTCAGACGATTCTGTCCGGTATGGGCGAACTGCACCTGGAGATCATCGTCGACCGCCTGCAGCGCGAGTTCAACGTCGGCGCGAATGTCGGCAAGCCGCAGGTCGCTTATCGCGAAACCATTCGCAAGAAGAGCGACGGCGAGGGCCGTTTCGTGCGCCAGACGGGTGGTCGTGGTCAGTATGGCCATATCAAGATCCACCTCGAGCCGAATCCGGAGAAAGAGTACGAATTCGTCAATGGCATCGTAGGTGGCACGGTTCCGAAGGAATACATCGGACCGGCTGAAAAGGGCATCGTCGAGGCGCTGGAGGGCGGTGTTCTCGCCGGCTTCCCGATGGCCAACGTCAAAGTGACGGTCTACGACGGTAGCTATCACGATGTCGACTCTTCGGAAATGGCCTTTAAGATCGCCGGTTCGATGGCGTTGAAAGATGCCGCTCAGAAGGCGAAGCCGGTTCTGCTGGAGCCGGTAATGAGCGTGGAAGTAGTCGTTCCGGACGAGTACATGGGTTCGGTGAACGGTGACCTGATCAGCCGCCGCGGGCGTCTGGAAGGCATGGAGCTGAAGGGCAACACGCAGATCATCAAGGCGATGGTGCCGCTGTCGGAGATGTTCGGCTACGCGACGGAAATCCGCTCGCGGACGCAGGGCCGGGGCAGCTTCACAATGCACTTCGGTCGCTATGAAGAGGCTCCTCAGTCGGTTACCGAGGAAGTAATCAACAAGATGAAGGGGCAGAGCCCCAGCTAGTTTTGAGCGCGCAGGAGACAGAAGGTCATGGCGAAAGAGAAATTTGATCGCAGCAAACCGCACGTGAATGTCGGCACGATTGGCCACATCGACCACGGCAAGACCACGCTCACGGCAGCAATCACGAAGAC
>JAFKEE010000075.1 GCA_017307505.1 Acidobacteriota bacterium | reverse complement strand
TGAGGGATCAAACCCATTTCTTCTAACTTTCTTCTACCCTGGCAATTACATTGAAAAGCGCGCCGCAGCCGCCAGTCCGCCCACCCACGGCACACTGAATCCACCGCTCTTGAGGGATCAAACCCATTCATTCGCTCTTCATTCTCCCTGACCAACGGGCGCCATCCCACTCAACGGCTCCAAGCCAACCCAAGCCGAACCCGCTGATTTCCACCGCCACCGAGGGATCAAACCCATCTCTTCCCGTTGTCTTCTCTCCCGGCAAACCACCGCCCCCGCAACCACCGGACGGCACCTAACCCCGCCCCAAGACGCCCAATCCACCCACCGTGAGGGATCAAACCCATCTCTTCGAACTTTCTTCTCTACGCCAACAACCTCAGCACCGCCATCCCTACGCGGCTCGGCCCCTTCGCCCGGCCCACCCACCAGCGCCCACAAACAGAATCGCTGCCTCCTGTTTGGATCCCCCGGGGTCCCGCGTGCTAGCATAGTTGATTGTCAGGCTCCGGGCTCCGTGCAATAGGACGGTCCAAACCCCGCCAGGTCCGGAAGGAAGCAACGGTAGGATCTCACCCTGTGTGCCGCGGATCCCCCGGGGTCTGGCATTAGAGTCTGACCGGCACCACCCGCCCAGCGATCATGTACCAGGTCATCGCCCGTAAGTACCGTCCCCGCACCTTCGCCGAGCTCATCGGGCAGGAGCATGTGCGCACGACGCTCGAAAACGCCATCACCCAGCAGCGCATTGCTCATGGCTATATCCTGGCCGGTCAACGCGGTACGGGCAAAACGACCATCGCCCGCATCCTCGCCCGCTGCCTGAATTGCGTCGAAGGCCCCACCCCCACCCCCTGCGGAGTCTGCTCCTCCTGCATCGAGACCTCCCAGAGCAGCGCCCCCGACGTCATCGAAATCGACGCGGCCTCCAATCGCGGTATCAATGAGATGCGCGAACTGCGCGAGAACGTGCGCTATCGCCCCTCGCGCGACCGCTACAAGGTCTTCATCATTGACGAAGCTCACCAGATCACGAACGAAGCCTTCAACGCGCTCCTGAAGACCCTGGAAGAACCGCCCGAATGGGCCGTCTTCGTCCTCTGCACCACGGAATCCCATAAGATCCCCACCACCATCGCCTCGCGCTGCCAGCAGTTCAGCTTCCGCAGCGTCGACTTCCACGAGGTCGTTGGCCGCATGGAAGAGATCTGCAAAGCCGAAGGCATCGGAGCTGAACCCGAGGCCTTGGCCGTCATCGCCCAGGCCGGCGAAGGCTCTGTCCGCGACTCCTTCTCCGCCCTCGACCAGGCCATCGCCTGCTGCGGCAACACCCTCACCGGAGCCGCCGTCCGCGACCTCCTGGGCATGTATTCCCTGGCCTCCCTCGAACGCGTCACCGAGGCCCTCCTCTCCCAGCAGACTGCGGCCATGCTCGAGATCGTGGCCGAACTCGAGAGCGCCGGCAAGAACCTCCAGCAGTTCTGCCGCGAACTCGCCCGCTACTTCCGCAACCTGCTGGTCGCTAAGATCACCGGCAAGGAAACCCGGCTTATCCCCGCGGCGGCCCCCGAACAGGCCCGCATGCGCGACACCTCGGCCCAGTTCAGCGAAGAGGACCTCACCCGCTGGCTGCAGCTCACCCTCGAGCTTTACGGTCAGTTGCAGTACTCCATGCAGCCCCGGCTGCATGTCGAGCTCGGCCTGATGCGCCTCGTGCACGCCGGACGAATCAAACCCATCGAAGAGGCCATCAAGGCACTGGCCGCGGGCGGCGGCGCTCCGGCTGCCCGGCCCCAGGCGGCAGCAGCCCCAGTCCGTGCAGCCTCCGTGACGGAACGCAGCCAGGCGCCCTATGCGGCCCCCCGTCCGGCGGCTTCCTCCTCGGGCCCCTCGTATTCCGCGCCGCCCGCCCGCACGGCCCCCCCTCCGGCTGCCGCGCCGCCCAGGCCCACCGCTCCGGCACCCCAGCCTGCGGCGCCCCCGGTCGAGCGCTCCACGGCCATTGAGCCCGGCTCCACCAAGGAGAAGCTCATCGCCGCTCTCCACGAGATGCGCTCCGCCATGTCCGTCCAGGCGGTCGAGGACTCCCAGTTGATCGAAAGCCAGGGCACCGTCGAGTTCCTCGCGCCGCGCTCAGCCAAGCTCGGACTCATGGCCAAGGACGTCGAAAAGGCGCTCGCCCAGATCCTGGGACGGGCCGTCCGCGTCAAAATTACGATCGATGAGACCGCCGTCGTGGCGGCGCCCGAGAAGAAACCCCAGACGTCGGAAGCCGAAGACGAAGCATCCCTGCGTGCAATGGCCCATCCGGACGTGCAACGCTTTCAAGAGATATTCCCCGGCAGCCAGGTGCGGGGCGTACGAGACCTCAAGGAGTAGATGCCATGAAATTCCCCGGCGGCGGCAATATGCAGGCCATGATGAAGCAGGCGCAACAGATGCAGCAGCGCCTCCAGGAAGAGATCGCGGCCATCCGTGTGGAAGCAAGCGCGGGCGGCGGCATGGTCACGGTCAAGATGGACGGCCAGAAACACTGCACCGGTGTCGTGATCGATCCGGAAGCGGCCGGCGACGCCGAAATGCTCTCTGACATGGTGCAGGCCGCCTTCAACGAAGCCGTCCGCAAGGTCGAAGAAGAGACCCAGAAGAAGACGTCCAGCATGTTGGGCGGCATGGGCCTGCCTCCGGGCCTGTTTTAGTCCGGCCCCGCAGGACTCATCATGCCCGACTTCGCGGAACCCCTCGCCCGGCTGATCCAGGAAGTGAAGCGTCTGCCCGGCATCGGTCAGAAATCGGCGCAGCGCATCGCCTTTCACATCCTGAGAGCGTCCCGTGAAGATGTCGACCGGCTCACGGCGGCGCTCGTCGACGTCAAGGAAAAGCTGGGGTTGTGCATCATCTGCAACAACATCAGCGATGGCGAGAAGTGCCTCTACTGCCGCGATCCGCATCGCGACCGGCACCGCATCTGCGTCGTCGAAGAGCCCCACAACATCGTCCCCATCGAGACCACCCGCACCTTCGAAGGCCTCTACCACGTGCTGCACGGCAGCATCAGCCCGCTCCGCGGCATCGGCCCCGAACAGCTCCGCATCAAGCAGTTGTTGGAGCGGCTAGTCGACAGCGAGGTGGAAGAGATCATCCTCGCCACCAATCCCACCGTCGAAGGTGAGGCCACCGCCGTCTATCTGGCGCGTCTTCTCAAACCGCTCGGCATGAAGGTAACCCGCATCGCCATGGGCATTCCCGTCGGCAGCGACCTCGAATACGCCGACGAAGTGACCATGTCCAAATCCCTGGAAAACCGGAGGGAGATGTGAAATGCATTCTCCTGCTCATCCTTCTCTGCTCGGCCGCTAGCGCCCAGAACCGCGCCCGCGTTCTGTCCGAGTTCAACGAGTTCCTCAAAATCCCCAACGTCGCAGCCGACCCGGAAGGCCTGAAGGAAAACGCCGCCTGGATCCGGGCCGCCTTCGAACGCCGCGGAGTCCAGACCCAGCTCCTCGAAGTCCCCGGAGCGCCCGCCGCCGTCTACGGCCAGCTCGGGGTCCAGAACGCCGTCGGCACGGTCCTCTTCTACGCGCACTATGACGGCCAGCCGGTGAACCCGGCCCAGTGGCAGGGCAGCGGACCCTTCGAGCCCTCCTACCGCGGCGGCAATCCCTCCGATCCCGAAACCCGCATCTATGCCCGCTCCGCTTCCGACGACAAGGGCGTCATCATCGCCATGCTCGCCGCCCTCGACGCCATGCGCGCCGGCCGGGGCACGCCCACGGTCAACATCAAGTTCCTGTTCGAAGGCGAGGAAGAAGCAGGCTCGGCCAGCCTCGGCCGCATCCTTCAGAAATACACGCCGCTTGTGATGGCCGATTTCTGGATCATCTGCGACGGCCCGGTCCACCAGACCCGCCGCCAGCAGGTCTACTTCGGAGCCCGCGGCGTCACCGGCTTCCAGCTCAAGGTCTACGGCCCGAAGCGCGAACTGCACTCCGGCCACTACGGCAACTGGGCGCCCAACCCCGCCATGATGCTGGCCCGCCTGCTGGCCTCCATGAAAGACGACGAAGGCCGTGTCACCATCCCCGGCTTCTATGCGGACATCGATCCCTTAACCGACACGGAAGTGGCTGCCATGAAGGCCGAGCCGCCCATCGACGAAACACTCATGCGTGAGCTATGGATCGCCCGCACCGAGAACTCACCGCGCCGCCTGATGGAAGTACTGAACCAGCCCTCATTCAACATCCGCGGCATCGACAGCGGAGCCGTAGGCGAGGCGTCCCGCAACGTGGTCCCCAGCGAAGCCGCAGCCTCCGTCGACGTCCGCCTGGTGAAAGGCAACGACCCGAAAGCCATGCTGGAAAAGGTTAAGGCTCACATCCGCGACCAGGGCTTCTTCCTGGTGGAAGGCCGCGAACCAACCGAGTTCGAAAGGCTGCAATGGCCCAAAGTGGCAGCCTTTTACGCAACCGAAGGCGGCTACCGCGCCGTGCGCACCTCAATGGACCTCCCGCAATCCCGGGCAGTAATCGCCGCGCTGGAAGGCATGGGCAAGCCGCTGGTGAAGATGCCCACGTTAGGCGGCAGCGTCCCACTGGCAATCATCGAAGACGTGCTCCACGTTCCGCTGATCGGAGTGCCGATAGCGAATCACGACAACAACCAGCACAGCCACAATGAGAACCTGCGGCTGCAAAACCTCTGGGACGGCATAGAAACGATGCGAGCCCTCTTCATGCTCCCGCCCTACTAACCCAAACCGCCCGCCGGCAATCGCTGCCCCCATCGCAATCGTTGCCCCCATCGCAATCGTTGCCCCCATCGCAATCGTTGCCTCCATCCGCAATCGATGCGCCATCCGCAATCATCGAACGCATCTGCAATCCATTGGGACGGCGGACGCCCTCGTCCGCAGCCGGTCCCCTGACCGGCTCAAGCACTTCGTTGGTAAGGCGGACGCCCTCGTCCGCAGCCGGTCCCCTGACCGGCTCAAGCACTTCGTTGGTAAGGCGGACGCCCTCGTCCGCAGCCGGTCCCCCGACCGGCTCAAACCACCTCGTCGGGACGGCGGACGCCCTCGTCCGCAGCCGGTCCCCTGACCGGCTCAACCAC
>JAFKEE010000063.1 GCA_017307505.1 Acidobacteriota bacterium | reverse complement strand
CTCCCTCTGGATCCGAGAGAACCACGCCGAAGTCGTCCAGGCCCTGGGCCGCTACCACGCCTGGATCTGCGTCCGAATCCGGGCGATCCAGAAGTCGATCTTCCCTTACATCATCGGCGACGTAGCGCACCAAACCGGCATCCCGGCCAGAACTCACGCCCTGCTCGCCTCCGCAGCCGGTTCCAGTCGCCCCATCCTCCTCGCAGCGGAAGCCAGCACCGCGTTCGCGACAGCACCCGGAGCCGAAGATCAGCCAACACCGGCAGGCGTCGTGAATTCAACTCTGCCGGCGGTCGGCTTCCATCACCCGCTGGGAACCCGAGGCGGCTTCCGCGCCGTCCGGCCCGTCCCGGCGCCCCAGGCAGTGAAGGCCATCCGGCCGCCCACCGTCCCTGGCCTCAGCCTCCGTTACCTGAAGCAATCCCGCAAACCAAACCCAGCCGCCAAAACCGCGCTCCCCGCACCTTCCCCCAACCATCCCGCAGCAGTTTCAATCACGCTGCGAACCGCGCACGTAAGTAAGCGGGCCAAGGCCCACCAAGCCGCGAAACCGGACGAACCCACACTGGCCCCCAACACCCGCTCCACCTCCGCATCCCCAACGGACAACCATGCCCAACAGCACTCGGACTCCGACGCAAGAGCCCAATCCACTCTCTACGAGCAATCAAAGCCATCGTCGGAACCCACACCCGGCCTGGTACCGGCACGGCACGCCCCATCCTCATCACCCGCGACCGCAACTGCCCAATCCACTCTCCACGAGCGAACAAAGCCAACGCTGGTACCCACACCCGGCCCAGTCCCGGAACGGCACGCTCCATCCTCATCACCCGCGACCGACCCCGCCAAATTCACTCTCCCTGAGCGAACAAAGCCAATCCGCCCACCCGTCGCCCACCACCTGGCAACCGCGCCCCGCCCGCCCATCGGCCATCCCGCCCAAACCCGAGGCCCATAACCACCCGCAAAGGCCTGACATCGGTAAGGCGGACGCCCACGTCCGCAGCCGGTCCCCTGACCGGCTCTGCGGCCTTCATCGCCCATTTCCCCAGTTCTTTGAAAACCAAACCGTTCCATCCCACCCCGGACACCGGAACCATCCCGCCCCCCGCCGGCCCGCCGTCTTTCCCACGAGGTGCTACCCTGTAAACGTCGAGCCTCCTGCAAAAGCAGGGGGGCGGGGGACCCAAGTCCCGGGGCGTATCGGCAGCGTTTGGCCGTAGGGTACTTTTCAGCCCGAGCCCGTCAGCTAACCTCGCAGACGAATTGAGAAGCCGCAGCCCCCTGAAGGGGTGCGCGCAAGGAGCCGTTTGTGGAAGCGTCACAGCGAGTGGCGATGACTCCAAACCGAGTTGTCATCGCCTCAACGATTGCCCTCTCGTTCATTTCCTTCTGGCGGGCCGCCGCCATTGTCCTCTCTGACTTGGCCTCCTCGGCCTACTACGTCGGAGGTATCACCGAAAAAGCCATCGGCAAGTCCGCCCCCTGGTTCATCCTGGCCATCATGCTCTTCTCGTACGCGGTGCGCGCCGTGTACATCGAGGGCTGCGCCATGTACGTCCGCGGCGGCGTCTACCGCGTCGTCCACGAGGCGCTCGGGTCGCGCATGGCCAAACTCGCCGTCTCGGCCCTCATGTTCGACTACGTGCTCACCGGCCCCATCAGCGGCGTCTCCGCCGGTCTCTACCTGGCCGGGCTGATCAACGAAACGGCCGAGCACTTCTTCCACCAGCCGCACCTCATCAGCGAAGCCGGCTTCGCCGTAATCTTCGCCTTGGTGGTGACCGTCTACTTCTGGCGCAAGAACATCATCGGCATTCACGAGTCGAGCCATAAAGCGCTGCGCATCATGCAGATCACCACGCTGATGGTGGTGATCCTCATCGCCTGGTGTCTGTACACCATCTTGCGCGGCCACTTCCAGGCCGTGCCGATGCCCGTCCTCGGCAACATCAAACTGAGCGAGGAGTCCCTCGGCTGGCTGCCCGGATCCTGGGTTCAGATGATCCCCGCTGTCGCCATCCTCGTGGGCCTGGGCCATTCGCTGCTCGCCATGTCGGGGGAGGAGTCGCTCGCGCAGGTAAACCGCGAGATCGCCCACCCCAAGCTGAAGAACCTGGAACGCGCCGGCCTGGTGATCTTCATCTACTCCCTGGTCTTCACCTCGCTGGTCTCGTTCTTCGCCGTGATGATCATCCCGGACACCGACCGCAAGCTGTTCCTGGACAACCTCATCGGCGGCCTGGCAATGAACCTGGACGGGCCTCTGGCTCTGCGCTTGCTCTTCCACGCCTTCGTCGTTTTTGTCGGCGCGCTCATCCTCTCCGGCGCCGTCAACACCGCCATCATCGGTTCGAACGGCGTTCTGAACCGCGTGGCGGAAGACAACGTCCTCCCCAACTGGTTCCGCAGCCCTCATAAGAAATACGGCACAACCCACCGCCTCGTGAACATGATCGTCGCGCTGCAGATCGTAACCATCATCCTCAGCCGTGGCGATGTCTACCTGCTGGGCGAGGCGTACGCCTTCGGCGTCGTGTGGAGCTTTGCCTTCAACGCGACCTCGGTGCTGGTGCTGCGCTTCAAGGACAAGCGGCCGCGCGAGTGGAAAGTGCCGCTCAACCTGCACATCGGCGGCATCGAGTTGCCCGTCGGCCTGGGCCTGATTGCCCTGTCGCTGTTCACCCTGGCCATCACCAACGTCCTGACCAAGAAGATCGCGACGGTCTCCGGCGTCATCTTCACCCTGGCCTTCTTCATCCTCTTCACTGTCTCCGAGAAGCTGAACCGCCGGCGCGCGCTGGCTTTGGATGCGGGTCACGAGCAGTTCCGGCTGGAAGATGCCGAGGGCGTCTCGACCGAGATCCTTGACGTGCGGCCCGGCAACGTCCTGGTAGCCGTGCGCAATCCAAACCGGCTGAATCACCTCCACCGGGTGCTCCAGAAGACCGACATCCGCAAAATCGATATCGTGGCAGTGTCCATCTCCGATGAGGATGCCCCTTTCACTGAGCGGGAATCCGAGTTGTTCACCAAGGTGGTGACGCTGGCGGAGAAGGAAGGCAAATCGGTCAAGCTGCTCACCGTGCCGGGCGACGATCCCAACGGAGCCCTGGTGGAAACAGCGGCGCGCCTCCAGTCGTCGCGCATCGTCATCGGCACCTCCCCGAAAATCACCACGGCCCAACAGGGTCACGCTATCGGCATCCAGTGGGAGCGGCTGCCGGAACCGCGGCCGGCCATCTCCCTGGAGGTGGTCCCCGACGATCCGGCCGAACGGCCGAGTTTCGTCAACTTGGGACCGCACCCGCCCCGCCTGTGGCCCGAAGACATCGAGCTGTTGCACGAGCTGTGGCGCGATCTGTCCTCGTCCGGTCCCGGGCACCGCCTGCGCCACCGCGACGTCGTGGGTGTAGCCCTGCGCCGGCTGAAAACGGAGCTGCATACCGACCAGCGGGCGGAGATCCTCAAGGACATAGACCAGTCCGCTGGACATTGACCTGAGCACGCTTGCGCCGCGGTGCAGGCGTGCCATCATCACAGAGTGAAAGGCGCAACCTTGCCGATGATTGAGGCGGAGCCATGAGCATGTGGGAACGGCGGTTAGGTGTGTGGGGTACGATTCTTCGCTCCACCGCTGGAATCGCAATCGTGCTGTTGGTCACGGCTGTGGCGCGCATGGGCCTGGTCGTGAATGCCACGACCGTGGGCTTTGCGTTCCTCATCGTCGTCCTGGGCCTGGCGACGGCTTGGGGGCTTCACGAAGCGGTCGCTGCCTCTCTTGTGGCGGTCCTGTGCTTCAACTTCTTCTTCCTGCCGCCGCTGGGCCGCTTCACCATCGCCGATCCGGAGAACTGGGTGGCCTTGTGCGCGTTTCTGGCAACAGCCCTGGTCGCCAGCCACCTGTCGAACCGCGCGAAGATGCAGGCCGTCGAAGCGCGCGAGCGGCAGCAGGAGACGGAACGCCTCTACTCCTTCAGCCGGTCGATTCTGCTCACCGACACGGCGCAGCCGGTAGGGCAGCAGGCCGCCCGCTTCATCGCCCAGGCCTTCGACTGTCCCGCGGTCGCACTCTATGATGCGGCCGAAGGCGAGGTCTACCGCGGCGGCGCCGGGGATCTGCCTACCATCGATGACCGGTTGAAACAGGTCGCGCTCGACGGTGTCCGGAGTTCCGATGCCTCCAGGCTGCTGATGGTGCTGCCCATTACGCTGGGTGGACGGCCCATCGGAAGTGTCGCCATGCTGGGGTTGTCCTGCTCCGACGGAGCCATGGAGGCGCTGGTCAACCTCGTGGCCATCGCCCTGGAACGCGCCCGGTCGGCCGAAATCGCCAGCAAAGCAGAGGCGGCCCGGCAGAGCGAGGAATTCAAATCCACCCTCCTCGACGCGATCGCTCACGAGTTCAAGACACCCCTCACCTCGATCAAGGCAGCCTCCACCTCGATCCTGAGCGAGCCGGACCGGGTAGCTCCGGATGTCCGCGAGTTCACTGAGATCATCGACGAAGAAACAGACCGCCTCACCCTGCTCGTCAATGAGGCCGTGCGGATGTCTCAGATCGAAGCGGGCAAGGTCCTCGTCGAGAAGCAGGCCCAGCATGTGCCGTCATTCCTGGCCCATGTGCTCTCGACCTTCCAGTCGAGGCTGGAGGGCCGCGCCGCGACGGTGGAAGCGGCGGACGACCTGCCGGCCGTGTTGTTCGATCCCGACCTCATCGCGCTGGCGGTGCGGCAGTTGATCGACAACGCACTGAAATATTCGCCGCCGGAGTCGCCACTCCGCCTCACCGCGGCCGTAGTGGATGGGGCCATGGAGATCCGCGTGATCGACCAGGGCAAAGGCATTCCCGAGAAGGAGCGCGAGAAGGTGTTCCAGGTTTACTACCGGCGCAACACGTCGAAGGGCACGGTGCCCGGCACGGGTCTGGGCCTGCACATCGCCCGCGAGATCCTCAAGGCCCACGGTGGCAGCCTGCATATCGAAGGGGCTTCCGGCGCGGGCGCGGAGTTCTGCCTCCGGTTGCCGTTGGAGGGAGTCCGCATATGACTTCCGGCAAGATCCTGATCGTGGACGATGAGCCGCAGATCCGGCGAGTTCTGCGCGTGACGCTGACCACCCACGGCTATGAGGTCCAGGATGCGCGGAGCGGGGAAGAGGCGATGCTGCGCCTGCGGGAGTCGCGCTTCGATCTGATCCTGCTCGATATGAACATGCCCGGCATCGGCGGGTTGGAGGCGTGCCGCGAGATCCGGGCTACGTCCGAAGTCGCCATCATCATGCTGACGGTCCGCAGCACGGAGATGGACAAGGTCGCGGCCCTCGACGCCGGCGCCGACGACTACATCACCAAGCCCTTCAGCACCCCCGAACTTCTGGCGCGCATCCGGGCCGCGTTGCGCCGCCTCCCGGTGAGCGAGGAGAGCACAGCCGAGTCGCTGAGGTTCGATGACCTCGAGATCAACCTGGCCACCCGCCGCGTCATCGCCAAAGGCCAGGAAACACGGCTCACTCCCAAGGAGTTCGACCTCCTCCGCTATCTGGTGGCAAACCCCAATATCCCTATCCCTCACGGCAAGCTGCTGCAGGCAGTCTGGGGCCCCGACTATGGAGACCAGGTCGAGTACCTCCGCGTGTTCATCAACCAGCTTCGCAAGAAGATTGAGCTCGATCCCTCCCATCCGCGCTACCTTCTGACCGAACCGTGGGTCGGATACCGCTTCGCAATTCCCTCGAAATAGACCACTTGCGAAGAGTGTGGCGGCGACAATGGAATCCTTAGCCCGCCCTTATGACTTCCTTATGCCCTGCTCCGTAAGCTCGAAATCGGAGCTAGGACATGATTCCGCAATCCGTGATTCATCGGGCAGAGTCGGGGCCGGCCAGAGCGGCAGAAACCGGTCCGTTTCGAGCTGACCTGCACTCCTTTGAGATCGTCGTGCTATTCACGACGGTCAGGGAAACGCTGGCTGCCCTGCAGGCCGCGGGCCGATTGGCGCAGGGCGTGGCCACCGCCATCCGGCTGCTGGTGCCGCAAGTGGTGCCCTATCCGCTACCGCTGGACGAGCCGCCCGTTTCGTCCGGCCACCTGATCCGCGAATTCCAGCTTGTGCTGGAAGACAGCCAGTTGGAGACGCGCATCGATGTGCGGCGGTGCCGCGATCCCTGGCAGACCATCCACGCGGCGCTGCGCCCCCGCTCCGTGCTTGTAATCGGCGGACATCGCGGATGGTGGCCTTCCGGAAAATTCCGGCTGGCGGCGCGATTGCGGTCCGCCGGACATCAGGTGGTCTTCTCCGATTCAGAGTGAGGTGCTCAATGCTTGATCTCTTCTACCTGGCCATCGCGGTGGCCTTCTTTGTCGCGTGCTGGTGGTTCACGCGGGCCTGCGAAAAACTCTGATGCGCCTGGCCGGCGCGAGCCCGAAGAAAGGTAAATCGAAATGGACTACGTGATCGCGGGGATCGCTGCCGTACTGCTGTTCCTCTACCTCATCTATGCATTGTTGAAGCCGGAGCGCTTCTAAGGGACTGCCATGACTACACTGGGTGTGCTTCAGATTCTGGTCTTCTTCACGGTGATCCTTGCCGTGACGAAGCCGCTGGGCGTCTTCATGACGCGGCTGTTTGCGGGTGAGCGGACTTTCCTCCACCCGGTGCTGCGGCCCGTGGAGAAGCTCCTCTACGCTCTGGGCGGCGTGGATGAGAAGGAAGAGCAGCGCTGGACCAAGTACACGGCCAGCCTGCTCTCGTTCAGCCTGTTCAGCTTTGTTGTGCTCTATCTTCTGCAGCGGCTGCAGGGCGTGCTGCCCGCGAATCCGCAGGGCTTTTCCGGCGCGCATGCGCCCGGCGGCGCGACGGCCATGACCCCGGACCTCGCGTTCAATACCGCCGTATCGTTCGTCACCAACACCAACTGGCAAAGCTATGTGGGCGAGACCACACTCAGCTACCTGGTGCAGATGGCCGGGCTCACGGTTCAGAACTTCGTCTCGGCGGCGGCGGGTATCGCTATTGCCGTTGCCGTGATCCGCGGCTTCGCCCGGCAGCAGTCCTCGTCGCTCGGCAACTTCTGGGTCGACCTCGTGCGGGGCACGCTCTACCTGTTGCTGCCCCTGTCGCTGGTGGGCGCGTTGTTCCTCTGCTCGCAGGGCGTCATTCAGAACCTGAGCCCCTATACGCAAGTGACTACCGTGGAGGGCAAGGCGCAGGTCCTCGCTCAAGGGCCGGTGGCTTCGCAGGAAGCCATCAAGATGATCGGCACCAATGGTGGCGGCTTCTTCAATGCGAACTCCGCCCACCCGTTCGAGAATCCGACGCCGCTCACGAACTTCGTGCAGATGCTGATGATCTTCATCATCCCCGCCGGACTCACCTACACGTTCGGCCGCATGGTGGGCGATACAAGGCAAGGCTGGGCTCTCTTCGCGGCTATGAGCCTTCTCTTCTTTGCCGGGGTCTTTGCGTTGTACGCCTCGGAGCAGGCGGGCAACCCGGTCCTGGCGAAGCTGGGCATCCAGACAGCGGCCACGGCCAACCAGCCGGGCGGCAACATGGAGGGCAAGGAAGTGCGGTTCGGAATCGCCGCAACCGCACTATTCGCCACCATCACCACCGATGCCAGCTGCGGTGCGGTGAACGGCATGCACGACAGCTTCACGCCCCTGGGCGGGCTGGTGCCGCTCTTCAACCTGCACCTGGGCGAAGTCATCTTCGGCGGCGTGGGCGCTGGCCTCTACGGCATGCTGCTCTTCGCCATCGTGGCGGTCTTCATCGCCGGGCTCATGGTTGGCCGCACTCCGGAGTACCTGGGCAAGAAGATCGAGAGCAAGGAAGTGAAGATGGCGATGCTGGCCATGCTGGCGACGTCGGCGGCCATCCTGCTCTTCTCGGGCATCACGGCCGTCATCCAGTTCCCGAAGGATGCTTACTGGAACGGGTCGTATGGACCGGGCGTGGGCAACTTGAATAACAGCGGCCCGCACGGCCTGGCGGAGATCCTTTACGCCTACTCCAGCGGTGCTGCAAACAACGGCAGCGCCTTCGCGGGCATCAGCGCGAACACGCCCTGGTACAACCTCACCATCGGCCTGGCCATGCTGGTGGGCCGCTTCCTGATGATCATCCCTCTGATGGCGGCCGCGGGCAGCCTGGCCGCCAAGAAGCGCGTACCGGTGACCAGCGGAACATTCCCGACGCACGGCCCTCTGTTCGTGGGCCTGCTGGCGGGCACCGTGGTGATTGTCGGCGCGCTGACGTTCTTCCCGGCTCTCTCGCTGACCCCGATTGTCGAACACTTCCTGATGCAACAGGGGAGGCTCTTCTAACATGCCGCAAGCTACCAAAGAAGTACCGGTGGAGACACCGCAGCAGCCAGTGGAAGGCAGCGAACTGCTGCCGAAGAAACTGACCCATGCCCGTCCGCTGTTCGACCCGCAGATTCTGCGGCGCGCCATCATCGAATCGTTCGTCAAGCTGAACCCCAAGGTCCTGCTGAAGAACCCGGTGATCTTCGTGGTGGAAGCCGGGGCCCTGATGACCACCTTGTTCATGGTGCGCGACCTGGCCACCGGCGCCGGCGGCATCGGGTTCACGGCGCAGATCTCGCTGTGGCTTTGGTTCACAGTCCTTTTCGCCAACTTTGCTGAGGCAATGGCCGAAGCGCGCGGCAAGGCGCAGGCCGATGCCCTGAGGAAGACGAAGACGGATTCCGTGGCCAAGCGTGTGAAGTCCGGCGGAGCTACTGAGTCGGTATCGGCTTCCATGTTGCGCGCTGGAGATGTGGTGATCTGCGAAGCCGGGGACCTCATCCCTGGCGACGGCGAGGTGATCGAAGGCATCGCGACGGTCGACGAGTCGGTGATCACGGGCGAAAGCGCCCCTGTGATTCGGGAATCCGGCGGCGACCGCAGCGCGGTGACCGGCGGCACGAAGATCCTGTCGGACCAGGTGCGCATCCGGATCACCTCGAACCCCGGCGAGACGTTCCTCGACCGCATGATCGCGCTGGTGGAAGGCGCGGAGCGCCAGAAGACGCCCAATGAGATTGCGCTGAACATTCTCATCGCCGGTCTGACCCTCATCTTCCTGCTGGCCGTAGTCACGCTCCAGCCGTTTGCGCAGTACAGCGCCGGCGCATCCGGCACTGGTTCCGTCCCATCGGTGGCGGTCCTGGTGTCGCTGCTGGTCTGCCTGATTCCAACGACCATCGGCGGGCTGCTGTCCGCCATCGGTATCGCCGGTATGGACCGTGTGATGCAGCACAACGTTCTGGCCATGAGCGGGCGCGCGGTGGAAGCTTCCGGCGACGTCAATACGCTGCTGCTCGACAAGACGGGCACCATCACGATCGGCAACCGCGAAGCCGTGGAGTTCATCCCCGTGCCTGGGGTCACCGAAAGCGAACTGGCCGATGCGGCGCAGTTGTCGAGCCTGGCCGACGAGACTCCGGAAGGACGTTCGGTCGTCGTGCTGGCGAAACAGAAGTACGGTCTGCGCGGCCGCGAAGTGGCCCATCACGAGGCGCACTTTATTCCGTTCTCCGCCTATACCCGCATGAGCGGCGTCGATATCGATCAGCGCCGGCTGCGCAAGGGCGCGACGGAATCGATCTGCCAGTTCGTGAAGGAGCAGGGCGGGCGCGTGCCTCAGGATCTCACCGCGATCTCGGAACGCATCTCGCGCCTGGGCGGCACGCCGCTGGCAGTGGCCGACGGGTCCCGGGCGCTAGGTGTCATCTACCTGAAGGACATCGTCAAGGGCGGTATGAAAGAGCGGCTGGGCCAGTTGCGCGCCATGGGCATCCGTAGCGTGATGATCACTGGCGACAACCCGTTGACGGCTGCCGCCATTGCGGCGGAAGCCGGGGTCGATGACTTCCTGGCGCAGGCATCGCCGGCGGACAAACTCGCTTACATCCGCAAGGAGCAGAGCGACGGCCGCCTCGTGGCAATGACTGGCGATGGGACGAATGACGCTCCGGCTCTGGCACAGGCCGATGTCGGGCTCGCGATGAATACCGGCACCATGGCCGCCAAGGAAGCCGGCAACATGGTGGACCTGGATTCCAATCCCACCAAGCTGATTGAAGTGGTGGCCATCGGCAAACAGTTGCTGATCACCCGCGGCGCGCTCACTACGTTCTCGATTGCGAACGACGTGGCCAAGTACTTCGCGATCATCCCGGCGATGTTCATGGCGACCTACCCGGCTCTCGGCGCGCTGAACATCATGGGGCTGCACAACCCGCAGAGCGCCGTGCTCTCAGCGGTGATCTTCAATGCGCTGATCATCATCGTGCTGGTGCCGCTGGCGCTGCGCGGCGTGAAATACCGGCCGGAATCGGCAGCCAGCCTGTTGCGGCGCAACCTGCTGGTCTACGGGCTGGGCGGCATCATCGCCCCGTTCCCCGGCATCTGGCTGATCGACCAGCTGGTGCATGTGTTGAGGCTTGCGTAAGGAGCTGATATGTGGAAACAACTTCTTCCCGGATTGCGATTGACCCTGGCGCTGACAGTGCTGACGGGCCTGGCTTACCCGGGGATCGTCACTCCGTTGTGCCAGGTCCTGTTCCCGAAGCAGGCGAACGGGAGCCTGGTCTCCCTGCACGGCAAGGTGGTCGGTTCAAGCCTGATCGGCCAGAACTTCAGCAAGCCCGGTTACTTTCACCCGCGGCCATCGGCAGCGGGCTCCGATGGGTATGACGCCTCGGCCTCCAGCGGCTCCAATCTCGGTCCTACCAGCCAGAAGCTGGTGGATCGCGTGAAAGCCTCGGCGGACCAGTTCCGCAAGGAGAATCCCGGTCACACCGAGCCGATCCCCGCGGACATTCTGACCGCGAGCGGCAGTGGCCTGGATCCGCACATCAGCCCGGCGGCGGCCCTGGCGCAGGCGGCCCGGGTGGCCGCGGCCCGGGGCGTGGACGTGGAACAGGTGAAGGCGGTCATTGACCAGACCACGGAAGGCCGCGCCCTGGGCCTGCTGGGCGAGCCGCGCGTCAATGTGCTGGCTCTGAACATGGCGATGGATCAGAAGTTCCCAGCGGCCAGGTGAAACGCCCCCCGGCAGGGGGATGAAGGATGGAGCGGTTTATGACAGAAGTGGATCGCAGGCCAAGTCCCGAGAAGTTCTTAAGACAGGCAGAGCTGGAAGAGCGCCATCTGCGGCGCGGGAAGCTCAAGATCTTTCTCGGATATGCCTCCGGTGTAGGCAAGTCGTTTCGCATGCTGGACGAGGGCCGGCGGCGGAAGGAACGGGGCCAGGATGTAGTCGTGGCCGCCGCCCAGCACGCCGTGTCGCCGGACGTGGAGGAGTTGATCGATCGCTTCGAGGTGATTCCTCCCAGGACGGACTTCGGCTCGCCCGCCCTGGACGTGCAGGCCATCCGCAAGCGGCACCCCTCCGTGTGTCTCATCGATGGCCTGGCCTATGACAATCCGCCCGGCTCGAGGCACCCCCACCGCTGGCAGGATGTCGAAGAACTGCTGCGCAGTGGTATCTCCGTCATCACCTCGATCAACCTGCAGTATGTGGCAGAGCGGCAGGAGCAGGTGGAGGCCATCCGCGGCCGGGTGGTGAAGGAGTCGGTGCCTCTGGCGTTCCTCCTGACAGCCGATGAGATCGAGATCGTGGACGCTCCGCCGGAGTACTGCGTGGATCGGGTGAATAGCCGCAAAGGCTTTGTGGTTGCGCCCGAAGAGCTCTCAAGGCAGCTCTCGGAGCTGCGCGAGATTGCGCTTCTCCTCGCGGCGGAAGTGGTGGATCATCAGTTGGAAGAGTATCTCCACCGGAACGGTGTGGAGCAGCACTACGGAGCGAATGAGCGGATTCTGGTCTGCCTGACTCCGCGGTCCAACGCGGCTTTGATGATCCGCCGCGCGCGGCGCCAGGCAGAGCGGTTTCACGGGGAGCTATACGCCGTGTACGTCGAGCAGAGCGACCTGGAAAAAGAGGACCGCAAGACGCTGGAGCTGAACCTGACGCTGTCGCGCGAGGCTCATGCCCAGGTGCATGTGCTGCATGGTGAGGATCCCGTGGGCGCCATCCTGAAGTTCGCCGGCGAGCAGGGCGTGACCCAGATCTTCGTGGGTCACAGCCAGCGGACACGCTGGTGGAACAGCTGGCGGCCTAACCCGGTGGAGCGCCTGATTCTGGAGTCCGAGGGGATCGACGTCAGGATCTTTCCCCATGCCGGAGGAGCGATGTGACGGAACCTTCGCCCCGCCCGGCGGGGCGTTTGAAGATCATTCTCGGGTACGCAGCCGGCGTCGGCAAGACCTTCAAGATGCTGGAGGAAGGCCAGCAGTTGCGGAAGGACGGCCACGATGTGGTGGTAGGGTACTTCGAGCCGCACGGACGGCAGGACACCATCGCCAAACTGGAAGGGCTGGAGCTTGTGCCGCGGCGGACCATCGAGTACCGGGGCCGGGTCTTTGACGAGATGGATACTCCGGCGATCCTGGCTCGCAGGCCGGAGATCTGCCTGGTGGACGAGTTTCCTCACACCAATGTGCCCGGCGCGGAGAGAGGGAAGCGCTGGGAGGACGTCATGGCCTTGCTGGAGGCAGGGATTGAAGTCCATACGACCATGAACATCCAGCATCTGGAGAGTCTCAACGATCAGATGCGGGAGATTACGGGCATTCAGGTGCGAGAGACGATACCCGACTGGGTGGTGAAGCAGGCAGCGGAACTGGTGCTGGTGGACCTGCCGCCCACCGCGCTATTGAACAGGCTGCAGCGCGGGGTGGTCTATGCACCGGACAAGGCGCAGCGCGCGATACAGAATTTTTTCAAGGAGCCGGCCCTGGCGGCCCTGCGGGAGTTGGCTATGCGACAGGCGGCGCACGAAGTGGATATTCGACAGAGTGAGATTGAGTTGCCGTATGATCCGGCGCGTCAGGCAACGAACGGCAGCATGGAGACGCACAAGGAGAAGATCCTGATCCATATCTCGGAGGCTCCGACGACGGCCGCGTTGATCCGCCGCGGGCGCCGCGTGGCCGATTACCTCCAGGCGGATTGCTTTGCCGTCTGCATCCTGCCCGTGGCGGATCTGACGCAGTTGCCGGCTCCGACGCGTCTGGCCATGGAAGAGCACCTGGAATTCGCACGCAAGCTGCGTGTGGAAACGCGGGTGCTGGAGGGTGAGGATCCAGCCCAGGCGCTGGTCGAGTTTGCCCGCCGCAACGGCGTCACGCAGATCTTCCTGTCCAAGCCATCCAAACGACTGGTCGGTCTTGTGGCGCTGCGCGACTTCGTGATGAAGGTGGTGCGGCTCGCCAGCGATATGCAAGTCACGGTAGTGGCGGAACGGGCGAGCCGGACGAACTGACGGCCGGCAGCCTGCTCCGCAGAGCCATCTAGTACAATGACGCAGTGACGCAGAGTAAGGGCTCCGATGCTCCCGTATTTGCGATGCGGCTGTCGCTGTGGACCGGCGTGGTCATGCTGGCGGCCAAGAGCGCGGCCTGGCTGCTGACCGGATCGTCGGCCATCTTCTCCGATGCCCTGGAGTCGATCATCCACCTGGCCGCCGTCGCTTTCGCGTCCTTCAGCCTCTGGTTGAGCCGCCGCCCGGCCAGCGAACGGTTCCACTATGGCTATGAGCGCATCAACTTCTTCTCCGCGGGCTTTGAGGGTGCGCTGATCGCCGCGGCAGCCGTGGCCATCATCGTCACGGCCATCTACAAGTGGATGCAGGGGCTGCAGTTGGAGGCCCTGGGCATGGGAACGCTGATCACGTTGTCGGCCGGACTCATGAACGGCGCATTGGGCTGGTATCTGATCCGGACCGGCCGCAAGAACAACTCCATGATCCTGGTCGCCAATGGCAAGCATGTCTTCACCGACTGCTGGACCAGCCTGGGCGTCATCGTGGGCCTCGTGCTGGTGATGGTGACGGGTTGGAAGCCGTTCGATCCCATCTGCGCCATCGTCATGGCGGCGAACATCCTGTGGTCCGGCGGCATGTTGATGTGGACCAGCGCGCGCGGCCTGCTGGACTATGCGGATCCCGAGACGGAGAAGAAGCTGCGCGCCCGGCTGGATGCGCTCGCCGCTGAGTTGGGGATCGACTATCACGAGCTGCGGCTGCGCGAGACCGGCGGCCGCGTCCTCGTCGAAGTTCACCTTTTATTTCCAGACGAGATGCCGATTGGGAAGGCGCATGCGACGGCCACGCACCTCGAGTCTGAGCTGGCGATGAGCCTCGACCGGCCCGTGGAAATCATCACGCATCTCGAAGGCAAAGAAGATCACGAAGAGAGACACCCTGGCCGGCGATGAGGTGCTATTCTTTGGGAGTTCCGAATTATGGCATCCGGCGTCGACAGGTCCTACACCTTGCAGGAAGACCAGGAGCGAATGCTCAGTCACCTGGCTCACGAACTGCGCCAGCCGCTCAGTGGGATTGAGTCGATTGCGTACTATCTGGACATGGTCCTCGCGGCGGAGTCGCCGGAGATCCAAATGCAGTGCGAGCGCCTGCGGCGCATGGTGCAGCACGCGCACTGGCTGATTGAAGATGCGGCGCTGGCGATGCGATTGCCCGGGGCTGAGTTGGGCCCGGTCTGCCTGAAGGACCACATGGTGCGCATCGGCACGGAGATGGCCCTGCACGAAGAGCGGAACCTCGAGATCTGCGTCAGTGATCCGCTGGCGCGTGCGCTGATGCCGCCGCACTTGGGGCACTGTTTGTGCCAGCACCTGCTCTCGTTCTTTCGAGGCGTAGCCCAGGCGAAAGATCCTATTCGCCTGGATCTCGAGAATGAGGAAGGCTTCGTCCGGCTCGACATTCAGGCAGAGGTGCACGCGGAGATAGACGATCTCCTGCGCACCATTGACCCGCCTGCGCCGGGCAGCGGCGTGCGGCGATTTGTGACTTACTGCTCGGGCAGGCTGCGGGCGGCGGCGGAGGGGCAGACGCTGACGCTAAGCGTCCACTTCCCCGCGGTCGAGTAGGCCGAGCACCTTCTCGTCCTCAATGTGCGCGGGGTCCACCGCAAGTAAGGCGAAGTCGTGCTCGAGGTGGCGGATCGCCTGACCGGATTCCACGATCCAGTTGGGGGAGCCGGACAGCAGAGCCCTGAGCTCCGGCAAGGCGCTGATGAGATCGCCGCGCAGCCAGAAGGTTTGTTGTGCGCCGGCTTCCTGGAAACGCCTGGTGTCGCCCTCCGCATTGTCGGGCAACAGGGAATAGATGGCGCCTTCGGGCGGCGGATGGTGGGAGATCTTGACGGCGGTCCAGTTCCGCTCCCGCGACAGGGCGATGATGCGGCAGACGAGCGTGGTCTTGCCTGTCTTGCGCCCCAGGCCGCCGACGATAATCCTCACTCTTCCTTTTTCTCCAGGGCCTCGAGCCGCTCCTGCAGGTCGGCGATTTCCCGCTTGAGCTGCGGGATGCGGGCCACGTTGGCCAGCGCTTCGAGATACTCCTTCAATGGCCGCGCTGGCGTGCCCCAATAGACTTCGCCGCCGCCTCGGACAATCTTTGATGAGAGGACACCCGCACCGGAGCCCAGCACGGCTCCCGACTTGATGGTGACGTTGTCGCCGAGCCCGACCTGGCCGCCGATCACGGCATAGTCCTCAATGATGGTGCCGCCGGCCATGCCCGTTTGCGCCACGATGACCACATGCCTGCCCACTCGGCAGTTGTGGCCGATGTGGACCATGTTGTCGAGCTTGGTTCCGTCGCCGATGCTGGTCACGCCGAGGGCGGCACGGTCGACCGCGCTGCCCACGCCAATTTCAACGTCGTCGCCGATGACCACGCGGCCGATCTGGGGGAACTTCGAGTAGCGGCCATTCTCGAAGACGAAGCCGAAGCCGTCGGCGCCGAGCACGGCGCCGGAATGGATGAGAGCGCGCGCGCCGATAGAGACGTCGGAGTAGATGGTGACATGGGCGACGAGGCGGCTGTGGGAGCCTAGTTCGACGCGGTCGCCCAGCACGCAGTAAGGGCCGATGGTGCAGCCCTCGCCGATGCGGCAGTCCTTGCCGATGACGGCCGTGGGGTGGATGCCGGGTTCGGAAACCTCCAGCTTGCGAAGCCGGGGGATGACCTTGGAGAACGCGGCGCGCGGATCCTTGCAGCGGATCAAGGTGCGCCCGCCAGTGTTGGCGAAGTCGAGGGTCACGATCAGGCAGCCGGCGGCCGACGCCTGGGCGTCGCGGGCCGCGCGGCGGTTCCCGACGAACGAAATCTGGTGGCTGCCGGCTGAATCGAGAGGAGCAACGTCCTCGATCATCCGCTCGCCATCGCCTTCGAAGGTCGCGCTCAGTTGCTCTGCAATCTCACGCACCAGCAATCGGTTTCTCTCCTTGTCCCGGGAGGGACCTGTATCATTATTAGTTTATGCCCGTTGATCCTTCGGCCTATGTGGCGCCGACGGCCCGAGTGCATCCGGATGCCGTCATTGGGCCGCAAACAAGAATTGGTGAGTTTGTTGTTGTCGAGCAGGATGTGCAGATCGGCGCCGGATGCCTGCTGGAGCCGTACGTCCTGGTCAAGCGCTGGACCACTATTGGCGACAACAACGAATTCTCGGCCGGGGTGATCCTGGGCACGGATCCGCTGGACAAGAACTTCACCGGTGAGCGCAGTTACCTGATCATCGGCAACGGGAACAAAATCCGCGAGCATTGGACCATTTCCCGCGGTACCGCGCCGGAGAGCAAGACCATTGTCGGCAACGACAACTTCGTGATGACTTCGGGCCATATCGCCCACAATTGCATCGTGGGGTCGAACATCGTGGTGGCGAGTTGCTCGCTGCTGGCGGGCTACGCCGAGGTGGAAGACCAGGCGTTCATCAGCGGCGGCGTGGTGGTGCATCAGTTCTCAAAGATCGGGCGGCTGGCGATGATTGCGGGCAATGTCAGGGTGAACAGCGATGTGCCGCCGTTCTTCATGTACTCCGACTTCAACATCGCGGCCAAGGGGCTGAATCTGGTGGGGCTGAAGAGAGCGGGTTTCAAGCTCGCCGAAGTGTCCGCCCTGAAGACTGCCTACAAGCTGCTGTTCCGGTCGAATCTCAAGCTGGAAGAGGCGCTGGCGCGGATCGAGGCCGAGGTGCCCACACCGCACACACTGCATCTCACCGAGTTCGTGCGCAGCAGCAAGCGCGGCATCTGCCGCGAGTAGGGCTCAGTCCGGCTGCTTCATGCGGCCGTCGGGCAGGAGCTCCGTGACCCGATTCCGCCAGTGGATGGTGCGGCCGGTCAGTGCGGCCAACCAGACCAGGAAGGCCCACAGATCCCACAGCGGAATGAGCGGCGCGGCGAACACCGCAGGCCAGTGGCGCAGCACGAGGAAACCGCCGGTGAGGCCCATGCTGATGCGTGCCACCAGCACGACTACGGCCATCGAATAGTGTCCGGTGAGGATGCTCAACAGCGCCCACAGACCGGCGTGTGTCACCGGCAGTCCGAGGTAGCCTCCGCCCCGCGACACGCGGATGGTGCGGGCCCAGCGCAGCTGATGGCGCCAGACGGAGAGCCAGTCCGGGTCGGAAAGCGTCGTACTCACCGTGACTTCCGACAGGAACGACTGACGCCCGAGTTGAGTGATCCGTTTGGCGAGCTGGTAGTCGTCGGCGATGTATTCCTTGAGGACTTCGAAGCCGCCGATAGCCTTGAGGTCTTCGGCCCGGAAGCAGAGGGTGGAGCCGAGTCCGAACTCCTTGACGCCCACCAGCGGCGCGACCAAGGTGGAGGGGATGAAGTCGGTGGCAATGCCCAGGGCTTCCCATTGGCCGGCCACGGAGGCGGCGGTGGCTCGATAGAGGCAGGTGACGACACCGGTCTCTTTCGCCTCCAGAGGGGCCACCACGCGTGCCAGGTAGTCCCTGGGCACGGTGATGTCCGCGTCGTTCACCAGCAGGACCGAGTGCCGGGCGTGTTTCTCGAGTTCCTGCAGGATGGCGACTTTGCCGTTGGGCGCGTCGGCTGTGCAGTGGACGAGACGGATGGTCCGCTTGGGGTATGACTCGATCAGGGCGCGGATCGCCGGGACGGCGGGGTCTTCCAGATCGCGGACGCCGAAGAGAATCTCGTACTCAGGGTAGTCCTGTTCCACATGGCTGCGGATGGCGGCGGCGAAGCCGGAATCCAGGCCGCGGACCGGCTTGAGGATGGAGATGGGCGGCTTCGGGCTGGACGGAGGCTTGCGGTAGCGCAGGCGGGCGACAGCCCAGTGGATGAGACAGGCCAGCAGCGCCGTGACCTGATAGGCCACCGCCACGGCACCGGCAATCAGAATGGCGAGAGACAGCATCAATTGGTACAACTTCAATGCGAAAGGAGGAAGACCCCGGCGGCCACCAGGCCCGCGCCGATCCAGCGGCGGAGGTCCACGTTCTCCTTCAGCACAAGCTTCGCAAGGATGGTTTCGAGCACGATGCTGCCCGCGGTGGCGGGCACGCTGAAGCTGAGATCGGCGACGACCAGCAGTTGCGTGAAGGAGAAGAATGAGGTGGCGAGGAAGACGAAGGAGAGCGGGACTTTCCAGTTGGCGCCGCCCCGGCGCATGCCGTGGGACTGCAGCAGATCGGCGCAGACGGTGGAGAGGACGACGCCGGCCACAAACAACCAGGGCTTCATGGCTTGGCGTCCTCGTCTGTCGCGGCGGGGGTAAGGCCCGTCATCGCCGCTCCGGCGAAGATGAGCAGGGTCCCGCTCCAGCGCTGCAGCGAGACGTGCTCATTCATGAAAACGGCGCCCATGACAGCACTGAGCACGTAACCGATGGCGGTGACGGGCAGGACGAAGCTGAGGTCCGCCAGACCCAGCAGCCTGATGCGCAGCAGGGTCCAGGCGATGAGCATGACGATGCCCAGGATGACGAAGGGCTGCAGCAGGGACAGGATGGGACCCGCGCCGGCCGGGGCGTGTTTCATACCCCAGCCGAGCGCAAAATTGCCGAGGACGTTCAACACGACCACCGCCGCCGTGAGGAGCAGGGTGGCGGGTTTCATTGCCTTACTAGTCGCCGTTCGCCATCCGCGCGGCGGCCGCGTTGCTGGCCTGGTGGTCGGCCACAAACTGCTTCCGCTTGCTGCGCAGGTTGAGATACTCGCGGGCTTCCTTGTAAAGGCGCTTGACGTCGCCGTTCATGACGGCCTTGCTGACGACGCGGAAAGCGGCCTTCGGACGATAGTAATACTCGTCGTAGAAGCGCTGCACCCACTCCACGAGCTCACCACGGTTCAAGCCCGGGTAGACGATGTTCGGCAGCTGGTGGCCGGTCTCGTCGGTCATAGAAGCACCGATCTGAATCAGGTTGTTCTTCTGGGCGTAGTCGTAGAACTCCGTGCCCGGATAGGGGTGGGCGATGGAGACCTGGATGGTCTCGCAGTCGATTTCCTTGGCGAAGTTGATGGTGTTGCGGAGCGACTCGCGGCTCTCGCCGGGCAGGCCGACGATGAAGTCGGCGTGGATGGTGAGGCCGAGTTTGTGGGCGTCGCGGGTGAAGCGGCGCGCCATGTCGATGGTGGCGCCCTTCTTGATGTTCTTCAGGATCTGCTGGTCGCCGGACTCGTAGCCGACGATCATCAGGCGGCCGCCGGCGTCCTTCATGGCGGACAGGGTGTCGTAGTCGGTGGTGACGCGCGACGTGCAGGACCAGGTGACGCCCAGCGGAGCCAGCTTCTTGCAGAGCTCGATGGTGCGGGCGCCCTTGTAGTTGAAGGTGTCGTCGTCGAAGAAGATTTCTTTGAGGCCGGGGAAGTTCTCCTTCGCCCAGCGGACCTCGTTCACCACGTCGTCGGCCGAACGCAGGCGCCAGCGGTGGCCGGAGTGGGTCTGCGGCCAGAGGCAGAAGGTGCACATGGCCGGGCAGCCGCGCGAGGTGTAGAGCGAGATGAAGGGGTTCAGCAGGAACGGGACGTTGTAGCGGCGGAAGTCGAGGTCGCGCTTGTAGACCTTGGTGACCCAGGGCAACTCGTCGAGGTTCTCGATGTAGCCGCCTTCGGGGTTATGGACGAATTCGCCGTTTTTGCGGTAGCTGACGCCGGGCAGTTCCGACAGCGGCGTGCCCTTGGCATAGTTGACGATCTGGTAGTCGAACTCGCGGCGAACGACGAAGTCAATGGCCGATTCCCTGAGGGCCTTCTCCGGTTCGGTGGTGACGGGCGGACCGACGAAGCAGACCTTGAGCTTCGAGTTCACATCCTTCATCATCCGGGCCATCTTGACGTCCACCTCGAAGCCCGGTGTGGACGTGAAGAGCACCAGCAGTTCGAACTCCTTCGCCATGGCGACGGTCTGCTCAATGGTGATCTTGTGCGGAGGCGCGTCGACGACCTTCGAATCGGGCAGCAGGCCGGCGGGATAGCAAAGCCAGACAGGATACCAGTAGGACTCGATTTCACGCGTGGCCGGCCAGCGGGAACTAGCTCCGCCGTCGAAACCTTCAAACGAAGGAGGATTCAAAAAGAGAGTGCGCATTCACCCCTACCCAATTTTAGATCGAACTTCCCAAACCATCATTGTATCAGGGCAGTTGATAGTAGCGTCTGCACAATGGGGTGGGCAGGACGTAACCGGATGAGGTGAAAGGCAGGAGGCGGGCTGGGCGGGAGCGCCGCGGCAGGACCGCAGCGCTCCTTAAGGCTGGTTAACGTTGAGTGGCAGCGGGTGCGACTGAACCGGCGGACTCGTTGCCGTGGGCACTGTTGCTGAACAGCACCAGACCACAGCAGATGAGCATGATGGCCGCGGCGATGAGCCACCGGGGATTGAAGTGGAAGGAAGAGGCAGGCGGAAGAGGGATCTCGGGGAGCGGTGTGCTTTCCACCACCACTTCGGGCTGGGGCTCTTCCACACGCTGCGGGTGCTGCTCGACGAAAGCCGGGGCATAGCCGCCGAGAGGGACTTCGATGCGCAACTCATGGGTGGCGCCCTCGCCCTCATAGTACTGCTTGAGGCGCTTCCTCAACCGGTGCGCCTCCACTCGAACGATGGAATCTTTCTTTGGATCGAAGCCTTCGATGCGGCCCAAAGCTTCTGTGGCGATGTTGGTTTCTTTGATCAGGTGCGATTCGCCAGCGAAGTGCTTCTTACAGATATAGGAGAGAAATTGTGCGAGAGACGGTGCCCGGGCAAAGATACCGGAAGCGATCACTGCCTCGAGTTCCGCCTGCTGCGCGGAGGTATGAATTTGCAGGTCCAACTTGGGACTCCCTGGAAGCGGACTTTACGACTGGACAGAATATATCACCAACCTGACCAAGGCGTAAAGCCGGTGCCTGGACGGAGTGTTAATGTTGCTCTGAAACGTTTGTAACTGAATTGAAAACAAACGTCTTACTCAAGGAGGTGGGGGTAGGCCGCCATGACCCGGCCGATCTCCTCCGCCTGGCCGGGCGACAGGTCTTCGCGGGGGTTAAGGCACCACCGGCCGGCCATCCGTCCCTGGCGCACCAGCACCTCATGGATGCCGGCGATGCAGCCATGGAAACTGTTGGAGACGTCGAACAGGGCGGAGTTCAGGTCTGTGAGCTGAGCGCCGAGGGCGAGAAGTAACGACGGGTTAGTGCCCTCGTGAATGCGCCGCAGTAACTGAACCGCGCTCTTCGTTCCTACCGCCCACTGACCGAGCAGGCCGCCGGCGAAACGGACTGTCGTGCCTCCGAAGGTGAAGGGGGTTAACAGGTCCGCCACGATGTTGTCATCGTTGCCGGTGTAGAGCGCGATCTCGTTCTCCCGGCCGGATTCCGCGACGGCGCGTACTACGTCCAGCGTTTGGTACCGATGGAACGGGGCTACCTTGATGCCGCACAGGTTCTCGATCTCGCACAGCCGGCGCCAGAACTCGTGCGGCAGGACCCGGCCGCCCACGGCGGGCTGCAGGTAGAAACCGAAGACGGGGATCACTTCGGAGACGGCGCGGGCGTGCTGGATGAGTTCTTCCACGGTGGAGTCGCGGAGCGCGGCGAGGCTGAGCAGTCCGGCGTGGTAGCCGAGGTCTTTCGCCTGGGCGGCTTCCCGCAGAGCCTGCGCGGTGGGTCCACAGATGCCGGCAATCAGGATGGCGTCCGAGTCCCGGGCCTCCTGCGCCGCCAATTCCAGGACGGGCCGCAGCAGGCCGCAATCCCGGATCTCGAACTGGGTGGTGTGGACTCCAACGGCGAGACCACCGGCGCCGGAGTCGAGGTAGTAGCGGGTGAGCGCGCGCTGGTGGGCCTCATCGAGGGTCCGTTCCGGTGTGAGGCAGAGTGGATGGGCGGGGATGACAAGCCCCTGGTGCAGTCTTTCTCGCCAGGACATGATCAGAAACGCCCCTCTCGATTCTCGAAGTGTGTCGGCTTGTTGAGCAGCCGGCCGTCGTGTTGGATCCACCCGGCGATCCAGTCGATCATCTGCGCAACGCTTACCTGCGGCGGCCCGAAAACGGAGTGGCAAAGGGAAGCATTGTTCAGCAGAGCGGTGGGCGCCTCGCTGCCCTGGATCTCGACGCCGCGGCCGAGACGCGCAGCGAACTCCTGTGCGATGTCGCGTACGCGCAGGGTGCCGGGTCCGGTGAGATTGAGCACGAAGGCCGGTGAGGCGCAATGGGCCAGGGACCGGATGGCGACCGAATTCGCATCCCCCTGCCACATGACATTGACGTGACCCATGGTGACGTCGACAGGGGTTCCGTTCAGGACTTTGCGGCCGATGTCGACCAGGACGCCGTAGCGCAGTTCCACCGCGTAGTTCAGCCGGATGAGGGTAACCCGCGTGCCCCATTCCAGGGCGGCGTGCTCAAACAGCCGCTCGCGGGCGAGGACGGATTGCGCGTACTCGCCGATGGGTTGCGGCGGAGTCTGTTCCGTGGCGCCGCCCGATTCGACCGGCACGAGCGGATAGACGTTACCGGAGGAGAAGGCCGCGATGCGGGAAGCCTGGTAGCGGCGGGCGACCAGGCCGGGCAGGAAAGCGTTGATCGCCCAGGTAAGCGAGGGGTTGCCGGTGGACCCGAACTTGCGGGCCGCCATGTAGATGACATTTTCCGAGTCCGGCAGAGCCTCGAGAGCGCCGGGCTGGAGCATGTCGCAGGGGAGGGTGGCGATGCCCCAGGACTCGAACTGGGTGCGCGACTCCGGCGAACTGAACCGCGAGACAGCGATGACCTCGCCAGGGTTGCCGGCGGCTGCCATGGCCCGCTTGAGGCGTCGCGCCAGCGAGGGTCCCATTTTGCCCGCGGCGCCGAGGATCAGGATGGGGCCTCGCAGGGCCTTGACCGCCTCGATGTCCTCGCGGGACGGTGCGCTGAGCGCCTCTTCCAGTTGCTCTTCCGTATGAATCATGTGCGGGTAATGGTCACAGTGTATCCACCTTCCGCCGGCGGTGTGTTGGTGGAGAGCCGGATGCGGCGGACCAGGGGACCCCAGATGGGTTGGAGCCGCGCGTCGGCCGAGGAGTGATCGTCGATCACGGCCTGGAGCGACTTGTCGTAGCGCAGAACGAAGCCGCCTTCCAGGTGCAGTTCGCCCGGCGCGGCTTCCTTCGCCTGGCGGGTGGTGATGAGGCTCAGTTCGACCGATTGGGTCCTGGCCAACTGGAACCGGTCCTGGATGGAGACAGAGTCGGCGGAGCGGTCGAGGCGGATCTGGCGACGCCACTGTTTTACTCCGGCTTCGGCGGGGTAGGCGTGCTGGAGTTCCAGGGAGAAGAGGGCAGCGCGGTCGTCGTTTGAGCTGGTGACGGAGCGGGCTTCGAACGACCGTCCGGCCTGCTGGGCCACCCCGTTGATGGTGGGGCAGTTGTGCCAGCCGGATTGCATCGTCCAGATCTCGTAGCGCCGGCTGGAGAAGGTCTTGGCGGTGTACATTTCCACGCCGACGTCGATGAGGACCGGTTCGCCATTGTGGAAGACAATGAAATTCCCCACGTCGTTGTGGTTGTGGCTTTCCGCATTGTGGCCGCCCTGGGCGGCGACGTAGAAGCCTTCTGTCGAGCCATTTCGGCGGCGTGCCGCGAACACCTGGACACCGGGCAGAAAGACGTCGCGCACCAGCGGCGGCTGGGCACCGGCGCCGGCGGCGTGCAGTTCCCCTGCATGGAAGACTTCGTCGATGGCGCGGCCGAGGGCATCGGGTTCCACATTGGGCTTGGGGTGGCTGGCGGCGATCCAGGCGCCGTGGGCGGTCATGCCTGGGTCCTGGATCCTCCGGCCATAGCGCCAGACGAGATTGCCGTTGGGAACGACGCGCGCGGAGGCGTCGGCGAAGTTCACATACCAGTCGGCCGCGATGTGGGCCTTGTAGATGTAAGTACCGATTTCGCGGACGAGCGGCACGTCAAAGAAGTCGAGACGGCCGGAGGAGGCGGAGTGGAGGAGTTCCAGGCAGTCGAAGAGAGAGGCACCGGCGCGGCTCCAGTAGCTGGGGCCTTCATCGCAGCCGCCGTCGGGGTGGTAGTAGTCGAGAAAGCGGTCAAGCGAATTCAGGATGCGGTAGGCGGTGGCGGATCGCCTGGCCGCGTCCTGTTCCATCAGTAGGTTCGCGGTGAGCCAGTTCGAATCGATCCAGGGGGTCCAATTATTCAAGGGGCGCTGGTTCTGCGGGTCGAGTCCCATCCAGCCGAAGTCGTTGCGGGTGGCGCAGGGATCGAGCAGGCGGCGGCGCACCTCGGCGAGGAGACGCGGCCGGATGAGAGGAGACAGCTTCTCCAGTTGCGGGCCGAGCAGGTAGTCGGTCCAGGCTACGGTATTCGCCGTTTCTGCCGCAAAAAGGTCGACGATGGGTTCGCTGATATCCGGGAGGCCATTGCCGGCTTTCTGGACGCCGATATGGGCAGGGACACCCCAGAAGCTCTCCTCGCAAACGAGCCAGAGCCCGTCGAGGATGTCGTCGAGGAAGCGGCCGGCGCCTTCCATGCATTCGGCCAGGACAGCCTGGCGGAGACGGTTGCGGCGGCCGAAGGTAAGGGCCTCGAACCGCGTGCGGTTTCCGTTGCGCTGGAAATCCAGGAAGACACTGGCGGGGAGGGACGGCCAAGGCTTCCCTTTCTGCTGGCTGGCCGCGTCGATGAAAGCGGAGCGGAGGCCGGCGGGCAGAGCCTGCCAGGCAGGCCGGTTGGAGGCCCGGGGGTAAGGAGTCCATTGGGCTGGCGGCAGCAGGAGGCTGGAGAAGCGGCCGGCATCGAATTTCGAGGAGAGCAGCCGGCGCGACTCCGGCGGTTGTTTGACGTCCTGTGCTCCGGCCAGCAAGGCGGCGGCAGGGGCCGACAGGATGGCACGCCGGGTTGGAGTGAACATAAGACATTCATACACAATTGCCCGGTTGTGTGTAGCCTGGAAGAGATGAAGCTGCCTGAACTAAATGCGTACCTTCACCTGCTGGGGCCCACTCCGCTGGCGCCGATCCGGCTGGAGGATGAGGGTCCGCTCATCTGGTGCAAGCTGGAGTTCCTCAATCCCAGCGGGTCGACGAAGGATCGCATCGCACGCCACATTTTGACCAAAGCCTGGCGGGAGGGGCAGATCCAGCCGGGCAGCGTTGTGCTGGAGGCTTCCAGCGGGTCGACCAGCATCGCCATGGCGCTAGTGTCGGCCCAGTTGGGACTGCGGTTCATCGCGGTGATGCCCGAGGGGGTCAGCAATGAACGCGTGCTGATGATCCGCGCGTTTGGAGGCGAGATCCGGCTCACGCCCAAGGCGTTGGGGATTCGCGGTTCGATTGCCGAGACGCAGCGTCTGGCGGCGGAGTTGAACGGCTTCCTGCCGTGCCAGTTCTCCAATCCAGAGAACGCGGTGGCCCACGCCCACACGACGGCGCGGGAGGTGCTGGACCAGATTCCCGGCGGGCAGGTGGATGCGGTGGTGAGCGGCGTGGGCACGGGCGGTACGCTGGTCGGGCTGTATCAGGGCATCTGCGAGAACGGCTGCGCGCCGATTCCTGTACTGGCCAAGCCTGTGGATCTGGGTGATGCTCCGGAGGTGGAGTGCTGCAGTTTCAGCGCGCGGATCCCGGGCGTGATCGACTGCATCTCGAGCATTCTGAAACCCGAAGAGATGCCTGGCCTGGAGATCCTGGAGGTGCGCGACAAAGAGGCTCTGGCCACTACGCGGGCTTTGATGCGGCGCGGTTTCCCCGTGGGCGCCAGTTCCGGATTAAACTATGCAGCGGCGGCCCAGATCGCTCGCCGGCTGGGACCGGCGGCGCAGGTGGTGACGGTGCTGCCCGATCGCATGGAGCGTTACTTCACGACCGAAGTCTTCGAACCGATGCGTTCCGCAGTCTAGTTTCCGGGGGAGGACGCGATGCAAAGAAGAGTGTTCCTGGCGGGTATGCCCGCTCTGGCGCTGCAGGCGCAGCCTGCGGGCATGAAGCTGTTCCTCCTGGCTGGACAATCGAACATGGCGGGGCGCGGAGTGGTCACACCGGAAGATCAGGCGCCGATTCCCGGCGTGTTTGCGCTCAATAAGGAGATGGCGTGGGTGCCGGCGGTGGATCCGATCCACTTCGACAAGCCGATTGCCGCGGTGGGCCTGGCGCGATCGTTCGCTCGGACACTGCTGCGGTTTGCTCCGCAGCAGAAGATTGGACTCGTTCCGGCGGCGATGGGCGGCTCGAGTCTGGATGAATGGAAGCCCGGCGGAGCGCTGTTCACACAGGCGGTGCAGCGTGCGAAAGCGGCGGCGCCGGCGGGGACGTTCTGCGGGATTCTGTGGCACCAGGGGGAAGCGGATAGCGGAAAAGAGGAGTTGGCGCGGTCGTACACGTCGCGCTGGGTGCCGATGATGAACGCCTTGCGCGGGGAGTTGGGCAGTCCCGAACTGCCGGTCGTTGTCGGACAATTGGGCGAGTTTCTGAAGACGGAGAGCAGCCCGTATGCGGGTGTGGTGAACGAGCACCTGGCGCAGTTGCCGCTGCGCGCCCGGAAGGTGGCATTTGTTTCGTCGGCCGGACTGAAGGACAAGGGCGACTCGGTGCACTTCGACACCGCGGGTCTGCACGAGTTCGGGCGGCGATATGGGCTGGCGTACCTGGGGCTGGATGCGGGGTGGGGGTGAGTGGGCGGGATCTGGCGCGCCCGGAGAGACTCGAACTCCCGACCTGCTGGTTCGAAGCCAGACGCTCTATCCAACTGAGCTACGGGCGCGCTCGATTTGTATTCTAGCAGCCTGCGCCGCCCGGAGAACTGCTGCGCCAGGGGGCAGTCCGGCTAGGCCAGCGCGTCCCAACCGGCGGACTTTTCGGCCGCCTCTTCCCAGTCGGCCTCCGAGGTTCGGGAGAAGATCTGCTTCATTCGCAGGGCCGCGGGGACGCTGGTGTCCGCCAGAACCTTGCCGATCTTCGGATGCACGTCGAAATCGGGCGCGACCAGGAACATCAACGACACGTAGGCGGTGATCGCCTCGGGCTGTTCGATGCCGTGGCCCTGGGCCCGGCGGATGCCGAGGGCCGCCCGGCGGCGGATCTCATCGTCGGCAATATCGGCTACCGTCTCCGGCTGTTCCTCGCAGAGGTAGTCGAATACGTGGTCGAGCAGGTCTTCCTCATCCGGCGTCATGACTCTTCATGGTACAGCGCCGCGCTGGCTCCGACCCACTCCATATTCTTGTTGTGGTCCACGCCCATCATCTTGCCGCGGCCCATGCGGATGATGTGGGTGACCGGTCGGCGGTTGACGTACATGACCCGGATCTCGGCTTTCGTCAGACCGAAGGGGGTTTCGACGACAGGTGTGAAGTCCACCTTCTCCTGGAGGATGAAGTTGGGGCGTTCGGCGGGCGGGATGGCGTCGATATCGGCCCGGGTGGGTCCGATGACGACGCCCAGGCCGGCGAAAGAGTAGAGCGGCTTCAGGACCCATTTCGACAGGTCTTCCGGCAGGGTTTCCAGACGGTCGAGGAAGATGGTTTCCGGCACCGAGGGGTGGTGCAGATACGGAATAGAGAACTTCGAGATGCGGAAGTAGAAGTTCGGGTGGCCGGCCCATTCGACGTCGAGGTCGTCGCGCCAATCGAAGGGCATGGGGACCTGGCGGCGCTCGATTTCGTCGACGATCGCGCGGTTGTAGATGCGGCGGATCTCCACCTCCCGCCCATCGCGCTGATAGTAGAGCTTCCTGCCCTGTTTGCGGACCTGAGCAAGGCAGACGGCCCGGACTCCGAGCATACGCTCCGTCAGCAGGAAATCGCAGCGGGTCTTCTGGTGGTCCGGATCGACCTCCAGGAGGACTACGTTTTCGGGATCGTGGCCGCCTACGATCGACTCTTTCAGCAGCTTCCAGTACTGAGAATTATCCAGGCCATCCAGCAGGTAGTGCAGGTCTGCCGGCATCTCGTAGGCGTCGATGTAGCTCTGGGCCAGGACGGGCTGGAAGGCGTAGAGGGAAGGGAAGCCCTGAATCTCGACCAGTTTTGGGTGCAGCAGGCCGTCCGCTCCGCGGATGACGCCGAAGTCCACCTGGACGAACATCGGCTCGGCGGGTTCGTTCGGGACGTTGTACTGCTCCGGCAGGGAGGCGTCGGAGGTCCTGCGGTAGGCGGGATCGTCCACCAACTGGCCGATGAGTTCCTTGCCTTCCCGCGAGATGCGGTGCATGAAGTCGGAGTCGAAGAAGCAGGGCGTCTCGCAGAGGCGGAATGCGACATGGGTGCCGCTGCGTTCGTCGATCAGTGACTGGAAGCGAGCATACCGCTCCGGCGTGAAGTGGGCATTGAAGAGCCGCCGGAGTTCATCTCCTTTCACAGCGCAAACTCCCCGTCGCGCATGATGAGGCGGTCGTCGGCATGGATGGTGAACTTGCGGCCCACGACGTCGATGTGGGTGGAAGAGTACCACTGCGCGCCGGTGTGGTCGCCATAGGGATTGCCGAAAGCGATGTGGACCCCGGGGATCTTTTCGTCCTGCAGGATATTGCCGATGACGTCACGGACGCCAAGGTTGGTGCCGATGGCGAACTCGCCCACACGGTCTGAGTTTTCATCGGTATGGGTGTAGTTCCAGAATTCGGCTTCCAGTTCCTTGTTGGTGCAGTGAGCTTCCCTGAGCCGATTGCCCTCGATGAGCAGTGTGAGCGGAGTTGCAGCCAGGTCGCCGTACTTCGCGCAGAGATAGTCGCCCACCACGCCGTCCACGACGAAGCGGCCGTTCACTTCACCGGGCGTGGTCCAGACTTCGCCGCCGGGCAGGTTGCCCCACGTGTTCTCACTGATAATCCCGCTTGTTTTCAGCCACTTATAGTCGGGATTCATCGCGGCCACGATATCCGTGCCGGCGGCATTGCGGGCGCGGATCTGTTTCGCCGGACGGGTGATCTCGAGCAGGCGGAGGCTGAGATCGTCCACGGCCAGGTAGTCAGCCCGCATGCCTTCGAGCATGATCCGCTTCTCGATGTTCACCATGTGGGCATGGCGGATCTTGCGGCGATTCACTACGTCAGTCATCTGCATGCGGCTGCGAAGCTCATTGCGCTGCGCCACCACGGCAAAGATGCTCACCTGGCTGGACTCCATCTCGTCCAGCACAGCTTGAGGCATGCCCTCCAGCGGGCGGGGGGCGCATTCCTCCAGCACGAAGGTGCGGTAGGCGGCCCCGATTTCTGTGAGGGCCGCCTCCAGCGCCGCCGCGATTTCGCGGGAGACGTTGTCGGTGATGACCGTGACTTTCTCGTGCGACTGGACGCGCAGGCAGACCCTGACTGCATTGCGCGCTCCTTGGGTCAACTCAGGGTCGAAGGGGATCAATTCAGTCCTGCCTCTGTTTCCTGAATGATGTAGTCCACGACAGCCTTCAGGTCGCGGGTTTCGTGGAAAACCTTCAACTGGCGGTCGGCGCCCGTGCCCTCTTCCAGGATCCGGCGCAGGTAATTGATTTCGTTCAGGCTGCCCAACTCTTCGGCGACCGGCGCCACCATATTGAAGTACTCCTCCATAAGGTCGCGGAACGGAACTTCCACCCGCTTGCCGAAGTCGATCAGCTTGCCGTTGATTCCATAGCGGACGGCGCGCCACTTGTTCTCCATCAACAACATACGGCGATAGAGACGGAAGCCCTGGTTATTGGAATGGAGTTTCCAAAGCATTACCACGGTGGCCTGGATGAGCGCGGCCAGGGCGATGGTTTCGTCCAGCCGCATGGGCAGGTCGCAGATGCGGAACTCGATGGTGGAGAACGTCGGATGGGGCCGGAGGTCCCACCAGATCTTTTTCGCATTGTCGATGCAGCCGGTCTGGATGAGAAGGTTCACCAGGCTCTCATACTCGCCGTAGCTCTGGAAATAGTCCGGGATGTTCGTCCGGGGGAACTTGTCGAAGACCTTGCAGCGGTAGCTGCGCAATCCGGTTTCATCCCCCAGCCAGAACGGTGAGTTTGTGGAGAGCGCCAGGATGTGCGGCAGAAAGTAGCGAGCGGCGTTCATGATGTGGATCGCGGTTTCGCGATCCTCGATGCCGACGTGCACATGGAGCCCGAAGATCAGGTTGGCGCGCGCCACGTTCTGCATGTCCTCGACAATCGTCCGGTAGCGTTCGTCCGGATAAATGCTCTGATTGCGCCAGTGGGAGAAGGGATGGGTGGCGGCCGCCGCCAGCCTGAGGCCGTTGGCCTTGGCAAGGGCGACCATATGACGGCGGATGGTGGTGATCTCGGCCCGGGCCTCGGCGATGTTGTGGCAGATCTCGGTGCCGACCTCGACCACGCACTGGTGCATCTCCGGCTTTACCCGCTCGCGCAGGACCAGCTTGCCCTGCTCGATCATTTCCGCGTCGATGTGACTGCGCAGCTCCCGTGTCACGGGATCGACGGTCATGTACTCTTCTTCGATTCCGATGGTGAAGCTTGGACGTGTCATGAGGCTCTCCTCCCGAACGTTAGCGCCGGCCGCCGGCCAGGAACCGGCCCCAATGGTAGTCGTCCCGCGGCAGGGCAGGGCTCAGCGCGGTCGCGATGGCGAGGTCGGCCATGGCTTCGAGAATCCACTCGAAGTTTGCTTCCCCGACGGAGAAGCGGTCGGCGTCGGGCGCGGGATTGAGGTAGTCGATCGCGTAGGGGATGCCATCGCGAACGGCGAACTCGACGGTATTCATGTCGTAACCGAGCGCGCGGCAGAGCTTCAGGGCGTCGGCGACGATGCGGCCGTAGAGGGGGGACTGGGTGGGATCGGCGGTCGTGACGTAGCGCTGCTCGTGCGGGAGGCGCGGGTCGTAGGCCATGACGTGCACTTTTTCGCGGCCGATGACGTAGCAGCGGTAGTACTCCGTGAAATCGATGTTCTCCTGGAGCACCATGCCGAGGTCGCCTGTTTCGTTGTAGGCGGCATAGAGCTCGTCGGGCGAGTTCACCTTGTAGACGTTCCGCCAGCCGCCGCCCAGGTGGGGTTTCATGAATGCCGGAAAGCCAATGTAATCAAATACTTCCTGCCAGTTGAGCGGATACATCAGGTTGCGCATCGACTGGCCGGTGGTGCCCGGCGGGTGGGAGTGATGCGGCAGCATGACGGTTTTGGGTACGGCGACGCCGATCTGCTCGCCCAGGGCGTAGTTGAAGAACTTGTCGTCGGCGCTCCACCAGAACGGATTGTTGATGACCTTCGCGCCGTGGAGGATGGCGTTGCGGAGATAGGCCCGGTAGAACGGGATATCGTGGGAAATCCGATCGATGATGACCTCGTAGCCGCTGGGCTTGTCCATGCGGAACGCACCGGTCATGAGGCTCTCGGCCACTACCCCGTCGACGTGGCGCGAGTTGATCCGGTCCACCAATGCCATCGGGAAGGTGTTCTCCATCCCGTACAAAAGCCCGATCTTCTTCATCACTACTTCCTCCGTTGAAGATGATTCCGCGTTCTAGCTAAAGTACTTCTTCGACATGAGCTGCCACAAGGGCCAATCGTGGACCGCGCCGAGGCCCCAGAAGTCGAACCAGTGGGGGATGCCTTTGGCATTGAAGATCCCAGAGATGCGCCGGTTCTCCTCCAGGCAGATGTCATGCTCGCCGGCGCCGAAAACCCAGCGGATCTCGCGGCGGTACTGGTCGAGATACCAGGCGTCCTGCGTGTTGGGGACGAAATCGACCGGGTTGTTGAAGTAGCAGTCGTTGTCGTAGTACCCGCCCAGGAACTGTTTGATGTCGTAGGCGCCTGACATGGAGACGCAGGTGTGCACGCACTCCGGATGGCGGAGGGCGAAGTTCGTGCAGTGGTAGCCGCCAAAACTGCAACCGGTGACCGCGACGCGGTGGTGCCCGCTGCTGCCCCGCATGAGCGGCAGCACCTCTTTCAGAATGTACTCTTCATATTGCACGTGCCTGCGGACGCGGTCGGCCGGATGGATGCCTTTGTTGTACCAGCTCTCCTTGTCCACGCTGTCGACGCAGAAGAGCATGGTTTGGCCTGTATCCAGTTGCCATTGCATGGCTTGCACCATGCCGCGATCCTCGTACTCGAAGAACCGGCCCATCGAACTGGGGAAGACCAGCAGGGGGACGCCCCCATGCCCGAACTGCAGGAGTTCCATCTCCCGGCCCAACCGTTGGCTGTGCCACTTGTGATATTCGCGATTCATTGCCGGCCCCTGCGCCTGCCCCCTTCCCGAGGTATTCTCCCAGTGTAGAGCAGGAGATTCCCCTCCGGACGGGGCCCCTGACGGCCGCTGAATGGGGCCGGAAAGGTCTTTCTTAAGAAAGACTTGTCAGCAAGCCTACACAGCGCTCAACTTTCAGGGCCTTTCTGTCGATAAACCCGACATGGACCTTCGCGCGAGCAGCCTCAGGCTGGCAGCGTGCCTGGCAGTCATCTGCCTGGCACCGCGCGTCTGTGCCCAAAAGTTTGCTTTTCAAGAGTTTGGCTATGCCGACGGACTGCTGAACCTGGCCGTCGAGCAAGTGATCCAGGACAAGGACGGCTTTCTTTGGGTAGGCACCCAGAACGGGCTGTATCGCTTCGATGGACACAGTTTCGCGGAATTCGGAGCCCGGGAGGGCGTCCCGGCTACCTCGCTTCAGTCGATGCACCAAAGTGCGGACGGGACGATCTGGCTGGGCACGCCGGTGGGCTTGTGGGTGCAGAACGGGAACCGGTTCGATAAGGTCGACATTGCCCCGGCCAAGAAGGTGGTTGGCGCGCAGGGGGTAGCCTCCGACCGGTCCGGCAGGGTGTTTGTCGCAACACCTTCCGGCCTGCTCATCGGGGTCCGGCAGAAGACGGGCGTCTGGAAGTTCCATTACGCGACGGGCGTGACGAGTCCGGTGGCGAGTGTGATGGTGAACCGGCGCAACGAGGTCTGGTTCGGCTGCCTGAATTCCATCTGCCGCCTCGAAGGCGAGAATGAGGTGCCCGCGGCCACATGGACAGAGCAGCCTAAGGATCCCTGGCAGTACATGCTGGAGGATGCCGAGGGCAATCTGTGGATCCGCAACCGGGTGATGGTGATGGTACGCAGGCCGGGGACGGAGGCATTTGTCCCGGTGCCCTGTGACCGGTCGCTCAGCAGCCCGTGGGTGCCGCAACTGGCCCTGGACAATAAAGGCCGGCTGCTGGTGCCGCTCAAAGAGGGCTTCGCAATCCTGGAGGGGACCCACTGGCGCTTTGTCACCCGCGCGCAGGGGCTGGCGGCGAACGACGTGTCCATGATCTTCCGGGACAAGGACGGGGCGATGTGGGTTGGCCTGCTGGGCCGCGGGCTCTTCCGCTGGATCGGCTACGGAGAGTGGGAAGGCTACACCTACACGGAAGGACTCAATGACGAACTCGTCTGGCAGATCCTGCCTGACGGGCACGGGACAGTGTGGGTCGCCACGCGTGGGGGCCTCTACCGGGGGCGCAGGAAGGCGGAAAGTTTCTACTTTGAGGCCGTTCGGGCGCTGCAGGGGGAGGAGATCCAGGCGCTGGCCATGGATTCGGACGGCAGCATGTGGGCGGGCCTGCGCGGCTACGGGGCGATTCACTTCTTCCCCTCGACCGGCCGGATCGACCGCTTCCCGATGCCGCAACTGGCGCGGAATCACTACATTTCGCATCTGGAGATCGACAAACAGGGGCAACTCTGGGCGTCAACCACCACCAAGTCCGGTCTGTACCTGTTCAATGCGAAGACGCGCCATTTCGACGCCATCGAGGTGCCGGGTTCCGAGAAAGCAACGGGCCTGACCATGAAGGTCCTGCCGGACGGCGAGGTCTGGTACGGCACGACGCATGGACTGTTCCGCCGGACCGGTGGACGGTGGCTGCGGTACGGCCTGCAGGAGGGCCTCAAATACGAGGGTGTCTGGTCGATCAGCGACGGGCCGGACGGAACTCTGTGGATTGCTTACCAGACAGGCATGGGCCTGACCAGGGTCACGCGCCAGGGCGACCGGCTGCAACTCTCCCATCTGACGCCCGCGGACGGCCTGCCTTCGAACCAGGTCTACTTCACGCGCTTTGATACCAAGGGCAACATGTGGGTCGGCACAGACCGCGGGGTGGGCGTTTTCAACGGGAAACAGTGGTCCCAGTACAGGCGCGGCGACGGCCTGGTGTGGGACGACTGCAACTCCGATGCGTTTGCCGCCGAGCCGGACGGCACGGTTTGGATTGGAACCAGCGCGGGTCTTTCGCGCTTCCACGAATCCGAAGTCAAGGCCAGCCCCGGTCCGCCCCGCGTGGTGCTCACGTCGGTGCAACTGGGCGGGCATCCTCAAACGCTGCAGACGAAGGCCAAGGTGGGCTACCGCTGGAATACCTTGACGGTCCGGTTTGCGGTGCTGTCGTTCTCCCGTCCTTCCAGCCAGCGCTTCCGCTACCGCGTGGTGGGTTTGTCCTCCGAGTGGCAGAATACTTCGCAACGCGAGATGCAGTTTGCGGAAATGCCGCCGGGCGACTACCGGTTGGAGGTGTACGGCTTCGACGGCTACAAGGAATGGAGCCGGGAGCCGGCCGTTTTTGCCTTTACGATCATGCCGCCGTGGTGGGCCAACCGCTACCTGCAGGGGCTGGTGGTGCTGATGCTGATCGCCGCCGGTCTGTGGCGAATTGAGCGCGCCAAGCACCAGCATCGGGAAGAGACCGAGCGCCTGGAGCGCGCGGTGGACGAGCGCACGAAGCAGCTTCGCCTGGAGAAGGAGCGGAGTGAACGGGCCAACCGCCTGAAGGACGAGTTCCTGGCCAATGTCAGCCACGAGATCAGGACGCCCATGAACGGCATCCTGGGCATGACGGAACTGGCGCTGGGCACGGCGCTGACGACGGAGCAGAAGGACTATCTGGAGACCGTCAAGATCTCCGCCGACAGCCTGCTGGCCCTGCTGAACGACATCCTGGATCTGTCCAAGATTGAAGCCGGTTACATGGAGATCGGCCACGAAGAGTTCATGCTGCGAGACACGGTGCAGCAGGCGGTGCGGACGCTCACAGGCCGGGCTGCCGCCAAGAAGCTGGAACTCACGTGCACCTTTGACCACCAATTGCCGAACCGTATCATCGGCGACAGTTCGAGACTGCGGCAGGTGTTGCTGAACCTGCTTGGCAATGCGTTGAAGTTCACCGAGAAAGGTTCCGTCTCGCTCAGCGTGATGCTCGACCGGACCGTCGACAACGATGCGGAAGTCCGGTTCGAGGTGAAGGACACGGGCATCGGGATTCCGCTGGATCAGCAGAAGCTGATCTTCGAAGCCTTCCGGCAGGCGGATGGATCGGTGACGCGCCGCTATGGCGGCACCGGCCTGGGCCTGGCGATCTCGGCGAAGATTGTCGACGGGATGGGCGGCCGGCTGGAAGTGGAGAGCGAACCGGACAAAGGCAGCCTGTTCCGTTTCTGGGTGAAGATGCAGTTGGTGGCACCGCTGGAGAAGCAGGCAGAGCCGGAACCCGAGCCGCCGCCTGAGCCTTCCGTTCCTGGCCGGCTGAGAGTGCTTGTGGCCGAGGACAATCCGGTGAACCGCAAGCTGGTGGAACGCCTGATGAGCAAGCGGGGCCATGACGTTGTGGCTGTCTCCGACGGCAAGCAGGCTGTGGACAAAATCTCTGCCCAACCCTTCGACGTGGTTCTAATGGATGTCCAGATGCCCGGCATGGACGGGCTGGAAGCGACACGCCAGATTCGCAGCCTGGAGGCGGCGCTGGGCGGGCATGTGCCCATCCTGGCCCTGACCGCCAACGCCATGAAGGGCGACGAGGGTTCCTGTCTCGCGGCGGGCATGGACGGCTTCCTCACCAAGCCTTACGAAGCCGAAAAGCTGTTCGGTGTGATCGAGGAGATGACCCGCCGGAATCCAGTTTCCTGAAGCCACCCGCTGCTGCGTGGTAGTGTTCGATAGATATGGCTTCTGCATCGAACCGCTGGTGGATTCATGAGGACTGGCTGGCCGTCTGGCTGGGCTTGGCGACCCTGATTCTTGTACCTCTTGGCCTCCGGCCCGCTTTGCCCGCTTTCAAATGGGCTTCCACCACCGCGCTGGGCGGCCTATTCAGTTCCGCCAACATGCAGACTTCGCTGATTCTGTGCGCGATTCTGTTCGTGATGGCGCTGCCTGGCGCCCTGGCCCTGGGCGCCAAAGCCGGACGGTTCGCACTGGGCTTCCTTGTGGTCTTCGCGCTGGGCTGGCTGGCGCAACTCCTCGCCGGCAACAGTACGGTGGCCTATTGGGGCATCGAGTATGTCATTTTCGCGCTGGTTCTCGGCCTGCTCGTCAGCAACGGGATCGGCTGCCCGGACTGGCTGATGGAGGCCGTGCGCACGGAATACTTCATCAAGAGCGGCCTGGTGATCATGGGCGCCACGATTCTCTTCCAGGACATCATGGAAGCCGGGGTTCTGGGCATGCTGCAGGCGGTCCTGGTCGTCATTGTTGTGTGGTACTTCAGTTTCTGGTTGTGCCGGCGCATGAAGCTGGATGACGAGTTCTCGGCCATGCTGTCCACGGCCGTCTCCATCTGCGGCGTGAGCGCCGCCATTGCGGCCTGCGGCGCCATCCAGGGTGACCGGCGGAGGTTGAGCTACGTGGCGAGTGTCGTCCTCATTGTGGCTGTGCCGATGATTGTCATTCAGCCCTGGCTGATCAAGACAATGGGTCTCACCGACGTGGTGGGAGGCGCGTGGCTGGGCGGGACGCTCGACACCACGGGCAGCGTCGTCGCGGCCGGGTCTCTCATCAGCGAAACGGCCATGAAGATGGGCACCATCGTGAAGTTCTCGCAGAACGTGCTGATTGGTGTAGCGGCGTTCCTGCTGTCGATCTGGTGGTCGATGAAATCTGGCAACGGCGATCAGCCGAAGGCCAGCGCGAAAGTGATCTGGGAGCGGTTCCCCAAGTTTGTGATCGGGTTCGTGGCCGCGTCCCTCGCGTTCAGCTTCCTGGTGGATCCCGCCGTAGTCAAGGCAACCAAAGGAACGCTCACCGGGCTGCGGACCGCCTGGTTCGCTCTCGCCTTTGCCTGCATCGGGCTGGAAACGAAGTTCACCGATCTGTTGACGATGGAGAACGGCCGACCGTTCTTCGCGTTCCTGGGCGCCCAGACGGCCAATGTGATCTGGACGCTGATCCTGGCGTGGGCGATCTTCGGCGGCATGTTCTTCGCCGTGCCTAAGATCTGATCCTCTAGAGGAATCCAAGCCGGCGGCGATACCCGCGGCTGATCTTGAGCTCTGTGCCGTCAGAAAGGACGGCGCGGTGCTCCCCATCGACGCCCAGCTGGACCTCGCGGATCCGGTCGATGTTCACGATGGTGGAGCGGTGCACGCGCACGAACTTCTCGGGGTCCATGCATCGCTCCATTTCGGCCATGGATTGCCGCACCAGGTGGGCGCGGCCCGCCACGTGCAGCCGGACGTAGTAGTCCGCGGCCTCGATCCAATCGATCTCAGGAGCCCGCACCAGCACCAGGCGGTTGCCGGTCCGCACAATGAAGCGGTCTGTGAACCCGGCCTCTCCCTCTTTCGCCTGCCCGGGCCGGGCAGCCGCCAACGCCAGCAAACGCTCGCCCAGTTGTTCCATTTCGCGGCACCTCACCTGTCTCTTGGCGTTCTCCAGCGCCCTCGCGAAGCGTTCGTCATCGAAGGGCTTCAACACATAGTCGACGGCCTGCACTTCAAAGGCACGAATGGCGTGCTGGTCATAGGCCGTCACGAACACGATCACCGGCATGCTCTCGGGATCCAGCGTCGCGATGACGTCGAACCCGTCAGCCTCGGGCATCTGAACATCCAGAAACACGAGATCGGGCTCGAGTTTCGGAATGTCCTGCATGGCCTCCAGGCCGCTGGCGCTTTCGCCGGCGACCTCGATCTCCTGGTCGCGCTCCAGCAGCAGCCGCAGGTTCTTCCTGGCCAGCGGCTCGTCGTCCACCAGCAGCGCGCGGATGCGGGGGGCGGCCGTCACGCAGGTTCCTCCCGCAGCGGCAGGTGGATCACCGCCTCCACCCCCGAGGGCCGGGCGTCATGGACGTCCAGGCCGGCCCGCTCGCCATACAGGGTTTCCAGGCGCTGGCGCGTGTTCGCGATGCCGACCCCGGCTCGCCGCGGATTCTCCTGCAGCGACGGGCCATCATTGTTCACCGTCAGTTTCAGGACTCCGTCCGATTCAGCCGCACTGACGCGGATGTTCACGGCGGCATTTCTGGCTGCCACACCGTACTGAATCGCATTTTCCAGCAGCGGCTGCAGGATCAGGCTCGGCACGCGGGCTCCGCCCAACTCCTCGGGCACCGACCAGTTCACACCCAGGCGCTCGCCATACCGCATCTGCTGGATGTCGAGATACTGCTTGGCGAAGCGGATCTCCTCGTCCAACTCCACCTCGAGGTCCGGCGGGCTGTCGATGACATAGCGCAACAGGTCGCTCAATCCCACCAGCATGCGGATCGCACAGGCCTGGTTGCCGTCGCGCACCAGGGCCGAGATTCCGTTCAGGGTGTTGAACAGGAAATGCGGATTCAACTGGGCCCGCAGCGCTCGCAGTTGCGCCTGCGAGAGCTGCGTCTCGAGCTGAGCCTCGCGCACATCCCGTTCCTGCAGTCTCTGCTGCGACTCTCGCCACGCGCAGAAGATCATCACGCCGGCATAAGCCAGCAGGTCCATGTGCAGCTGGGCCAGGAACTGCCCGCCCAGCCGCTCCAGGAACGTACTTTTTCCTTCGTTCGGCCAGTATTTGATCAACTCCGCGGCCAGCACCACCAGCAGCACCGCGCGTGTGGCGGCTATGCCGATCCAGGTCACCAGGTGCAGCGGCAAGGCTACCGCCAGTCCTGGCCGGCGCAACGGATACCGCCGCCCTAACTCGACGACCAGGGGTGTCGCCATCGCCCAGATCATCCAGCCCAGAAACGCCCGGATGAACAAGGGGGTGCCCGGCACCTCCGGCATCTCCGCCTTGACGCTGAGCACCACCTGGGTGGCGTTGAACAGGGCGAACGCTACCCAGACGGCGGACAACTTCCACCACGTCACGCGGATGCGCGACGGGTTACGCGGTACTGCCGGATTCATGCCTTGCATTCCATCAGATTGACGCACGCCGGGGATCCAGGTGCAAGGAGAGGCGGACAACCACCCCCTGACCGCTCACCGTATTCGGCGTAACTTCCAGAACTCCGCGCCAGCTTCGATCCCGCTCATCCCGAAAGCGCCACTGGCTGCGCAAAGGGGCATCCTCGCCGTCGATCTTCGTCCACTGCGGCGTCGACTCCATCCAGGTCACGTGCTTCCGGATCGCCGTCTGAAAGGCATCGAAGACTACTTCCGGAGACGACGGATCCGTCACCGCCCACTCATTCACCCACTGCTCTTCGTCGCCCTCCCGGCGGATGGACTGCGCCTGCGTCACGCTGTAGCGGAAAGCGCAGAGCCGGTCTGCCAGTTGGGACCTGACAAAAGATCCCTCGGGATCCCAGTTATATTCCACGGCGAGGGCGGCCATCTGCGCGGCGCCTCGTCCGTCCAGCTTTTCCAGGACGTGCAGAGCTGCGTCGATGCCCGCGGACAGGCCCGCCGACGTCACGTACTTGCCGCTATCCGCATAGCGGACATCGTCCACCACCCGGGCCAGCGGGGCGATGCGCCGCAGGCCTTCCGTCAGGCCGAACGTGGCGGTTGCGGTCTGATCGTCCAGCAGGCCGGCCTTGCCCAACAGGAAGGAGCCATTGCTCACAGAGAGGACGATCTGGGCCTTTCCTGCCTTGTCGCGCAGGAAGTTGAGCAGGCGCGGATTCTCGAGTTCCGCTTTCATATTGCTGCCGCCCGGCACCAGCAGGATGTCCGGATCCGGTGCGTTATCAAAGGTATACTGTGCGTTCACGCTAAGGTCGCCATTCGTCACGACGGTGGGCTTCTCGGCGACCGTGAAGACGCTGGTGCCGCCGTAGCGCAGAATGTCGATGGGCGCTGCGTAGCCCATCACCTGCGCGCCCGGGAACAGCACCACGGCGGCCGTCCTTTGCGGCATGGTGCCGTCGGCGTGGACGGCCATGAGGGGCAATAACGTGGCGAAGAGAGTTCGACTCCAAATCTGGCTCATTGCGGGCCTCCCAGTTTGTCCTGGATACAGCATGCGGCCAGAGGCTCCGGTCAGGTTACGGAATGCAGGGAGAGGCGGCGGATTTGCAGCGAATGGCGGAATCCGGTCAGGCGAGGGGATCCCAACCGCGGGGTTGTAAACTTTCGCCCGCCAGGGTCACGCGGCCCGGTTTGCCCTTCACGATGAGCCCTACGCGGGTCAATTCCCTGGGCGCGCGGCGGCCGGCCGGCAGGGTGCACAGGAGTTCGTAGTCTTCGCCTCCAAAGAGGGCCTGTTCCAGGGTGGCGTCAGGGGCGGAGGGCAGCGGCCCGTCGAGCTCGGCGGCGACGCCGGACTCCACGGCCAGGCGGTGCAGGTCCATCGCCAGTCCATCGCTTAAGTCCATGCAGGATGTCGCTTTGCCGCGCAGTTTGCGGCCCAGTTCGAGGCGGGGGACGGGGCGGTCCTTATAATCCTTCACGGCGGCCCGGCCCAGGGCTCCACTGACGTAGATCACGTCGCCCGGTTTCGCCCCGTCGCGCCGCAGCGCCTTGCCGCGCGGGGTGGATCCAATCACGATGACGTCGATGGTGAGCTTCTCTGTCCGCGACACGTCTCCACCGATGATCTGCACGCCATGCAGCCCGGCCAGCTTGTTAAAGCCCTTATACAGATCCCGGACATAGTTGTGACAGCACCAGGGCGCCAGGGCCAGCGAGACGAGGGCGTAACGGGCGTCGCCGCCCATAGCCGCGATGTCGCTGAGGCCGCGGGCCAGGGCCTTCCAGCCGGTGTCGATACCGGTCTGGGTGGCACGTGTGAAGTGGACGTCTTCGAGGACGAAGTCCGTTGTGAACAACAGATCCTCGTTGGCGCGGGGCCGGATGATCGCACAGTCGTCGCCGATGCCCTTCACCACGCCCGCGGCCGCTGCCCTGGGCGTCGACCACTTCCGGATCGCGGTGATGAGGCTGAGTTCGTTCATTCCTGTGCGGATTCCGCCAGCACAAGGCCGGACGGCAGTTCTTCGCCAAAGACGCGGGCCATCGAGTCGAGATCGCTGGGTGTGTCGCCTTCAAAGAGCGACAGCAGTTCCGGGGAGCCGGCCAGCGTGCGCCGCACCATTTCGAGGGAGCCGGGCGGCAGGTCCCGCGTCGCATCGCCTGTACTTTGTCCCAGGCGCGCGATGCACTCCTCGCTGCCCTTCACCTTGCCGATCCCTTCAATCCAGCGCACCGCCGTTGCTGCCGGCAGCACCTGATTCAGCGGTCCGTAGAAGAGCTTGCGGGCGCCGATGCGGGCCAGGCACCAGAAGTCCGACGCGCTCGCCTCCGACCGCAGCCGTTTCACGAGGGCGTTGCCAAGGTCGGTTCGCGTGCCTGCGGGCAATAGTTCCAGCGACGCCGCGCAGCGCCACATCTCTCGTTCGAGACTGGAGTTCAACCGTTGCGGCTTGCCCTTCGGCAGCAAGGCATAGGCGATCCGTTGGAACACATCGGCCTGCTGGTTCTTGTTCAGCCCGCCCGCCACACGGCCCCAGAAGATCCACCACTGTGTTTCGTTCTCGGGTTTGTTGCCAAAGGCAGTTCCCTGCGCCCAGACGCGCCGGGCAAGTTCGATGCGGTAGTCGTCGCCGGGATGACCGAAGCCGGGGCGCAGGCACAGGCCGCCCAGGTTCAGCCAGCGTACTTCGTGGGCTGGTGATTTTCGACGTCCTTCGTTCAGTTCCAGGAAGACATCCGCCAGCTTGCGGATCACCTCCAGCGGCCACGAATTGCGGCCCAGCGCGAGGATCTGTTCCAGCTTCCCGGGCAACTCCTCGGGCGCCAGCGTGCCATGCTGGAACACCGCCCGCACTGCCTCTTCCGCTGCCGCCAGGGCTTCCGCGCTGATGACGGCCACGGGGCGCGATTTCTTCACCTGCTCCGCCAGGACGGGCTTGCGCAGTTCGAACTGGAGCCGCCAGCGGTGCTCGCTGATCTTGGACTCCGCCCAGATCTCCAGCGTGCCCACTTCGCTCAGGTGCACGCCCAGTTTTACTGGAACCAGACGTTCCTCCGCCTTCTTGCCGAAGCGGATCACCGCCTCCAGCGGAGCGTGCTGATGCAGGTTCTCGGCCACTTCCTGAACCGGGAACTCCACCACTTCGCCCACCTGGTCTTCCGTGCGCAGCAGGGAGGAGTACAGCTTGAATTTGACGGGCTTGTTGGCGACCAGTTGCAGGTTCTCGAGATCCAGAGTCAGGGTGGAGCCCTCTTCCGTGCCGCGCGGTACCAGGCAGACAGTCTTCAGCGCCGCCGTATCCGGCGAATCGACGCCCAGGAAATAGGCCCGCGGCAGGCCGCCGCGCACCAGCACACCGCTGCCGGTCCCGCGCACGTAGGAGTAATACGACGCGCCCACGGCGACTGCCAGATCCAGGTCATTGTTCTCGAAGACGAGCGGCCGCTTGCCGTACCAGCTCTCCACTACGTCGGTGACCCGCTGGCGCAGGATCTCCGGGATGAAGAACCCGCCATTGAAGAGGATCGCGTCCGGCGCCGGCGATTGTGAGGATTGCAGAAAGGCTGCGAGGTGGCGGGTGACGGCCGGGTCGCTGACGTATGGCAGGCCGATTTCGCGGAACAGGCTCTTCTTGTCTTCCTGGGGTTTCTCGTCCAGCCCGCAGAACGGCAGGAAGCCCTCCATCGCGAGTTCCATCGCCTCTTCGCGGAGAACCGTCGCCTTGAGGGTTCCGCCGATGAGCGACGTGCCTCCGCCGAGCACGGTGATGTCCACGCTCGCCAGATCCGCCGAACCCAGCAGTTTTTCCTTCGCCGCCGAACACTGCCGGCGCAGCGCGCTCCGCTGGCGCAGGGAGAGCTGCTTGTTGAGTTTCGACTCCACCAGCCACGCCAGGGTCAGGTCCAGATTGTCGCCGCCAAGCAGCAGGTGCCGGCCCACGGCCGTACGCGTGAAGTTGACGCGGTCGCCTTCGCGGCCTACCCGGATTACCGTGAAGTCGCTGGTGCCGCCGCCGACGTCGACGACCAGCACGGTCATGCCGTCGGTGAGTGACTTCTGCGATTGCGAGAGGTGGTTGGCGATCCAGGAGTAGAACGCGGCTGCCGGCTCTTCCAGCAGGGTCAGGTTCTCGATGCCCGCGTCGTGGGCAGCCTGTACGGTCAGTTCGCGCGCTTCCTCGTCGAATGAGGCAGGCACGGTCAGCACGACATCGTGTTCAGAGATCGATCCACGGCCGGTGGCTTCCCACGCGTCGCGAATGTGCTTCAGATACCGGGCCGACGCTTCCACCGGCGACACCACGCGGCCGGCCTCCTGCGCGTCCCACGGCAGGATCTTCGCGGTCCGGTCCACCTCAGAGTTCGACAGCCACGACTTGGCGGAGTGCACCAGCTTGGTGGGAACCAGCGCTCCTTGTTCGCGCGCGTTCTCACCGGTGAGCCCGTCGCCCTCGAGGTAAAGGAACGAGGGCAGGGAACGCCGGGATTCGATCTGGCCGCCGATCACCTCCTGCGGAATCGGCAGAATGTGAACTGGCGGGAAATCCGCGCCATCCGCCTCGTTGGGGTCGATAAACGCGCACGCGGAGTTCGTCGTGCCGAGGTCAATACCGATCTTCATGGGTTTCGTTTCTGTCCTGCGTCGCGCACCTGAAACTCGAGCTTCCAGCGGCGGCCATCGCGGGCCACACACCACAACTCCAGCACTCCGGTCTCGGTCACGTGCGCCTCCAGCGACACACGCACCATCTGGCCTTCCTGGCCCTCCAGATGGACCTGGATGGGCGCGATCTCTTCCAGGTCGGAATCAATCTCTTCCAGCAGTGTCCCCGCGTCATCGTGCTTGCGGGCCGAGGACGAGAAGAACCGGAACTCCGCCGGTTCGCCCACCACTAGGGCGAATTCGCGATTGGGGACCTTGGTGCCCGTCCCCTCTTCCATACCGAAGGGAACCACCGTCAAGGCCTTCATTGGGGCCGCGAAGCCGGGTACGGCGGGCATGGCCGATTCGATGCCGATGTAATAGGTGCGGGGTACGCCGCCGCGGATCCGGATGCCGCGTCCTTGCCGCGCACGGCCGTAATACGCCGCTCCGCGAGCGACGGCATGCATCAGGTCGTCGCCTTCCAAGGCGATGACGGCCGGCTTGGATTCTTCCGCGAGGAAGGCGTTCAAAACCTCAATCACGCGCTCCCGCAGATGGCCGGCACGGAAAACGCCTCCGTTGAAGAGGACATGGGTCGGGCACGCCATCCCTGTAGCGTCGCGCCGCAGGAATCGCGCCAGGTGCCGGGTGATGGCCGCGTCGGGCTCGTACGGCAGCCCCACTTCCATCAGGCCGGAGCGGCGCTGGCGGGCGGGCATGTCGTGCGACGTGACGACCGGGAAGAAGCCATCCACCAACAGCGTCTCGACTTCGGAACGCGTCAGCTTTCCTTTGATCGTGCCGCCAATCAGCGAGGAGCCGCGGCCGAGAATGGTCAGCGGTGCCTCCTGCAATTCGTCGTTCGAGAGCAGGCTCTCTTTCGCCAGGCGGCACTGCTGCCACAGGGTGTGGAATTGCATGGCGTCCAGCTTGCCCATGCGGGCCGCGGCCGAATGGGCAAGCGCGAGATCCATGTTGTCGCCGCCCAGCAGCAGGTGGTCGCCTACGGCCACGCGTTCGAGTTGCAGCGAACCCGCGCTTTCCGAAACGCTGATCAGTGTGAAATCGGTGGTGCCGCCGCCGACATCGATCACCAGGATCAGGTCGCCCGGCTGTACGCTTTCCCGCCAGTTCTCGTGCCGCTCCAGCCAGGCGTAGAACGCGGCTTGCGGCTCTTCCAGAAGGATCAGATTACGGTAGCCCGCCTGTTCGGCGGCCTTCTGGGTCAACTGCCGCGCCACTTCGTCGAAAGAGGCGGGGACGGTGAGTACGACGTTGTGCTCCGCGAACGGTTCATCCGGATGCTCGTAGTCCCAGGCGGCTTTCAGATGTTCCAGGTAACGCTGGCTGGCTTCCACAGGAGACACCTTCGGAGCGCCGTCCGGTGCGTTCACCGGCAGGATCGCCGCGGTCCGGTCCGCGCCGGTGTAGGACAGCCACGATTTGGCCGAGGTCACCAGGCGGCCCAGCGTTTCCACCCCGCGGCGCGCCGCCAGGCGTCCCGTGATGGTCCGGTTGCCTTCAAACCACGGCAAGTCCAGCGCGCCTTCCGCGAATTCACCCTCCCGCGCCAGGTACAGGGCCGACTCCAGCAGCGGTTCGGCCTGCACTTCGCCGGGATTCGTCAATTGCGGGATAGCAAACAGTTCCACCGCGGTGTCCGCATCCGCGGACGTCGAGGCGAACCCGCAGTTTGTGGTGCCGAGGTCGATACCCAGAATTCGCACGAAACTTTGCCGGCCTTTCCTATTCGACTTCCAGCTCCGCCGGAGCCAGAATCGACAGGTTTGTCTTTGGATTCAGCGCGGGCAGCATGGTGGAATCCACCCGCCAGCCCTTGTGCCGCAGCAGTCCGCCCGTTGGTTTCCCTTGCGCCGGCAGATTGCCGACGAACTTGATGGCCGAGGCATCCTTGGCCAGCGCGCCGGCCGACTCCGGCTTGGTGAACGTGCCTTCCACTCCGTCAATCACCGGGGCCAGCTTGAAATACTTCCGCAACGCCTCCTGAGATTGGTCGTGGAGCGATCGCACCGCGGCGCCCACCTGGTCGTCCGAAAACGGCGTAATGTCTTCCATGACAAAATCCAGCAGGCGGGCGTCCCGCTGAAGAATGCCAAGCACCTGCATGGCTCCAGCCTCCGGTTTCAGCACCGGCTCCTTCGGCGGTTCGGGAGCCTTCTTCACCGGGGTCTTTGAATACCCGTGCGCCTGTGCGATGTCTTCTGCGAGCGAGCCTCCCAGAATCCCAAAAAACGCACGAAAAGCCATACCAATGCGGCTCAAAGCGGATTTACCTCCAAAACTCAAGGATACAACGGGCTTTGGACCATACGAGTCAAGGGGATATGCCGGGCTGGCGGCGTCGCCGGGCGGTCTTCTCCAGGGATTCGCCCCGGATCGTTACCTTTTCCCTTGACTGTCATATCTTGACGATCAAGAGTAGCGTGCAGTAAGCTGAAGTCGCGGCGGCGCGGAAGTTGAATCCATGGAAGAACAGAATACAGATCTCATCCAGGGCACCCTGGACATGCTCATCCTGAAATCGCTCGACCTGGAGCCGATGCACGGCTTCGGCATCGCCCGGCGGATCGAGCAGGTATCGCGCGGGGTCTTCAAGGTGAATCCCGGCTCGCTGCTCACCGCTTTCCAGCGGCTGGAGCGCATGGGTTGGCTCGACTCCGAGTGGCGCCAGACCGAGAATGCGCGCAAGGCGAAGTTCTATCGTCTGACTCCGGCGGGCCGGAAACAGATGGGCATCGAAACCGCGAATTGGAACCGCCGCGCCACCGCCATTGCGCGTCTGTTAAAGGCCGAGGCCTGACCCGTGTCTCTCTGGCGCCAACTCTCCCACGGCCTGCGCAGGTTGATCGATCGGAACGCCGCCGATCAGGAACTTGATGACGAGATCGACCACTACCTTGAGGAGACGGCCGCCACATTCGTTGCCAGGGGACTCTCGCCCGAAGAGGCGCGCCGGGCGGCGCGGCTGGAACTTGGCGCACCCGCATCTGTGCGGGAGGAGGTACGCGATTACGGTTGGGAAAACCGCATCGACAACCTCTGGGCCGATCTGCGTTATGCAGGCCGGACTCTCACCGGCAATCCGGGGTTCACTGCGGTCAGCATCCTTACCCTGGCCCTGGGCATCGGCGCCTTCACGGCCATCTTTTCCGTCGTGGATGCCGTCCTGTTGCGCTCGCTGCCCTATCCGGAGCCGCAACAGATCGTCAGAATCTGGGAGCAGGCTCCAAACGGCCACCGCATCAATCTCGCGGATGGCAACTTCGACGACTTCCTGACGCAGAACCACACCTTTGCCTCGCTCGCTGCTTATAACGAACGCCCGGCGTCGGTCTCGGGCGGCAGTGAGCCGGCGCGCGTGAAATGGTCAGAGGTCTCCCATGGATTCTTCAGCACCTTTGGCGTCAAGCCACTCCGCGGGCGGATCTTTTCCCCTGAAGAGAGCCGGACCCAGGGAATCCCCGCGGTAATCGTCAGCTTCCCCTTCTGGCAGCGCTACTTCGGAGGCGCGGACGACCTTTCGCCGCTCCATCTGAAGATCGAAGGCAAGGATTATGCCGTCGTCGGCGTGATGCCGGAAAGCTTCGACTATCCGGCCGGCAATGCGCTGTGGACGCCCGCCGGGCTGCAGTCGCAATCGAAGAACCGCACCGGACACAACTGGCGTGGCATTGGGCGGATTCAGGCTGGTGTGACGCTGGCGCAGGCGCGTCAGGACCTGAGCGCCATCGCGCGCCGGATCCGGGCCGAGTACGGGAAGAAAGTGGATCTGCAGGACGCCGCGGTGCTGCCTTTGGACAAGGCCCTTGTGGGCGACGTACAGACCGCGCTGCTGACCTTGCTGGGCGCTGTCGGCTTGCTGCTGCTGGTGGCGTGCGCGAATGTGGCCGGCCTGCTGGTGGCTCGTGGTGCGGCCCGGCGCAAGGAGTTGGCCTTGCGTGTTGCTTTGGGCGCCGGTCGTGGCCGCCTGCTGCAACAGTTTCTGGTGGAATCGCTCGCTCTCTCCCTGGCTGGAGGCACGCTGGGCGTGCTTCTGGCGGCCTGGGCGGTGCGGCTGTTGCCGGCGATCCTCCCGGCGAATCTGCCCCGGCAGCAGGGCATCGTCATGAACACGGGGGTATTGCTATTCGCTCTCGCGGCAACATTCGCGGTGGGCGCTGCCTTGGGCGCGCTGGCCGCCTGGCGGGCCGGACGCGGCGACGTGCAGCAGGCGCTCGCTTCGGGATCCAGGGCATACACCGGCACGGGCGCCAGCCAGAGGCTGCGCGGCGTCGTCGTGACCGGTGAGATTGCCGCGACACTGGTGATCCTCATTGCGGCGGGACTACTAGGCCGCAGCTTCCTGCGGCTGGTTTCCACGAGCCCTGGTTTTCAGGCCCGCAACCTGGTCACGATGCAGTTCTCGGTGCCCGTGGAGACGGAGCAGAATGGGGCGCTCGGACCGGACGCTGTGGCGCGCCAGGCTCGGCTGCTGGAGCGCGTCTCCGCGCGCTTGCAGGCGCTACCGGGTGTCGAGGCCGTGGGCGTCTCCGGTGCCATGCCGGTGGCCGAGGGCGACAACCTGGCCGAAGGGGACTTCCTGATTCTCAATGGCCGCAAGCCTCCTGCCGATTTCGAGGAGTTCCAGCGCATGGGCCAGAATTCCGGCCAGACCGGGCACGCCCTTTATGCTGTGGCCGGAGAAGAGTACTTCCGCACGATGGGGATTCCGCTGGTGCGCGGACGGATGTTCGCCGCTCAGGATCAGGCGGAAGCCCAGCACGTCGCCGTGATCAGCGAAGCGCTGGCGCGGCAGCGCTGGCCGGAGCAGGACCCACTGGGCCAGGAGCTGGAGTTCGGCAATATGGACGGGAACCTGAAGCCGCTCACCGTGGTGGGAGTGGTGGGCGATGTCCGGGCACGCGGCCTCGATGCACCGCCGGGCCCGGTCGTCTACGTCAACTACCGGCAGCGAGGCATGAACCTCAATTCGACGCCGACGCTTCTGCTGCGCACCGCGGCGCCGGTCAAGAAGGTCGTGCAGCAGGCGCGCGCGATTGTTCAGGAAATGGCGCCCGACGTCCCCCTCAAGTTCTCGACCTTTGAGGAACAGATGAGCGGCTGGCTGGCCGACCGCCGGTTCCTGCTGCTGCTCGTCGGCCTCTTCGCGGCCGCGGCGCTGTCCCTCGCGGCAATCGGCATCTACGGAGTCGTCGCGTTTTCCGTGGCCCGGCGGACGCAGGAGATCGGCATCCGTGTGGCCATGGGCGCGAGACGAGAGGACATCCTGCGTCTGGTGGTGGGGGAGGGTGCACGGTTGGCAGCGTTGGGCGCCGCCATCGGCATCGGCGCCTCCCTGCTGATCACGCGGCTGTTGACCACCCTCCTGTTCGGGATCAGCAGCACCGACCCTGTGACCTTCGCAGGCGTGGCGCTACTCCTTGGTTTAGTGGCCGTGCTGGCCTCCTACCTGCCGGCGCGGCGAGCAATGCGGCTGGATCCCAATACAGCGCTGCGATATGAATAAGTAACTGGTTGAGCGCCAGGACTGGTATCGCCCGTTGTAGACTCGCCTCATGGTCTTCACCAAACGGCTGCGCGACGGAGTGCGCCGCGGCGAAATCACTTGCAGCGTCCGGATCTGGCAGCGCCCCCACGTCAAGGTCGGCGGCCGGTACCGGATGGACGAAGGAGAAATCGAAGTGGACTCCATCACCCCGATCGGCCTGCCCGACATCACGCCCGCCCTGGCGCGGGAGTCCGGCTTCCTGGGCGTGGTCGATCTCCTGAAAGTCGCCAAGCACGGCCCTGGCGAAAACATCTACCTGATCCGGATCCACTACCTGCCCCCGGCCGCCGCTCCCTCCACCCGAAAAGCGCGATAGCGAAGAACCCTGGCTACTGTCAGGCCGTCATCGCCTGGTTGCCTCCGTCCTCCTCAGTTCGCCGGTGGCAGGATCCCTGGTGCTGCAGTAGGTTGTCCCCATCAGTCGCCTGCGTCAATAATGACTCAAAGCCTGGGACTCGGAGTTCCAACCGGAAGGGCGGGGAAGCGATTATGACCTGGATTCACTCGAAGCACTCCTCATCGATGCAGGCGCCTCCCCCAGCGGGGTCCAAACCTCGCTCATTTGGTGCCCGCGGGCTTCGGATCCGGATGCCAGGGGACCTCCGTTAATGGCACTCTCCCTGGCTCCGCATCTCTCCATCCACCATGTCCACTTGTATGTGAGCGATCTGGACCGCAGTCTCCACTTCTTTACGCAACTCCTCGGCTTCCGCCTCATCTTCGACTATGAAACGGATACCGTCGGCCGGTTTATCGCTGTCGCCCCTCCAGACGGCACCGCGCTTCTGGGCCTGCTCTCTCTCCAGCCGGGCAGCCCTGAGAGCGAGTTGATTGGCCATTCGGGCCACGTGGTCTTCGTGACCGATGACATCCACGCCGTATTTGCGGAATGGAAAAGCCGCGGAGTCGAGTTCCGCTTCGAACCCCTGTCCACCACCTGGGGCGGAGTTTTCACATCCTTCGTCGACCCCGACGGTAACTCTTTCGCTCTCATGAGCCACGACGAAGTCAGCCAGCGACTGGAGGACGAGCGCCGCGCCGCTGCAGAACGCGCGGAGAACGAGCGCCGCGCCATCCACGAGATGGCCATCGCCCGCGAATTCCAGGCCCGTCTCCTGCCGCAGGCTCTGCCTCGCCTGCGTACCATCGACTTCGCCGGGCAGTGCATTCAGGCGCGCCAGATCGGCGGCGACTACTTCGACTGCCTTGGTCTGGGCGGAGACTCAGCCGGCTTCGTGATCGGCGACATCTCCGGCAAGGGAATCGCCGCGGCGCTGGTCATGGCCAATCTGCAGGCCGTCGTTCGCGGTCAACTGGCCCTGGCCGTCGAGGATCCGCCGCGCTTCATGGAGTCAGTGAACCGCCACCTCTTCGACAATACGGTCCCCACTGCCTACGCCACCATGTTCTTTGGCGCCTACAACGAGGCGACCGGCCGCCTTCAATATGTCAACTGCGGACATCCGCCCGCCCTGGTGCTGCGCGCCGGCGGTGGGATTGAATCGCTCGGTGCAACCAGCACCGTGGTCGGTCTCTTCGCAGCTTCCGGCTGTTCGGCCGCCGAGACCCATCTCAGTCCGGGCGATACCTTGCTGCTGTACACCGACGGTGTCACGGAATGCTTCGACCCGCATGGCGCCGAGTTCGGCATCGATCGGCTGAAAGCTATCCTGGACGGCAGCCGCGGCCGTAGCGCCGCGGAAATCCTGGAGCAGGTTGTGGGCGCAGTGAACGAATTCGGAGGCGCTGAGCAGCAGGACGACGTCACCCTGATCGTCGCCAAATGCCGCGTGGGTTAACGCAAGGGGCCATGCCCCGGCCGGGTTGAGCGGAACGCCGCCTCCTCCGCGCGCGCCGTTTCCTGCCATTCGATTGCGTGCGCGCCCAGAATCGCCCGCAATAGGCCGGGAAACCGCCCCTCGATCTCCTCCCAGCGCGAGGTGCTGTGCATCTCCACCCCATGCCGCTCGCCGCGGACCAGTCCCGCTTCCCGCAGGATCTTGAGCTGCTGGGACAACGTGGACTTGGGCATCGACCGGTTCCTAAGCCTTAGAAATGCAGTGCAGTTGCGCGGGCACTGTTGTTCGACGATGTCTACGAAGAGGGCGGCCCGCACGGGATCGGACAAGGCGTGCAGAATCTCGCCTACCTTGATCTCTTCGGCCCGGGGATGGAACAGCGGTCGCACATCTATAGGAGCACTTGTCCCATCATTCGGGTTCAATAGTTCACAAGTTCAGAACAATTGAATCTTCTTGGGGGTTGCCTCCATCTATCCACGTGAACCGGACGGATGGCAGCCAAAACGAGGCGTCCCAAAAGGTTCCAGATATTCTCCAGCGGTACCGGAAAGGGAACAAAACAATGAGTAAGCTCGCAGGAAAAGTCGCGGTCGTCACGGGCGCCTCCAAAGGCATCGGCGCCGCTATCGCCAAATCGCTGGCCGCTGAAGGCGCCTCCGTCATCGTCAACTATGCCTCCAGCAAGACTGGCGCCGAGGCCGTCGTCAAGGCGATCACCGCCGCGGGCGGCAAGGCTGTTGCCGTCGGCGGCGACGTATCCAAAGCGGCCGAAGCCAAGGGCCTCGTCGACGCTGCCATTACGAACTTCGGCCGTCTCGACATCCTGGTTAACAACTCAGGTGTCTATGAGTTCGCCCCGATTGAAGCCGTCACGGAAGAGCTCTTCCACCGCACCTTCAACATCAATGTCCTGGGTCTTCTGTTGACGACGCAGGCGGCGGTACCCCACCTGGGCGAAGGCGCCAGCATTATTAACATCGGCTCGATAGTCACCAGCCTGACGCCCCCGCACAGCACGGTTTACACAGGCACCAAAGGGGCAGTCGACGCAATCACCGGAGTCCTCGCTAAGGAACTCGGGCCGCGCAAGATCCGCGTCAATGCAATCAATCCCGGCATGGTGGAGACAGAAGGCGTCCACTCCGCCGGTTTCCTGGGTACCGAGTTCGAGAAGAATGCTGTCGCCCAGACGCCGCTCGGCCGCATCGGCCAGGTGGACGA
>JAFKEE010000062.1 GCA_017307505.1 Acidobacteriota bacterium | reverse complement strand
CCTTGTCGAGATGGAGATGGCTGTCGACGAAACCGGGCATGACGACGCGTCCGGTCGCGTCGATTTCCCTGGCTCTGCGCGCGGTGGCCAGATTCTCGATCCTGCGCGACGGGCCGATGTGCGTGATGACACCACCCTCGATTAACATCGCGCCGGATTCCACGATGGAAAGGTCGGACATCTGTCCCCCGCGACGGGGGGTGGACGCTCCACGCAGAGTCAGCATCTGCCGGGCGCCGCGGACCAGGAGGGGTTTACTCATTCAACGCAACCATGATGGCATGCCGTGTCAGGGCAGGCGAATCCCAGCATTCACCGCGAAATTGCGGGCCTCTGGATAGCCCGCGTCTACATGGCGAATGACGCCGAGCCCCGGGTCGCACGTCATCACCCGTTCTGCCCGGCGCCCGCTGGCGGCCGTGCCTTCCACCACGGTGACCTGACCCGCATGTTGTGAATAGCCGATTCCTACGCCCCCGCCGTTGTGGACCGATACCCAACTGGCGCCCGCCGCGGTGTTCAGCATGGCATTCAGGATGGGCCAGTCGGCGATGGCGTCGCTGCCGTCGAGCATGCCTTCCGTTTCGCGATAGGGCGATGCCACGGAGCCGCAATCCAGGTGGTCGCGGCCAATCACGATAGGCGCCTGGACTTTGCCCTGCTCGACAAGGCGGTTCAGGCCGGCCGCGAACTCCGCGCGCTCGCCGTAGCCGAGCCAGCAGATGCGTGCCGGCAGGCCCTGGAAGTGGACCCGCTCGCGCGCCAGACGGATCCAGCGCAACAGGCTTTCGTTCTGTGGAAACATCTCGCAGGCCAGCGTGTCCGTAGCGGCGATGTCGGCCGGATCGCCCGACAGCGCAACCCATCGGAACGGGCCCTTCCCTTCGCAGAACAAGGGCCGGATGTACTCAGGCACGAAGCCGGGAATCTGAAAGGCGTCCTTCACACCGTGGTCGGCGGCCATGCGGCGGATATTGTTCCCGTAATCGAATGCAATAGCGCCGGCCCGCTGCAGGGCGAGCATCGCTTCCACATGTACGGCGATCGAATCCATTGCCCGGGAAATGTACGCCTGGGGGTCTGACGCTCGCAGTTCGGCTGCCTCCCGGATGCTGAGTCCTGCCGGAATGTAGCCGTTCAGCGGATCGTGCGCGCTGGTCTGATCCGTGACAATGTCGGGTGTAACGCCCCTACGAACCATTTCCGGCAGCACCTCGGCGCAGTTGCCCGCAAGACCCACGGAAAGCGGCTGCCGGCTGGCCCTTGCCTCGTCGATCAGAGAAAGTGCCTCATCCAGGCTCGTGACCATACGGTCGCAGTAGCCAGTGTCGAGCCGCTTCTGAATTCGAGCCGGATCCGCTTCGACGCACAGAATCGCTCCGCCATTCATGGTGGCCGCGAGGGGCTGGGCTCCGCCCATTCCGCCCATGCCGCCGGTGAGCAGAAACTTCCCGCTCAGATCCCCCGAGAAGTGACGGCGCGCGGCGGTGGCAAAGGTTTCATAGGTGCCCTGCAGGATGCCCTGGCTGCCGATGTAGATCCAACTGCCCGCGGTCATCTGGCCGTACATGATGAGCCCGGCTCGTTCAAGTTCACGGAAGTGCTGCCAGTTGGACCACTGGCCCACGAGATTGGAATTGGCGATGAGCACGCGCGGGGCCTCATCGTGCGTCCGGAAGACCGCCACGGGTTTGCCGGACTGGACCAGCAGTGTCTCGTCATCGCCCAGCCGTTCCAACTCCCGCACGATGGAATGGAAACAACTCCAGTTCCGAGCGGCCTTTCCACTGCCGCCATAGACCACAAGATCCTGCGGCCGTTCCGCCACCTCCGGGTCGAGATTGTTCATCAGCATGCGAAGGGCTGCTTCCTGGCGCCAGCCCTTGGCGGTCATCTGTGTGCCGCGAGGTGCCCGAACAACTGGGTTCATGCCGTCAGTTTACGCCTGTCACCTGCTGCAGAAGCAGGATTCGGATGGACAGATTCTATGCGGGGCAGGGAAGCTGGAATGGTATGCATCTGATCCCGGTGACCAGCCCGCTGCCCTGGGCCACCATGCTCGACTACCTGGCGGTGCGGTGCACACCTTGCCTCGAAGCGGTGGATGGTGGGGTTTATCGACGGCACGGGCTGGCGGAAGTACGCTTCCTGGACGGCGCACTCGCGGTCGAGGGTGAATCCGCACCTGTGGCCCGCCTCTTCGACAGTGCTTGCCCCGTCAGCGAGGTGAGGCGAGTCCTGGGACGCGACCCGCTGCTGAAGGCCCGGCTCAAGCGGTTGCCTGGCGTCCGTGTGCCGGGCTGCTGGTCGCCGTTTGAACTGGCGGTGCGTGCCATTCTGGGCCAGCAGGTGAGCGTGCGTGGAGCCCATACGCTGATGCGGCGGCTGAACGAGCGGTGTCCCGCCTTCACACCGGCGCAGGTGGCTGAGTGCGACCTCCGCTCCATCGGGCTGACGAACAGCCGGACGGCCACAATCCGCGCCCTGGCGGAAAGCGGCATCGACTTCCAGGCCGAATGGCCGGAGGTGGCCGGGCAGCTGCTGTCGATTCGCGGCATCGGCCCCTGGACCGTAAGTTACCTGGGCATGCGCGTCGGAAGGGATCCGGATGCCTTCCCGCAGTCGGACCTGGGACTGCTGCACGCCTTCGGGACGAAGGACCCCAGGGAACTCCTCCGTGCGTCGGAGCGCTGGCGCCCGTTCCGGGCCTATGCGGCGATGCTTTTGTGGATGACACCGCAAGAAGCGGATAGCCCCTAAAGGCCGCTGCGCGTAGGCTGGTGACTATGACCCAGGAAGATGGACGGATGCAGGCCGCCTGCGACTATATCCGGGCGCACAGTGAAGAGCCGCTCTCTCTGGAGGACATGAGCCGGCAGGCCGGGCTGAGCCCTTTCCACTTTCTGCGCCGGTTCAAGGCGTTCACGGGCCTGACCCCCAAACAGTTTCTGGACGGTTGCCGGATGGACGCCCTGAAGGGACACCTTCGGGGCAGCAGATCGGTCACCGATGCGATTTACGATGCCGGCTTCGGGTCGAGCAGCCGCGTCTACGAGAAGGTCGATACCCGCCTCGGCATGACGCCCAAGGAGTACCGCACAGGCGGCGAACGGGTGTCGATCTCTTACGTTGCCGAACAGACCGCCGTCGGACTGATGATGATGGGCGCCACGGACCGCGGCCTCTGCTTCGTTCAGTTCGGCGAAAGCGAAACGGAGCTGCTCCGGATGCTCGAGGCAGAATACCCGAAAGCCCCGCTCACCGCCATGGCGGAGCCATATCCCGAACAATTCAGTGCCTGGATGCAGGCACTGGGCGCGCATCTGGCGGGCGAACAGCCGAGCTTAAGTCTGCCGCTCGATCTGCGTGCCACGGCCTTTCAATGGAAGGTCTGGCGATACCTGCAGAGCATCCCTTATGCAGAGGTTCAATCCTATTCCGAGGTGGCGGAGGGGATCGGGCAGCCGAAGGCGGCGCGGGCGGTGGCCAGGGCGTGCGCGACGAATCGTGTGGCGATCGTCATTCCCTGCCATCGTGTAATTCGCGGGACGGGCGAGTTGGGCGGATACCGCTGGGGTCTGGACCGGAAGCGGGCACTGCTGGATGGTGAACGAACGGCGCGGGCACGCGGCCCGCGCCGTCAGTCGGCTGAGGGCTAGAAGCCTCCCGGGCCGCGGCCTTCGGCGCGGGGCTCCGGCTTGGGCTTCCGAGGCATCATGTGATCGCGGTTGGCGGTGTCCACGACGAGTGATGCCACAATGGCGGCCATCTGCATCATGTCTTCCCGCGGCACGCGGTCATAGGAGTCCATGTTCGAGTGGTGAGTCCGGGTGCTGTACTCGAGCGGATCCTGGATGAACTGGAAACCGGGCAGGCCGACGGCATCAAAGCTCTGATGGTCGGTGCCGCTGGTGTTGCGGCTGGTGACGGTGGTGACGCCCAGGTCCTTGAAGGGAGCGAGAAACGCTTCCAGCACGGGGCGCGCCGCCTCGTTGCCCTGCAGGTAGACGCCGCGGATACGGCCTGCGCCGTTGTCGACGTTGTAATAGGCGGAGAGCTTCTCCCAGGCGGGCAGCGTCTTCATCGTGGAGCGGTCGGCGAACGTCTTCGTGACATACCCCCGCGAACCAAGCAGGCCCTCTTCCTCGGCATCCCACAGTCCGATACGAACGGTGCGATCCAGCTTGAGGTCGAGCTTCTTGAGGATGCGCATCACTTCGAGCATCACGGCGCTGCCCGTGCCGTTGTCCGTCGCGCCTGTAGCGGAGTGCCAGCTGTCGAGATGGCCGCCGATCATCACGATCTCGTCTTTGTGCTTGCCGGAACCCGGCAGCTCCGCGATGACGTTGAAGTTGTTCTGGTCCGGCTCATACCACTGGTTCTGGACTTCGATCTCGAGCTTCGAGGCGATCTTCTTCTCGGCCAGGCGGTAGATGCGGTTGTAGTGCTCGGGGGTGAGGACTACCATCGGAGGCGCTTGCGGGTCCTTGGGGTCGCGCGAGCCGCCGTTCGAAGTGAAGTAAGTGCCAAAGTCTCCTCGCGTGCCGCTGAGGACAACGCCGACCTTCTCTTCCCGCAGGAAGTCATTCAGCTTGCGGCGGAACGCCATGATCTGCATGAAGTTCTGCGCCGGGCCGCCTGCCTGGGGGCGGCGGAACATGCCGGCAGAGATCTGGGCGGTAGCAATTTCTGCCAGTTCCGCGTCGGTATAACGGGAGTCGTCGGCCTTGTCGTGAAGGGCGATTTCACGCGGGGCATCCGTGAGAACGATCTTGCCGGCCAGCTTGCCTTTCCACTTCGCGAGGTCTTCCTCCGTACGCAACAGGGCTACGATGGGTTCGCCGGAGATGACGCCTTCCGTCGAGGAGGTCCAAGCCTGCGGGGCGCCGATGAGCGGCATGTAGGAAGGTTCGATCATAGCGGCTGTGAACTTCTTGTTCTCCCAACCGCGGCCGAACTTACCCCATTCTTCCAGCCTGGCGTTGTCGATACCCCAGTCCTTCAGGGTCTTGACCGCCCAATCCGCGGCGGCTTTGTAGTGGGGCGAGCCGGCCAGGCGGGGTCCATGCACTTCTGTCAGGTACCAAAGATGATCCATGACCTTGGAATTCTGAAAGGCCTCCTGCTTGATCTTGTAGATGGCATCGAGGTCGACCTTCTCCTGCGCGAAGGCGAGGGTAGCCAGCGCGGAGGTACACACAACCACACGAAGTAGCTTATTCATAGAGATTTTTCCGGACGCGAGCGGAGGGGCGAGACACCCATCACAGAACAACGGCGTGGGGATTCCACCGTTCGTTACCGGAGATTGACCCGGCCGGAATCGTACGATGACTCTCGTTAGAAAGGTCATTGTTCCTATAGGGATTGGGGATGCTGTGGTTTCCTCTCAACCCGGAAACCTGCCGGATAGTACTGGCATCGGATAGTCGGGACCGGCGACCTTCAATACTGGATTGCCACATTCGTGCGTTTCGGTAGATAATGAGGGTACGGGTCGCGTGGCGAAGGGGCGCTCTGCATTTCCACCCCTGCCGCGAGGAGTCATTATTTGTGAAGCGTTCCGCGAACGACGAAACTCTCCGGTGTTCTTTTTGCCACAAAAGCCAGGATGTTGTTGGGAAGCTGATTTCCTCTCCCAGTGACTATCCTCGGGCTTACATCTGCGACGAGTGCATCGCTGTTTGCAATTCCATCCTGGAAGATGACCGTCCCGAAAAGCCCTACGGAGCGCCGCATAAACTCCCTAAGCCATTGGAACTGAAGGAGTACCTCGACGCCTACGTCATCGGGCAGGAGGCGGTTAAGAAGAAGTTGGCGGTAGCGGTTTACAACCACTACAAGCGCATTCAGATGAACCGCCAGCGCGTCGGCGAAGTAGAGCTGGCGAAGTCGAACATCCTTCTAATCGGGCCCACGGGCACCGGTAAAACATTGTTGGCTCAGACCTTAGCCCGCATTCTGGACGTGCCGTTCGCGATTGTGGATGCCACAACCCTCACCGAGGCCGGCTACGTGGGCGAAGATGTCGAGAATATTATCCTGCGGCTGCTGCAGAATTCCGATTGGGATGTGCAGCGGTGTCAAACCGGGATTATTTATATTGACGAAATCGACAAGATTTCCCGCAAGGATGAAAATCCCTCAATCACTCGCGATGTTTCCGGAGAGGGCGTCCAGCAGGCTCTGCTGAAGATCCTCGAAGGGACTGTCGCGAATGTCCCGCCCCAGGGCGGCCGCAAGCACCCCCACCAGGAATTCACCCCCGTCGATACCACGAACATCCTGTTCATCTGTGGCGGGGCTTTCGTGGGTCTGGAAAAGATCATCTCCCGGCGTACGGGCAAGAAGACGCTTGGCTTCAAAGGCGAGGACGAGAAGGTGGATCCTCGGCGTTCGGCCATGCAGCGCGACATGACTCTGCTGGAACAGCTCCAGCCGGAAGATCTGATCCGCTACGGCTTCATCCCCGAGTTCATCGGACGCATGCCGGTGGCGGGTGTGCTCGAAGATCTGGACCGCAGCGCACTGGTGCAGATCCTGACGCGTCCCAAGAACGCGATCATCAAGCAGTACCAGAAACTGTTTGAATTCGAAAATGTTAGACTGAAGTTCAGCGACGATGCGATGGAGGCGATTGCAGAGCTCGCTCTCCAGCGTAAGGTCGGGGCCCGGGGCCTCCGGATGATTCTGGAGGAATTGATGCTCGACCTCATGTACTATCTCCCCTCATATAAGAAAGTTCGCGAGTTCATGGTGACCAAGGAGATGGTACTTTCGCAGAAGATCAACTGGGCGCTGCTCGAAAAAGCGGGTTGATCCTAAGGAACACGGGGTACTCAGGTACCCCTTCAATGTAGGCGGGGTAGGCCGGCGCACTGCGCCGGGACTCGCTATTATCTAACCAGACATTCCCCCCGACATAACGATGAGCACAGCTAAAGAGAAGTCCGACAACCGGCGCTACCCGATGATGCCTATTCGGGACGTCGTCATCTTCCCGCATATGATGACGCCGTTCGTCGTGGGCCGTGAGTCCAGTGTTCGTGCCCTGGAAGACGCCCTCGCCGGTGAGAAGAAGATTTTCCTGGCCACGCAGCATGATGCCAGCGTGGACGAACCCCGCGCCGAGGACATCTATCAGGTCGGCACGGTCGCCAACATCGTACAGTCCGTGCGCATGCCGGACGGCAACATCAAGGTTTTAGTGGAGGGCGTGGAACGGGCGAAGATCCTCGCCGTGATCGAGGAAGACGGTTTCTTCCGCGCCACGGTTCGTAGCTTCCCCGCCAAGGTGGAACCGGGCCCGGTGCTGGAGGCCCTCACCGCCCGCGTCACTTCTCTGTTCGAGCAGTACGTCAAGCTGAGCCAGAACGTCAATTACGAGACGATGATCGCGGCCATCCGCGTCGACGATCCCGGCAAGCTGGCCGATACGGTGGGCGCCAACCTCCAGCTGACGATCGAAGAGAAACAGGAACTTCTCGAGATCTTCGATCCGCTGGACCGTCTCACCCGCGTCGCCGACATGCTCGACATCGAGATCGAAAAGCTCAATGTAGATCGCACCATCCAGGGCCGCGTGAAGCGCCAGATGGAAAAGGCGCAAAAAGAGTACTACCTCAACGAGAAGATCAAGGCGATCCAGAAGGAATTGGGCCGCGGCGAAAAGTCTGAATTCGACGAGCTTCGCAAGAAGATCGAGTCGGCCGGCATGACGGGCGATGCGAAGGAGAAGGCCATGGCCGAACTCCGCCGCCTGGAGCAGATGCCGCCGATGTCCGCCGAGTCCACGGTCTCCCGCAACTACCTGGACTGGATGCTCGCCGTGCCGTGGAAGAAGAAGTCGAAGGAGATCCGCGACCTCCGCTTTGCCGAGGACGTGCTGAACTCCGACCACTACGGCCTCGAGAAGATCAAGGAACGCATCCTGGAGTTCCTGGCCGTCCGCCGGCTGGTGAAGAACCCCAAGGGCTCCATCCTCTGCTTCGTCGGACCGCCCGGCGTGGGCAAGACCTCGCTGGGCATGTCCGTCGCCAAGGCCACAGGCCGCAATTTCGTGCGACTGTCCCTGGGTGGCGTGCGGGATGAAGCCGAGGTCCGCGGCCACCGCCGCACCTATATCGGCGCCCTCCCCGGCCAGATCCTTCAGATGATGAAGAAGGCCGGCACGCGCAACCCGGTGTTCATGCTCGACGAAATCGACAAGATGTCGACCGATTTCCGTGGCGACCCATCGGCGGCGCTGCTGGAAGTTCTCGATCCGGAGCAGAACTTCATGTTCCAGGACCACTACCTGGACGTCGAATACGACTTGAGCGAAGTGTTCTTCATCGCGACGGCGAACGTGATGCACACGATCCCGCCTGCCTTGCAGGACCGCATGGAAGTGATTCGTCTCTCCGGCTATACCGAAATCGAGAAGATGGAAATTGCCCGCCGCTTCCTGGTGCCTAAGCAGATGAAGGCCACCGGCATGGAAGCCGACAACGTCGCTTTCGACGACTCAGGCCTGCTGTCGCTCGTCCAGGGCTACACCCGGGAAGCCGGCGTACGTAATCTGGAACGTGAAATCGGGAACGTATGCCGTAAGATCGCGCGTCAGATTGTTGTAGCGCAGTCGGCCGCGGAAGCGAAGGCAGAAGCGGAAGGCAGTCCAAAGGCCTCCAGCGAAGCGGTAGTTGCGCCCACCAGCGTCTACCCGAAGGTGGAAGTCGATGCGGCCAAAGTGGGCGAATTGCTGGGGCCCGCCCGCTATCGCGACCTGACGACGGAGAAGAAACCTGAAGTCGGTATTGCGACCGGTTTGGCTTGGACGGAAGTAGGCGGTCAGGTGCTGACGACAGAAGCCAGCATCATGGAAGGGCGGGGCCGGTTGATGATCACCGGCAAGTTGGGCGATGTGATGCAGGAATCAGCCCAGGCCGCGATGAGCTTTGTGCGGTCGCGGGCCAGTATGCTGGGCCTGCCCAGGGACTTCTATCGTCACCTGGACATTCACATCCATGTCCCGGAAGGCGCCATCCCGAAGGATGGACCTTCAGCGGGCATCACGATCGCGACCACCGTCGCCTCGGCACTGACGAAATTCCCGGTGCGCGGCGATGTGGCCATGACCGGAGAGATCACGCTGCGCGGGCGGGTTCTGCCCATCGGCGGGGTCAAGGAGAAGCTGATGGCGGCACACCGTCACGGTATTTTCGAGGCTCTGCTTCCGCGCGATAATGAGAAAGACCTTGCGGACGTTCCCGAGAACATCCGGAAAGAGATGAAGATCCATCTCGTCGAATGGATGGACGAAGTGTTGAGAATCGCTCTCTCCGGGGATCTGGATTCGCTTGCTTCGCAGACGCCGGTGCATCCTCTCGAGGTTGTGCCTGAGCTGCCGGCGGAAGAAAACCGGGCCCACTAGTTGCTCGTCCGTCAGGAAGAGAATTGAAATAAGCCGGCCGTGGTTACACCCGCGGAGTTTCTACTAAGCGCGACGAATGCCGGGCACTTCCCCCCTGAGGGAATGCCGGAAGTGGCGTTTCTAGGGCGAAGCAACGTGGGCAAATCCACGCTGCTGAACCGGTTGCTGGGCCAGAAACTGGCGTTCACGTCCAGTACCCCAGGCCGGACCCAGGCGGTGAATTTCTTCCGGGTGGAGGATCGGATGGTTTTTGTCGATCTACCCGGGTACGGCTACGCAAAAGCCCCGAAGACCGTTTCGCGGGCCTGGCAGGAGGTGGTGGATGCTTACCTGCTGCAGCGTGAGAAGTTGGCGTTGTGCTGTGTCCTGCTGGACTCACGGCGCGGCTGGATGGAAACCGATCTCCAGCTAAAGGAATGGCTGGAATTCCATCAGCGGCCCTACGTGGTGGTGGCGACAAAGGTGGACAAGCTCAACCAGAAAGAGAAGAATGCGAGCCAGAAGGCGATCCGGGAGCATTACCCTTCCGGAGAAATCATCTGGTTCTCGGGCCTTTCCGGCCAAGGAGTAAAAGAGATTTGGCAAACGATCTGGAAAAGAACGGCTCGGTAAACCCCGAGGCCGCGCCTACTGAAACGACGCCGGAAACCAGGCCGTCCGAAACCCCCTCCAAAGAAACCCAACCGACCCGCAGAAGGTCGGAGTCGCGTGCAAAGGGCGATAACGGAGAATCGAAACACAAGTCCGAGAACGGCGCTGAAAAGCCCAAAGTGGAGCCGCCCGTGAAACAGGAAGAACCCAAAGTCGCCACCCCCGTCGTGGCGCCGAACGCCTCACCCGCCGCTACCCCTCCCGCGGCCTCCGCTCCTCCCCAGGCAGGCGGTTCGCCCGCCCCGGCGGACGGCGCGAACCCGCCTCTCACCGCGGAGGAGCGCCGCCAGGGCGCCCTCAACAAGCGCGGTAACCTCGACCTCGGCGAGCTGAAAGAGATGTCCATCTCGCGGCTGAACCAGATCGCTCGCGATCTCGACATCAGCGGCGTGGCGGGCATGCGCAAGCAGGAGTTGATCTTCAAGATCCTCCAGGCGCAGGCCGAGAAGGCCGGGCTCATCTTCTCCGAAGGCGTCATCGAATGCCTGCCGGACGGCTTCGGCTTCCTCCGTGCGCCCGAGTACAACTACCTGCCGGGCCCGGACGACGTCTATGTCTCCCCTTCGCAGATCCGCCGCTTTGACCTGCGCACAGGCGACACCGTCAGCGGCCAGATTCGCCCCCCCAAGGAAGGCGAACGTTACTTTGCCCTCATCAAGGTCGACGCGATTAACTTTGAACCACCGGAGCAGTCGCGCAACAAGATCTTCTTCGACAACCTGACGCCGCTCTATCCGCAGGAGCGGATCAAGCTCGAGACCGTGAAGGATGGCTTCACGGGACGCGTCATGGACATGCTGACGCCCATCGGTAAAGGCCAGCGCGGCCTCATCGTCGCTCCGCCGCGCACCGGCAAGACGATGCTGCTGCAGTCCATCGCGCACTCCATCACGGCCAACCATCCGGAAGTCGTCCTCATCGTTCTCCTCATCGACGAACGCCCGGAAGAAGTCACCGACATGCAGCGTTCCGTCAAGGGCGAAGTGATCAGCTCCACCTTCGACGAACCGGCTCAGCGCCACGTCCAGGTGGCGGAAATGGTCATCGAAAAGGCCAAGCGCCTCGTTGAGCATAAGCGCGACGTCGTCATCCTGCTCGATTCCATCACGCGCCTGGCGCGCGCCTACAACACCGTGGTGCCGCCCAGCGGCAAGGTGCTCTCGGGCGGTGTCGATTCCAACGCGCTGCAGCGCCCCAAGCGCTTCTTCGGCGCGGCCCGCAACATCGAAGAGGGCGGCTCGCTCACCATCATGGCGACGGCGCTCATCGATACCGGCAGCCGCATGGACGACGTGATCTTTGAAGAATTCAAGGGCACGGGCAACATGGAAATCCACCTCGACCGCAAGCTGGTGGACAAGCGCATCTTCCCCGCCATCGACATCAACAAGAGCGGCACGCGCAAGGACGAACTGCTCATCCCGCGCGAAGAGCTCAACCGCATTTGGGTGCTGCGCAAGGTGCTGGCTCCGCTGTCGCCGGTGGAGAGCATCGAACTTCTGCTGGATAAGCTCGCCAAGACGCGTTCGAACTCCGAGTTCCTCGCGTCCATGAGCGCCTAGTCCGCGCCCATCTGGGCAATCACTTCGGGCGGAGACCACCCTGCACACAAGGGCGGGTCCTCCGCCCTTCGTGTTTCCGTCCCGGATAAAATCGAAGACGCATGGCGCGTGTCACTCTCATTCACTGGAATGCGGAAGAGGCGGCCGCCCGGTTGCAGGAACTGCGCGCCGCCGGCCACGACGCTCTCCACTGGGCGCCCTCTTCGGGCAATGACCTGAAGTCTTTCGACCCTACAGACCTCATCATTATCGACCTGACCAGGATTCCTTCCCGCGGCCGCGACGTGGGGTCAGCCCTCCGCCGCTTCAAGGCCACCCGCCACATCCCACTCCTGTTCCTCGACGGTGAGCAGGACAAGGTGGAACGCGTGCGCAGCGTGCTTCCGGACGCCTCCTTCGGCACCTGGGCCCAATTGACCAAGGCCGTCAAACAAGCACTGAAACCCGTACTCGCCAAACCCGCCGTCCCCGACGCCATGGCCGGCTACTCGGGCACTCCGCTGGCGAAAAAGCTGATCATTCGCGAGAACGACATTGTCGCTCTGATCGATGCGCCCGACGACATGGAGGAGAAGCTTGCGCCGCTGCCCCCGAACGTGCGGTTCGTGACGCGTCTCAGCGCCCAATCGGACGTCATCCTCCTCTTCTGCCTCTCTCGCCACGACCTGGAGTCCCGGTTCCATAGCGCCTCCAATGCCCTCGGGAAAAAGGGCCGTCTCTGGCTCGCGTGGCCCAAGAAGTCATCCGGAATACATTCCGACCTGACAGAACCCTTCGTTCGCGAATACGGCCTGGCGCAGGCATTTGTCGATTACAAGATCTGCGCCATCGACGCCACCTGGTCAGGGCTCTGTTTTGCACGCCGCTAGAAACGTACAATGAGCCCTATGAGGGTTTTCCTTTTTCTTTTGGCCGCGACGGCATTGCCAGCGGCTGACCTGCGACTGGGCATCGTCGGCACCGACACCTCGCACTCCGTCGCCTTCACCGCACTCCTGAACGATCCCGCCAACAAGAATCATCTGGCCGGCGCGCGGGTCGTCGCCGCTTACAAGGGCGGCAGCAGCGACATCAAGGAAAGTTCCGGCCGGGTCGACAAGTATGCCGATGAGCTGAAATCGAAGTACGGCGTCGAATTGACCCCTGACATTCCCACGCTGCTGACCAAAGTCGATGCCATCCTGCTGGAAAGCGTTGATGGCCGTAAGCATCTGGAGCAATTCCGCCAGATCGTCAAGGCCGGCAAGCCCGTTTTCATCGACAAGCCGCTCGCCTCCACCCTATTCGATGCGCGCGAGATCGCCAGATTGGCGCAGGAGAACAATGTGAAGTGGTTCTCCGCCTCGGTGCTGCGCTTCAGTGATGTGCTGCCCACTTTGAAGGTGGACGGACTGAACGGCGTCTATGCCTGGGGCCCCGGTCCCCTGGAAGAGCACCACCAGTTGAGCCTCTCCTGGTACGGCGTACACACCGTCGAGACCCTCTACACCATGCTGGGCCGTGGCTGCGAAGAGGTGACTTTCACGGGCTCGGAGGATGCAGACGTGGTCACCGGCAAGTGGCGCGACGGACGCATCGGCACCATCCGTGTGATCCGGCCCTACTCCGCGTTCGGCGTCACAGCCTTCTCCGCCAAGGCCATCAAGACCAACGACAAGGATCTCTACACCGGTTACCAGAACCTGGTGAAGGAGATTATCCAGTTCTTCCAGACCGGGAAGCCGCCCATCGACGAGCAGGAGACCCTGGAGATGTTCGCCTTCATGGACGCCGCCCAACGCAGCAAGGATTCCGGCGGCACTCCGACGAAACTCCGCTAATCGTCCGCTACCTCTATGCGAACGGACTTCGTGCTCTTCGGGCCCGCGCATTTCGCCATCATGGCGGCCATCCCCTGCTTCGGAGCCCTGCTGGCCTGGGCCGTGCGAGGCAAACCGGAGGCCGCCCGGCGCACCCGCCTCGGCTTCGGCCTGTTTCTGCTGGTGAATGAACTCGTCTGGTACGGCTACAAACTCGCCCAGGAGGGCAGCCGGTTCCCGGAAGGACTCCCGCTGCAGCTTTGCGACCTGTCGCTGTGGCTTACCGTGATCACCCTTCTGGCCCTGCGCCCCTGGACCTTCGAACCCGGCTTCTTCGTCGGCATCGCCGGAGCCAGCATGGCCGTCGTCACACCCGAACTCTGGGCGCCCGCCTGGTCGTATCCAACTGCCTACTTCTTCGTCGCCCATGGCGGCATCATCGCCGCCATGCTGTTCCTCGTGTGGTCCGGACAGGCGAGGCCCGGGCCCCGCGCCATGTGGCGCGGCCTGCTGGTTCTGAACGCCTGGGCCGCTTTTGTCGGGACCTTCAACGCCATCTTCCACACCAACTACATGTTCCTGTGCCGCAAACCCGTCAGTGCCTCCGCGCTGGATGCCATGGGCCCGTGGCCCTGGTATCTGCTGGCCGGCGAAGCCGCTGCGCTGGTGCTGTTCACGCTGATGTCGCTGCCGTTCCGCAAATCCGCGCCTGTCGCGGTTTAGGCGCTTACCAGTACCGGCTTTTCGACGCGGCCCTTCATCGCGGCCGGCAGTCGGAATACCTGGCCCTGCTGGTTCGCGAAATAGAGGTATGATTCCGAGGGTTTCAATGCGTTCCCGTCAGCCCATAGGGCATAGAAGTCGGGATGCGCATTCAGCGGCCGCCGTACGTAGGTGTGGTTGCGCTGGCTGTTTTTCGTGAGGGCCCGGGTCTTCTTCCAGGTTTGGCCATCGTCCCGGCTTTCCCAGTTCTCCACCTCGCCGCCTGTGCTCCAGGGCTGCGGACCGGCACCCGTGGGCCCGATGAATCGCCAGACGCCCTCTTCCAGGTACAGCGATCCATGGTCGTAGTTGTGGTCCGTCTCCGCGATGGTCGAGAACCTCCAGTCCGTCCCTGTCCAGCGCGCCAGGCACAACTGCCGCGGACCGTTCTTCGGACCCGGCTCATACCCCTTGCTCGTCAGGTACAGCAATACCGGGCGATTCCGCGTGTCGTACTGGATGTCTTTCAGGTAGACCAGCAGCCCCTCTTTGCGATAGTTGCGGACCAGGGCAGGGCAGTCCTCGGAAGCAATCGGTAGCAGGATGCCCTGCCCGTCGACGCTCTCCCACGAAAGCCCCCCGTTGGAGGTCTGCATGAAGTACAGGTTTGTGCGATAGTTCAATCCGCCCGGGTTGGGGTGGAAATCGAAGGCGGTGCCCATGCGGCTGCCGCTCTGGTTGGGCCAACTCACCTGATAGTGGCCCTGCCCGGCAAACGCGATCTGCCGCGGCTTGCTCCACGCGGAACCGTCCAGGCTGCTCATGGAGTACAGCGCCCGCCCCGTGGTGTTCTTCTCGTCGCCGACCGGACGGTAGCGCGTGTGCAGGCACAGGAATCCGTAGCCCGGCAGATACCAGGGCTGGGAGTACGAGAAGTTCGTCTCCAGCACGCGCTGGAAACTGTCTATCGAATAAGGGCGGCGGCTGCGGTGGATGAACGACGGGCGCGTCGTTCCGTGCGAGCTCGAGAAGATCCAGATGTACCCCGCGTCATCGATGGACATGGTCGGATTGTCGTGTGCGTCATCCGTCTGCTTGTTCAGCAGGATGGTCGGCCTGGGCACCATGCCGGTCTTGTGGTCGTAGTAGGAGACCATGTGCAACAGCTCCGGCTTGCCCTTCACCGTACCTCCGTAGCAGAAAAAGGTCTTCTGCGCCGGCCTCGAGTAGATCGCGATGGGGGCGTGCTGCTGGGGGTACGTGGCGAAGCCCCCGCTGTATTTGTAGACGTACTGGTCGTCAGAGGGCTGGTTGAAATACCAGATGCCCCGGTACCCATCGTCTTTGGCCTGCGCGGCGTTCTGCGCCTGCAGCCTGCCTGCGGTCGCCGGTGCGCCCGCCAGGGCCCCGGCCAGGAATTTTCTCCGGTTGAGCATGAATGAGAGCGGCCAACTATCTGGACTCTAGCATGCTCCCCCGCCGCGATTGAAGAGGCGCCGTCAGACCGAGTGCAGGCGTTTGGCGGCGTCCACCCTGGAGGCCTTCCAGGCCGGAAGCGCCGCGGCGGCAACAGCCGTTACCGTTACGGCAATCCCCGCCGCCACCAAAGTGGCCGGATTACGCACCGTAACTCCAAACACCAGCTCCTCCAGGCCACGCCCGGCGGCCCAGCTGCCGGCACACCCCAATGCAACTCCAGCTGCCGCCAACCTGAGGGCGTGTCCGCCGGTCCAGCCCAGGATCCGCGACGGCGTTGCGCCCAGGGCCAGCCGGATGGCGATCTCCGGCTCCCGCACATTCACCCAGTAATTCAGCAGTCCGTAGATTCCGACCGCCGCCAACGTGAGCGCCAGAGCCGCGAAGAGCCCCAGCAGCGCGGTGATGAACCGGCGCCGGACGAGACCGTCCCGCAGAGTTTCCAGCAGGGGCGCCAGGTGCTGCACGGGCAGGTTACGGTCGAATTCAGCCACTCGCGCCCGAATGGCCGGCTCAACCAGCGCTGGATCCCCACTGGCCCGAACCATCACCGCCATGCCGCCCTCCGGCTTCTGCGCGAACGGCTGGTAGATCTCCGGCAGCGGCTGGCTGTCCAGGCCGCTCTGGCGGACGTCTCCAACCACGCCCACAATTTCGAACAGCGGACCTTCCATATAAGGGCCGCCGACCTTGATCTGGCGCCCCACCGCGGATTCGCCCGGCCACCATGTCCTCGCGAAAGTCTCATTCACGATGGCCACCTTGGGACCGGTACGCGTGTCGTTCGAGGTAAAGCTCCGTCCCTGGTGCACGGGCACGCGCATCGTCTCGAAATAACCCGGCATGGCCGTGTTGAACAAGGCAATCGGAACCTCGTTCCGCGCCGGTGCGGGCCGCCCCGGGATCGAGTAGAACCAGTCGCCGCAATCACCGGCTCCCGGCGGGCAATGCACCGCGCTCACTCCTGTCACGCCCGGGATCGTCCGAAGGCTCTCCGTCAGCGTCACGTAGAAGTTCTCCCGAGCCTGGCGGCCCGCATACGATGCAGGCGGCAATAACAGTTCCAGCGACACCACTTGCGCCGCATCGAACCCCGGATTCGAGCCCTGGGCCGCCGAAAGGCTTCGCAGCAGTAAGCCCGAGCCGAAGGCCAGCACCAGGGTCAGAGCGATTTCCGCCACCACCAGCGCGCTCCGCAGCGCCTGCCGGCGTTTTCCGCCGGACGATCGCACTGAATCCTTCAGGGCAATCGTCAGGTCCAGGCGCCCGGCTGTGAATACAGGAGCCAGCCCGGCCAGCAGCCCCGTCCCCAGAGTAATGGCCGACGCAAAGAGCAGCACCGGCAGGTCCAACTGGATCTCGGCAATGCGCGGAATGCCCGGCGGCGCGGCGAGAATCAACAGCCGCAACGCCCAGCCTGCCAGCAGTACCCCGGCAAGCCCGCCGCACACGGCCAGCACCAGATTCTCGGTCAGCAACTGCCGGATGAGCCGGCTGCGGCCCGCGCCGATCGCGGTCCGGATCGCCAGTTCACCACTCCGGGCGGTGTTTCGTGCCAGCAGCAGGCTCGCCACATTGGCGCAGGCGATCAACAGCACCAACACCGCCGCTGCCATCAGGACCATCAGCGTCCCGCGCACATCGCCTGTGGTCTGTTCTGAGTAGAATCGCCCGAAGCTGCGATGTTCATTCTCAGGACCTGGCTCCGCCTCAGCCAGGTGGACCATGATGGCGTCCAGGTCGGCACGCGCCTCCGCCAGGGTGACACCCGGCTTCAGGCGCGCCAGGGCGCGGATCGATCCGTGCCTGGCGCGGTCCGTCGTGGATCCCTCCAGTGCGCCCAGCGGGATGTAGTAGTCCGCCGAATTCGGAGCCCAGAACGGCGCGGCCACCCCCGAAACTTCATAGATCTGTCCGTCCAGCGTCAACGTCTTGCTGGCAATACCCGAATCCCCGCCCAGCTTCTCAGCCCAGAAGCGGTGGTTCAGCACGATCGCCCGGTTGGCGCCCGGGCGGTCGTCGGTCTCATCCCAGAACCGCCCCAGCACTGGCCGCATCCCCAACATCCGGAAGTAGTGGCTGGTTACCGCCATGCCGCGCATCGACAGGGCCTCACGCCCGCCCGTCAGGGTCATGTGGTCGCCGCGGAAGGCGGCCATGTCCTCCAGCGTGTGATTGCCCCGCAACCAGTTCTGGTAGTTCACCCAGGTGACGCTGATCCCACTGGCCTTGCCAGTGGACTCGCCCAGCCAGATCATCCGCTCCCCGGCGGGATAGGGCAGCGGTTTCAGTACTACCGTATTGAGAACACTGAAGATCGCGGTATTCACCCCAATACCCAGCGCCAGCGTGAGGATGATCACCAGCGTCAGCGCCGGCGTCTTCCGCATGGCTCGCAGCGCATAGCGCATGTCCTGCAACAGGCTCTCCAGGGAAGGGAAGCCCCAGGCATCACGAGCCTTCTCGGCGACCCGAACCGGATTCCCGAAATCGCGCTGCGCCGCCCGGCGCGCCTCCTCCGGGCTCAGGCCCCGCTCCTCGCGGTCGGCCGCATCCATCTCCAGGTGAGCCTGGATCTCTTCGGCCAGATCGCCGGAGATGGCTTCACGCCCAGTCAGCCAACTATTCAAGCGGGACAACCATTCGCGCATGGAGATCAGCCCTCTGGGTTCAATACACGGGTCATCGCTTCGACGAAGCGCTGCCACTTCGAACTCTCGCGCATCAACTGCTCGCGTCCGTCCGCCGTCAGCGTGTAGTACCGCGCCCGCCGCGAGTTGGGCGACACTTTCCACTCCGCGGTCAGCCAGCCCCGCTGCAGCAGCCGTTGCAGCGCCGGATAGAGCGACCCATTGTCCACCACAAACTCATGACCCGATTGCTGTTCCAGGAACTGCGAGATGCCATAGGCATGGTTCGGGCCGGCTTGCAGGCTGCGCAGGATCAGGACTTCCAGTGTGCCCTGAAGGAACTCAAGCGGTTCCCGTGGATCATCTACCGTAGACATTCTATCTGTAGAATGCGGGCAGCCCACTGGCCGGTCAAGCGGGAATGAGGGTTGACGGAGGATTTGTTACAGGCGTGACGGAGAGGCGAGGCAGGAGGGAGGACAACACAAAAAGGGCAGGTCGACGGACCTGCCCTTCTCGCGAAATCGGTTGTGGAAGAGGGAAGTTACTTCGCCTTCTTCTGTTTCTGCTGACCGACGCGGACCTTGAACTGCTTCTGCTGCATATCTTCCCAGGCTTTCCAATCGAAGCGCTTGGAGGCATCAGCAAGGTACTGGTCTACGTCCGCACCCTTCGGCAGGACAGCCATCAGGGTTGCTTCCTGACCCGTGGGGCCGGTGATGCGAAAACGGCGGACATTCGGAATCGACATAACCACTCCACTATAACAAATCGGACAAGGCTTCGCCTAGTTCCGGCCGCTGAAACTGGAACCCCAGGTCCAGGGCCGCCCGGGGCACCACCCTCTGGCTTTCGAGCAGCACCGATGACATCTCCCCATACAGCAGCTTCAGCGCGAACCCCGGTACAGGGAAGAATGCCGGGCGGTGCAGTGCCGCCGCCAGAATTCGAGTAAAGTCTTTATTCGTAACGGGATTGGGAGCCACGCAGTTAACCGGGCCCTGCACCTGGGGATTCGCCACGGCCCACTGCACCAGCCGCACCATGTCCTGCAGGTGGATCCATGACATCCACTGCTGCCCGCCCGCCAAAGGCCCTCCGATGCCCATCCGGAACGGCGGCAGCATCTTCGCCAGGGCTCCGCCGCCCTTTCCGAGAACCACCCCGGTCCGCAGCTTCACCACCCGCAAGCCCAGCGCGCGCGCCAGATCGGCCGTCGACTCCCATTCCTTACAGGTATCCGGCAGGAAGCCTCGTCCCGGCTTTGCCTGCTCGGTCAACACCTCTGCCCCGCGATCCCCGTAATATCCAGTCGCCGACGCGCACACCAGAACCTGCGGGCGCGGCGACAGCGTCGTCAACGCCTCCACCAGGTGCCTGGTTCCGTCCACGCGGCTCCTCCGGATAGCCGACTTCACCGCCGGGCTCCATCGTTGCGCCACCGGTTCGCCCGCCAGGTGGATCACAGCGTCTGCGCCTGCCACGCTCGCCTCCGGCGGTTGCCCGGCCAGGGGATCCCAGGCGAAGTAATTGGGCCGGCCGCCCGGATTCCGGCTCAGGAAGCGCAGTTCATGGCCCTCGGCGCGCAACGCTGCCGTCAGCGCACCGCCCAGAAAGCCCGTCGCTCCTGTCAGTGTGATCTTCATGGCTCCCTTACCGGACCCGGAACGGATCCTTGCCCGTCTGCTGCAAATGTCCGATCTCGCGCAGGTAGGCGTCGACACCCGTCTTGCGCTTCATCCCTTCCAGGTTCATATACCGGATCATCCCGAAAACCGCCCGCTCCTGCCAGGGCCGGTCGTGCAGCCCGAAACACCACAGAATATTTGTGTAGGTATTCGGATCCCGCCCATCCAGCGCGTAGCGGTCATGAATGCGGATCATCGTCTCCAGGGCGTCCTCGCAGGTGCGCGACCACTCAATGATCTTCTTGCCCCAGTACATGCGGTAGTAACCGTGAATCTTGCCGCGCAGCAGCATCTCGGTCTGGCAGGCGTTCCACAGCGCATCGTGGGTCTCGGCCTGCTCAAACTCTTTCAGCGAGTAAACTGGTGACCGCGGATCCACCGCATGTTTACGCAGCGTGGTCTTTGCCCAGTCCGGCAGATTGTTCAGAGAGCCCGGATTCTCCACATGCCGGGCGTAGTTGAACGCCAGTTCCCGGCGTACGATCAGCTCTTCCAGAAACTCCGATGCGATGAGATCGTGCTCCTTCGCATACTCCGCCGCCGCCAGCGCGATTTCCAGCGACGAGATCTGCCCGAAATGAAGATAGGGGCTCATGTCCGAAGTAGCATGCGCCGCCGGTTCGTTCCGCTCGCGCGCATAGCGCCGCAAATTGTTCCTTAGGAAATGCTGCAGCAGTTTCTCAGCCGCCAGCCGTCCGCCCGTATATGAGATCGAAGGCGCCACCGAATGATCGATCTCGCATGACGCCACCAGTCCCGAAATCTCAGCCTCAGTCAGTGGCACATGCCACTCAGGAACTGCGCCCGACCACGCCCGCTTCGGTTTCGAGACGGTGCAAGGTTCCAGATACTCCGGCAGCAGCCGCGTGATCTTGGGCCGGATCGTGTAGGCGGCATACTCACGCTTCTCCAGCACATTCATCGGCACGACACAGCTCGAATCCACCGCGCTGAACGACACAGCAACCTTGGCGGGCACCGAGGCATTGTGCGTGGCGGCAATGAACGTCGGGTAGTCGTCCGTGATCACGCACGCCGCCCGTTCCGCCAGCCGGTACAGGACATCATTCCGATCCGCCCGACGCCGCCGCGGGTAGAAACAGTAACCGATGCCGAGCCGCGCCAGCCGCCGCGCCATCTCCGGCACCCCTTCCAGGATGAAGGTGTGCAGCCGGTCGTTGGCGTCCTGATAGGTGCACGTCAGCCCTTCATAGCAAAGCACCGGCAGCTTGAGCTCATTCGCCTTCTGTATGGCCCAGGCCAGCGCGTGATTCGAATCCACCCGCCGGTTCATCTGGGACCAGTACAGGACATAGTCCGCATCCTGGCGGACCGGCGCGTCGTTGAGCGTTCGCACGCGCAGTTCAAGCTTTGTTATGGCGTCCACTACCTTCCTGGATGACCAAAAAGCACGCGTTGGAGCAAAAGCGTGTTTGTTACATCCATGCTAGATCCTTTTCGCCCGACTCCTGCGCGTCTTTTCACAGCGGGCCACTGACACAGAACAAGACCCGCGCCATCTTAAGGAGATTCAGAATGAGTAAAACCGTATGGGCATGGTGTGCCCTCATCGGGGTATCCACCGTGTTCGGTCAACCGGTGATCGGGAAGAAGAGCGTTCGCCCCGCTGCGCCCACCGCCTCGGCCGCTGGTCTGGCCCGCGGCTCCGCCTTCCGCATCCTGGGCGACAACCTCGGCCCCCTCGATGTCATTAAGGCCGAACTGCCATATCCTGCGGAGATCGATGGCGTGAAGGTAATCCTCAAAAACAAGGCCAGCGGAACCGAAGTCCAGGCATTCCTCTCCCAGGTTGGAGCCTTCGAGATCCAGGGTATCGTTCCCTCCTCCACGGAATCGGGCGCCTCCACCCTACGCGTGCAGACCAACGCCGGAACCAGCACTGAAATCGACCTCAATGTAGCCGACCAGGTGCTCGGCATCGTTACTACTACGAACTTGAATGGTGCCCTGGCCGCCGCCGACATTCTTCGGCCTGACGGCGACCCACAGCGGCTCCGCATGACCGCGCCTGCCCATCCCGGTTCTACCCTCAGCATTCTCGCCTCGGGCTTCGGTCCCATCACCACCTCGGACGGCGACCCCGCCGTCGAGCAACCCATACTGGAAGGCGCCGAACTCCTCGTCGGCGGTGTGGCTCTGCCTGTTCGCTACGCCGGCCGCTATCCCGGCAAGGCCGGGTATGACCGGATCCTGGTGGACCTGCCCGAATCCGGCCTGCAGCTTGGCTGTTATGTGCCCATCTCGCTGCGTTCCGGCGAGAACCTCAGCAACGCCTCGTTCCTTTCCATCGCCGCGGCGGATCAGTCCATGTGCGACGCCGGCGGGGTCCTGACCCCCGAAGCCATCCAAGCCATCGACGAAGGCCGGCAGGTGGTTGTGCCCGGCTTCCAGATCACTGACAGCGCCACGGAGTTCGACTTCGACGGCGAATCGATCGAGTTTCACTCCCGCGCCGCGAGTGGCGCCTTCTACGCCTACAGCCGTTATGAGTTGGAATCCGGCCTGGCCTTCCTCAACGGGACCGTCCAGAACCTGAATGGCTGCTCGGTTGTTACCCTCGAAGGTACCTCGGACGACTACGAAGCCGCCGAAGCTTCCGGTCTCGATGCCGGCCAGATCCTCAAATTCGACGGCCAGGCCGGCGCCCAGTTCCAACTCGAACGCCAGCCCACCATCATCTACACCGGCGACCTTGGCAGCAGCATCCCGGTCCTGCCCGGCATGTTCAGCCTCGAAGACAAAGCGCGCAATATGATTCGCCAGGCGCGGGCCTCGGCAGCCAGGCAGGCCGGCCAGCGCCGCACCGGTTTCCCCGTCATCGCGCCGGATCTCACCCCCGGCACCTATACTCTCAGCGGCACCGGTGGTACCGCCATCGACGCCTTCAACGCCACCATCGACCTCGGTGCCCCCGTCACCTGGACCAACAAGGCTTCCATCAACGAGATCGATCGCGGCAACCCGCTCTCCATCGTCTGGACGCCCGGACCGGCCGCCGACATCGTCACCGTCACCGGGATGGCCATAGGACCCGTGCCCGGCGCCCCGAAGGCCATCGGCCGTCTATTCACCTGTCAGGCCCCGGCCGATGCCGGCGGACTCACTGTCGGAGCCGACATCCTGCAACTCATGCCCGTCACCGGTGGCTCCGAAGACAGCATGGGCCTCCTGTCTGTCCTTCAGAGCAACACCCCGCCGAACGGACGCTTCAAGGCGCCCCTGGTCGGCGGCGGAGAGACCGAGTACGGCCAGATTGGCTACACCTACGGCGGCCAGAAGAGCGTCAATTTCCAGTAAGCCGCTAGAATGGGACTAGGTGAGAGCCTGGAACCGAGCCAAATTGTTGTGGGGCTATGCGCGCGGCCGGACCCGGCTGCGCGCATTGCCCGTAGAATACATCGTCGAAACCACGGCGAAGTGCAACATTTACTGCCCGATGTGCCCCCGGGAAACCCACCCCCAGCCGAAAGAAGACATGTCCGACGAGGTCTTCGATACCCTCGTCCGCCAGGCTTCGAAGACTGGCGAACACATGATGCTCATCGGCCTGGGCGAGCCGTTTCTCGACCGTAAGATCTTCGATCGCATCCACTTCTGCGATCAGCACGGCATCTCTTCCCTCATCTCCACCAACGGCACCCTGCTCGACGAAAAGGCCGCCGCCCGCCTGCTCGATACCCCTCTCGAACACATCACCCTCAGCTTCGACGGCTACAGCAAGGAGACGTTCGAGTTCTATCGCAAGGGGGCAAAGTTCGAGCGCGTCCGTGACAACTTCCTGAACTTCTGCCGCCTCAAGCACGACCGTAAATCGAAGCTCCAGATCGTGGTCCAGATGGTCCGCATGGACGGCAACCGGCACGAAGTGGAAGACTTTACGAAGTTCTGGCGGGATGTGCCGGGTGTCGACCTCATTCGCATCAAGGAGGACGAAACCAACCTGATGCGGCCCGATGCCGGGCATGGCGCCTCCGAATGGACCCACCCCTGCCATTACCTCTGGCGCGGACCCATGTACATCAAGCACAATGGCGATGCCTACCCCTGCTGCCAGAGCTACATGCTGGACGGCGCGCCCGTCGGCAATGTCACCCGGTCCTCCATGGAGGAGATCTTCGACGGACCCGAGATGCAGCGCATGCGCCGCCTCCACCTCGACGGCCGTGCCGGCGAGATCGACATCTGCTCCCGCTGCTGCACCACCATCCCCCACCCGTTCCTGGTCGCCGGCAGCCTGCTGTTCCACGGCCGCACGGTCCGTTCTCTCTTGCCACTGGTGGAACGTCTGGTCTACGTCGCGAAACTGCCCGCCCGCTGGCTGAATCCGCCTAAGCCCGTGCCGGCCAGTTCTCAAAGCCCGGACACGGCTGCAGTTCCGCTGGTTCAGATCGGACCACCGCAGCCGAGGAAGCCTTCTGACCCCTCCAGGCCGCAATAGAGCACGAAACCGCTGCTCGCCGCGAATCAACGTCTGACACCGTATCACTGGCGGTGTGACAAGCTGCGGGCGAGGTCGGGATCGTTCACCGACGTGACTACGCCCGATGGCCGGGTCTGGTGCTGAGAGCAGGAATCTCGAAAATGTTCTAGAAGTCCGGCCGTCTATCCGGCTGCACTTCCTGCGGCAGCAACGGGTTGTATAAGCGGTGGTCATCATAATAACCGGGCCGCACCCGCTCCACTACATTCGCCACCGACCGGCTGATCACCTTGAAGAACGGCCGCGGGCCCAGGCCGATCCAGAACACCAGGATCAGCAGCGGCGTGAAGTAAGCGATTTCGCGCCAGTTCAGGTCCTTCAGGTGCTGGTTTTTCTCGTTCTTCAGTTCGCCCAGCATCGTCCGCTGGAACAGCCACAGCAGGTAGGCCGCGCCCAGGGCGATGCCGATGCCGCAGGCGAGCGCCCACCAGAACGACATCTCGAACGCACCCTTGATGATCGTGACTTCGCCGATGAAGCCGTTCAACGGAGGCAGGCCCATCGAACTCAGCGCCGCCACCAGGAAGATAAACGTGAACACCGGCATCACCCGGAACAGTCCGCCATATTCGGCGATCTCGCGCGTATGCCGCCGTTCATAGACGACGCCGACAATCAGGAAGAGCATGCCGGTCGAAACACCGTGGTTGATCTGCTGGATGATGGAACCCGCGATGCCCGCCGGATTCAGGGCGAAGATGCCCAGCGTGCAGAAGCCCATGTGGCTCACTGACGAGTAGGCCACCAGCTTCTTCCAGTCTTTCTGCATCAGGCTGACCAGGGCGCCATAAATGATCGCGATGATCGACAGCGCCACCACCGTGCCCAACACCTTCGGATCGCGCGCCGTCTCGGGCAGCATCGGAATTGAAAAACGGATAAACCCGAAGGTCCCCATCTTCAGCAGGATGCCGGCCAGGATGACAGACCCGGCCGTCGGCGCCTCGGTATGCGCATCCGGCAGCCACGTGTGCAGCGGCCACATCGGAACCTTCACCGCGAAGCCCAGGAAGAACGCCCAGAAGACCCACCACGCCAGCTCCGGCGGCATCCGCGTCTCCAGCAGCGCGGACATATCAAACGTCAGGCGGTGGAACTGAACGTACTGCTGCCAGTAGAACGCCAGGATGCCCAACAGCATCAGCACCGATCCCGCCAACGTGTAAATCACAAACTTGATGCTCGCGTAGCCGCGGCGCTGGCCGCCCCAGATCGCGATGATGAAGTACATCGGGATCAGCGTCAGTTCCCAGAAGACAAAGAACAGCAGGAAGTCGCGCGCCGCAAAGACGCCCAACATCCCGAACTGCAGCATCATGAACCAGCCGTAATACTCTTTCAGCCGTTCGTTGATAGCGCTCCACGAACACAGCACCGAAAGGAACCCGATCAGCGCCGTCAGAATCACCAGCAGCATCGCATACCCGTCGACGCCCAGGTTCCAATACGCCCCGATGGATTTAATCCACGGAACCTTCTCGACAAACTGGTAGTCTGCCCGCCAATCGAACTGGAACCACAGCGGTAACGTGGCGAGAAATCCGACAAGGAAAACGAAGTTCGACCAGAGTTTGATCAACTTCGGGTTCGAAGAAGGCAGGAAAAAGAGAGGAATCAGTCCCAACAGGGGGATGCACAGAACTAGCGAAAGCAGGTGATCCATAGCGACCGTCCGGCCAAGCAGCCATTCTATCCCAGATGGGACAGAAATGGAGAATTGTATCTGAATTCACTGAAAGGAAAGGACGGTGCCCGCGCAGCCCCGCCGGATCTCAATTCAGACCTCGACGTACGGTTAGTGACAGATCATCGTCTTTTCCAGCCCACCAGCCAAGGGAAAACGCCCGGTTCCAGCTTGCCTCCAGCCGCTAACTGAGCCGTGACCACCACTTCCCGCTCAGTTCCGGCCCCTGGGCCTCGGCTGACCACCTTGATCCCGTCAAAAGTGGGTAGCCCGTAGAAAAGTCCCTCTGCATCAACAAGATCCGCATCATCTGCGCCGGACCCCGAGTTGCTCATGTCCTTGGGTACGATCAGCGGGAGAATGCTCCCCATCGCGGTTCAACCACCGCGTGGCCTGCACCGATCCGGCCGCCCTACTCCCGCGGAGCAATCCCCAGCGCCCGCATCTTCTTATACAGGTTGCTGCGCTCCAACCCCAGCAGTTCCGCCGTCCGGCTGACATTCCCACTGGACTCATCCAACTTCTTAAGGATGTAATCGCGCTCGGCCGCCTGCCGCACCTCCAGCAGGCTCGCGGTCCGGTCCGAAGGCTTGGGCGTCACCCGTCGCGCCACCGGCAACGGAATGTGCCGGGCATCAATGCGCACCTGCGGATACATGATCACGATCCGCTCCATCAGGTTCTTCAGCTCTCGCACATTGCCAGGCCACGAGTACTCCGCCAATGCCCTATAGGCTTCAGCCGTCAACTCTTTTCCCTTCCGGCCGTACGCAGAGGTGAACTCATTCAGGAAATGCTCCGCGAGCAGGGGAATATCTTCCACCCTCTCCCGCAGCGGTGGGACTTCAAACGGGATTACGTTCAGCCGGTAGAACAGATCCTCCCGGAAGTTGCCCCGTTCGATCTCCTCTTCCAGGTTCTTATTGGTAGAGGCGATCAGGCGCACGTCCACCTGGATCTGCTCCGCGGAACCCACCGGCTCAAAGCGCTGCTCATCCAGTACCCGCATCACCTTGGCCTGGGTCTTGAGGCTCATGTCCCCGACTTCGTCCAGGAACAGCGTTCCCCCGTCCGCCTTCTCCAGCTTGCCGATCTTGTCGCCGCCCATCCCGGCGATGCCACCTTTGCGATGGCCGAACAGCTCGCTCTCGATCAACTCCTCCGGAATCGCCGCGCAGTTCAATTCGACAAACGGCTGATCGGCGCGGGCGCTCTCCGCGTGGATCGCATGCGCCACCAGCTCTTTGCCGGTTCCGCTCTCGCCGTAGATCAGCACCCGCCCGTTCGTGGCAGCCATCAGCAGGATCTGCTGCCGCAGTGCCTTCATCGGCACGCTCTCGCCGAAGATGCGCAGCCGGCTCCGGCTGGTGTCCTTGATCTCGCGCAACTGCAGGTGAAGCCGCCGCTGCTCCAGCGCGTTCTTCAGCACCACCATCACCTTCTCGATCGTCAGCGGCTTTTCCAGAAAATCGAAGGCGCCCAGCTTCGTCGCCCGCACGGCCGATTCGATGCTCCCGTGACCCGAGATCATGATGATCGCCGGCAGCGCCGCATGCCCCGCGCTCTTCACTCGCTGCAGAACCTCCAGACCGTCCATGCCTGGCAGCCACACATCCAGCAGCACCGCCTCATAGGCGCCGTTCAGGATCTCTTCGACCGCCATTTCCCCCGTCGGTACCGCCTGGACCTCAAATCCTTCGTCCTCCAGTACACCTTTGAGCGATTCGCGGATACCAGGCTCATCATCGACGATGAGCACCTGGGTGGGCTTCATGCACGCACCTCGACCGGCCGGGCGTCAAACTCGGCGGACGCGATGGCCGGTATTTCGATAATAAAGCGTGCACCTACCGGATTGTTATCTTCCACACGGATCCGCGCGCGGTGCTCCGCCACAATGTGGCTCACAATCGCCAGACCCAGGCCCGTCCCCCGCTGCTTGGTGCTGAAGTACGGCAGAAAGAGCTTCTCCTTGTCCTCCGTGGTGATGCCGCATCCGGTATCCGCAATCATGAGCTCCACCAGTTCCGGCGAAACGGCGTGCGTCTCAATGAACAGATGCCGCAAGGGGGAATCCGCCATCGCTTCGGCCGCGTTGTCCACCAGATTCACGATCACGCGCTTGAACTGATCCCGGTCCAGGGCCACCATCGGCAGCGACGATGACAGCGAGACGTGAATCGAGATGTCCTCCAGCCGCCCGTGAAAAACTGCCAGCCCTTCCTCCACCACGGCATTCAAATCGGCGGGAGCCGGTTGTGCCGCTGGGAAGCGCGCGAATCGGGCAAACTCATCCACCAGCGTCTTGACGCTCTCCACCTCCCGGCCAATCGTGGCGCAGCATTCGCTCACAATCCGCCGCACCTCCGGCGGCGCCGCGGTCTTGTCCAACTGCCGCAGGATCCGCTCCGAGCTCAACGCGATGGGCGTCAGCGGATTCTTCAACTCATGCGCGATGCGCCGTGCCACCTCATGCCACGCCGCGGCTCGCTGCGCACGCATCAGCTCGCTCGTGTCTTCCACCACCACCACAAAGCCGCTCGTAACACTCGCCTCCAGCGCGGCCGCCGTGACCGAGAAATGACGCACGCCCTCTTCCGTCCGGATCTCCACCTGCCGGTCCGCCGTGCCCGTACGCCGAGCCCTCTTCAACAGTCGCGAAAACTCCTCCTGCCGTTCCCGCGGCAGCAGTTCCATCAACTTCCGGCCCGGTTGCACCCGGCCCTCCGGAAAGATCCGCAGCAGCGCCCCGTTCACCAGTTGCACCGTGCCGTCGTGTGTCAGCGAGAAAACACCAGTCGGGATACTCTGCAGCACCGCTTCAATGAATCGACGCCGCCGCTCCAGTTCGTCCTGGTTGGCCTGCAGATCCTGGGTCATCTCGTTGAAGGCGCGCACCAGCGAGGCCAGCTCGTCCGTTGCTTCGACCTTTACTCGGTAGGACAGATTTCCGCCGCGCACCGCCCGTGCCGCCTCCAGCAAGGCGGCCACCGGGGACGAAATCTGTCGCGCCAGGAAGAGTGCAACCCACACCGCAATAAAGAGGATAAAGACCGTGATCAGGACCAGCAGTTGCAGATAGAACCGGCGCGTCTCCTTCCGCCCCGACGCCAGCCGGTCATAGTCGCTCACCTGCTGATCCATCTCCTTCTTACGCTGCACCAGGTCCAGCGGCAGGTGCGCCTCCATGACCACTTCCCCCACACTATCCACCGGAGCCGTGGCTCGCACCGGCCCTCCCTTTTCTGGTTGGTCCGATTTCGGGTCCGGGTTGGCCTGGCAGATGGAGATCTGGCCTCCGTCCGCCCGGTGAACATATACCCGGTCGGCGCCGGCGACGTCACACACCGAGGCGAAGAACTCTGCTGGAACGTGTCCGGTCTTCAGGAAGGAACGCAGGTCTTCGCTATCCGCCACCCACCGCGCCGAGGCCTGCAGTCGGCCGCTGGCCTCGCGATCGATCACCGCGCTGATCTCCTGCATATTCAGCTTCATGATCTCTGCCGGCCGGCTGAACCACTTGTCCAGATTGCGGTTCAGCACCGAAATGCTCCACAGCACCAGGAAGATCGTAGGCAGGAAGGTCAGGCTTAAGGCGCCCACCAGCATCTTGGTCCGGATGCGCGAACCTTCCACCCCGGCCCGCCGCGCAAAGTACAGCTTCACGGCATCCCGGAACAGCATGAAGGCCAGCAGCACCGTGAGCAGGAAGGTGAGGGTCGACAGCCCCCAGAACACATAGGTCTGTTCTGGAGTCGACGGACCATAGTCGCCCACCGTGAACGACCCCTGCAGGACGACGAGATAGATCAGGATGGAGAGCACCACCAACCCGGCGCCGAATCGTACCCGCTGCCTCATGTGCCTATTCTGCCATTTCGGACCTGGCCCGTCCCTTCAATATTCCGGACCCCGCGCAGACAAAACCGGCTTCCGTCCGTTGGGAGGGAAGCCGGTCTGTTGGCGGATTGGTCCGCTTCGACTGGAGATGCTTCTCTAGAAGAGGAAGCGCAGACCCAGGCGGATTTCTCTCGGACCCTGATAGGCGAGAGGCAGGCCGAAAATGGGGCTGTACCGGGTGCCGGTGGCGGCGCCGGTCAGCTTGTTGATGTTCTGCGGATTCGCGAAATCACTCAGCTTGTAGCCGCTGAAGAACTTCGCGACCGGTAGTTCGGCGGCGCTGATGGCGCCGGAACGGTTGATCTGCTGCTGGATATTGGTCACAGCCGCCTGGTTGAACAGGTTGATCGCGTTCGCTTCCAGGCGCAACCGGGCCCGCTCGTTCAGCGGAATCTCGTGCGACACCTGGATGTCGGTCTGGGTGAAGAATGGTGTCCGGCCCAGATCGCCGCGTCCATTCGGATAGGTCGGAGCCGACTGGTAGATGACCGACGTCGACAGCGGCGTGCCGCTGTAGGCATACTGGCTGATCCCGACGATCGTGCTGCCCGCACGGGTCTTCAGGTCATAGCTCGTGAACAGCTTGAAGGTGTGCGGACGGTCGGTGGCCAGCCGCCCGAAGACGTTCTTCTGGCTGCCGCTGGCGTCGAAGTAGTAGTACGGCAAGTCGAACGCACGATCGTTGTTCGGGTTCGAGCGGCCGTTCTCATCCGAGTTCGCCAGGCCGGCATAGTTGCCGTACAGCCGGCTGAACGTGTACGAAGCGTTCAACTGAAGGCCACGGGCCACGCGGCCGCGAACGCTGAATTCCACACCGTCATAGTCGCGGGTCGCCTGCGGAACCAGGAACTCCTGGCCGTTCGGCGTCTTCTGTCCATAAACGGAGCTGGTGTCCCGCGTCAGACCACGGCCAGGATTGCCAATCAGGTAAACTTCGTTGTCTTCCGCATCCAGCACGCCGATGTCATCAATCGAGTTGATGAGACGCTTGCGGGTATAACGGATGCCGCCAACCATCCTGTCGCTCAACTGGTGATCCAGGTTGAAGAAGTACTCCTTGGTCTGGTAGGGCTTCATGTTCGGATCGTTACCGTCGATGACGCCGGCCGAATTGATCGGCAACGTGCGGTTGTCGTAGGTGATGATCGAGGGCCCGAGAACGCCCGGGTTGGCCTTGGACAGGTTCTGCACGTTCGGATCGTTCAGCTGGTAGACGTGAGTCACCCAGAACTCGCCGCCGAAAGAGCCACGAGCCAGGTTGAACTTCATCACATCGAATACCGATGCATAACCGCCGCTCAGCTTCCACTTGCCGTCGCCGAAAAGATCCCACGCCACACCGATACGCGGAGCAATCTTGTCGCCCCAGCCGAACGAGATCGGATTGGCGATCTTCACGCCCGCCTGTTCCTTCTTGTACGGAGGCAGGAACTCATTCTCAAACCGTACGCCAAGGTTGACGGTGACGCGGGAATGGATTCGCCAGGCGTCCTGTGCGTAGAAGCCCATGTTCCGGCCATTGACGTTGGAGTTCAGGCGTACGCCATCCTCCCAGGTGTAGTAGCCGTATGTACCGGTCGCCTGGTTGATGCTGCCGCGGGTGTACTTGTCACCCCAGTAGATCAGGAAGCGGCCATTCGTATAGTCGGTCGCCACATCGTTCGACTGCCGGTTGAGGGCAAATCCGAACTTCAGCGAATGCTGGCCTTTGGCCTCGAAGATCTGCGTGGCATCGAGGTAGACGTTGTTGCGCGTGGTGATGTCGCGAGCCGTAGCCAGCGTCGAGCTCGAACTGGAGAAGCCTGACGAACCCGCCACTCCGGACGGCACTGCGACAGGAGAAGACGCGGACGCCGTCTGGTAGGTGTAGTACGGCACACCGGGCAGACCGTAGTTCGATGCTTTCGCGTTTTCGTACTTATACCCGTAGCGAGCGCTGATCAGGAACTTCGACGTCACGGTATAAGTGGCCGAAGCTGTGTAAGCCTGGGTCGGAGCCCAGCCGCCCGTCACCGTCAGGTCGTTCGTCGGCGGGGCGCGGCGGATATCCGTCGAAGGCAGGGAGCCCGACAGCCGGTAAGGCGACCACAGCCAGGAGGTGTTGATGTTCAACTTGGAGGTCGCTGAATAATCAAGGCGCGCGATCGAGTAATGCTGGATCGTCTCCTGGTTGTACTGTCTCGTTCCCAGCGCACGGTTCGCGGCGACCGGATTCGAGGCCGCGTCATAGTGGTTCGTGCGCTGATAGCGCGAGAACTCCGGCATATAGCCCACAAAAAAGTAAATCCGGTCCTTCAGGATCGGACCACCAAACGTGAAGCCCGGATACTGTTTGCGATAGACATCTTCAACGGGAGCAAAGAAGTCGGCCACGTCGGCGTTCAGCGGGGAACCCTGCCAGGCGCCGCGGGGCCGCGGATTCAACTGGTTGCTGGTGAACTGATAGTTGAGCTCGCCGTGATAGCTGTTGCTGCCGCTCTTCGTGGCCAGGTTCACCACACCGCCGGTCGCACCGCCATACTCGGACTCGAAACCGCCGCTCTTCACCTGCACTTCGCGCAGGAACTCGAAGGGGATGTTGGCGGAGCCGCCCAGGGAACCGTTCAGAGTGTTGCTAACTTCCACACCGTCCAGAATGAATACGTTCTCAGAACCGCTGGCACCGTCGACGGAGATACCGCCGACACCCGCGGAGCCGGACTTGGCTTCCAGGCGGACGCCGGGAGCCATGGCAAGAAGGCTGTTTACGTTACGCGACTTAGGGAGTTCGACCACTTGGTCGGAAGTAATGTTGGTTGAGGTACGGCTGCTCGTTACGTCCAGCGAAACTGCGGTTTCCGTGACTTCCACGGTCTGGGAAACCGTACCGACGCCCAGTTTCGGACTCAGAGTAATCTTCGCACCGAGGGTCACCCGGATGTTCACCTGCTTCGAGGTGGTGAAGCCGGTTTTGGTGATGGTCAGCGTGTAGACGCCAGGCGGCAAGCTCGGGAAGGCGAAATACCCGGCTCCGTCCGATTCCGTCTCGAGGTCTCTCGGCAAGATCGGCGACGAGGCCACCAGTTTCGCGGCAGGCACGGCGGCGCCCGTTTCATCGACAACCGTGCCGTCGATCCGGCCCGAGTTCTCTTGCGCGAAGAGGATGCCTGTTAACCCCAACAGGACTGCGAACAGGAAGACACACGTCCTTCCTGCCGCAAAACTACGCTTAAGCATACAGATCTCCCTTTCCTTTGCTAAGCACCTTGGTCAAGTGGTGCTGCGCGATGCCCTCAAAGCCCACTCCTTGGTGAGGAGGATTTTGCAAGAGTAAATTAAGGGCTCTCGCTATGTCAATGAAGAATTTACATATTGCGGGATTTGCATAATTTCTATCGACAATGGGTACAAGGGGTTACTGTGGTTTTATACATCGGCGCTTCCCCGACCAGACCGTCGTCTGTACACGTTTCAATGGTGATGCAACGCCTGTTGCAACAGAGGCAAGTAACGTACATTGAGCCACTTAACCGCGAGCTGCAATGTGCCGGCCTCCCATCCTGGATTCACCGCGTGCGGGAGGTCCTCTGTTCCGCTGTCCGCAACAGGAATGTAACAGGATTTCAAAGAGTAACAAGCAAGTACAGATTAGTCGAAATTGTTCGAAAGATAGGTTGTATTATGCTGTTCAATGATCGCATTAGGCTGACTTTTTGCCTGGGCGCCGATCTGTTGTGCTGCTCTCGATCGACAGGGTTGTAAGGCAGACAAAAAGGTCGTTATACCCTATAGATTTGTATGCTTTGAACCACTTGCTCCCGGGAATCGAACGATAGAGGAGAATTAATGTCGAATCTGCGGCCGACATCTGTGGGATCTGTTGACATGTGTTTCGTTACACATGCAACAGAATGCTGGTTTTGAGACCTCCAGACCCGTCTTCGCATGGTGTTCGGAACATCAGATCCGCGTATGCTCAATTCGTTGACATAATTAGCACACGTGATGTTACAATCACCACATTGACGTGTGATCTCTGTTTGGGGAGTTAAGGAGTGCTTTGGATGATAGCTCCAGCGGCAGGTCTACCGACCATCCGCCGGGCTCAAAGTCGAGTTGGAGCAACTCCTGCGACCAGGTTGCAGGTGGGCAATCGCACCAGTTGCGAACAGACCATCCTGAATGCCGGACCGCCACCCTGCCCCAGCTACAATGCAAATCTCCTTGTCCCGATCGGACGCTTCCTTGCAGAGTTTTACCGTCTCGCTCCAGGCCCATGTTGGTTTATGGACTCGGCGGGGTGAATTCGTTTGGGAGTAGCCAATCAACCTAATTTTGGGAGGTTTCAGTGTTAAGTAAACTAATCGAATGCTTCAGGGGCTCAAAAGGCCTCCTAACCGTGTGCCTGGCTCTAGTCACCTTGCTGGCAGGCATTGCGGTCGGTCAGGAGACAACAGGCAGCATCGCCGGTCAGGTCACCGATGCTTCGGGTTCAGCGGTTCCGAATGCGAAGGTCGAAGTCAGCGGCGGTTCGCTGCCCCAGCCCATTTCCGTAATCTCGGATGCAACCGGTCTCTTCCAGATCAGCAACGTCCCAGCCGGCGTTTACACCGTGACTGGCACGGCCCAGGGTTTTTCGATGGTCAGAAAAACCACGGTTCCTGTGAACCTAGGCCGCGCGACCCGCGTTGACTTCAAAATGGAAGTCGGTCAGGTCACCGAAAGCGTTGTCATCAACGCCGATGCCGTGATGGTGGATACGTCTTCCAGTTCTTCGGCGATCAACGTCGACAAGACGTTCTTTTTGACCTCATCCCGAAAGGCCGCAGCTTTTATGACCTCGTGAACCTCGCCCCCGGCGCGCGCAACGAGTCCAAATCCGGTGGTTTCCAGGTTGACGGCGCTTCCGGCTCCGAGAATACTTTCTATCTGGATGGCATGGAAGTCACCAGTGTCCAGACCGGCATCCTGAGTGGACAGAATAAGGTCCCTGTCGAGATGATTCAGCAGGTTCAGGTGAAAAACGGTGTCATGGAAGCCCAGTATGGCGGCGCCATGGGCGGCGTTGTGAATGCGGTTGTCCGCAGCGGCTCCAACGATTTTCACGGCCAGGCTGGCTTCTACTTCAACAACAACAGCATGTCGGCCCGTCTTCGCCCCACGCTGCAGTTCGACCCCAACGACACCACCCGCATGAAGACCCGCTACTTCCAGAACACGATGGACGACTACTCGACGTGGAATCCCGTGTTCAGTGTCGGCGGCCCGATGATCAAGAACAAGTTGTTCTTCTTCAGCGGCTACATGCCCACCACTACCACCACCGACCGCAATGTCACTTTCCTTGCGGACAACGTGTCTGGTAAGTACTCCCGCAAGGACCGGCAGTATTATCTGACCAACAAGCTCGACTACGTGCCGTTCAGCAAGGTCCGCATGAACGCGAGCTGGATCTGGAATCCTAGCTACATCCAGGGTCTCCTCCCGGCGCGCGACGGCACAGACTCCTCCTCGAATCCCTGGCCCAAACTCGGTGAGTACTCTGCGGGCAACATCCTTTCGGGGCAGGTTGATTACCTCGCCACCAGCAAGCTGATCGTTTCGTTCCGCGGCGGTTACAACTACAACAACAACACCAACGCTTATTCGATTCCGAACACCACTGCGATCTACTACTCGAATTCGAACGTTGCCTCCAGCCTCGCCATCCCGGCTAATCTGCGTGGCCCGGCCGGCTGGGTAGTTCAGGCCGTTGCCAAGAACGACTTCAACATCTATAAGCGGGTCAACCTCAACGCCGACGTGAGCTACCTGGCCAACTGGCACGGCCAGCACAATATCAAGGCTGGCTGGCAGACCAACCGCCTGTCGAACTCTGTGAAGCAGCTCACCTATCCCAATGGCTACTATCGTTACTTCTGGGGCCAGGACTACACCTGCGTCACCAGCCAGTGCTCCGGTAAGCAGACCGGGCCGTTTGGATACTACCGCTATCGCCTGTTCGGCACCCTCGGCGATGCATCCAGCGACAATCAGGGCATCTTCTTCCAGGACAACTGGCGCGTAGACAAGCACCTGACTCTGAACCTCGGTCTCCGCACGGAGCGCGAGTTCCTGCCTAGCTTCTCCATCGCCGGTCAGACCACCGCTGCGCCCCCGATCGAATTCGGCTGGGGCAGCAAGATCTCGCCCCGCATCGGTGGTGCGTTTGATCCCAAAGGCGACGGCAAGATGCGCTTCTATGCATCGTGGGGCTACTTCTACGATGTGATGAAGTATGAAATGCCTCGCGGCAGCTTCGGCGGCGACGTCTGGTGGGATTACTTCTATTCTTTGAACGACCCGAACTGGGTGAACACGAACCAGGGCGTCCCTGCGGATCCTCGCAAGTTGCAGGGCACCTTCTTCGAAGCCATCAACTGGCGCATCCCGTCCAACGACCCGAACAACAATACCGTCGACAAGAACCTGAAGCCGATGAAGCAGCGCATGCTCGACATCGGGTTCGACTACAGCCTCAGCTCGACGCTCGTTGCTTCCGCCCGCTACACCAATCGCCGGCTCATCCGGACCATTGAAGACGTTGGCACACTTGGCCCCGATGGCGAAATCTACTACATCGCCAATCCTGGGGAAGGACTCACGGCCGATCCGAAGACTTGGGAAGCCGGCATCCCGACGACTCCGAAAGCCCGTCGCGACTACGACGGCCTCGAGTTCCGGCTCGACAAGCGCTTCGCCAAGAACTACCAGTTCGCTGCCTCCTACACCTGGAGCCGCTCCTACGGTAACTACAGCGGACTGGCCAGCTCCGACGAAAACGGCCGCACCAGCCCGAACGTCAACCGCTACTTCGACCTGCCCTGGATCAGCTACACCCAGAATGGCAAGATCGCTGAAGGCCGGCTCGGCACAGATCGTCCGCACACCTTTAAGTTCTTCGGCGGTTATACGCTGAAGAGCCTCCTCGGCAACACGACGCTCTCTCCGAACATCTCGGTCTACTCCGGTACGCCGTTGACCACGAACATCAACGTGATCTCCACCACCCCGGCCTACCCCTTCGGCCGTGGCGACATGGGCCGCACACCCGTGTTCTACAACTTCGACATGAACCTGATGCACGACTTCGCGCCTTTCAAAGCTCATGAAGCAATGCGCCTCCGGTTCGAGTTCACCGTGTTCAATCTCCTGAACAGCAGCATCGTCACCGACAAAGCAGTGAACCTGCTCCACCCGGATGACGGCCAGCTGACGTTCGCCCATGATGCAGACTTCTTCAAGGGCTTTGACACCTTTGCTCTCATGAAGGCTCAGAATGGCCGCATCGACCCGACCTACGGTCTGGCAAATAGCTTCCAGAGCCCCCGCTCTGCCCGTCTCCAAGTCTCCTTCTTCTTCTAGGAAGCCCGGAGATTTTCTCTGCAAAGGCGGCGCCCAACGGCGCCGCCTTTGCCTTTTCCACTCCTCCTCTTAGAACGTCAGCCGGAACGTCAACCGCATACTCCGCGGATTCTGCCACCCATACGGCATCCCGTACAGGCTGTTCAACGTCCTCGACTGTGAGTTCGCCGCCCCAATGTAGTCATACCCCTTCGACATCAGAGCGCCGTAATCGAAGCCCGACTGGTTGACCTGCGTTGGGGTGCAGTTCGTCCCCGCCGTTCCACACTGCGCCGGATTCAGTCCCGACGTACTGATCAGGTTCTGATTCACATACGTCACGCTCTTCTGGTTGAACAGGTTGAAGATTTCCACTCCAACCCGCGCCTTCATCCTCTCGTTCGACTTGCTGACGTTGAAGTCCTGCGAGAAGCTCATGTCCGACTGGCTGAAGATCGGGGTCCGCTTCGAACTCACCCCGCTCGCCGACCAGTTCCCCGTCGCCGGGTCCCGCGCCACATCCACGAAGTTGCCGCGGCCCTCCACAAACACCGGAGCGCCCCAGACGCTGATATAGCTGCTCAGCGGCGTCCCCGAATAGATCTGCTGGAACCCGCCGATCATCGCATTCACCTTCCACCACTTCAGGTTGTAGTAGCCATAGCCCTTGAAGGTATGCGGCCGGTCCGTCGCCAGAGGTCCGTCGGCCCGCTGGCCATGCGCGTCAAACTGCATGAACGGCTCATCAAATGCCCGGTCGCTGTTCGCGCCGTTGCGCCCGCCGCCGCCGTCGCTCACGTCCGTAGCCGTCAAACCGCTGTAGTTGCCATACAGGCGGCTGTACGTGTACGAAACCGATCCCGTGAAGTTCGAGCTCATCCGCTTCGTCAGCCGGAATTCGATTCCGTCGTAGTTGCGGACAGCCTTCGGGTTGATCGGGCAGCCGTTGCAGTCCTGCACGCTCTGGTTCACGCCGTAGCCCGGATTGACGATGTAGTACACCTCGCCGTTCTGTGTAATCGTCCCGGCGTCTTCAATCGTCCGATCCAGCCGCTTGCGCGAGTAGCGCGGTTCGAAGACCAGCGAGGGTGTAATCTCCCACGCGGCTCCGACCACCATCTCGTGCTGCTTCATCGGATCCAGGTTCGGATCCACCAGGCCCGTCGGACCCAGGGAGCCCACCTGGTTCGGATCGTTCGCCGGCTCGCGGTAGTCGAAGTTCTCGATGAATCGCAATCCATTGGTCGGGAAACTCCCCACCGCCGGAGTCGCACCGCCGCCCAGCGGGCAATAGTGACCCTGGGAATCCCGCTGCGGCAGGATCTGCGTGAAGTTCGGAGTGTCCAGCGCATACACGCAGTCGTGCCAGTAATCGCCGCCGAAACTGCCGCGCGGCAACTGGTACTTCATAATGTCGAAGAAGTACCCAAAGCTGGCATACACCTTCAGCTTGCCTTTGCCGGTGATGTCATAGGCCGCGCCCAGCCGCGGGGCCACCTTCTGCCCCCAGCCGAAGTTGATGCCCTGGAAACCGGGCAGGGAATTGTACGAAGGCAGGCTCTCCTTGTCGAACCGGACGCCCACATTCACCGTCAGCCGCGGACCGATCGTCCACGCATCCTGTGCGTACAGCGCATGATTCCAACCGCCCACCTTGCCCGCCGTACCCAGGTCGCGCAGATTCACCGTACCCCACAGGCCCTGGCAGGAACTGCCGTCGGCGGCTCCACCCGCCACGCCATAAGCCGCCTGATTCTGGGCGATAATGCCCTGGCACCGCGCGATGCCGTTCGTGGTCTGCGGCCCGTACGGAACGTTGAAGGCCACATAGACATCGGCCGAGTTGAAGCCGCTGATCGTGTCGTTGAAGCCATGATTGAAGGCATAGCCGAACTTCAGGTTGTGCGTGCCCCACCCGCGCTTGAACCAGGCCAGATCCTGGCTGAAGTTATACTTCTTCCACTTGTCGAACACCGTCTGGCTGTTGTTACCTAGGTTCGACCAGCCCGTCGCGTTCACAAACTGCGAGGGAATCGTCGAGCCGTCCAGAGCCTTCAACGTTGCGAGCGCCGGAGCATTGCCCGTGCTGTAGGGATAGTTCGTATCCCGGTAGATGTATCGGATCCCGCTCGCCAGACCGCGGTCCTGATAGTCGTAGTAGAAATATCCAAACCGCGTCGTCATCACCAGGTTGGGAGTCAGCGTGACATCCGCGCCGGTGTTGTAGATCGTGTTCGGAGCCACATACCCGATGCCATTGTTCCAGTTGTCCGGGTTCGTCGTCGAACTCGAGTTATATTGGCTCGCCAGGTCATCCGCCTGCGGCAGAGACGTCCCCGTCCCTCGCGCATACGAGTATTGCCACGACCCGTACAGCCGGATCTTCTGCGTCGCCAGGTAATCCAGTCGTGCCGTTGAATAGTACGTGTTGATATTCCGGTTGAACGTCCGGTCGCCCGGCACTCCGGACGACTGTGCGAAATTCACGGTCCGCCCCAGCGTCTGATACTCCGGAGCGCCCGACGCGAAGAACCACAACCGGTCCTTCACCAGATAACCGCCCAGCGTGAACCCTGGCGTTACCGTCCTGTAGTGATCCTGCTTCGGTTGATACAGCTCCGCCGGCTGGTCCAGCCGCGTCGCTCCATTGGCGTTCGTCGGGATCAGCGGATTCTTGATCAGCGTTGGATTCGGACCCACGTCCAACCCCGAACCCGAGTAGTACGTGAACAGGCTCCCGCTGAATTCATTCGAGCCGCGCTTCGAAATCACGTTGACCACGCCGCCCAGCGCGCCGCCGTATTCCGCCTCGAATCCGCTCGTCTTCACCTGCACTTCCTGGATGAAGTCCATTGGCACGTTCGCCGCGGAATGGCCATCAAATGGCGACGCGGTTTCCATGCCTTCCACCAGGTACGCATTCTCTGAGTTGCTCGCGCCGTCAATCTGGTAGCCGGCCTGCAGCGGTTCGCTGCGCGCGCCCGGAGCGAACTGGATCACGCTCTGGAACGAACGCGACTGCGTCGGCACGTTGGCCAGAATGTTGTTGGCGATATTTGTCTGCACCTTGCTCTGGCTGACATCGACTGACACCGAGTCGGCGGCTACTTCCACAACCTCGGCGGTAGAGCCCACCTCTAGGACGATGTCCAGCGAGGGCAGGCGCCCCACTTCCAAGGCGATGTTCTCTTTGCGGTAGCTGCGGAAACCTGAGGTCGTTACCGACACCGAGTACAGGCCCGGCGGCAGGTTGGCGAACCGGAAGTAGCCGCCCTGGTCGGTCTCCTGCTTCTTGACGCCAATCAGCGCGGGGCTTCTCACTTCCACAGCCGCGTTCACGATGACTGCGCCGCTCGGATCCTTGACTGTTCCTTGCAGGCCGCCCATGGTTTCCTGCGCGAACATGCCGGTGGTCAGCAGCGACAGGGAGAGCACCGTCCTGTAAATGACGGCTCGTGATGGTCTTGGACCATCGTTGGTTACGATGTTCTGTCCGTTAATCTTCCTATTCATTTCAACTCCCAGCGAATATCCGGCGAACCCAGGGATCATTCGCGCGTCCAAAGCCCTCGGGGCCCCAGGCGGTTGTTGGTCCACATGGAGCTCGCTGATTCAATAATGCCGTTTACATCTCCGTAGTCAAAGAGATTTATGTAACTCAAAAGGGCCAGACTTTCGGTCACTATAATTTGCCAGGTAAGTGGCTCGTCTGTGCCGGATGATGAGTAACGTGTTTAAAAACAGCGTGATACGGGTGAAGCTATGAACGGGGGGAGAGACCTGGATGCGATTGTAGAGCTGGCCAAAAGATTGGATCTTTGATTTTTATGCAATATCTATAACGCAATCTCGAAGTTGCGTAACATAAATTGCTAATTTGAGTTGTGGCCTCTTATACAAAAGATTGGTGCGTTTTCGGGTCTGCTGAGTCTTCGCGATTGAGCGTCCCGCTTTTTAATCTTTTCCGGCCGCCACAAGCACCATTGTTAGCCAAAAGATCTGGTGATTGACGTTTCTTAATGGAGTAGAATCGGCAGGTCTTAGCCGCTCCTCGGAGGGCACCCGTCCCCACACGGATCCCACCCCGCGGGTCCTGGCAACTACCTGGTTTTCTCTCAGGGTTCAGACTTGGCTGTGACTGCTCAGGCGCCGCCCAGATAGGCGTCGACTTCGATCTCCACCAGCAGCCGCGAATCCACCAGACTGCTGATCTGCACCATCGTCGCCGCCGGCCGCACGTGCCCCACTGCCTCGAAGTGCGCCCGCCCGATGGCGTCCTGATGGGCCAGGTGGGTGATGAACATCCGAGTCCGCACCACGTCGTCGAGACTCGCGCCCGCCTGCTTCAAGGCCTGCCCGATCTTCTGAAAAACATACCGCGCCTGCTCGTAGGGGTCGCCTTCGCCCACGATCTCGCTGTGCTCGTCCACGGCTGTGGTCCCGGCTACCCAAACATGCGCGCCCACCCGCACGGCGCGCGAGTAGCCCACGACCGGTTCCCACTTCGCACCCGATGAAATGTGGATCCGTTCTTCGCTCATACCGACTCCATCGCCAGGACAAACGCTCCACTCAAGCCCGGATACTCCAGCCCCGGGGGCACAATCGCCGGCAGCGGCAGATAGCCTTTGCACAACTCCTCGGCCCTCGTCCGCACCAGGGGGAACAGGTGCCGCTGGCCCATCACGCCGCCGCCCAGCACAATCACCTGCGGCGACACCACACACGCCAGGTTCACACACGCCTGTGCCAGGTAGTCGGCCTCGATCCGCCAGGCCTCGTGCTCCGGCGGCAGTTCATGCGCGGCGACACCCCACCTCGCCTGCATCGCCGGACCACTCGCCATCCCTTCCAGGCAACTCCCGTGAAACGGACACACGCCCTCGAAATCCGCCCTCTCCCCCGGAGCCCGTCGCACCAGCAGGTGCCCCATCTCCGGATGCATCAGTCCATGCACAAGCTGTCCGCCCACCAGTGCTCCGCCGCCGATGCCCGTGCCCACGGTGAGATAGACCAGGTTGTCCAGGCCCCTGCCCGCGCCGCAGCGCGCTTCACCCAGCGCTGCGCCGTTCACATCGGTATCGAAGCCAACCGGCACGTTCAGCGCGCGCCGAAGTGCATCACGCAGGGGAAAATTCTGCCACGCCAGCTTTGGCGTGTTGGTGATGGCCCCGCTCGCGAAATCGATCGGACCAAAGGTCGCCACCCCGACGCCCTTCAGCGGACCACGCTCCTGGAAGTACTGCACCACCTCCGACACTGTCTCCACCGGATTGTTGGAGGTCGAAAAACGCCGCACATCGCGCGGCTGCAACGGATCATCGCCGACGGCCACGACAAACTTGGTCCCGCCGGCTTCCAAGGCTCCGTACAGACTCATCCCTACAGTATGCCGCGACCTGCGGACCCCTGCGCCGGCGCTCGTCAGAAAGACTCGCCCGACTCCGCCAGCAGGTTCATCACCGCATCGCCGCTCCGCCGGATCTCTTCCCGCGCCATCGCCACACTGCGCTGGCCGGCCGGCGCCCACGGCTGCAGCACCCTCCGGAACTGCGCCATCCACTCTGCCGGATTCTCCGTCTTCACCGGGGTGTCCCGCAGGAAGCCCACAAAGGAAGCGATCGTCGCGTTCAGCAGCGCATCGTCCGGAGCCGCATCCAGCAGGCTCCGGTAGACCGCTGCCTTCGACTGGAAGAACTCCATCGCCTCCTCGCCCTGCTCGGGCCGCCAGCTCTCCGTCCGATGCAGCACGGCGGAGAACCGCGCCCTCGCGTCGTCCTCCCCGGACCCCCCCGCCTTCGATCCAAGAGCCCGCGTCAACTCCAGGGCCGGCCCTTTCGACAGCAGCGTCGGCGGAGCTTCCTCCGCCGGACACGGCTTCGATGTCTGCACGCCCACGAAGGCCTTGTATGCCTCGGCCAGGGGCCCGCCCTCCGGCGACTGCCTCACCAGCGCGTCCACTTCCTCATCCAGTTCCGGGACTGCGGCAAACGCCCGCGGCTCCGCCGCAGCCGTCCGCATGGCCGAGCCCAGGGCCGCGATCAACACAGCTCTGTCTTTCTCGTTTGCTTCGAACTGCGAGACCAGCCGCACCGCGCCCAGCAGTTGCCCCGGACCCGCCGACATCCCAATGATGTGCGCCAGGTACTGCGCCGGACGCCCCTCTTCACGCTGCTTCGCCGTGAACCCGCGCCGCGCGACCAGCAGCGCCAGTCCGTAATACTCATCCACCCGCGCCACCAGCAGGTCCGCGCAGCCTGCCTTCGGCGGAGCCGGCACCTCCATGGAGAGCGCCATCTCCTGGGCTCGCGCCGGACTCAGGTTCATCATCGCCAGCACAGCCCGCACCTGCAGCCCAAGTCCGTCCAGGTTTTGCAGGCTCGCTTCCTGCCGCTTTCCCGCGATCGAATCAGAAGTGACTTCTGCACTCGCCCGCACCAGCGGATACGGCATACTCGCCTTGGCAGCCAGGTCGAACGCCTCCTCCAGGACCGCCATGCGGCGTTCCTTCGAGGGCATCCGGTCGGGCGTCGCCTGTTTCAGCAGCAGCCAGGCCGCGATCTCCGGCGGAGCCTGTGCCGCCCTCTGCACCAGGTCCTCCGGCGGACTGCCCGCCCCGCAAAGCCCGGCGCAGGCCGTCAGCGTCAGCACGGTCCGTGCGATCACTATTTCTTCACCCTGCTCATCGCCTTCGTGACCGCTTCCTGGATCCTGGGCTCTACTTCTTCCGTGAAAGGCCCCGGCTGACCGTAATAGATCATGCTGTCCACCGCTTCATATCCGCCCTCTCGCAACACGCGCGCACTGGGAATGTAGCAGGCCACCTCGTTGGAATAGCCCGCCACCATCAGACGCTCGCCGGCGAATGTGCGTTGCACCCATAGCGAGTAGTCGATCACCACCTCACCGCCTAGCGCGACAAGTGTAAACCCCTTGTCGAAACGGATTACCTGCACCGGATACTGCAGCTTCCTGGGCTCGCGGCCTTCCTTGTATAAGGCCAGCATCGCCGCGGCTCTGCGCTGCTTGAAGACATTCTTGTCCTGCAGGTCCTTTGTGTACTGTTCGCTGGTGTGCGGCGCGAATGGCAACTCCGTAGTCTGGTAGACGCTCTTCAGCCGGCCCGTCACGGGCTGCATCTTCGTCTTGACCACCCGGCCCACTTCGGCCGCCAAGGCCGCGCCATGCTGTTCCGCCAGCTCCGGCTTCGATCGCGGATTCGGGTTCTGATCGCCCCCGCAAAGCTGCATGAACAGCGCCGTCGCCCCCGGAAACGCCTTCTCCACCCCAGCCTGCGCATAGCCCGCGTAATCGCCCGTTATCGTATAGAACTCCGCGGTCAGCGTCGTATTATGACACGCGTAACCGAACAGCACCGCCAGCACCTGCCCGTTCGGCGCTACCACCCGCAGCACCGGCACCTTGTGATCCACCGGACCCGCCGGATTCACATCCAGCAGCACCTCCTTTGGAGTCACCACCCGCCGGTTGATCGCAAAACCCACCTCGCCGTAATCGAACGCCAGCGCAGCCGGCTGCATCGCCCCCAGCGCCGCACCGATCACAGTCGTCAGCTGGTCCTTCAGGTTGTTCGTATACTCTTCGACAATCCGCTTCTGCACCGGCTCCTGCGGACCCATGATCCACAGGTTGTTCGCCACCACCGGCCCGGTGTGCGTGTGCGAGGAGTTGAATACAATCTGGTTGCGCTCCAGCTTGTACTTCTCAATCACCCGCGCCGCCACCACGTCGGTGACCGATCGCGGCAGCCCGATCAGGTCCGTCGTGACAATCACTGCCGTCATCCCCTTCGAATCCTGCAGGGCCAATGCCTTAGCCCAGATCGGAGAGGCGCCTTCACTCGGTTTTGTCCGTGCCGCGTACCCAGCCATCCAGATCGGTCCGCGGGGCGTGATCTCCACTTTCGCCACCCCCGCCTTCGTGCCGGACGCCGCAAATAGATACGGCAAAGTACTGAATAAGGCAATCAGAATGTGCGTAGGTTTCATATCCATGTAATGTTAGAATCCCTCTGTTCACGGTTGTGTAGGACGTTTGGAGTCGCTCATAATGCTGTACCGTGCCCTGTTGACCTTAGCCCTGTTGCCTTTGGTTGTCTATCCCCAGGCGCAGAGTAACGCCGGAAGCGTGAAAGGATCCGTCCTCGACCAGTCCGGCGGAGCCATTTCGAATGCCAAGCTTACCATCAGCGATGCGGCCAGGGGCATTTCGAGAACCGCTGAGTCCAACACCGACGGGGCTTACTACTTCGCCCTGGTCCCGCCCGGTCAGTATCGCCTCAAGGTGGAAGCCGGCGGCTTCACGACCAAGACACTCGAAGGCGTCGATGTCCGCGTCGGCGACACCGTCTCCCTCCTCATTCAGATGGTGGTGGGCGGCGTCCAGCAGGAGATCAGCGTCCAGGCGGAAGTGCCCGTAGTCGAGGGCGAGCGCGTCCAACAGGCCAATACCATCGAACTCGGCCGCATCCAGGGCCTCCCCATCAACCGCCGCAACTACCTCGACTTCGCCCTCCTTGCCCCTGCCACCGCCGACACCTCCGCCATGGTCGATGGCACGGACTACCGCGTCGCCCAGACCCCCCAATCCGGCATCAGCTTCGGCGGCGGCAACGGCCGTGGCAACGGCTTCTTCATCGACGGCGTTGAGAACTACATCAACTCCGGCGGCGTTCGCCCCTCCATCAGCCAGGAAGCGGTCCAGGAGTTCCAGATCAACCGCAACTCCGCCTCCGCCGAGTTCGGCTGGGCCGCCGGCGGCACCGTCAACATCGTCACCCGCGGCGGGAGCAATGAACTCCACGGCAATGCCTTCGGCTTCCTCCGCAATCGCGGCATCCAGGCTCGCAATTTCTTCGATCCTGAGAAGTCCGGCTTCACCCGCGTCCAGGCCGGCGGCACCCTCGGCGGAGCCATCCGCAAAGACCGCACCTTCTTCTTTGCCGCCTACGAGCGCCTCTCCCGCCAGGAGACCGCCTTCGTCCCCATCCTGCAGGACCGTTCCGCCTTCAACGCGCCCACCGCACCCCAGCAGAGCCTCCTCGCCGCGCTCAATGCTTCCGGCAGCCCCACCCTCATCGGACTCAGCCGCGCACTCACCACCGCCCTCACGCCCGGCGCGAATCCTTACGTCACCAGACTCTTCCAGTCCAACAGCGGCACCTTCCCCTTCAGCGAGGGCGACAACGCCTTCTCCGTCCGCCTCGATCACCGCTTCTCCGATCGTCACAGCATCTATGGCCGCGGCAACCTCTCCACACTGCGCAATCAGAACGACCAGTTCGGAGCTCTCGTCGCCTACAACCGCGGACGCAACTTCCAGCTCTGGGACGGCACCACCATGCTCAGCGACATCTTCGTCCTCAACAGCAACTGGGTGGTGGAAACACGAGCGATGTTCAATTTCAGCACCGTCTTCGTGACGCCCACCGACGGTGCCGGACCCGAGCAGAACGTCACAGGCTTCGGCTACTTCGGCCGCGAAATCTTCCTCCCGTCCCGCACTTACGAGCGCCACTACCAGATCATCCAGAACTGGAACCGCCACTCCAACGCCCACGACATCAAATTCGGAGTCGACCTCAACCCCGTCCGCGATACCGCCGATACCGAGACGTTCTTCAGCGGCCGCTTCAGCTTCGGCGAAGCCATTCCTCTCTCCAACGTCATCGCGGGTGCCGCCGGCAGCACCGCCGTCGTGCAGCAGATCTCACAGTTCCTTCAGGCCGCGGGCCAGAGCGCTCTGCTGCCCGTCCTGAATCAGCCGGTCAGCGCCCTCCAATCCCTCTCTCTCGGTCTGCCCACTTACTACCAGCAGGGCTTCGGCGACCCCAACTGGATCGGCTGGTCCAAGCGCTACGGCCTCTTTCTGCAGGACCGCTGGCGAGTCCGCCCCGACCTCACCCTCAGCGCCGGCATCCGTTACGACATCGAAGTGAACGAAAAGGTCCTTGGCACGGATAAAAATAACTTCGCTCCGCGCTTCGGCTTTGCCTGGAATCCCGCCGGCAGCCGCGGCTTCGTTGTCCGTGGCGGCTATGGCATCTACTACACGCCCACCAACCTCCAGGTCGCCAACGTCGCCGACGCTCTTTCCGGCCGCTCCATCAACCAGGTCTTCGTGCCCATCACCGGAATCCCACAGATCATCAACCCGCAGACCGGCCGCCCCACCACGTCAGCCGACATCTACCAGAGCATGTTGAAACAGGGGATCCTCGGCACCCGCACCATCACACCGGCTGACCTCCTGCCTCTAGGGGTTCGTGTTGGGCCCGGCCTCCCGCTCCGCGTTGAATTCGGCAGCGACCGCCTCCGCCAGGGCTACTCCCAGCAGGGCAGCTTCGAACTGGAACATGCCTTTGGAGACTGGGCCGTCTCCGCGGGCTACCTCTTCAACCACGCCATCAAAATTGCCCGCACCTCCGGCCGCAACCTGTTCTACACTGGGGCGACCAATCCCAACGGCACGCCCGTCTACGGCCGCATCGATCCCACTCTCCTGCAGAAGAACATCTTCACCTACGACGGCAACTCCAACTACCATGCCGGCATCCTCCAGGTGCAGCGCCGCATGGTCAACAACCTGACAGTCAGCGCCCACTACACCTGGTCCAAGGCCATCGACGACTTCACTGACTTCAACTCCGACTTCTCGCCCATGGACCAGCTCTGCAAGCGTTGTGAACGCGCCCTGTCGCCCTTCCACCATTCCCACCGCGTCGTCATCAACGCCGTCTACGAGTCGCCCGCGCACAACTACATCCTCGGCGGCTGGAGCCTCGCCCCCATCTTCCAGGCCAACTCCGGCCGGCCGTTCAATCTGCTCGCCGGCGTGGATCTGAATGGCGACAACTACAGCACGAACGACCGGCCCTTCCCCGCCGGTCGCGACATCGGCCTCGGTCCTTCTTACGTCTCCGTGGATCTGCGCCTGTCCCGCCGCTTCCGCTTTGGCACGTCGGAACACACGGCGCTCGAGTTCCTGGCCGAAGGCTTCAACCTGGCCAATCACACCAACTTCAAGACCGTAAACAATACCGTGGGTGCCGTGCCGCTCAGCGCCGTCCACCGGCCCATCGCCGGCATCCGGGGCGCTTCGCCGACCACACCTCTGGCGTTCACCTCGGCCTACGATCCGAGGCAATTCCAGTTGGGCCTCAAGTTGAGCTTCTAAAGTTGGACCCGTCTGGGCTTAGGTCCAGACGGTCTCCACCGCGCCAGTGATCGTACTCTTTTCCGCGGCTTCCGCCGAATCCCAGTAGTACATCGCGTCCAGCTTCGCCAGATAGTAGAACGGCAGGTCGCCAAAACTCGGTGTCTCCGGATTCGGCTGGTAAATGATTACAGCCAGCCCCACCACCGTGGCGCCCTTCGATTCGATGAGAGCCTTCAGTTCCGTCAGCTTCCGGCCGCTACGCAATACGTCATCCACCAGCAGCACTTTGTCGCCCGCCGCCGGTTCCAGGAAGGGCCGGAACCGCATCGGCCCGCCGTCTTCTCCGCGTTCTGCCCAGTACACCTGCTTGGCCCGCATCGCCTCGCAGACGCCGAAAGCAACTGGCAACCCGGCGGTCGCCGGCGCCACCACGGACAGTTCGCCGATTATCGCGCGAATGTCGGTATGGGCTCTCAGCTTGCGGCTCAATGCCACGCTCAGCATCTTCGCCACTTCGTAATGGCGCATCGCCAGCGCTACCTGCAGATACCGGTCGGAATGCAGTCCATTGGGATACTGGAAATGGCCCGAACGCAGGGCGCCTGTCTCTCGCAGCACGGCGACGACTTCATCTTCAGTAGGAATCAGTTGCATAGCTCTCTTGAAGCTCCTTCTGCCTCGGCCTGGCCAATGCCCTTCCTGGTTGGTGGAGCACGCAGCGCGGCCGCCGACCCTATTGTGTCACTCGCTGGCGCGCCGCGGGGAGAGCCCCCGCGGGCCTAGGCCCCATTCGACGGCGGACCCAGAATCGACCGGACCTTGTCGCCTAACTGGTCCGGCGTGAACGGCTTTGGCAGGAACTCCAGCCCCGCTTCCACCATGTCCTGCTGCGCCATCACGTTGGCTGTGTAGCCGGAAATAAACAGTACTTTCAACCCGGGTTTCCTCTCCGACAGGTTCCGCGCCAGGTCCCGGCCGTTCATCCTCGGCATCGCTACGTCCGTCAGCAACAGGTGCAGCGGACCCGTGTGCTCCAACGCAACCTTCAACGCCTCTTCCCCATCCCGCGCCGTCAACACCTCATAGCCCAGAGCCCGCAGCACCGACTCGCTGAACCCGCGTACCTGGTCATGATCCTCGGCAATCAGGATCGTCTCCGTCCCCGCCACCTGCGCCGGCTTCGCCGGCCGCTCGTCCTTCTCGCCCGGCCGTCCGTCTACTGGCAGGTAGACTTTGAAGGTGCTGCCTTTGCCCGGCTCACTGTAGGGCCAGATCCAGCCGCCCAGTTGCTGCACGATGCTGAACACCGTGCACAGACCCAGGCCCGTACCCTCGCCACTGGGCTTCGTCGTGAAGAACGGCTCGAAGATCTGGCGCATCGTCTCTTCGTCCATCCCGCAGCCTGTGTCGCTGACCGTCAACAGAACATACTCCCCCGGCCGCACGGGCTGCTGGCCGGAACTGTAAGCTTCTGTCAGAACCACATTGCTCGATTCGATGATCAGCTTCCCGCCATCCTGCATGGCGTCCCGCGCATTCACCACCAGGTTCATCAGCATCTGCTGAATCTGTGTCGCGTCAGCCCTCACCGTCTGCAGCTCCGGAGCCAGCACCGTGGTGAATTCGATATCCGATCGAATCAGACGCCGCAGCATCTTCTCCAGGTCGCGGATGACATCGTTCAGGTTCAGCGGACGCGTGTCCGGCAGTTGCTGGCGGCTGAACGTCAGCAGTTGCCTTGTCAACAGACCCGCCCGTTGCCCGGCATTCCGGATCTCGGTGACATAGGCCAGATACGGGCTTCCCTCCGGCAACTGCGACAGCAGCATCTCGGAGTACCCTTCGATCACCGTCAGGTGATTGTTGAAATCGTGCGCCACGCCTCCGGCCAGCCGGCCCACGCTTTCCATCTTCTGCGCCTGCCGCAGCCGTTCCTCCAGCTCCTTGCGATGGGTCATGTCCACTTTGGTGCCCACGAATCGCAGGGGCCGGCCGTCATCACTCCACACGATCACCTTGCCCCGGCCCGCCAGCCAGGCATACTTGCCGTCCTTCCGGCGCGCCCTGTACTCGAACTGGTAGGCCGGCGTCTCTCTCCGGAAATGGCGCTCCACCGCCTCCATATTCGCCGCCGCATCATCCGGGTGAATCCGGCCGGTCCACTCCTCCACGGAATCCGAGATCTCGTGCTCCTGATAGCCGAGAATCTCTTTCCAGCGCCTCGAGTAGTACACCTTGCCGCTCTCGACGTTCCAGTCCCAGACGCCCTCTTCCGCGCCTTCCAGCGCGAACTGCCAGCGGTCTTTGATCTCTTGTAGCGATCCCTCAGCCAGCTTCTGCGCGCTCAGGTCCAGCATCAATGCCACCGCTCCGGGCGTGCTCCCATCCGCGCTCCGCAGCGGCGCCGCGGTCAGTTCCAGCGGTATCTCGACTCCGTCCTTCCGCTTGCGGTACACCTCTCTGCGCTCTACCGTCTCTCCGCCCAGCACCTGCTGGAACTGCATCTTGAAAAGGCTGTCGTGGGCGGCTGGCACAATAGGCAGTTGCCGGCCCACCACCTCCTCCGCACTCCACCCGAACACCCGCTCCGCCGCCCGGTTCCAACTCGTGACCACTCGCTCCGGATTCAGCGTCATAATCGCCGTCGGAGCAGAATCGACGATCGCATGCAGCATGTCCGTGGCCGACCGCAGCGCCCTGGCTGACTCCAGTTGCTGTTCATAGTGCAGCGCCTGCTGATTCCGCCAGATCACAATGCCCGTCGTCGCTCCGGCCAGCACCAGCGCGGCCAGAATTAAGCCCAGCAGCCGCGCCTGGCTATTCAGCGGAGCAAATACCTCCGCCGCATCCACCTTGCTGGCGACCACCCAGTTCGTGCCTCGCACCATGCGCCAGGCCACAACAACCGGTACGCCCATGTAGTCGAAAATCTCGCCCGTTCCGGGCACGCCGGCCACTGGCCGCACATTCTTGCCCGTGAAGCGCTCCACCGGTGCCCGGGTCATCTTGCTCACCGGTTGCTGTCGCATTTGCGTCAGCAGCACCACCTCGCTGCCTTCCCGCCGCAACAGGACAGCCTCCGCTGTTGGGCTGGAGGTGGGCCAGGATTGGATCAGAGGGATCAGGTGCGTCTCCGGATCCATCTCCATCAGCAGAACCCCGCGCGCCGCTGCCCCGGGCGATGGAGCCAGCGCGGCGCTCACGCCCACATGCGGCGACTGTTCGTTCCCATACGCATCAAAGTCCCGGAAGACCGGTGTTTTCGATGCAGCCGCTTCATTCGCCGCCGCCGCCAGCTGTGTTCTCGTTGCCTCCGCCCGGCCCACTTCGATCAGCGGCCGTCCCTCCAGATCGGCCAGGGAGAGATGGGCATAGCCGTAATTGCTGCGTAGCGCTTCCAGCCACGCGAGAAGGACCGCACGCTCCGCCGGAGAGGCATGCCCCACCAGCAGGTTCTTCACCGAGGGCATCATCGCCGCTGCGGCTGCCGCGGCCGAGGCGTCCGCAATGCGCTCGTCCCTCCAGACCGAAATAAGGTTCGCCTTCTCCTTGGCAATGGATGCCAGGTCTCCAGCTACTTCCTTGCGAATCTTTGCCCGGCTGTCGGCGTAATAGTAGTAACCCATTGCGCCGATCCCGAGGATTAGACCCCCGAGTATCAGGGATAGTCGGATGCTGCCATGCGCGCCATGGAGTTTGGACTGCATCGAAAACTCACAGAAATGGGAACAATGTCTGCCTCAGGTATCGTCCAATGTACCTCTTTGGCAGCGCGGATAGGGACCATCGCCTGCGAGGCGCTAATTTGCGCCCTTACCCAGCACCACTGCGGGAATCGTCTGGAGGATAATGCTCCAGTCCAGGCTCAGCGACCACTGGTCAATATAGGCGAGGTCCTGCCTCATCACCTCGTCAAAATCCAGTTGGTCGCGTCCATTTAATGCCCACAGGCACGTGAGCCCGGGCCGCATTCTCAGCCTGCGTCGCTGCCAGCGTTCATACCGGTCCACTTCCTCCGGTACTGCCGGCCTCGGCCCCACAATCGCCATCTCCCCGCGCAGAACATTCCACAGCTGCGGTAGTTCATCAATCGAGAACTTCCTCAGCCACTTGCCCAGCGGAGTCAGCCGCGGATCGTTGGGGATCTTGAAGTTCGTCTTCTTGACGTTCAGGTGCTCGAGCGCGGCCTTCTGCTGCTCCGCGTCCGCGACCATGGTCCGGAACTTAAAAAGCGTGAACCGGCGCCCGTTCAGTCCGCAACGCACCTGGCGGAACAGCACCGGCCCGGGCGATGTGATGCGCACCAGCAGCGCCACTAGCGCCAGCAGCGGCGAAAGGACAATCAGCCCTGCCATCGCCACGGTCAGGTCGGTCGCTCTCTTGACCACCAGCCGGACCTCATCATGCGGCGCGCCGGCGAACGTCAGCATCGGTTCGCCTTCCAGCCGCTCCAACCCCACCCTGCTGTGGATGTGCGGGAAGTAACCAACGTGGACGCGGGTCCTCACCCCTTCTTCTTCACACAGCAGGAAGGTCTCTTCCATCTGGGGCAGCTTGTCCGCGCTGACGGCGAAAACCAGTTCATCCACTACCCGGGTCCGCAGCAGCTCCGGCAGCTTCCCCAGCGGCGCAACCGAGTAGGTTCGGGACAGTGTGACAGCTCCGCTGCCCTCGCCCAGGAAGCCCAGCAGTCTCAACCCATAGGGTTCACTCTGCTCGATCAGACGCCCCACCCGCAGGGCCATCGGGCCTGTCCCGACAACATATAGGTGTCGCAGCGACGAATCCGCACCAAAAAAGACCGGAGCCGAGGCCCGCGCCGCCAGGCGTAGAGCCGCCAGGAACAAAAGTCCGTAGAGAAGGTGAAGGCCAATGAACGGACGGCTCAGGTCGATGCGTTGCGCATACTGGAAGAACACCAGTCCGGCTGTTCCTACCACGGCCTGCTGCAGGACATTCCACAGCATCCGCCGCCGCCGCTCCCGCAGAATCGTGTCATAAACCCCAAACCACAGGCCGCTCAAGATCCATAGCAGTTGGGAGTAGAAAATAAGTAGCGTCTTGACCGAATCTTCTAAGTAGAACGCCCGCTCCAGCGGGAGCCGGCTCCGCGTCTCGTACGCCGCCTCAAAGGCAAGCCAAATCAATAAGATATCGGCAAGAATGAAGAGCGGTCGGGTTTTCCGATGCTGACGGCTGAACACTTTTCGCCCATCAGAATAGCATGGGGTGGAACCGGCAGCCTCGCATAAGTAGCGAGCTAACAGCAAGTTGCGCACCTCGCCCCGCCACATTAAAGGACATTAACTATGAATCCCGTTGCGGAGGGGTATGGGGGATGTTACTCTGAACCTGTGGCCGCGACGGACGACGTCGGGCAGACGAAACGGGCAAAAAAAGAGCTTGCGAAGTTCTTAAAAGCTTGATAGTCTGGCTGATGGGCGCCGACGAAAAGCAAAAAGCGAGACGCGAAAGTGGCACGCTGAGCTTGTCGGTTGGTCCGAAGCAGTTCTTCAAGTTTCCAAAAGTTCTTGGCTGAAACTTGCGAGACCTGGATCGTGCAGTAAAGAGATCCAGGGGGTAGTTAAGTGCGCGCCAAAACGAGTTCGAGGCCAGTAGTTACTGACTCTTTCACTTCGGTGGATCGGTTGGAGCTGCTCAGATCATTGAAAATCTGGTTGAACGCGAAGTTAATTCCGTTTCAGACTTGAGTCAAACCGGAACGAAAAACTCAACTGTATATACACGAGAGTTTGATCCCGGCTCAGAATCAACGCTGGCGGCGCGCTTAACACATGCAAG
>JAFKEE010000061.1 GCA_017307505.1 Acidobacteriota bacterium | reverse complement strand
GAAGCCGGAGAGTTTGGCCGACCAAACCCATTCAAACTATGAGACCAATCCATCCACAGCAGACGTGTCAGCCCCCCTCTCCAAACCCAACGCCAACCACCCCCAGCCTTACCCCCGGCGAAGCCGCCGGCGCAGCCGGGGGCCCGCCGCAACATCAACGACATCTGAGCCAAATGCAACAAACCGAAACCACTTAAACAAGTCCTCATCCCATCTCCCAACAAATTTGGCCGACCAAACCCATTCATCCAGCCAACCCACCCCTGATACCCTGAGAATCGCCATGTTGCCGAAGCCCACCCGCCGACACCTCCTCCAGGCCGCCGCCCTCTCGCCTCTCGCCGCCGCACCCGCCCCGGCCCCGCCCGCGAACCCCCTGGCCCTCTGGTACCGCCAGCCGGCCCAAACCTGGGTCGAGGCCCTTCCCGTCGGCAACGGCCGCCTCGGAGCCATGGTCTTCGGTGGAGCCCCCCACGAGCGCCTCCAGCTCAACGAGGATACCCTCTGGTCCGGCTCGCCCCACAACACCAACAACCCTGACGCCAAACAGCACATCCCGGCCATCCGCAAGCTCGTCGCCGAAGGCAAATACCCCGAAGCCGACGCTCTCTGCAAACAGATGCAGGGCCCCTACAACGAGTCCTATCAGACCCTCGGCGACCTCCTCCTCCACTTCGACCACTCGAGCTCACCCACGAACTACCGCCGCGAACTTGACCTCGACACCGCCATCGCCCGCACCGAATATCAGGTCAACTCCGCCACCTACACCCGCGAAGTCTTCGCCAGCCACCCCGGCCAGGTCCTCGTCGTCCAACTCACCACCACCCAACCCGCCGGACTCACCTTCCGCGCGTCCTTCCAGAACCCTCTCCCCGTCAAGGTCACCGCACCCGTCCCCGACACCATCCGCATGACCGGCAAGGCCCCGGCGCACGTCGACCCCAACTACGTCCGCAACACGCCCAAGCCCGTCATCTTCGATGAAACTCCGGGCCAGGGCATGCTCTTCGAAGCCCGCCTCCAGGTCATTCAGAAAGGTGGCAAGGTCTCCATCGACAACGGAGTCCTCCAGGTCACCGGAGCCTCCTCTGCCACCCTCCTCCTCGCCGCCGCCACCGGCTTCCGAGGCTTCGATCAGCAGCCGGATCTCCCCGCCTCCGCTCTCTCCGACAGGTGCGCCAGGACTCTCGAAGCCGCCGCCAAACGCCCATTCGCCAAACTCCGCGCCGATCACATCGCCGATCACCAGGCCCTCTTCCGCCGCGTCGCCCTCGATCTCGGCGGCCTGTCCGCCGCGGCCCTGCCCACTGACGAACGCCTCGCCCGTCTCGAAACCACACCGGACCCCCACCTCGCCGCGCTTTACTTCCAGTACGGCCGCTACCTCCTCATCGCCAGCTCCCGCCCCGGCACCCAGCCCGCCAATCTCCAGGGCATCTGGAGCTATGAGGTCCGCCCGCCCTGGAGCGCCAATTGGACCGCCAACATCAACGCCCAGATGAACTACTGGCTCGCCGAGACCACCAGCCTCTCCGAGCTCCACGCGCCCCTCTTCGACCTCATCGACGAGCTCAGCCGCAACGGAGCCACCACCGCCTCCGTCAACTACGGCCTGCCGGGCTGGGTCTCGCACCACAACGTCGACATCTGGCGCCAGTCCGCGCCCGTCGGTTCCTTTGGGCAGGGCTCGCCCACCTGGGCCAATTGGAACATGAGCGCCCCCTGGTTCTGCGCCCATCTCATGGAGCACCTCCGCTTCACCGGCGACACCCAGTTTGCCCGGCGCCGCGCCTACCCCGTCATGAAGAGCGCCGCCGAGTTCTGCCTCGCCTGGCTCTACGACGACGGCTCCGGCCACCTCACCACCTGCCCCTCGTTCTCCACCGAGAACTCCTTCCGCACGCCAGATGGCCGCACTGGTCAGACGAGCGCCGGCTGCACCATGGACATTGCGCTCATCCGCGAGCTCTTCACCAACTGCATCGAGCTTTCGCACACCCTCAATCTCGATCCGGACTTTCGCGCCAAACTCGAAGCCGCCCGCGCCAAGCTCCCGCCCTATCAGATCGGCAAGCACGGCCAGCTCATGGAATGGTCGCTCGACTTCGACGAACCCGAGCCCGGCCAGCGCCACATGTCCCACATGTACCCGCTCTATCCCGGCAGCGAGATCACCCCGCGCCAGACGCCCGCCCTCGCTCGGGCCGCCCGCATCTCCCTCGAACGCCGCCTTCAGGCCGGAGGCGCCTACACCGGCTGGAGCCGCGCCTGGGCCATCAACTTCTGGGCCCGCCTGGAGGATGGCGACAAGGCTAACGAGTCCGTCGTCATGCTCCTCCGCAAGAGCACTTCGCACAACCTCTTTGATACCCACCCCGCCGGAGACGGCTTCATCTTCCAGATCGACGGCAACTTCGGCGGGGCCGCCGCTATCGCGGAAATGCTCCTCCAGAGCCACGACGGCGCCATCCACTTCCTGCCCGCGCTGCCCAAGGCCTGGCCGCAAGGCTCCGTGCGCGGTCTCCGCGCCCGAGGCGGCATCGAGGTCAATCTCCAGTGGGCCGCAGGCAAGGCCACCGAGGTCACTCTGCGCCCATCGGCCTCCTTGTCCATAGTGGTCCGCCCACCCGCCGGCCAATCCATAGGCGAGATCAGTGCCGCCGGCCGGCCGGTCCAGATGACCCCCGAACCCGCCGGCACGCGCATCCAGGCGGAGAAGGGCAAGACCTACCGGATCCTCTTCGCCTAGGGCCATGACATCCCACCCGAAGCCACAGCCAGGCGCTCTGCAACCAGTCAGGCTCCCGTCCAACCCCCGCCGGCAAACCTCAAGACGCTGTTGCACCGCACTGGGACGGCGGACCCCCAGGTCCGCAGCGAGCCCCCTGGCTCGCTCCACGTCCAACGCCCCAGCAACCCACATCCGCAAAGCGCTGGTAAGGCGGACCCCCAGGTCCGCAGCGAGCCCCCAGGCTCGCTCCGCATCCAACTCCCCAGCAACCCACATCCGCAAAGCGCAGGCAAGGCCCACCCCCCGTTCCGCAGCGAGCCCCCAGGCTCGCTCCGCGTCCAGCTCCCGAGCAGCCAGCATCCGCATAGCACTGGGACGGCGGACCCCCAGGTCCGCAGCGAGCCCCCACCCCAATCCGCCCAAAAACGCAAAGTTGACCCTTTTCGGAGATTTCGATACGCTTGTCGCTATTACGGGCCCGTACGCCCGCAGCAAGGAGATTCCTCATGGCTGATCTTCAGAAGCTCTATGACGCGGTTCTCAACGGTGATCAGAAGGCCGCCATCGCGGTCACGGAGCAGGCCCTCGCGGAAGGCATCACTCCTCTGGACCTGATCACCAATTACATGGTCCCCGCCATGGACGAAGTCGGCCGCCGCTTCGAATGCGAAGACTACTTCGTGCCGGAGCTCCTGCTGTCCGCGCGCGCGATGAAGGGGTCCCTCACCCTCATTCGGCCGCTCCTCACCGCCAGCGGCATCGAGCCCGCCGGCCGCGTCGCCATCGGTACCGTCAAAGGCGACCTCCACGACATCGGCAAGAACCTCGTCGCCTCCATGCTGGAAGGCGGCGGCTTTGAGGTCATCGACCTCGGCGCGGACGTCCCACCTGAGAAGTTCATCGACGCCATCCAGAACAAAGGGGTCCGCGTCGTCGCCCTCTCCGCCTTGCTCACCGTCACCATGCCCTCCATGCGCAAGACCATCGACGCCCTCAAGGAAGCCGGCGTCCGCGATCAGGTCAAGGTCATGGTCGGCGGAGCCCCCGTCACCCAGCAGTTCGCCGAAGAGATCGGAGCCGACGGCTACAGCGACAACGCCAACGCGGCCGTGGCCCTCGCCCGCAAACTGGTCGCGGAAGGCGCACCCGCATGAGCCGCCTGGCCGCCTGGCTGGCCAACGGCCCGCTGATCACCGACGGCGCCTGGGGTACCCAGCTCCAGACCCTCGGCCTGCCGCTCGGCGTCGTGCCCGACACCTGGAATCTCGAGCATCCGGAACATGTCGAATCCGTCGCCCGCGCCTACGTCGAAGCCGGCAGCCAGGTGATCCTCACCAACACCTTCCGCGCCAACCGCATCACCCTGGCCGACTCCGGCCTGGCCGGCCTCGTTGAGCCGCTCAACCGCGCCGGTGTCTCCATCTCCCGCCGCGCCGCCGGCAGCAAGGCCCTCGTCTTCGCCTCCATGGGGCCCACCGGCAAGATGCTGCTCACCGACGATCTCGACCCCGCCCTCGTCACCAGTGCCTTCGCGGAACAGGCCAGCGTCCTGGCCGCCAACGGCGCCGACGCTCTCCTCCTCGAAACCTTCAGCGATCTCGAAGAAGCCCGGCTGGCCCTCGCGGGCGCCCGCCAGGCCGGTCTGCCCGTCGTCGTCTCCTTCGCCTTTGATTCCGGCAGGAATCTCGACCGCACCATGATGGGCGCCACGCCCGAGACCGTCGCCCGCGAACTCGAAGCCGCCGGAGCCGATGCCGTCGGCGCCAACTGCGGCGCGGGCATCGAACGCTTCGCCCCAGTCTGCCAGCGCCTCAAAGCCGCCTGCTCCCTGCCCATCTGGATCAAAGCGAATGCCGGCCTCCCCGAAGTGAAAGCCGGCAGCGTCGTCTACACCACCTCCGCTGCCTTCTTCGCAGGTCACTATCCCGCCCTCCTCGCCGCCGGAGCCTCCTTCCTCGGCGGCTGCTGCGGCACGAATCCCGACTTCATTCGCGCCCTCGTCGCGACAAGGAGCACCCCATGCGCCTCAAACTGATCAGCTGCGAAGTGCTCTTCCGCGAGATGTGCGCCGAACTCGCCCGCTCGCCCCATCAGGTCGACGTCGAGTTCATGCCCAAAGGCCTCCACGACCTCGGCGGCAAGGCCATGGCCCAGGACCTTCAGAAGCGCATCGACGCCGTGCCCGCGGGCCAGTACGACGCCATCCTCCTCGGCTACGGCCTCTGTGGCAACGGTCTGCATGGCCTCGAAGCCCGCGACACCATGCTGGTGCTGCCCCGCGCCCACGACTGCATTGCCTTGCTTATGGGCAGCCGCGAACAATACCAGCGCTACTTCGACGAGCACCCCGGCACCTACTACCGCTCCACCGGCTGGCTGGAACGCGGCAAGGGTCTGCAGCAGCTCACTCACAACACAGTGGGCATGGACGTCTCCGAAGCCGACCTCATCGCCAAGTACGGCGAGGACAATGGCCGCTACCTCTACGAACAGCTCACCCGCTATCGGTCCAACTACCAGCGCCTCACCTTTATCGAGACCGGCCTCGAAGCCGACGCCCGCTTTGAAGAGGAAGCCCGCTGGGAAGCCGCCGAGCGCGGCTGGACCTTTGAAAAGCTCGCCGGCAACCTCATCCTGGTCCGCCGCCTCATCCAGGGCGACTGGAAGGGGTCCGACTTCCTCATCACCCAGCCCGGACAGCGCATCACGGCCAGCTACGACCCCTCCATCGTCCGGGCCGAAGACATCCGCCGCACTGCCACGGCTTAGCAGGTCCTTCCATGAACGGCAAAGAGCGCATTCTCGCCAGACTCCAGAACGGCACGCCCGACTCGCTGCCGCTCATGCCCATCACCATGATGTACGCCGGTGACATCGCGGGCATCCCCTACGGTGTCTATGCCCGGAATCACGAAGCGCTCGTCCAGGCTCAGCTCGCCGTGGCCGATCGCTTCGACTTCGACTACGTCTCTGCCATCTCCGATCCGGCCCGGGAAGCCAGCGACCTCGGCGCCGCCATCGAGTGGTTCGAAGACCAGCCGCCTGCCATCAACGAGAGCAAGGCACTCATCCACGACAAGGCCGTCCTGTCCGGCCTGGCCCTGCCCGATCCAGCCGCCGGCCGAATGAACGATCGTGTCTGCGCCGTCCGCATGCTCGCCCAAAAGACCGGCGCCACGCGCATCGTCGAAGGCTGGGTGGAAGGCCCCTGCGCAATGGCAGCCGACCTGCGCGGCCTCAACACCCTCATGCTCGACTTCGGCGACGACCCGGACTTCGTCGAGGCCCTCTTCGACTACGCCGTGCGCATGGAGCTGAACTTCGCCCAGGCTCAGGTCGATGCCGGAGCCACACTCATCGGCGTCGGCGACGCCGCGGCCTCCCTGGTCGGCCCGCGCATCTATCAGAACTTCGTCCTGCCGTTCGAGAAACGCCTGCTCGCCGGCATCCGAGCCATGGGCGTCCCGGTCCGTCTCCACATCTGCGGCAACACCCGCCGCATCCTGAAGGGCATGGGCGAAACCGGAGCCGCCATCGTCGACCTCGACTACCCCGCGCCTGTCAACGAAGCCCGCGCCGCCATGGGCGAACAGCAGGTTCTGCTCGGCAACATGGATCCCGTGCGCGCCCTGCGTGACGGCACACCCGAATCCGTCACGGCCCACCTGGAAGAGTGCCACGCCCAGGCCGGCCGCAACTACATCGTCGGCGCCGGCTGCGAAGTGCCCCGCGGCACGCCCATCGCCAACGTCGAAGCGATGACCCGTTTCGCCCGCACAAGGCAGTGAGACTCGAACTCCAGCCCAGGCCGGGCGAGCACCTCGCCGACCTCCTCTTTGCCGCCGGCGTCGAGTTCCCCTGCGGCGGCGAGTCCAATTGCGGCGGTTGCCGCGTCCGGGTCGTCGCTGGCCACGTTCCGGCCACCAGCCAGATGCGCGAGGTGATCTCGGAGGAGGATTTGGCTGCCGGTTGGCGTCTGGCCTGCACCGCCGAGTCTACGGGCCCCGTCACGGTCGAGATTGAACAGTGGACCGCCAGCATCCTCACGGATGACCAGTCCGTTGCCCTGGAGCCGCGCAATGGCTTCGGCGCCGTCGTCGACCTCGGCACCACCACCCTGGTCGTCCAACTGGTCGATCTGGCTACCGGCGAGGTCCTGGGTGTCGAAACGGCGCTGAACCCGCAGGCCCGTTACGGAGCGGACGTGATGAGCCGCATCCAGTACGACCTCCAGCACCCCGGCGTGCTGACGGATCTGATCCGCCGCGAACTCGGAGCCATGCTCCGCCGACTGACCCAGGAGGATGTGCTGGAGGAGATTCTCCTGGTGGGCAACACGGCCATGCACCACCTGTTCTGCGGACTCAGCGTCGAGCCGCTCGCCAGCGTGCCCTTCGAGTCGCCCACCCTCGGCGCGGTCTCGTTCAAAGCGGCGGACCTGGACTGGCCTGGCCCGGCGACCTTCCTCCCGAATCTGGGCGGCTTCGTCGGCAGCGACCTGCTCGCTGGCATCGTCGCCACGGGGCTGGATGAGTCTCCTGCTCCGGTGGCCCTCTTCGACATCGGAACCAACGGCGAAATCGTAATGGGCAGCCGCGCCGGCATCGTCTGCGCCAGTACAGCCGCCGGACCCGCGTTTGAAGGTGGACGTATCTCGAAAGGCATGCGTGCCGGCAGCGGTGCCATCGACAGCGTGCATCCCGTCAACGGCGCCTTCGAGTGCCGGGTGATTGGGGGCGTCGATCCGCGCGGCATCTGCGGCAGCGGCCTGGTCGACGCAGCCGCCGCAGCCAGGGAACTGGACATCGTGCAGCCGAACGGGCGTGTCACCACGCCGGGCAGGGAAGTCCTGCTGGCCCCCGGAGTGGCGCTTTCCCAGGGCGACCTGCGGGAGCTGCAACTGGCGAAAGGGGCGATGGCGGCCGGACTGAAGATGCTGGCTCATCCAAAGCCCGAGCGGCTCTATCTCGCGGGCGCCTTCGGCAACTATGTGCGCCAGGCGAGCGCCACCTCGATCGGGTTATTGCCCGGCAATTGCCCGGTCGAACCGGTGGGCAATTCCGCCCTGCGCGGCGCCCGAATGCTGCTGCTGTCGCCAACTGCAAGATTGCAAAGGCTCAATCGCCTGCTCGAACGGACGGCACATGTCGAACTTGCGGCCGATCCGGCCTTTCAGGATTTGTTCGCCGAATCAATGCTTCTGGCGCCGTTCACGCTTCCGTGACTCCGGTCACCGACGCTTGAGCCTCGAATCCATGACAATAAAGGTATGATTCGAGCGGAAGCCCTCTTTGCCAAGAAATCCGAGCGCTCCTCCCTGGATGCGCCGCTGGAACACCTCAAGGCCTGTCATCGCCGCATCGAAGAGCGTCTCGACACCATGGAGCGCGCCGCCGAGTTCCTGGAGACTCATCGGGAACAGGCGCTGGAGGCGTTCGAGAGCGCCTTCCGCTTCATGGACACAAGCGGCGAACTGCACACCGAGGACGAGGAACTCAGCATCTTCCCGCGTCTGAAGCCTCTGCTGGAGGCCGGCGAACGCACGTATCTGGCGGGTCTCGAGCACGACCACGCCGAGGCGCACCAGCTCTACACGAGGTTGAAGCAGGTCTATGCCCAGCCGGATCAGACTGTGCAGGTGAAAGATCTGGTCTCCCGTCTCACCGCGCTCTATCGCGCGCACATCGCCTCGGAAGACGACGCACTGCAGAGCTATGCGGCCCAGCACCTGCCCCAGGATGTGCTCCAGACGATCGCCGGCGAAATGAAAGCCCGGCGCAATCGCTAGCGCGAGAACACGGCGATGTACTGCGAGTCCTTCACCGTGTCGGTGGTCTCCACCAGCTTGAATCCGTTCGCCTGCACTTCGGCGATGACGGCATCCTTGTCAATGCGGATGTGTTCCATGGCATTGCCGCCCGGTCCCATCGCGTTGGGCCGGCGGTAGTAGTCGACCACCGCGAAGCGGCCGCCGGGCTTCAGCGCTTTGTGAATCGAGGCGAGCATTTCCCCCGGATAGTCGTAATGATGGTATGCGTCGACGGTCACAGCCACGTCGCAGCACCCTTGCGGCAGCTTGACGTCCTTCTCGTTGCCCAGCACAAACGTGATGTTTTTCGAGCCGGCATGGCGCTTCTTCGCGGCGCTGAGGAAGTCGTCGAAGATGTCCTCCGCATAGACCTTCCCCTGTTCGCCGACAGCGGGCGCCAGTACGCTGAGCAGCGCACCGGCTCCGGTCCCGATGTCCGCCACGGTCTGGCCCGGTTTGACCTTGAGAACCTTGACGATGGTCTCGGCGTGGATGCGATCCGGACGATCCGGCGCACCCAGCGTCAGGAGCATGCCTTCGCGTCCTTCCGCTGTGCGGTAGCGCGCGTTGGCTTTATCGGCGACCTGCCCGTAGGCGGCCACCGCCAGCAAGCCGAGTAGAAGAAATCTCACTAAACACCCCTCTCGATCGGTAAGGCCAAAGGCGGTTCCACCATGAACGGCAGCTTGCTCATCTTCTCGACCGCCGCGCGGACGGCGGACTCGGGCGAGTTCTCCAGCGTGATGACGAACGGCAGGTTGTGCTTATCGAGATCCGGCAACTGGAGCACCGCGTCGATCGAGATGGAGTGCTCGGCCAGGATCGAGGACAGGTCGCGAATGATGCCCGGCTGGTCGGTGATGCGGAAGCGCAGGTACCAGTGACGGTGCTGCAGTCCGATCTCAAGCGGCTTCGCTGCGGCCAGATCCGTAAAGGCAAACGGCGGCACGCGATGGGCAGGTTCAGGACGCAGAGAGCGCGCGACGCGCATCAAGTCACTGACGACGGCCACGCCCGTGGGGTTCGGGCCCGCGCCGCGGCCGTAGTAGAACGTGTCGGCGCCAAACTTGCCCCGCGACCAAACCGCATTGTAAGCGCCCTTCACGCCGGCCATGATGGTCCGCTTCGAAAGCAAAGCGGGACGCACGGAGACGAACAGGCCCTCTTTGACGCGGCGCGCGGAGCACAGCAGCTTAATCGTGCAATCCAGCTGCTTGGCGTAGTGGAAATCAATGGGGCTGATGCGCCGGATACCCTCGGTGGGGATGTCACCCGGAGCGAGCTGGACACCGAAAGCGAGCGATGCCAGAAGCGCCAGTTTGGAGCGCGCGTCAAAGCCGTCGACGTCGGCGGTCGGGTCCGCTTCGGCATAGCCGAGCCGCTGCGCTTCGGCCAATACGTCATTGAAGGCCGAACCGTTCTCCTCAATCTCGGTAAGGATGTAGTTGCTGGTGCCGTTCAGGATGCCGAACAAGGTCTCGATGTGGTCGCCGGCGATGCCTTCCCGCAACACGGCGTGGATCGGGATGCCGCCGCAGACGGAAGCTTCCATGGCGAGCGTGACGCCCTGCGCTTCGGCCTTCCTCCAGATGGAGACGCCTTCCAGCGCCACCAGTTCCTTGTTGGCGGTCACGACGGATTTGCCGGCGGCGATGGCGCCTTCGACCACTTCGCGCGCGGTGCCGGTGCCGCCGATCAGCTCGGCCACGATGTCGACATCCGGATGCGAGACGACCTCGCGCCAGTCCGTAGTGACCAGTTTCGGTGCAAGGCCGGCGGGCAGCGTCTTGGACTTCACGTTGCGCGAACAGACCGCGGCCACATTCAAACGAAAGCCCAGCTTGCGGGCGATCTCATCCCCGTTTTCAGCCAGAATGGTTAGAGTGCCACTGCCGACATTGCCGAGGCCGACGATGCCTAGATTAACGTCCTTCATTAGTAGCAAGTTTAGCAATTGGCGAGGCTTGACCCTTTGCCTGCTGCCTGTAGCGGGCTTTGCGTTTGCGTTTTCGCTGCCGGCTCAGTTCCCGCAGCCGCCCGGCGAAGATCCGGAGGCCAAGCGCCTGCCAAACGGAAAGCTGCAATCGGAAGAGATTCTGAAGGCCGACTACAAAGCAAACCTCAAGGACCTGGAAGAGCTGCGGAAGCTCACAGACTCCATCGAGGAAGAGACGAAGAAGAACCAGGGGCACGTGCTGGCGCTCAAGTCGCTCAAGGATCTGGATGAGATTGAGAAGATTGTCAAGCGCATGCGGAGGAGGATGAAGAGGTACTGAAGTAGTAAACTGATCTGCGATGAGCGCAACGCGAGAAAAAGCCCAACTGATGAGTGCCTCCGAGATCGACCGTACCCTGGTGCGGCTCGCTCACGAGGTGCTGGAAAAAACCATTGACCTTGAAAAACTGGCGTTTATCGGCATCCGGCGGCGTGGGATCCCGATGGCGCAGCGCCTGGCCAAGAAGATCGAGGAGCTCGAAAAGGTAACTGTTCCGGTGGGCGTGCTGGACATCAAGCTCTACAGGGACGACCTGTCGACCGTGGGTCCGAAGCCTGTTGTCAGCGACACCAAGATCGACTTCTCCGTGCTTGGCAAAGACGTGGTGCTGATGGATGACGTGCTCTACACGGGCCGCACGATCCGCGCCGCCCTGGATGCACTGTTTGAACTGGGCCGCCCGGCACGGGTTCAATTGCTGGTCCTGATCGACCGCGGCCACCGCGAACTGCCGATCGAAGCGCAGTATGTCGGCCGCAAGGTGCCCACCTCGTCGCGTGAAATCATCGAGGTGAAATTCCAGGAGATCGATCAGCTCGAAAAAGTGCTGCTGGTGGAAAAGGTCGATTGAGGAGGCACGGCGATGCCGAAGGGCCTGCTCGGAATTGAAGGAATCGAGCGCGGCGAGATCGAGCAGATCCTCGAGCGCGCCCGCGCCTTCCAGCCTCATGGCGGACAGACGTTCGCCAAAGTGAACACCTGCACCGGCCGTCTGGTGGTGAACATGTTCTTCGAAAACTCCACGCGCACACGCTCGAGTTTCGAGATCGCCGCCAAACGACTGGGGGCCGACACGTTGAGTATCACCGCCTCGGGGTCCAGTGTCTCCAAAGGCGAAAGCCTCGTCGACACGATCAACACTCTGGTGGCGATGAGGCCGTCGGCGATTGTGATGCGGCATGCCGCGTCGGGCGCGCCGCACTTTCTGTCGCGCCACCTGACGACGCCGATCGTGAATGCCGGTGACGGGACGCACGAGCATCCCACGCAGGCGCTGCTGGACGCCAGGACGATCCTGGACCGCTGCGGCCGCCTGGAAGGGCTGCGCGTGGCGATCATCGGCGACATTGCACATAGCCGCGTGGCGCGATCGAACATCCATCTGCTGGCCAAGTTCGGCGTGGACCTGGTGCTCTGCGGGCCGCCCATGCTGCTGCCCCGCGAAATGGCCCGGGTGGCCAGCGGGGTCACGCTGGAGTATGATCTGCGGCGGGCGGTGAAGGACGCCGACGTCATCATGATGCTGCGCGTGCAATTGGAACGGATCCACGAGCCCGCCATGCCCGCGGGCGAGTACTTCCGCTTCTACGGATTGCGGCAGGAGAATCTGGCGCTGGCCCGGCCCGACGCGATTGTCATGCACCCGGGGCCGATGAACCGGGGCCGGGAGATCTCTTCGGAGGTCGCCGACTCCCAACAATCGATGATTCTCAGCCAGGTGGAGAACGGGGTTTCCGTCCGCATGGCAGTTCTGGAAAGGGTGCTGCTGCAGTGAAACTGCTGATCCAAAACGGGCGGGTGATCTGCCCCGAAACCGGCCACGACGCAGTGGCCGATGTGCTCATAGAGGACGGCCGCATTGCCGGCGTAGGTCCGGGGCTCAGCACTTCCGGAGCGGAGGTGATTGACGCGGCGGGCCTGGTGGTGGCTCCGGGCTTCATCGACATCCATGTGCATCTGCGCGAGCCCGGGTTTGAACACGCCGAGACCATCGAGACGGGTACGCAGGCGGCGGCGGCAGGCGGCTTCACCACCGTATGCTGCATGCCGAATACGAACCCGGTGAACGACTCGGTCACGGTGACGAAGTACATCGTCGAGACCGCCCGGCGCAAGGCGGCGATCAACGTCTTCCCGATTGGTGCAATCACGAAGGGCAGCAACGGCGAGGAGTTGGCTTCCATCGGGTCGATGATTGCGGCGGGCGCGGTGGCGATCAGCGACGACGGCAAGCCGGTGATGAATGCGCGGGTGATCCGGCGTGCGATGGAGACGGCGCGGGCGCTGGACATTCCGGTGATTGAGCACTGCGAGGATCTCAACCTCAGCGCCGGCGGCGACATGCACGAGTGCGACGACAGCGTGCGCCTTGGCCTGCGCGGAATCCCATCCGCCTCAGAGGATGTGATGGTGGCGCGGGACATCATTCTCGCGGAGCTGACGGGTGTGCGCTACCACGTCGCTCACATCTCGACGAAGAACGCCGTGGCGATGGTTGCCTATGCCAAGCAGCGTGGTTTGCGGGTGACGGCGGAAGCCACTCAGCACCACATCGCCCTCGATACGGGACAGATGAAACCGTACGATTCCGCGTACAAGATGAAGCCTCCGCTGCGCTGCGAACACGATGTCATGGCGGTGGTGGACGGCGTTGTAAACGGAGCGATCGACTGCCTGGCGACGGACCACGCTCCGCACGCGGGTGACGACAAAATGCAGGAGTTCGAGCGGTGCCCGTTCGGCATCATCGGGCTGGAAACCGCGCTGGGCGTCTCCCTGGAAGTGCTGGTCCACTCAGGCCTGATCAGTCTACCCAGGCTGATTGCGCTGTACACGTCGCAGCCGGCGCGGGTAATCGGCTGGAAGAACGAACTGGCGCGCGGCGCGCTGAAGCCTGGTTATGTCGGTGACGTCACGGTGTTCCATCCGGAGTATCCGTGGGTCTATGACGTGAAAAACAGCCTGTCGAAGTCGAGCAACACACCCTTTAGCGGCCGTACTTTCCGCGGTGGACCCATCCTGACCATCGTCAATGGCGATGTGGTGTGGCGGGCACCCGGCTTCTAATTAAGGCGGAAGGAAAAACAAAAGGGCGGGACCTCGATGGAGGTCCCGCCCTTTCTGCGTTGCTGCTGAGATGAACTACCAGCTCAGGTTGAGGACGAGCTTCACGAAGCGCGGGAGATTGCGCTGCGTGATGTCGAGCTTGCCGAAGTTGGCGTTGGTCACGTTGGTGCCGTTGTTGGCGAGGCGCGAGAACCAGGGCGTGTTGGTGGCGTTAACCATTTCGCCGCGGAACTGCAGCTTGATGGATTCCGTGATGCGGAAGTTCTTGGCCACGGAGGCGTCGATGTTCTTGTAGCCGGGCACGCGCGCGCCACCGAAGCGGGTGGGGAAGTCGCGCAGCGTGAAGGGTTCCTGCTGGGCGACGCGTTTCCCCGGGTTGGCCGGATCGGCCCACAGGTCGACGTTGAACAGATAGCCCTGTGCCTTCTGGGCGTCGGTAGGCTTACCGTCGCCTGCGATGGCCTGTTTGGCGTTGGGGTAATCGAGGGCCCAGCCGCTCTGCAGGGTGAGGTTCCAGTTCACCTGCCAGCCGCCCAGGACGGCATCGGCGACCTTGTTCATGTTGTTGCCGAACGACCGGCCGCGGCCGAAGGGCAGTTCATAGACACCCGCGAACGAGAACTTGTGCGGAATGTCGGTTTCCTGGGCCGACCGGTTCTCAACCGGGGTCGCATAGACGTTGCCGAGGTTCAGGTCCTGAGCATTGAGCAGGGTGAGCTGTTCGAGGGTCTTGCTCCAGGAGTAGCTGGCGACAAAGGTGAGGCCGCGCGAGAAGCGCTTGGTGAGGCGCGTCTGCAGGCCATTGTAGTTCTGGCCGCCGATAGGCAGGTTGTTGATGTTGATGCCCGAGAACTGCGGGAAGGGGAACAGCAGGTTCTGGCGGGGGGTGGTGGCGCCGTTCAGGCCCGCGTTGTTCGGGATCAGACCGGCCATCGGATTCGCGACCGGGGCGTTGTACCAGGCGGTGTCGATGGCGCCGGTGGAGGTGCGGCGGCCCAGATAGGTGGCCGGCACCGCATTGTAGTTGCTCACGTTGATCGGCAGTTTCCGGCTGACATTGCCGGCATAGCCGATCTCAGCCAGCATGTTGCCCGGCAGTTCGTGCTGGATGTCGAAGGAGAACTGGTGGGTGTAGGGCAGGGGACGGTTGAAGTAGTTCACCGTCATCGACTGGCCCAGGAAGCTGGAAGCGCCCTGGCTGGCGCCGACCGGGCTCAGCAGCAGGCCGCCGGCCTGGTTGGTGAAGGCATTGGTGAGATCCACCGCGGGTTTGAAGCCGCCGTCCGTTGTCGTGATGGCGTTGGTGCGCTGGCTGAAGCCCTGGGCTTCGCCGCGTTCGTTCTGGCCGAGGTAGTAGATGCCGTAGCCGCCGCGGATGACCCACGTGGGGGCGATGCGGTAAGCGGCGCCGACGCGCGGCTGCCAGTTGTTCTTGTCCGTGCCGAAGGCGCCGCGAGGCTGGCCCGCGACACCCGCGAAGGTGGGCACACCGACAAGCGAGAGGCCGGAGACCTGAGCGGCGATGGGGCTGGGGGTGGCGAAGTTGAAGGCGCCCAGCATGCGGTTGTAGCGTTCGACGAGGGGCTGCTCGTAGTCCCAACGCAGCCCGAAGTTCAGGGTGAGGCGGTTGTTCACGCGCCAGTCGTCCTGAATGAAGCTCGCGAAGTAGTAGTTCCTGTACGCCGGGTCGATGTTGCGTTCGACGTAGGCGGTGTTCGGGGCGCCCAGCAGGAAGCTGGCGATCTCATTGCCGCTGACGGCGTCCGACTGGAGGGCCTTGGCCTGGGTCCAGGCGCGGCTGAAGCCGTACACGCCGCTGGAGGCGCCGGGGTTGTTCGAGTTGTCGTTGTAGCGGCGGAACTCGCCCCCGAACTTCAGGGTGTGGTTGCCATGGACAATGTTCAGGTTCGGCTGCAGGGTGTAGGTGTCGGACGGCGAAGCGTTGAACACGCTGTTGCCGGAACCGATCGACTGGTAGGTGTCGCTGAAATCGAACCGCGGGTACTGGAAGCGGGTCAACTGCGAGACCAGGCTCTGGGCGAAGCCAAGCTGGGCGGGATTGTAGTTGGCGCCGAAGCTGTTGCCGCTGGAGGTTTCCCAGCGGGCGAGGCCGCCGCGCAGGTTGAAGGTCATCGTGGGCGAGAGGATGGTGGTCCAGTCGGCCACCCAGTTGCGGCCGTTGCGGATGAGCGGCGCGTTGCCGGTGGGTTCGGCGGCGTTGGAACCGTTCCAGACCAGGGCGCGGTACTCGGAGAAGGGCGCCTGGCCATAGCGGAAGTAGATCGTGTTGCGATCGTTCAGGCGATAGTCCAGCCGGCCGTTCCAGGCGTTCATGTCGGCGACCCAGCGCGACGGATAGATGTAGTTGTTGATGCGCGCCGGGCCGGTGCCGGGCGCGTTGGGAGAAGGATAGTCCTTCAGTACGTTGGCCGCGACCGGGTTGATGCGGTTGGAGGGGATGATGTTGCCGGCGAAGGGGGTGCGGTTGCCGGAGGCATCGGTGGTCAGCGGATCGTAAATGGTGACGGCGTTGTTCTGGGCATTCAGGAGGCCCGAGAAGTTGCCGGTGCGCCAGGGATCGAGCGGGAACGTAACGGCGCCCGGGTCAGCCGAGCGCTGCCGCAGCCCCTCGTAGGAGAGCAGGAAGAAGAGCTTGTTGCGGCCGTCGAAGACCTTGGGGATGAAGATGGGTCCGCTGGCCTGGAAGCCGAAGGTATTGATATTCATCGGGGGCTTCTTCTGGCCGGCTGAGTTCAGTTCCGACTGGTTGGCGTTGAGCTCTTCCGCCTGGAAGTACTCATAGGCGGTGCCGTGGAAGGAGTTGCCGCCGGACTTCGAGACGATGGTGACGATGCCGCCGCCGGTGCGGCCATACTGCGAGTCGTAGGTATTGGTGAGAACCTTGAATTCCTGGACGGCTTCCATGGAGGGCACGCCGATGACGTTGCGGTTGCCGCGCACGTTGCTGATGCCGTCGATGAGGACTTCGTTATCGCCCTTTTTGCCGCCATTGATGGAGAAGCCGGACATGCCGCCGGTATCGAAGGCGCGCAGATAGCGCCAGTCGCCGGTCTTCACAACGCCGGGCATGGCCCAGGCGATCTGGAAGGGGTTGCGGCCCTGCGTCGGCAGGTTGGCGATGAGCTGATTGGAAACGATCTGGCTGCGGGAGGCGGTCTCGGTCTGCAGTTGCGAGACGTCCGCCTGTACGCTGACGCTCTGCGTCATGTCGCCTACTTCAAGGGCGACGTCGGCGCGCGCTTTGTCCTGGGCCTCCAGGATGATGTTCTGGCGAACGTACTTCTTGAAGCCAGCGCGCTCGATGGTGAGGGTGTACTTGCCGGACACGACGAAGGGGAAGAGATAGTTGCCCTGTTCATTGGTTTCTGTTGTGGTGGAGACGTTGCGCTCCACACTGGTGAGGATGACGGTGACACCGGGGACCGCAGCCCCCACCGGATCACTCACGACGCCAGACAGACTGGCGCGCACTTCCTGAGCAAACATGGGGATGGCCGCGAAGACAGCGGCAGCTAGAAGCATTCGAAATTTCTTTTGCATTGTTCCTCTGCACGGAAGAAAGCTGGACTACGTACGTGGCCCCAACTTTTGTTCTGGGACGAGACTATCACACTTTGAACGTCGGAAATGAACAGGATACAAAGGTAGTGAAATGCCGTTTCGAAAGATGAGCGAGCAGTCGAAGATTTTTCGGAATCTGGTCTCACGGGGAATACCGGACGATGAGATCCACTATCAGCGGATCTCTCCTCTGGATAGGCGAAGAGTTTAGCCGGGATGTGATCTCGGATTTTCGGGTCTTCTGTTCTGTATGGGAACGATGATTCCCGCTTTGGGGCTCAGCCAAAAAAAACTCCATGCAAACTCTCATGCCTGGCCTGACCGTCCCGATGAGGTTTGCAGATGCGACGCGAGCGGACAATCCTGGCAATCCTCCTCCTTTCCTGTGGTTGGCCGCTCGCCGCCAACGATGCGGAAGCGGTGCTCCGGTTGAAGGCAGGCCTCCAGGAGCCTGCCGGGCAGAGGCCGGCGGCCGAGCGCCGGATGGAGCCTGGCCGGCGGCATCAGATTCTGCAGTTCCCTCAGCCTCTATCCAGAGAGATGCTGGATGGCTTGCGGACCCACGGGTTTCGGGTGCTGAGCTATGTCCCCGACAATGCCGTGGTAGTGAGCGGACCCGCGGACTTCGATTTTCGGGCCTGGCCGGTGAGACAGGCTGGTGAGCCGGCACGAGCCGGAAAATTGAGCGAACTGATTCGCGCAGAAGGGGTCCAGACGGTGCTCGTGGAGTTTCACGCGGATGTCGACCCTGCGATGGCTCGGACGATTCTCATGGGGGCGGGTTTGGCGATGGTCGAGAACCCGGATCTTGCCGAGCACCAGTTGATGGTGCGAGGTCCGGTGGCCGAATTGCGCCGGCTGGCGGAGTGGGATGAAGTCGCTCGGGTGTTTCCGGCTTCCGGGGAACTGCTGCGAGGCGAACGTGTCGTTCCTTGCGAACACGGCGGTGCTGGTCCTGAGGGGTTGCGAATCGCGGCAAACCTGGTAACGGCGTATGGGGACGGGTGGGATGGTCCGGGGCTCGGAGCGGCGTCGTTGTACTACTACTTCGGGGGGATGCCGGTGGGCTTGCCGGCGGCGGACGTCCAGCGCGAGCTGCTGGCCGCGGTGGCTCAGTGGTCCAGTGTGGTGCAACTGCATTTTGCGCAGTCGTCCACGGCCGGTCTGCGCAGGCAGGTCGCCTTCGAATGGCTGGCAGGCAATCATGGCGACGGGTACGGCTTCGACGGGCAGGGAGGGATCCTGGCGCATAGCTTCTATCCGCCTCCAAACATGGAGCCCGCGGCGGGAGACCTGCATTTCGATTCGGCGGAGCCCTGGAAGATTGGCGCGGATGTGGATATCTACTCGATTGCGCTGCACGAGTTGGGACATGTGCTGGGTCTAGGCCACAACGATGATCCGAACTCGGTGATGTATCCCTACTACCGGCGGATGAACGGGCTCCGTCCGGCGGATGTCGTGGAGATCCGGAAACTTTACGCTGCCACAGAATCCCCGGCGGTGCCGCCGGTCTCTCCGGCGGTGCCCCCCATGCCGGTGACTCCTCCTGTGCCCGTGCCGCCTGTGGCGCCGGCCCCCGCGCCCAAACCGCCTCCGGTGACGCCCCAGGGGGACAGGACGGCGCCGTCAGTGACGATTACGTCGCCGTCGTCGCCGGTCAGCGTGACCAGCGCGAGTAGCATCTCGGTGCGCGGCGTCGCATCGGACAACGTCGGGGTCGTCAGGATCAGATGGAGCAGCAGCGCGGGCAGTGGCGGGGAGGCGGTGGGCCTCACGTCATTCACAGCGGGGCCGATCGCGCTCTATCGGGGCATCAATACGATTACGGTGCGGGTTTGGGATGCGGCCGGCAATCAGGGCTGGCGTAGTTTGACGGTGACTCGCAAGTAATAAGATGTTGTCATGTTCGACCCGGTGCCGCTAAGCGGTTTACAGTGGCCTCTTGAAGTGCTTGCCCTGCTTTTTCTGCTCGCTGGATTGATGTTGCCCCTCGTCCAGTGGAACTCGCTGCCGGCGCGAATCCCATGTCATTTCAACATCCTGGGCCGTCCCGACCGATGGGGTGGGCGGTGGGTGTTCCTTGGGTTCGCGTGCCTGCAGATGTTCCTATACGGGATGTTCACCGTGCAGGGACACACGCTGGACTATCTTGCGGGTTCGGAACTGCCGTTCAGTGCAGCCGCCTTCCTGCTGCTTTGGACCAAGCTGGTCATCGAAGGACTGTTTCTTTATCTGATCTGGACGATGATCCGCGTGGCGCGGGCCCAGGCCGAGAAGGCGAACGTCCTGCTGATGATCCTGTTTTCTGCCCTGCTGATCGTGCCGATGCTGTTGCTGAAAATCAGGTAGACAGGCGCACACCGGCCGGCAAACAGGGTGCAGTCCTCTGACGAGGGCACCCGGCCATCCGACGAAACCAGGAACGGGCGACGGCAGGCAGGCCGTTAGCCCAGCAGTTTCTCCATCCTGGAGCCGGACCGGACGATGGTCTGGTTCCGCTCAGGACCCGTGGAGACGCAGCCGACTTCGACACCGCTCTTCTCTTCGAGGAAGGAGATGTAGTCCTTGGCTTGCTTAGGCAATTCGTCGTAAGAGGTGATGTTGGCGGTGGGTTGGGACCAGCCGGGCAGTTCCTCGTAGACGGGCTCGATCTTCTCCATCAGGGCGTTCTCGGGCGGCATGGTGTCCATCAGTTCGCCGTTTACTTTGTAGGCGGTACAGACCTTGATGGAGGGCACGCCGTCGAGCACGTCCAGTTTGGTGACGATGAGCGAATCGAAACCGTTCACCATGGCGGTATAGCGCAGCAGGGGTGCGTCGAACCAGCCACAGCGGCGCGGGCGTCCGGTGACCGAGCCGAACTCTCGGCCGGCCTGGCGGATGCGCTCGCCTTCCGGACCGAAGTCCTCGGAGGGGAACGGACCGGCGCCGACGCGGGTGATGTAGGCCTTGGAAACGCCGAGGATGCCGTCGATCTTCGTCGGCGGAACCCCGGTGCCGGTGCAGGCGCCACCGGCGGCCGCGCTGGAACTGGTGACGAAGGGGTAGGTGCCGAAGTCGATGTCGAGCATCGTGCCCTGGGCGCCCTCGAACAGGACCCGCTTGCCGGCGGCGATGGCATCGTTGAGCAGTTTGGCGGTATCGCAGACGACGGGCCGGATGCGCTCCGCCATCTGCTTGTAGCTCTCGCGGATTTCCTCGATTTTCAAATCGTTGGCGATGCCGAAGGCCTTGGCCGTAGTGGCTTTGTCCTCGCCGAGGAAGTCGTAAAGCCTGTCAAAGACAGTGGGATTGAGCAGGTCGGCCATGCGGATGCCGCGGCGGCCGATCTTGTCTTCATAGCAGGGCCCGATGCCGCGGGAGGTGGTGCCGATGGCAGTGCGGTCCTCGCGTCCTTCGCTCACCTTCTCGACCATGCGGTGGAAGGGGAAGATGACGTGGGCACGATTGGAGATGTGGATCTGGCCGCGGACGTCGACGCCCGCCTTTTCCAGCATTTCCATCTCATCCAGCAGAGCCTGGGGGTCGACGACAACACCGTTGCCGATGACAACCTGTACTCCGGGGTGAAGAACACCACTGGGGATGAGTTTCAGGACGAACTTTTTGTCGCCCACCTGTACGGTGTGGCCGGCGTTATGACCGCCTTGATAGCGAGCCACGACATCGAAGTTCTCGGAAAAGAGGTCGACGATCTTACCCTTGCCCTCGTCGCCCCACTGCGCACCCAATACAATCAGATTGCTCATTGTTCCAGGACCAAACTTATTATTGTATCGCAGGGCGGCCCCAGGGCCTCGAATTGAAGCGGCCGGGGGGCCTCATGGTAATCTCTCTTTGTGACGAAGTTGTGTGATGTGTTCCTCTCGCAGGGTGAGAACGGCTTTGCCGACGTGCTGCGCAGCGTGTCGATGAGCCGTCTGCGCACCTTCCAAATCTATGAGCACATTAAGGTGCGGACGCGGCTAGTGAAGCTGAATAGTGAGAACCTGCGCAAGGCGGCTCCGCGGCTTTGGGCCCGGTTGTCGGAGCAGGATGAAGATCTTGCGGCGGACCTGTCGCAGGCGATCCTGGTGTCGCACCTGGATATGATCATCGCCGCGCTGGACCTGCTGGGCGTGCCCCACCAGGACGGATTTTTCGCCAAGGACGCGGATGTCAGCGCCCATCTCACAGAGGGCTGGCAGCAGCGCGCCTTCGACGGGTTGAAGGACAAATATCCGGCGGCCGTGCTGAAGTTTTACCTGAACCACCTGGCAGTGGAAACCGGGCACTCCGACGTCGTTTTTGAACCCAAGCAGTAGGAATCTCAGGTTCCGGATGGGAGGGATCCTCCATGACCGCCATCGAAGCAATTCGCAGCGGAGATCTGGACGCTTTGAAAGCCGTGCTGGCCTCGGATGCGGCAGCTGTGGACGAGCGCGACGAGAGTGGTGTTCCTGCCGCGATGCTGGCGTTGTATTTTCGCCAGCGAGCCTGTGCCGACGCCCTGATTGAAGCCGGTGCTGAAATAGACCTTCCCCTGGCCTGTGCCCTGGGCATGACGGAAGAAGTTGTGCGGCTGCTGGACGCAGGGCCCGAACTGCTGGCGGAGCGCACGGCGGACGGCTGGACCCCGCTGCACCTGGCGGCTTTCTTCGGACAGCCGGCTGTGGCGGGTTTCCTGCTTTCCCGCGGCGCCGACCCGCTGGCGCGCTCTACGAACAAAATGGAAAACCTGCCCATCCACGCAGCCGCCGCGGCCCGGCAGGCGGCCATCGTGGAGATGTTGCTGGACGCGGGTACGCCGGTGAACGCCACGCAGCATGGCGGCTATTCCGCGCTCCACAGCGCGGCCCAGAATGGCGACCAGGCCACGATGAACATTTTGCTGCTGCGTGGCGGGGACATGAATCTGGCTTCCGACGATGGTAAGACTCCTGCTCAGCTTCTGCCTGCCGTTTAGCCTTCTGGCGCAGTGTGCGGCGCCGGCCAACCGCCTGGGCACCGTGGTGACGTGCACGGTCAAGGCCGACCGTCTGCTCGCGCCCGTCAAGGCCTACCTCGCCGAACGCGTGCCGGGGGGCGAGATCGAGACAGAGAAGCGCCGCGTGGTGGCGCACAACAAAGCCGAGACGGTGGCGGTCTGGATGGCCGAGGGAAAGAACGGCGAAACCAAGCTGCGTGTCGAGGTGCGTCCGGCGGATTCGGCTCCGCTGTTGGGCGAATCGGCGGACACGGCTCGCGCCTTACAGCGCTATCTCATGCGCGCGTTACAATAGTTGTTTCACCCCAAATGCTGGATTCCACGCTGTCTGAACTGGAAACGCGGGCGGTGTCGCTGATTGAAGCGGCCGCCGATGCCGAAGCCCTGGAGACCGCTCGCGTCGAGTTTCTGGGCCGTAAAGGCTCGCTGGCTAATATCGGCAAAGACATGGGCAAGATGGCCCCTGAGGACCGGGCCCGTGTCGGCAAGCTGCTGAATGCGGTCAAGCAGAACCTGGAGTCGCGCTATGAGTCGCGCAAAGCGGCCTTTGAACGCGCGGCGCTGGATGCGCGTCTGGCCGGCGAGTGGCTCGACCTGACCATGCCGTCGCCGGGCACGCGGCCGGGCTCGTTACACCCGCTCACCCTGATTCAACGCGAGTTGGAAGAGCTGTTTACCTCGCTCGGCTTCGCGGTGGTGGATGGGCCGGAAGTCGAGACGCCCTGGCACAACTTCGATGCGCTGAATATCCCTCCTTCGCATCCGGCGCGCGACGCGCAGGATACGTTCTGGCTGGAGGACACGCTGCTGCTGCGCACGCACACCTCGCCGGTCCAGGTGAGGGCGATGGAGAAGTTCGGTGCGCCGCTGAGGATCATCGCTCCGGGGCGGGTGTTCCGCAACGAAGAGGTGGATGCGAGCCACGAGCACACCTTCTACCAGTTGGAAGGCATGATGATCGACCGTGACGTGAGCGTGGCGCACATGCTGTATTTCATGAAGTCGCTACTGACGGCGATCTTCAAGAAGGACGTGGAAGTGCGGCTGCGGCCGGGTTTCTTCCCGTTCGTCGAGCCGGGCTTTGAGCTGGACATCCAGTGCCTGATCTGCGGCGGTCCGGGCTGTCCGGTGTGCAAGCAGAGCGGCTGGGTGGAACTGCTGCCGTGCGGCCTGGTGCATCCGAACGTGCTGCGGGCGGGCGGCATCGATCCGGACGAGTGGAGCGGGTTCGCCTTCGGACTGGGCCTGACGAGGCTCGTGATGATGCGCTACGGCATCGACGACATCCGTCATCTGGCCAGCGGAGATCTCCGCTTTCTGCAGCAGTTTTAGTCAGCGAGGAACGTCGACGTGAAGTTCTCCTATAACTGGATTCATGAGCTGACTGACGGCCTGGGGATCGACCCGCCGGAGTTGATGAAGCTCATCACGATGAAGACCGCGGAGTGCGAAGGCGTGGAAACGCACGCGCCTTGGCTGGCGCAGGTGTGCGTGGCGCGAGTGACCTCTGTCGAGCCGATCGAGGGCAGCCACAACGTGAAGGCGCTGGTGGATGCCGGCCCCGTGCACGGCCGGAAGCAGGTGGTGTGCGGCGCCCCGAATTGCCGGCCGGGCGTGCTGACGGCGTACGTGCCGTCGGGCGTGACGGTGGCGGGCGGGAAAGAGATCCGCAAGGCCACCATCGGCGGCGTGGAGAGCGACGGCATGCTGGCGTCCGGCGATGAGCTGGACATCAATCGCGACCATGCGGGCATTCTCGAACTGTCCGGCGTGGAGCCGGGGCAGCCGATTCCGGGCTGCGCGCCCGACGCTGTGATCGAGGTCGACAACAAGAGCCTGACGCACCGTCCGGACCTGTGGGGCCATCACGGGATGGCGCGCGAGGTGGCGGCCATCTCGGGTGTGAAGCTGAAGGACCCGGTGGACCTGACGCTGATCCCGCAGGGCGAACCGGCCTGGCATGTCGATATCCGCGACTTTGAGCTGTGCCCGCGGTACTCGGCGCTGGTGTTCGAGAACGTGAAGGTGGGGCCGTCGCCGCTCTGGCTGCAGCAGCGGCTGGAGGCGGTGGGCTTGAATCCCATCTCCAATGTTGTCGACGTGACGAACTTCATCATGGCCGAACTGGCGCAGCCGATGCATGCGTTCGACGCAGACTGGCTGCATGGTAATACGATCATCGTGCGGCGCGCGGCCGAGGGAGAAGTCTTCAAAGCGCTCAACGATGAGGCGTACACGCTGAATCCGTCGAACCTGGTGATCGCGGATGCCAACGGCGCCGTGGCGCTGGCGGGCGTGATCGGCGGTGCCGGATCGGCCATCAACGACAACACGACGCGCATCGTGCTGGAGAGCGCGAATTTCCAGGCGGCCAACATTCGCATGACGTCGTCGGCGGTGAAGATCCGGACGGATGCGTCGATGCGGTTTGAGAAGGCGCAGGATCCGCTGAACACCGTGCGGGCGCTGGCGCGGGCCGTTGCGCTGTTGCAGGAAGTGGCTCCGGGTATCCGGCTGGTGGGCGGCCTGGTGGATAGCTGGCAGGCGGCTCCGGCGACAGCGCCCATCGAATTGCCGATGACGTGGCTGGTGCGGAAGCTGGGCCGGCCGATTGGCGCCGACGAAGTGCGCGGGATTTTGGAGTCGCTCGAGTTCCTGGTGGACGAGAAGGCTCCGGGCGTGTTCTCCGTGACCGTGCCGACCTGGCGCGCGACGAAGGACATCACGATCAAGGACGACCTGCTGGAAGAGGTGGGCCGGATGATCGGCTATGCGACGGTGCCGCCGGTGGCTCCGCTGCAGCCGGTGAAGCAGCCCTGGGTGAACGAGGAGCGCCTGTTCCACCACTCGGTGCGGGCACTGGTGGCGGCGCAGGGCTTCACAGAGTCGTACAACTACTCGTTTCTGAGCGAGGATGCGGCGCGGCAGTTCCACTTCGAGCCGGGCGGCCATCTGCGGGTGATCAACCCGATCAGCAGCGAGCAGAGCCTGATGCGGTTGAGCCTGCTGCCGGGCATCCACCGGAACATTGTGGAGAACGCGAAGAGATTCGAGGAGTTCCGGCTGTTCGAGATCGGGAATGAGATCCACAAGCGGGGCCGCGGCGAACTGCCGAACGAAGTGCCCCACCTGATGGCGGCTCTGTACAGCAAGGGCGACGGGAAGGCCGGGTTGTTCGAACTGAAGCGGCTGGCAGAGTGCGTTATGCCGGGCTGCACGGTGACTCCGTCGGCGGCCGGGCCGAACCAGCATCCGGCGCGGTGTTCTTCGATCGAGTGGCGAGGCGAGGCTGTGGGCACGCTGTACGAGCTGCACCCGTCCCTCCTGGATACGGGCCGGGCGGCGATCCTGGACGTGGATCTGTCGGTGCTGTTCAAGCTGGGTCCGGCGCCGCGGCGCTACAAGCCGTTGCGGCGCTATCCGACCAGCGAGTTCGATCTTTCCGTGGTGGCTGGGCTGCGGGACCTGTGCGGGACGCTGGAAACGAAGATCCGGAATGCGGCCGGGCCGCTGTGCGAAAAGGTACGGTTTCTGTATGCCTACCAGGGCAAGCCGCTGGCGGACGACCAGCAGAGCCTGAGTTTTCGCGTGACGGCCGGTGCGGCGGACCATACGCTGTCCAACGAAGAAGTGACCGGCATCCGCAATGCGATTATTGCGGAGCTGGCCTCGGCGGGGTATGAGCTGAGGTAGGGCGGGGCAGTCCTTCGAAACAGAGCTGGAAATGCGAATCCCGCCGGATCACTCCGGCGGGACTCGTGTTTGATCTGTCGTTTTTTGCCGCTGGCTGAGCGGGTGAGTCTACCGTCCGCGATGGCCGCCACCACCACCGCCACCGGAACGGCCGCCGCCGGAGAATCCGCCCGAACGGCCTCCGCCTCCGGAGAACCCGCCCGAGCGTCCACCACCGGAGAAGCCGCCCGAAGAGCGGCCGCCGCCGGAGAAGCCGCCGCCACCGCCGAAGCCGCGGCTGGGGGCTGAGAAGCCACCACCGCCGCCGAAGCCGCGGGAGCTGCCAGACGGAGAAGGCGATGAGAAGCCGCGGCTGGGCGCCGAGTAAGACCTCGGAGCGGAGAAGCCGCCGCCGCCGTTGCCGAAGCTGCCGCGCGGGCTGGCAAACGAACCGGAAGAGGATCCGGAGGAGAAGCCCGATCTGGGCGAAGAGTAAGACCTGGGCGACGAGAAACCGCCGCCGGCGTTGCCTCCGCTGCGCGGGGCCGAGTAGCTGGAGCCGCCCGAGCGTTCATTGGACCGCGTGCTCCAGGAACCCTGAGAAGAGCTGAAGCCGCGGCCGCTCTGCATTTCGGCGCCGCCGCGACCGGCGAAGTTGGAGGTGTTGGGCGATGACGTGCGCGGAGAACCCGTGTACCCGCGGCTGTTCGCGCCGAAGTTGGAACGTCCACCCTGCTGCGAACGATTGCTGTCGCCGAAGCTGCGCCAGCCGCCGTTGCCCGCAGAACCCCGGGCCGTGGCGTTCTCGCGTCCACCGGTTCCGCGATAGCCGTCGCCGGACGATCTCCAGCCGCCGCTGCTGCCATTGCGGTTGAACTGCGAACCGCCCATGTTGCGCGGTGAGTCGTAGCGGTAGCCGCTGGAGGGTCCGCGGCTGAACGATCTGCCGCCCGAGTAGCCGCCGCCATTAAAGCGGTTGGCTACGTAGCGGTTCGGATAGGCGACGCCCCAGCGGTGGCCGGGATTGTGGTCCCACATGGCGCGGCCCGCATAGCCCCTGCCGTAGAAGCCGCGGTAGCGGCCGTAGTCATAGCCCCGGTAGCCGTAATGGTTGAAGAAGCTGAAGTTGAGGTAGAGCCCGCGGCCAAACCAGCCGCAGTTCCAGCCCCAGCCGCCCCAGCCGCCCCACGCCGGATAGTAGCTGCTCATGTAGAGGCCCGGGCCCCATCCGAAGCCGAACGAGAACCAGCTGGGGTACCACAGGTCGGGGTAGTAGCCGTACGCAGGCGGTCCCCAGATGTAGGTGGGTTGATAGACAGGAACGTAGATGACCTGGGGATCGGCCGGCATGATCTGGATGGCGCTCTGGCCATCCTGGGTCTCGGTGGTCACCACCTGCTGCTGCGTGTTGGTGAGCTTACCGTTCGCGCGGGCACGGGCTCGCAGGTCCTGAACGGCGCTCATCACATCGGCTTGCTGGGCAAGGAACGCGTTGCCGAGGTCCGTGGTCCAGCGGATGTCGTTGGCCAGCAGGCCCAGCGCATCCGGGAACGCGACCAGCGCCTGGACGCTGGGGTCCCAGTTCTGCTGCTTGGCCGCATCCATCAACTGCGAACCCGACAGGTTCTTGTTGTCCGCCAGCCACTGATGCGCTTCGACGATTTCGAGAGGGTAGGTGCTGGCCGCCAGCACCTGGCTGAGCAGCGGGTCGGGATAAAGCGCGACCGGCGCAACGAGGTTGCTCAGCTGCTGCCGGGACAGCTGCGGAGCGGCCTGCGCGGCGGCATCCTGTGCATCCGGGGGAGGCGCCGAGACGGTGTCCGCCGGTTCCTGGGCGTAGCTCACGGGCAGAGCGACCAGCAGCGCGAAGAGAATTGCTCCTTTGCGCTGGGTTGCTGTCCGACTCCACAGTGAACTCATTTTCTTCCACCTTTCCATTGCCTCTTCGAAGGCTTCGTCCTTTTTATGAGCAAGCCGGGTGCCATTCTCTAAGTGTTGAAATCAGTGCGACTTTCGATATGCGAACCGCCGGCCGCCCCGGCTGAAAACCACCAGTGAGGTTGGGATCGGCCACCGGGCCGCTGCGGGATCGGGCAATCCGCCCGGTCAATCTTACTTGTTCTCCCAATTTGCACGTCATAGCCGGGGGTCTATGATTCTCCTGTTCTTCTCCCGGACTAGGGCCGGCAGCGGTAAGCGGTGACTGCGTTCTTCCAGAAGAACTTCGCGCTGGCCGCTGCGCCCTTGGCTGCGAAGTACGATTGCACGATGCCGAGGACCTGCGGATAAGGCGCGGTCAGATTGCTTACCGGCCAGTTGCTGGCATACACAAGGCGATCCTCGCCGAAGGCCGCCCAGAGCTCTTCCAGGGATTCCCTGTAGAAATCCGCCTCGAGCGGAACGCGGCCATCCACCCTTCGCAGCACACCGGAAACCTTGCCGTAGATGTTCGGGCGGCCCCTGAGGGCGGAGAGGGCGGCGGAGTCTTTCGGAGCATCGTTGGGCAGATGGTTGAGAACGATGCGTAGCCCGGGGACGCGGTCAGAGAGCCGGGCCGTGTCCGCAAAGGGTGATGGTCCGCCCAGGACATCGAGTTCGAGGCCGGCATCGGCCAGCCGTTGCATGTCCCGCAGGAAGGCCGGATTGTTCGACTCCTTGGCCAGAGCCGCCCCGCCGAGGCGGATGCCAAGGAACAGGCTATTCCGGCGGAAGCGCTCGAGGTTGGCTGCAAATGAGGGTTGGCCCGGATCCAGGTGTCCGACGAAGCCCCGGATGACCGGGTGGCGCGCGGCCAGGTCGAAGACCCACTGATTGTCCTCCAGCCAGGGGCTGGCCTCGACGACGATGGTCCCCGCTACGCCGAGCGGAGCGGTGAGCTTTTCAAACTCGGGCGGCAGCACCGGACGGTAGAGCGTCTGGTTGTCCGTCGAGGGCCAGGGGACGCCGTGAGGGCGCGAGGGATCGTAGAAGTGCGTGTGGGTGTCGAGGATCCTCACCCCGCCCGCGAAGGCGGGCAGCGCGGCAGCCGTCCCAAGAAACGTACGGCGGTCCATCACGACCTTTGAGTGTAGCGAGCGCCGGGCCTGCTATGCAGTGAGGTCTGTAAGCCGCGGCAGGCGGCCGGTGCTGTCTCCGAGCGATTCCGATTTGACGCCCACGGTGTCGAGCATCGACAGGAACAGATTATTCAGCGGCGTCTCCTGGGGATATTTCACGTGGCGGCCCATCTTGAACGCTCCGTTCGCGCCGCCGGCCAGCAGCAGGGGCAGGTCATCATGCGCATGGGCATTGCCATCGCTCAACCCGCTGCCGTAGACGATCATGGTGTGGTCAAGCATGGTGCCGTCGCCGTCGGGCAGCGATTGCAGCTTCTTGAGGAACCCGGCGAAGAGCTCCGTGTGCAGCCGGTTGATCTTTGCGAGCTTGTCGATCTTTTCCTGGTTGCCCATGTGGTGCGAGATGCCGTGGTGGGCATCCGGAACTCCGATGGAGCGGTAGGTGCGGTTGCTGCCCTCGCGAGCGACCAGATAGGTGGCGATGCGGGTGCTGTCGGTCTGGAACGCCACCGTCATCAGATCGAACATGAGGCGGGCGTATTCCTCGAAGGTCACCGGGACCCCCGCCGGCTTCGGCATGGTGGGGTCGTTCGACTTTTCGTCGCGGTTCTCGGAGTCCTGCTTCTCCGCGATCTGGATGCGGTGTTCGATTTCGCGGACTGAACCCAGGTACTCGTCGAGCTTGAGCTGATCGGTGGCGCCGAGGGAGCGCCGGAGCTTGGATGCGTCTTCCAGGACGAAGTCGAGCAGGCTGCGATCCTGTTTCGCCAGTTTGAGGCGGGTGGCGCGGTCGTGCAGTTCGCCGTCGCCGAACAGGCGTTCAAAGACCGCGCGCGGGTTCAACTCGGGCGGCAGCGGCGTTTGTTCCGAGCGCCAGGAGATGGAATTCGTATACGCGCAGCTGTAACCGCTGTCGCAGTTGCCTACCAGGCCGCCGCCTTCCAGGCCCAGTTCGAGGGAAGGGAAGCGGGTGGCCTGGCCGATGGCCTGGGCCGCCACCTGGTCGACTGAGACGCCGTTGTGAATGTCGGCGCCTTCCGTTTTGCGAGGGTGGAATCCGGTGAGATAGGATGCGGCGGCGCGGGCATGATCGCCCGGACCGTCGCCCAGGGCCCGCCCGTTGTTCTGGGTGAGGCCGCTGAGCACCATGATCTGCTCGCGGACCGCGGCGAAGGGTTCCAACGCACCCGTGAGGGCGAAGTCGCGCCCTTCCGCCTCCGGGGTCCAATGCTTCATGACAATGCCGTTGGGCACATAGACAAACGCCATGCGCAGCGGCGACGCTTTGGCCGCACCGCGGGCCAGGGCCGGCACCATGGCATCCAGGGCCGGCAGGGCCAGGGCGGATCCGAATCCGCGCAACAGGGTACGGCGGGAAAGAGCCTTCTTACTCAGCAGCATTGGATTTTTCCTTGGAAACCGGTTTCACCGGACGTTGCGGGCTCTGGCTCGTAATCTGCGCCGCGCGCCTCATCCGGAATGGCGCGCTGTTGGTAATGCCGAGCACTATGGAGGAGATCTGGTAGTTGCTCTTGGCCGCATCTCGCGCGATGGCGCGGATGAGCGGCTTGTCGGTTCGTTCCACGCCGCGGCCGAGGGCATAAGTCAGGAGTTTCTCGGTGAAACAAAGCACGAACTCCTGCGGGTTGTCGCGGAGGATCTTCTTCAACTCCGCGGCGTTGTTGAAAGACGAACCGGAAGGAAGCCGGCCGCTGGAGTCGATGGCGAAACCACCGTCCTTGGTGCGGTAGTGGCCAATGGCGTCGTAGTTTTCCAGGGCGAAGCCGATGGGGTCCATCTTCGCGTGGCAGGCGGCGCACGAAGGATTCGCGCGGTGCTGTTCGAGTTGCTGACGCATGGAGACGGTCTTGCCCAGGCCGGCCTCCTGCAGGGGCGGCACATCGGGCGGCGGCGGAGGCGGCGGAGCCCCCAGCAGATTCTCCAGCACCCATTTGCCGCGGATCACCGGCGAAGTGCGGGTGGGGTAGGAAGTGACGGTGAGCACGCTGGCCATGGTCAAAACCCCGCCGCGGCTGCCGTCGGTCAACTCCACCCGGCGAAACTTGCGGCCTTCGACGTTCGGGATTCCATAGAATTTCGCCAGACGTTCGTTGAGGAAGGTGAAGGGGGCGTCGAGAAAATCGACCACGCTTGCGTCCGACTGGAACAGCGCCTCGAAGAACAGTTCAGTCTCCCGGGCCATGTCCGCGCGCAGGCCCTGGTTGAAGCCCGGGAACTTCTCGGGGTCGGGTTTCATGGCGGCGAGGTTCCGCAGGTGCAGCCACTGGCCGGCGAAGTTCTCCGTGAGGGCGTGCGCCTTGGGATCTTTCAGCATGCGGCGCACCTGGGCCTCGAAGACCTCGGGCTTGCTCAATGCCCCGCGCTCACCCAGGGCCAGCAGCGTCTCATCGGGGATGCTGCTCCACAGGAAGAACGAGAGGCGCGAAGCCAGGTCGAGGCTGCTGAGGGCATACGTGGATCCGGGCTTGGCCGTGGCCGGATCCTGTTCCACACGGAAAAGAAAGTTGGGCGAAACCAGGATGGCCTTCAGGCCCAACTCCAGGCCACCTTCGTATTCGCCGGAGTCCTGCCGGCCCATCCGGTAGAAATTCATGAGCCTGGCTGACTCTTCCGGAGTCACCGGGCGGCGCCACGCACGGCGCGCCAGCCGTGTCAGGATGCGGGCCGCGCAGGCGTCTTCCGTCCGGCCAGCCCCCGCGGTGCAGGTGAGGATCGCACGCCGGCTCGGCGAATCGGGGTTGGGCCTGGCCTCGAAGGGTCCGCCGATCTCCACCCAATCGATGCCGACCTGATTCCGGCGGGGCGTGCCGTTCTTATTGAAATCCAGCGTAGCGGTTTCGTTCTTCGAATCGTCGCGGAGAAAAGTGGCCAGCAGAGTGTGGCGGCCGGCCGTGAGGGGCAGACGGAACTCGACGCGGCGCCGTTCTTCGTCTTCATCGTTGGCCGCGAAGTTGATATCCACCCGCTGCAGCAGTTTGCCGTCCAGGCGAATGTCGAGAAAATCGGGCGCCTGGGCGTCGGGCGTACCGCGCACGCGCAGACGGAACAGATACTCGGCGTCGACCGGGAATCTGTGTTCGACTTCCATGCCGCCCCGGGAGCTCACGGGCGCGTCGTCGCTGATGATGCCATCCTGGGGCACGTCGCGTGGAGCGCTCAATCGATCCAGGACCGGCTCGTATTTGACGCGGCCGAGGGCCTCGCGGCTCACCTTGCCCGCGGCGCGCAGATACTTCTCCATCAGCACCGGCGGGAGCGAAAGAACATCGGCAATGTTGTCGAAGCCATAGCCAGAATCGTCTGCCGGAAAATCGTCGGCTGGCCGGAAATCGAGGGCGAGTAAATCACGAATCGCGTTGTTATACTCCGCGCGATTGAGGCGATGGACGGTGACCCTGCCGGGATCGGGATTGCGCTCGGCGGCACGGTCGAGTTCGGCGCCCAGCCAGGTGACCAGCGAGTCTGTTCGCTCCTGAGGAGCGCGCGGCAGTCCGGTGGGCGGCATCTCTCCGGTACGGAGCTTCCGCAGAATCTTCTCCCACTCGCCGTTGTGAGCAGCGATGGAAGCGGCGTCGGTGAACCCATCCACGGAGATGCCGGCGGTCTTCATCCGGCCGTTGTGACAACCGGCGCAGTACTGCTTCAGGTACGGGCGCACCTGTTCCTGAAAGGCTTTTTCCTGCTCCGGAGGTTCCGCAGCCGGCCAGGCCAGACGTGCACCGGCAGCCAGGACGGTGAACGCGGCGGCAGCCCCTCCCGCGATTCGGTTCATTTCCCTTTCAGTATGGTATAAGATTGACCAGTCTTGGTAACCCACATTTGTGTAGGTTTTTTCGCCCTCGTCGCGGGGATGCTGTTCGCGGCCGATCCAAAGGCAGACTCACTCATCAAGGCGTGCGCCGAAGGGGATGTGAAAGCGGCGGCTACTTTGCTGAAAGCGGGCGCGGATGTCAATCAGACAGGCGACGATGGCGAGACTCCGCTCTTGTTATCGGCCCGCAAGGGCAGCCTGCCTCTGATGAAGCTGCTGCTCTCTTCCGGCGCAAATACGGGCGCGCGGCGCTGGAACGGAGAGACCCTGCTGCATGCGGCGGTCGCGTCAGGACGCCTGGATGCCGTGAAGCTGGTGCTGGAGAAGAAGGTGCCGGTGGACGAGCGCGAGACCCGGCGCGGACAAACGGCCCTGCACTATGCCGCCGCGGACGGCCGCGTGGAGATCGTCCGCCTGCTGTTGGAGCATCACGCGGAAGTGGATGCGAAATCGAAGGCCGGTATTACGCCGTTTTGGCTGGCGGTCCAGAGTGCGCACAAAGAGACTGCCGCGGCGCTGCTGGCTGCCGGCGCGAATGCTGAGGTGGAGGGCACGGCGCATGCCCGTCCCATCTATCTCGCCGCAAGATCCTGCCAGATGCCGGTGCTGGAACTGCTGCTGTCGGCGCACGTCGAACTGAATCCGAAAGGCACACTGGGCATGACGCCGCTGCTGGCCGCGGCGAGCCAGAACTGCCTGCCGGGCGTGAAAGCTCTGGCTGCGGCAGGGGCCGATCTAACGGCCAGGGACAACCGGGGCCAGACCGCCCTCGACTATGCGCGCCGCCGCCGGGCCAAAGAGATGGTTGCCTTTCTCGAGCAACAGAAGTCCGCAAATTCCCAACAGGAGTCCAAGACAGAAAAATGATCCGCCTGAATCTGAACCACCTCGTGGTGGCCGGCCTGCTCACGGTGTGCGCCAGCGCACAGACGCATCCGTTGGAGGCGCTCATCGAAGCAGCGCGCAAGGGTCCGTCGTCGCCTGGTTTGCAGGATCTTGTGTCGAAGACGCTCACCGCCAAGGGCGGCACGGCGGTCTGGGGGCAGGATTTCCTGTTCGTGGCGGCATCGGACGACACGGCGACGGTGTCGATCGACGGGCAGCCCGCGGTCAGCATGGCGCGCATTGGCGGTTCGAATCTGTGGATGCGGCTGGAGAAAATGCGGACCGGCGTCACGCACTCGTATCAGTACTACGCGGGCGGCAAGCCGCTGGGCGCGCGCTCTGACCTTACCGGCTACAATCCGGACTCCTATCCCAAGGGCGGCGTCCCGCAGGGCAAGCTCAGTGAGAAGCACACCATTGTCAGCAAGCTCTACAACGGCATGAAGGCGGACTGGTGGGTCTACGCGGCTCCGGGTGTCGATGCGAACGTGCCCGCCCCGATGATGGTGTGGCAGGACGGGCAGACTCTCATCGCCGGCGATTTGTCGCGTATGCGGCTGTTCACGGTGACGGAGAACCTGGTGGCGCAGAAGCTGATCCCGCCGATGGTGCATGTGATGATCGCTCCGGGCTTTGCCCCTGACGGGAAAGCGATGCGTTCGATTGAGTACGACACGGTGACTGACCTCTACGCCCGCTTTCTGATGGAAGAGGTGCTGCCGGAAGTGGAGAAGCTCTACAAGTTGCGTCAGGACGGCTACAGCCGCGGCATCGGGGGGGAGTCCTCCGGTGGGATCTGTTCCTTCAACGTGGCTTGGTTTATGCCCGGGAAGTTCGCCCGTGTGCATTCGACCATCGGCAGCTATACGTCAATCCAATGGCGGCCGCAGGAGAAGCTGGAGGGCGGGAACGTCTATCCGTTCAAGGTTCGGAAAGAAGAGAAGCGCAACATCCGGGTCTGGATGAGCGATGGGGCGGACGATCTCGAGAACAACCACGGGTCGTGGCCGCTGCAGAATATTGAACTGGCGAATTCATTGAAAATGCGGGAATACGACTATCACTTCCGTTTCGGCCACGCGGCGCACAATTCGTCGCAGTCTTCGCTGGACCTGCCGGAGTCGCTCACGTGGTTGTGGCGTGGCTACGATTCCTCGAAATCGACTGAGAATTTCACCATGGATCCGGCGGAAAAAGAGAAGCCTTACTACCGCGTGACGATCTCAAATCGCGACTCCTGGTAGCCGGGGTTCAGTTAGCGGTATAGCTCTGATACAATCCCGTCAAATGTCCTCCTGGGCGATCCCTGCCGGATTACTATTTGCGATGAGTGTCTCCGCCCTGGCGGACACGCCGGAAGAGCGCTTCGAAATGAAGGTCCGGCCGATCCTGGCCCGCAACTGTTTTGCCTGCCACACTGCGTCCCGGATGGGTGGGCTGGCGATGACTTCACGGGAAGCATTGCTGGCAGGTGGGAAGGGCGGTCCCGCCCTTGTCGAGGGAAAGCCCGACCAGAGCCGGCTGATCCACGCAGTGCGTCAGACGGATGACTCCATCAAAGCCATGCCGCCGATGGGCAAGCTGAAGCCGGAAGAGATTGAGACTCTGGCGGAGTGGATCCGGGATGGCGCGGTGTGGCCGGAGCGCGCGAAGCCCCAGGCCCAGCCGGCGGGCATCAGTCCTGAGCAGCGTGCGTTCTGGAGTTTTCAGCCGGTCCGCAAGGTGGCTCCGCCGGCCGCGCAGAGTGCGGAGTGGTCGCATTCTCCACTGGACCAGTTCATCTACGCCAAGCTGAAGGAGAAAGGGCTGACGCCCGCTCCGCGTGCTGACAAGCGCGTGTGGCTGCGCCGTGTCACCTTCGACCTCACGGGGCTGCCGCCCACTCCGGAAGAGATCCACCAGTTCCTCAACGACCGTTCGCCGAAGGCCGAGGCGAAAGTGGTGGACCGGCTGCTAGCGTCACCGCGATACGGCGAACGCTGGGCGCGGCACTGGCTGGATGTGGCCCGGTACTCCGACGACCGGCTGGAGTCGCAGAAGGAACTCGTCCACCCCAATGCGTTCCGCTACCGCGACTGGGTGATTCAGGCGTTCAACGAGGACATGCCGTTCGATCGCTTTGTCATGGCGCAGATCGCGGCCGATCAGATGCCCGAGCCCGACCGGGCGAAACTGCTGCCTGGGCTGACGTTCTATGGGTTGAGTCCGGAGCAGCAGGACGAGCGCGTGGACGCGACGACCCGCGGCTTCCTGGGTCTGACCGTGGCCTGCGCGCAGTGCCACGACCACAAGTTCGATCCCATTCCGCAGGCTGACTTTTACTCGCTGCAGGGCGTCTTCAACAACACAGTGGCAGACGAAGTGCCGCTGGCGCCCGTCGAGGTAGTTGAGCGCTGGAAGGCGCACAAGAAGCGCCTCGACGACAAAGAGGCGGAGCTCAAGACCTTCCAGGAAGAGCAGGCGATGTCAGTGGCCGCCCTGCTGGCGGCGCGCACGGCCGATTATGTCCGGGCTGTGCAGGGTGAGCGGGAGGCAACGGATCTCGATCAGGAAACGCTGGAGCATTGGCGCACCTACCTGAAGCCTGGCACGCACGAGCATCCATTTCTTGACAACTGGAAGGACGCGGACAAGTTCCAGGAACTCGTGCTGAGTGTGCTGGCGGAAAAGAAAGAGATCGACCAGAAGAATCTGATCCGGCTGGGCGGGTCGTCGAAACGCAATGATCTCAGCGAGACGGAGCTGCTGTCTCTGGACCGGCCCAAGTTCCGCTTCTACAACGAGGTCTTTGGAACGCGGAAGAGTGTCCTCTATTACAGCGGAGACAAGTTGGACCGCTGGCTGGGCGAGCTGCACCGCAGCCATCTGACGAAGCTGCGTTCGGATGTGGCGGAGATCAAGAAGTCACTCCCGGAGCAGTATCCGTTCCTGCACGCCGTCAAGGATGTCGAAAAGCCAAAGAACGGGCACATCCTGATCCGCGGCAGCCGCGACAATCCCGGCGCCGAGGTATCCCGCCATTTCCTGTCCATTCTCAGCGCCGGGGAACCGAAGGCCTATTCCCAGGGCAGCGGGCGTCTGGAACTGGCCCGGGACATCGCCAGCCCCAGCAATCCACTCACCCCGCGCGTCATGGTGAACCGCATCTGGCAGCACCATTTTGGCGTCGGCATCGTCGGCACGCCCAGCAACTTCGGCCAACTGGGCGAGCGGCCGACGCATCCGGAACTGCTCGACTACCTGGCGGCCCGCTTCGTGGAGAGCGGCTGGAGCGTTAAAACAATTCATCGCGAAATTGTTCTTTCGAGGACCTACGCCGGCGCCTGGGAGCGTTCGGCTTCGAACGAGGAAAAGGATCCCGGCAATCGCTACCTGTGGCGCGCGAACCGCCAGCGCCTGGATGTGGAATCGATGCGCGACACGCTGCTGGCCGTGGCCGGGAACCTGGACACGTCGACGGTCGGCGGTCCGGCGCTGCGGCTGACGGATGAGAAGAACCTGCGCCGGACGGTCTACGGCTTCCGCAGCCGGCGCAAGCTCGATCAGCTGCTGGCGATGTTCGACCATCCGAATCCGAATACCACGAACGAGCAGCGGAACGTGACTAGCGTGCCCCTGCAGCGCCTGTTCTTCCTGAACAATCCGCTGGTGCTGCGCGAGTCGGATGCGCTCGCCGCCCGCCTGAAGGGCACCGACGAAGAGAAGATCCGCGCGGCCTATGATCTCATCTACTCACGGCCGCCCAGCGCGGATGAACTGAAGCTTGGGTTGGAGTTCCTGCAGCAGGGCCAGGAAGCCTGGCCGCGGTACGCCCAGGTCCTGCTGGCCGCAAACGAGTTCCTGTACGTGGAGTAAACATGACACGACGTGACCTGCTCAAAACGATGGGCGCCGGCTTCCCCATGGCCGCATTCGCCCAGGTGGCCGCCGACCCCATGGCTCCGAAGGCGACCCACTTTCCGGCTAAGGCGAAGCACGTCATCTTTCTGTTCCTGAACGGCGGCCCGTCGCAGGTGGACACGTTCGATCCCAAGCCTGACCTCCAGCGCATGCACGGCAAGCCCATGCCGACGCCGAATCTCAAGAGCGAACGGAAGACGGGCAACTTGCTGGGCTCACCCTTCACGTTCAAAAAGTACGGCCAGAGCGGGGTTGAGGTGAGCGAGATCTTCACCGAAGTCGGGTCGGTGATCGACGACTTCTGCGTCATCCGCTCGATGCACACCGAGCGCCCCAATCACGAACCTTCGCTCCTGCTGACGAACTGCGGCCAGCGGCTGCCGGGCCATCCCTCCATGGGCTCGTGGGTGACCTATGGACTGGGCACCGAGAACCGGAATCTGCCTGGCTTCGTCGTATTGTGTCCCGGGCTGCCGGTGCTGGGGCCCATCCTATGGACTTCGTCCTATCTGCCCGGCGTCTATCAGGGCGCTTACATTCCGAACAACGAGAAGGAAGTTGACAAGCTCGTTCCCAACCTGCACAACACGCGCTGGAAGCCGGAAGACCAGAAGCGGCAATTGGACCTGCTGGGTCAACTGAACCGCCTGCAGACAAAGCGCGAGGGCGACGACCCGCAACTCGAGGCCGGCATCCAGTCGATGGAGATCGCCTACCGCATGCAGACCGAGGCGGCGGAGGCGTTCGACATCTCCAAGGAGCCTGAGAAGGTGCGCGAGTCGTACGGCAATGGCGACTTTGCCCGCGGCTGCCTGATGGCGGCGCGCCTGGTGGAGCGCGGTGTGCGTATGGTGCAGGTTTACTTCGGCGACGACCAGCCCTGGGACAGCCACGAGGACATCCTCGACCACCGCCGTCTGGCGCGGCTGGCAGACAAGCCCATCGCGGCGCTGATTCGCGATCTCAAGCAACGCGGGCTATTGAACGAAACCGTCGTGGTGGTAACCGGTGAGTTTGGTCGCACTCCGGCCACCGAAGTGAGCGGGCTCGTGAAGGTGCAGAACGGCCGGGATCACAATAACCACGGCTACAGTTCGCTGGTGGCCGGCGGCGGCTTCCGCGGAGGCATGGTTTATGGTGCCACCGATGAGTTTGGCTTCAAGGCCGTGGAGAATCCGGTGGATGTGCACGACCTGCATGCGACGATCCTGCATCAGTTGGGACTGGACCACACGCGGCTGACCTATCGCTACAGCGGCCGCGATTTCCGCCTGACCGATGTCCACGGGAATCTGATCAAAGCGATCATTTCGTAGAGGGAGTCAGCGGACGCCCCACTCCCAGAGGCCGAAGAGAATCTTCTTGGGCGGCAGTCTGCCGTTCTGCTTCAAGGTCTGGAGGATCTGGCCGCGATGATGGCTCTCGTGTGAGATCAGGTACCCGAGGAAGGCGGCCGGGTGCGGTTTGAAGCCCTTGACCTTGCCCTGCTCCATGGCGCGGACCAGCAGGGCAGCGATCGCTTCACCCGAAGCGGCCAGATGGGTCTTGAGGTCGGCCGAACTCCACTCCGGTCCTTCCAGCTTCTGCAGTGGCGCGTCGAGCTCCGGCGCCGCCTGCGCCAGCCACATCTTCCGCACATTGTGGACATGCGCGAACTGCGCTGCGACGCTGCGTCCCTTGGGCTGCGGAACGGCCGCCAGGGATTCTGCATCCAGCGCGTCCAGCACGAACGCATGAATCCGGTTGTGAATGTTCCAGGTCTCTACCAGTTGAGAGGACTCTTGCGCGGGCATCCCTAGAGGATAGGAACGCCCGCCAGGATTCGTCAATCGCCCCGGCTACTCGGATCGCAGCATCGACGCAGGGTCGATGTGCAGCGCACGCAGTACCGGCGGCAGAGCGGCCAGCGCGGAAGCACCCAGGATAGTGACCAGCGGCCACAGCAACACCGAAAACTGCAGAGCCTTGACCTGGAACAGCAGCGTCTCCACATAGCGTTCCGAGGCGATGCCCAAGGCCAGCCCGATGAACGCGCCGAAGATCAGCATGGAAAACACCTCGGTGGTGACGCGGCGCATGATGTCGTTGGACCGGGCGCCCAGTGCGAGCCGGATGCCGATTTCGCGCTGCCTCTGAATGACGGAGTAGTCGAGCACCCCATACAGGCCCACGCAAGCGAGCAACAGGGCAACGGCGGCGAAGAACATTGAGAGTGTCGCAAGCATCCGTTCCCGCAGGGTCTTTGAGCGGATCAGCGCCTCCTGCGTGGAGATATCGCTGACGCGCAGTTCGGGTCGTCCGTTGCTGACCTCACGGCGTAGTAGGCTGGCGAGTTGCAGCGGGTCCTTCGAAGTTGTGCGCACGATGAAGACACCCCAGTCGGTGCCCTTCGTAGCGCCTTTGTCATCCTTCGAACTGAATGGGACGTAGACGGTAGGCCGGACCGCCTCCCGCAGTTCGCCATAGCGCGCGTCCCGCACCAATCCGACGATCTGGGCGATGGAGTGTTTGTCCTTGGCTCCGGATGTTTCCAGCGTCCGGCCGACGGGGTCCTGGCCGTTGAAGTAGCGGCGCGCAAACGCTTCATTGACGATCGCGAAATCCGGGTTCGACTCATTCAGCCGGAACTCGCGGCCGCTCAGCAGTGGGATCTTCATGGCGGCCACCCAGCCTGGCGAGACGCCGAGGAAATAGACGGGTTGTTCGCGGTCGGGCGTATGGCCGTTCGCCCAGACGGGTGAGGTCCAGGCGTTGCCGCTCATCAAAGGCCAACCGGCCAGCGCGGCGGACTCCACGCCCGCCACGGAGCGCAGCTTCTCCAGAGCCTGATCCCAGGTCCCCTGGGGCTGTTCCTTCTTGGCCTGCGTGTCCAGCAGAACGATGCGTTCCGGGGAGAATCCGACGGGTTGGTTGGTGAGCCGGTCAAAGGACGATACAAACATACCAGCCACAAAATGAACCAGGAAGCAGAACGCCACCTGGGCCGCGACCAGTGCATGCATCAGCCTGCGCTTGGAATGTGGATCCTCACCGCCCTTCAATGCGCTGGCCGGTTTCACGGAGGAGGCCCGTAGCGCCGGAGCCAGGCCGAACAGAACGGTCACTGCCAGCGCGAGCGCCACCCCAAATCCGAGCACCCGCCAGTCGGCCGGAAGTACCAGTCGAGCCGGGTTGTCCGGCGGATTGATCATGCTAACGACGAAAGGTGCTGACCATGCGGCAAAGAGCCCGCCGATCGCCGACGCAAAGATCGCTAGTAGCGCGCTCTCCATCAGGACCAGTTGCAGCAACCGGGCGCGCCCCGCGCCGATAGATACGCGCAACGCCATCTCTCGAGCTCGGGCCGTGGCCTGGGCAGTGAGGAGATTCGCCACGTTCGCGCAGGCGATCAACAGCACCAGGCCAACCAGTACGCCGAGGATGATCATCGATCGCCGGTAAGTGTGCTGCATGCCGGATACGCCCGCTGCCGCGGATTCCAGCGAGACCTCTGCGTTGAGGTACTGCTCGGTACGGTGCTTCGCGCCGGGTGTCTTCCAACCCTTGGCTTTCTCCTGGCGCGCCGCCAGCATGGTGGCTCGCAGTTTCTGTCTTACCTGCTCGCCCTCGATGCCCGGTTTCAGCCGCACCCAGGTCCGGAACCAGCCCCAGTTGGGATCGTCGACGGCCCTAGCGTTCATCATCGTAGGGACGAACACGTCAGTCATTGTTCCGGTCTCTGTGCCTGTGAAGCCCGCGGCCAGCACCCCGACAATTTCGTAAGTGCTGGTGCCCTGGCGGAAGGTACGCCCGACGACATTGCGGTCGCCTCCGAAGCGGCGCTGCAAGAAGTCGTGCGAGAGAACCGCATAAGGATGGCCGCCCGGCTTCACGTCGTCATTGGCCGTCAGCAGTCGCCCCAACTCCGGCCGCAGGCCGAGCGTCTCAAAGGTCCAACCTGAAACATACTGGCGATACGCCTTCTCCATCTCCTGATCGGTGCCGAAGGTCAGATCCACCTGGCTGGCATACGATATCGCCATCACTTCGGCCTGGCCGCGCACAGCGGTGCGCAGCTGCCGGAACAGCGGGTACTCGAAGGAATCCGCCATGTCCTTCTTGTCATCGTTGTCCAGAACTTCGTATCTGAGGACGAAGAGGCTGCCCGGATCGGCCACCGGCAGCGGCCGCAGCAGCATGGCATCGACCAACCGGAACGCCGATGTGCAGGCGCCAATGGCCAACGCGAGCGACAGGATAGCCGCACCTGACGTCACCTTGCGCTTCAGGATCTGCCGCCAGCCGAAGATCGCGTCGGCGCGCAGTGAATCGAGCCAGGACGCAATGCGGATGTCGCGGCTTTGCTCCCGGGTCTGGAGCATGCGCCCGAATGCGCGGCGCGCCTCTTCCGGATCTCGGCCGCTCTCCACCGCCTCGTCGATGTGCGACTGCAGTTCTTCCTCGAGTTCCCGGTCCAGCGAACCAGGGCGAAACGCATGGGCGATGCGCGACCAGAGCGACATTGTCAGGCCATCCTTAATACTTGATTGACGGCGGCCGTCACGGCCTGCCAGCGAGCCTCTTCCGACGACAACTGGTTCTTTCCGGTGGTCGTTAGTTCATAGATGCGGGCACGCCGGCCGGTGTCCTTGGTGATCCAGGCGGCCTTGATCCAACCCGCTTCCTCCATGCGATGCAGTGCCGGATACAGCGAGCCTTCCTCCACACGCAGAATGTCGTCGGACATCTCTTTGATCGCGGTCATAATCGCGTAGCCATGCAGGTTCGGCCGGCGGGAGAGGATTTTCAGAACCATGAGGTCCAGCGACCCCTGGAGAGAATCAGTTTTTGCCATACTCAGTAAGCTTAGTATATAGATGTCTGAGTAGAAGTCAAGAATCTGCTCATGCAGACGTTGTAAACGCTCGACCCGGGCTCACCTGACGTTGAGGATGGCGTGGGCCTCGTAGGCCATTGAGGCGGGCAGGTTGGCGTCGAGCTTGCACCGCACCAGCACCTGGTAGGCGGCAGGCCAGGCCGGGTGGCCGGCGGCGGCGAAGCGCTGTTTGAGCTCAGACAAGTACTGCGGCGAGGAGAAGAACTCGGCGGCGGCGGCCGCGCCGGCACTGGGATCCCCCGAAAAGGCTATGACCCGTCCGGCCTTTTCATCCGAGGGATCGCGCGGCATGACTGTGATCAGGCTGTAGCTCTCCACCCGGTCGTTACGTTCGTCCCGCTTTGGCGAATAGATCTTCAACGCGGCGCCCGGAGTGGCTTGGTACGTGATCTCCACATCCCGCATCTCCGGTTGATAAGTGAACTGGAAGGGCGTCTTCTCGAACAGCTTCAGCACTGCCTCGCTCTTGTACGGGACGCCGAAGAGGATGGAGTCCCTGGAATTCAGCAGGGCCGTCGAAATCACCCGCTCCGGTAGCAGCTTGTACGGAGTCCCGGCGGCGGTCAGGGTTCGGATGACAGTTGTCGCGCCGAGCACGTCGCCGAAGTGGGGCGAGTTCACGTCTGGCGTCATGTAGAGCTTCTTGCCCGAGAAGAGCCGGTGATGCCGGACATACCAGGGGAAGAGTTGCGGCGGGGCCTCGAATTCCGGGAGCTCCGGTTGCCACTCCATCTTGATGTTGAAGGGTAGCAGCGTCAATTGCGCGGGTGTACCCAACGAGATGATCACCGGCTCGCGATTCTCAAGGAAGGAGCCCCAGGCCTCTCTCACGATGGGGTCGACTTTGCCGGTCGTGGCGGACGCGGGACGCTCCTTCCACTCGGCTCCGATCGCGCCCACTACGATACCGGCGGCGAGCAGCAGCGCGGGCACGCCGAACCGGCGATACCAAGGCCGCGTTACCCGAGGCGTGTGGCTGTCGCTTGCCACGGGCACGTGATCGCCGTGATCGTGTAACGCGCTGCCGGGTTCCACAAACCGCGGGACGTAAGTCCCCTTGACGAACTCGATCCGTAGCGGCGCGTCGGGGTCTTCCTCCTCGTAGAACTTCTCCAGCTTCTTCCTCAGCGTGTAGGCACGGTTACGGACCGAGGTGTCGTCAGTTGTCGAATAATCCTCTGACTTTCCCAGCGCCTCGAGGCCAATCCGATACTCCGTGATTTCCCCTGCATGCCCGTTGATTTCCATCTCGCAGACATACGATAGGAATCTTTTGAGCTGATCCGCCCGGGCGAACGTATCGCTTTGCAATACCCGCGACAACGCAAGCCGCTTCGCCTCAGCCGTGATGAGAGCTGGATTGACGTTCATACCCGGATCCCTGAAAGCCAATATGTGCCCGCGGTTATGATAACACTGCAGCTGGTAACGTTAACGGACCTTCAGCAAACCGTCCGCTCGTACCGTCCAACCACTGGTTGACCTCGCGGACCCCTCCTACAATCGCCCCAGACTGACAAAGGAGGTTAGTCCCCCATGATCTCTGTCGATACTTTTCCTTTCCGCTTGTGCCGCCCCTGCATACTCCTGATCCTGCTGGGATTGTGTCTGGTGTTTCCTGCTACCGCCCAGGTAATTACCGGCACGATTCTTGGCAACGTCCGCGACCCCAGCGGGTCCGCCATCCCTGGAGCCAACGTCCGCATTCGAAACAAGGGGACCAACGTGGAAACATCCACGAGTACGAATACGAACGGCGACTATTCGGCTCCCAATCTTCCGACGGGCTCCTACGACGTCGAGGTCTCCGCCAAAGGATTCAAGACTTACCAGGAGACGGGAGTCGCTCTCTCCCTCGACTCCAAGGCTCGCATTGATGTAACGCTCACTGTGGGCGAGGTGACAGAGTCGGTGAAAGTCGTCGCCAGCGCTCAACGCCTGCAGACTGACGCCTCCGATCTCAACGCCACGGTCAGCACGCAGGCCATCGAGAGCCTGCCGAATATCGGGCGAAACCCACTCTACTATGTCGTCACAACGCCGGGCGTCGTCCCGCGCCAAGGCTTCGAGTCGGTGACGAATTTCGCGGTCGGTGACGACTCGCGCAAGCAGTTCTCCAACTTCACCGTGAACGGCAGCCGGCCCATCTCCAGCGAAATCCTGCTGGACGGCGCCCCGAACACGAATCCCGCTTTCAACGAAGCATCAGTGCTACCCAGCATCGACGCCATCGGCGACTACAAGGTCATCACCAATGCCTACTCCGCCGAATTCGGGCGCGCCGGCGGCGGCGTGGTCAGCTTCGGTACGAAGTCGGGCACGAACCAGTACCACGGCTCGGTCTACGAGAACTTCCGCAATCCCGTGCTGAACGCCAACAGCTTCGGCAACAACGCAACGGGCGCCAAGAAGGGCAAGTTCAATGTGAACGACTTCGGCGGCACCTTCTCCGGACCGCTCATCATCCCGAAGTTGTACGACGGCCGCAACAAAACCTTCTTCTTTTACTCGTATGAAGGGGTGCGCGAGGCGGAGGATGCCAGCGCCTTTCTCACGATGCCGACCGCGCTGGAGCGACAGGGCGACTTCAGCCAGAGCCTGGTGCAGGTGCGGAACCCCTCCACCGGCCTGCTGGAGGTGGTCAACCGGAATGTCTACGCGCCCTTCGCGTCGACAACAAACGTGGTCCCCGTGGGCAGCAATGTCCGCCTGGAGCGGCAGCAGTTCCAGAGTGGCGGCGTGCTGAACAGGATCCCCAGCAGCCAGCTCAATCCGACAGCCCTGAAACTGATCAACCTTTACCCGCTGCCCAACATTACGCCCCTGAACCCCGACGGGACGCTGAACTACTACGACTCCAACTCGACCTACAACCGGCTGGACCAGATCATCGTGAAGCTCGACCACTACTTCACGCCGCAGCACCACGCCTTCTTCCGCTATACCAGCGATTGGACGCTGAACACGCCGCGCAACCGGTTCCGCACTACGGACCCACAGGCCACAGACCAGGCTCCAGGCAGCCAGTACAACTGGTCCGCCACGCTGGGCCACACCTGGACCGTCTCTCCCACCAGCATCGTGGAACTGCGCGCCAACCTCACACGCATCAACCTGGTGCTGCAGCCGTCTTCCGGTTTGAATGCTGACCTCGCCGGCCTCGGCTTCTCCCAGCAGATGATCAGCGTCGCTCCCAGCGGAGCGTTCCCGCGCATCGCCGTGGGCGGCGCCTATCAGCAGATCGGCATCGGCAACTTCGTACTGCGGGACAACCACTCCAGCAACTACGCCTTCACCGGCAGCTACACGAAGATCGCCGGCAACTGGACCCTCAAATTCGGTGGCGAGTACCGTCCTCTCTACACCAACTTCTACCAGGCCTTCGTCCCGTCGTTCGCCTTCACCCCGAACAACTTCACCACCGCCTGCAGTGGACCGGGCTGTCCAACTCTCGCCTACAACCAGTCCCAGGGCTTCGTCCTCGCCGATTTCCTCCTAGGTAACCTGAACGGCCAGGTGGGCGGAGGACAGTTCACCACCGGCGATCCGCGTCTCGCTCTGCGGAACGTCTACCTGGGCGGCTACACCCAGAACGACTGGAAGGTCTCGCGCCGGCTTACCGTCAACCTCGGGCTGCGGTGGGAATTCCAGGGCCCTCTCAGCGAACGCTACAACCGCCTCTCGCAGTTCAATACGCAGGCTCTCAATGCGACCGGCACCCCGGGCCTTTACGAATTCTCCGGCGTGAACGGCAACGGCCGGGGCCAGACCGATCCCGATTACCGCAACTGGGCGCCCCGCGTCGGCTTCGCCTGGCGCCTCAACGACAAGAGCGTCATCCGCTCCGCTTACGGCATCAGCTACGACCAGATCACCGGCGTCGGCAGCGGAGCCCAGGGCTTTGGCACCGATGGCTTCGGCAATCCCGCCTTTCAAAACATCCGGCCGGCCAGCGGCTACGACATCCTGGCCCGGCCCTTCAACGACTCGTTTAGCGGCGGTGGCACCATTCTTGGCGCGGATCCCAGCAATCCCGGCTACCTCGGCTACAGCGTCACTGCCCTCGACCGCCATCAGCGCACGCCCTACATCCAGCAATGGAACTTCACCATCGAGCGCGATCTGGGCAAAGGCACCAGCCTCCAGGTCTCCTATGTCGGGACCAAAGGCACACGCATGATCGTCCAGCAGTTCCCCGTGAACGGTATCAACGCGATCCCCGAGGTGATCTTGAACTCGGCCCGAGCCGAGTACATCGCCACCGGCGTGAATCCCCTCAATGCTCTCGTCGCCAATCCGTTCTACGGCATCGCCCCGGCCAGCAACGCCACCATCGGTGGACACACCATCACGCGGCTGAATCTGGCCAAGCCTTTCCCCGCCTACAACACGGTTACCAAGTTCCAGCAGCGTTTCGGTAGTTCCACTTATCACGCCTTCCAGGTGTCGCTGCGCCGCAGTTTCTCCAACGGGCTCGAGATCGGTGGCAATTACGTCTGGTCGAAGAGCATCGACTTCGGGAACTCGATTTCCGTCAACTCCGGCAACACCGGCAATGGCGGCGGAGCCAGCGGCTTCACCGTAAATAACTTCGGGATCGAGCGCTCCGTTTCGAACAGCGACATCCCGCACCGCGCGGTCATTTACTACGTCTACGACCTGCCCTTCGGCAAGGGCAAACGCTTCCTCACCAACACCCCGGTTGCCTCACAGGTACTCGGCGGTTGGAAGGTGTCAGGCCTCACGACCTTCTCCGCCGGCCTGCCTCTCGCCATCACCGGCGGCAGCGGCTTTGGCCGGCCCGATCTGCTGAGCGATCCCATCCTCCCGGAAAAGTATCGCGTCTACGGGGACGGCAAAACCGCCTACCCTCTGCCCGACGGCACCACCATCGTCGTGCCGAAGAACCGCTACCTTTACTTCAATCCGCACGCGTTTTCGGGCCGCACCCTCACCGTGCCAGTGCCCGGCACCAGCAATACGCAGATCGTGAACGACCTCTACTGGTACGGCACGGCTCCGCGCTTCTTCTCGAACCTGCGCGGCTGGGGCACCAACAACTGGAACATGTCCCTCGACCGCAGATTCGCGATCGGGGAAAAGATGGCCGTGGCCTTCTCGGCGCAGGCTGTGAATGTCTTCAACCGCAAGGAATTCGCTGACTCGGGCATCGACAAGGGCTTCGGCTCCGCGAACCTGCTGCCAGCCAATGGCTTGTTGGGACAATCGACCAGCGCGACCTTCGGGACCATCGACATCACCCAGACCGGCCGCACCCCGCGTTACCTGCAACTGGTGGCGCGATTCACGTTCTGACGGCAATTCGAGAGCCCGGCGGCCCAACGGCACCCGGGCTCTCGCCTACTCCTTGGCGCCCTTGATCCACTCCAGGATCGTCACATACTCCGGCGAGTCCTTCGCCCAGCGGATGCCGCCGCCGTGCGCCACCGTAGTGCCCCCCGCCACACCCTCCGACTCCGAGGTCGACGTCGGCTTCATCAGAATCAGACTCGCCTCCGGCTGGCTGGGATCCACCACCTTCATCGCCGTGCCGTAGGTGCCGTCGAAGATGGCATGCGACGCGTGGCAATGGACACAGGCGTAACCGTCCTTGCCCCGCTTTTCCAGAATGGGTTGAACATAGCCGCGGAAATACGCCTCGTCCAGTTTGACCTTCACCGGTGCTTTCGTGCCCGTGCTTTTGGCCGCCACCGTCACAGGCGGCGGCTTCAACGCCCGCGCCACCTCGGCTCCTTCCGGCATCTGCTCCATCTTGGCAGTGACGAACTTCACCTGTTCGCCCGTCGCACCGGCCAGCCGGTTCACGTCGCCAAACCTGGTGGATCGCACCAGGTACACGGCGCGCGACGCCATCGCCCGCATCTCCGCGTCCTGCGACGAGAGCAGTGGCCTCAGGGCGGCCGCGAACCGCTCCGCGCTCTCACCGAAAAACGTGATTTGCTCGATGTCATTGCCGATGCGGTTATATACCAGCGGGGCCTGCATGCTCAGGTCCGCCTTCAGATCGTAGATGTCTGCCCGCCGCAGCGGCTGCTCCGTCAAGGCCCGCAGCAGTTCTTTCTTCGCGGGTTCCGGCCCTTTCTCCAACAGCGCGGCGAACTTTGCAGCCAGTTGCGACTCCACCGTCAGTCGCCCGCGAATGGCCCTGTCGCGATCCTCGGGCCGTCCCAACAGCGGCACCCAGTTGTTGTACAGATAGCGAATGTTCTCGTCCGCCAGGTTGTACACAGCATGCCGCAGATTCTGTGCGACCCATGCATGTTGCGGCTGCCCCAGCGCCTGCAGCGTGGCGTCCTCGATCCCCGACCGCACAGCCGGATCCGCATTCCAGAACCAGAACTGCCACAGTCCTTTCACCGCATCCATGCGGATGACCGGCACCGGATCATTCATCAGCTTCTCCAGCGCGGCCGCCAACGGAGCCCGCGTCGCCAGCGTGGAAAAGTGAGAGGCGAAGATGCGTACCCCGCCCCAACGCACCCGGTCATCCTTGCTGGCCAGCGCGGTCAGCACCGGAGTCTCCGCAACCTCCGGCTTCGACCGGTACGATTGCCGGATCGCCCAGGCCGCCGTCCGCTGCACCATCTTGCTCGGATCCCCCAGCAGCGCCGGATCCACGGCTTGCCCCAGCCGTCCCAATGCCTCCACCGCCGCCTGCCGGATCAGCGCATCGTTCGACTTCGCGGCCGACTGAATACCTGCCAGCACCGCCGCGGACGGTTGATCCCACACCTCATCCAACTGCGCCAGCAGTTGCACGGGATCACTGGACAGGGCGCTGATTGCCGGAGAATTCCAGCCCTTGGGCCGGTTGGCTTTGGGGAAGTATGCGCTCAGCGCCAGGATCGCCATCTGCGATTCCCGGAACGGCGTGCGGAAGTTTTCGTACGACTGCAGCGGATCCAGCCAGCCGCCCCACGGCTGTTGCCGTCCTAACAGATAACTGATGGCCTTGGCCACCTGCGGATGGTCCGCTGGGATGCCCGCCGCGTGCAGCGCCCACAGGGCGTGCCCGGTTTGAAACTCCACTTCCGGTTGCCCGGCAGGGAAATTCATCGCCCACTGCCCGTCCGGACGCTGCAGAGACAGGATGCGCCTGGCGTTACTGGTGATCTGCTGCTCATAGCGCACCTTGTCCATCTCCGCCAGCGCCAGCGTCTGGTAGCAGAGGTCCACCATGTTCTTGACCTCGCCGCGAGCCACCATCTCCGGCAGTCGGGCATCGTGAGTCTCCGTCCACGCGTACCACGCCACCTCGTGCGCGCTCACCAGCGGAGTATTGCCGTTGGTCTCGTCGCCCGGCAGTTTGTCGCGCCCGGCGTAGTACAGGTTCAGATACTTCGCGATGCTCTGATGAAACTTCTCCCGCCGCTCGCCGGTGATCTGATTCTCAAAGAGGTCCATCAGATGCCCCATGCGGCCGAGAACATTGGCCGGCGCCGAAATCATCCGCGCCCACACAGCACCCTCCTGCTCGAAGCCGTAGAAGGGTCGCGGGTTGTTGTAGAACCGCTCCGAGAGAAACTGCAACTGCTGCCGCTGCACCACGGGATACCCGTTCCGCGTCGCATAGAGCTGGGCTCGCTGCGAGAAGTGTGTCGCGTGGCACGCCACGCACAGCGAAGTCTCCTGGTGCACGGCGTTCACGCGATCGAGCGTTCCGCCGCGCCTCGGCGTGTTCGCATGCCACGAATCGCCGGCCGCCAGGATGTAATCGACACCCGTTCGCACAGCAACCTGCGGATCCTTGTACGGCGCCGGATCGTACAGCCGTGTCCTCAGCTTGTACTCCGGATGCGCGGCCCGCACGGCCACATAGTAATCACCGGCCTCGCTCAGAATGCGCGGGATGAACTTATTGCCCGGCAGCGCCTGCACTTCGTGCGGCAGGGACACCGGATCCTCCCCCTGGAAATGCTCTTCCAATTTGCCGGCGGCCAGGCGGTATACCGCCACGTTCACCGGCACCTGGTCGCGCTCCATCAGTTCGATCTGGAAGAACACCAGCTTCGGAGCCGCGCCCGCGAAGTGGAACTTGTACCAGTCTGTGCGCGACGGATCCTCGACAATCGCCGCACGCAGAGTGCCCGGCAGTGGGATGTACGGGGCATCGTCGCCCGAGGCGAACACGGTCTTGCCCAGCGTGATCTCCATCGCGTCCTGCCAGCGGTGGCTGGGGCCGCGGCGCACCGCATCGGTCAGCGGCCAGCGGTTCACGGTCAGCCGGAACTGGCCCGAGGCGCCAGAGTTCGAGACCCGCACCTCCACCTTGCCCGCCTTCGCCACCCGGAACTGCGTATAGAAATCGGCGTCGCCCGCATGCAGCACCTTCTCCGCCAGCACTGCCGTGCCCTGGGCTACCTGCACCGTGAGCCGCGCGTCCGGACCCAATCCGCTCAGCGGTGCCACCGAGTAAAGCAGGCTGTACTGGCTCGCCGGACTCAGTTCCGGCAGCGCCACCGTTTCCGTCCGGATCGGACCCGTTCGGCTCTGCACCACCGGCAGAGAGGCGGGCTGTCCTTGCAGAATCAGTCCCGCGGCCAGGCAGGCGAATAGCAGGCGTTCCCAGAATTTGTGCGTCATCGGCTTCCCTCTACGATATTGCAGCGCGAGAGACTCGTGGGGCATGCCCGGATGACCGGACGCCCGCTCTGGGGCTACGATGATCTTGAGATGTGTTCCAGCCGCCTTGCTCTTCTCCCCCTTCTCGTCCTCGTCCCGCTTGGGGCCGCCGCCCAATCCAATGCGGCCGACCTGGAAGCGGTCATCACGACCAGCGCCGGAACCATCCGGTTTGAGTTCGCGCCCGACAAGGCCCCCAAACACGTCGAAAACTTCCTGAAGTGGGCCCGCCAGGGCTACTACGATGGCGGCGCCTTCCATCGCACCATCTCCTACGGCATCATTCAGGGCGGCGATCCTCTGCTCAAAGACCCGAAAAGCGCCCGGACCTTGTGGGGTACCGGTGGCCTCAAGCTGCAGGCCGACGAGTTCAGCGATATGAAGCACGAACGCGGTACCGTCTCCACGGTTCGCATTCCGAATCAGAAGAATAGCGACGGCAGCCAGTTCTTCATCTGCGTTCAGGCTCAGCCGCCGCTTGATGGACAGTACTCCACGTTCGGCCGTGTCACGGAAGGTATGGACGTCGTCGAGAAGATCTCGCAGTCAAAGGTCGACGGCAGCGGTATCGCCCTCGAGCCGGTCCGCATCCTGAAGGTCACCATCGAGATGAAGAAGGTTGAGCCGTTCGTGGATGCCACGGTCGATCAGCTTCGCCGCACCGTGACCATGAAGACTACTCTCGGTACGATGAAGCTCAAGCTGGAGCCAGACTGGGCGCCCAACCATGTGCGGAACTTCCTCAAGCTCGTCGACACCGGCTGGTACAACGGCACCGCCTTCCATCGCGTAATCAAGGGCTTCGTCGCTCAGGGCGGTATGGGCGACAAACGCGAGCCCAGTCCCACCCATCCCGCTGACCGCTGGGTCCGGACCGTGAAAGGCGAATTCCGCCCGGACCTCAAACACGAGCGCGGCATCCTCTCCATGGCCCGCTCCGACGACCCCGACTCCGCCAGTACCTCGTTCTTCCTGATGCTCGCCCCGGCGCCCCATCTCGATGGAAAGTACACGATCTTCGGACGTGTCGTAGAAGGGCTGGAGGTTCTCGACGCCTTCGAGAAGGAAGAGCTGGAGGGAGAAACTCCGAAGCGCAGCCTGCGGATCATCGAGGCCGTGGTCGACCCGCTCTGATCTTTCCCACGCAGTCGCAGAATTTACTATACAGTGTATAGAAACTGCTATACGCTGTATAGGTGGCTGTACCGTCTGATCTGAAGGCCCGGATCTCTTCCGTGGCGCTGGACCTCCTCGAGCAGGACGGGCCCGATGCCGTCACCATGCGTAAAGTGGCCTCTGCCGTGGGCATCACGCCCATGGCGATCTATCACCACTTCGACTCCCGCGAGACGCTGCTGCGCCAGATCACCGATGCGGAGTTCGACAAACTCCTCGAATTCATCAACGCGCGCGGCCACCGGGGCCCGCTTCGCACGCAGATCCTGCACTGCATGGACGGCTACCTCGACTATGCCTTCGCCCGCGCTCGCGTCTTCGATCACGTCTTCTGCAAACCCCGCGAAGGCGCGCGCCGCTTTCCAGACGATTTCCGCGCCCGCCAGTCTCCCACTCTGACGCCGATTGCCGACCTCGTCGCCAGGGCCATGGCCGAGGGGCAGCTCCAGCAGGACGATCCATGGGAGGTCGCGCTTCAGCTCTGGTCGCTCGCCCACGGCTACGTCACGCTCTACCGGGCCGGCCGCTTCCACCTGGACGAAAAACAGTTTCGCGAGCTGGTTCATCGCGCCATGAAACGACTCCTTGACGGGCTTCGCGCCCGGGAAGAGGCAGCATGTTGAAAACCGCCGTTGCCGCTCTCTCCGCCGTGTTTCTCTCGGCCACAGCCGTCTTCTTCGGTGACTCCCTGCACCCCGTCTGGTGGCTGATGTGGCTGGCGCCTCTGCCTGTTCTGCTGCTGGCCTCGCGGCTGAAGGCGCTGCCGCTCTTCGGCGTGGCATTTCTGGCGTGGGCCATCGGGCACCTCAACGCGGTGAGCTATTACCGCATCGTGCAGATCCCGTATTCAATCATCACTCTCGCCATCACGGTGCCGGCTGTTTTCTTTGCCCTCGCGGCGCTGCTCTACCGCTTCCTGCTTCTTCGCGGCCACGCACTGGCGGCCGCCGCCGGATTCGCCAGCCTGTGGACCATCCTCCAGTATCTGGCCGAGTACTCGGGTGGAAGCTACGGCAACCTGGCTTACACCCAGATGGACTGCCTGCCCGTGCTGCAGTTGGCATCCTTCGCCGGCATGGCCGGCATCACGTTTGTGGTCCTGTTCCTTCCGGCCTCCGTCTCGGCGGCAGTCACCACTCGCGACAATCGCATGGTCCTGGGCGTTTCCGCCGTGGTGTTGCTGGCGGTCTTCGGTTTCGGTTTTTCCCGCCTGGCGGGGGACGGCGACGACGACCCCACCGTCGTTGTTGGCATGGTCGTCTCGGACCTCAAGCAGAACATGCTGCCGGAGAAGCCGGACGATGCCCTGCGCCTGTTGCATCAGTATGCCGAAGAGGCTGTCCGGCTTGGCCGCCGCGGCGCCCGCATCATCCTGCTGCCTGAGATGGTCGCTGTCGTCACGGACGATCACATCCCCCAACTGGACGAGCTCTTCGGCCAGACGGCGCGCGCCGCGAATGCGCGCATCCTTGTGCCCATCATTCACCCTCTGCCCGAAGGCCGCCGCAACGAGGCCCGGCTCTATGACGCCGCGGGCCGCCTGGAGACTACTTACTGGAAGCATCACCTCGTGCCGGTCCTGGAGGATCGAACCCGCCCCGGCACTGAGATCGCTCTGCTGCGCGACCCGCGCTCCACCATCGGGATCGAGATCTGCCGCGACATGGACTTTGTTCCGCTGGCCCGGCGCTATGGCCGCGAAGGCACTGGGCTGCTCCTGGTGCCTGCCTGGGACTTCGTCGTCGACGACTGGCTCCACAGCCGCATGGCCTTCATGCGCGGCGTCGAGAACGGTTTCCACCTCGCGCGCCTGGCGAAGCAGGGCCGCATGACGCTGCTCGACACCCGCGGGCGGGTGCGCACGGAACGCAGCAGTAACGCGGCTCCGTTCTCCACGCTGCTGGCGCCCGTTGGACTACGGGCCCAGCCCACGCTCTACACCCGCTGGGGCGACTGGTTCATCGGGGTGCTTGCCGTGATCCTGCTTGCCAGCGTCGCGTATGGCCTGCGCCGGCGCACTGCATCCTAACCTCCAGGCCGAAGGCAACGCCTCGCGCCTTCCCTGCAACGAACCAGCTATTGGCCCTGACCGAGCGAGTATCCGGCTCTGCCGTCGTAGTTGTAGAGGAACTCGGTCTTGTGAATCTCCGCCCCGGCCTCCACGGCCCGGCCCAATGCGGCCACGACTTGCTTCAGTGTGATGACCGGATTGTCCGTCGAACTCTGGAAGCGGCAGCGCCAGCTGTCGCACACAATCGTGTGAGGCAGCGGATCCGGGTAGACCTTTGTGCCGCGGCTGGAGATCATCACCAGCTTCAGCCCGTCCGAGGAGACCGGCTCCATCAGCCTCCCGACGATGTTTGGGTCCGCCGGGGCGTGGTGGACGAAGATATCCACGCCCACCAGTTCCCTGCGCCCGGACGAGGCGGTTTCCGCATGGGGCGGCACCGTCCGGGTGGGCGCGGCGTAGTAGTGAACCGGCTTCAGCCGTTGGGGCAGCAGCCCGAGCCGCGCGGCAATGGCCTGGGTGAACTCTCTCGTCCCGGCCTTTTCCTGGCTGATGCCTTCCTTGAAGATGTCGTAGGTGTGGATGCCGTCTTCCATCGTGCGCAGCCAGGCATTGTGGACGCGCTCGGCCACCTCGCTCTGTCCGATGTGCACCAGCATCATCACCGATCCCAATAACAGGCCCGAAGGGTTCGCCAGGTTCTGGCCCGCCCGCCGCGGAGCCGAACCGTGGATCGCCTCAAACATCGCGTACTCCGTGCCGATGTTCGCCGAGCCGGCCAGTCCAACCGAGCCCGCGAGCTGCGCCGCCACATCCGAGAGAATGTCCCCGTAGAGATTCGGCATCACAATCACGTCGAAGACTTCCGGAGTGTCCGCCAGCTTCGCCGCCCCGATGTCGACGATCAGATGCTCCCGCTCGAGATCGGGATACTCCGGCCCGATCTCCTCGAAGACCCGGCGGAACAGGCCGTCGGTCAGCTTCATGATGTTGTCTTTCGTGAAGCACGACACCTTCCGCCTGCCGTTGCGGCGCGCGTACTCGAACGCGTAGCGGACAATGCGCTGGCAGCCGCCGCGGGTGATGATCTTCAGGCACTGCGCCTGATCGGGCGTGTGCTGGTATTCGATGCCTGCGTAAAGGTCTTCTTCGTTCTCGCGGACGATTACTACATCCATGCCCGGATGTTTGGTGCGCACGTAGGGATCGTAGGCGACGCACGGCCGAACGTTGGCATACAGTCCCAGCAGCTTTCGCGTGGTGACGTTCAGGCTCCTGAATCCGCCGCCCTGCGGAGTGGTGATGGGCGCCTTCAGGAATACACGGTTCCGGATCAGTGTGTCGAGCGAGCTCTTCTCCATCCCGGCAGAGTTGCCGCGCCGGTAGACCCTTTCCCCAATCTCGATCTCTTCGGTATCCAGAAGGGCGCCGGCCTCCCTCAGGATATGGAGCGTCGCCTCCATGATCTCCGGTCCGATGCCATCGCCTTTAGCGACCGTGATTGGTGTGTTTGCAGACATCGCAGACTTCCCAATACCCGAGACTTGCTTCCCACCTGTGTGCGCGCAGACCGGCTCCGCCGCAAGAGTATCGCAGTCCTCCTGGTTTGGCGAGAACTTCCTGCGGGAGGGCTAATCGATGCTATCCCGTCCCACGTAGAGCTCCCCGATTTCGCCGCGCAGGTTCTCGATCACCTTCCCGCGCCGCAGCTTCATGGTCGGGGTCAGCTCGCCGGCCTCCAATGAAAACTCACGCTCCAGGATCTTGAACTTCCTGATCTGTTCGAACGGGGCCAGTTGGCGGTTCACGCGCTGGACGATGCGCTTCACCTCGTTTTGCACGGCGTCGGACTGCGAGATTTCACTCAGCGCCGAGCCCGTCTTTACTCCTTCCAGGTGCTCTGCCGCCTGCTGATTGATGGTGATCACCGCCGTGACATACGGCAGGCGGTCGCCCACCAGCAGGACCTGGTTCACCAGCGGCTCCAGTTTGAACAGGCCCTCGATGCGAGCCGGGTAGATCTTTTTGCCGTTCGAGGCGACGATGAGTTCCTTTTTGCGGCCGGTGATCGAGATGTAGCCGTCCGGGTCGATCTCCCCAATATCGCCGGTATGCAGCCAGCCGTCGCGCAGCACCGCCGCGGTGGCTTCCGGGTCTTTGTAGTAGCCGGAGAACACCATCGGGCCGCGGATCAGCAACTCGCCATCCGGCGCGAAGCGAATCTCCGCCGTCGGCAGGACCTTGCCGATCGAGCCGGCGCGCGGCCGGTCGATGGGATTCAGTGCCACGACGCCGCCTTCGGTCAAGCCGTAGCCTTCGATCAACGGCAGGCCGATGGAGGCATAGAACTCCGCCAGGTCCTTGCCCAGCGGGGCAGAACCGCTGGCCGCGATGCGCATGGCGCCGCCCAGCCGGGTACGGATCTTCGAGAACACCACCTTGTCGAAGAACTTGAGGGAAGACGCCACCCACGGCGCCGGGGTCCGGCCGGCGCGCCGCGCGCGGGCGGCTTCAGAGCCCACGCCCAGGCCCAGGTAGAACAGCTTCCGGATCACAGCCGGCTTCTTGCGGATCTCCGTCGTGATGCTGGCGTACATGCGCTCCCACACCCGGGGTGGAGCGACAAAGAACGTCGGCCGGATGGCTCGCAGTTCGCCGGGCATTTTCGTGAGGCCTTCGCTGAAGTAGACCGGAACGCCCATGCGGATCATGAGCTGCTGCATCACCATCCGCTGTGTGATGTGAGCGGAGGGCAGGAAGGCCAGAGTCCGGTCGTCATCGTTCACCGGCAGCACGGGCGGCCCGCACTCGCAGTTCGACACGATGGACAGATGCGTCACCAGGCCCATTTTCGGCTCCCCGGTGGCGCCGGAGGTCAGGTAGAGGATGGCGTAGTCGCGCGGCTGTACGGAATCAATCATCCGTTCCAGCAGTCCCACGTCGGCCTGCATCGCTTCGCGCCCCATGGCTCGAAGCTGGTCGAAGGAGATGGCGCCAGGGCCTTCTCCGTCCATCAGGACCCGCGGCACCTGCAAATCGTTCAGGCCGGCGGAATCCAGGGCCCGCATGGTCTTGGCATTCTCGATGAAGATGAGGCGCGCATCGCAGCCTTTCAACGTCTTCACCTGTTCAGCGGGCGGCAGGCTGGTATAGACGGCGGCGGAGATGCTGCCGTTGGTCATCACGCCGGTGTCGGCCAGGTAGAACTCGGCCCGCGTCTCGGACGCCAGGCCGACGATGTCGCCATGCCGGATGCCCAGGGCATGCAGGCCCGCGGCGATCTCTTCGGCAATGCGCGTGTAATCGACCCAACTGTAGGTCCGGTACTTGCCTTGGCCCACCGGTTGGTGCAGCGCGGGCTGTTCGCCCCATGTGGCCTCAGCCACCTTCAGCATCCGGTAGACCGTGCGAAGCTCAACCGGGAGCGACGGCGCCATCTTTCCCATTCGACGCGCTTCCTTCCTTCCTTACCAAAACGCCTGGTCCACCGGACACACTACTATATTCACGACGGCGGCGGGATCTCCAGACCTACAGCTTAAAATATTGTCCATGAGCTTTGAAAGAGAACTGGCCGTGGCGCGTGAATTGGCGGCCGCCGCCGGAAACCTCGCCCTGCAGTACCAGCGGGACGGGTTCGAGGTGGAAGACAAGCCGGACGATTCGCCCGTGACGGCGGCGGATAAGGCCTGCGAAAAGCTCTTTGCTTCGACATTGGAGAAGGAATTCCCGGGCGATGGCCTGTTGGGCGAGGAAGGGGCCAGCAAAACGGGCACGAGCGGACGGCGCTGGATCATCGATCCCATTGACGGCACGCGCGACTTTGTGCGGGGCAACCGGCTCTGGTCCAACCTGCTGGGCCTGGAGGTCGACGGCGTCGTCGAGGTGGGGGTAGCGACCTTTCCGGCTCTGGATGAGCAGTACTATGCGGTCCGCGGCGGCGGCGCCTACCGGGCCAGGAATGGCGAAGTGAGCCGGTTGAAGGCCTCGGCCATCGACAGTGTCGAACGGGCGGTGGCCTGCGTTCTCCAGTTCAACAACGTGGCCATCCGGCCGCACTCCGACAAGCTGCTTCCGTTCCTCTCCCGGTTCTGGGCCGTCCGCAGCCTGGGCGGCGCCTGGGACTCGATGTTTGTCGCCGCCGGCCAGGCGGAATTCTGGCTCGAACCCAGCGCCCGGCCGTGGGACCTGGCGGCGATCTCGGTGATCTGCAAGGAAGCCGGCTGCCGTTATTTCGACTACGCCGGGAACGACACCATCTACGGCGGCAACGCCGTGGTGGTGACGCCTGCGCTCGAAGCCGAGGTCCGAACGTTTCTCGGTCTAAGTGGTCAACCGGTCGCCTGAGACAGGTTTCAAGGTCCAGGATTCGATGTTCTCGGGGTTGCCGCGCATGCTGAGACCCTGATTCCCGCCGTAGACACGGCCGGTGACCCAGATTCTGCTGTTGACGAAGACCTCCACGACGGAGCCGTCGAGGAAGATCCGCAGATCCACGGGGCCCGCCGGCACAGGCGCTTCCGTGCGGCCGACGCCGAGAGTGTGGCCCTCGGGATCGAAGCCGAGCACTTCATGGCTGCCTCGCAGCAGGCCGAAGGGTTTCAGGCCGCTCAGCTTGACGTGGATCTCGCAGCAGTCGTCGTGGGCGGCTTCGCGCAGGCGTTTGCCGCGCAGCTTCTCATACTCCACGGCCGGCTTCAGCAGCAGTCCGCCCTGCCTGTCGAGCGAGGGCACCACGGCCAGCGACATCGAGCCCGACCAGCCTGCCTTGAGCTGGTCTGCCTTGCTGCGCTGTTCCCGCAGCCAGGCCCAGATGATGCGCCGCTTACCCGAGGCATCGCAACTCTTGGGGGCATAGCCGGCGCCATGGACGAGAACGCCATTTGATTCCGGCGTGAAGGTGCGGTCTTTCCAGGTGCCCAGCCAGTAGAGGACCTTGCCCTGCGTGGAGACGTAGAGCAGCCACTTGTTGCCGACGGGGAAGAAATCGGGGCACTCCCACATCTCGCCGCTGGCGACCGGGTCCGTGCCGGTGGGGAGTTTCTGCCCGGTGAGCAGGGGCTTCTCGTAGGTCCAGTGGATGAGATCCGGCGACCGGTAGAGCAGCACGGCGCCGCCTTTGCCGCGGAAGCCGGCTCCGATGAGGAGGAGCCACTCGTCGCCATCGCGCCAGACGTGCGGGTCGCGGAAGCCGGGGGTATCGATGCCCGGCGGAGGACCGGCAATGATGGGGTTGCCGGGATGCTTGGTCCAGGTCTGCAGGTCCTCTGACCGGGCCAGGCACTGGACCTCCGGATTCACTCCGGTGTAGACGATCACCGGTTTGCCGTTTTCGATGACCATGCAGCCGGTGAAGCAGCCGTCCTTGTCCGGGCCGCCGGGCGTCGGCGCGAGGGCGATGGGCAGGTGCTTCCAGTGCAGCATGTCGGGGCTGGTGGCGTGGCCCCAGTGCATGGTGTCCCACTGTGCGGCCTTGGGGTTGTACTGGTAGAACATGTGGTATTGACCCTGGAACCACACCGGGGCATTCGGGTCGTTCATCCAGTTGGAGGGGGGAAGAAAGTGGAACTGGGGGCGGTCCGGATCGTTGGCAAGATCGGGGGCCGCAAAAAGAGAAGTAGAAAGCGTGCCTAGAAAGGTGCGGCGAGTCCAGCCCTGCGACATGCACGGATTCTATCGCACGGGCATCCGGCGTATCATGAGCCCATGTCGAAACTCTGGAAGATTCTGCTGGGACTTGTGATTCTCCTGGCCGTGGCTGTTGGGGCATGCGCCATCTTCGCGAAGTCGATGATCTCCGGCTCGGGCAAGCAGAAAGTACTGGCGATGCTTAGCAATTCGTTGGGTGTGGCCGTGACCGTGGGCAACGTCGACGTCCGGATCGGCAGCATTCTCAAACTGGAACCATCGCTGCAACTGGACCAGATCCGATTGGCCAACCCTCCGGGCTTCAGCAGCAAGCCGATGGTGGAGGCCGAATCGATCGACGCAATCGTTTCCGTCTCTTCGCTGTTCTCCAACTCGCCGCGCATCATTGCGCTGGCCATCACGAAACCGGTGCTGCTGGTGGAGAAGAACGGCGCCGGCAAGACCAATCTGGAAGTGTTCGTGGACCGGTTGCAGGCCAAACCGGCCCAGGCGGCCCCGCAGCCAGGCGGCGCGCCGGCGGAGAGTTCGTCGCTTTCCATCGAAGATCTGAGGATCGAAGGCGGCGCGGTGAAGCTGGCGGGCGAGGTGCTGGGCTCCTGGCGGCGCATCGACCTGCGGCTGGGCGGCTTTGGCTCCGGCCGTCCGTTGACGGCCAAGGCTTCAGCGCATCTGATGGAGACCGCGAAGTCGATGCTGGAGTTCCAGGGAACGCTGGGGCCGTTTGCTGAGGGCTCAACGCCGATTGACGGCAAGCTGGATGTCACGTTCGCACCGGGCGAACTGCCAAAGGCCTTCCTGTTGAAGGAATTCGGAGCGTTCCTGGCGGCGCCCGGAGACAAGGCGATGTTGAAGGCGGCGGTCGCACTGAAGGGCGATCTTGCCCGGACCGCGTCAGGCGCCACGCAACTTTCCCTGGCTGACTTTCTGATTGGCCGCGATGAACAGCACCGGTTGCCTTTGACCGGCAATGTCGCGGGGCAACTGACGCTGAAGCATGCCTTGTCGGGGCCTGCGATTCAGCTGGATATCCCCAAGTCGACCTTCGGCCTGGCGGCCGGGCAACTGGCGGCGAGCATGGCGTTTGCGTCCGACGGCGGGCAGGAGCGCGCGTCGCTGGCGGGTTCGCTGAAGGGCCTGGACATCCAGCAGTTGCTGGGCGCCTTCCTGGAAAACGATCCGGGGATCCAAGGCGCGCTGCATATTCCCCGGTTTGAGTTGCGCACGGCGGGCCCCGACGCGCCGCAGATGCGCAACGCGCTGTCGGGCTCCGGGTCGATTGAAGTGGCCAACGGTAAACTCAAACAGATGGATCTGTTGGGCTCGATTACGGGCGCGATGGGCAAGGCAGGATTGATGCAGGCCACTGGATCGACCGAATTTGCCACGCTGAAGAGCAACTTTGCCATCCAGGATCAGACGCTGACGCTGTCAGACGCGGTGATGGACGGCGGCGGCCTGCGGACGACCGGTGCGGGCCGTGTTGGTTTCGATACCTCGCTGAATCTGAAGCTCCAGGCGCAGGTCAGCGGCCGGATTGCCGAACTGTTGGGGGCGCGGCCGCGCGGCGACCAACCGGCGCAGTCGATCATCCCGGTGGATGTGGCGGGGACGACGGCGAATCCGAGGGTGACGCCGAGCATGAAGGGTCTGGCCGCCGAGGCCACGAAGAACTATGTCGGTGGATTTCTCGACAAGTTGCTGACCAACAAGGCCAACAAGAAGTAAAGCGGGCAGGGAAGAGCTTCCCCACAAGAAGCTCCGAAATTGTTATAAACAGAAAGGTGGCTCTGTGTCGCCTTGGGTGCGATTTGCCACTGCTGGTCATAAGTAGCTGATATTACTGATCTTTGCTGTGGAAAGCTGGGTGGGCGGCGGGTGACGGACCAGGACGGGTTTGCGAAGCAGGAAGCTTTTCAGGATCCGAAATACCTGAAACCGTAAACGTACCTCTTGCATCCACTTTCTAGTAGAAATAAGATAAACGTGTATTTTCATCTAGCTCTCTAGAGGTAGCTCATGATCTATTCCCGTTCGGCTGAGTACGCGATCCGCGCTTTTGTCCACTTGGCTGCTGTCCCGGAGGGCAAGTACGCCATGGTGAAGCAGATTGCCGAGGAAGCGGACATTCCGTCCCACTTCCTGGCCAAGATTCTGCAGCAACTTGCGCGCAAAGGATTCCTGCGCTCCAGCAAAGGACCCACGGGCGGATTCTGCCTTCGGCTGCCAGCCGCCGAGCTTTCCATCCTGAATATTGTCGACGCGGTTGACGGCCTGGCCGATTTCGAACGCTGCCCGGCCGGCATGGCCGAATGCAACGATCAGGCGCCGTGCGGAATGCACGATAGCTGGAAGGCCCTGCGGAATCGTATCATGGAGTATCTGGAGCGGACTACGATCCTTGATCTGGCCAAGGGCTTCGAGCAGAAGCGGAAGAACCTGGAGAAGATCACGAAGAAAGCGAAACGCTCCACGACGAAGAAGGCCTAGCGGCCTCCGGACGGCTTCGAGACCGTATCCGGAGGTCTCTGGAGCCGCTGCAAGGAGGCATAATGCCGATTCGCAATGGGGAGATTCCGACCCCGCACGATATGTTGGTCCCGATGGTGGTCGAGCAGACCTCCCGAGGGGAGCGCGCCTTTGACATCTATTCGCGGCTGTTGAAGGAGAACATCATCTTCCTCGGCACGCCGATCGACGATCAGGTGGCCAACCTGATCATTGCCCAGATGTTGTTTCTGGCGTCGGAAGATCCGGAGAAGGACATCTCCCTGTACATCAACTCCCCCGGTGGTTCGATCACGGCTGGCCTGGCGATTCTCGACACGATGAATCTGATTGAGCCGGACATTGTGACGTACTGTGTCGGGCAGGCTGCCTCCATGGGCGCTGTTCTGCTCGCCTGCGGCGCGAAGGGCAAGCGTTACTCGCTGCCGCACTCGCGGATCCTGATCCACCAGCCCTCGATGAGCGGTCTGGGCGGGCAGGCGGCGGACATCGATATCTATGCCCGGGAGATCCTGCGCATGCGCGAGATCCTGAACGGTGTGCTGGCCGATGCCACGGGCCAGACGGTGGAGAAGATTGCCCGCGACGTCGATCGCGACTACATCATGGAAGCCGAGCAGGCCGTCGAGTACGGCATTGTTGACAAGATCATCTCCAAGCGCGCGAAGTAAGTTCGATGGCCGGGGGAGCAGGACGCTCCCCCGGGTCCTCTCTCCCCTCCCGATCGTTCCTCCTACCTCCTTCTACCCCAGCCAGGCTCAGCGATTTTTTGTGTTGAGCAGCGCCTTGGGATAGACCATCACGCCGGATTCAGACGCGCGGAAGATTTTGTACAACAACTCGTTGCCGGGGAGCTGCGTCTCCAGGTAGTCGACACCCTCGGCGGTGACGATGAAGCTGCTGCGGTCGTCCTGGGTGATGAATTTCTTGGCCTTCAGGTACCAGATGGCGAACTGGAGATGTTCGCGCGGGAAGGCCATCACGTGTTCCAGGTCGAGCATGGAGAGGGCGGAGTAGTCCGGGTTGGCGCGGCGCTTGGCGTAGAGCAGACAGAGGACGCCGATGCGGATCTTCGCCTCTGCATCGATTCCATCGGTGAATTCCTTGGACTGGAAGACGGGGAGGGCGTCGGGTTGGGTGAGTTCCAGTTTGAGGTCGTACTGTTCGCGGGCGGCGGGATCGCTGAGGACCTCGTAGGCTTCGCGGTAGAGGCGGAAGCGTTCGGCATCTCCGGTGTCCAGGTTGTCCGGGTGGTAGCGGGCGGCGAAGATCTTGTAGACGCGCTGGATGGTCTCCGGCTCGGCCTTGGGGTGGATCTGAAGCAGGTCGTAGTAGTTCACCGAGGCGGAGGTCATAAGCGTTGTATCGGCGGGACGGGCGGGAATCTTTGGGGACGGGGTTGCGGGCGGGGTGGGCGCTTACGGAGGTGCGCGGTCGGACTTGTGCCCGCTTACTTACGTGCGCGGTTCGTAATTGGTTTTGGGTTGGCTAGGAGAGCCGACCGGGGGGGCGGCTGCGGACGAGGGCGTCCGCCCTACTGGGGGAGGGCGGACGTCCTTGGGGGGGCAGTTAGGATTTGGGCTCGGCGGGCGGGTTTTTGATCATGGTCAGGAGCATGACGACTTCGGTTTTGGCCTGGATGCCGTGCTCGAGGAGCGGCGTCATGTAGGCAAAGGCGCCTTCGGCCGCTTCCATGGTGTCGTCGCCGAGGCGGAGGGTGGCCTGGCCGCTGACGATGTAAATTGTGGCCGGCATGGGGGCCGTGTGGGCCGAGAGTTCCTGGCCGGGCGAGAAGGTGAACTGGATCACCTTGGTGCGGGCGTCGTTCTGCAGGGTGCGGCTGAGAATGCCGTTCTCTGGCAGAGGGGAATGGTCTTTTAAGTTATTGACAAATATATATTTTTCACTCATTTGGTTACTCCGTTTTTGGTGCTGTTGTGAATCGCGGTTGGGGTCGGGATGAGTTCGACGATGGCCCGGACCGGGCATTCGGCTACGCAGAGCGGTTCGTCTGCGAAGAGGACGCATTCGGTGCAGAGGAGCGGTTCGATGCGGAAGCGGGGCTTGGCTCCCTGGATCGCGCCGTTCGGGCACGTTGAGCGGCATGCTCCACATGCGATACATTGAAACCCGATTGCAAAAGCCATCTGAATCTCCGTTATCTCCCCTGCGGCGGGAGACATTCGACAAGACGTCGTTGTTCACGACGCTGACACCCGAGGAACGCCAGCAGATTGCGGCGCTCGCGGTGGAAAAGACGTACGCGGCCGGGGAGACCCTGTTTTTCGAAGGCACGCCCTGCGAGGGGCTGCATGTGATCGGGTCGGGCAGCGTGAAGATTTTGAAGACCAGCCCGTCGGGCCGGGAGATTATGTTGGGGGTGGAGTCGGCTCCGTCGAGCGTGGCGGAGGTGCCGCTGTTCGACAACGGCGACTATCCGGCTACGGTGACGGCCCTGAAGGACTGTGTGATCTTCCTGGTCAGAAAGGAAGATTTCCGGCGTTTCTGCCGGCAGCATCCGGAGGTGCCGATCAAGGTTCTGGCCCTGGTGGGCCGGCGGTTGCGCCAGCTTGTGGGCGTGATTGAAGCGGTGACGTTCGGAAGCGTGCGGCAGAGACTGGCGCAGGCGCTGCTGCAGGCGGAACGGGAGTCCGATGGGAGTGTCCAAATCCCACTGACGCATGAAGAACTGGCCCTGCGCCTGGGGACGGTGCGCGAGGTGGTGTCGCGAAATCTGGCCCGGTTTCAGGCCGAGGGGATGGTGCGGATTGTGAAGCGCCAGATCGAGATTGCCGACCGCGGGGCTTTGCAGGGCGAGGCGGATACGGAGTACTGACTTCCGCGAATGGGCTCCCTGAGGTGACTTGGGCAGGATCAGGGGATCCTGCGCGGACCTTGGGGTCCGCCGTCCAAATGGGGTGGCGGAGGGATTCGACGGGGTGACCGGCCGGATCGATGGATGCTCGACGGCGGTTGCCTTTCGGATTGAATTTCCGCTGTTCACGATACCAGGATGCGGCTGAAACGGCTGGCGGACCGTGACTTTCGTCACCGACGAAACAAAAAAGTCCAGATAAATTGAGGTTGTTGGCGGACAACCTTATGCGCGACTTTTCACAAGCTCCTTTTCTCGTGATTTGGGAAGTGACCCAGGCCTGCGACCTGGCCTGCAAGCATTGCCGGGCGTCGGCGCGGCCGGACCGGGATCCGGGCGAACTGTCCTTAGAAGAAGCGCGGGCGACGCTGCGGCAGATCAAGGATTTTGGCGATCCTCTGCTGGTGTTTACGGGCGGGGATCCGCTGAAGCGGCCGGACCTGTTTGAGCTGCTGAAGGAGAGTGTGGCGCTGGGGTTGCGGACGACGGTGACGCCGAGCGCGACTCCGCTGCTGACGGAAGACGCGGTTTCGCGGATTCAGGATTGCGGCGTGTCACGGATGGCGGTGAGCCTGGATGGGGCGGATGCGGCGGCGCATGACAATTTCCGGCAGGTGTCGGGGTCGTATGACCGGACGATGGCGGCGCTGCGGCATGCGGCGCGGATCGGACTGGAGACGCAGATCAATACGACGGTGACCCGGCATAACGTGGAGTCGCTGGACCGGATCGCTCAGGTGGTGGGCGCGGAGAAGGCGCGGCTGTGGAGCGTGTTCTTCCTGGTGGTGACCGGACGGGCGTCGCTGGCGGACGACCTGACGGCGGAAGAGTACGAGCAGGTGTTCGAGTACCTATACCAGACGTCGCTGACGGCTCCGTTTGACATCAAGACGACGGAAGCGCAGCACTACCGGCGGTATGTGGCGCAGAGGCGGAAGGCGCAGGGCGGAGCGGCCGGCGGACGGATGGCGGGCGCTCCGGCGGGCATCATCCAGCGGCAGGCCGGGATCAATGACGGGAAGGGGTTCCTGTTCATTTCGCACACGGGCGAGATCTTTCCGTCGGGGTTCCTGGAGGTGTCGGCGGGGAATGTGCGGCGGACTCCGCTGCAGCAGGCGTACTGCGATTCGGGCTTATTCAAGGTGCTGCGGGACTCGGATGCGCTGGTGGGCAAGTGCGGCGGGTGCGAGTACCGGAATCTGTGCGGCGGGTCGAGGAGCCGGGCGTTTGCGTTGACGGGGGATTACCTGGAGTCGGATCCGCGGTGTTCGTATGTGCCGGCGAGCGCGGCTTGAAGAATGGGTTTGTTCGCTCAAATCTGAGGAATCGGCGGCCGGACGGGCGTTGGGTTTGTTCGCTCGGTGCGAGGGGATTGGCGGGGCGGGGTGTTCGGATTGGCAGCCTTGGTAGTGGGTTTGTTCGGCCAAAGTTTTTGAGGCCGGTGAGCGGCGCGGCGTCCGCGATGGGTTTGTTCCCTCCAATTTGCGGGATTGGCGGTTGGTCCGGCTTGGGGTGACCGGACGGGCAGTGGGTTTGTTCGCTCATTGCGGGTGGATTGGCGGTTCCGGTGGGGCGGATTGGCCCTGAGGCAGCGGGGGCTCTTTCCGGATTGGGTGGCTCGGGCAGTGGGTTTGTTTCGCCAAAACCTGCTGATGCGGGATTGTGGGCCGGGTGTACGGGTCGGCGCCGGGAATGGGTTTGTTGCCTCCGGGAGAGTGGATTGGGGTTTCCGGGTTGGCCCGCGGCACGGTGGTGGTGGCGGCCCGAAACTGCGGAATGGGTTCGTTTCGTCGCCGGGGCGGGCATGTAAGGGTCCGGGTGGGTGCGTGCGGCTGAAACGGCGAGTGGATGGGCCGGCGCCCGGAGGCCCGAGGTGGGACTCCGGGTGTCCTAGTGGAAACAAGGGGCGGTGCGGTTTTCAAAGAACAAAAGGAACCTGTTGGTTCTGGCCAACGGGTGCCTGGGCGGGGCAAAGCGCTCCGCGTTCGGGAGAGAGTTTGGCAGACGGGTCAATGGGGTTTTGAAGAAAACGGCGGTAAGTGGTTGAAACGGCGTGTGCGATTTATTTTTTCGGGCTGTGATCAAGGAGATCACCCTCGGCGGAATTAGAGGGTTTTGAGAGGACTTTCCTTCTGGTTGCTTGAGGCCGCGATCCCCAGCTTGCGCATGGGACGGGGCTCGTGGATTCCCGCTGGCCAGGACGAATATCGTCAGGATGGCCAAAGGACGGATGGGGTTCGGTGAGGCCGTGATCCCGCGAACACGCAAGGGAAGGCACCCATGAGGCTGGGGTGGCCTAGGAAGAAACTCCAGTAGGCGAAGCCCTCTGGCGCGATGAAGCGGATGAGATCCAAACCGGGGTTCCCTCTGTCCTGGATCGTGAGGGTCTCTCTATTGCGCGTGCGCAGGCCGTCGCCGTGCTTGGTGCGTTCGCCGCAGTGGCGGATGGTGAGGCGCTCCCGTTTGAGGTCATAGGCGAAGGCGTGCTGGCCGAGCTCCAGGATTGCGCCGTCTGATGGCGTAGTTTCCTGGCGGGACTGAAGTCCCGCGCAGGATGAATCCTGCCCCACATTTATGGCTGCTTTCGAAGGTGGCCCTGCGACTTCGATTCGCTCCCGAATCCGGCTTGTATCCAATCGTGGGTGGGCTCAGGCTGGAGGATCTCTCGGGGTTTGGGAGAGTTGCTGGGGCTTTCTGGGTTTGAGTTGGAGGTGATTGCTGAGTTGGGGCGGGCCCCCCCGACTTCGCCTGAGGCTTCGTCGAGGGGGAATGCTGGGGGAGGAGTATGCGGTGTTGGGGGTGAGTGTTGTTGGGGCTGCGCGGGTTTGGGTCGGGGTCGATTGCTGAGTTGGGGCGGGCCCCCCCCCGACTTCGCCTGCGGCTTCGTCCGGAGGGGGGAATGCTGGGGGAGGAGTTTGAGTTGTTGCGGCGCCGCGATCTGGCTGCGGGCGGGGTTTCCCCTTACAGACAATGAGCACCCGCTTCCTTGCACGCGTTGCCGCCTCGATGCGAGCGCCTAGGCCGCAGGGCTGGGGGATTGCTCGAAGAAGGCCTTGACACGCTGGTGGATCTGGTCGCGGATGCGGCGGAATTCGGCTAGGCGTTCCGCTTCCGTGCCCTCTCGGGCGGCCGGGTCTTCGAAGCTCCAATGGAGACGTTCTTCGGCCGGGAAGATCGGGCAGGTGTCGCGGGCGTTGTCACAGACCGTCACTACCAGGTCGAAGGGCTGGCCGATGAACTCGTCTACTGATTTGGAACGATGGCCGGAGAGGTCGATGCCCAGCTCCTTCATCACCGCGATGGCTTCGGGCCGCACCAGGCTGGGCCTGGTTCCGGCGCTGAAGACTTCGACCCCCGGGCCGCCTTCGGCGCGGAATAGGCCTTCGCCCATCTGGCTGCGGGCGGAGTTGCCGGTGCATAAGACCAGGATTCTCTGCTTCACTGGATTGGCTCCTGTGGTGTTGCCGGGCAGGGTCAAACGCGCGCCGTCCGGCACGCGTCGATCGTCTCAAAGACGCCGCCGAACCATTTCCGATTGATCCACAGCGCGACGTTGACCAGGGCGATGAGGACCGGGACTTCGACGAGCGGCCCGATGACGGCGGCGAAGGCGGCTCCGTGGTGGATGCCGAAGGTGGCGATGGCTACGGCGATGGCAAGTTCGAAATTGTTGGAGGAGGCCGTGAAGGAGAGCGTTGTGGCCTCGGCGTAGTTGGCTCCGACGCGCTTGCTCATCCAGAACGAGGCGAAGAACATCACAACAAAGTAGAGGGTGAGCGGGATGGCGACCCGGATGACGTCGAAGGGGAGCTGCACGATCATCTCGCCCTTCAGGGAGAACATGACGACGATGGTGAACAGCAGGGCGATTAAGGTCATGGGGCTAATGCGGGGGATGAACTTCTTCTCGTACCACTCGCGGCCGCGCACCCTCTGCAGCGCGAAGCGGGTGAACATGCCGGCCAGGAACGGGATGCCGAGGTAGATGAAGACACTGTTGGCGATGGCGGCCATGGAGATGTCGACCTCAACCGCCCGGAGGCCCAGCCAGCGGGGTACGGTGGCCAGGAAGAAGTAAGAGTACACGGAGAAGAAGAAGACCTGAAACAGGGAGTTCAGGGCGACGAGACCGGCGGCGTACTCGCGGTCGCCGCGCGCGAGATCGTTCCAGACGATGACCATGGCGATGCAGCGGGCGAGCCCGATGAGGATGAGGCCGGTCATGTATTCGGGTTTGTCGCGGAGAAGCAGGACCGCGAGGACGAACATGAGGACGGGGCCGACGAGCCAGTTCTGCACGAGGGAGAGGGCGAGGATGCGACGGTGCTGGAAGACGCGGCCGAGCTCCTCGTACTTCACCTTGGCCAGGGGCGGATACATCATGAGGATCAGGCCGACGGCGATGGGGATGGAGGTGGTGCCTACGCTGAAGCGGTCGAGGAAGGGCACGACGCCGGGGACGAGGTAGCCGAGAGCCACGCCCGCGGCCATGGCTGCGAAGATCCAGAGGGTGAGATAGCGGTCGAGGAAAGAGAGGCGGGCGCTGGTGGAGGATTCCATTGCGGTTTCAACCTTTCGAGGGTCCGGACGGGGGGTAGGGTTGGGCCGGAGGGTGGGCTGCGCCGTGGTTCGGCGAGAGCCCTCCTGGTTGACGGGTGCCGGTTCGGAATTCGTCGAATGACGATGGATTGGGCGGCAGCATGACGGTCAGATGATGGCGACGAGGGCCTTCAGTTTGCGCAGCATGGCGTAGTTGATGCAGTAGCCGATCCGGGGTCCGTCCTGGCTGCTGCGGATGAGGCCGGAGTCCTTCAGGATGCGGAGGTGTTCGGAGACCGTGGATTGCGCCAGGGGGAGTTCGCCGACGATCTGGCTGCAGACGCGGGCTTCCTTGAGGGAGAGCATGCGGAGGATGCGGACGCGGGCCGGGTGGCCTATGGCCTTGGCGAGTTTGGCGAGTTCGTCGTCGGCTTCGGGGCCCTCCAGGCCTTGGAGCAGGGCCTGGGGCTGGGGGTCGGAGGGCGGGCAGCAGAGGAGGTCTTGATCCTGGAATTCGCTCATTTTTTTATAGATTGCGGCGCATGGTGGACTGAGGCCGGTTAGCGGGGGGGGGCCTGCTTGTGTCCGGAGGGCTCGGGTTCTGGTAGTTCCCAGGGGGTTGTCCGGACGCCGTCCGAGGTCTGCTGGAGTGCCGTTCGGCAGGTGGAGCAGAGGAAGAGCCGGGCTCGCAGAGGAAGGACCACGGTTTGGCAGACGGGATATTGGGCTGTCACCGGGTCCTCGAGAACGAATGCGTGCTGCTGGCAGAGTCCGGCGTAGCAGTGATGACAGAGAGCCACGGCGTCGCGGCGATTGCTGGATTGCTGGCATTCGTAGCAGATCATGGCGTGCCTTTCCCTGATTGGGGATTAGATAGTCATTCGTCGATTAACGATAGCACTGGTTGGGTGCAGGATCAATGGCGGGTTTGGGCGGCGGCGGGACTGAAGTCCCGCGCAGGATGAATCCTGCCCCACAATTCGGGTGCCTTCGTGGATGGGGGGCGACGGCGATTTGATTCCGACTCCGGCTTGTACCCAATGGTTAGTGGGCTCAGGCTGGAAGGTCTCTCGGCGATCGGGAGGGATGCTGGGGGTTTCTGGATTGGGGTTGGGGTCGATTGCTGAGTTGGGGCGGGCCCCCGACTTGGCCGGAGGCTTCGTCGCGGGGAATGCTGGGGGAGGAGTTTGCGATGTTAGGGCAGGTGGGCTTGGTCGGTGGCAGAGGTGGCGTTGGGATTGCGGCGGGCCTCCGACTTCGCAGGAGGCTT
>JAFKEE010000060.1 GCA_017307505.1 Acidobacteriota bacterium | reverse complement strand
CACTCGCTTGGGAATCGCCTGGCGATTCCCACATTCCCACAGGCACGAATCCGTGGGTAGAATAAGGCACAACCGATGAGCTCCAAACCCAACAAAGTGTCACCCATGTCCTCAGAATAGAGTGTCACCTATGTCCCCGAAGGGACAAGAGGGGTGGGGCCTGCTCCTGACGGGTAGGGCGCGCTTGGCGGAAGAGGCATCGGAAACGGGCGCCCGCTTACTTACGTGCGCGGTTCGCAGCGTGGTTCAGCCGGGTTCGTGGGCCGGTTTTCCGTGGCTGGCACGGGCCGCTTCCTCTACTTCGGGGGTTCGTTTGGGAATTGGGATAAGGTATGGGACAGAGGATTTTCGAATGCTAAACAGATGGTTGGCGCTGCTGGTGGCGGCCCCGCTGATGGGCCAGATTCCCGTGAAGACCGGGATGGCGTTCAGCGACTTCTACCTGCATGACCCGTTCATTCTGGCGCACAAGGCGACGCAGACCTATTACCTGTACTGCGGCGCGGGGGCGCGGCAGTTGGGCGGGCAGCGCTCGGGCGTCGTTACCTACAAGAGCAAGGACATGCTGCATTGGGATGGTCCCTATAAAGTCTTCGAAGTACCCGACGGGTTGTGGGCCGATCCGGCCGAGGGCGTGTGGGCTCCGGAGGTGCATTTCTATCAGGGCAAGTACTACCTGCTGGCCACTCTGCACAACAGCAAGAAGTTGCTGCCTTATGACGATGAGGAGAAGCTGCCGGTCTACAACGGGAAGAAGGCCAAACCTCACTGGCGGGGGACCCAGATCTTTGTGGCTGACTCGCCGGAGGGCCCGTTTGCGCCGCTGGGCAACAGTCCGGCGCCGCCGGCGGAACTGATGACTCTGGATGGCACATTGTTTGTCGAAGGCGGGACGCCCTACATGGTGTACGCGCATGAGTGGATCCAGGTGCTGGACGGAACGATGGAGGCCGTGCCCCTCAAGAAGGATCTTTCGGCGCGGACCGGGGCTCCGTTCCTGTTGTTTCGGGCGTCGGAGGCTCCGTGGGTGAGCGAAGCCGCGAAGAAGGCAGACAAGCCGCAAAACTATGTCACCGATGGACCGTGCCTCTACCGGACGAAGAAGGGCAAGCTGCTGATGCTGTGGTCGAGCTACCGCGACGGGCTGTATGTGGAGACGCTGGCTTATTCGACGAGCGGGCATCTGCGCGGGCCCTGGAAACAGGGTGAAGTCCTGGTGGGCAACGACAGCGGGCACGGCATGCTGTTCGAGTCGTTCGAAGGCAAGCTCATGATGGTGCTGCACCAGCCGTTCCGGCAGGCTCGGGGGAAGTTGTTCGAGATGGAGGACACCGGGGCGACGGTGCGGATTGTCCGGCAGATTGTGAAGTGACTGAGGACGGGCGGCGCCGCGCGCACGGGGCAGACTAGAGGGGGATCGTCACCGGCGGGCCTTTCGGCCGGGCTGGGGTCCGGAGTCCCAGGAAGTCCAGCATCAGGTTCGCCCGGGACAGGACTTCGCGCAAGCGGGTGCCGAAACTGCCATAGAGAGTGACCTCCGGGGCATTGTAGCCGATGGCGTCGATGCCTTCGCGCCGCGCGAGCCAGATGGCGCGCTGATTGTGGAATTCCTGGGAGACGATGGTCAGATGAGTCTGGCCGAAGATCCAACGGGCGCGCAGGATGGAGTCACGGGTGGAGTAGCCGGCGTCGTCCCGGACGATGCGACCGGCGGGGACTCCGGCCAGGATGAGGCTTTTCCGCATGTCGCCCGGTTCGTCGTAGGTGAGTCCGTGCTTGTCGCCGCTTACCAGGAGGTAGCTCACTTTTCCGGCGCGGTAGAGTTCGGCGGCGGCCTGGATGCGGTGGGCGAAGAAGGCATTGGAGCGGCCATCGGAGAGTTGGCGGGCGCAGCCGAGAACGAGCCCGACCTCGCGGGGCGGGATGGATTCAACTGCAGAGTAAGTGCGGCCTTGCGCGTTGCGATGAACCATCCACCAGGCGGAGACAGCCCAGACGAGAGCGATGGCGGCGAGGGTCCCACCCAGACGGTGGCGGCGGCGCATCCGGAGAACGGTCGGGAGCGCCCGGAACGGGCTGAACATGGGCATAGTGTACAGGGCGCGGCAGGCTCCGGCGAACGCCTGGGGCAGGATGTTACGTTGACGTCGGAGGGCGATTCATGAGCGATGCATTGAGAGAGAAGGCGATCCGGTTCCGGGCCCTGCATGATGGGCCGGGGGCGTTTATCATTCCCAACCCGTGGGACACAGCCTCGGCGAAGATCCTGGCCGGCCTGGGATTCCCGGCGCTGGCCACTTCGAGCGCGGCGTGCGCGGTGGGTTTGGGCCGGCGGGATGGAGGGATCACGCGGGACGAAGCGCTGGCGCACGCGGCGTCGATTGCGACGGCCACCGACCTGCCGGTCTCGGCGGATCTGGAGAAGGGGTTTGGCGACGCTCCGGAGGTTGTGGCGGAGACGATCCGGCGTGCGGCCGAGGCAGGCGTCGTGGGTTGCACGATCGAGGACACGACGGGACGAGCAGAGGCTCCGTTGTATGAGTTCTCGCTGGCTGTAGAGCGGATTGCCGCGGCGGCGGAAGCGGCCCGGAGCCTGGATTTCCCGTTCATGCTGACGGCTCGAACGCACAATCTGCTGTTTGCGGAGCCGAAGTTGGAGGAGACGCTGCGGCGGCTGCAGGCATTCGAGTCGGCCGGGGCGGATGTGTTGTTTGCGCCGGGTCTGCCGAATCTTGGCGCGGTGCGGACGGTGTGCTCGGCGGTGTCAAAACCCTTCAATTTCATGGTGGGTCTTCCGGGGAAGTCGTTTCCGGCGGAAGAACTGGCGGCGGCAGGGGTGCGGCGGATCAGCCTGGCGACGTCCCTGTTCCGAGCGGCGATGTCGGCGCTGATCGAGACGGCGCGCGGGGTGCGGGCGACCGGGGAATTCGCGTTTGTCGACCGGGTCGCGAGCACAGGAGAGATCTGCAAGATTATGGGGATTTGAGGCTGGGGAGGGCCGTCGCATCCGGGGTGCTTTCGAAGTCCATCGCCCAGGATTGAGCGAGGGGTGCGATGGACGATGGGATCCCACGTGGATCACAGGGCGGGCGGGTGCCTGGCAGCACCGGCCCGCGCCTGACGGGAGCGCGGAGAGGGTGGGTCAGACACCGAGGGTCTGAAAGAAGGGCAGGCTGGGCGCGAAGAAGTACTCGCCGCCTTTCAGCCGGACCATGCGGCTGACTGCGCATTCCATCGTACCCGCCGACGCATCGCCCCATTTCAGCGGCCACTTCGGGATTGTGGCGACGTTGCCCTGCCCCGCTACGGGGTCCTGTCCGGTGCGCGGCCGAGGGAAATCGGCGGAATTGATCCAGTGCATTTGCAAGGCGCCAAACTGCACGTGGATGTCGCGCTGAAAGCTCATGAAGAGCAGCCCGCAGTCGCGCTCCGGCGGCGTTGCCTGGGCGTCTGCCGGATCGTAGCTGCCGTAGGGCACGCCGCGCCGGGCCATCGGTTTCCTTTGACTTGGCCTGGGGTTGACCTTGCGGATATGGGCGTGGAAGGGACAACGGGCTCCATCCGGGTCGCGGCGGAAGTCGAACCGGTTGTTGGCCTGGCTCGGGCCCAGTGGGGTGCAGGACCGGATCAACGGCGTGCCGTCGCGAAACCGGCCCATCATCATGGCTCCGGCACGCTCACGATCGGCGCCCTGAAGACCCAGTGTGTCGGCGATCGCCTTTTCGGCCTCGTGAAACGCCTTCACATTCTGCTCCAGCTTGCGGTAGACGAGAAAAGAGCCGTAGGCATCGGGGCGGCCTGCCAGCGGATCGGGCAGGAGAACGGTGAGCGGACTGACTGGCTCCGGATCGTCCGCAAAGAAGCGCGGCTGGCTGATGCCATCGGCGAAGCCGAAGGGTTCGACGGCATGACCATCCCGGTAGTAGCTTCGGCCTCGTTCTTCCCCCAGGACGCTACCAAATCCGCTGATTTGCGACTTTGCGGCATCCACCGCGGCTTCCAGTTTTTTCGGATCCGAGCAGGCCAACAGCAACATGGAATCAGTACGCTGCTGGTATTGCGGCTCCCATTCCGCCCGGGGAGGATCAGCTAATGCCCAACCGGTGTGCTCCATGCCCTGGAGGAACCAATTAAGGAACTGATCATCGGCCTCCCTGTCGAAAAATGCAGTGCGCAATACTTCCCAGGAGTATCCCAATTTGAGGTAACCCCAGACGGACAGGAAGAGGTTTCCGAAGAGTTCCGTCCCGCCGTTCTCATGGCGGCGCAGAGACTGCTGCCGCTGTTCCCAGGCGGAAGTGACAGTCTTGCCGGCGAACTCGCGAAAGGCGGCACGAGTGCCCGGTTTCGAATCGAGCGAGATGAGAAGGAGTGCGGTGTGCCGGCGGTGATGCGCCTTCAGTATGTTGCCCTGCATACATTCCAGAACCGGCCTGGAAGCTTTGGATTTACGGTCTATCGGTTTCGCCAGATCAACGCTCATGATGTCCCCTGAGCAGCAGAGCGAAAATCCGGTGAAAAACAGGACGGGCGTCCCCCTTTGAAATCGATTCTCGCTAATACAAGCGAGGACGGAAGTGGACGAAACCCCAAGGGCGCCGGAATCAGGAGATGTAGGGAATTAGCGCGAGTGCCTGATCTTGACTTGACCGAATCTTCTGAATACCATGTGTGTACTCCGAAAGCTGCTGGGGCTACTAAAACAACAGGGGACTGCTATGACGCACCGTGACGGCGAGGAATCCGTGCCTCAGGAGCCTGTTGGCGGAGGCACCAATGCGCAGGATCTTCTGGCCACGGAGTTATATCCGGAGTTGAGGCGCATTGCGGCAGCGAGGATGCGCCGGGAGCGCTCAGATCACACGCTGCAGGCGACGGCGCTGGTGAACGAACTCTATATTCAATTGCTCAGAAAGAGCGGGGCAGTATGGACGGACCGCAACCATTTCCTCTTCGCCGCCTCACAAGCCATGCATCGCCTGCTGGTGGACCACGCCCGTGCGAGAGGGTCACAGAAGCGGGGCGGAGGCTGGAGCCGGCTGGAGATCAGCGACGAGCATGGGTCGTCCTCGGAGCAGACGACCATACTTGTCCTTGAATTGGATGAACTGCTGACGACGCTGGCGAAAGAAGAGCCTCGCATGGCCAGTGTGGTTGAGCTGAAGTTCTTCGGCGGCCTGACTTTTTCCGAGATTGGCAGCGTACTCAATGTGGATGAACGAACCGCAAAGCGCGACTGGACGCTCGCGCGGGCCTGGCTTCGAGAAAAACTGAATTCCAATGACCGCACCGGAGTGGGAGAGGATCAAGGCGCTATTTGACGCGGCATTGAATGTCGCGAAGCCGGAGCGATCCGCCTGGCTGGCGGCCGCATGCTCCGGCTCGGAGGAACTCCGCCAGACGATCGAAGAGTTGCTGCGGTCGTATGAGGAGTCCTCCGCCCTGGATCCGCAGGGCCTGGGCGAAATGTCGGTGTTTGCACCCGGGCAGACGGTAGCCAATCGATTCTGCGTCATTCGCCTGATTGCCCGTGGGGGCATGGGCGAAGTCTACGAAGTTCGGGACTCAACTTTGAACGGATTGCGTGTCGCGCTGAAGACGATTCGGACGGAGTTCGCGACCCAGCGGCATGCGTACGATCGCTTCAAGCGCGAAGTCTGGGTTGCCCGCGAGGTGGCCCACGAGAATGTCTGCAGGATCTTCGACCTTGTAGAGCACCGGGAGGTTGGGCCTTCCGGCACCGAACGCGTGGTGCCGTGCCTGACGATGCGGCTGCTGGAAGGGCGGACCCTTGCCTCGGAATTGACGGAGCGCCGACCGCTCGACCCGGGGCAGGCTCTACCGCTGATCCGGCAGATTGCCGCGGCGCTGACGGCCATGCACGCCAAGGGTATCGCGCATCGCGACGTCAAACCATCGAATATCATGCTGCTCCCGTCCGCGCAGCGCGAATGTCCCCGGGTTGTCGTGATGGATTTCGGGCTGGCGAGACCGCTGACGGAGCGGTCGTTTCTCTGGGAAACCCGCGGCGAAGTGGGTGCAGGAGCTCCGTATTTCATTGCACCGGAGGTCTTGTGCGGGCAGGAAGGAGGTCTTGCCGTCGACATCTACGCGCTAGGCCTGGTGATTGATGAGATGGTGACGCAGAGTCCGGCGCTTCCGTCCGGGTCGATGGAAGAGCTTTTCTGGAAAAAGCTGCACTCCGAACCAATCCCGCCCTCGCAACGGAATCCCGACCTGCCCTCCCATTGGGATCAAGCGATACTGAGATGCCTGCAACGCGATCCGGCCGCGCGGCCCGGCAGCGTTGCGGAGGTCCTGAGCCTGCTGGAGCACCCAACGGACGCGCCCAGTGTGGCGAAGCCTACTGGAAGAGATCTCGTGCCGGTCCGGCCGGTGGAGCCGTTCCTCACCAGGCGCAGACTCATCGGCACGATGGTGGGAGTCGCCTCCGCCGTCGCGACCGGTGTCGCGGCCGTGATCGGCAGCGGGCCGGGCCGTGTCGATGCCTCGGTTCTGATCTATCCGATTGAGAATCGTTCGGGCGATCCCCGGCTCGACTATCTGTGCTCCGGACTGGCGCACCAGCTTATGCGCCGGCTCCTGTACATCGACGGGTTGCACGTCTATCCGGTGCGCAGCAAGAACGCTCTGCGGCCATCGCCAGGAGACATTGGCCGATTCTCCCTGGAAGGAGATCTCGAGCAGTTTCAAGGACGGATCCGCCTCCTGTTTAAGCTACTGGACAACCAGAGCAGAGAGCTCATCTGGACCGACCAGCTCGAGCGGGGGATCGAAGAGTCACTCGCCCTGGAGCGAGACGTTTCCGAGAGTGTGGCCCTGGCGCTGGGCCGAAGGATGAGCGGCAGCGGCCGGCTGGGCGCGGTGCTGCGAAGCGGATCCCAGAGCATTGGCTCGCCCGTGCGGCACTGGCTGGGCGTCGCGCCCGCGGGCCTTGGTCCGCAGCCGACTGCGAGTTCCACCGCTTTTACCGAGTACATGATCGGACGTCAATTGTGGCAGAGCCGCAAACTGACGGATACCTTGTCAGCGATCGACCACTTTCGAACGGCGATCAACCATGATCCCGGGTTCGCGCTCGCCTATGCGGCGTTGTCCGACACGCAGCACACCCTGCTGACCTACAACCACGGGGAGACTTCCAGCCTGATGAGGACGGCATTGGAGTATGCCGAGAAGGCTGCATCGATGGCGCCAACCCTGCCGGAGGTACAGGTCTCGCTGGGCGGCACCTACCAGATGCTCTGGGATTGGTCCAAATCCGAGGCTTCCTATGTGCGTGCGATTCAGGCGCAACCGAAGCTCGCGCAGGCGCACCACTGGTACGCGGGTCTGATCCTGCAGTTCGGCCGCTTCACCGAGGCGCTGGAGCGAGCCAGGACGGGAATTGCGCAGGACCCGCTCGACTACGCCGGCCGTTCCGCTTATGGTCTGTACTTATGGCATGCCGACAAGCCGAGGGAAGCGGCCTCGCACCTGGAGGCGCTGCTTCGGGAGACCGACCTGCGGCATGCCCACACGGTGCTCGGCCAGGTGTACGCTGCGTTGTCCGCCGCGTCGCCTGAACCGGAGGCGACCGAGTACTTCGTCAAAAGCCTCGGCGAGGCGGGCATTGTCCGCACGCGGGAACTGGAAGACGCCGGTGGGCAGGATTCCGCCGGCTTTCTGAAGTGGTCGGACATTCTGTTTGCGCAGGCGCATGCGGCGCGCCGCGACCGCGCCTCGGCACAACGCTACATTCAACGCCTGGAGAGAGGCCTGGCGGCCGGCAAAATTTCCGCCTCCGCGGTGGCATGGGCTCACGCCGCATCGGGCCAATTCGAGCGTGTCCTGGACCTGCTGCGTATCGGTTTGGAGCGCCATGAGCGCGAGATGTTGTACGTGAAGGTGGCGCCCTTGTTCCAACCAATCAGAACAGATCCCCGGTTCGGAGCCATCGTGCAACGGATGGGGCTGTAGAGGATAACCCAACAAAAAGGAGTTCGCACCTATGGCCGAATGGAATTACGAGATCCGGATGATCCATCTGGACGAGAATGGGGTCGTCAAGCTGGACGTGCCGGTGGGCGGTCCGCATGATCTGAACTTCGCCCCCCTGAAGGGCAGCCTGGAAGCCAAGCTCGTCGACCTGGAGCCGCTGCCGAATGATCCGACAAAGCTTCGATTGAAGCTGACCTTCCAGGACAAGCCCTGAGAGCATGACGGACGCAATCGGGCCGCGGGGCGATCTGATGAGCGCAGTTCGCGCAACTCTTCCCAGCCAGGCCTGGCAGGCTCTTTCAACCGGTGCGTGGGCAGCCGCGCGCCGGTTGTGCGACGCGGTGCTTCGGCAGGAGCCGGACCATCCGGAAGCACTTCACGTCAAAGCGCTGGCGCTGTGGGGCGAAGGCGAATTGTCGAGCGCCATCCAATGCCTCTCGCGCGCGGCCGATTTCGAACCGAACGACGCGAGTCTGCTCAGTGACCTGGGCGTTTTGCATATTCAGGAGCAAGACTGGCAATCCGCGTTGCAGTGTTTTCACACCTGCCGGCAGCTACAATCGGACGAGCCCACAGTATTACAGGGACAGGCGGAGGCCCTTTTCCGACTGGGCCGCTTCGCAGAGGCTACGATTACCGCACAGGAGTGGGTGGGGCTGGCCCCCGAGGACGGCGCCGCCTCGCGTCTGCTCGCCCACTGCCTGGCCCTGGAAGGCCGGCTGGACGAGGCATTCGAAGCTGGGGAGCGGAATCTCCGGGAGGATCCCGCCTCGGAATCCACACTGGCTCTGCTGGAAGCCCTGTGCCAGAAACGGCGCCATTTCGAACTCGCCCTGAGCTACGCGCAGACGGCGTCTCGTCTGCATCCCTCCTCGGCGGAAACGGCAGCGCGCCTTGCGGCGGCGTATTGGAACGTCGGGGACTGCCAGGGCGCCCAGGCGGCCAGAGCCACGGCCTTGCGCCTTGGCGTCACCGACCCGGAGCTAATCGCCAGCCTGGACTGGCTTTCCCTGCATGATCCCGAACAAACCGCCGCCAGCCTTCTGGAGGGCCATCGAACTTCGGTCGCCGCAATGTGCAGACCGCATCGCGAGGCTCCGCCTGCTGCAAACACAGCGGATCCCGGCAAGCGTCTTCGCGTGGGCTACCTGAGCGGCGAGTTTGTCTCGAACGCCGCCTACTGGTTCCTGCTTCCCTGGCTTCGATGTCACGATTCCGGGCAGGTCGAGACCGTCTACTATATGACGCGACCGCAGTGCGACCGCGCCACGGAGCAATACAGGGCGATCGCAGACCACTGGCGCGAAGTTTCGTCTCTGACTGACGAGGCGCTCGCGGACAGGATTCGCGAAGATGGGATCGACATCCTCGTCGATCTTTCCGGACATTTTGGAAGCAACCGGCTTTCCGTCTTCAGCCGCCGGCCGGCGCCTGTGCAGATGTCTTACCCGAACTATCCAGGCACCACAGGACTGGCCGCAATCGACTACATCTTTACCGACATCTGGACCACACCGCCCGGCTGCGAGCCGGAGTATGCCGAGAAGCCCTATCGGCTCCCTTCCGGATGTCTGGTTTACGGCGCACCCGGCGGTGAGTGCGAAACCTCGCCGCTGCCGGTGGAGACAAACGGCTACGTCACGTTCGGGCTGTTTCAACGCCCCGGCAAACTCCATCCTGGTGTCTGGGATGTGATTGCCGCCACGATTCGACAGGTGCCGGATTCGCGTCTGCTGATTCATTTCGCGTCAGCGGACCTTGACGATCCCGACAGCCCGCAAATCGCCCGCCTGCTCGCTGAACTGACTGCTCGCGGAGTGGCGGCCCAACGAGTAATGTTCCGAGGTGCTCGTCCGGTTCCGGCGCATTTAATCACCGTCGCTGAAGCCGATATCGCCCTGGACACCTTTCCCTACAACGGGCAGACCACCACTTGCGACTGCTTGTGGATGGGGGTGCCTGTGGTCGGACTTCGCGGTCATTCGCACGTGGCCCGCGTCACTCCGGCGCTGCTGGACCGAATGGGCCTGGGCCACCTCGCGGCCACTACAACGCACGATTATGTCCGCACTGCCGTGGAACTGGCCTCGAATCGACGAGCGCTTGCGCAACTGCGGGCCTCCCTTCGAGCGCGGATGCACGCCAACGGCCTTACATCCGGAGAGAATCTCGCCCGGGAAATAGAAGCCGCCTATCGCGAAGTGTGGCGACTCTGGTGCGATTCCGAACGCGAACGGAAGGACGCCTGATGCCGGAATGCGGCAGGAACCCCTCCAACGGGTGGGCCGGGTGCTGTAGTGCGAGTGTTCGGAACTGGCGGCATGCGAGCGGAGAGCGGCCACGGCAATGGACTCCACGCGCTGAGTCCTGGGCGGCGGGGAATCAGGTGGCAGGCTGTTCGACAACCGAGTTGCGGCGGTCGCGGCGATAGCGGGCGGGCGGCAGGCCGAATTCGCGTTTGAAGGCTCGATTGAAGGCGGCTTCCGACTCATAACCGACTTCGGCAGCGATTTCGGCTACCCCTTTCGGAGTGCGGACCAGGGATCGCGCTGCCAGTTGGAGGCGCCAGCGGGTCAGGTAGGTCATGGGCGGCTCGGAGAGGTAGCGCGTGAAGCGCTCGATCAGCGCGGAGCGGGAGATGCCCACCTCGCGGGCGAGGTCGGCGATCGTCCAGGGATGGTGGGCCTGCCGATGCATGAGGCTGAGGCTACGGCCAACAACGGGGTCGCGGGATCCGGAGAGCCATCCAGTCTGCTCTTCGGGCAGGCTGGCGATATAGCGTCGCAGGATATCAACGAAGAGAGCCTCTGAGAGCTTCGAAAGCATGGCCTCGCTCCCCACCCGGCCGGAGGAGGCTTCTTCGACGAGTTGCAGGATGGAACTCTCCAGCCATTGACCGGAGGCGTCGGAGCGGACGTTCACTTTCAGGATGGGCGGCAGCGCGCTGAGAATCGGGCGGCTGAGTTGGGGGTCGCAGCCCATGAAACCGCAGACCAGGCGGGTGCGCGAGCCACCGCCGCCGGCCTGGAGCCTGGTGAGGTCCCGGGCCTGCACCTTGCGCCGCACCACAGTCGTTTCGGGGGTCTCCGCCGAATGGGGCTCACTGGTAAGGATGTGAGGATCGCCGTGAGGAAAGACGACGACGTCGCCGGGCACGAGTGGCAGCACGGAGCCGTCCATGTGCGCAAACGCCGCACCATCGATCACCAGATGATAGATCACGAGATGCGGGCACTCGGGGGCCAGGATGGCGGAGAGGTATTGGGAGGCTGGCGTGTCAACGCCCCAGGGCGCTGAGAACTCGGCGTTGAAATACAAAGCCCCGTTCAGCTTGACCCCGCTCAGGATATCCGAAAAAGCGTCCATGATCCCCTCTGGACTCTCAGCAAATCTGCCTGGATGATCGGCAAATCAATTCGACGGCTTCGGATTCCCGAGCAAAAACTGGCGACGCCAGAGCATGGTTGAATCCGTCTCGGACCTGCACAATTGTATCCATGCACACCGAGACCGGGCAACTTTCCAGGGATAGGGGCGAGGCTTGCCGTGGGCGGCAAGACCAGGAATTGCACGAATCCGGCAGAGAAGCCACGGGATCCGGTTTGTGCCATCGAACCGGGCTCACCAGATTGGGGATGAACTGACAGGTACCCGCCTGTCGCTGGGTTCGACGCCCGAGTTCGGACAATAACCGCCCTGCAGCAGGCGCCGATGCGGTCACTGCCGGTGACCGGTAGGCGGCCTGCCGCTCATAACCACACTTGCGTCTCGCGAAGCCTGACCGAGGCCGCGAGCATGCTTACGTTACTCATTGCCAGAGGGCGAAGACCAGGCGCGCTGTCGTGCACAGTGGCGGAGGCGGACGGACTCAGAGCCGCCCGCCAGGTCTCCCACATCTCGGGCAGCCAGCAGCATTACCAGCGTTCGGAGGAATGCTGGCGCAACTACAAACGGAGAGGCAGTCGTCGATGTTTACAGCAAATTGGTTTCAACGTGCGCTGATCCTGTTCAGCGCCGTAGCAGCTTCACTCGTTGCCCAGGATGGGACGAAGGCAGGCGAATGGAAGACCTGGGTGATCCCTTCGGGCAACGAGCACGGGGTCCCGGCGCCGCCGGGCGCTGAGGAGTCGCGAGGAGAGCTGGATTGGCTCCGTGAGGTGTCCAGGGAGTCGGATCCACGCATCGTGGAGCAGATGCGGTATTGGGATTCAGGTCCGGCGTCGTACCGATGGATGGACCTGATCACGAAGAGGCAGAGTGCGGGCCAACCTGTTGGACGGTCGATGGTGCATGCGTACGCCCATGTTTCGCTGGCCATCTACGATGCGACGGTGGCGGCGTGGAACGCGAAGTACGCGTATAACCGGCCGAGGCCCTCGCGTCTGGACCCGGCAATTCAACCAAGGGTCCCAGTGCCGCCGAGCCCTTCTTATCCGTCAGACTATGCCGCCACAGCGGCGGCTGCCGCCGCAGTGATGGCCTATCTGGTGCCGGCTGAAGCGGCCTACTTCCACGGACTGGCGGAAGAGGCGGGCAAGTCGCGCCTGTACGCAGGGGTGGAGTACCCGTCCGACTACCTGGCCGGCTGGGAACTGGGCCTGCGCGTAGCGGAGCAGGTGATCGCCAAAGTGCGGGCGGACGGATCGGACCTGGTCTGGTCGGGTTCGGTACCGACCGGACCCTGTATGTGGACCGGCACGAATCCCGGCAACATTGCCGCAGCGAACTGGAAGCCGCTGCTGTTGAGTTCGCCCTCGGAGTTCCGCCCGCAGCCTCCGCCGGCGTGCACATCTCCGGAGGTGCAGGCGGACCTGGCCGGGGTGAAGAACTTCCCGCGGGCGCTGACGGCAGCCAATCTCAACACGAACGCCCGGGCCCTGTACTGGCAGACTCCGGAGGGTGTGTATCCATGGGCTTTCGCGCAGCTGAACCGCTGGGTGCTCGAGGACAAGCTCGAACTGAATCCGCCCAAGGCGGCGCGAGCCTATGCGCTGCTGGGTGCGGTGGGATTCGACGCCTTCATCGCCAGCCAGGACGGCAAATTCGCCTACTGGTATCCGCGGCCGGCACAATTGGATTCGTCTCTGATACCGCTATTTCCGGCGCCAAACTTCCCGTCCTATCCGTCGAACCATTCCACCTTCTCGACGGCCCGATCAGAGGTACTGGCTTATCTGTTTCCTGACCGAGCCGCTGCGATCCGCTCCATGGGCAAGGAGGCGGGGGACTCGCGGATCTGGGCAGGCATTCATTTCGAGATGGACAACCAGGCCGGCGTGACACTCGGCCAGAACATCGCCCACAAGTTCATTGCGTGGGCGGAGGACGACGGATCCAAGCAGTGACGGAACTCAATTGAGGAGGAACAAATCAGATGCACACTACCGCTACGCAAAGACAGAACAGTCCCGAGTTCGACGCGTTGAAGGCGCGTCTCAAGGCGACCTGGATGACGGGAAACTATGACATCTTCTCGCGCTTCATGCAGAAGGGAGCGGAGGAGTTCTATGGAAGGCTAGGCGTGGCGCCGGGCGCCCGGTTGCTGGACGTGGGCTGCGGGGCGGGCCAACTGGCCCTGATCGCGGCGAAGGCTGGCGCACGGGTCACGGGGTGCGACATCGCAACGAACTGGCTGGAGCAGGCGCGGGCACGAGCCGCGGCCGAGGGCGTGAGCGTGATATTCGAAGAGGGCGACGCTGAGGCGCTGCCCTACCGCGACGGGCAATTCGATATTGTCGTCAGCCTGATCGGCGCGATGTTCGCGCCCCGGCCTGAGCACGTGGCCTCAGAGCTGATGCGGGTGTGCCGGCCGGGAGGGACCATCGCGATGGCCAACTGGACCCCAGCCGGCTTCGTCGGGCAGATGTTCAAAACGATTGCGCGGCACATTGCCCCTTCGGGCATGCCTTCGCCGGTGCTGTGGGGCGATGAGGCGAGCGTCAAGGAGCGGCTGATGGACGGGATCATGGATCTGCAATTTGCGCGGCGGCTTTACCGATTCGACTACCCATTCCCACCAGCTACCGTCGTTGAGTTCTTCCGGGAGAACTACGGCCCGATGACCCGGGCGTTCGCTTCGCTGGACGCGGAGGGGCAGAAGTCCCTGAGGAGTGAACTCGTCGAACTGTGGTCGGGCAGCAACTACGCTGGGAACGGCGGGACCAGCGTGGACGCAGAGTATCTGGAAGTCGTCGCGACCCGCGGCTAACCTTCTGGTTCCAGACCGGAATCAGAAGGGATGGATGTTGGAAGCGTTGCGGGCCGAATCGCTTTGCCGCGGCGGACACTCCGCCCTGGCGAGGGTCAGGCCCGCAACAGCGCGCGGGTGCGACGGCGGATTTTCGTTGTTTGGCAATTCTCTGGAACGGTGAGATGATTTAGGACAGTGACCGCTGCAATGCGCAGGCGGGCAAGCGGGCTGTGCCCGTCGCCCCTGCGACAGCCGGAGCCGCATCGTCTTGCGTTCCTTCTGGCCGTGTCGACCTTCCTGCTTCTCTCTTCTCCTGCATTAGATGCCGCACAGGTGGCGCCAGTCTCTCTTCCGGTTGTGATCTCCGTTCCGGAGAGGCCGCCCGGCGCGACGGCCCAGATCCGGCTCTCTCTTCGCACGCCCCACCAGTTGACCAGCGGATATGTCGCCGTGGATCTCGACCCGGCAGTGTTTGGGCCCGCCACCGCGGCCGACGTCTTCAGCGCGTATGGAGATCAGTTAGGCGTGGCGCGCCTGAACGATCACCACGTCGAGGTCTTCTTCCGCTCACCCCTGGGCGGAATCGGACGGCTGCCTGGAATGCCCGTTCTTACGATCACAGCTCCAGTGCTTGTCAACGCCAGGGCCGGTGACACAGCTTCCATTGCCATGAGCTTTGGCGGTAAGCCCTGGAAGGATCTACAGGGCTACCAGTTTCTGCCGGAAACGGAGCCCGGGTTGTTGCGTGTCGGCGGCAGCATGGCGATTGAGACGGTGACACCCGGAGGCGGGCTGCTTCCAAGAGGAACACACGTTCGGATTTCCGGCCAGGGATTTAACACGCAAACCAACGTCGAGATCGAAGGTGTCGTGTTGCAGGACGTGGTCTTCCTCGGCCCGCTGGAACTGGAGGCAGTACTGGGAGCGCCAGCCGACCTGACGGGAAGGCGCGTGGTCCTCCGGAACCAGGACGGGACGGAGGCGGATTTCTATCCTGCGCTGCGCGGGCGGAGCAGCCCTTCTTTCCAGGCGGCGGCGTTCCAGCCGATCTTCCCGTCGCGTACCCATCTGGCGGCGAACGGGTGGCCCATGGTGCAAAACGCCTCCTCGGAGCCGGTCGACCTCACTTATACGGCCCGGATTGGCGCGGGCGCTTATCTGCGATACCCGACTGCGACCGGCCGGCTGGAGCCGGGAGAGATCGCGGCGGGTCCACCCACCTCGCTATCGCAGAGCGTGTCGCCCTCGTCGGCATGGGCTCTTTCTGCTTCGAAACCGGTCAGGATGATGAGCTTCCGGGCTCCAACCCCGGAGGAAGGTGGATCGGCCGGCGAACTGATCCCACTGCCGGCAGGATCCATTGCGCCGGCGCTGCTGGAAACCTGGACGGAGGGAAAGCCGGTTTGCGTTGAAGATCTGTCCGCGAGCCTGAGCGGCGTCCCCGCATGTGTGGCCTGGCCGGCCGGCCCAACGAGACCGAATCCACTGGCGTTGAGTTTGTCGGCTTCTGCATCTTCTGTGGCCGTGACTGCTTCCGCCGCCACGGAAGACGGCGCGGCGTGGCTGTCGATCTCACCCGAACGCGCAACAGTGTGCGGCAGTTCTTCCGACTGCCGTGCCACCACATTCAGTGTTCGCATGAACTCGCTGATTTTGGAGCCAGGTGAGTATGGCGGCAGTATTACTTTCACTGCCGAGGGTTCGGGCTACCCGCCGCGAAAGGTGCCTGTCATCCTACGGGTAGCTTCCAACATCATCTCCGTGAAGCCGGCAGGCAGCCTGGTATTCAGTTCGAATGCCGACGGGGCCAGTACCGTCCCGGTGGTACTTGAGGTGACCAGCAGCGGGACACCGGCGCAAATCTCAGCGAGTGTAGTGAGTGAGCAGAAAGACGGAGAGTGGTTGTCGATCAGCCCAACAGAAGCGACGACACCGGCGACGTTGACGGTAACCGCAACTCCATCCGCTCTCAAAAAGGGCGTCTCCGCGGCGGTCAATTCGATCCGGATCGCAGGCCCGGCGAACGGCCTGGTGCGGCTGGCGAGCCTCTATCTACCTTGGAAAGCGCCGGTACAGGAGATCACCACAAGCGCGGGTCGTGATCCAGTGAGGTTCTGGATGGAATCCGGCAGCGAGACAGGCGCAACACGGTTTCTCGGAACTGGAATCTACTCTCCGGATCTGGTCAGGGTGAGCACGGAAAACGGCGGTGAATGGCTGACCGCGGTCCTCACCCAGGACTCCAACGGGGCGAGGGGGATACAGGTCTCGGCCCAGGCGGCGGCTCTGCCCGCGGGCGTATATCGAGGCAGCGTCGAACTGTCTTCGGCGGCCCACCCCGACTACGTGCCGGCCCAGGTCGGAGTGTTTCTTGGGGTATGGAGCCCGCCGCTGCCTCTGACGGTCTCCCCGGAAGAACTCAGGATCTCCGTGCCCAGCGGGAGTTCCCCGCTGAACGGGTGCAGCCAGGATTCCAGGCTTCGTGTGAGTAGCATGGGCCTGCCGATCGGCTCGGACGCTTCGGCGTCTACGGTCGATGGGCATGCCTGGCTGAAGGTGACCAAGGGAACCTATGGCGAGGTATGCGCCCTGGTCGACGCGCGGGACCTGCCGCCCGGCGATTACGAGGGGGCCCTCCAGATTACGGCGCCAGAGGGTTCCCAGAATGAGGTTACCGTTCCAGTTGCGCTGAGGGTCACCCCGGCGCTGCTCCCTGTGGTGGCGGCGGGTTCCCCGCTGGGCTTCACGCTCGTCAACGCAGCGTCGCAGACGCTTCAGGCCGTTGCTCCGGGGGAGGTGATTTCCGTGCTGGGTTCGAATCTCGGGCCGGCGGGCGGGGTGAACGTGAGCCCAGATGGCGAGGGCAGACTGCCGAGTGAAGCCGGCGGCGTTCGCCTGTTGATTGACGGGGTACCCGCTCCGCTGCTCGCTGTTTCGCAGACGGAGATCCGAGCTATCGCGCCTTACGAGATCGAGGGCAGAGCTTTTTTCGAGGCCGAAGTGGAATTCCAAGAGGTACGCACCCTGCTCGGGGGCGTGCCCGCTGCGGTTTCAGCGCCAGGCCTGTTCACAGTGGATGGGTTGGGACGGGGGCAGGCCCAAGCCCTGAACCACGACGGCTCCGAGAACGGCGCCGGGAATCCAGCGGAGCGAGGAACTACCATCACACTTCGGGCTACAGGATTGGGCGCGGTGGTGCCGGCGGGCAGAACGGGTGCGATTGCCAGCGATGAACGGAAGGTTCCGGTGCTCACGTTGGCCGCCAGTATTGACGGATTGGAGGCAGTGGTCGTCGAAGCACGCTCCATTGCAGGGCAAGCCGAAGGAAACTTCCAGGTTGAGGTGCAGGTGCCGGAGGGTGTGGCTCCAGGACTGGAGGTGCCGGTGGTGTTGCGAGCGGGCTCGGCGGCGAGTCCGTCGGGAGTGACGATCGCGGTCAAATAGGACGGACTGGTTTTACAACGAATCCGTTATGCACTTGGAGTAGCAACTCACTCGCTATTCTCGCCCCTGAGCACACCTTGGATGAATTCCGCTTTCGCCGCGGTGTACGCCGCTGTGTCGTCCGGGTAGAGAGTAGCGAGGCGTCGTTTGAGTCCGGCGTACCGGCAGCGAAGATCCTCCCGGATTCGAAGCGCCTGCCGGAAGACCAGGTAATCCCGCCACGGGACGCTGCCGTACAGTACGACGTGCAGGTGAATTGTCCGAACGCCCGGTTGGGCTTCGAGGATGAAAAGGTGGCCACCTGTTTCCGGGCGATTGCCGCGGTAAAGGTAGCCGATGGGCGCCAGCCGCACAATCAATTCCGGAATCGCGTCAAAGGTTGAGACGGCCGCGGCCAGGTCCAAAACCGGCTTGGCCGGCAGGTCTGGCACAGAGGTGCTATCGACATGCTGGATTCCGACAAAAAGGTCACCGGCCTAGGCTCCGATGGCAAGGCAAGCCGCGGCGGCCAGCGCGGCCCAGGCAGGATTGTGGTCCACCACTTCGACGGTATGGCGTGGGAGTCCGAGCATTTGCGCCCGCCAAACCCAGAATAGGATCAAGCAGCGGGCAGGGCGAGCCGTCACCGGAGATGGGCATTTCCTCGGCGGTGGTGTCTACACCATATAAGGAACCAGCGCGTGCTCGAAATTACCGGTCATCCCCTCCTTTGTCGGAACTGGCTCCCATTGGGAGTGCTCCTGTTGTTCCTGGCCGCACCTTGGCGAGGGGCAGGGATTCGCCGACGTGCAGCGACCCCACGGAGGCGCCACAGGTAGCGCACTCGTGCTTCGTTCCCTGACAAGTGCCGGAGCAGAGACGGCCAGCCTGCGGGGACAGCTGGCTTGCCAGGCCCCGCTTGAATCCTGTGGCGCCAGGAAGCTAGACAGTCGGCATGCGGTCTGCTGGCATTTGCTCGGGGCTATTCTGGAGTCCCGCCAGTGGATCGGGCCATGGCAGCTTCATTCCAAATGTCCGAGCGTAGGCGATGGCCTGGCCCATGTGCTCATGAGTATGGACCAGCATCCGGAGGTAGAGGCGGCGGCGGGTAGTCTCCTCGTCAAAGAAGGTCCTCGCCTCATCCAGCGTCTCGGCACTGGAATCTGCCAGCGTATACTGGACGGCCTCCAGGGAGCGCCGCAGGAGATCGACCACGTCTTTCTTCGCAGTAACAGTTTGTTCCATCGCCATATTCTTGCGGACCATAGAGAGACGTAGAGCGGGCCCATCCGGTTGGAGCTCGCCGTACAGTTCGACCCCCGTTGTGGTTCGGACTCCGGCCAGATGTAACAAGCAGAAATTGCCCACTGCGATATGAACCAAGATGGCGGAGAAGGATCGGGTGCGTGGAGCCAGGCTCCAGCCATACATCAGCTCGGGAGCGGCCTCGGCCAAGGGAAGAAGTTGTGTCCGGGCCATGTCCAGCTCCCAGAGGTACTCACCAGGAAAACCAGGGATGCGCGGCATGATGCCCGGAAATGTACTGCGCGGGACGGGCGGACGCAAGGGGACCGGCTGCTCCAACCGCTCAGATCGGCAGCCGGCCGAAAGACCGAGGGGCCCTGGGTCGATTCCGGCCTGCATCCGGGCTCAGGCCGGAATCCCGATCAGCGGTTACCGCGGCGTCTGCTGCTTCCGGACCTCGTCCCAGGGCAACACTCCTACCCGGTCGGCCCAGCGCCCCCAGTCGGCCGCCATGTCGCGAACTCGCCCGGGGTCGGACGTAGCCAGGTTCCGCAGCTCCGTGCGATCTTCGTCAATGTTGTAGAGCTCCCAGTCGCCGGGATGTTTGCCGACCAGCTTCCACGGGCCCCGGCGCATCGCCCGGTTGCCTTCGTGCTCCCAAAAGAGGCTGCGCTCGGCGCGGCCGGGTGCGGCGGGCAGCAGGCTTCGCCCTTCCAATGGAATGGCCGAATCCGCCCCTCCGTTGGGCGTTGGGTAGGGGGCTCGCGCGGCGTCCACGCAGGTCGCCATCACGTCAATGAAGTGGGAGGGCGTGTGGTGGAACCGCGGCGCCGCCGGAACATGGCCGGGCCAGCGCACGATAAGCGGGGAGGAGATGCCGCCTTCGTGCACCCAATGCTTGTAGAGGCGGAACGGGGTATTGCTCGCGTTGGCCCAGGGCAAGCCGTAACTCTGATACGTATCCTTTGGGCCCGGCATGATGGAAGGCCGGTTCCCAACGTTCACCGGGCGTCCATCGCGTGTGCCGGAGGGAATGTGGCGGCCCGTCCAATTCTGCTGGACCTCCTCGGCACAGCCGCCGTTGTCTGACATGAACATCACAAGGGTATTGCGATCGCGCCCGGTCGCGCTGAGCTTGTCGAAGATCCGGCCGATGTTGTAGTCGAGACGGTCGACCATCGCGGCGTAGACCTCCATGCGACGGGCCTGCCAGGCGGGATCCGGGGCAGCGCGCCACGCAGGCACTTTAGGGTCGCGTTCTGTGATGGGCCAGCGTTTGGGAAGCAGGCCAAGCTGAATTTGTTTCTCGTGGCGGGTCTGCCGAAGCACATCCCAACCCTTGTCATAGCGCCCCGCATACTTGCGGATGTCCTCGGGGCGGGCGTGGAGCGGCCAGTGGGGTGCGGTGAAGGCGGTGTAGAGGAAGAAAGGCTCGGGCCGTTGGGTGAACTCGTCGAGGAAGCGCACCGCATAGTCGCCGATGGCGTCGGTGAAGTAGAAGTTATCTCCTTCCGGCTCAATCCGATCATTGCCGAAGGTGAGGGTGGGCGGGTTGTAGTAGTCGGCCGCGCCATGGATGATGCCGTAGTAGCGATCGAAGCCACGTTGCAGCGGCCAGTTGTGGCGCGACTGGTTGACGGGCGTGACGTGCCACTTACCTGACATACCGGTCTGGTAGCCCGAGGCCTTGAGGACCTGCGCAATGGTGCGACTGCGGGGACTGAGGTCGTTGGCATAGCCAGGCGCCGGTCCGGCCTGATCCACCATGTGGCCGATGCCGGCCTGGTGCGGATAAAGCCCTGTCAGCAGCGAGGCGCGCGAGGGACAGCAGCGTGCGCAGTTGTAGAACTGCGTAAAACGGACCCCCTGGGCGGCAAGGCGATCAAGATTGGGTGTCGCGATCTCCGATCCATAGCAACCTATGTCGGAGAAGCCCATGTCGTCGGCGAGGATCAGGAGAATATTGGGTCGTTCCTCCGGGGCGGCCGCTGCACGGCCCAGGCCGGCGGCCGCAGCCGTTGTGTGGAGAAACGATCGACGAGTCAGATTCATTGTGGATTCCGTCATCGCCGCGGCAGCAGCGACGTGATCGCATTCTATGCCAAGCGAGGCGGTGAGGGGGCGGCGGGAGACAAAGGGGGAATGTAGAGCGCGGGCAGCGCCTGCGGGGCCGTCTCACTTACAGCAATGCCGGATCAGCAGGCTGCTCTGGTGCGGCCGGCGTGCTGCGGCGATAGGCGCCGGGCGGGACTCCGATGATCCGGCGAAAGGCCTTGCCAAAGGCAATCTCTGACTTGTATCCGGCCAACCGGGCCGCATCGGCGAGTGGGAGTTTGTGCTGCCGGAGCGCTCGGGCGGCACGGTGCATGCGCAGCCGGGTGAGATAGGTGAGGGGAGGCTCTCCGACAAGGCGGGCGAAACGGGCGGCGAAGGGCGAACGGGACAGGCCCGCTTTTCGGCTGAGGGACTGGAGGGTCCAGGGGTGTTCAGGGGTCTCGTGCATCAGGGAGAGGGCCCGGTGGATCTGCGGGTCGTTAAGAGCAGCCAGCCAGTGGCTATCCGCAGGCTGGTCATTGAGCCAGGTACGGATCACTCTGACGAACAGGATGTCCATCAGGCGGCTCAGAACGGTCTCCCAACCGGGCAGCGCGTCTTCCGCCTCCACCACCAGGGCCCGCATGAGCGGCTCCAGGTGGCTCCTGTTCTCGGACCGGTCTCCACGCAGGTGGAGCACGGCCGGTAGCAGGGAAAGCAGGGGCACTCCTTCGTGAACGAAGCTGAAGGAGCCACAGAGCATGGAGGTGAGCGGGCCGGAACCGCCCTGGGTCAGCAGCCGGCAACGCGTATTTCCGCCGCCACCCACCCAGTCGAGCACTGGAACCGATTCGCCGCCGGGCTGATCAGAGAGATAGTAGGCATCTCCGTGCGGCAGCACCACCAGATCGCCGGATCGCAACAGTCTCGGCTTCCTCAGATGGCCGCGGCAGTGCAGCCAGCATTGCCCCTGGCCGATCCAGTGAAAGTGGGCCAGGTCGCTCTTGTCGAAGCTCATGCCCCAAGGCGCGCGCAACTGGGAACGGCAGAACAGCCGTGATTGGAGGCCCAGTCCGTTCAGTACATCGGTGAGGACGTCGGCCCCGCTGACCTCCACAACCCGGCGAAGCTTCCGGGCAACAGGACGATTGGTTGGTATTTCCGGACTCTTGCTCATTTACAGTTCTGCCCAGATGACGAAAACTGACTATCAGGTTACTTCGTTCGCGGAGAGCATGCCGCGATTCTGCTGGGGCGGAAGGCGGAGACGGCCAGAGCAGCATCCCTAAATCGGTATCCGGAGAAGAGAACATATGAAAATCGCAGTGATCGGGGCTGGCAATGTGGGCGGAACGCTCGCGCGCCGCTGGTCGGCGTTGGGGCATGAGGTGGTGCTGGGACTGCGCGATCCTGACAGCGCGAAGTCACGGGCCGCGGCGGCTGAACTCGGCCTGAAGGCCAAGGACAGAGCCGGAGCCGCGTCCGGCGCTGACGTAGTGTTGCTGGCGACGCCCGGCGGAGTGGCGGCGGTGGAGGCAGCACAGGCGTGCGCCCTGAACGATGGCCAGATCCTGGTGGATGCCACGAATCCACTAAACGGCCGGCTGGACGGCCTGGAGCACCCGGGCGGGCTCTCCGGAGCACAGCAGATCGCGCAGGCACTGCCGGGCGTGCGCATCGTGAAGGCGTTCAACACGGTGGGCTTCGGCATCATGGCCCAACCGGTGCGCGAAGGGCGCCGCAGTGTATTGTTTGTTGCGGGAGATGATGCGGCGGCGGTGGAACGGGTTTCAGCGCTGGCGGCCGAGACCGGATTCGAGCCTCTGCACCTGGGCGGCCTGGCGGCTTCCCGAATGCAGGAGGAGCATGCCCTCCTGTGGATTCATATGGCCCTGAAAGCCGGGCAAGGCGTCGATTTTCTCTTCTCCATCTGCCGGGGTTCCGCCTAAGCCGACCTGCGGTGGAAGGCAGCGACTGGACCACTGCCCTGGATGCAAGCAGAGGCGCCGGCCTACTGAGCGAACGATCCCCCTGGGATCGGGATTGTTCTATGCTGGCACTGAACGCACATGGCCTCCCACTCCGCTGTATTGGCCTTCATCCTGTTGTGCCGCGCGGCGAGCGGCCAGGAGGATCCGGAGAGGAATCTGCGCCAGGCCGTGACACTGCACCAGTCGGGCGAAGTCGAGCGGGCCCTTCCGTTCTATCGCGCTTATCTGAAATCCAGGCCGGAGGCTGTGGAGGCGCGCTCGAACCTGGGTGCGGCGCTGGCCAGAACCGGGCGTTATTCCGAGGCGATTGTGGAGTACCGGGAGGCCCTGAAGCGGCGGCCGGGCGATCCCGGGATCCGGCTGAATCTGGCCCTGGCGCAGTATAAGCTCGGGCAGGTCTCCGAAGCAGCAACGGTGTTGACAGACCTGCATCGCGAGCGTCCGGCGGACCGGCAGGTGTTGCTACTGCTGGCCGACTGCCGGTTGCGCCGTGGCGAAGACCGTAAAGTCATCGAACTGCTCGCACCCGTGGAGCAGCAGGATCAGAGCGACCTGGCTATCGCCTATCTGCTGGGCACTGCCCTGCTGCGGGACAAGCAGGTGGACCGCGGGCAGCGAGTAATCGATAGGATCCTGCGCAAAGGCGATTCGGCCGAAGCACGCCTGTTGCTGGGCACGGCGAAGATGAATGCCTCGGAGTGGGAAGCGGCCATTGGTGATCTGGAAAAGGCAGCGGAGCTGAATCCTCAGCTTCCGGACGTCCACTCCTACCTGGGTCGGGCTCATATCCAGACCGGCGATACGGCCGCCGCCCGGGTGGCCTTCACCAAGGAACTGACGCTGAATCCGACAGACTTCGAATCGAACCTGCAACTGGCGGTGCTGCTCAAGCTGGACCAGGACTATGACGGCTCGCGCAAGCTGCTCGACCGGGCGCTGCTGGTGCGGCCTGGCGAGCCTCGTGCGAAGTTTCAGATGGCGGCGCTGAACCTCGCGGCCGGCCGTTTGGAAGAAGCGCGTCTGGGGCTCGAAGCGATCGTCCGGCAATCGCCCGGTTTCGTGGAGGCCCACATAGCGCTGGCCACCGCCTACTACCGCCTGAAACGGAAGGCCGACGGGGATCGAGAGAAAGCACTGGCGCAGAAGTTGACGCTGGAGCAACGCAGCCAGGACAACGGGGAGAAGTTCGAATGAAGTCCGGGCTGCTGGCACTGGGCGCTATGGCGAGCAGCATCCTGCTGGTCTTTCTGGGGGTCGCACAGTCGCAGCAGCCCGTGCGCCGGCCCGGCTTCGTGGATGAGGCGCCGCGTTCAGCCATCCAGTACGTCTCGAACAACAGCTTCGCGGGCCGCAAGTACTTCCCGCAGCCGATGTGCGGCGGTGTCGCCGTCTTCGACTTCGACAACGACGGCCGGCTCGACATCTTCTTCACCAATGGCGCGAGCCTGCCTGAACTAAAGAAGAAGGACCCATCGTTTTATAACTGCCTGCTGCATCAGAAGAAGGACGGTACCTTTGAGGACGTTACGGCCAAGTCCGGCCTTGCCGGCGCGGACCTGGATTTCAATTTCGGAGTGGCCGTGGGCGACTTCGACAACGACGGCTTCGAGGACCTGTTCCTGTGCAGCATCGGCCGGAATGCGTTGTACCACAACAACGGAAACGGCACCTTCACCGATGTGACCGCGTCTTCCGGTATCGGCGGCAAGCCCCCCAACACGCTGAGCATCGCCGCCGCCTGGTTCGATTCCGACAACGACGGACTGCTCGATCTGATCGTCTCCAACTACACCTTGTGGAGCCCGAAGACCGACGCCCGCTGCATGATGAGCGACCGCGATTACTACTGTGATCCTCGACGCTACCCCAGCGTGCCGCATCGCCTGTACCGGAATCTGGGCGGAGGCAAGTTCGCGGATGTAACAGAGAAATCGGGCTTCGCGGCGGCGCCGGGCAAGGGCATGGGCGTCTCCGTCGCCGACTTCAACGACGACGGGTGGATGGACGTGTTCATCGCCAACGACACGGAGCCCAATTCCATTTTCCTCAACCGGAAGAACGGCACCTTCGAAGAGCAAGGCCTGGCGCTCGGAGTGGCCTACAACGAGAATGCGCACGTGGGCTCGTCGATGGGGTCGGACGCAAAGGACTTCAACAACGACGGCAAGGTCGACATCTTCTACAACAACCTGATGGGCCAGATCTGGCAGCTCCTGCGGAACCGCGGCGACATGTTCGAGTACTATTCGTCGATCTCCAGGATCCAGAAACTAAGCATGGCGTATTCCGGCTGGAGCACTGGTTTCATCGACTACAACAATGACGGCTGGAAGGACATCTACTCGGCCAACGGCGACGTGGACATGATGAGCCCGAAGTCTCCGCAGCACGACACGATGTTCGAGAACGTCGACGGCAAGTCGTTCGCGGATGTTTCGGAAGAGATGGGCAAGGGATTCCTGAGGAAGGGCTACCAGCGCGGGTCGGCGTTTGGCGACCTGAACAATGACGGCGCCCTGGATATCGTGACGACGTCACTGAACGAGACGCCGCGGATACTTAGAAATACCGCCGATACGGGAAACCACTGGCTGATGCTAAACCTGATCGGGCATAAGAGCGCACGCGATGCGATCGGAGCAAAGGTCAAGCTGACGACGGGCTCGGGCCGGAGCCTCTACAACCATGTCGCCGTCAGTACGGGCTTCATGTCGTCGAGCGACAAGCGGGTGCACTTTGGACTGGGGCGGGATACGAAGATCTCAGCTGTCGAGATTGCGTGGCCCAGCGGCGTTCACCAAACCCTCAGAAACGTTCCGCCTGACCAGCAACTGGTGATTGAAGAAGCCTTGAAGTGAGGGTGGGCAGGCTCAAAAACCTGCCCACCCCGACGGTCAGAAGATGAACTTCACCGCCAACTGGATTGTGCGGCGGCCCTGCTTCTGTGTGGCATACCCGAAGAGCGGGGTATTGAGAAGCCCAGTGCTGCCACTGAAGCCAAGTGTCAGGTTAGCCGTCCCGGGGAACGACCAGAGTGGATGATTGAGGAAGTTGTAAGCGTTGGCCCGGAACTGAAGCCGCTTCCCTTCCCGGATATCGACATTCTTGAAGAGCCCCAGGTCGGCATTGAAGAATGCGGGCCCGTAGATGACGGGGAGAGTGGTGGGCCCATTCTCACCGATGTGCGTCGGCATGGCGAAGCAGTTCTGATTAATGTACTGATGCTCAGCCAAACCGGAGGTCGGATCACAGGTGACCAGCGGCCGCAACTGGATGCTCGGGGTGCCGAGCAAAGAAGTGTTGCTGACGTTATAGGCCGTACCTGGGATCTTGTAGCTGTTTGTATTCATACCGAAGTTGTTACCCCGGTTGCTGGTGAGGTTCGCGCCGCTTTGAAGTTGGATCAAGCCTGAGACCTGCCAGCCATTGACCACGCTGCCCGCGACCCTGTTCTTCGTGAAACTGCCCAACTCGACCGAGTAGGCCGCATTGAAGATGTGAGTCCGATTACTCGCCTGGACTCCGTAGTTGTTCCTCATGTTGAACGGGTCATATGTGGAACTGATGATCCCCAACGCCTTGGAGAATGTGTAGTTGAGGTTCAACATATAGCGGCCGCGGGTGCGCCCCCAGGTGGCCTGGAGGGCATTGTAGTTGGCGTAGGTGCCATGGGTCGCCAGATTCACATCCGAGAATCCTTTGAGAGGACGGAAGTTATTGGCGACTAGTGAGTTGGGGTCGACGCCCCCATTGGCAGAGGAAAGCATGGCGCCCACAGGGACAAGATTGAGGCTGCTGGCCGGACCGCCCGTGTACGCTAGTTCCGTGCTTTCATTGCCCACATAAGCCAGTTCGAGAAGGCTCGACCACGGCATGCGCTGGGCGATCGTGAAGCTGTAACTCTTCGTGAGCGGCTGCCGGTCATCCTTGCTGTCCACCGCACCGGGCGAGAGAGCGGCGCTCGAGAAGTTCATCGTGCCGAGATCCCTGACCATCAGCGGCTTGGCATTGGATGTCGGGCTGGCGACATAAGGCGACTCGCCGATGCCTTGGTTGTTGCTCAGCGTAATGGTCTCCACGCCCGCGGCCACATCCAACCCGGTAGTGAACTGCCCCGAGTGGAAGTAGTACATGCCCCAGCCTCCGCGCAAGACAGTGCTCCCGTTGCCGAAGACATCATAGGCCATGCCGAAGCGGGGTTGGTAGTAGGCGCTCCTCGTTGGGAAACCGCCCAGGGGCACGTTGGAATCGCGCTTGTTCCAGATGAACCCGCAGTATTGCGTGGGTGTGCAACTGGAGTTGTACTTCGTGTAGTCGAAGATGGAGAACCCGTAGCCGAGCCGATCCACCCACGGCGTGAAGTGCGTGATGCGGACGCCGAGTTCCAGCGTGAGGCGCTTGTTTACCTTCCAGGAATCCTGGAGGAAGCCTTCCCACGTCTTGTAGGCAATGTCATTTACCCTGTTGAACGAGTACTGGTTGAAGCTGTTCAAATTGCCCACCAGCATGTCTGCGTATTCATTGCCCAGGGTGTTGGAATTGCCGTTGTTGAACGTCAACTGTCCGTGGGCGTTGCTGCTGGCCGGCTGCGCGTTCCGGATGTACTCCCAAAATATGCCGCCCTTGAAGGTGTGCCGGCCCCAAACCTTTGTCATGGTGTCGCTGAAACTGGGCATCCATTTGTTTGCGTACAATCCCGCGGAAGGACCGCCCACCTCAAAGCCGCCGTAATTCTGGATTCGAGCCGCCTCGACCCCACCGACAAGGTTCGGAATTTGAGCAACGGCGTTCTTGTAGAGCAGCTTTTCCGTGAACCCCACTTTGGCAGGATCCACCTTCGAGGGATCTTCAAAGACATTGGGGAAGCCAATGAAGGTGTAGCCGAAAACGAACTCGTTCGTCATGCTCGGGCTGAAGACGTGCGTGAGGGACGCGGTGACGGAATCGGACCGGTTGTTCCCCAGTACCTGCGTAGGATAAGGCAACTGCTGCGTCGTGGTGTTGGCCCAGACCTGGATCGGGAACCGTTGCACCTCCCGCTGCATGTTGTAGCGTACGAACATCTTGGTGTTGTCGCTAATGTTGTAGTCCACACGCGACATCCACTGGTGATTGTTCTGGTTGAACAGCAGGTCGTCAGTCCAGTTGTAGCCGCCCGTCGCGTTGGGATTCGAATTCGGCTTCGGGTAAAGCTTCATCAGGGCCTGCATGCTGGTGTCGATGGCGGAGGCGGGAATGATGCCTCCCGGATACAATGCCAGATTGCGCGCGTTGATCTGCCCGGGCGCGGATCCGGATGCCGTCGTCGTTCCCAACTTGGCCAGTTCCGCCGGAGAGAAGTTGCCGTTGATCATGCCTTCCGTCGGCACCGCGGCCTGGAGCAGTCCGGTATCCAGCACCTGGTAAAAGTATTGGTAGCCCGTGAAGAAGAACAGCTTGCTCCGGTCCTTGTTGAAATTGGTGCCGGGGAAAATCACCGGGCCCCCAATCGTGAAACCAGGATAGTAGTACTTATTCTGTGGTCTCGGTTTAGAACTCTGGTTGTTCAACCAGTCGTTCGAGTTCAGCGCGTAATGACGGGCATACATGAAGCCCGATCCGTGGAAAGCCGTGCCGCCCGACTTCGCCACCGAGCTGATCACCGCCGGCCCCTTCTGGTTCTCGGCGCTGAAGTTGGACATCGTGATCTTGAACTCACCGATCATGTCCGAGTTGGGATTCACAGGGGTATCGCAGTTGCAGCCCGGGTCGGAGACGTGCGCTCCGTCCGCCGTGATGTCGAGAGTGTTGCTGGGTAGTCCGTTGTAAGCGTAGGCGTTATTCAATGGGCTCTGGCTGCCGGCGTTGCCGTTGGCGTTGATGCCCATGGTCTGGCCGCTGTAGTTAGCACCATTGGAAATGCCGTTCTGAATGCCGAAGCCCGGCATCATCTTGATGAACTCGGCGGCGTTGTTGCCCACCTGCACGAAATTCTCGAGCTGCTTGGTATTCAGCGTCGTGGATTTCTCGCCGGAGTCGACTGGCACCAGAAGTTCGGAGGTGCCTGTGACAATCACGGTTTCCGCCGTACTCCCCAACTTCAGAGTGATGTTGATGTTTCGCCGTTCACCGCCGCCAAGGGCAATGCCGGTTTCCTTATAAGTGACGAAGCCCGGCGATTCCACAGTCAGTTCGTAGGTTCCAACGGGAACCGACGCGAATGTGAAATAACCTTGACCATTTGTGACAGTTTCTCGAAGCGAGCCGGATCGTTCGTCGCGCAGTTTGACTGTCGCATTGACGACCAATCCCTCTGATGGGTCCGTAACGACCCCCGTGAGCGTCGAGTAGATGGACTGCGCGGGCAGGACGCCGGCGAGTGTGGTTAGGAACGCTATTACCGCAAGGAGCCTTGCGATGAAAGTCATAACGCTCTCCCTTCCATGCCGATCCGCAGCGGGATCAGGCGGATTCCATTGTCGCGATTCTGTGCGGGATTGCAGTGGGGGTCAAGGCTAGAGTGAAGTTACTAGTAAAAAAACACGCGGTTAGCGAGATTCAGCGAGGATATTCCGACTAAACAGTACATTATGGTGGGGGATGACAGCATTGCCACCACCGTCCGCCTAGCCGGATTTGGGAGGCCCGGCAGCTGCCAGTTAAGGCACGCGGCCGGTGACCGTGCGCATGGCCAGGGTCTGGCGGGTCAACTCCGTCAGGACCCATTCCTCGTACAACCGGCGCACCGTTTGCAGATCGGCGTCGGGGCAGTATCCGCCCTGCACCACCTGGGCGCCGACGCTGTCAATTACCTCGATCCACAATGAGGTTCTTGCAGGAAAGCCGGGGTCGCCGCGTTCCACCACTTCATCCTGGATATGGCTCTGCACTTCTACCAGGCCAGCCGCCTCCATCAGGGCAGGCAGATGCGCGGCCATGCGGTTGTCCCAGCTATGGGCCGTGCGCCAGTCGAGGAACGCCTGATAAAAACGCTGGAACTCAACCGGAGGCGCCGGAGCCCAGCCGTTGTCCTCGTGATTGTAGTCGAGAATGACGACGGACCCGCCGGGTTTCGCGGCGCGCGCCATGGCCGAGACCGCTTGCTCCGGATCGGGAATCCACGGCAGCGTCCGTGCGGCGGTTACGATGTCGAACTGAGACCGATACGGGAGCGACCCCGCATCGCCCAGCTCGAACCGGAGATTCGCATGCTCCATGCCGTGGGCCCGCGCGGTTTCCAATTGGCTGGGATCCCGGTCGACTCCGACGACCAGGCCATCTGGCCCAACCGCCTTTGCGATACCAACCGTAATCGCCCCACCGGCGCAGCCCACATCCAGTACAGAAAGCCCTGGACGTAGGAGCCCGACGAGGTGGCGGTGATCCTGTTCCAGCGTGCGGCGGCCCAAGGTCCGGCCGTCTGAGCGGTGTGATTGCGCGTGCATCCCTTGTACAACGATAGAACACTGCGGAGCCCCGGCTACCACTTTGCACGTAGGCGCCAGTTACCCCAACTGGGTACTGTTGGGACCCCGCTTTGCGGCATGTATCCAGGCGGCCCCTCCGCCACACTGGGTAAGTCGCGGCAGTGGGAGCAGCGTGGGTGCCATTTGTCACGCAATCCGCGAGCCGCCAATTTCCGTCAAGGAGCCACGAATCATGATGCTCGGCATGAGCCTCTCCACTTTTACCTTCGTTCACGTTTTGCTCAGCCTGATTGGGATCGCCGCGGGCTTTGTGGTAGTGGCCGGACTGTTGGGATCGAAGCGGATGGACGGCTGGACCGCCATCTTCCTGTCCACCACGGTGCTGACCAGTGTGACGGGCTTCGGCTTCCCGGTGAAGCAGTTCCTGCCGTCGCACGCCATTGGCATCCTCTCGCTCATTGTTCTGGCGGCGGCCATCCTGGCCCGTTACACCTACGGCCTGGCCGGTGGATGGCGGCGGGTATACGTGATCTGCTCGATGATCGCACTCTACTTCAACGTGTTCGTGGCGGTGGTGCAGTCGTTCCTCAAGGTGCCGGCACTGCATGAACTGGCGCCCACGGGATCGGAACCGGCCTTTGTAGTGGCACAGTCGGTGGTCCTGCTGCTGTTTGTTGGATTGGGGATACTGGCTGGCAAGCGCTTCCGGATCGGATCGCTGCTGACAGCCTAGGGAAATCGCCTCGGGCAGGCGCGGGGTCAATCCTGCGCCCGCCTGCGCCGGATGGCCTCTACTCGGCGGGCTCAGACGCCCACACGGATCGCAGACTGAACAGGCCGGCCCTGCGCACCGTCTCCTCCGGCCACTCCTGAAGCCACTTCGCCCCCAGCCTCAACAGCGCGCACAACACCACCAGGGTCAGTCCGCCGAAGGCCAGCAGGCCCGCGCCATAGCTGCCCGCGTGGTCCTTCAGGTAACCCATCTGGGACGGCAGCAGGAAGCCGCCAATGCCTCCGGCCGCACCCACCAACCCTGTGATCGTCCCGACAGAACCCGCGAACCGCTGCGGCACCAACTGGAAGATCGCACCATTGCCCAGCCCGAGCATCGCCATGATCAGGCCAAGCACCGCCACGGCCACGCCCAGGGCGGGCAACGTGCTGAGGGCGCACAGTCCGGCGCCAGCCACGAGCAGTACGCCCAGCAGGACCCGGTAGCCGCCGGCGCGATCGGCGAGCCAGCCCCCCACCGGGCGCAGGAAGCTGCCACAGACCACGATCAGCGTCACAAAGTCGCCGGCCTGCACCTTTGGCAGGTGGTATTGGTCGACGAAGAACACCGTGAGAAAGCTCGCCAGTCCGACGAAGCCGCCGAAGGTGATGGAGTAGAACAGACAGAACCAGCCCGTGTCTGCCTGGGCCAACAGAGCTTTGTACTGCTTCCACGTCACTGGCGCCTTGGGCGCCGGACTCTCCTTGGCCAGAAGGGCGAACGCAATCAGCACCAGCGCCACGGGTACGGCGGCAAAGGCGAAAGCGTTGTTCCAGCCGAAGTGAGTCGCGATGCGAGGCATGAAGAGCGTAGCCAGCAAGGTGCCCGAGTTCCCAGCACCGGCAATGCCCATGGCGAGCCCCTGATACTCCGGCGGATACCAGCGCGACGCCAGGGGCAGGGCCACGGCAAAGCTGGCTCCGGCTACGCCCAGCAGGGCTCCGATGCCCAGGAAGTGCTCAAACGAGGAGGCGTAGCGCCAGCCCAGCAGCAGCGGCAGTAATGTCACGGACAAGCCCAATAGACCGGCTCGTCGCCCGCCGATGCGATCGGCCAGGGTACCCAGAAGCGGCCGAAAGAAGGATCCAGCCAGCAGCGGAATCGCCACCAGCAGCCCCTTCTGCGAAGCCGTCAGGTGGAGCTGCTCCGCCAGAAACGGGCTCAGAGGGCCTAAAAGGACCCACACCATGAAGCTCACGTCGAAATACAGGAACGAGGCGAGCAGCGTCGGCCAATGACCTGCCTTCAGGAAAGCCCTGGAACTCATGCGACAGCCTCCTTCAACTCCGGCAGCTGGATTTCAACGATTCCTTCACTCACGCGAACCGGATAAGTGGTGACGCCTACCGGCACATCCGGTTTCAACACCTTGCCGGTCTCCAGGTTGATATTCCAGCCGTGGAGCGGACACACGACAGTCGTGCCCTTCGTGATGCCGTCGCACAGCGGCCCCAGGTTGTGCGGGCAGCGGTTGTCGATCGCCTTAAAGCCATCGGGCAGGTGAAAGATCGCGATTTCGCGCCGTCCGATGCAGACGCTGCGGCCTTCGCGCAGGGGTACGTTTTCAGCGGGAGTGACTTTCAGCCAGCTCATCGGTAGGAGACCTCCTCGGGTGCTTCCATGGGTTGAATCTGAACGAACTGCGTGGCGGTCTTAGGTTGCTCGCGCTCCAGCCACGCGTCATAGGAAGCAGACTTGGCTTTCCTCAAACGATCGAGCAGGCCGGCTCTTGCCTCTGGCACTGCGTAAACGGTCTCGCGGCGAATCTTATCCATGCCCGTGCGCTCGACGAAGTCGTAAGTGCGCTCCAGGTAGTTGGCGTGTTCGCGGTAGTACTGGAAGAAGAGTTCCGCTGATTCCAGGGCCTCTTCGGTCGAAGCCACGGTCACCAGCACATCCGCCTTGCGCACCGACTTGCCGGCCGCTCCGCCCACCACCACCTGCCAGGATCCTTCCTGGCCGATCAGGCCGATGTCCTTGACTGTTGCCTCCGCACAGTTGCGGGGACAGCCGACCACGGCCAGCTTCGTCTTGTGCGGCGTGAAGAGATTCTCCAGCCTCTTCTCCAGCTCGACGCCGGTATTGATCGCGTCCTGCGTCCCAAAGCGGCAGAACTCGCTACCCACGCAGGTCTTCACCATGCGGACGCCCTTGGCATAGGCTTGCCCCGAAGGCATGCCAAGATCGGCCCAGATGCCCGGCAAATCCTGCTTCTTCACGCCCAGCAGGTCGAGCCGCTGGCTGCCGGTGACCTTGACCAGCGGCACGTTGTACTTCTCGGCGACCTCGGCAATGCGCCGCAGCTCCGCCGGCGAGGTTACTCCGCCGCGCATGCGGGGTACCACGCTGAACGTCCCGTCTTTCTGGATGTTCGCGTGGACGCGATCGTTGATGAAGCGGGACGAGCGGTCTTCCTCGTGCTCCCCACACCACACCATATCCACCATGTAGCTCAACGCAGGGCGGCACTTCTCGCAGCCCGTTCCATTGCCGTAGATGTCGAGCACCTGCTGGACAGAGCGGATCTGCTGCGTGTGCACCATCTCCCGCAACTGCTCTTCCGGGAACGGAACGCAGCCGCACAATACCTGCTTCCCATCTGGCTCGAAGCCCGGCGCCACTGCGGCCAGCAGGGCGGTACAGGTTCCAGCGCACGATCCGCAGCCGGCGGAAGCACGGGTCGCCTCCTTCAATTGGGACAGCGTGCAGATCCCGCGATCGTGAATGGCGGTAATGATCGTGCCCTTCGTCACGCCCATGCAGCCGCAGACCACTTCGCTGTCGGACATCTCCGCGATGGAGGCACCAGGATCCTTGGGCGGCTCGGGGATGAGCAGGTTGCGGCGCTTGGCCGTGAGATCCTCTTTCGAACGGATCCACTCCATGTAGCGGCCGCTCTCCGAGGTGTCGCCCACCAGGATCGCGCCCACCATGTGGCCGCCCTTGAGCACCAGTTTTTTGTAAATACCGAGGCCCGGGTCCTCATAGCGCACGATGTCGAGGCCCGGCTCGGTCTCTTCGATTACACCGGCGGAGAAGACCTCCACTCCGGCGACTTTCAGCTTGGTCGCGGTGGAGCTGCCTTCGTAGGTCGGACCCTTGTTGCCGGTAATGGTAGCCGCCAGCACCTTACCCTGCTCGATCAGCGGAGCCACCAGCCCGTAGGTCATGCCGCGGTGCTCCACGCATTCGCCCACCGCGAAGATGTCGGGATTCGAGGTCTCCAGGAAGTCGTTGACGACAATGCCGCGCTTTACTTCCAGGCCGGCCATCCGGCCCAGTTCCGCATTCGGCAGGATGCCGGCTGCGACTACAACGAAATCGGCCGGCAGGATCTTGCCCGTGTTCAGCTCGACGCTCTCCACGCGTTCCTTGCCATGGATCGCGCGCACCGTGCACTTGGTGCGCACAGTGATGCCGATGTTCTCCATCTTGCGCTGCACGTAGTGGCCGCCGGTGCTGTCGAGCTGCCGGTTCATCAGCGTGTCCAACAGGTGGATCACCGTCACGTGGCAGCCCTGCACCTGCAGTCCGCGGGCCGCTTCCAGACCCAGCAGCCCGCCGCCCAGGACGATGGCATGCTTGCCCGGAGCCGACCACTCCAGCAACCGCTGCGTGTCGTCCAGCGTCCGCCATGCGCAGACGCCCTTCTTTTCGAGACCCGGTACGGGCGGCACGAAAGGGTGGCTGCCGGTCGCGATGAGCAGCTTGTCGTAGGAGGTCACCGCGCCGTCATCCCCGGTCACAGTGCGGGCAACCGGATCGATGCCGGTGATCCGCACACCCAGCCGCAGCGAGATATTGCGTTCCCGATACCACTCCAGCGGATTCAGCGTGATGTCGTCGAAGCCGTGTACGCCGGCCAGGACGTTCGACAGCAGGATGCGGCTGTAGTTGACGTGCGTTTCGTCACCGAAGATGGTGACATCGAACATGTCGCCATAGCGCAGGATCTGTTCCAGACAGGCGATGCCTGCCATGCCGTTGCCGACCAGAACCAGATGGGGCTTCTTTGTTTTGCGGGGCTTCATTTCGGTTAATGGCTCCTTTCGACTCGTACGGCACACTGCTTGTAATTCGGTTCCCGGGAAATCGGATCGTAAGCGCTGAGCGTCAAACGATTGGAGTTGTATTCGAAGTAGTGGAATGGCAGAAAGACGTGGCCCGGCGCGATGATCGAAGTCACGCGAAGCTCGACGCCGTCTACCTGGCCACGCCGCGAAACGAGCGTGACTTTGTCGTGCATCTCCAGGCCCAGGCGCTCGGCATCCAATGGATTCATTTCCAGCCACGCCCGCGGACTCATGCGCTGCAGCATCTCCACCTCGCCGGTCTTCGTCCGCGTATGCCAGTGCTCCACGGTGCGGCCGGTATTCAGAACGAACGGATACTGGCGGCTCGGCTGCTCGGGAGCGGGCTGCCAGTCAATGCAGAACAGCTTGGCCTTCTCGTCGGCATGCTCGAAAACGCCGTCGCCATAGAGGCGGCGCGTGCACGTCGACTCCATCCCCTCCGGATGCGGCCACTGCACCGGACCGGCCGTCTCCAGCAGTTCGTAGCTCAGGCCCGAGTAGTCGCACAGGCGGCCTTTCGACACCTGGCGCCACTCCTCGAAGGCATCGCGCGGTCCGGTCCAGCCCGGGAACAACTTGTCGCGCACGCCCAGTTTACCGGCGGTGCGCAGGAAGATCTCGAAGTCGGGCAGCGCCTCACCAGGCGGGGGCACGGCGGCATTGACCTTGCTTACCCGCCGCTCGGAGTTCGTATAGGTGCCTTCCTTCTCGCCCCAGATGGCGGCGGGCAGCACCAGATCGGCGTGCAGGGTCGTGGGTGTCGGGTGAAAACCGTCCTGCACCACCAGGAACTCGAGATTCCCCAGAGCCTGGGTCAGAACATCGTAATTGGGGAACGAGACCAGAGGGTTGGTGGCAATGATCCACAAAGCCCGGATTTCCTTCTTCACCATGCCTTCCACCAGGTCGGGATACGCATGGCCGCGCTTTGTGGGAATCACGGACGGATCCACGTTCCAGAGATTCGCAATGTCTGCCCGGTCCTCGGCGCTCTCGAACTTCCGGTAGCCGGGCAGTGACGAAGTGCAGCTCGCCTCGCGTGAACCCATCGCATTGCACTGGCCCGTGATGGAGAAAGGAGCGGCGCCGGCGAATCCGAGCTTGCCCGTCAGCAGCGACAGGTTGCAGATGGCATTCACCGTCTCGGCGCCCTGCGTGGAGTGGTTGACGCCCATCGTCCACGCCACAAACGGAGCGCGAGCCTGGCCGAACCGGCGGGCGATGTCCTGTACCTGCTCTTCGGCGAGCCCGGTGATGCCCGCCACATGCGACGGAGTGTAGGCGCCCAGATGCGTCCTCAATTGCTCGAAGCCCGTGGTATGCCGCTCGATATAGGCCGCGTCGACCAGGCCCTCCGCGATCAGCACGTGCCCGATTCCGTTCAGCAGCGCAATGTCGGAGCGAGGCTTCACCGGCAGGTGGATATCGGCCAGCATCGCCGTCTTTGTGACTCGCGGATCGACCACCACCACCGTGCCCTGACGATTCTCGGCCAACCGCTGGCAGAGGATGGGATGATTGTCGGCGATATTTGCGCCAATCAGGATCACCAGGTCGGACTCGGCCAGGTCATCATAGGCGCCGGGCGGCCCGTCGGACCCAAAACTGCGCTTGTAGCCGGCCACTGCGCTCGCCATGCAGAGCGTCGTATTGCCGTCGTAGTTGCTGGTACCGAACCCCAGTTGGATCAGCTTGCCCAGCGCATAGAACTCTTCCGTGACCAACTGCCCGGTGGAGAGGACGCCCAGCGCCTGTTTACCATACTTGGCCTGTACCGCCAGAAACCGCTCGACCATCGTGTCAAGAGCCATATCCCAGGACACCGGCTGGAATTCGCTCTTGTGCTTCAGCAGCGGCCGCAGCGCCCGGCTGCGGGCCTGCAGCGTGTGGTGCTCACTCAGCCCCTTAGGGCAAAGCTTGCCGCGGTTCACAGGATGGTCTTCGTCGCCGCGCACGGCCACAGCCCGGTTGCCCCGGACACCCACTTTCATCCCGCAACCGACGGAGCAGTATCCGCAGGTGGTCTTTACCCACTTCTCGGGGATCTTCTCCGCCGATGTCCAGCCATGCTCGGCGTCGTTGGAGTAGGCGTACTTGTCGCTGAGGATATCCAGCCCCAGCAGACGCTTCCAGTTCTTCTTCATGCGGCTTCGGCTCCCGAAAAGAAGGTGGCGGCCATATTCCGTGGCACCACACTGACGAAGAAGAGATAGCGGCCGAGGATCTCAGAGCCCAGCGCCGCGGCCAGCGCGACAGCCACCGGAAGCCCGGGCACGAGGCACAGCGCCAGCAGCGCCATCCGCCAGGCAAGGTGGTTCCGCAACGTACGCGTCATCAACCTTGCGCTCTGCTTCATCTCAAACTCAGCCGAAGTACGCATGGCGTAAATCTTCCAACCGGTCAAAGCAGCCTGGGCGAACGCAGCAGCCAGTGTGAACCCGGCCGGTCCGCCCGCCAGCAGCGAACCCAGCAAAGCGCCGGTCAGCACGAACTCAACCAGCGTGCGAGGACTGTTCCAAGCCGGGCGCGCCGGAACCATATAAATGCGGGCGCTGGAGACGACACCCGCCAACCCGGCCAGCACCGTAGCGGCCAGCAGCGGTTTCACCGGGCCGATTCCGAAGAACGCAGCCGGCGCCGCCGCTGCGGTCAGCCCGGCGAACAAAGAGAAGAACAGGACTTCCCGGCTCAGCCACGAACGTTTCCACATCTTCAATGCCCGGATGGCGTGGGCCGGCCGCCCAAGGTGCAGCAGCGAGAAGCCCAGCGCCGCGTGTCCGGCCGCCGTCGCAAACAGGAACGCCAGCTTCGGAGCGGCGGCGCCCATGCCCAGCAACACCGCAAAGGCGCCCACCGACATCTGCGTCAGCACCAGCAGGAAGACCAGAGGCCAGTGCGGATGCTCCGGCCGCACGCGGTGATAGTCGGCCTTCCGCAGTGAATCGTCGATGTTCTCGGGCAGCGTGATCCGCGTAGTGGACATCGTCTCGAAGGCGGGCGGCAACCCGGGCGCATTGGCCGCGGCTGCATTGGTCGCTTTCCACGCATCGATTTGAACCAGTTCGACAGTGATGGCGCCCTGCGGGCAGGCGTTGACGCAGGCCGGTTCCCGCCCCTCGCTCAGCCGTCCGTGGCACATGTCGCATTTGCCCACTACGCCGCGCTCTTCGTTGAACTGCGGCACGCCGTAGGGGCAGTTCCAGGTGCAGTACTGGCAGCCGATGCAGGTCTCTGCGCTGTGCAGCACGATCCCGGTGTCAGGCATCTTCGTGTAGGCATCCACCGGGCAGCCGATCAGGCAAGCCGGCTCCAGGCAATGGTTGCAGCCCATGGAGAGGTGGAACCGTTCCGCAAACGGATAGGTGCCGCCTTCGAGCTCGCCCACGCGCCGCCACCGGATCTCGGCCGGATTGTTGTTCTGCTCGTTGCAGGCCACTTCGCAGCACTTGCAGCCGATGCACTTCGTCATGTCGAAGTGGAAGCGGTATTGTTCGCCCTCCACGGGCGCCCGCAGGGGGATTCTGAGTTCCAGCGACTCTGCGTCCGCCGGTGTGTACCGGCAGAACGACGGGTCGGCCGTACGCTGCAGCAGGGGCAAGCTCATGCCATGCTCCGGGCGCACAGGGAGAGCATCGCGCTCCGCATCTTCACGACAGCGCCCAGCACCAGAACAGCCGGCGACTCCACGGCCACTTTGCCGCCGGCAATGGCGCCCAGGGTCGTCTCGATGACTCGCTCTCGAGAAGTCGTCGCCCGTTCAATGAACGCGGCGGGCTCTTTCGCGGAACGGCCGCAGGCCAGCAGGTGCCGCGCGATCCGTTCGCGCCACTTTACACCCATCAGAATCACCAGCGTGTCGACGCGCGCCACCTTCGACCAGTCAGCCTCGGTTCCGCCCTTGCACCGGGCGGTCATCACCGTGACCGAAGCGGCCACGCCACGATGGGTCACGGGGATCCCGGCCAGCGCCGGAGCGGCAATCGCACTGCTGATCCCAGGCACTACCTCCACGTCGATGCCATGCTGGCGAAGAAACAGCACCTCTTCCCCGCCCCGCCCAAACACAAACGGATCGCCGCCCTTCAGCCGGACGACCCGCTTGCCCTCCCAGGCGTACTGCAAAAGCAAACGGTGGATGTCCTGCTGGATCGCCTCGGCGTGCCCCTCTTCTTTGCCTGTGTCGATGAATATCGCGTTCGGATCGGCCAGCGTCAGGATTTCCGCGCTGACCAGGCGGTCATAAAGCACCACTTCGGCCTCCCGTAACCGGCGGGCCGCCTTCAGCGTGAGCAGATCCGGATCTCCGGGTCCAGCACCGACGAGACACACTTTTCCCATGCTTTCAGGCATTTACGTGGTTGCTCCCAGTTTCCAGAAGTCAGAAGGGTGAAGAGTGAGGTACGAACGAGCCGATCAGACAGGAGACCGGAGACAGGACGGGTGGGGCTCCAACGAGGAGGTTATGGCCTAACTGTACCCGGACCTAGGGATTTCAGTCCAATCGAAATTGCTGATGCGGGGCAATCAACGGGCTTATACAGGTAAGGTTAATGATTCTTCATGAACGCTGTAAATACATGAATCAAAAAGCCCAGCTTGGGAGTGGCCGGCTCAACCGATGGTTCCAGTCCGGCCGCACGCAAAGCCTCGGTCATCGTCGGTCCGATCGACCCGATCTTCAGTTTTGACAGACCGGCCATCACATCCACTCCGAGCTCCGCGGCTATCTGCTGCAAATGATCCAGTTGTACCGACGAAGTGAACAACACGGCCTCCGCGTCGCCGGCCGCAATCCGTCTGGCGGCTTCCTGCAGAGGTTGAATGTCCTCCGGCAGTGCCCACTGGTAGACCGGGACCTGCGTCACCTGGCAACCCAACTCAGCCAGGCCGCTCAGCAACCGCTGGTCCGGCCGGCCATACTCCTGCACGGCAACCCGCCGTTCGGGCCTGGTCTCGAGAATCGCCAGCACCTCGCGGTATGTGGCCGGATCCGGCGCGATCGCCGTGGGCTGCACGCCCAGTTCCCGCAGGGCAGCCGACGGCTTCGGCCCGCGGGCAATCGTAGTGGTGCGCTTCAGCGCAGCCAGAAGTTCCGACTCATCGAAACGCGATTTCAAGAGGTTGAACAACTGGCGGACGCCCACCCCGGTCAGGCAGATCACCGCCTGGAACTCGTTCCGAATCAGTGCTTCGCCGAAAACGACCGCGGTGGGATTGGCCTCCAACCCGACTTCACGTACCGAGGGAGCGACGAATGGCTCGAAGCCCTGGCGGCGCAGCAGTTCCTCCATCTCACGGGCCCGTCGGGATTCCAGTGCAATGACTCGCATTCAGCCTCAGTTTCGCAGGAAACCGCGGCAAGCCGCTCAGAATTGGGTGGACCTATGCCTAAGCCGGCCAGCGTCAGAAAGACAGGCGCATCCCAAGTTGCATGCGACGGGCTTCCAATGCGCCGGTGATGCGGCCGAAGTTCGCGTTGTTGTTCCGCCCTGTCCGGTCGGGAGAGAACGAGAGGTTTGGATTGTTCAGATTCACGTGGTTCAGGGCGTTGAACAACTCACCGCGCACCTCCAGTTTTGCCTTCTCTGTGATCCGGAAGTTCTTGAAGAGCGAGAAGCTCACGTCCGACAGCCCCGGACCGCGGGTCTTGGGCAGAGTGCGTGGCGCATTGCCGAATACGAAATCAGCCGGGTTCTTGAACGCATCGGTGTCGAACCACTTCTGAGCCGTGCGATCGCCTACCGGCAAAGTTGGATCCCTGACGATGTCGGGATAGGGTGAACCGGTGAAGTTGTTCGAGCCGCGAACTGACAGCGGTGTGCCGGTTTGGAAGGTGCCGATTCCATTGATCTGCCATCCGCCGAGCAATCCATCGACGGCACCGTTTGCGTTGCCGAGCAGCGTCTTCCCTTTCCCAACGGGAAGCTCGTAGACGCCGGAAATCACAAAGCGGTGCGAGATGTCGTCGCCGTCCAGCGAGCGTTCCAGCCGCCGATTGAACCGGCCCATGCGGTAGTCGCCTAAACAGGCCTCGGCGGAGTTCCCGCCGCCGATGGTCGTGCAGTCGGAAATGAGCTTGGCCCACGTGTAACTGGCCAGCAAAGAGAGACCTTGGGCAAATCGCTTTTCTGCCGAGAACTGTGCCGAATGATAGATCGAGGACAAATCCGTATCGGCCCAGGTAGAAACCGTCAAATAATCGGGAAATGGCCGCAGCAACTGACTTCGCGCCACTGTGGCGCCGGAGAGAGCCCCGGTCTTGATCTGGCCGGCGAACGGATTGGGCACCTGATCCTGCAGGCTCAGTCCCAATGAGAAGTAGCGGGGATCCATCTGATTGAGATCGTAGCTGCCTCCGAAGAGTTTGGTGCCCTTCGTGCCCACATAGGCGGCCTGTGCCGTCCAGCCGCCCCACAGCGCTCGCTGAATCGCGAAGTTCCACTGCTGCATGTACCCGGTGGGTGAGCCCTCTTTCTGTGAACGTACACTCTGCCCGCGAAACGCGCTGGGGCCTCCAGCCGCGCCGAGTGGTTGAATCAGGGCCGCGGGCCCCTCCGAAAACTTCAGTGCCCGCACCTGGGAGCCCGAAGCGGCGAATTGGTTGTCCACGGCATAGCCCAGGGCGTTCTGATTGTCCGGCACTACGGCTCCTGGCTCGATGCTGATGTAAATCAGCCCGTAAGCAGCACGAATTGAGGTCTTGCCGTCGCCGCGGGGATCCCAGGCGAAGCCCAGACGGGGTCCGAAATTGTTCCGGTCCTGATTGATAAACGACTGCTGGTAACCGTCCACGCCACTGTAACGGAGGACACCCGGCATGCGAGTTTCAGGATTGGTGGCATACCCGTCGAAATTCGAGTGCCGGTCATGGATCTCCTTCAATCCGAAGCTGATGTCGTAGCGTAGCCCCACGTTCAGGGTCAGCCGCCGGGTCAGTTTCCAGTCATCTTGCAGATACAGCGCCATGGGGGTCGCCCGGGCTTGGAAAAACGGCCGGTAGCCCAAGCTGCCGCTGCTCACCTCGCCCAGCAGAAACGTGGCCAGCCCGACGCCTGTCCCGGCGGGAGTAAGCGGATTGCCCGTGAGTGCCGCAGTGAAAGAGAAGTTGCCCGACGGGTTGAATCGATTGACAAAGCTATTGCGCCAGTCGCGGAGATCGATGCCCGCCTTGATGCTGTGCTTCCCGTGGATAATGCTTACCTGATCGACAATCTGTCCAATGTTCTGGGCCCGGAGGCCTCCGGAGAAACTCGGATTGCCGATGGTGAGCAGGCCGGCGATCTGCACGGGCGGAAAGGCGTCCTGCGGAATAATTGACGGATAACCCAGTTTGGCCGGCCACCCCTGATCGAAGCTGGGATGCAGGAATGGCAGGTACTGGCGGGTGATGCCAAAGCGCAGGTCGTTCACCATGGAAGGCGACAAGGTCTTCACATACGCGAAGACGGCATTGTGGTTGTCCCGCTGATCGTTGCGAGCGGCGGGATCGGCCGGCCCAAGCCCCCATCCCGCATTCTTCAGGGTGTTCCATGTGAACGAGTAGCGGAAGAAGAGGTTGTCGGTATCCGTCACCCGGTGGTCAATCCGGCTGCTCACCACGGTCTGATCCGAAGTGGATTTCGCCAGCGACACGAAGTTGTTGGCATTCGTGAAAGCATCCGTGGGGATCGCGTTCGGAGCCGGCATATAGGGCAGTACTCTCGTCGACAGTGGGTCGAACCGTTCTTTCGGAATGATGTTGTTCGGGAAGATCGAACGGACAAATCCGCTGCCGTTCGGATTCGGCAGGGTCGTCGCCGGATCGTAGATGGGAATCAAAGCGCCCCGGCTGTCGAAGGTCTGGCTGAAATCGCCATTGCGCTGTTGCGGCGTGGCCACCGTGCCGAGTTGCGGCGCTCCGGTCGACCGCCATCTCCACTGCTCCCAGCCGCCGAAGAAGAACGTTCGGTTTCTGCCGTCATAGAGCTTGGGGAGAACCACGGGCCCGCCGACGGTCCCGCCGTACTGGTTGTAGCGCAGCACCTGCTTGATCCTGCCGGTCCGCGGGTCCGGCTGAGTCGAGAACGCATTGCGCGCGTCCAGCGCATCGTTGCGCAAAAACTCATACAGCGAACCCCGGATCTGGTTTCCGCCGGACTTCGTAACTACGTTGATCACACCGCCGGAAGTCTGGCCGAACTCCGCCTTCAGTCCGTTGGTCTCCACCCGGAACTCTTCCACGGCATCCGACATGGGGACCACCGCGATCTCGTTGTGGACCGCCGCCGTGTTCGAAACTCCGTCAAGCATAAACTGGTTTCCGTAAACCGGTCCGCCATTGATCCGCATCTGCGAGAAGGTCTGGTTGTTCACCTCCGCAAATCCATCGGTGCCGTTCGATTTAGGCACCACACCGGCCACTACCTTCACCAGGTTGAAGACGTGTCGGCCATTCAACGGCAGATCGGCGATGCGCTTTTGCTCGACGACAGTACCGAGCGAAGAATCCTCGGTTTGGATGCGTGGGATCTCCGCCGTCACTTCCACCGTCTCAGAGACACTACCCAGTTCCAGCGTGATGTCGACACGCAACCGTTGCGCCACCTCCACACTGATCCCGGTGCGCTGCACCTGTTTGAATCCTTTGGCGGAAGCCGAGACAGTGAACGCTCCAATAGGGACGTTCGGGATCACATAGACACCGGACTCATTGGTGGTGCCCTTGTAACTGAGCCCGGTTGCCACGGCCGTCGCGGCGATATCCACATTCGGCACCGGAGCGCCACCCGGGTCGGCGACTGTGCCGGTGATGGTGCCCAGCGACGATTGCGCGTCCGTCGGCGGGCCGGACAGAACAAGAAGCAATACCGCCGAAGCGGCGAGAGCACGGACTCTCAGCATGGAGACCTCCCAACAGACGGACTTTCCCTTGAAAAACTCAAATTGCCGGAGTGGCTTTCACTGGACGCGCCTGTCCCGGGTGCAATACCGCCCCCTGCGCGCGCAGTTTGCCGAAGAAGCCGGCGTCATTCAAATCCTGTACAGTTGCTCCGGACCGGGCCGCCAGGGCCGCCGCCAGCCCCGCCGCGTGGCCGAGCATCATGTAGACCGGCTCCATCCGGATAGTGCAAATGGCGACGTGCGTGGCCGACACACACACAGGAACGAGCAGATTGCGGCAGTCTTCCTTGCGGGGCGTGATGCTCCGGTAGGGGATGTCATACGGCGCCTTGGACAGCTGGATCGATTCGTCGAGGTGGCCTTCGATCCTGACATGGCCCTGGTCATCCACAAAGCGCTGCACCCAATGCGAGTCGAGTACAAACGAGCCCATCCCAATGGAATCGTCCTTCCGCTTGTTCCTGAGGATGTCATGCTCGGTCATGAGGTAGTCGCCCTTCATGCGGCGCGCCTCGCGGATGTACATCTGCACGGGCCAATGACCGGTATCTGGATACTCATCGCGGCACAAACCCCAGCTATTGACTTCGTCCCGCAAAGGCCTGGGCACCGTTTCGTCGTGGGCGAGGAACCAGAGGAAGCCCTTCTGGTAGTCGAGATGATCCTGAAAGATCCGGTCGCGCGTTGGGTAGTCGGCTCCGGGATACCCAACGTTGCCTCCAACATAGTCGATAGAGAACGGGCCGCTCGCGTTGAGATCGTATTTTCCGTTGGGAATCGCCGAGAAATGGACCAATCGCGCAAAGCTGATGCCGGGGTGGGCCTGAATGTACCGCCGCAACAGTTCGTATCTTTGCGGCAGATAACGGTCCGGTTTCGGCCAGGCCACACGCAGGTCTTCGCGCTGGGTGGCAATCAGCCGGAAACAGAACGCCTGGATATTCTTGTCGGCGGAACCCGGTTCGGCTAACTTCTGGCTCGAGATACCCCAAAGGAGCTTTCCGGCCTTGTCCCGAGCCGGTATATCGGCGCCAAACTGGCCGTGGTGCGTGTACTCGATTCCAGGCTTGTTGTAGTACTCATCGCTGTAGTTGCGCAGGAAGTGCGCAGTGCGCACCCCGGCGAGCGGCTCATCATGCTCGTTCCGGCCTTCCCGCCCCCAGGTGGATGGCACATTCGCTCGAGCCATCAGGTCGCCCTCGTAACTGGCATCGATAAAGACCTTCGCCTTCAACTCGGCGCCATTCGTCAAACGGATCGCGCTGATCCGTTTGTCCTTCACCTGGACCGAGGCCACGCGCTGGTTCCGGATGAGGCGGTAGCCGCCCTTCTTCACCCAGCCCTCGAAGACCTGCCGCGCAATTTTTGGCTCGAGATCCCAGTTGCGCGCCGGACGCCACTCCAGCACTTGTCCTCGGAACAGAAGCTTCGGCGCCTCCGGCCGCGGATAGAGCCGGTGCGTCTCGGCCGCTACTTCGTCGAAGAACTCGGCGGCCAGCCCACCCACAAACTGCGGAGTGCCTGTGTCGGTACAAGCGATGCCGCCGGTAATCAGCCCGCCAATGTGTAGCGAAGGCTCGACAACGATAACCGAGAGACCCTCGCGGACGACGGCAGCGGCAGCGGCCAGGCCCGCCGGCGACCCTCCGTACACCAGGACGTCGGCGTTCATCGTCTGCGCCGCGGCGCTGGAGGCGGCAAGTGCGAAGGTAAATGTTCTTCTGGTCAGCATCGTGGACCTGATGTTCCGGCCTCTAACGGTGAGCTGGCAGACCGGGCTCTTTCTTTCTGAAACGTAATTTTGCAAATAAAATTCTATGAAGTCAAGCAGAATTGAGGAGAGACTGCTTCAAGAACCACATACGCAATGTTTTACCAGCAAACAATGATTTGACATGTGATCCACTGCGGCGTATAAACGAGAGGGCGGGGCCGCACCATTCCTCCCGCCGGGACATCCACGCCACGGGTCCAGCAAGACTCGCGGCATCGCAGAGAGAACTTTCTTCCGATGCGTACTACCCGTCAACCCATGCCCTCGGCTTCCGAACAGGCCACCAGCGAGCAGCTTCGCGTCGCCGCCCTGAGGGCGAACCCTCGACTCAGCAGGTTCAATCCGCTGCCGCGCATCCTGTTCGCCGATGACTTCGATGAAGGGATCAACGGCTGGTGTGAACTCATCGGCAACCACGACGGCAATCTCGACAACGTGCGCAGCGTCGTATCCGATATGCGTCCACCGCAGCTCAGTAATTGCACGTTCTTTGATACGGGCACGCACGGATCAATGAGCGGGACCTATGCATTGAAACTCGCTACGCGCCCCAAACCAGGGCACATGGCGCAAGCCATCAAACGGTTGACCTTCCAGAAGCGCGGCCTCGTGCAGTTCGAGACGTATTTCACTTACAAGGCGGAGCAGACGTTCCGCCCGGTCGGGTGCGGCGAGTGGGATGGGAACGTAGACCCGTCGGAGGCGGACTTCGGCGATTTCACCTTCAGCAACGACGTCTGCGAAGGGGAGCATGGCGCCCGCTATCATTGCGCCCTGCGCTATGTGAATACCGATTCCTCCGGACAACTGCGCCAGTCCTGGATGTATAAGACGTCCGTGCAGAAGTCCACCAAAATGCAGCGCGCCGGCCTGTCCGGCCCGGTGCTTGACCACCACGTCCTGGATCCTCGCGATTGGCGGGAAGTTCCGGGAGGCCGGATGCCGCTCTGCTACAACGAGGTACCCACCAAACTGAACTGGCACTACCTGCGCTGGCGATTCGATACCAGGCTTCGCAGGAATGTCGAACTGCAGTTAAACCAGACCACGCTCACGCTAATGGAACTCGACGTACCCCGGTACGACCACCCTTACCGCTCCCTCGACAATCTTTTGAACTTCTGCGTCGATGTGCGAACGCATAAGTCCGTGCGCAACTTTCTATACCTCGACTCAGTCCTGGTGTCAGTGGACTGGTAGCCGCTCATGGTACGCAGATCCTTCACCGCAGTCCTGGAGCGAAACGCAATCTTCGACGCCCCCTTCGATACGGAGCCCTACGAGGCGGCCTGGGCCACCGAAGCGCGATGTTTTGTTCGGGTTCTCGAAATGGATAGCAGCGGCCCGGTCCGCATCGCTGCACAACTCTCCCCGGACGGCCTATTCTGGTGCAATGAGGGGCACGCGCAGATCAGCCTGGAAGGACCCGGCCTCTACTCATTTTCCCTGCGCGACTTCGGCCATTGGCTGCGATTCCATGCCGACTTTCCGCAGGAACCTCTGCGCATGAAGGTCATGATCTATCTGGTGCTGAAGGAGTGAGACCGCCCGCGCAGCCGGATGTGCGGCAGGGGAACGTTCGGAACCAGGTCATCCTCGCCCTGCTTGCCCTGGCAATGGCCCTGGCCTTCTTTGACCGGATGAACTTCTCGGTCGCTCTGGCCGACCCCGGATTCCTGCGCGCCTTCCATCTCGACGACCAGGATCGCGGCGTTCTCAACTCGGCCTTCTACTGGTCTTATGCCCTATTACAGATGCCGGCCGGCTGGCTCGTGGACCGGTATGGCGTCCGTTGGCCGTTCGCGCTGGGCTTTCTCTGCTGGAGTGCGGCGACCGCGGCCACTGCGATCTCGACGTCCGTAGCCACGCTCATCGCCCTCCGAATCCTGCTCGGCATCGGGGAATCCGTCCTGTCCCCTGTCATGATGCGCTGGATTCGGCTTAATATGCCGGAATCACGCAGCGGACTGGCTGTGGGCATAGTGATGCTGGGCTCGAAGCTGGGTCCCGCTCTCGGCGCGCCGCTCTCCGCCTGGCTGCTGGTCCGCTGGGGCTGGCCGCAGATGTTCTTAATCCTTGGCATGATCCCGATTCTCTGGGTTGTCCCCTGGCTGCTGCTGGTGCGCGATCGCTCCACTCCGCTGGCGCCCTCCCAGCCCGGGCAGAATGGCGGGTTCGCGAACATCAGCGTCGCCGCGGTTCTGGTCGCCAGCTTTTGCTACCAGTACTTCATCTACTTCTGCCTGACCTGGATGCCTGCCTATGTTGTCGAGGCGTTTCATCTGGACATCACCGGTATGGGCTGGTATTCCATGGTGGCCTTTGGTGGAACGGCGGTGATCGCGGTGGCCGCTGGCTATGCGGCGGATCGGCTGATCGCCAGGGGGCAGAACGCACTCCGAGTGCGGGCATCGTTCGCGATCGCGGGCCTGGCACTGGCGTCCACCGAGATCGCCTCCGTTTTCGTCACCCACCGGAGCGCCGCCTTGTTCATCACGGCCTTTGCTCTTTCCGCCGCGGGACTGGTCACACCCAATCACTGGGCCTTGGGCCAGTTGCTGGTCCCGGCCCGTTTTTCCGGCAAGATGGCAGGCATGCAGGCCTGCGCCGCCGGGTTGCCCGGCATCGCGGCTCCGCTGTTCACGGCGTGGCTGAAATCCATCAGCGGGGGCTATGCTTTACCCGTCATCACCGTAGCGGTGATCCTCGTGATCGGTATGCTGTGCTACCTGGTCGTTCTCCGCTCTGCCGGATCGCGAATCAGTGACGCAGACTCGCCTGGCCCGGAGCGGTCAGGCCCAGCGCAGCAGTAATCTGCGCGGCGCAGCGCTGCAACGCAAGCCGCAGCCGGTGCAGATCCCGCTCATCCCGACCGCCCAGGAGACACGGGATGGTTAGCGCCGCGGTCACTCCACTGGCAGGATTGCCGATGGGTACCGCAATGTCCTTCATGCCCGCCCGGGTCTCGCTGGACGCAATGGCAAAGCCTGCGTCGTGGATCGCGCCCAGTTCCAGCCGGACACGCTCCTGTTCCTTGCGGCTCATGCGTTCGAAGGCCGTACTGGCCCCCAGAATGGCAGCCCGCTCATCCTCCGGCAGCATCGCCAGCAGAAGCCGTCCGGATGTCGCGTGCAAGGGCTCGAAGCGCGCACCCACTTCGATCGACAATCTCAGCTTCTCCGGGCTCTCCATCTGCATGAGCACCAGGAGCTGGTCGCGGTGCAGGACGCTCAGGTGGCACGACTCCCGGACACTGTCCGCCAGCATCCGCATGGGTTGCGATGCGGCGCGCAGCAACTGGTCGACGGGGCTATGGGTATGGGCAAGCTCGTAAAGACGCAACGACAGGCTATAACCATCGGATTGGGGGTCCCGAAGAACATACGCCCTGCGTTCCAGCACGGTGAGCATGCGAAACAGTTCGCTGCTCGTCCTGTTCAACGTCCTGGCCAAATCGGCTAGCGACTGCGGCGTGGCGGTGACCGCAAGCGCCTCGAGAATATCCAGGGCCTTTTCCACCGCCGGAACGTTGTACTTCGGAGTGCTCGGGCGTTTGGTGTTCATTCCCACTTATTATGCCCGCTCCGTTCTCTCCTGGACTCCGGCCCGGCATTTCGCGCTTTCTCCTACCAGTGGCGTCGTATCTTGAGGGACAATCGGGGAATGGCCGAGGGCTACCCGATTATTCTGGACGTCGAAGGCCAAAAGTGTCTCGTGCTCGGCTGGGGCCGCGAAGCGGACGAGAAGTCGGAGGCGCTGATCCGGGCCGGAGCACGGGTTGACAGGCAGGAACGGTACCAGGACACGGACCTGGACGGCTACTTCGCGGTGATCTCCGCCGGACCCGACCGCTCAGACAACCCCAGAATCTTCGCCGAGGCGGAACGGCGCGGCATCCTCGTCTGCTGCGTGGACGATCCGCCCCATTGCCGGTTCACCTTCGCGAGCATCGTCCGGCAAGGGGAACTTGTCATCGCCATCTCAACCGGGGGCGCCTGCCCTGCGCTCGCCGTTCGCATCCGCGAGAAACTGGAGCGCGAACTCGGGCCGGAGTACGCCGAGTTCTTGAAACTCGCCCGGAGTCTGCGCGGCCGCCTGGCCCAAGCCGTGCCTGACTTTCAGGAGCGCAAGAAGCTCTGGTACGCACTCGTGGACTCCGGGATCCTCGACCATTACCGCGGCGGCGACGAAGAGGCGGTGAAGCGCGAACTTGCCTCAATTCTGCCGCCGGACGCGCTAACCTAATTCAACATGCGGCTCGGCATCGATTTCGGCACGACGCGTATCGTCGTAGCGGCAGTAGATCGGGGCAACTACCCCGTGGCTGCCTTCGAATGCCCGGACGGCGCTTCACGCGAATGGATTCCGCCACTCATCGCCGTGCGCGGTGAAACTCGTCTCTATGGCTGGGATGCCTGGGCGGCCCAGGGCACCGAGGGAGTCCTGCTGATCCGCAGCATCAAGCGCGTACTGGCGGACGCCGGTCCCGAAACACGCATCGACCTCGGGACCCACCACTTGCCGATGAACCAACTGTTGTCGGAGCTGCTCGGCTATGTCCGGAATCTGCTGCTGCACCATTCCTCGCTGCCGGTTCGCGAAGACGAGCCGCTCGAAGTCATGCTCGGCGTGCCCGCCAATGCCAATTCCAACCAGCGCTTCCTCACCGCGGAAGGCTTCCGGCAGGCCGGCTTCACCGTCATCGGGCTGCTGAATGAACCTTCGGCGGCGAGCATCGAATACGCCCACCGGCTGGCCGCGGACGCTTCCAAAGCGCCCGAGCGAGTCCTGGTCTACGATCTCGGCGGCGGCACCTTCGACGTCTCGCTCGTCCTGAAGGAAGACCGCAGCCACACAGTGGCCGCGACGGAAGGCATCCCCACTCTCGGCGGCGACGACTTCGATGAGTTCCTGGCCGAACTGGCGCTGGAGAAGGCCGGCTATTCACTCTCTGATCTGAACGGCCACGAAGAGTTCCTGCTCCTCGAAGAGTGCCGCGAGAAGAAGGAATCGCTGCACCCCAATACACGCCGCCTGATCGTGGATCTCGACAGTGTCCGCGAGGGCTGGCCGCAGGTGGCCGTCCCCGTCGGCGAATTCTTCGACCGCTGCCAGCCGCTGGTGCAGGAGACGCTGCATGCCACGCACGACCTGCTGCAGCGCGTCCCCGAAGGGGAATCTGTCTCGCTCTACATCACCGGCGGAGCCAGCGAGCTGCCCTTGATCGGCCGCCAACTCCGCGAAGAGTTCGGCCGGCGCGTGAAGCGCTCGGCTTACACGCGCTCCGCCACCGCCATCGGGCTGGCCATTCAGGCCGACGCCCAATCGGTCTACCAGCTGCGCGAACGGTTCACCCGCTTTTTCGGCGTCTGGCGCGAAAGCGATGCCGGACGAGTGATGCTCTTCGACCCACTCTTTGAACGCGGCCTGGAGTTGCCCGGACCCGGCGAGCCGCCGCTGGAGCGAGTCCGCCGCTACTCACCCGTGCACAACATAGGTCACTTCCGCTACCTGGAGTGCTCCGGCCGCGGACCGCACTCCGAACCGACAGGCGACATCACCACCTGGGATGAGATCCGCTTTCCCTTCGACCCGTCGCTGGCGGAGCACGAAGATCTGTCAAGCATCCCCGTCACGCATCGCGAGGACGAAGCGCCGCAGACGATCGAGGAGCATTACACGGCCGATGCCAGCGGCGCCGTACTGGTGCGAATCTCCAACCTGACCTCCGGTTATGAGCGAAAATACCGGCTGGGCCGGTGGGCAGCGGACGAGAGACCGGTTCAACAGGTGAAATCCAGGAAGAGGGCGGCGCGCAAGGGATGAAGATCAGGTTTTCGTTGGATTGGTTTCTGGTCTTTGTACCAGTGACCGTGGCATTGGAGTATCTGCGGCCCACGGATCACGTCACGATCTTCGTCAGCGCGTGTCTCGCCATCCTACCCCTGGCGGGCTGGCTGGGTCACGCCACGGAACATCTGGCCGCACATACCGGCGAAGGTGTGGGCGGACTCCTGAACGCCACCTTCGGCAATGCGGCGGAGCTCATCATCGCCATGGCCGCCTTGCAGAAGGGCCTCCACGACGTGGTGAAGGCGTCCTTGACAGGCTCCATCATCGGCAACATCCTGCTGGTGGCCGGCGCCTCTACCTTCGCCGGCGGCCTGAAATACCGCATTCAACGCTTCCAGGCGACGGCGGCCCGCACACAATCCACGCTGCTGACCCTCGCCGGCATCTCGCTGGTCGTCCCGGCCATGTTCCACCACCTCGCCGGCGCCAAGGGCATCGCGAAAGAGGGCGGACTCAGCGTCGAGATCAGCGTCGTCCTGCTGCTCATCTACACCGGACACCTGATCTTCTCCCTCATCACCCACAAACAATTGTTCAAGGGCCTGCCCACCAGTGAAGAGACGGAATCGCGCCACGACCACCATCCGGGCTGGAGCGTCACCAAATCCGTGGTGATACTGGCCGTCGCCACAGCCTTCATCGCGTGGATGAGCGAAATCCTCGTGGGCAGCGTCGAACAGGCCGCGCACACCTTCGGCATGACCAGTGTCTTCGTCGGCGTCATTGTCGTCGCCATTATCGGCAACGCGGCCGAACACTCCACCGCGATCCTGATGGCCATGAAGAACCGCATGGACCTCAGCCTGTCGATTGCCATCGGTTCCAGCATCCAGGTGGCTCTGTTTGTCGCGCCCATCCTGGTCTTGGCCAGCCAGTTCATCGGCCCCCGTCCGATGGACCTCGTCTTCTCCCCAGCCGAGGTTCTGGCTGTGGTACTGTCCGTGGTGATCGTAGGCGAAATCGCCAGCGACGGAGAGTCGAATTGGCTGGAAGGCGCAATGCTCCTGGCGGTGTATATCATCCTCGGGATTTCGTTTTACTTCCTGCCGGAGATGGGGAGTCATGAAGCAGTTACTGGAGCAGCTCAGGCAGGCGCGAGTCATTGATCTGGCGCAGACCTGGTTTGTGGGCATGCCTCACTGGCCCACGCATCCGCCCTTTGCCATGGCCATGACCAAGGAGCACGGCGACTACGTGCTGCCCGGCGGCGTCTCGGCCGCCGCTGAAATGATCGCCTTGGGCACCCACGTCGGCACGCACATCGACGGGCTCGGCCATTTCTCGTGCAACGGCCTTCTCTACCAGGGGAAGTCGCCGCGCGAAGTCGGCATCGACCTCGTACCCCCCGTGGTCCGGCGCGGCGTCCTCCTGGATGTCGCCGGAGACCGCGAACTGGCGGAGGACGAGTCCATCGGGGTGCCCGAGCTCGAACAGGCCGTCCGCTGCCCCATCGAGCCCGGCGACGTCGTCCTCATCCGCACCGGCTGGGGCCGCCACTGGAGCAACGCCCGCGCCTTCGTGAACGAGCAGCGCCAGCCCGGCATCACCCTGGAAGCGGCCCACTGGCTGTCCTCCAAGGGTGTCTTTGCCGTGGGCGCCGACAACGTGGCCGTGGAGCGCATTCCCTCGCCCCGCATGGAGGTTCATATGCACCTGCTGGTGGAAAGCGGCATTCACCTCATCGAGTGCCTGAACCTGGAGCAACTGGCCCGGGAAAACGTAACGGAGTTCGCCTTCCTCGCGGCTCCCCTGAAAATTGTGGGCGCGACGGGCTCCCCCTTACGGCCCTTCGCGATGGTGGAAGAATAAATCATGGCTCAAGAGTTTCAAGGCAAGACGGCGCTGGTGACCGGCGCATCCCGGGGAATCGGAGCGGCCACCGCGATTGCACTGGCCCGGGCAGGCTGCGCCCAGATTCTGGTTCACTACGCCAGTGGGATCGAAGGAGCCAAAGAGACCGCCCGCGCCGTGGAAGCCGCCGGCGCCAAGGCCATCCTGCTGCACGGAGAGCTGGCGGATGAGGCCGGCATCAACGCCTTCATCGAAACCCTCAAGCCCTACGCCGGCCTGATCGACTTTCTCATCAACAACGCCGGATCCCTGCTGAAGCGCGCCAGGCTCGCGGAGATGGACATGGCCACCTACAACCAGGTAATGGACCTGAACGCCAAGAGCGTCTGGTTCATCACCCAGGCTGTCGCTCCAGGAATGATTGCCCGCGGCTCGGGCGTTATCGTCAACCTGAGCTCGATCGCCGCTCGCAACGGCGGCGGTCCCGGCGCCACCGTCTACTCCGCCTCCAAGGCAGCCGTCGCCGCAATGACCAAAGGGCTCGCGAAGGAACTGGCGCCGGCGGGCATCCGCGTCAACGCCATCAGCCCGGGCACCGTGGACAACGACTTTCACGCCCGCTTCTCGACAAGGGAAATCCTCGATAGCGTGGTCCGCATGACGCCGCAGGGACGCCTGTCGACCAACGAGGACATGGCGGAAGTCGCACTCTTCCTGTGCTCGAATGCCGCCCGCAACGTGATCGGTCAGACCATCGAAATCAACGGCGGCGCCTTCATGGTCTAGGCCGCCTCAGATCGCGTGAACCTCAAAGGAGAAGCGCTCCGGCGGAAACGCCGAGATCGGATCCGGCGAGAGGTTGGACCACGTCTGGTAGGCCGTCGAGGCCAGCGTCGCCTTCAGATAAAACAGGAACTGGTCGGAAAAACAGTTCAACGGCGGCGGCTGCCGGAAGGACAAACGCGTGCCCACGGCGCTTTCCGGCGCAATGCCCTTCGTGTCGATCGCCTTGTCCCGCAACAGCATCACGAAGCTCGACCTGCCGGCGTGCGGCCAGACGTCAGGGCGTAGCAGCGGGCGCAGGTCCTGGCGCATCTCAAAGGTCATCTCACACTGACGGATCCAGTCGAGGATCGAGTCCCCCAGCCGCCAGTGCTCAATCAGGCCCAGGTACTGCTCCACGAGCTGAATCGCAAGATCCATCTTGCGGCGTTCCTGGTCGAGAGGCTCCATCTGGAGGGCCGGCAGCATCTCTTCTGACTCAATGAGCGTGCTGGCCATCTCAATGGTCCTGCTCATCCGTGCGGCTTCCGCACCAGCATGGAGGAGGAGGGGCGGCAACTGGTGAAGTTTGTCGCCCGGAATCTCGACGAAGTGTCTGTCACCAAGGATCTCCATAAAGACCTCTATAAAGTGATCGGCAGACTCGGCCGCTTTCCTGATGGTTCTGTCGATTATACGGATGCTTGCGGTTCCAAACAAGTTTCAATTGCGGTGGTTTGGGGCTGCAGGGGATACTTGCGTCCGTTCAGGATCACCCCCAGCCACGTCGAGCGAACGAGGTAGTGATAGCTGGCCAGCAGGATCGGAATTGCCAGGGCGAGCCCCACCAGCGCTTTGAACTCCGCGGGCCACGGCAGCATCATCATTGGAAGCTGCAGCGCCACCAGGACCGGCGGATGGACCAGGTAGAGCCAGTACGCCGAATCCGACAGATAGCGCTGGCGGTGGGAAGGCTGGGAGAAGTAACGCAGGAAGAGCCCAATCAGCCCGAAGATCATGCACCACGCCGAAAGAGCCGTCCCGGCGCAGGTCGCTACAAAGGCAGGCCAGTCCCGCACGGCGCGGTTGGCCACCTGGCGGTCAATCGCTCCAATCGTGACGAAGGTAAACACGACAGCCAGGCCCAGCTGAGGCCAGCCCGCACTGCGAAGCAGCGGGAGCGATTCCCGGTGGCAGTAAAGGCCCCAGCCGAAGGCGAAGAAAACGGCATAGGCGCCCAGGATCCGGAAGTGCGGAGCAAAGCTATGCGGAGTGTCCAGGATGCCGAACTCCATCGTCAGCAGGGTGAAAAAGGTCAGCACCGCCCAGAACACCGGAGCCAGGCGGCTGGCCAGGATGGACCGGAACCAGGGCCGGCTCAGCCAGCGGGTGAGCCGCGGAGCCAGGGGCGCGGCCGCCAGGCAAAGCCACATCAGGATCTCCAGGAACCACAGGTGCATCGGCTCAATCGCGCGTTCCAGGCGGCCTTCCCTCAGCCAGCCGAGGGTCCGCCCCACCGCGTCGGAATCCCTCACCAGGAAGTACGCGAAGACGCTGCAGATCTTGAGCACCGGGTACAGCACCAGCATCCCCAGCAGGAACGGCAGGCCCAGCCGGGCTACCCGGTTTTCCAGGAACCCCTGCCACCCCCGCCGGCCGATCAGCAGCGCGGCAAAGAAGCCGCTCATCACAAAGAACGCCGGCAGCCGGAAACTGTGGAGAAAGAGCAGGAAAGCATCCAGCCAGCGGCTGGTCACCGGGTCCTTCAGCCACCACACGTCGGGGAAGGTGGAGTAGGCCGTCGAGCTGTGGAGCGCGACTCCGAGCAGCATCATGGCGGCGCGGAGGGCGTCGAAGGCGTGAAAGCGTTCGGAGGCGTGTTTCATGCAGCCATCGTGGGGTGTAAACTGCCGTCAACGTGAGTAGCGGGGGGTAGGATTAACGGTATACTCAAGCTGTAACCCACTGAAATGACAGAACAACAGCCGACACAGCAGGAGGTCCGCGAGGCGCTGGGGCGGATCGTCGAAAGCGCCGGATTCGCGGGCGCGGGACGGCTGTCCTCCTTCCTCACTTACCTTGTGGAACGGACACTCAGCGGCGAAACCGACCGGCTGAAGGAGTCGGTGCTCGGCGTGGAAGTCTTCCAGAGAAGCACCGAGTACGACCCTCGCACCGACCCGATCGTCCGGGTGGAGGCCCGGCGCCTGCGCAGCCGGCTCGAAGAATACTACGCGGGTCCAGGCAGGAACGAAGCGGTGCGCATCGAACTGCCGAAGGGCGGCTACGTCCCCACCTTCGGACAGCAGGCGCCCGCGCCGGTTCCGGCGCCCGTCGCGGCTCCCCCGGTCGCGCCGCCGCCGCCCAAGCCCCCAACCGTCGAGGTCGAGTCGGCGCCGATGCCGCGCGGCTGGAAACTGGTCGGCATCCTCGCCGGACTGGCAGCGGTCGGCATCTCCTTGGGCTACTGGCAGACCTCCTACATGAGACGCGTACGGCAGGCTCCGCTCGCCACCGTCGCCGTGCTGCCCTTCGCCAACGTAGGCGGCGTCCCCGAAAACGAGTACTTCAGCCAGGGCCTGACGGAAGAAATCATGGACCGTCTGGCCCGCATCCAGGGCTTGAAGGTCATCTCCCGCACGGTGATGGCCCAGTTCAAGGGCAAGGAGGCCGGACTCGACGAGGTCGCCAGCCGGGTGAACGCCTCCATGGTGCTGGAAGGCAGCGTACGCCGCCAGGGGGAACGCCTGCGGGTGACGGCCCGCCTCGCCAACCCGAAAGACGGCTCTTCCGTGTGGTCCCAGACCTACGACCGGCCCATGAAGGACGTCTTCGCGGTCCAGGACGAAATCGCACAGTCCATTGCAAACGCGCTGCGGGTCCAGGTGGGGCCGGCGGCCGCGGCCAGCGCCAGCAAACGCACCACGTCCAGTCTCGAAGCCTACAATGCGTTCCTGAAGGGCAAGTATCAGGCGAATCTGTACTCCCGCCAGGGCCTCCAGAAAAGCATTGAGTACTTCGAGGAGTGCCTCAAACTGGATCCAAACTACGCACCGGCGCTCGCCGGGCTCTCGTCCACCTATTCGATGCTCGGCTACTACAACTCCCTGCCGGCGGACGTGGCCTGGCCCAACGCCCGCCGGGCCGCGGAGCGGGCCATCGCGCTGGACCCCACCCTCGCCGACGCTCATTCTGCGCTGGGGCTGACCCTGGCCTTTCACGACTGGAAATGGCAGGAAGCTGAGGCGGAAGCCCGGCGCGCCATCGAGATCGACGAAGGTTCGGCCGTGGCTCACGGCATGTATGCCGCCGCCGTGCTGCTGCCCGAAGGCCGCTTGAAAGAATGCCGCGTCGAGTACCGCAAGGCGCTCGAACTGGACCCCCTGGCGTCATTCATTAACTTCTCTTATGGCTACGCACTGCTGGTGGAGGGACGATATGAAGACGCGGTCGCTCAATACAAGCGCACCCTGGAGCTGAAAAACATCCACCCGGATATGTACTGGGACCTCGGCATGGCGTTGGGCTTCGCCGGCCGCCACCAGGAAGCCGGCGAGGCAATGCGGAAATCGCTCGAGATGCACGGGGTCGATCCGAAGCGGCCACTCGTCGGGCTGCAGGCTTACTTCGCCGGAGATGTCGAAGGAGCAAAGCGGAGCCTGCCGGCCGTCGAAGCCGAAGTACGGGACGGCAAGGAAGACCTCATGGACTTGGCCAGAACCTATTCCATGCTGGGCGAAAAACAGAAGGCACTCGACACCTTGGCCCAGGCCATCAAAACAAGGGAGAGCCAGGTGATCTGGATCAAGGTGGATCCCCGCTTCCGGCCCCTGCGCGACGAGGCTCGGTTCAGGGAACTGGTGCATCAGGTGGGCTTGGACGCGGCGCCCTAAATGGAAAAGCGGCCCGGCAGAGGAGGAGGATCGCCGGGCCGCCTATGTGAGGAAGGCGGCAATCGGAGGGGTGTATGCCGTCTTCGTCCTAGGAGCATCCGGCCTTGGCCTGGGAGCCGCGACCGGCGCTCATACTCGTTTCAATTCAGTAATTAGGACCTGCTTGTATTCAATACTAAAATTCGATAGCACGCAAGCGAAACCCGCCAATCTGAGCGAATTTTAACCGCCAGGCGGGCAAATGGCTGAAATCGGCCAGTTGGCGGGCTGCATTCCAGTGCCTCTGGCCCGATGCCCGCGCACATCACCGCCGGTCCCGACCGGGATTCGGCCTCCGCCACGCCCGGTGCGATCATGTTAGGTATGGCATCCCTGTCCCGTTGCGGCGCCGCCGCGCTCTGGATGAGCCTTTTTTTATCTATGTCAACTTCTGCTCAAACGGCTGACGTCAAGCCGCCCATCCTCAAGACGGTTCCCAAGGAACTGGAGAAACATGGCGACCGGCGAATCGACAATTACTTCTGGCTGCGCGATCGTTCGAACCCGGAAGTGATCTCCTACCTGGAGGCCGAGAACAAGTACACCGAAGCCCAGATGGGTGACACCAAGGCGCTGCAGGAGCAGATTTACAAGGAGATCGTCGGGCGGATTCAGGAAGACGATACCTCGGCTCCGGTGAAACACGGGGAATATTTCTACTTCACACGGACCATCAAGGGAAAACAGTACCCCGTCTACCTGCGCCGCAAGGGCGCCAACGGCCCCGAGGAAGTCCTGCTGGACGGCAACGCACTCGCCGCCGGGCAGAAGTACTTCCAGGTGGGCGTATTCTCGGTGAGCCCGAATCAGAAACTGCTCGCCTACGCCACCGATACCTCCGGCGACGAGACGTTCACCGTGCATGTGAAGGACCTGACCACCGGCCAGCTCCTGCCGGACCAGATCAAAAACGCCTACTACAGCGTGGAGTGGGCCGCAGACAACAAAACCCTCTTCTACAACGTGCTGAACGAGTCCAAGCGGCCGTTCAAAGTCTTCCGCCACACCCTGGGCACAGCGTCCGACGTGGAGGTCTTCCACGAGGCGGACGAGCGTTTTGAAGTCGCAATCAGCAAGACGCGCAGCCAGGCCTACCTCTTGATCGACAGCGACAGCCAGACCACCTCCGAGGTCTGGTACCTGCGCTCCGATCAGCCCGCCGGCAAGTTCACCAGGCTGTACGAGAGAATCCAGGATGTCGAATACCAGGTCTCGGATCACGGCGGCAACTGGTACATCCGCACCAGCGAAGGCGCCAAGACCTTCCGCCTGATGGAAGCGCCCATTGCGCATCCGGAGGCCCGGAAAGAAATCATCCCCGCCCGCAAAGACGTGACCCTCGAAGATGTCGACACCTACGCCGACCACCTGGTGGTAACCGAACGAGCCCAGGGCCTGCTCCGCCTTCTGGTGCGGCGCTTCTCGGACGGGCAGGAACATCTGGTCTCGATGCCCGAACCCGACTACACCCTGAAGGGCGGCGGCGGCTTCGAGTACGACACCCCCATCCTGCGCTTCAACTACACCAGCCTCGTGACGCCCCCGTCGGTCTTCGACTACGACATGAACCTCCGCCAGCGGACCCTGGTCAAACAGCAGGCCGTCCTCGGCGGCTTCAAACCGGAGAACTACGTCAGCGAACGGATCATGGGCAAGGCCAGCGACGGTACGCTCATTCCTATCTCTGTAGTTTCCCGGAAGGGCCTGGTGAAGGACGGCTCGAATCCCTGCCTCCTCTACGGCTACGGCGCCTATGGCATCTCGTCGGATCCCACTTTCAGCGTCGAGCGGATCTCCCTGCTCGACCGCGGGTTCGTCTATGCGATCGCCCACATCCGGGGCGGCGGCGACCTGGGCAAACCCTGGCACGAAGCGGGCCGGATGCTGAACAAACAGCACACCTTTACTGATTTCATCGCCGCGGCGCAGATGCTCATCGCCCGGCGCTATACCCAGCCCAAGAAACTGGGCATCCTGGGCGGCAGCGCGGGCGGCCTGCTGATGGGTGCCGTCGTGAACCTGCGGCCCGACCTCTTCGGCGCGGTGGTCGCCAAAGTGCCCTTCGTCGACATGCTCAGCACCATGATGGACGCTTCCCTGCCCCTGACCGTGGGCGAGTACGAGGAATGGGGCAATCCCGACGATCCCAAGTACTACTCGTACATGCGGACCTACTCCCCCTACGACAACGTGGAACGGCAGGCTTACCCGAACATGCTGGTGACCGCCGGCCTCAACGATCCCCGCGTGAGTTACTGGGAGCCCGCCAAGTGGGTGGCCAAGCTGCGCACGATGAAGAAAGGCGATAACCTCCTGCTGCTGAAGACGAATATGGGCGCGGGCCACTTTGGAGCCTCGGGCCGCTACGAGCGCTTCAAGGACACCGCCTTCGACTACGCCTTTCTGCTCAAGGCCCTCAACGTGGGCGGGCAAACTGCCCCGAAATAGCAGGATTCGCGGGTCCGATTAAATTCGGACCATCGAGTTTGTTATCATGCGGCTTCATGGTGACGACGAACCGCTACTCGATTGGAGTCGACCTGGGGGGCACCAACCTCCGGGCCGCGGCCATCGATTCCAACGGGCAACAACTGGGTAAGATCTCCGGAAAGACCAACTTGCGCGAGGGCCGGGAGGCTGTGATCGAGGACATCGTCACAGGAATCAGGGCCTTGCGGGATGAGTTCGGTCAGGACAGGCTGGCGGGCATCGGAGTAGCGGTCCCCGGCTTCATCGAACTAAAAAAAGGCCTCATCGTCGGCTCGAACAACCTGCCCGCGTTCGACAAGTTCCCGCTGCGCGACGACCTCAGCGAAAAGCTGGGCAAGCCGGTGATCCTCGAGAACGACGCCAACGCCGCCGCCCTGGGCGAGAAGTGGCTGGGGGCGGGCCAGGATGTCAACGACCTGGTCCTGCTCACCCTCGGCACCGGCATCGGCGGCGGCATCATCTCCGAGGGCCGCATCCTGCACGGCTTTGTAGGCATGGCAGCGGAATTGGGCCACATGACGGTAATTCCCGGCGGGAATCCCTGCGGCTGCGGTAACGAGGGCTGCCTGGAGAAGCATGCGTCCGCCACGGCCGTGGCCTCCATGGGCCGGCTGCTGCACCTGGGCGACAACCCGACCTCGAAGGACATCTACCAGATCGCCATGGGCGACGGCGAGGACGCGAAGAAAGCCCGCCACGTCTTTGAGCTGATGGGTACCGCGTTAGGCATCGCCATCGGCAACCTCATCAACATCTTCAATTTTCCGTTGTACCTGTTGAGCGGCGGACCGCTGCCGGCATGGGATTTATTTGCCCCGGCGATCTTCCGGGAAGTGGAGAAGCGCAGTTTCACTTACCGCAATACGAAGACAAGGATCGAGAGAGCGACCCTTGGCGGTGAAGCAGGGCTGTATGGCGCGGCCTGCCTGCCTTTCCAGTGTTCGGGTGAGCTGAAGCGCGCAGAGACTTAGCAAAGGATTCATCACTATGTATTGGCTTGGAATTGATATCGGCACGGGCGGCAGCCGGGCCCTGTTGGTGGATGCACAAGGCAAGGTGAAGGCGGGCTTCACGGCACCTCACGAAGAGATGAAGATGGAGCGGCCCCTCTGGGCCGAGCAGTGTCCGGACGACTGGTGGGCCGCGGCACAAAAGGCAGTCCAGGGCGTACTCAAGCAGGCAGGCGTCTCCGGCGCGGAAGTGAAGGCCGTCGGACTGTCAGGCCAGATGCACGGACTCGTGCTGCTGGACGAGAAGAACGAAGTAGTCCGTCCGGCCCTCATCTGGTGCGACCAGCGCAGCCAGCCGCAGGTGGACGCCATCAACCAGGCCGTGGGCAAGGCCAACGTGGTGGCCCATACCGCGAATCCGATGCTCACCGGCTTCACGCTGCCCAAGTTGCTGTGGGTGCGCGACAACGAGCCGGCGAACTTCGAAAAAGCAAAGAAGATGCTCCTGCCCAAGGACTACGTGCGCTTCAAGCTCACCGGCGAGCATGCCACGGAAGTCAGCGATGCGTCAGGCACGGGCCTTCTGGACGTCGTCACCCGGCGCTGGTCCGGCCCCATGATCGAGCGCCTGAAGCTGGATTCCTCGCTGCTGCCGGAAGTCAAAGAGTCGGTGGACGTCAGCGGTACCATCACCAAAGCGGCGGCCAAGGCCACCGGCCTGAAGGAAGGGACCCCTGTCGTGGGCGGCGCCGGCGACCAGGCAGCCAGCGGCATCGGCAACGGGATCGTCAAGAGCGGCGTAGCCTCCTGCACCATCGGCACATCCGGAGTGGTGTTCGCCTACCTGGACCGCCCGCAGTACGACCCGACGGGCCGCGTCCACACCTTCTGCCACGCCGTACGCGGCAAATGGCACGTCATGGGCGTAACCCAGGGCGCAGGCCTCAGCCTGCAATGGTTCCGCAATCACTTCACGGCAGGCATGGACTATGACGCGCTGGTGGCCGAGGCGCAGCAGGCGCCGCCGCTGTCGCACGGGCTGTACTGGCTGCCTTACCTGATGGGCGAGCGGACTCCGCACCTGGACGCGATCGCGCGCGGCGGCTGGATCGGCCTGACGGCGAAGCATGGCCGCGGCGATCTCGTGCGGTCGATCATCGAAGGCGTGAGCTACAGCCTGAAAGACTGCCTGGGCGTGATTGAAGGCATGGGCGTGGACGTGAACGCCGTGCGCGCCTCGGGCGGCGGCGCCAAGAGCCTCTTCTGGCGCCAGATGCTGGCCGACATCTTCCGGCGCGGCATTTCGACGCTGGAGAATTCCGAAGGCTCGGCCTACGGAGCAGCCCTGCTGGCCCTGGCGTCAGCCGGTGAGTACAAGAACGTGGAAGAGTTGTGCGAAGCGGCGGTGAAGGAGAAGGATTGCCTGATCCCGAGCGTGCACGAGTCGGCGGCCTACGACCGCGGCTATGAGGTGTTCAGTGTGCTGTACCCGACGCTGAAGCCGGTGTACGGGCTGATTCACCAACTGGCGTAGAGGCTGAGTGTTCAAGAAACGGGCGGCGGTCCCTGATGGGACGGCCGCCCGTTTTGCGTTGGGGGGCTGGGGGGATATGGAGGAGGGGATCGGAGCCATGCATGATGGTTGGATTCGACCGGCATGGTGAGGACCCAGCGGCCCCGGAAGGAATCACGCATCTCTCACCCTAGGCGACTAGACGTCCAAGTGGATTGCTTCCGAATAGCCGACAATCCGTACGAGGTAGGCCAGTGCACTGGTCCCCATACGTCCAGGTGATTGGATCCCACGACGCATTGCCGTAGCGAATCATGAGCGCACCAAGTCAACCCGTACCTGGCAAGGTAGGGAGATCTCGGACCCGAGCAAGAGGACGAGCGGACAAGGATCAGCAGGACTCGTCGACCCGTCACCTTGCCTTTCACGCAGGTTGCTTCTTCTTTCGCCAGTCCTTGATGTACAGGACGTTGTTATCGTCCAGCTGAATCACACTCTTGGACCGGAGCAGTTCCGCAGTCACCTCGCCGTACTTGTAGATCTCATCCAGCGCCACAAATGACTGCTTCTGGACACTCTGGTAGATGTTGACCAAGTGCGCTACGGAGTGGTTCTCGATGTTCTTGAAAAGGAGCGTATCGTGTACAACCACAGGCAGTTTCGTAGAGAGAAAGACGGCGAGGTCGAACAGCACAAGGCCCACGTACGCAACTCCCGTGCCTGTGTCGTCATTGACTTCGAAGGAGTAATTGCTTTCACGGAGCGTGAGGTGGGGGCTCTTGCGGTCGTCGCCGAAGCTGGAACGAACAATTCTCGCCATGGCGTCATTCACTGCAGCCTGGACGACCGCGAGGATCTTTTCCTTCTCCTCATCCAGAGTATCGCTGAGGTTCGAAACCTCGGCCCTGATCATGTTCTGACTCTCGAAGTGGTCATTCTCCTGCTGCGCCACGATTAGCTCACGAGATAGGCCGACGACGCGATCCACGAGACCACCAGGGTCATCGACCGAGCTCAAGGTAAGCGCCATTCCGGCGTCAACTTCCCGCATCGCCGAATCGATCTGGGCAAGTTGTTGCTCAAGTTGCTTCGCAGATTGCGCCAACTCTTCCCTCAGGAGCCTGGCGACATCATTATGGAATTCCTCAACCCGCTCAAGGCGATCTGCATCGATCACGGGGAAGTAGTGGACCAGCTCCGCAAAGCTTCCCTTCCGAATACTCCTGTTCTCGGCAAGGTTGCGCCGGACGCGCTGGAGACGGCTCTCGATCGTCAGCCGCGACTCGAGCAACTGGTCCCGATCTCGTTTCAGCGCTAACACTTCCTTATTGATGACTGCGGAGAGGCTCGTGGCGTACTTCGCGAGGTTGTCGCGGATGTCCGCGAGGTCTGACTCCAGTACGGCGATGCGTTCCTGGTTGGTAGCGTGCTGACGTTTTCCGATACTCTTGACGATGGATTGCTTCTGCGCGGCTCGTAGCGCCTTCTCTTTCGCTTCTGCAGCTGTGAGCGCTTCGGTTAGTGCGTGAATTGTCTCGTAGCGCTCAAAGACCTTCAGCAGCGTATCGACGCAGTCGCGAGATTTCTGCTCGGGCACAACATGGAGGGGGCGCGCAACGTTGAGATTCTTCTTTCCCCACACACGCGCGTAAAGGCCGACGAGTGATCGAAACGTCAGGTGCGGGATGTCGATGCCATATAAACGCTTCAGCAGCGCTGTATACTCGTCGAGGCTCATGAACCGTTCAGGTTCAAACTGCTCGTTGCAGTAGTAGGTAAGGTTAGGTTCGGCGGTGCCGCGGCGGAACCGATACGACTCGCCCTCGAACTGGAACACAAAGTAGTAGTCGTGTTCGCCGAGTTCAGGGACGAGGTCCCTATTGTGCTCAATCAACGAGTCACCACCAAGCGCAAAATCGATGATCATCAGCAGTGTCGATTTTCCGATGGAGTTCGTCGCGTTCTCATCGCCAAGGATGACATTCAGCCCAGGTCCAAAGCTGACGCTCCCGGTGCGGAACTTGTTCGAGCGGATCTCAACCAACATACGTCACCGTTCTGGTGGCCGGCTTCAGGTCGATCCTGCCGAGAACAAAGAGGATGTCGAGTGTGACCAGGAACTGGTCAATGCTTTCAAAGCGTGGCGAGACGCGTTCGTAGAGTGTGTGGAGGTCCACCGCTGCGGGGCCTTCACGAAGAATGTAGCCCACGCGACTCAGCGCGGAGTCGTGCAGCGCGATTGCTTTGTTCGGAGTTATCATTCGAAGACTTCGCAGTTCTGCACGAAAAACGAAGCCACAATTTCGGCGGCTTCCAAGGTGCACGCACTCGACTTCAAGCGCACCCATTCGGCAACATTCGTGTACACCGCGGCCTGCGGTAGCCCAAGCTTCTTTTGCTTCAAATAAAAAGTGCGTACCTGCCGGAAAATCATTTCGGACGCCGTCGGATCTCTACGTTCCAGCTCGCGAAACGCGCTCTTGACGAAATTGTAGTAGTCCTCAATGTCCCGTTTGATCTTGCGACGCGTCAGCAAGGGGAGCGTACCGTCGAATTTGTCATCGGCCTTCTTCACATCGAGAGCCAGCGCTACGTCCGTCCCTTCCAACTCGCATTCGTGAAGTTTTGTGATGATGACCCCGATTTCCGACTCAAGGTGATGCTCGTTGCGCAGCGCCCGCTGGACCGCCTTGGAAAGCACCATCCGCTTCGCCGACGCAAGTTGCTCGTATTCCTCACGAGTCCGTGGTTTATCGAATTGTCCGTGACACCGCAGGCACAAGGGTGCGATGTTGTCGGGATGATTAACGTCTTGTGATAGCATCTCGACTCCTTCTAGCTCGATTAGCTCTTGCGACGTTGGATTGAGGGGATAAATGTGCGCGAGTTCGTAGCCTTTGTACCTTTTCGAGCGTTTCTGATAGAACAGCGGTGAGTCACACAACGGGCAATACCCTTCAACTTGGGTGGTGAGTTCCAGTTCCTCAGCCTTGCTGTACTGTCTGCGTTCGTTGGCCACGCACAAATATTACGCCAGTTTCCGGTCTCAGTGTGAAAGCTCCTTGACACCCCATGGAAGTCACGGCGGCAAACAGTCGCAGTGCCAACTCCGGGCGGATTACGCGCCACTCGTGCGATCGTCGGCGAGGCCTGTTCTCCAACCTCGGTACAGGTTGCCGACGATCCGCTCGGAAGATTCCATTTTCCAGGTCTATCCTGCGGTCGTCATTGACTTCCACCGTCGTCGCCGTTGCGACAGTTCGAGCGTTGCCACGCCTGCAATTCGCTATCGCGCGCCAGCGCAATGTAGAACTGCCGGTCGGGATGGGCAAGTTTGTCGCCATCGTAGTCGATCTCTCCCCACAGTCCTGCGGTCTTCTGATTGGCCATCGTCTGCCCGACGCCTCGATTGATCAGGACGCGCAGAAACTCGGGCATCGCGAGATTGGCGCTGGCGAAATCAATCGTACTTCCAAGTGTCAGCGACTCGGGATTGACCAGATCGCAGCCGGGAAGCTCGGCCAGACACTTGTCGGTCATCAGGACAATGATCTCCGGCAGAAATAGCGCGACGGCCCGCGGCAGGTTGTCCTCGGCGGGAAGAGTAACGCAATGAAACGAGAGTTGGAGGAAATGGTTGACACCCGGGATGAATCCGCATTCACTCACGATGGGGCGGTACTGATAGGGATAGACGAAGAGATTGGCACCAACAACAGTCGGATCGGCGAGCGCCTCCTTAGTGAAATCCCGGAAATCCGCGTTCTGTTCGCGGTTTGCATCGACGGGTGAGGTCTCAAGGAAATGCACCATGTAGCGGAACACGACCGCAAGTAAGAATCGGATGGAAGCCTCATCGCTCCACGCCGCTGCCTTCCCGTCCAGAACGGGGTCGAAGACCGCCCTCTTGAAGTGGCTCTCCCAGGCGCTGAACGTAACGTTGTCACAGGTCCCGCACAAGTACGGTCCTTTTAGAGCGTCTTGGTTCTTCCTCAAAGCCCAGCTGTTCATGATGAACTTCTCGGGGTTGTTTTTTTTCAGGTGCCGTACGATGAATGCCGGCACCACGTGGCTGTTCTCTATCGGCGGATTGGTCCCGCAATAAGCACAGGTCGTCATAAACTTCCGACTTTATCAGAGAATTACCCCCGGCCAGCGAATCCTAAGCCTTATCTTTATGCCGAGAATCACCGACCTCCAACTCGGTTCACTTGGGCCTTTCGATGCGCGTGCCCGCACCAGCTTCGCATAGCGCCCATCGTACACCTCGCTTGTCGTTGGCGCCCTGCAAGGGGTCCGGGGACGTCCTGGTGGAGGCGGGGCCCGGGTCGCGGTAGCGACGGCCACGGCTGCTCGCCCCCCGCACAGATCCGTACTGTCGCTGCTCACGCATACGGCTCCTACCTTGGATACCTGGAGTCAAAGCGCACTGCTGGATGTGGATGCAGTAGCCAAAGGTGTCGCAGCCAGCGCTCGAAGCGTCGAGTTACCCGCGCCGGGCTCACTCGGGCTTTCTGGCTGCACCGTTTGACTACGCGCCACCAATAACGCACGGTGCGCTCGCGGAATCGGTCCAGGCTCGCCCAGTTACCCGGCACTGCATGGTATTGGTAGAAACCGTTGAGAACACGCCCGAGCCACTCCCCCACTTTCGGCACCGGTTCGTGCATCTGCTCGCGAAGCGTCTGCTTAACTTGCTGCAGTTTTGCCTCCAAGCGCTTCCTCGCCGTGAACCGCCAGATAGCGAATCGCCCGAGACTGTTGCTTCCCCACCAGGGCATCTACCTGCCATGTTCTTGGGTGGTGACGCGAGGTCTAGCGCCTGCCTTCGACGGCGTAACGGTCTACAATGACGGCGAGGACACACCAGTGCCACGCCAGTTCGATGTCGTTATTGAACGGGACTCAGACGGCTGCTACGTAGCCTCGGTTCCCCAATTGCCCGCATGCCACACGCAAGCGCGTTCCCTCGATGAGGTCACCGAGCGGATCCGCGAAGCGATAGAGCTTTGCCTGGAAGTGGAAGGCGCTCCGGAGGCCGACTTGGAGTTCGTTGGCATTCAGCGCGTGACGATCGCGGCATGAGCCGGCCCCCCGCATCACCGGCACAGACTGGATTGCCGCGCTCGCCAAAGCCGGTTTCCGCGTTCTCCGTGCCAAAGGCAGTCACCATTTCCTGCGCCACGAGGACGGGCGAAGCACAGTGGTACCCGTACACGCAGGTGAGATCCTCGGTCCGGGCCTGCTTCACAAGATCCTTCGAGATTGCCACATGACTGGCGACCAGCTGTCGGAACTCCTGTAGAGACGATTACTCCCGGCAAACGCGCCTGTATCTACAGGAATCCCGTATCGTCGGCAATCAGGAAGTACACCGTCAAACTCAGCCACCGCAGCACCAACTTCCCGTTTGCACGTTCTCCGCGGGAATCGGCGGACACAAGCCGGCGGATCGGCACCTGTCGTGGGGGACCGACGTATGCCGTTTCTGCCAATCTCACCATACGCAACTTCTCGGTGATGGGGTGTGGTGTAGACTCGATCGTGAAGCCAGTCAGGGCGGGACAACAGACTGGCCAACCTACTTCCGACGTGCAGGGGACGACTATGCCAGCCCGCAAGACAGATACGACTTCTAAGCCCACAGTCCGGAAACCGGCAAAGCAAACGGCGACACAAGCCAAAGCGGCCACGACGCTCCCGGAAACCATGGTCACCGGCAAAGCAAGCCCCGCGAAGGCAGCGGACGGCGACAAACCGGTCTTCGCCTACATCGCCACCCTGCCGCAGCCGCAGCGGAGCATCGCTGAAAGAATCGATGCCCTGGCGGCAAAGACACTGCCCGGTCTGCAGCGCTCCGTGAAGTGGGGCATGTCATACTACGGCGTCGGCGATGGCTGGTGCTTCTGTTGCGGCGGCTTCGCCAATCACGTCAAGCTCATGTTCGTGAATGGCGTAACCCTCACGCCGGTACCGCCAGTCACCCCGGTAGCAATGGGCAAGTCCACGAGGGGCGTGGAATTACAATCCATAGACGACCTCGACGAACGCCAGATCGCGGAGTGGATGAAGCAAATCACGGCCGCGCCCGGAGTCGGGGGAAAGAAGCGCTAGCAGTCCGAGGCGGAAGTCCTGCGAGCCGCGACCAACCCACGCATCTTCAACGCCCCTGCAGCCTGCCGAAGCGCAGGAAGCCGCAACGAACCACGACCGTATTGGAGTGGTCCCCACCCGCTGCGAACCGCGACTGGTAAGGAGCGGGCCACGTCGCGTCTTCAACCGAGCCCCCAAACATCAGCCGCGCAATCTTCAATCAAGCTGACACAGCCCACCTGCAGATGACATCCACTCCCGCCAAAGTGCCTACTTGAAGGCCAACAGGCCTGTCCCTTTTTCATCTGCGCTCAAACCCAGACATTAGGGCAGCCGAATGAATCATAGAGGCCATAGTAGCGTTGGAGCGAGCCAGTTCGTCCCCATCTCTGGCATCCGAGTCACCCCTCGAAACTCGTCAACACATGTCCAGTCTCGAGATACGCTTACGACTGCTGGTCGCACGAGGGACCAGCCCCCTCCAACGATTCGATCGAGCCTCTGGAGAGCCAAGGCGACTTGCTCAGTGCTACCGATCACATGCGCCGCTTCGCGATCAGCGTCATATTCAGCTCTTCGCCACAGCACCAACAGCGTCGCCAATAGAACGCCCGTGGCAATCGCAACACTACGGACCAGGGATGCTCCTGATGGGCCCTGCGGCCAAAACATTGCCCATCGGGCCATGGGTTCACTGGACGCGTACGACACGCCGGATCCGACCGTTCTTGCCGATCTCCTACTCGTCTCCGTTCTCTTGCTCCTTGTCATATGGCTTTGGGCCAGGCCTTCCATGGTACGGCAACTACGTTGCCGTACTCGTCCCGCCGAAACGGCCAGATCAGCTCACCAATCTCCGGGTCGCCATCACCGAGCATGATCCGTTTGACCACGCCATCCATGTGCCACAATCCCCATCTATCAAGCCCTCGACATTCATCCGCTGTTGCCCGCTCCTCGATACCGTTTCTATAGATTGAAAATACTGCGCCCGATTGATTAAAGCGAGGCGGGCCATATTTGTCTTCGTCTTTCTTAAGAGGATCTCTATCCACAATTACCGGAAAGGATCCATCTAGAAATAAAAACTGCGGAACACGCACAAAGAATAAGAATTCTCGAGAGCCCCGAGGCGAGTCAGATGCATGCGTCGAAGTCTCTTTGTATATGCCTAGTGTATTTTTAAAATAGACGCGCGCGTATGCAAAACGCCCATCAGGGAGAGGGAACTGAAGAATATCGCCCATTTTGGGCCGAACGCGTGTGTCCTTTATCGGCGGGGGCAGGTCACGAGGCGAGTTACTAATCAATCCTACTAGCGCGCTCACTAGATCAATCAGTTCACTCTCGATACCTTTCTGCTGCAGCAACTCCAGCAATTCGGATTCGCTCACAATCCGAGAAAGCGCGCGCGCAGAAATATCGACAAACTCGCCCGACGGCGGATGTTTCTGCTTTCGAACCAGTTCAAGTACGTAGTCGGGGGTCCCCGCGAGTGGATGTCCGCGCCATGCGGCCAGTAGCGCACTGGCAGCGAGGGCCGAAAGTGCGGTGCCTTTCTCGAGATGGCCGCGTATTTCGACACAATCTACCAATGCAGCACGGACCGCCGAACTGACCCCTCTGGGCTCTAGCTCGCCGACCCAATCTACTGCTTCATCTAATTCCCAAATATTTAGCTCCACGCGCTATAGTCCTTCAAATTGCTCACTAAGCCCTCCAAGAAACCGGAGACCGCATTTGATATACATGCCGTATCGAGGATTTCTTTTGCCTATTCCATTTATTGCATTATCCACTTCTGCCCCATAAGCATCAAAACGAGTTGCCGAGCAACCACCGCTTGTAGTTCACCTGGGGTCAGTACGGCAAGCGCCTCAGCTGTGACAATCACGTCCGGCAGCCTCATGACTACCGCGCTGGATACCTTCGGTGCGGTGAGGGAACTCTCCCTCCTCAGCACACCGAACCTGGGCTGGGTCGGCATCGTCGACACGACGTTTCGGATAGCCACATTCTCCCGAAGCGCCGATCCATCAGCCATAGTCCAGCGCTCTCCTCGACGACCAGGCCACAAAGATAAGACAAACAGCGCAACAAGCACGCTCATTCCAATCAGCCACTGCTCGTTCGTCCGGAAGGTAACGATGGCAATGGCACACAAGATCCCAAAGACCTTGGCGTGGCTGATCAACAGGATGCCGGACCAGGTCCGGACCACATCCCCATACCGCCCGATGGTATCGGCGATCTCCAGAATTGCACCGGCGGCCAGTGGCACACACAATACAGCAAGCTCGGCGTTGCCCATAATTGTCTTCCGCCTCAGGGCGCCCTTCCCTTGCCGAGCGACTGAAGCACCTCTCATCTGCAGTGAACCCCGCGCTGGCAGTGGTGCAGACACAGGAGGGACCACTCCCCCGTGGTTTAGTCTCAGCTTTCCGGACGCATCTTCCTCCTCGCTGTTTGGCATGCTCTGAGCAAACCCTTTTTAGTCATCAAAGCGTCGCCCCTTTTCCCCATGGCGTATGTTGGCGGTAACGAAACGAGCCGATCGGCAGACTCTGCCGGATGTCCCAACTCGTACAAAGCACGCGCGCTCAGGAATATAAGCTGGTCAGTGTGCCAGGATCGACTCTCCCTTGGACCGGCCTTCGCCGCTAAGCCTGAATTGCTGTAGTCCAGGCAACCCTGAAAATCTCCGACCTGCAATTGAAGTACACATACCCATGGATAGAGACCACGATTGGAAGGATCACACTCAACTGCTCGAATTGCGGACAGGAGAGCGTCTGGAAGGTTGCCTGAGATTGCATGTACTGTCGCTTTGAGCGTCCAATATCGACTTTCCCGCGGGTGCGCCGCAACCAAGTCGTCGGCACGAGTTAGCGCGTCGCGCCAATTGCCTTGCTGAGCGAGGCCGGTGATGGATTGGATCAGCGTCCCATTTTGCTCACCGTCCAGAGGCATCACCGCCTGCTCCACTTGTCCAGGATCCGGATCGATGATCACCCGATTGATCCCAGATGAAAGCAATCGATAGAATCCTCTTACGATGCCTCGATGCGACCCAGAAATCACACCAGGCAACGCTTCGTAAGTGATCGGGAAGATATTCTCCGGAACATCTTGCAGGGCCAGATAGAATACCTCTTGATCACTGGATGGAACTCCACGCTTACCGCCCCAAAAATAACTGCAACGGTTCTCATGGAATATCCGTGGCTGCCTCATGGCAGCTGCCACATCATCGGCGCTGGCGCCGTCGAACGAATATCTTGCGATGGAGGAAGCATCTGCTGCAACCTCCGGTAAGTTGACATAAAACGCGCCAGGATAAGTCCTTCCCTTACGCAGCTTCATCCATGCGGCCACCAGGAAGGCGCCGGATTGTGGCGCAGCCGGAAACATCCCGTCCCACGGGCGGAACGTTTCTTCGTCACACTGCTCGTACCACTCTTCAGATTGGTCTCTCCCATGCACAGCCAGCCACAGAGGATGGTTCTGAAAGTCCTCGACGGACAACTCCCAGTCCTGCCTCAGTAATGGTCTCGTCATGGTCCCAACCGGAGAATTGACACTCTTGCTGTAGCGACTACAGGGGACTGTAAAGCCTCAATGCCCTGGTGCACTCCGCAATTCTATCAAGCAGTATCGGAGGCGATGCATGGATGAGGCACAAAGCACGCCCTTATCTTCCTGATATCCACTTTGAACGGTCTCCCATTCTGGGAAGCACGGTGCGCCACATTTTGTCATCGGCCATGAAACCCCATTCGGATGGGCCCCACCACCCCTGACCGCCGACCAGAACCCCAGCCATTCTCAACAGCCCGCCGATCCCCTTCAGCCCGCACCAATCCCCCCAAGATCCCCAGCAGCGAACCCTTCGCCGCTACCCCAAATGCCATCCCGGCCTGGACTGAACCCCTCAGGTGAGACACGAAGTTAAGGGGGTTGTTGCCGTTCGCTGAAAAATCATTGTACGGCAGGTCTTAATTGCTCCACTCTGACAACAGCTGAGCGGAGGATAGGGCTCTGCGGGGACGCAACCCGAGCGCCGACT
>JAFKEE010000059.1 GCA_017307505.1 Acidobacteriota bacterium | reverse complement strand
GCCCCATGGCTGTTCCTTCTGGTAAGGCGGACCCCCAGGTCCGCGCTCGACCCCCTGGTAGAGCACGCGGAGACGCATCCTTCCGAACCGGCCCGACATTCAACGGAGTCCCGCATGGCCCGAGCAGTCCGCCAAAGCGGAGGAAGCCACCCGCCCAACCCCAGTCCCGGCGCGATAGCGACGGGCTCCCGGCGTTCCAGCCAGGTGGGTCCAACCCGGCTGCGAACCGCGCACGTCAGTAAGCGGGCGCCCGTTTCCTATGCATCTTCCACGGAGCGGGCCCGCGGCCTCCCCCCGCCCAGTCCCGAAGCGGAAGCGACGGGCTACACGGCCCTCCCTCCCAGCACTGTCAATCACCACTCAATCAGCGATCGATACAGCCCATGCAACTCTTCCTGATCCGGATCGGTAATCAGCGTCTCTTCCCCCGCCTTCCGAAATCGAATTTCCAGCATGCCATCCTCCGGGTTTCCGGCGACGCCCCCAACTCCGTCAAACTCGCAGAGCACGCCGAAAATGGCGAACTGCGCGGCAAAGCGAATCACCTCACGAATCATCGTTTTGTCGTGATCACTCAGCCCGGCATACCACTGGGACCGCGCAATCATGGAGGCGTAAGGCTGTCGTCCCGGAGGCTTCTCCAAGCATCCCACTTCGCAATCCACTGTCCCCTCCCCGATCTCGTATATCAGTTGGACAAACTCTTCTTTGTTCATAATTCAGCCGAATTCTACCGGAACGGCCACGCCCGCCGCCAAGGAATGCTCGCCGCGAGGTTCCTGCCCGGCCGCAGAAGACGCAGTCTCCGCGCTGCGAACCGCGACTGGTAAGGAGCGGGCTACGGAGGGCCGTGCCGCCAAATCGCACGAAAGCCCCATGGCTGTTCCTTCTGGTAAGGCGGACCCCCAGGTCCGCGCTCGACCCCCTGGTCGAGCACGCGGAGGCGCATCCTTCCGCACCGGCCCGACATTCATCGGAGTCCCGCATGGCTCTGCGTGTCGCCAAATCTCACAAAGCCGCCCGCCCTGGACCAGTCCCGGACCGCCAGCGATGGGCTAGCCCGGACGTCTTCAAGGGACCGGGCCACGGAAACCCCTCCTCCGCCAATTCCTGCGAGTGCCCGCAAACCGCCACCCAAGCCCCAGTCCCGGACCATTAGCGACGGCCTCCCGGTAAACCCCAAAAAGGGGCACCGCACCACCTCAGCCGCCTTTTCGGTCTACCTCCTTCTGAGCCCCTCGACACTCGACGCCACTCGCCGGAAAACGTCCACAAATTCCCGTGCCCGGCTCTCATTCGGCCACTGCTGGAGGGCAACCACCAGGAATCGTCGATCAAGAACGAAGTACCACTCAGTCACCTCCTGGGAACTGCCAGAGTCAGAAAAGCGCGAAATCACCTCAATCACATCGCGCGACCCGTCCCGCGTCGCACTCTCGAACTGGCGCTTCGAGACAATATGCCGTCGGCGGGTCCCCACCAGAACCCAGTCCTCGAGACCGGAGGGAGGCGCCTCACCAGGCACCAGGAAATCGCTCGCTGTGGAAATGAAGATCGAAGCCCCGTCCCGTGGCATCACTCCTGGGCGGACAGCCTCAGAAGTCGGAAAGCTATGCAGCACAAATCGCTTTCCGGATTCCACAAGACGCCAGTCGCGGGGAATCTCGACGGAATATCCATCCCGAGCATTCCGGACGACCCTCCACCCGGAGGCGCTAAACCCCGATGGGCACGAAAGCAGGAGAAGGCACAGAGCCACAAACCGCCCCAGCCAACGCGGGTAAGTCGTCATCGTCGTCACTCATCCGGCCCAGCGGACAATGTCTCCTCAGCGCCAATGGACGACGCTACACCAGCCTGAAGCCTGATACTGCACTCAGGCACGTCAACCTTGGCATGGCTTGTACGGCTCCCGAACCCTAGCGCTCGTGCACGAACAGCTTACATGCCGGGCAGCCTCTCATCGCCAGAGGACGAGCCTCCTTCGTGTCCCCAATAGTGCCTAACAAAATACAAGACGGCCCCCCACCCAGTTGCATTCATGCAAACCCATCCTAATCTTGCACCTGAAACAAGTCTCGGATTGCTCACTGCATGGAGACTCATAAAAATTAAAAGCAGCAAATAACTAGCCAAAACCCCGCATAAATATACTATGGACTTCATCTCGTTGTTCACTGGGAATCCACTGTAGCCCAGCGGCAGCAATGGCAATGAAAAACCAGACATAACCAATACGCTACAAATGCTAAAACCACCCAGACGCCATCTGCGAGACCAGATTCTCACTATGTTCCACACCCTTCTATGGCTCAATCACCCACACATGAAGCGTCATCCCCTCAGTTACAGCAAGATCAGGCCTCACTGCGCCACGCCGCGCGCCCTTAAAAGTGCGAACATTGCGCTGCGCTTCCGATGCACCCGCAACACAACCGGGTACCTCTCACATGGGTGTGTCCCGATTGCGACGCTCGCCTGACTTAATCGAGTTTCAGACAGCATACTGCGAAATTATATCGTCAAAAAGCACCTCCGCGCGCGCTCTTCGGGGAGCCCCTCCGCAGTTTTCTCCGCAATACCCCATTCATGGTGATAATGAAACGCCAAAGGGTTCGAAACTCGTTCTCTGCAAGGGCCTCTGACAGCATGGGCGGTGGATAACCACGTCGCATGAGGTGGTCCGCCGGCAACTACCTATCCCACCCGGGCCCCCTTCGCGCCCCAGGCCAGCAACCACACTCCGCCCACCACGCGCGCCATATTGACACTCCAGCCAAACCAGTCGCCGCGGACGGCTGGCTGGACATAGCCGATCGAGATGATTATCAGGATGCCGAGCAGAATGGCGCCCCCTCTCTTTTCCCGTCGCTCGCCCGGCTTTCGCCCGCGCGTGTACCACCAGGCGGGCGGGCCAAAGATCGCCAGGAACCCAACTAGCACGATAAATCCGATCAGAAGGGGATTGGAACCGATATCCATAATTTGGTATCCACAGGATAACGCGGCCGCAAATGCGAGAATCTCAAAGTGATGTGTTCCGCCGAAATCAAGCGCACAGTCCTCTTAACTCCGCAGACTGGAACACCAACACCCCAGCCTCACGAACTACCGGGTCGAGCACTAGGCTCCAGAACCCCAGCGACACGCCGCGCCCGACGGCGGCGACAAGACCGGACAGTCCTGCGCCGCCACGAGTCCCCCATCGTTGAGATCGGACCAGGATTCACCTACCGTGGAACCAGTCGCCCATACAACGACAGCCGCGTACCGACCGAGCCGTAATTACTCCTCGCCTGACTCTCAGCCCGAGGCTAGCCTGCCCCGGTGGCTCTCTCGGCTCAGGCGCGAAGGCGGTCGATAGGACATCGTCGTCGCCCAATCAGGATATTTCCGCACATTGAAGTGGCACATTTAGCCTCTCTTTGAGGCGTACACTTGAAGCGGCGCACTGTTGATGCATCTGTCTCGCTGCTATAAAATCCTGATGAGCACCTCGCTCCGAGCAGAAATTCAGACGACAGTTTTTGGTGGGGCACAATGGCCAATTGGAAGATTAACTGCATGGAGGATCAATACCCGGGCCTCTGGCACACATGGTTTCGGGAGCAGATCGTAGCAGTCGGGTGGCCGCCCGGCGACTTTGGCCTGCGAACTCAGACGGATGTGCGGGCTTGGGCCAACACGCGGCGGCACCTGATTGAAATCTGTCCGGGCGACAGAGTCATCGTACAACTCAAGCACTGGCGCGTTGGGCGCATCGGAACGGTGCTCAGCAAGCAGATTGAAGACGAAGATTGGAGCCCGGGCGTCCCACCACATGGGGATGATGAAGGCGAGATGGGTCGACGCATACAGGTTCGATGGGATCTTACCACCGGCCCGCTTGCGCCAACCTATGTAGTCGAACTTCCCCCTGAGGCGCGGCCGAATATGCGTACCTGGCGCCCAGCGATAAGCCCAGTTTCCAACGACGTCTTTGTAGCAATGGTGCGTGCCGTCAACGACGAATCCAATTGGGTCAGCCTCGTGCCAGGATTTGCGAGTGAGCGAGCGCTTTCAGAGTACATCAGCGCCTCGCCTCATCTCCTAGAAGATGGCCTTGTGCCGTACCCGTCGGAGTCGGCGCGAGAGATGGTATTTCCCGATCACACCCGTCTGGACGTTCTGTTGCTAGACCGCGAGCGAAACATCGTGATTGTGGAATGCAAGCAGGGCGCGCCAACTGCGCAGCATGTAGAGCAACTCCGAGGCTACATGCGCAACGCCGAGCGACTTCACACTGGCCTCAAAGTGGGCAAGAATATTCGGGGTATTCTCGTACATGGTGGTGCCCGCAAGTTGAGCGCTGAAGTCCGCAGAGAGAGCAAACGAGTACCGCAGATAGAGCTCGTACAATTCTCCATTTCAGTCGGTTTCACGGCGTCACTATGAAGCCCTCTCCTCTTGCCCCGGGAGGCATAGTTCTCAACGATCTGCGCTGTGTAGGGCCCCCATGCAGAGACGTCAGTACTGCTCTTCTCTAATTGGCGTCGGCCCATAGTTGAAAGTGTTCGGTCTCCGCCTACACGGTCTGATGGCTCGAACGATCCATGTGGGTTCTCCACCGGTAACAGTCATTGTGGAGGGTGCTTCCTTTGTCAGGGATTCCCGCTCTTGATCGGATTATCTCCATATTGCGTGCCTCATCGGGCGACGCAACTGCCATTCCCCCTACGCTGCTCTATAACGAAAACTGGATGATGCGGCTGGTATTGTCCTCGGCGCTCGATGGAATTGACTGCCTTCCCTTTTTGCTCAAGCCCGACGTGCGGTGGTTCTCAGAGGCCAGACTTCCAACTCGCTTCCCTCACCGAAGCCGATTGGATAAACAGGGAGAACCTTCGACTCACGCGGATGGGGTGGTGGGACACTTTTCGATAGCGACGAATACAAAAGCTTCGCTAGAGCTTAACGCCACCGGCTCACAGTTCGTCGTCCTCGAAGGGAAAGTGTTTAGCGCCCTGCGCAAGAATGTTAAAAACGCACAGGACTACAATCAAGCCGCCCGAACGATCGCGTGTATGGCTGAAAGCCTCTATCGATGCAAGCGGCCCCTGTCGCAATGGACCTCTCTTGGTTTCTTTGTACTTGCGCCAGAATCTCAGATCGCTCGTGGTCTATTCAGTGACTACATGCAGAGGGAATGTATTTGCGAAACAATCCGACATCGCATCACCACTTATCAGAGCAAGAGCCAAGGCGAGATGAATGACTGGGAAGAACTCTGGTTTAAACCACTTCTTGACAAGATGACAATACAATGCGTGTCCTGGGAGTCGATCGTCGAAATAATTAAGGGCCACGATTCAGGCGCCGGCTCTCAGATTGAAGACTTCTACCAATTAACTATCGCTTTTAACCAAAGCAAGATTGCTAGAATTGCCCGCAATAAGACTGCAGGTAAAGGAGTCAGGGAGGCATCGCTCGTATACATTCCGCAAATAACACAAGGAGAACAAACTGTCTTGCATCTGTCTGTTCGTCGTGGAAGCTATCGTCTCCGACGATATGGCTCTGCTCTTCCGGCCCAGACGCCTAAGCCCTTTAGGATAGAACCGTACACAACGGCTCAGCAATTAATAGATAGCGGTCTGATAGTGAGGACCGTTCAATTGAGTGAAGCCGACATGAAACATAGTCTCACAAATGAACCGGAGTACTGGTGCAAACTTATCCGGGAAGTGAACTCCAAGCTGTTTGCCCCCCAAGATTGAATCATGTCCCTGACGAAAGCGCATCGAGGCCGCCCATGACAAAGCGTCTCTATAGGCTATCAGCCTGACTGTCTGCCCTTCGCTGTCTTGAGAAAGGCTCTGATGCCCTCTTCGAGTTGACAAGCCCACACGTCGAGATGCAGGTGGCGCTGGAAGCAAAGCCTCAGTTTGTATTGGACAACCGTGGAGCCAGATAGAGCTTAGGCCCGTTCATTGTAGCTGGCGAAGCGCACCTGGAAACAGGACTGATCCCCACCTCTCCTTCCACCGCCGCTTCCCCCCATGCTAAGATCCCTCAAATGTGTACGCTAACGTCCATTATTAGATCCTCCTCCTTGGCGGCCGTACTCTTCACCCCCTTATTGGCCGCAACCTTCGGCAATACCACGCCCTTCGAAACGCAAACTCTCCATGGCGCCAACTATGTCCTCGGTGTCGAGGTCGTAATTCCACAGCCGATCCGGCTGCAAAGCTTCGGGCTCATGTACGGGGAATCCAGCCCCCTCTCCGCCAACGGGATCTTCGGCCTCTACTCCTCCGATAGCGGAACCGGCTTCCCGTTCCAACTCATGGCGGTCACGAATCCCGTTGCGCTCAACGCCATTCAAACCTACGACAACATCCCCTTCACCACCACGCCCGTCATCGCCCCGGGAACCTACTGGATGATGGGCCTCTACGACAGCGTGGCCACGCCCCGCGTGTCAGTTGCCTCCCCAATTCCGCATCTCGTGTACTGGGCCAACTCCTATGCCAGTGGCATGCCGTCCACGGCCTCCCCGCTCGCCGTGGACGACTTCGGCACCAACTTCAACTACTGGGTCAATGGCCAGACAGTCCCCGAACCTGGCACCTTCGGCACCCTGGGTCTCGCCGCTTCCGCACTCCTTCTGGCCGCCCGCCGCAGGCGCACCCAATAATTCCGTCTCTCTTCATCTCGCACGATCTCGAAAACAGCTCTTCTCAAGGGGAAGGCCCGATATAGACTTTCACCTTATTTGAGCTCGCCCCGGCCGCCATCCAAAGATCCCAGGCCCTGTTGTCGGTCGCGATCTCAGTGGGAAGCCTCAGCCGCGCCCGCGCAATACCAACTGGACCTGCGAAACCTCTCCGCCAGAGCCGAACGCCCGCCCAGTTACCGGCAATGGCGCGAGACCATCCAATTCGCATCAAGCGACAGGAACTGAACGGCGCGCGGCTACTCTCACTCCGTCTCCCCCACCACCGCGCCCGCCAGCGCAAACCCGCCCGCATCGAAGAACGCAATCCCCGAACTCTTCGCCGGCAACCCACCGCGAGCCCGCGTCCAGGTCTTGCCCCGATCCTCCGAGTAATAGATCCCTTCCGCCGCGCCCGCATACACAATCCCGTCACCCGCGCCCGCTTCCCAGACCGGCAAATCCCTCGTCAACTCTCCGGCCCCACTCGCCGCCGCCGCTCCTTGGATCCACGTCCGCCCCAGGTCCTCGCTCCACAGCAACCCGCCCGGATTGTGCCCCACAATCAGCGTTTCGCCCGCCGGCGCCAGCACCAGCGGAACCACCTGCCCCACCCGGACCCAGTGCCGGCTCGCCTCCTGCCAGGTCCACAGCCCCCTGGCATACAACCCCGCGAACAACGCACCCTTCACCTTCGTCATGGTGAAAACCTGCCCGTCCGGCGGCAGGCCATCGCTCATCCGGACCCACGTCGCGCCGCCGTCTACCGAGGTGAACACGCCCTCCTTGTCGGTGCCAGCATAGACCGCCGCCCCAGCCCCCAGCAACGACCGCACATAGGGCGCCGGAAAGCTCGCGCTCCGGGACCACGATCGGCCCTGGTCCTCGGAAACCAGCACGCCGCTCCGGTCCGTCCCCGCATACACCTTGCGGCCCGCGGCGGCCAGGCTCAGGACGCGGCCGGAAGTCGCCGCCGCTCCGGGGGCCGGCTGCCAGGTAAGTCCCTGGTCCAGAGAGAGAAAAACGCCCGCATCCGTACCGGCCATGACGGTATTCCCAATCGAGGCAAAGGCATTAATCCGCGCCTGGCCCGGCAGGCCCTCATCGGATCGGGTCCACGACCGGCCCCGGTCGGTACTTCGATAGACCGCATGGCTCGGCGCGGCCGAGTGCGCGGCATCCACAATCGGCCCTACGGCCATCAGGCCGAGGCTGCCAAGAAGAACCTGCATCGAAAGACGGCGCCGCTTCCACCCCACCCGGGCGTGCCGGCGCGGAGCCCGGTCTCCATTCCTTGAGGGACGCATCCTCACAGAATAGCCGGAGAAACGAGGCTGCCCATCGTGAAAAGGCCGCGCCCCTGTCACACCAGTTCCCCCTCTTTTTTGCAGGGGATGGAATGTCGGTCACACAACTTCAAAAAAATTCTCGCTCCATCGAATCAATTAGTTAGCGATTTTCAGATCTCTAACCCTTGGTAGCCCCTCTCTACGCTGGATATAGAGGATTACTCGTCGTGAACATCTACGAAGACTCAAATTTCGCCATTTCCGATGCCGATCGCATCCTGCGCATTACCACCGTCGAGGAAGACGGCATCATCACCGGAGCCAAAGCTTCCAGCGTCCTGACTCTCTGCGAGCGCAAGGAGTATTACAGGAAAGTTCGAGCCGCCGTGCACGAACAGTTCAACCCCACCACGGTCTACCAGCACATCCTCGCCGACCGCATGGCCGAATGCATCTGGCGCGCCGAACGCTACGCCTCCTTCGAGGCCAATGCCCTCAATCTCCAGATTCAACGCGAGTGGGACAACACCAACAAGCTCATGCCGAAACCCAGTCCCGGCCTCCACGGCTGGCAGGCCTTTCAATCCATGGATCCTATCCAGCGCAAAGCCCTCTTCGAGGCCCTCAAACTCGAGGAGCGCTACTGGCGCCGCCACCGCATCCTCGCCGCCGAGCTCCGCCTGGTCCAGAAGCTTTACCCGAATTAATCGGGAATGCCCAACCAATCCGGATACACGCCCAAATCAGCAAAGAAAGGCTTAGCTCATGCCCCTGAAAACGATCTCGGAAAAGCGCCTCGCCGCCAACCGCGCCAACGCCCGCAAGTCCACCGGCCCCCGCACCGCCGCCGGCAAAGCCATCGTCTCCGCCAACGGCTGCCGCACCCGCGCCTACGCCCGCGTCCACCGCATGCCGCCCCACCTCGAGGCGCACTTCCGCCAGATCGCCGAAGCCAGATCCAGCGCCATAGCCGACCCCGCGCGCCGGGCCCTCCATTACGACTGGTGGATGCTCGACGGCCACCGCATCCTCCACGAAACACGCGAGCGCAGCCTCTTCAACGCCGGCCTCGAATATGCCCAGGGCAACGAAGAACAGGCGATGCAATGGGTCCTCCGCCAGACCGGCTACCTCCAGGCCCTGAACCGCTACGCCGGCTGGATCCAGGCCCGCCTCCGCAAAGTGGAACAAGCTCTAAGCGCCAACCCCAGGCAACTGGAAGCCGAACTGGCCCAAACCCAACCCATCCCTTTCGTGGCCGACCAAACCCATTCGCACCAGCCATCCCAACAACCGCCCCAACACCGCATACTCCTCCCCCAGCCTTACCCCCGGCGGAGCCGCAGGCGCAGCCGGGGGCCCGCCGCAACAACGAAAAGTCCCGAGCCAAATCCCAACTTCTCCAACTCAATCGCCGCACATATCACGAAACCCCAAATCACCGAAAACTTGGCCGACCAAACCCATTCGCAACAGCTGCCCCAACAGTCCAACCGCCTCCCCCAGCATTCCCCGCGACGAAGCCTTCGGCGAAGTCGGGGGCCCGCCGCAACAACGACAATGCCCGAGCAAAACCTAGACGCCTCCAACCTAATTGCCCCAGTCACCGCCAAACCCCAAATCAACGAAAACTTGGCCGACCAAACCCATTCGCACCAGCTGCCCCAACAACCGCCCCAACACCGCATACTCCTCCCCCAGCATTCCCTCCGGCATTGCCGGAGGCCCGCCGCAACAACCCTACAGCCCGAGCCAAATCCAAAATCCTCCAACTCAATCACGAGCGGAATCACCGACCCCCAAACTACGAGAAATCTGGCCCCCATGCACGGAGCACCACCGCCCCGAAAGCTAGACTCGAAGGATGAACAACGCCACCGGAATCCCCAGCCCGGCCGATACCCGCCTGGCCGTCTACGGCAGCTTAGCCCCCGGACAAATCAATCACGGCCAACTCTCTGCACTGACCGGTTCATGGCGGAAGGGAACGGTCCGAGGCCATCTCCGGCCCGAGGGCTGGGGTGCCGCACTAGGATTCCCGGGCCTGGTGCTGGACCCCGCCGGGCCCGAGGTCGCAGTGGATCTCTTCGAGTCCGCCGAGTTACCCCACCACTGGGCCCGTCTGGACGAATTCGAGGGCACAGGCTACCGGCGCGCAGTGGCCTCGGTGCAGTCCGAGGACGGAGCGGCGGCTGCATGGATCTACGTCCTGGCGAAGCCACCCGAGTAGCCCACCCCCGGATTCCCTCGATAGGCGGCCCGCAGCGCGGAGCCAACCCCGCCCGACCCTTCGCGTTTCGCCCCGGAGCCCGCCGTGCCCTCCAGCCCCGAAATCCCGCCGGTTCTCCAAAAGACAGGCGCAATTCCGGGCCGGCCAATACTAAGGTCTCATTGACGGCGCAAAAGGCGGCGTGCATTCTATCCCAAAGACTCTACGTACGGGGTGACAATATCCGCATTGCAGTGGAAACTGGTGGGATCGGGATGCGACGACACACCTGGTCCTTCTCCCTTGCCGGTTCGGACCGCCCGGAAACCCGGCTCGCCCGCTCCTCGCCTCCAGCCGGCCCATGGCCGAGGCCATGGTACCCCAATGGGTCGCAGGACGTTTCCGGGCACCGCCTGCCCTGGCCTGAGCCTGGCACTCCTCTGGCGAAAGCGGGCTCCCGCCCGGTGGGGACGTAACATGCAGCCCGCACGCGAAGCCCCTCTCGAGGATGCCGCCAAACTGCGGCATTGCCTGAACGACCTCATCAGCATAATGGCGCTGCCCGCCCTGTGGACGGACAAGGACCCCGAGCACATCGCCGGGATGCTGGCCGATGCACTGCTCGGCATGCTGAACCTCGATTTCGTGCTGGTCTGTCTGAACGATCCCGAGGGAAAGCCCTCGCCGGAAGTGTTTCGCGTGCGCGAGTCCTGGACGGATCCCAAGGAAGTCCGGAACCTCCTGGCTCGATCCCTGGGGGCCCATCCTCACCAATGGGCCTCACGGGCCCGGATCCCCGGCGAACCCATCGCTTGCTCCGTCGTCACCACGAGACTCGGCATTCGCGGGGAGATCGGCGTCCTCTCGACCGGATCGGCGCGGGCCGGTTTCCCGGACCAGGGCGAGATGCTGCTGCTCGATGTCGCGACGAACCAGGCAGCGGTGGCACTGCAGCACACGTTTGTTCTCGGCGCGCAAAGACGCATCGCCAGCAAGTTGGAGGAACACGTTGCTCAGCGGACCCTCGAACTGGCATCCGCCAATGAAGAGCTTCAGAAGAGCGAGAGCAATCTCAAACTCATCATCGACACCATTCCGGCCTTCGTGTGGTGCATGCTGCCGGACGGCTCCAATCAGTTCATCAGCAAAGCATGGCATGCGCACACCGGCGTCCCCCCGGAGGAGTCGCAGGGCTGGGGCTGGATGTCCGTCTTCCACCCGGAAGACCTGCCAGGGCTGATGAAGAAATGGGAAGAGGTGTTGACCGCCGGCCTGCCCGACGAAACCGAGGCCCGCATCCGGCGCCACGACGGAGTCTACCGCTGGTTTCTCATCCGGGCTGAACCCTTTCGCGATGAATCCGGGCGCATCCTCCGCTGGTACGGAACCAGCACCGACATTGAGGATCGCAAGCGCGCGGAGGAGGCGCTGGCCAGCCGGGAGAAGGACCTAAAGCTGATCATCGATACCATCCCGACGCTGTCCTGGTCGACGGATGCCACCGGTTTCGTCGAATTCCTCAGCCGGCGGTGGCTGGACTTCACCGGCCTCACGGAAGAACAGGCGCTTGGGTTCGGCTGGGCCGTGGCGATTCATCCCGAAGACGCGAACGGCCTGCTGCAATACTGGCAGGCCGCCCTGAACTCGGGTTCCTCGGTCGATGTGGAAGCCCGACTCCGGCGGCACGACGGGGTCTATCGCTGGTTTCTCTTCCGGGCCGATCCGCTCCGTGACGAGACGGGCGCGATTGTGAAGTGGTACGGCACCAATATCGAGATTGAGGGCCGGAAGCGGGCGGAAGAGGAATTGCGCCGCAATGACGCGTTTCTCGCCGAGGCGCAACGGCTGAGCGCGACAGGTAGTTTCTCGTGGTCTGTCGATACCAACCGGATCGCCTTCTCCGCCGAAGCGTACCGGATCTTCGGGCTGGACCCGGGTACGCCCCTCACGCTGGAGCGGATCGCCAGCCGGGTCCATCCCGATGATCTGGCGATGGTGGCCGAGCGCATCCACGAGGCGCGCAACGCAGGGGCCGGGCTCGATTGCCAGTTCCGCCTCCAGATGCCGGACGGATCATTGAAGTACCTGCACACGACCTCGAATGAGACTCGCGGGGTGAATGGGCACAGCGAGTATATCGGCGCAATCCAGGATGTCACGCAGCGCTGGCTTGCCCAGGAAGCCCTCAACAAAGCGCGTTCCGATCTTGCGCATGTCTCGCGCGTGACCTCTCTCAACGCGCTGACCGCGTCCATCGCCCACGAAGTGAATCAGCCGCTGTCGGGCATCATTACCAACGCCGGCACCTGCTTGCGGATGCTGGATGCTGATCCGCCCAATGTCGACGGAGCGCGCGAAACCGCGAGGCGGACGATTCGCGATGGCAACCGGGCCTCCCAGGTGGTCACCCGGTTGCGCGCACTGTTCCGGAAAGGCGATTTCAGCCCCGAAAGGATGGATCTGAACGAGGCGGCGCGGGAGGTAATTACGCTGTCACTCAACGAACTCCAAAGCAACCGGGTGGCCGTGCAACTGGACTTGGCGGAGGACCTGCCGCCTGTCCATGGCGACCGGGTCCAATTGCAGCAGGTGATCCTGAACCTGCTCCGTAACGCCTCCGATGCCATGGCCGAAGTCCATGACCGGCCGCGGCGCGTGCTGATCCGTACCGAATGCGAGCCCAACGCCAACGTCCGGCTCAGCGTCCGGGATGCCGGCGCCGGTCTCGACCAGCCCAACACCGAAAAGCTCTTCGAGTCCTTTTACACCACGAAAAGTAACGGAATGGGCGTCGGGTTGTCGATCAGCCGCTCCATCATCGAAATGCATCGAGGCCGGCTTTGGGCGGAGCCCAATGACGGGCCCGGCGCGACCTTCTCCTTTTCTATTCCCTGTGGTTCCGGGATCCCTTCATGACACGCCAACGTCCCCTAATGTCAGTCGTTGATGACGACGAGTCGGTGCGGGAGTCTCTCCCGGACCTGCTGCACGAGTTCGGTTATTCGGCGCGCGCGTTTTCGTCGCCCGAAGAATTTCTAGCGTCGGAGGCACTCGATCAATCCAGGTGCCTGATCCTGGATGTCGCCATGCCGGGCATGAGCGGGCTCGACCTGCAGAGAGAATTGAAGCGGCGGGGGCGCCGGATCCCGATCATCTTTATCACTGCGAACCGGAATGAGTCCGTTCGCTCAGAGGTGCTCGGTGCGGGGGCGGTGGAGTGCCTCTACAAGCCGTTCAGTGATGTTGCATTGCTGACGGCGATCCATTCGGCGATCGGGGAGTCGGGGTGACGGGCGTGCCGGAGGCTGGGGCTGGCCCGCGGGGGCGGATGAGCGGCTAGGTTTCCGGATGGCCCGAAGGCAAAGGGCGGCGCCCCGGGCGCCGCCCTTTCCGGGATTAACGCAAATCGAAGCGGTCGAGGTTCATCACCTTGGCCCAGGTCTTCGCGAAGTCCTGAACGAACTTCTCCTGGCCATCCGACGCACCGTAGACCTCCGCCACGGCTCGCAGCTCCGAGTTCGAGCCGAAGATCAGGTCCACCGGCGTTGCCGTCCACTTCGTCTGGCCGGTCTTGCGGTCCACGCCTTCATACAGGCCTTCGCCCTTCGAGGACACGGTCCACTTGGTGGACATGTCGAGGAGATTGACGAAGAAGTCGTTGGTCAGCGTGCCGGGCTTGCTCGTGAAGACCCCGTGGCTCGAGCCTCCGGCGTTAGCGTTCAGCGCCCGCAGGCCGCCAACCAGGACTGTCATCTCCGGCACTGTGAGCTCCAGCATCTTGGCCCGGTCCACCAGTTTCTCGGCCGGCGGCACGGTCTGCCCTGGTCCGAAGTAGTTGCGGAAGCCGTCCGCCGTCGGTTCCAGTACGGCGAACGAAGCCACGTCGGTCTGCTCCTGCGTGGCGTCGACCCGGCCCGGACTGAACGGCACCTGGACAGGGTGCCCGGCATCCTTCGCCGCCTTCTCCACGGCCGCGGTGCCGCCCAGGACGATCAGGTCTGCCAGCGAGACCTTCTTGCTGCCTTTATTGAACTCGGCCTGGATGGACTCCAGCCGCGGCAGCACCTTGGCCAGCTCGGCCGGATTGTTGACCGCCCAGTCCTTCTCGGGAGCCAGCCGCAGGCGCGCTCCGTTGGCTCCGCCGCGCATGTCGGTGCCGCGGAAAGAGGCGGCCGAGGCCCACGCCGTGCGGACCAGTTCGGGCACCGTCAGGCCGGAGGCGAGGATCTTCGCCTTCAACGCCGCCACGTCCTTCGAGTCAATGGGCTTCGCCTGAGCCTTTGGCAGGGGATCCTGCCAGAGCAGGTCTTCGGCCGGTACTTCCGAGCCAACGTAACGAGCCTTCGGACCCATGTCGCGATGGGTCAGCTTGAACCACGCCTTGGCAAAGGCGAGCTGGAACTCCTCCGGATGCTCTCGGAAGCGGGTCGCAATCTTGTTATAGCTGGGGTCCATCTTCAGCGCGATGTCCGTCGTGAACATGATCGGCGCGTGGCGCTTGGCGGGGTCGTGCGCGTCGGGCACCAGGTTGTTGCCCTTGTTGTCGGCCGGGATCCACTGGGTCGCTCCGGCGGGGCTCTTCGTCTTGACCCAGTCGAAGGAGAAGAGGTTGTCGAGATACTGCGAGGACCACTTGGTGGGCGTGGCGCTCCAGGCGCCTTCCAGGCCGCTGGTGATGGTGTCGCCCGCGTTGCCCTTGCCGCACTTGTTGTCCCAGCCAAGGCCCTGCTTCTCAACCCCGGCCGCCGCGGGCTCGGGGCCAACGCAGGTGTCCACCGGGTGGGCGCCGTGGGCCTTGCCGAAGGTGTGGCCGCCGGCGATGAGGGCCAGGGTCTCCTCGTCGTTCATGGCCATGCGGCCGAACGTATCGCGAATGTCTTTCGCGGCCGCCAGCGGATCGGGGTTGCCGTTCGGGCCCTCCGGGTTTACGTAGATGAGGCCCATCTGGACGGCGGCGAGAGGCTTCGCCAGGCTGCGGTTGCCGCTATAGCGCTTGTCGTCGAGCATCTTCTGCTCGGGACCCCAGTAGACGAGCTCAGGCTCCCAGTCGTCGGCGCGGCCGCCGGCGAAGCCGAAGGTCTTGAAGCCCATGTCTTCCAGGGCGACATTGCCGGCGAGGACCATCAGGTCGCCCCAGGAGATCTTTGCTCCGTACTTCTGCTTGACGGGCCACAGTAGGCGGCGGGCTTTGTCGAGGTTGCCGTTGTCGGGCCAGCTGTTCAGCGGATCGAAGCGCTGCTGGCCGCCATCGGCGCCGCCACGGCCATCCAGCGTACGGTAAGTGCCGGCGCTATGCCAGGCCATGCGGATGAAGAAGGGACCATAGTTTCCGTAGTCGGCCGGCCACCAGTCCTGCGAGGTCTTCAGCACATTGTGGATGTCCTGTTTGACGGCCTTCAGGTCAAGGGTGGCGAAGGCCTTGGCATAGTTGAAGTTAGCGCCCAGCGGGTTGGATTGGGGCGCGTTCTGACGCAGGGGCGAGAGATCGAGTTTCTCCGGCCACCAGAATTTGTTGGATTGGGGCTGCTGGGCCCTGGCGAGGTCCGCCGGCACGATAAGTGCCGAGGCGGCCGCGAGGGCAAGAACGAGCGGCTTTGCGTACAGCTTCATGGCACCGAGTTTATGGGGCGCGTTAACATAGGTCAACACGATTGAGGCTATGGTTTTGATCGGACTTTCCTATGGCGACAAAGACACGAACGCGCGGCTTCGACTTGAGGCAGCTGGAGTACTTCTGCGCGGTGGCCCGCACCGGCAGCTTCACGAAAGCGGCGGACGATCTCGGCATCGCGCAACCCTCGCTCTCCGAGCAGATTGCGCGGCTGGAAGAAGGACTCGGCGGAGCTCTCTTTGAACGGCTGAACCGGCGAGTGGAACTCACCCCGCTGGGCGAGGCAATCCTCGGCAAGGCGCAGGCTCTGCTGGAAGACGCCGCCGCGCTCCCGGACTACTTTGAACGGGCCCGCAAGGGGATGCACGGACCGCTGCGGGTGGGCGCGATTCCGACCATCCTGCCTTACTACCTGACGCCGCTGCTGAAGGGGTTCACTGAGCGCTACCAGGACGTCGATCTCCATGTGCGCGAGGGCACCACAGCGGAACTGGTGGAACAGGTGCTGGAAGGACAGATGGATGTCGCCGTGCTCAGCCTGCCCGTCGAGGGCGCCGGACTCGTGATGCGGGAACTGTTCCGCGATCCGCTCTACCTGGCCGTGCCGGAGAATCACCCTCTGGCCGCCGCCGGCAAGGTGCAACTCCGGCGGGTCTCGCAGGAGCGCCTGCTCATCCTGAAGGATGGCCACTGCCTGCGCGACGAGACGCTCGCTGTGTGCGATCGCGCCCGCGCCCGCTTCTCCGGACAGTTTGAGGCGGACCAGTTCCTCACGATCTTCGAACTGATCCGCGCCGGCTTCGGGGTGAGCATCGTGCCGGAGATGGGCCGCGGCCTGAGCCACGGCTGCCGGATGATAGAGATTGAACCGAAGGCCAGCCGGCGCGTAGGGTACATCCGGCTGGAACGGCGCTACCTGTCGAAGGCGCTGGAAGCCTTCACCGCGTATTTGCGGGAGTCGGCCGAGAAAGCGAAGCGCTTGGGCGCGCAGGCGGAATAAGTAAAATACTGGGAAGAACTGGGCCCGCCATGAATCCCCGCCTCGCTCTTTCGCGATCGCAGATCATTTCCTTTCGTCGGCGCGCCTGCTGCCTCGACGAACGTCTGCCGGCGGGCGAGCAGTCGCTGCGGAAGGCTGCCTGGGCGGGCCTGCAGGACTCCGTGCCGCGAGCCGCGCTGCTGTCGATCCATGCGCGAGTGCACGAGACCGGCGCCAACGATTGGGAGCATCCTTCGCTGGTCCAGCTTTGGGGTCCGCGCTTCAACGACTACGTGGTGGCCGCCCGCGACTTGGCCGTGTTCTCGCTCGGGCGCCTGCCGGACGATGCGGCGCGTCGCGCACGGGCGCACGATACGGCGGAGCGGCTCTACGCCTTCCTCCAGGGACAGAAGATGCCCTTCGGGCAGGCGGGGCGCGGTATGGGAGTCGCGCCGAACAGCCTGCGCTACGCGGCCGCCACCGGCCGGGTACTACTGCGCTGGGATGGATCCCGCCAGCCGTTGGTGTGGACCACGCCGCCGTCCGAAATGGAGCCTGCCGCGGCTCGACTGGAACTGGCGCGCAGGTACCTGCAGGTGTTTGGACCCGGGACCCCTGCGTCTTTCGCGCGCTGGGCGGGCATCGGGCTTCCGTCGGCGAACGCCGTGTGGCGGTCGCTGGCTGGCGCGCTGACCGCGGTGCGGACCCCCGCGGGCGATGCGTGGATCCTGACGGAGGACGAGGCGGCGTTCCGGGCGAAGACCGGGCCTTCGGGCGGGGTCCGGCTGCTGCCGAGCGGTGATGCGTTCTTCCTGGCCTGGGGCGCGAATCGGGAGATCCTTGTGCCGGATGCCCGGCGGCAGGCTGAGCTTTGGACGACGCGAGTCTGGCCAGGCGCGCTGCTGGTAGCTGGGGAGATCGCCGGAGTCTGGCGCCGCGCGGGCGCGTTGGTCTCCATCGACCCTTGGCGCCGCCTCGCCGCCAAAGAACGCGCCGCGGTGGAAGCCGAGGCGGCCCGCTTGCCCCTCCCTGGCATCCAGCGGGATCTGGACGTGCAGTGGAACGAGGCATCCGACCCGGTTTGACCCGAGAAGAGTGAACGGCGTACTCAGGTCCAAAGCGTGGAGAATTATTAGAACCCCGGACCCCAATGTGCGTATATAGAGTGACATGACTCTACGCAATTGCATTGCCGCGGCGTTGCTGTGCTCGCTGGCTGGGCTGCCTCTGCTCTGGTCCGCCCCACCGTTGGACGAGCGGATCGGCCGCGTGGAAAACGGACTCCAGCGGCCGAACCGGCCCAAGGGCAGTCCGGCCGAACGCATGAAACTCACGGAACGCATGGTGCACTACAAGGTGCCCGGCGTCAGCGTGGCGGTGATCCATGGTGGCCGTGTGGAGTGGGCTCGCGGATATGGGCAGCGCGATGCGGCGAGCGGCGCTCCGGTGACGCCGGAGACCCTGTTCCAGGCGGCTTCGCTGAGCAAGGGAGTGGCCGCTTCCGTCGCGATGCGGCTGGTGGAGCAGGGCAAGCTGAGCCTCGACGAGGATGTGAATGCGAAGCTGCGGAGCTGGAAGGTTCCGGAGAACGAGTTCACAAAGACGGAGAAAGTGACGCTGCGGCGGCTGTTGAGCCACAACGCCGGACTGACGGTGCACGGCTTCCCCGGCTACGCGCAGGGCGCACCGGTGCCAACGCTGCCGCAGTTGCTGGATGGAAAAGCTCCGGCCAACACCGCGGCGGTGCGCGTGAACAAGGCACCGGGCAGTGGTTACCGCTACTCCGGCGGCGGGTACGAAGTGATGCAGTTGCTCCTGGAGGACGTGACAGGGCGGCCCTTCGAAGAGCTGGCGCGCACGCTCATCCTGGATCCGCTGGGGATGAAGCGCAGCTCCTATGAGCAGCCCTTGGGACCGGAGCGCGCCGCCAATGCCGCCATTGCCTACCGCGGCGACGGGAAGGCGATCGCGGGGCGGTGGCATACCTATCCCGAAAAGACCGCGGCCGGGCTTTGGACCACTCCGAGTGAGTTCGCCAGTTGGGTCATGGAGATTCAGCAGCCGGGCAAAGCGTTGAAGGCCGAGACAGCGAAGACGATGCTGAGCAGGAGCGCTGGTAACTATGGGCTGGGCATCGGGTTGAATGAAACGGCAGGCCGGGCGTCGATCTCGCATGGCGGAGCGAATGAGGGCTACCGCTGCCAGTACTTCGCGTACCGGGATTCGGGCGATGGCGCCGTCGTCATGACGAATGGCGACGAGGGCGGCGACCTGGCGATGGAGATCCTGCGGTCCATCGCGGAAGAATACGGCTGGGTGGACTACCTGCCGAAAGAGCGGGCGGTAGTGAAGGTGGACGCGGCGGTGCTCGCGTCGTATGTGGGGGACTACGAGTTCCCAGGCGGGCCCGTGGTGCAGATCCGGGTGAAGGACGGGCAGTTGACGTCGGGTATCAATGGCAACAGCGCCGTGATGACGGCCGAGGCTCCGGATTCGTTCTTCGACATGGACGGGCACGTGCCGCCGACCGGCTTCAAGAAGGGCCCGGATGGCCGCATGGAACTGCATGCCGGTGGTGGCGTGGCGAAACGGCGGACGCCCTGAGCCGGGGACCGGGCGCCGGTAGACTGGGTGGAGAGGAGTCAGCCCTTGAACCCCATGGAAGTTGCCGGCGCGATGCCCATCCCCGTGTTGGAAACGGACCGCCTGCGACTGCGCGGCCACAGAACCGAAGACTTTCCTGCTTCCGCCGCCATGTGGGCGGACGCCGTAGTGACCCGCTACATCGGGGGCCAGCCCTTCGCGGAAGAGGAGTGCTGGGCCCGGTTCCTGCGCTATGCGGGCCTCTGGCATCATTTGGGCTTTGGCTACTGGGTGGTAGAGGATCGAGCCTCGCGTCAGTTCCTGGGCGAGGTCGGGCTTGCCGATTTCCACCGCGCGATCGAGCCGTCGATTCAGGGCATGCCGGAACTGGGCTGGGTGCTGAGCCCTCACGCTCAAGGCAGGGGTGTGGCCACCGAGGCCGTGCGCGCCGCGTTGGGCTGGTGCGATGCCGTGCTCGGGGCGCCGCGGACAGTCTGCCTGATTCATCCTGAAAACGCCGCCTCTCTCCGGGTGGCCTGGAAATGTGGCTTTCATGAGTGTTGCAGGACCTCCTATAAAGGACACCCCACCGTCCTTTTAGATCGGAAGCCTGGACCGGCGATTTAACTCACCGGCTTCGACAAAATCCGGGAACCGGGCGGAGGCATTTCCAGGCCTCGGATCATGTCGCATTTGTAACATGCGGTGGAATTCAAAGCGTTAATCCACTCGAATGGGTGGTGGTCAGGCGAGGAAAAGGCGCAGTCCGCCCGCGAGACCCATCTTTCGAGAGTCATTTCGCTCGGAAGTAAATCACATGACAGACCTCGTTGTCAGCCCTGTCCTTCAATGCTCCAAGCATTGTCGATTCAATCCAGGAAAATCAGGAAATGTAAGTGAGCTTACGCGAGCTCGTTAGCCTCTCGCATTCGCAAGCCCATATGGCATATGGCGTTGAGTGGATTACGGAGCGATGGCGGGTTGATGACAGTGCAAGATATTTGCGGTTCAGCAAACAAGTAGCTTGACTGAGGTTGGAAAACGGGTTATTTTCCTTCAGAGATATCGCATTAATTGGTGGTTCAGGAGAGCTAAGCAATGCGAAAGTATGGGGCCTGTTCTGGGTTGGGGATCGTAGTGTCAATTGCGATCGCCGCCTTCCTCCTTTCCGTCGTAAACCCCTCGCTGGCGTCAGCCCAGGTGCTTTACGGCTCCCTTGTTGGAACAATAACCGACCAGTCCGGCGCCTTGGTCATGAAGGCGAACGTGACAGCCACGAACACATCCACCGGCTTGACCGTGCAGGCCACTTCCGACCAGTCTGGCTACTACTCCCTGCCGAATCTGATGGAAGGCAGTTATGATTTGTCGATCGCCGCAGCGGGCTTTAAGACTGTCACCCAACGAGGTGTAGCCGTCCGGATCAATAATGTCCTGCGCATCGACGTCCGGTTGGAACTGGGCGGAGTCGCCGAGTCCATTACAGTGGCGGCGAGCACAGCCGCTCTGCAGACCAGCAAAGCGGACGTCAATACGAATATCGAATCGCGAGCGATCGCCAGTCTGCCGCTCTCCGGTTACCGGAACTACCAGACTCTGATGAACCTGGTGCCAGGGGCGACGCCCGTGCAGTTTCAGAATGCGGTCATCGATACCCCGCAGCGCGACCTGAGCACGAACATCAATGGCCAGGAGCGTGGAGCCAACAATACACGGGTGGACGGAGCCGCCAACATTCTGGTGACGATGCCGCACCACATGGTGTACGTTCCGCCGGTGGAAAGCATTGAAGAGGTCAACATCTCCACGAACAACTTCGACGCGGACCAGGGCATGACGGGCGGCGCGGCCGTAACGGTATCCACAAAATCGGGTACAAACAGTTTCCATGGAAGCGCGTTTGGATTCAATGCAAACAATGTCACACGCGCCATGCTTTGGGACGAGAATCGCACCGGAACCACGAAGAAGCCGAACGGAAATAGAAATATTGTCGGCGGCAGTCTCGGCGGTCCCATCAAGCGCAGCAAACTGTTTTTCTTCACCGACTGGGAAGGAACGTTCGAGCGCGTTGGGCGCTCGAGCCTCTTCTCCGTGCCGACGGACGACTTCCGGTCGGGCGATTTCAGCCGCAAGCTGGGTTCGCAGATCCTGGACGCCCAGGGCCAGCAGATCCTGGTGCCGACAACGGAAGGCGGCCTGACGGCGCTGCGGGAAGGGATGGTATTCGATCCCTATTCGGGCAACCTGGATGGGACCGGACGCTCTGTCTTCTCAAGCAACGGCCGTCTCAATGTGATTCCCACCTCGCGGTTCAACGCGCCGATGCAGAAGCTGCTCGCGCTGGTGCCTCATGCGAACCAGGCTGGTGACCTGAGCAACTACTTCAACCAGGGCACCCAGCGCCTGAATCGCAACAACCTCGACGCAAAGATCAATTGGAACCGGAACGCGAAGAATCAGATCTGGGGCAAATACAGCGTCATGAATGCGCTGGTGCACGGTGATTTCGGGCTGGGCGGGGCAGGCGGCGGATGCCTGTGCGATGGTGGCGTGGGCGACGGCCACACGCTGACGCAGTTGGCCGCCATCGGGCAGACGTATACGGTCTCCCCGACGTTCCTCATCGACGGTACCGTGGGTTGGACGAGGTTCGGACAGAATGTTCAGTCGCCGGACCTCGGGACGAACTTCGGGCTCGATGTGTTGGGCATCCCCGGCACCAATGGCCCGGATCCGAAAGAGAGCGGCATGCCCGCTTTCTACATCTCCGATTATTCCGGCTTGGGCAACACCGAAGGGTGGAACCCGCTTTTCCGCAACGATCAGTCGATCACGCTCAACACAAACGCCAGCTGGATGAAGGGCAAGCACGACATCCGGTTCGGCTTCGAGTACCTGCACCACCTGATGAATCACTGGCAACCCGAGTTGGGTGAGGGACCGCGCGGCGCGTTCTACTTTGGCTCGGGCATGACGGCGCTCAATCCGGCGGCGCTGGAGCAGACAGTCGGATTCAAGAACGGCACTCCGTCGTTCGAGGAGACGTGGAACGGCATGGGCGCCTTTCTTGTGGGCGCCTCGAACGAGACCGGCAAGAGCAGTCAGTACATCAAGATGAACAGCATGGAGAACGTCTATGCGCTGTACATTCGCGACCGCTGGCGCGTGAGCCAGAAGCTCACCTTGAACCTGGGGCTGCGTTGGGAGTTGTATCCGACCAGGACGCGCTCAGCCGGGATGGGTATTGAGTCCTACGATCCCACGACCAACGAAGTGCTGGTGGGCGGATATGGCGGGATTCCCAGGGATGCCGGAGTGGGCTTCAGCAAAACGCTCTTCGCTCCTCGCATCGGATTTGCCTACCAGCTCGGCAACGATACGGTCATCCGCAGCGGGTACGGCATCACCTACCACTCGCATCCATGGGGTGCGCAGGCCCTGCGCGGGTGGTACCCGCTGACACTGGTGTCCGTTTTCGACGGTGTGAACGGTTACCAGCCGGTGACGACCGACCCGAACTATGTGAAGGCGGGCGTGCCGAACCAGCCGCTGGGCTCCAATGTCGGAATCATCCCCATCTGCTGTCCAGACATCAGCAAGGGACGAATCCCTCTGCCGTCGTCTGACGAGATGGGTTACCCGATCGCCAACCAGGAGATGAAACGCGGTTATATCCAGTCGTGGAACTTCATCGTCGAACACAAGTTGCCGGGCGAGTTTCTGACGTCACTGGGCTATGTAGGCTCGGCGTCGGTGAACGGTTTTGCGTTCCTGGATATCAATGCCTCCCAGATTCCGGGGTCGGGCAATGACGGCCGGTTGCTCTACCAGCGATTCGGCCGAACGGCCACAACGCGCGAGTGGAATGGCCGGACGCACAGCATCTATCACTCGATGCAGGCCACGGTAAACCGGCGCCTCACCAGCGGCCTGCTGATCAAGGCGGCGTATACGTATTCTCATGCGATCGACCAGGCGAGTTACGGGGACTGGACGGGATTCAGCTGGAATGCGGCCAGCGTATTCGACCGCAACCGGGCCAATTCGAATTTCAACATTCCCCACACTTTCCAGCTCGGCTATGTGTACGAACTTCCATTTGGTGCAACAAGGAGATGGGCGAAGAGTGGTGTGCCGGCGGCCATTCTGGGCGGATGGCAGTTCAATGGACTGCTTGCCGCTTATCAGGGCCGGCAGTTCACGGTGACTGCCTCTGGGTCGAGCCTGAACATGCCCGGCAACCTGCAGACCGCGGATCTGGTCAAGCCGAGTGTAGCCAAACTGGGTTTGGCCGGCGACGATGGAACGTGGTTTGACACCTCCGCCTTCGCGCGGCCGACCGGCGCCCGGTTTGGTACGGTGGGGCGCAACACAATGCGAGGGCCCGGCGTGATCAACACCGACCTGAGCCTCTACCGCACGTTCAAGATCACTGAGCAGATCAATGTGCAATTCCGCGGCGAGTCGTTCAACCTGAGCAACACGCCCCACTTCGCAAATCCGACCGCCAGCGCCAATAGCTCCAATTTCGGGCGAATCCTGGCGACGCAGTCGGCCGACGCGATGGGGCGGTCGCGAGAGTTCCGATTCGGATTGCGCGTAGGCTTCTAGCGTTGGAAGTGACCCGGGCGCAAGGCAAAGCGCTTGCGCCCGTCCCCCTGTTTGCCTTCAATCTGCCGCCGGATGCCGCAATTTCAACGCGACGTCCGGCGGCCTTTTTCTGTCCAAACACTTCTCATCGAGGGTTCTGAGGCCGCACGCAAGTCCAGAGTCGCCGGTATTCGGCACGAGAACCTGTCTTTCGCCTTTTCGTGCGAGCCGGAAAACGGCGTCCGAGGACGATGATTCTACGGATGCCTATGATTTGCAACGGTGTGAACGCTGTCTCCGGAGTTGGCGTCCGGCATGCAGTGCATTCCGCGACAGAGACTCGAAGGAGGCAGAAGCATGCAGCGAATCAAATCCGGGATGACCCGCAGGACTGTGCTGGCCCTGGCGGCCGGTGGACTAGGACGGGCCTTTGGCGGTGAATACCCGGAGGCCGCCAGCAATGGGCGCATCGTGCCTACGATGGTCGATGCGGCGGCGAATGCGAAGATCACCACCCGTCCGCTACGGCGCGGCCTGACCATGCTGGAAGGATCGGGCGGCAATATCGTAGTTCTCAGCGGCCGCGATGGAAAGTTGCTGGTGGATGGCGGGTTTCGCGTCTCCGAAGCGAGGCTGCGCGAGGCGCTGGATGGCATCGACCACGCACCCATCCAAAACCTGATCAACACCCACTGGCATGCCGACCACACGGATAGCAACGGCTGGCTCCACGCCGCGGGGGCGACGATCATCGCCCATGAGAATACGCGCAAGCGCCTGGCCGTCGATACGCGCGTGGAGGGCTGGCACCACACATTTCCCGCATCCCCGGCGCCGGCGCTTCCGACCACAGTGTTTTCCACTGAACACAATCTGCAAACCAACGGTGCGCAGATCCGCCTGAAATATTACGGGCCGGCGCACACAGACAGCGACATCGCTGTCCATTTCGCCGAGGCGAACGTCCTCCATGTGGGCGACACCTGGTGGAACGGAGTCTATCCATTCATCGATTACTCCACCGGAGGCAGCATCGACGGCTCCCTCCGAGCGGCGGAAGCGAACATCCACGCCGTGGACGCCGGGACGCTGGTTGTCCCCGGACACGGCCAGCCAGGCGCGAAGGCAGATCTGGTGGAGTTCCGCGACATGCTGGCCGGCATTCGCGAAAACGTAGCGGGGCTGAAGAAGTCCGGCAGATCGCTGGAGGAGACGATCGCCGCCAAACCCACCGCGCGATTCGATGCGAAATGGGGCCAATTCCTCATCACGCCGGCTATGTTCACCGGGCTAGTCTATATGGGCGTTTAAGGATCGCGCCTGGGCGGGGGAGATTTGCTTCGGTGCCTTCCCGGTACCTGCAGTAGACTTGACAGATGGTCCGCCAGATTGCGCCTGTGTTCTTCACCATGGACATCCCTGCGACGCTTGCCTACTATCAGCAGAAGCTTGGTTTCGAGTGTCTGGGCACCTGGCAGGATCCGCCCGTTTACGCCATCGTCGCGCGAGACCATCACGCGATTCACTTCCGCTGCGCCGAGCCGCCTGCCGCCAACCCGGACAAATACAAAGAAGAACTGCTGGACGCATACCTGTTTATTGAGGATGCCGATGCGCTCTACGCTGAATACGCCGCACGGGGTGTCGAGTTTACCCGGGGCGTCGAGAATATGCCCTGGCAGTCGCGGGAGTTTGTCGTGAAGGATTGTGACGGGCGGTTGCTGGCGTTCGGCGCAAACATCTAGGCTGCTACACTTCTCAACCGGCCGGCCTGCTTCAGAGGCGGGTTCCGCGAGGCGTTGGATACCTCGAAATGAGTACCAGTGCGCTGGACGATCTGGGGGGCCAATCCGACCCGATGTGGGGTATCGGCAGAGGCGAATCAAAGTCACAATGCAACTCAAGACCAAGGAACGGGCTTCGCTTCAAGCGGATGCCGGAAGAGGGGTGTTGCAGTGTGTACATTACCGGAAACGATCACTCGACTCGAAGAGGACATCGTGGGCACAAGCGCTGCCTGGCAATCCGTTATGCACCAGGTTCGCATCATCGCAAAAGCCGGCTCCGTCACATTGATTCAAGGCGAAACCGGCACGGGTAAGGAACTTGTCGCCCGGGCGATCCATAACCAGAGTCCGCGGCGCCACAGGCCTTTCGTCAAACTAAACTGCGCTGCAATTCCCGCTCCCCTGTTGGAGAGCGAGCTGTTCGGCCATGAGAGAGGCGCCTTCACCGGAGCAATCGCGCAGACCCGGGGCCGCTTCCAGCAGGCGGACCAAGGCACTCTCTTTCTGGATGAGATCGGAGACATGCCGCTCGAATTGCAGCCCAAACTGTTGCGCGCCCTGCAGGAGCAGGAGTTCGAACGCCTGGGCGGCAGCCAGACCATCCAGGTGAATGTGAGGGTGGTGGCGGCGACCAACCAGGACCTGGCCCAGCTAGTGGCCGAGAAGAAATTCCGGGCCGATCTCTACTACCGGCTGAATGTGATTCCGATCCAACTGCCACCGCTGCGTGAACGAATTGAGGACATCCCGCAACTGGTGGAGCACTTCCTCAACATGCTGTCCGCCCGTTTTAACAAGCAGGTGGAGCCGCTGCCGGACTCGATGATGGAAGTGCTGAAACTCCACGACTGGCCGGGCAATATCCGGGAGTTGCAGAACATCATTGAGCGCGCGGTGGTGCTGTCGCCGGAGTGCGCTCTGCGCCCAGCGCTGGCCGGACTGGCGCGCGGGGCGAGCCAATCGTCAGCCGCTGTGTCCCGTACACTGGCGGAAGCGGAACGGGATCACATCCGTGAGGTCCTGAAGGAAACCCGGGGTCTCATCGGCGGCCGCGACGGAGCCGCTGCCCGCCTGGGCGTGCCACGCAGCACTCTCATCTACCGCATGCGCAAGCTGGGCATCGATGTGCGGCGTTCGCATCAGACACCGCATAGACTGGAGCCACTTCCGGTGAAGCGCGTTGCCGCCGGCGGCCTTCTCCCCGTGGCGGGCTGAGACTGAGCGAAGCGATCCTGCCGGAAGGCGGGCGGCGCGTGCGAGGCGCTGCCGCTTTCCCCTTTGTTTGCTTGCTTGGGTACACTGATATCCTGTGCCGAGCATCTATTCGCTGAAGCCTCGTTTTCAAGGCCTGCTCCGCCCGCTCGCACGTTTCCTGGCCCATTCCGGCGTCACCGCCAACCATGTCACGGTTGCCGCCTGTGTGCTTTCCGTAGGGTTGGGGCTGCTTCTCACCATCCGCCATCAGGAACGAGTGCTGTTTCTGGCGCTTCCTTTGTTTCTGTTCGCACGGATGGCGATGAATGCCCTCGACGGCATGCTGGCGCGGGAGTTCGCACAGCAGTCCGATCTGGGCGCCTACCTGAATGAACTCACCGATGTCATTTCAGATGGCGTTCTCTTCCTGCCATTCGCATTTGTGCCCGAATTTGAGCCGCTCTGGATCGGGGTGGTGATCTGGCTGGCGGCAGTTTCCGAGATGGCCGGCACCGTTGCGGTCATGACTGGCGCCGGGCGCCGTTACGACGGGCCTATGGGCAAGAGCGACAGGGCGTTTGTCTTCGGAGCGCTGGCGCTCTGGATCGGCGCTGGAGGAGCAGTACCAGCCTGGTTGGGTTGGGCCCTGCCCCGGTTGCTTGGGCTGTTGCTGGTGGTTACCATCGTGAATCGGGTATTGGGCGGGCTTGCCGAAAAGAAAGCCTCGCGGACGGGGAAGGGTACTTCGTAGTTTGAATTTATGCGGATTCCGGAAGAACGCTTTTTCACGGCCAGTGATGGTACGCGACTGTTCTATCGTTATTGGCCGTCCCTGCAGGGCACGACGAAAGAAGCGGTAGTTCTATTCCACCGGGGGCACGAGCACTCGGGCCGGCTCCAGCATGTGGTGGACGAGCTGGACATGCCGGCCACGGCAATGTTCGCGTGGGATGCCCGCGGGCACGGCCGTTCTGTGGATTCGGCTGCGAGCACTTCGCGAAACGGGCATGGCCCCACCATGGGAACACTGGTCAAGGATGTGGATGTGTTCGTGAAGCACATCTGCAGCGAGTTCGGGCTGAGGATGGAGGACATAGCCCTGCTGGGACAAAGCGTCGGCAGCGTTCTGGCGGCGGCCTGGGTTCATGACTACGCCCCGCCCATCCGGTGCATGATTCTTGCTTCGCCGGCCTTCAGCGTGAAGTTGTATGTGCCGCTGGCGCGCCCAGCCCTGGGTCTGTTCCACCAGTTGTTCGGGAACTTCCACGTAAATTCCTACGTGAAACCCGGGGCACTGACGCACGATCCGGAACGTATCGCGTCCTATAAGGCCGACCCGCTGATCCGCCGGCCCATCTCCGTGAACATCCTACTGGCTCTGTACAGCACGGCGGACCGCCTGATTGAGGATGCGGCGGCGATCCAGGCTCCGACGCAGATCCTGATCTCCGGAGCCGACTTCGTGGTGCATCTCAAACCGCAGCACGAGTTCTACCGGCGGCTGGGTTCCAAGGTGAAAGAGGTCCACGTTTTCGAGGGGTTCTATCACGATACGCTGGGCGAGCGGGATCGCGCTCCGGCTATTGCCAAGGCCCGGGCGTTCCTTCAGAAATGCTTCAGTGAGGCTCCCAACCGGGCCTCGCTGAATGCCGCCGACAGGGCAGGGTACACGAAGGACGAGTATGACCGGCTGAGCAAACCTCTGCCGGCCCTGCATCCGAAGGCATGGAATTTCGGACTGACGCGCTTCGGGATGAAGACCGGCGGACGGCTCTCGGACGGCATCCGGCTGGGGTTGGAAACGGGCTTTGATTCCGGCAGCACGCTGGACTATATCTATCGCAACAAGCCTTCGGGCATCACGCCGCTGGGCACGCTGATCGACTGGTTCTACCTCAACGCGATCGGCTGGCGCGGCATCCGCATCAGGAAGTCGAACATCGAGAAGCTTCTGCGGGGCTCTATTGCGGCGCTGCGGGCCAGCGGGCAACCGGTCCGCATCGCGGACATTGCCGCGGGACATGGACGATACGTGTTGGAGGCGATCGAGGGTCTGGCCGAGAAGCCTGAGCACATTCTGCTGCGCGACTTCAGTGAGTTGAACGTCACACAGGGTAGGATCCTGATCCAGCAGAAAGGGCTGGATGCGATCGCGAGGTTCGAAAAAGGCGACGCTTTCGACCGGGGCAGTGTCGCGTCCATGACCCCACGCCCGACGCTAGCGGTCGTTTCAGGGTTGTATGAATTGTTCCCGGAAAACGGGCCGATCCGCGATTCGTTGTCCGGCCTGGCCGAGGCGATGGACGCGGGCGGTTTCCTGATCTACACCGGGCAGCCCTGGCACCCGCAGTTGGAGATGATTGCGCGCACGTTGCCAAGCCATCGAAATCATCAGCCCTGGATCATGCGGCGCAGGACGCAGGTGGAGATGGATGAACTGGTGGAGTCCGCCGGGTTTCGCAAAGTGGACCAACTGACGGACGAATGGGGCATCTTTACTGTGTCCGTGGCGCAAAGGAAGGGTGATTGAGCAGTTTCGAGGCCGCGCCCCGCTCCGCTGAAGTGAATTCCCTCGAGAAGGGGCCGGGTGAATCGCGGCCTTGGCTGGCGGCCCTGCTTTCGCTGGCGGTGCTGGGCCCCCTGTTCTTCCTGAGCTACGGCTTTGCAAACTGGGTGACGGGACTGCGGGCGAATGTGCCGGAGGTCGCGTTTGCCTGGGAACACCGCATCCCATTCTGGGCGTGGACCATTGTGCCGTACTGGTCGACAGACCTCTTCTATGCGGTCTCGGTGTTTCTGTGCCGATCGAGGGAGGAACTGCGAACGCACGTCAGCCGGTTGGTCCTGGTCCAGGTGTTGTGCGTGGCGGGTTTCCTGGCGGTGCCGCTTCGCTTCGGGTTCGAGCGGCCGCCGGCGGAGGGTTTGTCCGGCCAGTTGTTCGATGCGTTGATGAGCTTCGACAAGCCGTTCAATCAGGCTCCATCGCTGCACATCGCGCTGATTACCGTTCTTTGGGTGCGCTATGCACGGCACTTCCGTGGCGCTACGATGTGGCTGCTGCGGATCTGGTTTGTGCTGATGGCCCTCTCGACGTTGACCACCTACCAGCATCACTTCATCGACCTGCCGGCTGGGTTGTGGGTGGGGCTGCTGGCCGTAGCGTTGTTTCCGGAGAGCGCTGGTAGAGCGCGGTTTGCGCGATCGACGGATCCGCGGCGATTTTCGCTGGGCGCGGCTTACCTGCTGGGCGGGCTGATCTGCCTGCTTGCTGCCTATTTCCTAGGAGGAATCGGATGGACGCTGGCCTGGCCCGCCGGGTCGCTGGTGCTGGTGGCAGGCCTCTATTGGCATGGACAGCCTCGGCTGTTTGGGAAGTCCGCAGGCCGCCTTGGTCCAGCGTCACTGGTTTTGCTGGCTCCTTATGTGGCCGCGGCGTGGTTGAGTTCGCGTTGGTTTACGCGTGGCCAGGCGCCGGCCCATGAAGTTTCGGACGGCGTGTGGCTGGGGCGGTGCCCGGGTCCTGGCGAGCTGGCCGGCTCCGGGTTCGCCTCGGTCGTAGACCTGACGGCCGAACTGCCATTCCCGGTGCGGGAAGTTGAGTATCGAAGTGTGCCGATGCTGGACCTGCTGGCACCAGGGGTGGACCAACTGGATGCGGCAGTAGAGGCCGTCGATTCTCTGGAGGCGTCGCGGCCCACCCTGGTCTGCTGCGCTTTGGGGTACTCCCGCAGTGCGGCGGTCGTGGCGGCCTGGCTGTTTGCCTCCCGTCGCGCCGCTTCGGTGGAGGAAGCGATGGAAAAGGTGCGCCTGCGAAGGCCTGTCATCGTGTTGGGCGCGGCGTCACGGCGTGCCCTGGCCGCGTGGGCAGATGGGAGGGCTTCGCGTTGAAGCCGGCGTTCGATGCCAGACTTACGGCGAGCTTCCTGCGGGCAGGCCGCGTGGTGACGAACGCCAGCCATTGCGCGGCTGTGATCGCGGGTGCTGGACTGCTTCTGGGACGGCCCGGCGCGAGCCGAGCGTTCTTCGCCGCTTCCGCCGTGTTCTGGCTGATGGCCGTCTACCTGGGTTTGCGAGTGGCGATTGACGCGGGGTTGTTCCGTGACCTGGCAGAGGCGCCCGAGGAGGGTGGCCGCGCGTTGGATGAGTGGCTGAGGTCGAGAGGATTGGGGCAGCCGGCGCGGGAGCGGTCGATGGAAGAACGGAGCCGGGGGGCGCTGCGGCTGTGGATCCAACTGCTGGTGGTGGCGGCTGTGCAGATGGCGGCGCTGGCGGCCGGCCTGGTGCTCAACGCCTGGAGGCCGGATGCTGGCTGAGTTCGTGGGCGCGCTGATTACGGGCGCGACGCGGCTGCTGACGGGCGCGCAGGGCCGCTGGCTCGGTTGTGCGCCGAGCCCGGACCAAAGAGTGTATTTCGCCAATCACGCCAGCCACCTGGATTTTGTGCTCATCTGGTCTGTGCTGCCTGCCACCATCCGGCGGCGGGTGCGGCCGGTGGCGGCGGACGATTATTGGAGACAAGGGCGGCTGAGGAGGTTCCTCATCCACCAGGTGTTTCGGGGCGTGTTGGTGACCCGGGGGAAGATGGAAAGGGAACATAACCCGATGACGGCCATGAGCGCGGCCCTGGAGGATGGGGATTCCCTGCTGTTGTTCCCTGAGGGGACGCGCGGGCCGGGGGCAGTGGTTCAGCCTTTCAAATCGGGTGTGTATCAATTGGCGCTGGCCTATCCGGAGCTGGATCTGGTGCCGGTGTGGATCGACAATGCGCACCGGGTGATGCCGAAGGGCATGCCGCTGCCGTTGCCGCTGCTGTGTTCGGTGGCTTTCGGCGAGCCGATGAAACTGGAAAAGAACGAAGGGAAGATGGAGTTTCTCGAGCGGCTGCGGCATGCGTTGATCGATTTGGGGAACGCATGAACACGAAAGAGGTCGTGGTCACGCTCTCGGTGCTGGTGGGCGTGCTGGCGATGGCGAGCCTGGTTTCGTATGTCCTGCGCCGGCGGGCGAAACCGGGGCCAAACGCGGTGCTGGACAATCTCAATGCCAGGATCAACGCGTGGTGGGTGATGATCCTGGTGCTGGGTGCGGCGTTTCTGGCGGGACAAATGGCGGTGACATTCCTGTTCGCATTCGTGTCGTTCGCCGCGCTGCGCGAATTCATCACATTGACGCCCACGCACCGGGCCGATCATATTGCACTTTTCATGAGCTTCTTCGTGGTGCTGCCGATGCAGTACTGGCTGGCGTCGATGGACTGGTTTGGCTTCTTCGCGGTACTCATCCCCGTCTACGCATTTCTCATCCTGCCCATCGCCGCGGTGGTTTTTGGGGATCCAAGGAACTTCCTGGCCAGAACCGCCGAGACCCAGTGGGGCCTGATGATCAGTGTGTACTGCATTTCGCATGTGCCGGCGCTGCTTACGTTGTACATCCCTGGTTATGCCGGCCGGAATGCGCTGCTGGTGATCTTCCTGCTGATCGTGGTGCAGTCGAGCGACGTGCTGCAGTACATCTGGGGCAAGCTGTTCGGCCGCCACCTGGTGGCGCCGGAACTGTCGCCGTCAAAAACCGTGGAAGGCCTGGTGGGTGGTGTGCTGAGCGCGACCGTCCTTGGCGCGTGCCTGTGGCCGATCACCCCGTTTCACTGGTGGCAGGCGGCCGGCATGGCGTTCGTCGTGACGATGATGGGCTTCCTGGGCGGACTGGTGATGTCCGCCATCAAGCGCGATCGCGGCGTGAAGGACTGGGGGCAGTTGATCGAAGGCCACGGCGGCATGCTGGATCGCCTGGATTCCGTGGCCTTCTCGGCTCCGATCTTCTTTCACCTGACGCGCTACTTCTTCACGCCTTAGTGACCGAGGACGCTATTGCTTGGCCTGGCGCTTGTGCCAGTCCTCGGAATAGAGGTTGAAGTGAACGTTCTCGCGCGGGTGGGCGGCGACGAAGTCTTCGTTCAATGACAGGCCGAGCCCGGGGCGGTCGGGCAGCGAGAAGTAGCCGTCGACGACCTGCGGATAGTGGTCGACGGCGCCCTGCACCCAGGCGTCGGCGAAGTCATTGAAGTGCTCCAGGATTTTGTAGTTGGGCGTGCAAGCGGCGAGGTGGACATTCGCAGCTGTGGCGACTGGTCCGCAGACGTTGTGCGGCGCGACGAGCATGTAATAGGCCTCGGCCCAGGCGGCGAGCTTCCTGGCCTCTGAGATCCCGCCGAAGTGGGAGAGGTCGATCTGGACGATGTCGCAGCACTGGAGCTCAAAGAGCTCGCGGCACTCGAAGCGGGTGTGGATGCGTTCCCCGGTGGCAATGGGCGAGTGGACGGCCTCGGCCACCTTCTTGAGCGCCTTCAGGTTTTCGGGCGGTACGGGTTCCTCGAGCCAGCCTGGGTGGAACGGTTCGAGGTCGCGGGCGATCTGAATGGCGGTGGCGGGATTGAATCGGCCGTGCATCTCGACGAAGATGTCGAAGTCGGGGCCGGCTTCGTGGCGAACCGCTTCGACGAGGGCGATGGATCTGAGCCGTTCCTGCCGGTCGAGCTCGTAGAACCCGGCGCCGAAGGGGTCGAGTTTGGCGGCGCGGTAGCCGCGGTCGACCACGCGCCGGGCGGCCTTGGCGAACTCCTCGGGCGTGCGTTCGACGGTGTACCAGCCATTGGCGTATGCCTTGATTTTGGGGCGCACGGCTCCGCCCATCAGGCGATAGACGGGTTGGTTGAGGGCCTTGCCGACGATGTCCCAGCAGGCCATCTCGATGAGGGAGATCCCGCTCATCGCGACTTCGCCGGCGCGGCTGTAGTCGTGCAGACGCATGTTGTCGACGATGAGTTCGCGGTCGAAGGGATCCTTGCCGATGACGTAGCGGGGGGCGGCTTCGGCGAGGTAGCCGAGCAGTGCCTCGGTGTTGTTGATCATGCGGACTTCACCGAGGCCGGTGAGACCTTCGTCCGTCTCAACGACAACGAAGGTGAGGTTGCGCCACGGGGTACCCATGACCAGGGGGCGGACGTTGGTGATCTTCATGGTAGTGCGGCCGGCGTCAGGGCCGGAATCCGAGGTGAGGATATCAGAGTGGGGAGGGGTGCGGCTTTGGTCTGGCCATTGGTACCGACGGCGGGCGGCGCCTGTGCAAACTCGACCTCCAGGCCGGCGCGAAGAAGAATAAATCCGCGGCGAACGGCGTGCATCCTATCCTTAGGTAGCCCGTTTGCGGCTGGAAGGGTCTTTGTGTGTCCGAGTCCTTCCCGCTTGCGGAGCCTGTCAATTCCATCCAGGTGATCTAACTCGTTATGCCGGATCGTACATACGCCTCGACTGTCTGCCCTCTGCCCGGCGGACCGCGCGTTGCGCCAGAGCTGCCGGGGAGCCGGCCGCTCGTGCTCCGCTACTGCGCGCTGGGCGTGCTTTTCCTCAGTACCAGTTGCGCAGCCTGGGCCCAGTCGCCGGTCTTGAGCTGGAATACCCGGCTGAGCAGCGACCCGGCCCTGACCAGCGAGCAACGCGTTTCGGTATTGCTGCACAACAACTTCCTTTCCACGGGGGCGTTCTTCCGGACAGTGGGTCCGGCGATTGGGGCGCAGGTTCGAGACCGTCCGGCGGAGTGGGACAGCACGGCCGAAGGGTTCGGCCGGCGGTTGGGGACCCAGTTTGCGGTCCAGACCTCGCGCGGCTTGATCAATTCGGGCTCGGCCGCTTTGTTGGGCCGAGACCCGCGCTACCAGCGTTGCGGGTGCGAAGGCGGGTGGCGGCGCGTGGGCCATGCTCTGTCGGGCGTGGTGCTCTCGGCTGATGCGCAAGGTGTGCGGCGGTTCGATCCTTCCAACCTCGCTGCGTCGTTCGGCGGCGGTTATGTGGGTGCGAGCCTCTATCCGGCCAGGTATTCGGTTTCTGTGAAGGGTTACCAGTTGGGGACGCAGCTGACCGGGCAGGTGATGGCCCAGAATCTGTTCCTGGAGTTCGGCCCGGAGATCCGGCGGGCGATGCGAAAGGTGTTTCGGAGGTAACGGGCAGTGCCGTGAGGGGAGGCGGTCCGCTACCTTCGGAAGCCGTCCAGCACTTTCGTTGAGCGCCTCCGGATGAGATCGGCCACCCGCTCCGCTGCCGTGTTTCGGATCTCGACTCTCTGCAGTGCGGCCAAGACCCTCTCGGCCATTTCCGGCACCCGGGCTCGCACCATGGGCTTCGCCAGACCCGCTTCTTCCGCCAGTTGATCGAAGTTGCCTGTTGTCACCTTTTCCGACTGATACTCGTCTCCGATGCGCATTGCCATGCTCCGGCTGAGTTCCGGATAGTAGACCGTGCTCACCACGTCGTAGAGCGGGGCAAGCCGGCTTGTCCTCTCTGCCGCTCCCGCACCGTGGTAGAGCAGCGAGAAATTCTTGCCGTGCGCATCATTGTTGCCGACAAGGTAGTTGAAGATCACCGCTTCCAACAGCCGCACCAGGTCGACTACAGGGGCTGTGGAGACTTCGCGCACAAGCCGAAAGCATTGTTTGAGGGATGGGCCGCCCTCCTTCTGGTATTTGTGTTCGGGGACGAGGCCCAGAGCCTGGCAGAAATCTTCCTGATGAAGCCGCTCCAGTTTCGGTTCGGAGCCGGGCATCTGCCGATGGATTCGGTCGTATCGCTCCACGAGCAGATAGTCGACGCCCTGCACTCTTCTTGTAATGACGGCCGCCGCCGGCAGACCGGCCTCCGCGGCCAGGTTCATGCACAACGCTTCATTAAAGACCACGTCCTCAAATCGATCCACTGCGGGCTTGAGAATATGTGTACTCGGCGCGCCGCCCAGAGGCAGGCAAACCTGCCCTTCTTCCATGCGGACCGCGATTTTGTCCTGCGCACCAGCGAGGGATAGCCGGATCCCTTCGTCTCCGGCGAGAAGCGGCCGTTTGGGCAGTTCCTTCAGAATTGCTGCAAGCTGCACCGGAGTGAGTGTCCGGTAGTCATCGTTTCGCGCGGGCAGCGGTTGCCCAGCGGGCAGGAAGGTGACCGCACCCGCGCATTCACCCCCGATTCGTTCCAGCATTGCGAAGTCGTTGCGCGCACTGATGCCGAGATTGCGAGCGATGATCTCCCGTTTGGCTTCGTCCGGCAGAACGCCCGCGAAGAATCCCTGGCATTCCTTGCGCTGGAAGCGCGGGGCACGCAGCGGGAGCGATTGAGACAAAGGCACGGCGGATGGGTTTTCCAGCCAGCTCTCGACGTAGGAGAACTGCAAGCCGCCGCCCGGCCGCTGCACCAGTCGGCCCACGAGATCGTTGTGGAGATAGACGTTCAGGTTTTCTGGCACTGGCTACTCTTTCGCCCCCGCCGGAGGTGTCAGGGTGATGTGAATGCCCAATGTATGGAGTACTGTCAACACTTTGCCGAGCTGGCAGGTTTCCTTTCCTCCCTCGAGATCTACGACGAAGCGCAAGCCCGTGCCCGAGGTCAGGGCCAGGTCTTTCTGCGTCACTCCCAGTTGCTTTCGGGTTTCGCGGATCAGCTGGCCGACCTTCGTTGGTGTGAGTCTCATGGCGGAGGCCTGAATGTTCCCGTACGGGAATATTATACCGAAATGCCGTCAGCTCAGCGAGAAAAGTTACCGTACGGGAATATTTGTCATTCATTGAGACCTGAGCTGGTAGAAAGTTCCCGAGCGGGAACTTTTCGGTAGTTCCTGCGGATCTCTTGAAGCGTTGTCGGGTAGGCTGCAGACGACGCGGCGTTTGCACAAACCGGAGGTGGCCTCCCCATATGCCGCTCGAAAGATGGATGAGCCGCCGGGGCCGGATCCTGCGCGTCTTCGGATGGAGGCCGAATATGACAATTGCGCAGATGGCTCCGGTTGTGACCCGGAAGAGCCTGGAGAATACATACCGCTATGGCGGTGGGTTGATCAGCATCCTGCTGTCGTCTGAGGATACCGGCGGGCAATTCTCCGTCTGGGAGGGGGTTCAGAGACCTGGGAACGAACCGCCCTTGCATGTGCACCACGACGCGGACGAAACCTTCTTTGTAATGGAAGGGACGATGCGGTTCATGGTGGGGGAACAGGTTGTGGATGCCCCGGCGGGCAGCGTCATATTTGCTCCCAGGGGGATTCCGCACACGTTTCGCATCAAGTCGGAGTTCGCGCGGGCGATCACGCTCTGCACGCCCGGCGGTTTCGAGGAGTGGTTCCGGGCGCTGGGCACTCCGGCTGAGAACTTCGATCTTCCGGCGCAGGTGGAACCTTTCTCACCGGAAGAACTGCCCAGGATGTTGGAGCTGGGCCGGAAGCTCAAGACGGAGTTGATTCGTCCCGTGGAGTTCTAAGAACCCGGACGTGGTGGCAACGACTATCGCTATCGGGCTGCCGGATACGCAGCCCGTTTCGTCTCGCTGCCCGGCGTACGGCCGGTCTCGTTGAAGGCGTCCACCGTGACGTAGTAGTCCGCTTCCGTGTTCAAGCCGTGCAGGGCGAGTTCCTTCTGGCCGCGCACTTCAAAGCTGTGATAGAGCTTACCGGGCGCAATCCCGTAGCGCACTACGTAGCCGGCGGCATCGCGGGCCATCTGCCAGCGGACCACGGCGTTCCTCGGGTCGCTGGCGTCGCGGTGGACTTCAAACGCCGGAGCCGCGGCCGGCGCTTTTCCTTCCGCGCTGCCGAAGATGCGCAGATCGCGTACGCTGAAGGGTCCGCCGCCCGGCATGCGCACGTTGGTCAGCCGGACGTAGCGCGCCTGCGTGGCGGCGCCGAGCTGCACGTAGTCGTGAGGGACGTCCTTGCGATTGGCGGAGCGGTCCGCGAGCGGTTGCCAGCTCTTGCCGTCGAGCGAGGATTCGAGCCGGTACTGGTGGAACAGGCCGGCGCTGCGGCCTAGTGCGCTGGAATCGTGCTCGGCGAAGTTCACCTGGATCGCCTCGAGACGGCAGGTCTTGCCGAGATCCACGCTGAGCCATTCGCCGGCGTTGGACGTACGGGCGCTCCAGTAGGTCTTGACGTCCTCGTCGAATGCCTTCTCCGGGCCGAATGAATCGATGCTCGGGGAGGCTTGCGCCTTCCTGCCGTAGGAGAGCAGCATCCAGCCGGCGGAGGTATCCACCGAGTCACCCTTTCTGTCGTGGGGCGCCACTTGGGGATAGTCGCCGAAGAGCGTGTTCATGTGGAGGACGCCATCCGCATCGAAGGCTACGGGGAAGAGGCCGAGGCGGCGCTCGAACTGGTGCTTCACTGAGATCACCATGGTGGCGATGTGCCAGTAGTGGCCCTGTTTGTCGGCGAAGGTGCCGCTGTGGCCGGCTCCGGTGATGAAGCCCGTGGGCTTGAACGAGAACGGGCTGGAGGGCGAGTAAGTGAAGGGGCCGCGGGGGCTTGGCGCGGTGTAGACGCCGTCGGCGTAGGTGCGGTATTCAGTGCCGGGCGACGCGTACTGCAGGTAGTAGGTGCCGCCGTGCTTCGTCATCCAGGAACCTTCCAGCCAGGGGCCTTCCTGGAAAAGATTGCCGGTGGCCGCGCCAAGGTTGTCGTCCCCGCGCCGCTCCCAGCCGTGCTGCGCATAGTTGGCACGGAAACAGACCCAGGGCTCGCCGATCGGCTTGAACTGATTCTTCGGGTCGAGTTCCCTGCCGGAGATGGCACCGTTGTAGGAGAGGCCGTAGTAGAGGTACACGCGGCCGTCGTCGTCGGCGAAGAGGTCCGGATCGCCGACGTTGAAGGTCTGGCTAACAAACTCCCATTTGCCGCTCTTTGGGTCAGTGGTCTTGTAAAGACCAATGTTGCAGGCGGTGTAGTAGAGGGTGTTGTTGAGAACCATCACCGCCGGAGCGTAGGCTTCGATCGGGAGCCCGGTGGAGGCGACGAAGGTCCAGTCGATCAGGTCCTTGGAGTGCCAGTAGCCGCCCGACTTGGAGGCGAAGAGGTAATAGTCGTCGCCAAAGAGGACGATCGCCGGGTCGGCTGCTTCGCGGCGGCTGGGTCCGTCGACCATGAAGCGGTATTCGAGGTTCAGCGGATTGGCGAAGGTGCGGGGGCGCTGGGGTTCCGCGCCGAAAAGAGCGAGCAGCGGGACCGCCGCCAGACAGACGGCACGGAGAGTCGCTTGAGTGCGGGCTGCGGTGGAGGGCGGAATCCGCGGAATGCTCATTGCAAGATAATATCCGGCTGAGGTCCCCTTGGGAAACGGGATATTGAGATCGTGTGATTTCCATCCAAGAGTCCCGCAGATTGCGCGCCGCGCTCTGCTGTGATTGACTCGGGGCATGATTTCGTTCGCCTGTTCGGGAACTGTCCTGCGCCTTTGGGTCTTCGCGTTCACTGCCGGAGTCCTCTCCGCTCAGCCCTCCACCACCTATCAGGGGAAACCTTACCAGGGCCGTGCCCAGGCGATTCCAGGCCGCGTGGAGATGGAACTCTACGATACGGGCGGGCCGGAGGTGGCCTTCCACGATACCGATGCTGAGAACAACGGTAGCGGGAAGTTGAACAAGGGCAACACGCCGGTGGAACGGTTCCGCCAGGACGAAGCAGTGGATCTCTCCTATACAAAGACGAGGATCGACAATACGGTCGATGGGGTTCAGGAGAAGGTGGGCGCGCTCTATCTGGGCTGGACGGCGCCTGGCGAATGGGTGAACTACACGGTGGACGTACAGTCCTCGGGCCTATACGCCGTAAACGCGCACATGACGTCGCGGACCGATAATGCGCAGATCCGCCTTTCGGTGGACGGAGTGGAAGTGACGGGCCCGCTGCGGCTGCCGACCACCACGCACTGGCACCTGTGGAGGACGGCGGCGAACCTCGCGCAGGTGAAGCTGGAGAAGGGTCTGCACGTGCTGCGGATCTCGACCTTGAAGGAAGGAAACTTCAACCTCGATTTCCTGGAGTTTGCAGCGGCGGGCAACGCGCCGGCGGCTCGGGTGTTTCCGGCCGTCGGGGCCATGGATCAGGTGAAGAAGATGGGCCGGGGACTGAACATCATCGGGTACGACCCTCTTTGGAACGACCCGGCCAAGGCACGGTTTCAGGACCGGCATTTCCAGCGGATCCGCGAAGGCGGGTTCCAGACGATCCGCGTCAACCTGCACGCGTTCGCCCACATGGACGCCGGCAACCGCCTAAGCGAGGCTTGGTTCAAGACAGTGGACTGGGTGGTGAGGGGGGCGGTGGAAAACGACCTGACGGTGATTCTGGACGAGCACAATTTCACGGATTGCGGCCGGGATGCGGCGGCGTGCAAACCGAGACTGATGGCGTTCTGGGAACAGGTGTCGGAGCACTACAAGGATGCTCCGGCGAGCGTGGTGTTCGAGATCCTGAACGAACCCAATGGGCAGGTGACGGTGGAGTTGTGGAATGCCTGGGCCAAAGAGGCGCTGGCGATCATCCGTAAGACGAACCCGACACGCAATGTGATCATCGGGCCCGCGTCGTGGAACGGCATCCACGCGCTGAATCAGTTGGAACTGCCGGCGGACGACCGGCACATCATTGCCACGGTCCACTACTATTTGCCGATGGCGTTCACGCACCAGGGCGCGCCGTGGTCGAAGGAGAATGCGAAGCTCTCGGGTGTGACCTGGGGTTCCGAAGAGGAGAAGCGCAAGGTGGATGCGGATTTCGGGGGTGTTCAGGAATGGTCGAAGTCGCACGACCGGCCCATTCTGCTCGGAGAGTTCGGAGCGTACGACAAGGCCGGCATGGACGCGCGTGTCCGCTACACGGCTTATCTGGCGCGGACGGCGGAATCGCTGGGTTGGACCTGGACCTACTGGCAGTTTGATTCGGACTTCCTGGCCTGGGACATGAGCAAGGACGATTGGGTCGGGCCGATCCACTCGGCCCTGGTGCCGCCAAAATAGGGCTCGGACCGGCGCGTTAAGCCCGGCTGACGAAGCGGAAGAACAGCGCCTGTTTGGAGACGGGTTCCACACGGTGCGCGATGGCGGACATCTGTTTCTCGCTGAGGGGTGTGAAATCCCGGGCGAGTTGCACGTTCTCCTCAAGCTGGGCGATGGAGTCGCAGCCAACGATGACAGTGCTCACCGGAAGGGTGAGCGAGTAGGACATGGCCTCGCGCATCGTGAGCGGTCCTGGTGTGGTGGCGATGACGGCGCCTTCCCAGGAGCGCTTTTGCCGTTCCAGCGGCGGCGGGGTCCAACAGGAGAGAAGCCGTCCGCGTCCGGGGACCTTCATGCCGATGATGCCCATTTGCTTCTCTACGGCCAGAGGCAGAAGTTCGTCCAGGAAGCTGTAGTGATACCTGTCGGCGGCGTTCAACGAGAGGAGGATCGTGTCGAAAGGAAACCGCTGGATGGCTTGAACCAGCGCTTCGGGTCGGAAGTGTCCGGTCACGCCGAGATAGCGGACCAGTTTCTGTTCGCGGGCCTGGAGGAGTGCTTCCATGGCTCCGCCCTTTGCGAAGACCGCCTCGACATCCTCCGGCAGGCCGATGTCGTGCAACTGCCAGAGGTCGAGGTGATCCGTGTTGAGGAGTTTGAGCGACTCCTCTAGCATGCGCAGGGAGCCGTCCCGTGTGCGTTCCTTGGTCTTGCTGGCGAGGAAGGCTTCGTTGCGCCGGCGCTTCATGACCTGGCCGACGTAGCGCTCGCTCCAGCGGTCCTTGCCGCCGTAGATGGAAGAGGTGTCGATGTAGTTGACGCCGAGATCGAGGGCCCGATCGATGATGGGGACGGCGGCCGCCTCGTTGTTGGGCCGTTCGAGCGCAGCCTGCCCGCCCAGGCTGAAGATGCCGGTTTTGTAGCCGGTCCGGCCCAGGTTGCGAGTAGGCATGGCCGGTTTCTGCGGGGTCTGTGCCCCAGTCGGGGCGGTGGAGCCGAAGAGGCCGGCAACGGTTGCCCCTCCTGCCTTCAGAAATGTGCGGCGTTCTCGAGGGGTGTCTTTTTTCACGGCGGATCTCCTGGGCAATTCCTGGTCTGGAGGATGCCCGGCGGGAATTGCGCTCTCACTATATCGAAGCGGGCCGAGGGCGGGAAGGCTCTAACGGGTGGGGTCAGTTACTTCGGAGGAGTGGCGGGCGTTAGGCGGGGCTGAGGCCGTGGAGCCGAGATTCTGAGCTGCGACAGTGAGGCTTGCACTTTGAGCAGGAACGGTTCGAAGGCGCAGGCTAGCGCCACTCCTTCAAATTCCACGACTGAGCCGGGAACGACCCGGCTTTTCAGTTGTCCGTCCAGCCTCAGTTCGATCTCTGGTGACCGCGAGTCCTCGATCGCGATGAGGAGTCGGTCCGGATGTTCGATTGGATCGGCTTCGAGGATCGTGCCCTTCAGTTCAGTTAACAAGCGGCCCTTCACGTATTGAACGAACCAGGCTTGCCGATTTTCCTGCCGGAGCGAGATTCGAATGGCGTGCCAGGTGGCAAGTTTGAGACGCTCCGCCCTCTCTTGGTCCAGCGCCTTCAGAGCTGGGAGCCGATCCGGCGGGACAAGGCTCCAGGATGCGTGCGGCGGGCAGACGAGCCTCGCGGGATATGCATTGAGATGACCAAAGCCCTTAGGGCTGATAAAGGGCACTGTTCCAGGGGGCGGCCTGTTGGTCTCGAATCGGCCATAGACAGAGGCGGGCAAATCGGAGTATCCGCCGTCCAGCACGAGTTCCAGATTGGAGGCCGTTCCGGACGGTCGCTTCGCCAGGATCGAGGAGAGATACTCTCGAAGATCCGGCGTCGCCAGCGCGGGCGCATCGGCGAATCGGGATTCACGGTCCAACCAGATGGTATTTGAGGCAGCACCGTTTCCGGCGGACTGCTCCGCCGTGCAGTTGCCTGAAAGGATGGACCCCTCAAACCATCCTTGATACACGCCCACCGCGATGACTCTCTTTCCGTGATACTCGGCGGGCTTGCTTAGGATTTCGCAGACAGTGAGGACGGGTAGAGGCTGGGCGCCCATCAGGGACGCGACCAATGAAGTCAGGAGAATGAACCGCACTGCGGAACTCGCAGACATGCCTCCATGGAACCATAACCATCAAATCCTCGGACTCCGCGTGCAGTCGGGTCTACCTGTCCCAGGAGCTGAACCCGAAACGAACGTGAGTCGCGCCTGGCCGGATCGGCTCCTCGATGAGCAACTCCGCATATCCGGCTTTATTTGTCCGGACGCAGAGATACGAGCCCTTCGTAAGCCCATCGATCCGTACCCGGTTCTTTGCATAGAGGGCTTGTTCACAGCCGGACTTGCCAGCCTGCCGGGAACTTGTCTTCGATAGGAGCGCGCCGTTCCGGGGTACCAGATAGAGGCGATTCCCGGCCGGTTCCAGGCGAAAGTCGTCGTGCTTTCCGATTGGATGGCCTGGTAGTTCGGTGTCATCTCCGTCAAGGGTGACAATGCATTCGGTTTTTCCGGCGTCCAGGTCCACGGAACAGTGTGTATGGACATTCAACTCGCCGGTTCGCGTGGATTGGGCCAGGGTGGGGAGCACGAAAAGGAGCAGCAGAGCCGTGACAGTTACCGTGATGGAACGGTGCCGCGCCTTGTTACCTCGCATGATCAAAATTAACCCAATTCGACCGGCCAGTGGTACAGTGGCGATCCCCGCAGTGCTGGGGACATATTGCGCCATTCAGAAATGAGAGGCGGCGGCTCACCGATTTGTACATCCGCCTCGCACCACAAAACGAGTCTCCAGTCCCTCATTTGACGAAGAGCCGCCAGAGGATTGGCGCCTGAAACCACCCGATCGGCCGGCTGATACCCAATCGAGCCCTGGCGTCGTGGAATCGCAATGCCGGAAAATATTCTCATGCAGGACTGGCCCGATCGCCGTCTCCTCCAACTGCTGAATATCGAACTCCCCATCATTCAGGCGCCTATGGCCGGCTCGGATACGGTCGCCCTGGCTCGCGCCGTCGCATCGGCCGGCGGCCTTGGCTCGCTCGCCTGCGCATTGCTCAGTCCGGATGCTGTTCGTGAGTCGGTGCGCACCTTCCGCGTGCAGAATGCACGTCCGATCAATCTCAACTTCTTCTGCCATCGGATGGAGACTCCGGACGAGGCAGCCATGCAGAAGTGGAAGGAGTTCCTCCGGCCGCATTACCAGCAATGTGGGCTGGATATCGAGAAGGTTCCGGCGCCCCGGCTCCGCCTGCCCTTCGATGCGGAGTATTGCGCAGTGGTGGAAGAAGTGATGCCGGAAATCGTCAGCTTCCACTTTGGACTGCCCGAGCCTGCCTTGGTCGAACGTCTGAAGCAGCGAGGCATCATCATCCTGTCCACCGCAACGAGCGTGGCGGAGGCCCGGTGGCTGGAAGAGCGCGGATGCGACGCGATCATCGTGCAGGGCATCGAGGCCGGTGGGCATCGGGGCATGTTCCTGGAGACGGACATTGCGACCCAGGCGGGACTTTTTGCCCTGCTGCCCCAAGTGGTGGACGCGGTGTCTGTCCCCGTCATCGCGGCTGGGGGCATCGCCGACGGCCGTGGAGTCGTCGCCGCCTTCGCCCTGGGCGCGGCGGGCTTCCAACTGGGTACGGCCTATTTGCTCTGTCCCGAAGCAAGTGTCTCGCCCCTGCATCGCCAGGCCATTCAGCAAATGACGGATAACGGTACGGCACTGACAAACCTGTTCAGCGGCCGTCCGGCCCGAGGTATCGTCAACCACTATCTGCGGGCATCCGGTCCAATGAGCGAGGCCGCGCCGGCATTCCCCTTTGCCGCGACCTTCGTTGCTCCGCTTCGGGCCGCGTCCGAGAAGGCCGGATCTGTGGACTACATGCAAATGTGGGCCGGGCAGGCGGGGCCGCTTGCGAAAGCCATAGGCGCGGAGGAGTTCACAAGACAGCTGGCGGCGGACGCTTTGCGGTGTTGGTCGGATCTGAGCCGCCAGAGTCGCGGCTCCTGAGCATCGTGCTCCCGCCCCGCAACACCCGTGCAACTTCCTGCTGGGTTCTTGCCAGATGTCGTGTTATCCTTCCGGGATGCCGGAGGCCGCTTCACTGGGAAACCCGCCATCGCAGCGGCATTCCGTGTTCGTACGCGTGACACACTGGATCACCGCCCTTGCCTTCCTGGCCCTGCTGGTTACCGGCGTGGAGATCCTGATCTCCCATCCCCGATTCTATTGGGGAGAAACTGGCAACTCACTAACTCCTCCGCTGTTTCAGATTCCCATTCCGGCCTCGCGGGCCTCGGTTCCGACCGGGTACGGCTACGTCCTGCCAGATCAGAATGGCTGGAGCCGGTATCTGCATTTCCAGTCCGCCTGGGCCATCGTTCTCACCGGTCTCTGCTATTCCCTTTACGGCGTATGGACTCGGCACTTCCGGAACAACCTCCTACCCGCCAAGCCGGACCGGTCGCTACGCGCCTTCCTGGCCGTGCTGGCCAGTCACCTGCGGCGAAAACCGGCTGCGGCGGACGATGCCCTCTCTTACAATGTGCTGCAGCGCGCTGCTTATCTGAGCGTCATCTTCGTTCTGTTTCCCCTGGTGATCTGGACCGGGCTGGCGATGTCGCCGGCCTTCAATTCGGCCATCCCGGCGGGTGTGAATCTGCTGGGCGGGCGCCAGTCCGCGCGCACCCTGCACTTCTTTATCTCCGGCTTCCTGCTGCTTTTCCTGGCCGTCCATATCGCAATGGTGATGCTGACGGGATTCCGGATCCGCATGCGCGCCATGATCATCGGGACCGTCCCCGGACCGAGGGAGCGTCTGTGAACAGGACGTCGCGACGCAAGCTCATGACCGCCGGGTTGTCGACAGCCGCGGGTCTCACCGGCCTGGCCGCTGCAGCCAAACTGGCGCAGCGCTATGGACTGGTCCCCCCTGATGGCGGCGGCCTTTATGGCCCCGGAGCGACCCTGACCTACGCCGCGCAGCGTCTGTTGACGGCCAATTCGCTGGCGCGTGAGTTTCCGAAGAGCCTGATTTCCAAGCCGCCTTTCGCCAACCCTGTCGCCCCGCTGGGCGCGGAGTTCACGCGTTTGCAGGCCGCTGGCTTCGCGGATTGGCGTCTTGCCCTGGATGGGATGATCGCCCGGCCCGTATCGTTCTCCCTGTCCGACCTGAAGCAGTTGCCTGTCCGCCGGCAGATCACTGAGGTGGTGTGTGAGGAGGGCTGGTCGTACATCGCCGAATGGATTGGCACGCCTTTGGTGGATGTATTGAACGCAGCGGGTGTCCTGCCGCAGGCGCGCTTCGTGGTCTACCGTTCCTTCGATCGCGAATGGTGGGAAAGTATCGACATGGCGGACGCGTTGCACCCCCAAACGCTGGTCACCTGGGCCATGAACGACGGGGATCTGCCGGTAACGTTCGGTGGACCATTGCGGCTCCGAGTGCCGCGCCAGTTGGGCTACAAGAGCGTGAAGTTCATCAACCAGATGACGCTCACTGATTCCCTCAAGGGTTTCGGCAAGGGGCTTGGCTCCGCTGCGTCGGAGGTCGGCTACTCCTGGTACGCCGGGATTTGAGGCGCCCCAAGCTCCACGTCACAGTCCGAAGCAGAGGATGTTGGGCCCGGCTGCCACAGCCACGAACTGCTTGCCTCCCACGGTAAAGGTCATGGGCGAGGCCTTCATGCGGACATTCGTGGGGAAGTTCCACAGCGTTTTGCCGTCGCGCTGATCCACTGCGGCAAAGCCGCCGTTGGGCCGGCCATAGAAGAGCACTCCGCCTGCTGTGGCGAGGACGCCGGTCCACGTCTTGGCACGCGCGGCGCCGGGTTGTGGAACCTCCCAAACGATCTCGCCGGTCTCAATGTTCAGTGCGCGCAGATAACGCTGGCCCGTCTGGTCCGGGTAGCCGGTGGGCTTGCCAGTGCACTCCTCCAATGCGATGACATAGTAGAGCCGGGTCAGCGGCGAGTAGGCGGTGGCGTCCCAATTGGCGGCATCGCTCGGGCAGCCGCGGGGATCCACCACCACCGGCCGGCCCTGCGCATCGATGGACGAGGCCCAATCCACGCGGCGGAGAAACGGTTTGGCCAGTAGCAGTTTGCCGGTGGTGCGGTCGAGGACATAGAAGAAGCCGTTGCGGTCCGCATGGAGCAGCAACTTCGACGGCTTGCCCTTGTAGACAGTGTCGATCAGGACGTTGGGCTCGGTGGCATCGCGGTCCTTCACGTCGTGCGGTGTGAACTGGTAGTGCCATTTCAGCGCGCCCGTCTTTGCGTCGAGGGCCAGTACGCAGTTGGTGTAGAGGTTGTCGCCGGGCCGGTCCCGATCGTCGCCGTCTGGCCACGGGTTGCCGGTAGCCCAGTAGAGGGTGTCCGTCGCCTGATCGTAAGAGCCTGTCAGCCAGGTGGAGCCGCCCCCATAGAGCGGTTCCTTCCCCTGCCAGGTTTCAATGCCTGGTTCGCCGCGGCGAGGAATGGTCCAATGCCGCCAGACCGCAGCTCCGGTATCGGGGCGGAATGCAGCGACGAAGCCGCGGATGCCCTCGTCCCCTCCGGCCACTCCGGCGACTACCGTGCCGTTCACGATCAGCGGGACGATGGTGCCTCCATAGTGGTGCTTCTCGTCCGAAGGAGGCGGCATCGTGGTCTCCCAGAGCAACTGGCCGGTGCCACGATCGAGCGCCAGCAGGTGGGCATTGTCGGTGACAAAGAAGAGCCTTCCCTCCAGAAGCGCGACGCCCCGGTTGGTACCCAGCCGGGCATCGCCGACCATGCCAGGACTCAGCGGCCGCGAATAATGCCAGAGGGGGCTGCCGGTGAGCGCGTCGAGAGCGAACACCTGGTTGGGGCCTGTGACGTAGAGCACGCCGTCGGCGGCGAGCGGGGTCACCTCCAGCCCAAAGTATTGGATCGGGAAGACCCACTTCAGCTTGAGCGACTGAACGTTGGCGGTGGTGATCTGTTTGAGCGGGCTGTACCGGTTGGCCGAATCGTCTCCGTTGTAGCTGCGCCAGTCGCCGGGCTGCGGAGGTCCCCAGGTTGTCTTGCGGGCCGCATCGGCGGCGGGTGGGGGCGGCACGATGGTCTCCACATTCAGGCGGAGGAGGTATCGGGCCAGCACCTGCAGGTCGGCCGGCGGCAGGTCTGAGAAAGAGGGCATGCCCGCGCTGACATTGCCGCGCTCCAGATAGGAACGCAGCTGCTCCGCGGTTTGGACCGCGATGCGTGGGTTCATGGCGAGTCCGGGACCCTTGGCCGTGCCGCGGCCGTCCTGTCCGTGGCAGGCCGCGCAGTGGGTTATGAAGGGCTGCTGCCCGGACAGGGGCAGGCCGGCGAGGCTGAACGCCAAGGCGAATATCGCCAGGAGTCTGTGTGTCCTCATGGTGGGTGCCTTATAGAGTCCAGGGGGCACGATACGGCCGGTCGAGCATATCGTTGGCGCCAGGGTCATCCAGAATCTGCTCGGTATGCGGGTTCCACAGCAGACTGCGGCCGGTGCGCAGGGCGATGTTGCCGAGATGGGCGATGGTCACTGAGCGGTGCGCAACTTCAATCGGAGCGGCGGTGGGTTTGCGGCTGAGGATGCAGTCGATGAAGTTGCGGTTGTGATTGCTGCTCTCGTAAAGACGTAGTTCGCGCTCGCCAAGGACGGAGGAATAGATCTCCGGCGTGCTGGCCTGGTGTTTGCCGCGATCACCCCACACCCAGCCGCCGGAGCCTTCAAAGGTGATGCCGCGTTTCTCCTTGTCGGAGACAATGAGCTTCACGCCGTTCGCGTAGACGGCTTCGAAGTAGAACTCCGTCGCTGTGTTGTAGACGGGGTGTTGCGCGAATACCGCGCGGGGGTTGCGAATGGCGACGGGGCCCGAATAGTCCATGCCCAGACCCCATTGAGCGATGTCGATGTGGTGCGCGCCCCAATCGGTGAGCTGGCCACCGGAGTAGTCAAAGTTCCAGCGGAAATTCACGCCGACACGCGCCGGACAGTAGGGCGCTGCGGGCGCGGGTCCAAGCCAGAAAGGAAAGTCGAACCCCTCGGGCACGGGCATGCTGGCGGTCTGGTTGGCGACCTTGCCAAAGTCGGGAGCCCCGCCGGGCAGCCCGACACGGACCGTGTGCACCTTGCCGATGCGCCCGTTCCTGACGAGCTCACACGCTCGGCGGAAGCTGGGATCGGAGCGTTGCTGGCTGCCAGTCTGCCAAACGATTCCTGCTTTCTGGACTTCGTCTGACATGAGGCGGCCCTCGCGGATGGTGAGGGAGAGCGGCTTCTGGCAGAAGATCTGTTTGCCTGCGCGGGCCGCATCGATGGCGATGCGAGCGTGCCAGTGATCGGGGACGGAGATGCAGACGGCGTCGATATCCGCGCGGCGCAGAACGTCCCGGTAGTCGGGGTAGGCGGCGCAACCCTTCTTGCCGGTCTTCTCCTCGACGAGTCGTTGCGCTGGCGCCCAGCCGCGCACGGAGCCGTCCCAATAGCCGGGCCCTTCCTTGTTGACGTCGCAGACCCCCACGATCTGGACGCGCTCGTCCTTCAGGAACTCCTCGAGCATGCCGTAGCCGTTGTTGCCGGTACCGATGACGGCCAGCGTGATCTTTTTAGACGGCGAGGATTGTCCGAAGACGGTGGAGGGCACAATGGGCGGCGCGAGGGCGGCGGTCAACGACTGAAGTGCGGATCGGCGGGTGGGTTGAATCTGGGGAGCCATGGGAATCGTGCCTTCTCATCCAGGTGCGGTGCAGCCTGCGGACTGATTGTATCGTGTGGGGGGAGCGAGGGACTGAGCAGGTGTGGTGGTCCCGATGGCGCTCTGCCGGCCCCCACACTTTGGTCTTCCATCAACGCTGAATAGGGCCGGTCCCAGGCCGAGGCATAGCACTCGCGGTCGCGCACCGGGGATGGCAGTGATCAGAACGCCCCGCGGTACATCCGGTTGTAGTCAAACAGCGATCCGGGCGCCTCCTTGATCTCAATGTCTGTGAACTGGGTCACTTCCAATTGTGCTGGCTGTGATGCGCGCGGGCACGGGCTTCCCACGCATCCATGTTGAGGTGAACGGCTCAGCGCGCGTGACGGTCAAGCCATAGTGTCCGCGCCTGGTCTTCCCCGCGCATCGCCCCTTTACCGCAACCCCCCGGCGCATTAAGCTCGGGTGTTGGGAGGCGTGATGAGTATTCATAGGATTCGACCTGATTGCCTGGGAAGACTTCGGACCATCGCCGGGTTGGTGGTTCTGGGCGGACTGTCGTCATGCTTCGCGCAACAGACTCTTGTGACACTCCCCAAGCCACGAATGGACGGAGGGAAGCCACTGATGCGCGCGTTGGCCGAGCGGCAGACGATCCGCACTTACGGGGACAAGTCGCTTTCTCCTCATGTGCTCTCAGATCTCCTGTGGGCGGCCTTTGGCGTGAATCGCTCCCAGTCGCAGAAGGCCGGGTTGGGCCGCACTGCGCCCTCGGCCCGGAATCGCCAGGAGATTGACCTTTATCTGGCCCTGCCGGAAGGCGTGTATATCTACGAAGCGGAGCCGCACCGCCTGCGGTTGGTGGCCCCTGGCGATATCCGCCCCAAGACCGGGTCGGAGGCTGCGGCCAAGGCAGCGGTCACCATCCTTTATGTAGCCGATTCGACGAAGGCCGGGGGGACAGGTACCCCACAGTTCGCCGCTGTGGATGTGGGCTTCATCGGCCAGAACGTCTACCTCTTCGCCGCGTCGGAGGGGCTGGGCGCCTGGTTCCGGGCCACAATCCCCGATGCCGCGGGTCTCTCCCAGATCCTGAAACTGAGGCCTAACCAGCAGATCCTGTACGTTCAAACGGTCGGGTATCCGGCGGTGAGTCGGTAGGGGATGGCGGAGGCAATCCCGAGAAATAGAGGCATTAGTGCCTGAAAATCTCCAATGGCTGTGCATCCTGAGTCATCGCCCCGTGCCGGAAACCGGACTCATTCTCCTAACTCGATAATTCGAAATAACTTGCAGTCGTACTGCCTTTTGGCCGCCTGCGTGCACCTGGAGTCAATGTCAACCTCAGCGAGTAGCTGAGACGCATGAAACCAGGAGAATTCCAATGAAGACCGCATTTGTAACAGGGAAGAGAGCTATCCTCCCCATGCTGGTTACGGCCGCGTTGTTCGCCACCTCAACCCCGCAGGCGACGGCAGCGGAGAAGATGGACACTCTGAGTGCGAAGGAAGCCAAGGCCCTGACTCTGACAGCTGGTTCCTCGGAGGACCACAAAAAGCTGGCACGCCACTTTACGGCTTTGGCGGAACAGCACGAGGCGGAAGCCGCGCAGCACGAAGCGCTCGCCGCGGAATATACGCGCAACCCGCAAGTCAGCTCGGCCAAATATCCCATGGCGCCAAACAGCGCCGCACACTGCAAGTACTACGCGGAGCACTGCCGCAAGACTGCGGCTGAACTGCGCTCCCTGGCCAGGCAGCACGAGGAACAGTCCAGGACAGCCACGAAGTAGCTCCTGAAGAACCGTCGTCCCGGATGAAGTCAGGCCAACGTGCTCCAATCAGCGCCAGCAGAGGGTGATCCGGGAAAAGGGACGTTTCCGCCATGGCCAAGCGAAGAGGCGGAGCGTCCCCAGAGAAGGGGTGATCTAAGCTTCGCCTGCCAGATGCTCGATTCCGCCTGCGGCATAATAACGGGCCACCAGGGGCTTTCTCGATTCGAGGACCATCCAGGCCTTGGTCTTTCCTTCGGCGCTCGGGCAGTAGACCGCCAGGAAGGCCTCACCTCGTTTCGCTGCCGCCAGATCCCGGTCGGCATAAGCCGCTTCCGTGCCGAACGATCGCGACAACTCCGTCATCACCATGCCCCACAGTCCGTCCTTCTGCAGATGATCGTGGGCGAACTGCACCACCTCTTCGCCGGTGGCAACGAGCACGTCCTCTTCGAGGTAGCCTGCGCTGTGGAGCTGAGCTTTCGCTGCCTCCGCTTCCGTGGAATTCGGGAAAATTGCCAGTAGAAAATATTGGGGGCAGAACACCCCAAAGGCAGTATCTGCATTCTTAAAGAAGGTTGTTAATCGGCTCATTCGGAATCCGCCTTTCCTGCAAGTCGTTGGATCGCGGGCCATGGACCTCCCTTTCTTCGCCACGATCCCCATTCGGGCTTTGGACGTACTGCTTCCTACCGGGCGCAGCTTATCTTTCCACTGCAGTTGCGTGCCCAGAGTGTGAAGGAATTGGCTTGCAGGTGTGTCCGGCAATCGGCAGATTCGCTCGATTCGGCGCACCCGAGAAACCGGAGGCTGGCCAAAGCGGAATGCCCGGCGAAGATGCGACGGGAGGACTCGTTAGGTGGCGGGGACTTTAAGGCCGCATCCGCCGTCCGGCCCATGCAGGACAAGGGCCGGACGGCGGATGGATTTCAGCGGTCTTCTTCCTGCAGTCGGTTACAGCGTTTTGACAAGGGCAACGAGTTGATCGAGCGTCGTGCCCCAACCGTCGTAGAAGCCCATGTCCGCATGCATCTTCGAGGTGGCCTCGTCGCCGTGCATGGCAATGGCCGTGTACTTCGTCTTGTTGCCCACGGCTTCGAAGGTGATGATCGCGGTGAAATAGATCTCATCGCACGATCCGGTGTCGGTGGTCTTGACGATCGGCCGGAAACCCGGCCCGAGCGCTGAGGTCCAGACGAGTTTTTCATTGGGCACAATCTCCAGATAACAGCCGACATGCGGAGTTTCCTCGCCCTCGGGCGAGCGCATGACGGTGCGGAAAATGCCGCCGGGGCGCAGGTCGATCTCACAGTCAACGGTGCTCCATGGCGCGGGTGTGAACCACTTCTTGATGTGTTCCGGTTTCGTCCAGGCAGCCCAGACGAGCTCTCTTGGCACATCGACAACCCGCTCCAAGACGAGGTCCAACTTCGGGTTTGTTTTGACGATTGCAGTGGTCACGGTTTCTGCTCCTTAAGGTCGGACAGGTAAGTATCCAGTTGATCCAGCCGGCGGCTCCAAAGCGAGCGCTGCTGTTCGAGCCAGCCTTCCGCTGCCTTCAGAGGCTTTGGTGTGAGCTGATAGGTTCGAACGCGCCCCGTTTTGCGAGACTTCACCAGGCCGCACTCTTCCAGCACGTCGAGATGCTGCAGAAATGCCGGCAGCGACATGGGGAAGGGGTTGGCGAGCTCGCTTACCGCTGCGGGCCCGCTGCTGAGCCGGTTGAGAACGGCCCGGCGTGTCGGGTCGGCCAGACCGTGAAAAACGCGGTCCAGTGGAGAGGCCTGTTGGTTAGGCACACGGTTAACTATACGGGAAAGTAATGCTTAGGTCAATGCCTAACTGTTGAGAATCGTCCTCAATTGCCACTGGCCTTCCGCCCACCCCACCTGGGCCTTCAGACCGTGACATTGGTACCGGACGACGAATCGGGATGGCCCTGGTTCTGGAGCGCTTGCGTGATGGCTTCACGGACACGCCCGGTTTCGATGTCATAGCTGTGTCCCTGCGTGTCGCGGGCGAGCTTCAGGGATTCCTCGCACAGCGCCAGACCCTCCTGATAGCCGTTTACTCGAAGGAGCGCTTCGGCCAGCAGAGTGAGGCAGTAGGAGCGTTCCAATAAGCAGCGCATGGCCAATTGGTTGTCGAGACTGGTGCGGATCTCAACGATTCCCTCCGTAGCCCGGCCGAGGTGGGCCAGGCACGAGCCATGGACGACGCGACCCCACTCCAGAATCTGGGGCAGGCCGTGTGTCCGGCTCAAGGTCATCGCTTCTTCCAGGGGCTCCAGTGCCAGCTGGTATTCCTGCCGGGCGTGGCGAACCCAGCCGACCCAGAAGACGGCATAGGCAAGGCTCTGCGGATGAGCGAGCCGGCCGGCGATCTCGACCGACGCCATTGCTTTCTCCAGCGCTTCCTCCAGGGAGCCTAAGCGCGCCAGGACCCGGGCGAGCATGCTCAGGGAGGTAACGCAGGGGTCCAGGGCGAACAAGGCGCGGCTCGTGGTGTAGTCACGAACGGGCGAGATCACGAAGATCTGTTCCAGGGCGTCGCGGGCTTCCTGAGGCCGCCCCATGAACGCCAGCGTTGTGCCGAGGGCGTGAAGGGATTCGGTGATGGAGGCTCGGTCGCCAAGCGTGCCGGCGAGTTGCCGCATCTCCTCCGCCAGTGCGAGGGCGGGCACAAGCTGGCCTGCATTCACGAGGCAGGTATGCACACCCCAGAGCACTCGCACCAGCCGGCGTTTCTCGCCTAACCGAAGGCACAGCGCCCAGGATCGCCGATGAGTGGCCTCGACTTCAGGCGCGGCAAACCCGCACGTCGCCATCTGGGCCATCCCCAGCATGAGCAGAAACTCCAACTCCCGGCCGTCGCGCTCGCGCGATTCAGGAAGTGAGAGGAGGCTGCGGAGGCCGTTCTGGCAGAGTGTGACTGCCTCGGGGTAGGCAAACACGCCGGCCGCGTACCGTGCGGCGCGGAAGAAGTATTGGGAGGCCCGCTCCCAATCGCGCCCGGCCTCAAAGAGCAGCGCTACTTCGGCTGCCGCCGCCCGCCCGATTTCGCCGGAAAGAGCGATCAAGGCCTGCGCGACGGCCAGAGAATGGGCCGCGCGCCGGGTGGGAGGCAGATCCGCGTAGAGGGCATTCTGGTAGAGAACATGAACGAAGCGATAGCGGACGGAGAATGTCCCGGCCAGCTCCCGTTCTTCGATGGACCGTACAAAGCGGTGAACCCGCTCGAGCGCCTGGAGCCGCTCCTCAATCTCCCCCGCATCCAGCGAAAGGGCCCGTGCGATCACAGCGGAATCGAATTCGACTCCCTGGACCGCGCCGCATTGGAGGATGGTGCGCTCCACACTCTGGAAGCGGTCCACCTGCATGCGGATCATATTGAGGGTGTTGCTCGGAATCAACTGCCGGATCTCGGCGGTGTTCCTGTCCAGGCTCCACCCTCCCTGGCGCTCGGCCAGGATGTTGCGATCCATGAGGAAGGACAACATCTCTCTCATGAAGAGCGGATTGCCCTCGGTTCGCTCACGAACCACGTCGGTGAACTCGGGAGGAAAGGAATGGCCGGGAAATCTCAGTTCCAAATAGGCGGCAATGTCGGTTGCCGTGAGGTATTCCAATTGGATTTCCTGGCTGGCGCCGCGGCCCTCCAGCGCGAGGCGGACAGGAAGGAAGGGATGCGCGGAGAACAACTCGGACGGACGGTAGGTGGCGATGACGAAGATCCGTACGTCCTTCAGCCTGGAGCCAAGGTAGCCCAAAAGGTCGCAGGTGGAGGCATCGGCCCAGTGCAGATCGTCGAGAAACAGGATGACCGGGCGGAGTTGGGACAGAGACTCGAAGAACCGCACGAACTCGCGGCGCATTCGTTCGGGAGAGGTCTCGCGGGCAGGGGCCGGCGGCTCCTCCGGTTGCGACGCAAGCAGCGAGTACCAAAGCGGCGCCTGCTGTTGCATGAGCTGTACGGCTTCAGGGCCGGACTTGCCGCGGGCCAGGTCCTCCATGCATTCGAAGATGGGCACAAAGGCATCCGTCTTCGAGAGGCGCTCTGAACAGCAGCCTCGCAGAATCCAGACAGGCACTTGCGCGGATTCGGTCCCGGAGAGGAAATCGTTGACAAGGGTGGTCTTGCCCATGCCGGCGTCACCGGAAATGGTGAGCATCCGAACAGCTCCGCCGGATGTTGCGGCAAAGGCCTCCTGGATGAGCCGCAGCTCCTTGTGGCGGCCGACCGATCTCCGGCCGGTTGGCGGGTGCCCGAATGCACTCTGTGAGCTCTGCAGCGCCTGTGCATACGAGAAGACCGGCACGTAGCCGCCCCTCGGCAGCTCGATCACCACGGGATTCGATTGGGGCTCGCGGTGGTAATACTCGATCAGTTTGCTGCGCAGCCTGTTGGCGTTGACGCGGACGATATTGTCAGTCTGCGGATCGAAGGAGGGGCCGAGTTGGAACGCCTCAGCTCCGATCACAAACTCCTTCAGTGTGGCCGCCTCACCGGCCAGGGTGCGCTCAACGGCGTACCGGAGGAACGTGCTGAGGCGCTCGGATCGCTGAAACAAGGGGTGTCCCAGAATCCGTTCAAGCTGCCCCATTACCTCCGCTGGGGGAATTCGTTGAGCCGGGTTCGGATCGGGGGCGCTGGCGGCAGACTGCATACAAGTCTCCATTGGAAAGCGCTGCGTGCGCCCCGCTGGGCGCCATACCGAAGGACTGTAACCGTATCATACTGCCGCTACCGATACAAATTAGTCAAGCTTGCAGCCAGGCAGAGGGCAGGCTGGACCGGGGCCGCCTTCCGCCGGGAGGAGAAAGATGAACGGCATCATCAAAGTCGACAGTCACTCCACGGCCCTGCAAGCGGAACAGTTCACTCCGACGGGTGCGCGCAATGGAGGCGTCATTGTAGTCGCCCACGGATCAGACGGGATGAACGAGCCTTGGGCCGCGATGATCCGGGAGTATGCGAATGAACTAGCGGAGCAGGGATTCGTTGCCGTAATCCCGCACTACTTCGACAAGACGGGAACACGGCCTGGAGCCGGGGTGTTCCCTGAGATCCCGGCCCAGCTTCCCAAGTGGCTGCAGGCTGTGGAGGATGTGGCCGCGTACGCCCGGACGCTGCCAGGCATCACGCCGAACAAGCTGGGTCTCCTTGGCTTCTCGCTGGGAGGCCACATCTGCCTGCGGCTGCGGGGGATCGCGGCTGCGGTGACCGAGTTTTTCGCACCGGAGTTCAGCGAGTTAGGCGGGATAGGCCCGGCACACACTCCTGCACCCTTCGCCCAGATCCATCATGGGGCAGCGGATCTGCTGGTGCCTTTCTCCAACGCCACGGCGATCGAGGGGGTCCTGCGGCAGGAAGGATCGAAAATCGAGGTCTTTTCCTATGAAGGTGCCGGACACGGATTTGCCGGTGCGGATCCCAACAACGCCACGGCCCGCCGTTCGTCGAAGGCTCGAACGCTGGCTTTTTTCAAAGAGCACCTGGCTTGAGATATCGGAGGAATGCATCATGAACGTCGATTCGGAAAAAGAGCTTCATGCAAATGCGACGTTGTTGCGGCAGTTGTACAGCAGTCTCAACCTGCATCAACCTCGCGTCATGAGTGAGTGTTATCACGAGCAGGCAACATTTCACGACATAGCCTTTGATCTGTCGGGGAAGGAGGAGATTAGCGCGATGTGGCAGATGATCTGCCGGGGGGATATCCGGGCAACTTTTGAAGTTCTCAGCGCCGACGCAAATACTGGCGTGGTGCGGCTGGTTGACGAATATACGTTCACAGACACCGGCCGGAGGGTGCGAAACGAGATCGAGTCGCGCTTCCGGTTTCGGGACGGACTGATCATCGAACACTGCGATTCGTGCGACCCAAAGGCATGGGCGGACGCGGCGTTGGGCGGGGTGACTGGTTTTCTCGCCGGCCGGTTCCGATTCCTTCGGGCGTGGAAGGCGCGCGGGAAGCTGCGCCGTTTTCGGGCAGGGCAGTTTTGAGCGGGCCTCAGGGGAGATACGACTGGAACGGGGCTGTTACCGAAATCAAATAGGAGAGCAATCAAATGGCGAGTCTGCGGGGTGATTCCAACGTAACTGCGGTGGCTGGCGCCACTGCCGAGAATACAGCCGGCGGAGACGGAGTCTTCGGCGAGAGCAAAGGCGGAAAAGGCACCGGGGTTCACGGGGTGAGCGCAGCCGGTTTTGGGCTGCTGGGCGAGTCCACCACCGGTCGAGGCGTGGTAGCCCGGAGCGATAGCGACTATGGTCTACGGGCAGCCAGCCGCGCATCGGCTGGAATTCGGGGGAGCTCAGAAGAAGGGCGCGGGGTGGAGGGTTGGGCCAAAAAGGGCGAAGGTGTCATGGGGCTCACCGAGACCGGAAACGGAGTGTGGGGCCAAACCGATGGGACGGGGATCGGGGTTCTGGGCACCAGCAAGGGGGGAGACGGAGTCACGGGGATCAGTCAAGCTGACAAGGGAAACGGAGTGCACGGGGTCAGCGATAAGGGCTTTGGGGTGCTGGGCGAATCCAAGAGCGGGCGTGGGGTGGTGGCTAACAGTGACACGGATTACGGCTTGCGAGCGGCCAGCCGCACATCGGCTGGAATCCGGGGCAGTTCGGTAGAAGGACGCGGAGTGGAGGGATGGGCGACCAAGGCAGAAGGTGTCGTGGGCTTCAGTACAGGCGGCAATGGTGTGTGGGGGGAAGCGGACGGTGCAGGGACCGGTGTGGTCGGCACAAGCAAGAGCGGCATCGGCGTTTACGGCAAAGGCGGCCGGTTGGCCGGTTTCTTCGAAGGCGATGTGGAGGTAACCGGCGACCTCCGGATGATGAATGCGGATTGTGCGGAGGACTTCGATATCGCCGGTCCAACAGCGGCGGAGCCCGGGACGGTGATGGTGTTGGACGCCGCGGGCGCGTTGACCGTCAGCATGCAGGCATATGACCGCCGGGTGGCCGGCGTCATATCAGGGGCAGGGAACTACAAGCCCGGCATTGTGCTGGATAAACAGCACAGTGGAGGGAATCGCCAGGCGGTCGCCCTGATGGGCAAAGTCTACTGCAAGGTCGACACGCAGTTTGGCGCGGTGGAAGCCGGCGATCTGCTGACCACTTCACCAACGATGGGACATGCCATGAAGACCGATGATCCCATGAAGGCCTTCGGAGCGGTAATCGGCAAGGCGCTCAAACCGCTGGCGGAAGGCCAAGGCCTGATCCCGATTCTCATTGCATTGCAGTAAGCCTGCGGGGGCGCGAATCCGAAGGCGCCCCACGCGAACACATCGGCTGTAGAAAGAGGCGCAACCATGGCAAGAAACACGCCCTGGATTATCCTGCTCTGCAAATTCAGCGATGATCCCGGCACGACGGCTCTCCGGCCGATCTCGGACTATGTGTCGTTCTTTGCTGGCAACGGCCCGGAAAGCATGCCGTCGTATTGGCGGGACATGTCCTATGGGGAACTGGACCTCGTTACGGGGACCGAGGTCACGCCCTGGCTGCAATTGCCGCAGAAGCGTTCTGACCACACCGGGCTGAACACCCGGGGCGACCTGTTCCGGTGGGCGAAAGAAGCCGGAGAGCGGTTCGGAGTCGACTTCGGGCGCTTCTTCGGAGCGGTAGCCTTCTTTGCTGTTCCCACGGACCTGTTTGGCACGGCGAGTGAGCCCCATGTGGTGTGCGATGTTTTGAGCTGTCCGGCGCAGATTGTGCAGGAGTACGGACACGCTTACGGGCTGGATCATTCCAGCTCAGTAAGGAACCCCGTCGATTACGAGAATCCAGTCTGCTCGATGAGCTCCATGACCTTCGGGGGCGATGACGAGATCTTCCGCCAGGTGAACCCGACATTCGCGACTACCTGGGGGCCGGCCGGGCCAGGGCTCTGCTCTCCCTACATCCGCAAGCTGGGCTGGCTGACCGGGGCTCGATCGGTCGAGGTCCGCTCGAATGGACGCTACCCGACGACAACAACGCTCACGTTGTCCCCCTTAGGGGACCGGAATCCGCCCCATCCCCAGGTCGCAGTAATTGAGTTTGACAAACCGAAACGCGGCACGTGCTGCATAGAGTACCGCCGCGGGGGTTGGGATCGAGGGATCTTCTACAACCCGATTGTGATCCATGAAGTGAGGGAGGATGAGCGCGCCTACTACGCGGGGATGATTCGCCCGGCGAAAGCCAATGTCCCGCCGGGCGGTGTGCTGCCGTCGGTGCCAGCGGGGAAGTGGTATGTGGATCCCCAATATGACTTTTCCCTTGAGGTACAGGCCGCGAGCGGAGATGGAGCCTCTGTCACGCTGCGGGTTGCCCCTGCGGCGGCTGCCGGGACGCTGAGCCTCCGCTCCATTGCAGCGGCGAAACTCAACCTCTCGGGTCAATACTCAGTCAGGTCACAGGTGCTGGCTGGAGGGAACGGCTCCTTGCGGGGGCGGCTTGTCGAGTTGTTAGGTCAGTGATCCGGAGGCTTCAAGAGGAAGAAGTAGGCGACGGGCGGGGTCCTGGAAAGAGGTCCGGGTGTATACTGGCCACGGTCCAGGGTCCCCAATGGGTAATCAGCCAAACATCGTCCAAGCCAGCGGAGAAAGCCGGCGGGAGTTCCTTCGCCTGGCCTGCAGGGTTGCGGCCGGGGCTGTCTGCGGCGCCGATGTGTTGTCGGCCGCGGAGCCGAAGTCGCCACCCATTGGGATCTTGATCGCCACCACGTTTACGACTGGGACTCTCGAGGAACGGTTGGATGCCGTGAAGACCAGCGGCCTGGCCACGGTGCAGATGAGCATGGTGTGCGCCGGCCTGGCGGAGATGCCCGACCAGATCCCGGCCGAACTGCCCGGCCGCATCCGGCAGGCGGCGGCGGATCGCGGGCTAGGAATAGCGAGCGCTACCGGCACCTTCAACATGTGCCATCCGGACGCGGAGCAGCGCCGGGCGGGGCTGCGGCGGTTGCGGGTCCTGGCCGAAGCCTGCACGCCCATGGGGACAGGTTTCATCCATATCTGCACCGGTACGCGGAATCCCAGCAGTATGTGGCGGCCTCATCCGGACAACGGCTCGGCCGAGGCCTGGCGCGATATGGCGGCGTGTGTGCGGGAGGCGGCGGACATTGCGCGGGAGGCAAAGGTGGTGCTGGCGTTTGAGCCCGAGATGAGCAATGTGGTCGACTCGGCCCGAAAGGCGCGCCGGTTGCTGGACGAGATCGGATCGCCCCATCTGAAGGTCACCATCGATCCGGCGAATCTCTTTCATACGGGCGAGCTGCTCCGGATGAAGGAGATCCTGGATGAGGCGTTCGCGCTCCTGGGCAAGGACATGGTGCTGGCGCACGCGAAGGATCTCGACCGGGACGGAGAAGCGGGGCATAAGCCGGCGGGGCAGGGCGTTCTGGATTACGACCGCTACCTGGCCTTGCTCCGGAAGTACAACTACCCCGGGCCCCTGCTATTGCATGGGTTGACCGCGGCGCAGGTGCCGGAGTGCCTCGCGTACGTCCGGGCGAGAATGGCCTCCTCGACGCATATTTCCCTCTAGCCCATCCGCCTCATCTTTGTTTATTGGCAATACTGCGAGAGAGCCCGAACCGGCTATTGGGTCCAATCAAGAAGCAACGTTAATCCGCTTATCCCGCAGCCGTGCCTCTCTTCCGAAGAGCCGCACACTGGAATCGCGAATTGAGAGGATTCGTAAGTTGTGCCAACAGATCGAGCTGTCTTCTGTCCCGGTGGGCGTCTCGCCAGCGTCTGCTATCGCAACGCTCTATCTTTCGACGCTGCGAAAGTTTAATTTCCCCTCTATATGCCGCCGAAGAAAGACTAAACAGATTTGAGCTGCACACTTGCTTAAAGTATCCGATAACTTCCTCCGATAATCTGTTGTCAACCGTCGCACAAATGTTCGCTCTCGTTTAGTCCCGTGAATAGTACTCCGCAAATCGCTCCTTGGATAAGGAAAGAACCAGAAGCGAGCAACGGCGCGAGGCCGGCGAACGCCGTCTTGCCACCCTGCTGGCCCGGTGCTCCGTCCGCCCATTTTTGGACTGCGAGAACTTTGCGGCTGGGAGGGCAAACCAAGGCAGAGCATCTCCGGCCGGCCGGCGGAGAGTTCCAGGCGGCAAACGTGATCCGGTTCGCCGGGATGGGGGCGGGATGGTGAGACAGGACAACGGCCAGGGTCCATATCAGGAGACGAGCGGTGCTCCGGTCCTGGATGAACTCGATCTCATGAGGATGATCCGGGAAGCGAAGGCCATGGCCGCGGCAACGGAGCAGCAGGCAGAGGCATCGTTGAATGTCGCTTCTTCCATGACGCTCAGCGTCCGCATGGTGGCCGGCATGATGGGCGAGATGTCCAGCCGCATGGCGGAAGTGAGTGCAAAAGTCGATACCGCGCAGGAGCACGTGTCGAAGGCAGGTACGAACGCTGAGCAGACCAGGGCCGGGGTCGAGCGACTGACAAATGCCGTGAACCAGATCACGTCCATTGCGCACACCATCAACGAAATCGCCAGAATGACAAGGCTGCTCTCCCTGAACGCCACCATCGAGGCCGCGCGGGCGGGCCGGGCCGGGGCAGGGTTTGCGGTGGTTGCCGGGGAAGTGAAGTCGCTGGCGCAGCGGACGGCGGACGCCACGGACGAGATCGGGGAAAAGCTTGCGGAGATCACGGTCGCTCAACGCGAGGTCGTCCAGACCGTGGCGTCGTTCAGCGAGATGTTTGCACAATTATCCACGATCTTCGCGAATATGCGAACGACGGTGGAAGAGGAAAGCGGCGGAGTCAGTGCGGTCGCCTCGTACGCGGCGGAAGCGGCGGACAACGCGGACCAGTTGACCGCCTCTCTGGATGAAATCTGCGCCACTGCCCGCTCCGCCTCCGAACACTGGAAGCAGGCGACCGAATAGCGGAACGAACAAGGAGTAACCTGATGCCACTGATGACCTGGAATGACAGACTCAGCGTGGGGGTCGCGGCTATCGATGCCGACCACAAGAAGCTCGTCGACATGATGAACGAGTTGTATGACTCGATCCAAGCCGGCAAGGGAAAGGACGCCGTGGGAAAGACGCTGGACGGTCTGATCTCCTACGCCTCGGTGCACTTCGCGCGGGAAGAGAAGCTCTTCGCCCAAACCAGCTATCCCTCTGCGGCGGCGCATAAGAAGGAACACGCGGATCTGACCCAGCAGGTGCTGGACGTCCAGAAGAAATACAAGGCCGGCGCTTCCAGTGTCCTGTCTCTCGAGGTGATGAATTTCCTCAAGAACTGGCTGCTGACCCATATTCAGGGGAGCGATAAAAAGTACGCGCCCCACCTGAACGCAAACGGCATCCGTTGAGCGCTGGTCTTGTCCAATCGGATATCAGTTATTCGGCGTAGTAGCCCTGGCGGGCCCGCACCTGGAGGCCTTTTGCGCCTTTGACTTCGACGTTGATTTTGCGCCAGCCATGGTGTTCGCCCGATGAGGGTTGAAACGCCACCATATAGCCGTGCGCGAGGTCCTGCGATATCTTTTCGAAGACCTCGGCGATCTCGGCCGGTTTGTGAATCAGGAACGGGACACCGCCTGTCGATTGGGCGATGTTGCTGAGCTGGCTCACCAGTTCCGGATGGAAGACGGCCTCTCCCTGGGCGATGGTGAAGATCGGCACGCCGCGTTGCTTCGCTTTCTCAATCGCCAGACCGGCAGAGAGCATGCTGGCGTTGTCGGCGCCGTCGGTGAAGACGATGATGGCCTTCTTACCGGTGCGGCCGGCGAGGTCGTGGTTCACGCGCACCAGGGCTTCGTAGAGGGCGGTGATCCCGCAGGCGTGCAGTTTGAGGATCGCCCGTTTGGCGGCTTCCTTGTCCTCAGAGAAAGGCACCTGCGCGGTCACCGTGTCGTCGAACGTGTAGACCGCCGCTGAATCGACGGGGCGAAGGTCATCCAGCAACTGCAGGGCGGCGCTCTTGAGCTTGGGCAGGGTTGTCACCATGCTGCCGGAGGTGTCGAAAACCAGCGCCACCGAGACGCCGGCCATGCGGCTCTCGAAGGCAAAGACAGGCTTCGCTTCTCCCTCTTCCAGGATGGTGAACTGTTCGGGATTGAGATCGTCGGCGTAGCGGCCACGGCTGTCGGTGACGGTGGCATACGCTTCGACGACACGCCCGCGCGCCTGGAACACCAGATCGTCGGCGGCCGCGGCGGTGGTGGCCGTGGCTTCCTGACGCGGGCCCGGCTGCGCGGTGATCGCCTCGGTGACCGGCTCGGCATCCACCAGCGGAGCGCCTGCCGCGCGTCCGCGCAGGAGCTGGGCGGCCTCTTCGAACGACGCGAATCCGCCCTCGAAATAGCTGCCCGGCGTTCCGCTGGAGATGTGGAGCGAGGAGGGCGGGAACAGCTGTGTTGCACTGCCGCCGGCGGCGAAGCGGTGTTTGCGCAGCAGTTGCTGGTCTTCCGCGGCCAGCAGGTAGCCGGGGTCGAGCAGGGTCGCATAGACCACGCCGCTCAGGGCGTGGAGCATTGCGGTGGAGCCGGCCTGCAGATCGACAGAGGCGAGGCGGGGTACGTCCTGGAGTCTGCGGAGGTCCTCAAAGGCCTCGCGGCGGCGACCGGTGAGGCGGAGGAGGCGGCTGACGAGAGCATCGTCGAGGTCGGGGGTGCTCCCGGTGATGGATCGCAACGCAGTCAGTGCGCCCGCGGAAGGATCGGGCGGGCGCAGGTCCACGCAGACCTGCTGGAACGCCTGGCTTGCCTGGTTTGCGTTCAGAGCGCCAGCTTTGCTGCCTAGTACGATGATCTCGACAAGGGCATGCCACTCGCCGAGCAGCGTGTTCCGTTCGGACTCCGGTGACTGGGCGGCGGCCGCGGCGAACTCCTCCAAGGCATGAAATCCCGGTTCGTCCAGCGCAGGGAGCTTCTCGAAATAGCCAAAGAGATCCCGCCATTCGCCGTAGTGGCGGGCCAGCAACCGGACGGCCGCGGCGGTCAGCGGTGTGCCGCGCTGCTGTTCCAGCAGGGTGATGGCCGCGAGGGCTTCCAGTGGGGCGCGCCGCAGCAGGATCTCGTCGTCGGTCTCCGAGTCGTTGCCCCAGACGGCGCGGCCGCCCGGAAAGAGCACGCGGCCGGAGGCATCGATGGGCAGGGCCTGCAGAATCTTTTGGTGCCAGCCTTTGGTGGCCAGCACGGAGCCCGGGACAGGGGCCGTGTCGCGATACCACTTGTAGAAGGCCTCGGCGCGCTCGGGGGTCTGGGTGAAGAACTGCTGATGGCGCTCGTCGGCGTTCGCCAGTTCGTGATAGAAGGCCAGAAGCCGGCCCTGGTCCTTCTCGAAGAGGGCCCGCAGGAAAGGAGCGATCGCCTGGGGCTTCGCGCCGGCAAGTTTGGCCCAGAGCGCTTCGGCTTTGGCTCCGCCGGGGACCACCACGCGGTTGGCGGAAATATCCACTGCGCCGGCGAAGGCCGCGGTGAGGGCGGAGTACTTCACGATGAGGTTCGCCAGTCCCAGGGAGGACACCAGAGCGGCGGCCGACTCACTGTCCATGCCGCCGATTCCTGAGTAGACTCTGGCGAAGCGGCGGTCGCGGAGGAAGATTTCGGCGGGCCCGCCGGCGGCTTCGGGGACTCCCTTGAGCAGGATGCTCCAGGCGGCCCCACCCACCAGCCGGGCGGTCTCTCTCGGGATCTCAAAAATGAACTCGCGGCCGTTCAGCAGAGCGTGGCGCAGGTCGAGTTCCTCCACATCCAGGGCAGCGAGCACGCGCTGGCGCCGTGCGTCATCCTTGCGGCCCACGTCTTCCAGACCGTAGCCGGCGCCGGCGGGCACGAGTCTCCAGCCAAGCTCGGCCAGAATGGCGCGTGCCCTGCGGAGGGCGGCGTCGCCGTTCGTGGAGATGCGGAGGACGAAGCCCTTGTCCGTGCGTGCGCCCATGCTTTCCAGGGCGTTCACGGCGGAGATGAAGCTGGTGATGGATTCCCGATCTTCCAGCGTGCGGTTGGGGCGATCGGCCTGGCTGGCGGTGATGGCGCGGCAGTAGTCGACGAAGAAGTTGTGCGGAGAAGGTACGGCGGGCAGTTGGGCGATGGCGGCGAAGGCTTTGAGGCCGCCGGGCACCTGCGCTTCTCCGGTGGCTGCCAGATTGAGGTCAAGGTTGGTGAGTTCGCCGGAGAGGTCGGCGGGTGGTTCCTTGCCGAGGTTCTCGATCCGTTGCGAGATGGCGGCGGCTTCCTTGGCGCGGGGGTTGGCGGCGAGGTAGCTGCGCAGATCTTTCGCGGCCCCTTCGTAGTCGCCCTTGGCCTCCAGGATGATGCCGCGAAGGTACTCGGCGCGTTTGAACTCGTGCAGCCGGTCGTAGCGGATGGCGTCGGCGATGCGCTTCAAAGCCTGATCGTAGCTGCGCATCTGATAGAGGGCCGTGGCGCTGTAGAGGAACGCTTCCAGGTAGTCGTGTTTCGTGTCGACGGCAAAGAGTTTGTCGCAGGTTGCCGCGACAGCGGACCAGTCCTTCAGGCCGGCCTGCGTCTGGATCAGCATCTGGTAGGGCGCGATGGGTTTGGGGTCGAGTTCGATGGCGTGCTCCAGCGAGCGGCGAGCCTCCTCGAGCTTTTGCTGCCGCGAGTACACCCCGCCCAGAGCAGCCCAGGCCGGGGCGAATTTGGGGGCCGCCTGGGTGGTGGCGCGCAGCGGGGTTTCGGAGCCATTCCAGTCGTTGGCCGTGAGACGCTTGACGGCCAGTTCCCAACTGCGTGCGGCGGAGCGGGGCAGGGAGACGTTCTCGTTCACAAATAGAGTGGCGCTTTGCGATTTGGGCGTGAGGATGAGATCGGGCAGGCGTGGATTGAGGGTAATGCGCCGGTCAGTGAGATCGATGCGGGACGAGATGACTCCGGGGTGGGAGGCTTCCAGGCTGCAAGGCAAGCCCGAGAAACCGTTGATGCCGGTATAGACCTGGCCGAGTTCGTTCACGAAGAGGCGCAGGACAAACTCCCCGGTTTTGCGGGAGGTGACCCCTTCGCGCACGGGCTGTTGCATGCCGTAGCACGTGCGCTGGACGGTCACCATGTAAGGAGGGACGGAGCCGTCTTCCATGACGACCTTGCCCCGCAGGAAGACATCGTGTTGCGCGGAGGCCGGCAGGGTCACCAGGAGCCCGATGAGAACCGGATCCAGGAGGTGGTGAGGTCTGCGCGGCACGATGTTAGTACAACAGCGTATCGCAATGGAGTCCCCGTGGCCTGCAGGCCGCGAAAGTCAATGAAAGCCTCGAAGCTATTTCGTTGGGAGGGCGGACGCGTGGTCCGCGGCCGCCCCCCCGGTCGGCCCCGCGGAGGCACATGGCCCCACATGCGATACCTTCCATGGCGGGCTCCCGCCGCGCTGCGAACCGCGCACGTCAGTAAGCGGGGCGCGCAAGCACACGAAGCCGCCAACGCAGCCCCAGTCGCGGAGCGACAGCGACGGGCAACCGGCGCCTCACCAAAACAACGCACAACGTCAAGCCGTTGACCTTCCCGTAGCCCGTGCCCCAAGCCCACCGGCGCCCACAGCGCCCACCGGCGGCCCTGCTCATCAGTGTCCGCCCCCGCGAAAGACCCGCACCGGGTTGCCCCGTTCGAGGTTCTGGTGGGCCTGCCAGCGCTGTTGGCCGCTGCGGCTGCGGCGTTCGGCTTCCAGGCCGGCGAGCCGGGCGGACAGCCGGGCCATCGCCAACTGGCGGTTGCGGTGCTGCGAGCGTTCGTTGGCGGAGACCGCCTGCAACCCCGTCGGCACATGGGTGACGCGAACTACGGATTCCGTGCGGTTGACATGCTGCCCGCCCGGACCGCTGGCGCGCATGGTCTCCCAACGGACGTCCTTCGGGTCGAAGACCGACTCCTCAACCGGTGCAAGCCGCTCGATAGCCACGAACCAGTTCTTGCGCTTGTGCGCCGGGCGGAACGGGCTCCGCGCGATCCACTGCACGGTGCCGCACCAGGAGGCGGTGAAGGCGTCGAGGCCCTCGCCGCTGAGGGCGACGAGGGCCGAGGAGGCGGTCCCCGGTTGGGGGCCCGCTTCCAGTTCGACGAGAATCCACTGGAGGCCGGCGGCTTGCGCCTCGGCCTGCATGGTTTCCAGCGTTTTGACAACAGCCCAGGCACATTCCGCCGGGCCCTGGCCGGCGCTGACCTGGAGCCAGAGGTGAGAAGGATTGTGGGTCATCGGCGCACCTTGTAAGTGATCACCGGACGGAGGATGGCGAGCACCTCGGCCAGCTCCGCGTCGACCAGATCCTGGATGACGACGTTGATGTTCTTATACGCCTGCGGCGCTTCTTCATAGAGCAACTCCTTGTCTTCACAGATCACCTGGCTGCCGAGCTCAGTGCGGGTGAGGTCCCTGGCGGTGAAGCGCTTCTCGAGCCGGCCCCGGCTGTCGGAGCGGGACCACTTGCGGCCGGCCCCGTGCGCCAGGGAGTAGCCGCTCTTTGCGCTGGGTGGGAGCGGCCGGACGAGATAGGTGAACGCTCCACGCGAGCCCGGAATCACAACCGGGCCTTGCGTGGAAGGCGCCGCGCCTTTGCGGTGGAGCCAGCCGGATGTGCCGGCGAGATCCACGCGCTCCACCCAGTTGTGGCTGAGATCCAGCAGGCGGGTGCCTTCGGTGCGGAGGCACTCCAGGATCCGCACCGCGATGACCTCGCGATTGGCCGAGGCCCAGTGCCTGGCCTGATCGTGGCGAGCGAGGTAGGCCGCGGCCTCGGCGCTGCCCTCGGGGAGCCCGCCGAAGCCGTGCCGGTCGACATGCTCGCGCAGGATCGCCTCGCCCAGGCCGCGCGACCCGCTGTGCACGCACAGGTAAAGCGCGCCCGGTTGCAGGCCGAGCTCCTCGCAGGCGGCCGGATGGGCGACGTTCTCGATCTGCTGCAGTTCGGCGAAGTGGTTGCCTCCGCCGATGGTGCCCAGCGCGTGATCCTGCGGGCCGGGTGCGATGCCCCGCGTGGCGAGGAACTGCGCACTGCCGCCGTCCCAGGGCCGGTCGAGGCCGCGCAGGCGGTTGGCCCAGGTTTCGAGTTTTCGGTTGCGGGCGCTGAGCCCGGTCTGCCACAGACCGATGCCGCACCCGATGTCATTGCCTACCAGAGCCGGGTAGAGACATCCTTCGGCGAAGAAGGCGGCCCCGATGGGGCTCCCCTTGCCCGGATGCAAATCCGGCAGGCCCACTGCGAGCCGCATGCCCGGCAGTGTGGCCGTCTTTTCCAACTGTTGTACGGCTGCGCCCTCGATCCAATTGGAGGTCGAGGCGACAAGCCGGACTTCACACGTTTCGTGAGTCAAGCAGTCCCTTCCGTCAGATTCCGTTGTTTGGAGTGGGGCGCCCACCGGAGGGAGGGCACCCCTGGGGTTAGTCCAGGAACGCGATCTGCCGCGCGTGGGCGGCAAAGCGCTCCCGGTTCATGTAGACGCGATGCCATCCATCGAGATGGATGGTTTTGTGGTCGCGATGGCGGACGTCACCACGGGCGAATACCTCGGCATCCCGCACCATCTGCCGCCAGTTCAAGCGCCAGGCGTCGGGGTCGGTTGCAATCAGCCTCTGGTATTCGGCGGCATCGATCCCATTGGGATGAGCCGTGGAGACCATCACGGTGGCGCCGCCGCGCCTCATGAGCTCTGCGCAGAGATGAGGTTTGCTGCCGGCGCCCCGGCTGAGCGGTTCGTGGCGAAAGTACAGGGCATCCGGAGGGACATCCCGTACCCAAACAAAGAACCACTCACCCTGCCGGGTGTAGGCGCGGCCTTCGACCTCAGCGGGTAGCAGGCTGGCCATGGCGGAACGCACATCGCGCACACTGTCACCGGGTACCGCGGCGGCAAACCAGTGACCGTCATCGCGGCCGAGCAGGTATTTGTACTTGGCCCGGCCATCGCGCACCATCATGACGAGATGATGGAGGGCGGGCCGGACTTCCAGGACTTCCGGGAGAATCCCGGCGAGGCAGCGAATCTCATAGAATTCGCCGTCCCGATCCCTGCCGACGTCGATCCGGACTTTCTCCCATTGGCGCGCGTCCGGCTGTTGCCATTTGAGCCGTGCGCCCATGCGGGAGAAATGCCGGCACAGAGAGTCTGTGGTCGTCATAAACTCCTCAATCAGGTTGTGAGAGGTTGAGGGGTCAGGCGCGGGCGAGACGGAAAGTAGACGAGCCATCTGACACCGCGCCGGGTCCAAGGCGTGGATATGCGGATAAATTCGAGTTGAATTGTCGCACGATGGCTCCTTTCCAGAAGCAGAGTACCACTTGGAGGTGGTGCTGTCAATTAAGGAGTGCGGAATTGCGGCGGATTTACGGGCATATGTGTAGAGGGTGGAAAGGGAGGGGCCGTGTCACGCGCCACTCGGAAGTCGGGCTGTTTGTAGTCAACTTGCCGGGAAACGCTTGTGGTGTCATGTTGATAATCGCCAGCCATATGCTGCACTTCAGGATCCCCGCCTGACCACCGAAGGCACCAGATTGTGGCCGAGCCCTTTCATCTTCTACGTGTTCTCTTGAAGACGCGAAGAGCTTTGTTTCAGAATGTGTACTATCAGTGTGACAGCACAGTGCTGATTAGACGCTCAAGGCTTCCCTGCAGACTAGGATCAGGAATGGGTTCCAAGGATCCGTGGCCTCTCTCTGAACGGCCCTATTGGCATCACTGCTGTCCAAGACAGGACAGACCTGTCGCATCCGGTGCTGAATTCAAAGGGTTCCTGACCGGTGGCGTCTGATTTCCTGAGGGGTGGTCTCTGCTCTGGAGCGATTGAGCCGGTCAAATTCAGGACAGGGCGGGTATCAGTTGCTCGGAAGGCGGTGGCAAAGGTGGGGTTTCGAGCCGATGGTTGAGCCACGTGGTCAGTTCGCGGTAGGCAAACAGGTTGAGCCTTAGGAGCGAGGCCAGGTTGGATAACGACCAGTTGGCGCTGGAAAGGTGATGCAGCCACTTCAACAGCAGGAGAGCGATCAGGGCTGTCCAAATCTGGATGCGGGGAGCGTTCTGGCTGGTGCTAACGAAGGTCTTCACTGTCAAATTCTGTTTGATCGCCTTTAAAAACAAATCCAGTTTCTAGCGGTCCTTATAGATGGTGGCGATGGTCGTGGCGCCGAACTCCAGGTGGTTGGTAAGCAGCACGAGGACATCCTCCTTTTCGGGAGCTCAGACCACGACACGGCGGAGCAAGTGTGGGCACTCGGCGCGGCCATTGTCGGAAGTGAGACGGATGATTTGGTCGACGCAGATCGCGCTATGCTGCGGCCTTGTTCGCTCCTCGATGATTTCAAACTGGGCCTCGTCTTTCAGTCGGGTCACGAAGAAGACGCCGGCCTCCGTCCAGCGGCCGAACAGGGAGTACTCACTGTAGCCGCGATCTATGGCGACGATGGAGCCGGGATTGAGCAGGAATGCGTCGGCCATTTTGACATCGCTCCGGCGGGCTTCGGTGAGCAGCAAGTAGGACGGGAGGTAGTCGTCGTGGTCGAGCAGGACATTCGCTTTCACTCCGCCTTTGGAGCGACCGTACTTCGCCCAGGGAAATAGGTTTAGGCACGGCGTAATGGTGGTCGAGTCCAGGCTGAGCAATCTGTTCTTGAATCGGAACCTGTGTTGGCGATGGCCGAATGCTCCTCTGTCACGGATGCGGGCCAGCGAGATCCAGAAGAGGTCTTCGGACAGCGCAGCGGGGCGGTGTTCGTTGGCATAAGAAAGAGTGGACCGGCAGGGTGCTTTGGCGATGCCGAGGTGCACGAGTTTGCCGAGGCAGCAACTGAGCCCATTGCAGATCTCGTGCAGGGGGTCGGTGCGGCCGAGTTGGCAAAAGAGCATGGAAACAAACTGGGTCCAGCCGGCGCAGGCCTAGGCGGAGCGCTCGGCGTCGTGCTTCTTGACCAGCGCGGCGAGCTCATTGCGGGGGAAGTAATGGAGCAGTTGATTGAAGAGACTGGCAGCTTGTAGGATTGTCTTGCCATCCTTGGGAGTGGCGTTGGCGCGGTCCCGGTGTGAAAACGAAACTGCGCCGACGCTTAATTGTAAGATGGCACCCCTCTCAGCCTTACAGCCTGGCCGGATCCGGCGTTGGCGGATTTATCTTGGACAAGAGTGTATTGGCATAAGGCCACAACAACCGTCGAGAAATGGAATCCGCAAACGGTGCGACAATACAAGACAAAGGCGGAACAGACCAATGCGTGTCCGATTCGTGTGGATTCTGATCTTGGCCGCATCAGGTTTCGGCTGTCAAACACGGATGCCGTCCCTGCAATTGATTTCAGAGGGGCCGAACGTATTTACGATGATCATCGAGGATGCGCCGGAGCGAATTCAGAAGGTTGTGAAGAGCCTCTCTAGCCGGAGTGCCGCGAAAGGAACCTTGTTTGAGGGGCGTGTCGCATATTCGCGAGAAGATCCAGGTTTCCCACCACCCGAGCAAATGCGAGAGAGCCCCGAGCTCAACGCCCCTTCTTGGCCTTCATCTTGGGAGCATCGCTACGATGTGGTACTACAAGATTTGATCGGACGCTCTTGGAAATCGGAGTATGTCGCGGACGGGAAATCACTTCCGTTTCACTGCGATTTCATCGTACATATTAGGGAAATTGGCCCGGGACGTTCTGAAGTGACGGTGTCGGAAATGCATCCCAGTGTGAACTTAGGCAAGCGGTTTTATTTGTTAGGACGCCACGGTCCTGGGCTCTACGATGATATTCGAGTAGTGGGGCCAACGGTTAGAGAAAGGGCGGCCTTGCTTCGATTGATTAGCGATCAATGGAGGCAGGACGCCCTTGCAGAGCCTGGACGTTAAGGACTAATTGCCTCGATCGTGAGGCACCCTCACTCGGGTGGACGCATTTGAAAGGTTGCCACTCTTGTCGCGAGCACTATACGTTATGGTGTAAACACGATCAGAGCCAGGTCCGGATCGTTCGGCTCTGAGCAAGATCTTCCCGGAACCATCCATCTGGATGTCTGGCGAGGTATGCCCATCGCCAAGCGCATCTTGGTTTTCGTTGCTGGTGATGGAGTCCAGGATCACGATTGGACTGGGATCGCGATTGTCGCTGACACTGATTTCAATCGACACGGGGATCATTTTGTGATTCACGGGCCACAAGATTGACGGAGTGGCGACTATGGCGAGTTTAGGCGGTTCGCGATCGGCGTCGAAACCCTCCTCAACGATCACTGGGATGCTGACACCATTGATGATGCTTCGATCCGCGAGGTTCTCGGCGGTGACGGTGAGGAACGTGGAATCCCCTGTAGGTGCGTTGTTCAACGGCCGCAGAGTGACGGAAACGACTGCTTCCTCATTGGTGGCGAGCGGCACGATATTAGGGGAGAACGACTTCAGGTAACCTCGGTTATCGGTGGCACGAATTTGGAACGTACCCGCTGGTCCAAAGTTCTTGACTTTGAATTCGAGAACACTATCGGCTCCAACCCGCAGTCCCGGCGGAACGGGTGCGACGACTTGGATAGGCTGGGGCTGGACAGAAATGGCTCGCACCCGTTGGAACGGATGTCCTGACGGATCGGTGCCGGAAGCATAAACGTTAAATGCAGTTCCCGGGACCGCAACCTGACCGAAATAGGAGTCGTTCGCATTGCCCAACCCCTGGACCATCGTCAGTGTCCGTATTAATGCGCCGGCTCCAGTTCTTAGGGCGAACTGGCTCCCCGAGCCCCCGGTAAGCCGGGCGCTGGCGAGGTAAGATCTGCCGGAGATCGGTCTGCCGGAGATGGGAAAATCACCCTGGTGACCAGGGCGCCCTTTAGGTTCCAAGAAAAGGAAAGAATCGAGGTCCAACAAACTCTCGCCGGATGCGCGTAATGCGAAGACGCCGCTTCCATTGACCGTGATGGTCCAAGCTCCGGTGGTAGGCGCGTCGACGGATACCAACTGGCCTGAACTCAAAGGAACAATCGTCACACCTGGACCGCCAGGTGCGACGATGCTGCTATCTGGACGTTTGATAACCACATTGGAGGTGCCGCTTACAACAAACGTGACGCGTGTAAGCGTAGAATCGACGGCTACGCTAAAGGTTTTCTCGGCCCCGACGAGGACGTCATCGACAATCAGTAGATTGACCTTGTTGGGCCGGACGAGGAGATCGGCCAGTTTGGCAACGTTACCGGCTTCCGCGAAGGAGAGCATGAAGAACTCGCCTCCAGTCGCACTGGTAAGGCGGATGTAAGCGGGATCCACGGGTGAGCAGCTACCAAATAGAGAAGTATGAACCGTGATCTTCTTCTCTTCAGCCAGAGCCAGAGCTGACCCCACGTTAGCGGTATCCTTGGCGCTTGCGTCAGTGAACATGAACAGGTCGCCGCCGCGACCACTGCTGGCGAGAGCTTGGAGCATGCCGCCCACGGCAAGTTCGGGACAATCGCCACCGCCAGAAGCGGAAAGTGAGCTGATGGCGGCCTTGAAACCGTTGGGTTCATCAAACACCATTGCAGTTGGAACACTGGGATCGTTGAAAGGTGCCAGCACATACTTCGTTGGCTCAAGCGGGGTGCCGATGCGGGCATCGACAATCGCAATCGCTTGGTTCTTCACGGACTCGATGATAGGTCCCATGCTTCCGGTTGTGTCGATGGCGATAGAGAGCGTCAACTCGATACCGAATAGACGCTTCATTTGGGCCGGAGTGACGCCAGGCGTGTTCTTTATGTCACGAATAAACTGCTTGGATGCCTCTTGAGCCAATTGGCCCGCACTGTAATGGTAGAAAGAATGAGGAGCAAATGTGGCGTTGGAGACATCCTTATTGATGCCGTCGGTGAACAAACCTTCAAGGATCCCGCCGTGATTGCATTTTCCTGGATCAGGGGCTGGTTTGACCTCAATTTCACCGCCGTAGTAACCGCTGGTTAAGCGCGAGGTAACTAGGACTCCGCTTGTGCCCGAAAATATAAGGTTGTCTTTGCAGGTTCTTTCACTCGAGGACGCGAACGAAAGCGCCCCACCCTTCGTGATATTGGTATTTGGAGTAGAGTTTCCGAGTTCCACCCAGTTACTGTGAGAGTAGAAGTCTTGCAGTGTGTGCAGGGCGGCCCCGAGACTCCGGCGAGCGGCGGAGCCGTCGGTTGATGCTTGTAGTTGGCTGATGATTTGGCTTTTTAGCTGGACTAAGCGATTTCTACCATTCTCAAACGATTCGCCATCAAAATGCCAGAAGCCGTTGATCTGGTTCTCATCCACAGCTGCATTCGCCTCTACAGTTTCATCAATGGCGTCCTTCATCGACTTGGTCAGGGTGCTGATGCCAAAGAACTCATCTGCCAGTGATTTCATCGACTTCGTCGTGATGCTTTGATGAGTCTCGTCGAAAGGCGAAGAGCCCAAGATGACTCGATAGTCCCAAGGCCAGAAGGCGAGGGCGGGTGCTGTTAAGAGACTTGTCGCGACTACGGCCGAAGCAATCAGCCAAGCCCATGTCTTGCAGTTAGAGCGCTTCACTTCCGTATCCTTCCTTGCATTACGATGTTTCAGTTGGAACTGTGTCCGGCAAATTAAACCCAGATGGGTGATGCCGGAACGACCTCGGACTCTTCGCCGACGCGAGCCACAGTATACACCTCTTCTGGTTTTGCAATAAGAAAAAAACAATAGTTGATTGCTGGTATGTGATCTGTCAGCTTGAGGTCACATGATCTGCCAGCTCGCGAACAATTGCCGTGAAGCCTAATGGATGACGGCTCGGAAGAAGCAGCCTGCTTCGGAAATAGATCAGATGATGCGGCTACCAGGCACTCTGCTGAGGGCCATTGTGAAGACGGTCATGTGGTGGAGGGCCGCCAAGATCATCAGGGTGAGCTACCGAATGCTGAGGAGTTGGAGGGAGGGACTAAAAGATTGTCAACTCCGATTGAAAATTCCCCAAAGTACCGGTCGAGAATTCCCCACCCCAATTCCTCTCAGAACCCGCTTTCGGGGGGGGCGGCTGGAGCGGAGCCCAGCGTCGCCTTTAGGCGGCGCGCTTTGGGCGTAGCGGAAGACGGGGCC
>JAFKEE010000018.1 GCA_017307505.1 Acidobacteriota bacterium | reverse complement strand
CAGTGGACCGCCCCCCGTTCGTGAGACACGGAGTTTTGGGACAGGTTGCCGTTCGCCGACAAATCATTGCCAGCATTTCTATTCTCAGGCATGCTTATCCCGGCTGGTGAAGCGGCGGTGGGCTCTGCTGGAGAGCACCCCACCAAGGAATAACCGGCCGGGGACTCATCGGAACGATGGGCCAACGTGATCCTCCCGTCGCGTTGTTCTCTGGGCTGCGGGGCCGACCTTCGGGAGGCGGTTCCCGCCCCCAGTGTTGTGCTTCGGCTCCGCCTGATCGGATCGATAGATCCCCTCATGCCTCGTAAAACTCAAGCACGGCCGCCAGCGGCGCGGCCGAACCGTTGAGTTCCTCAAACTTCTCAGGGGTACTGTATCCCAAAGAGGAGTGCAGCCTCCTCTTGTTGTAATACTCGCTCAGAAAGGGCTCTATCTGGGCCTGCAATTCTTCCATATTGCGGTAGGCCTTTCCATTTACCTCCTCTGCCTTGAGCGTTTTCATGAAGCTCTCACAGGTGGCGTTGTCCCACGGGTTGCGGGCTCGGCTCATGCTTGGCACGACTCCGTGCTTCTTCAGCAACTCATAGTAGTCTTCTGTCGCATACTGAATCCCACGGTCAGAATGGTGGACCAATCCGGCTGCCGGCTTGCGAGCCTCCAGGGCTTGACTCAACGCCTTCAGTGCCATGTGTGACTGCAAGGATCGGCTCAGATTCCAGCCAATGACTTTTCTAGACCAGGCGTCCAACACCACCGCCAGAAAGACGAATTCACCCTTTAGGCGGATGTAAGTGATGTCGGCTATCCACAACTGATTGGGGCCCGCTACTTTCATTCGAGCCGCCAGATTGAGGTGGATGCGCAGTCCATGCTTGCTGTCGGTAGTCGGCGGCCGAAACGCTTTGCGCCGCACGGCGAGCAGATTATCGAGCTTCATCAAACGTGCGACTCGCTTTCGATTCACCAGACGGCCTTCGTTCTTCAACTGGCGTGCTATCCGCCGGTAACCGTAAAAGCGATTCGCCAGAGCGATGCGCTGAATGTGATCCCGCAGTTCCATTTCCTCGCTGTCAGGCTCAGTGGCCTGCCAGGCCCGGTAGTAACCGGCCCGGCTGACCCGGGCCAGCCAACACATCCATTCCACAGTCAATTTGCCTTGCAGCGAAGCTACTGCCCGGATTTGGTCGTAGACTCCATCTCGGAAATCGCCTCGCGTTTCCGGCGTCGCTCCTCGATGTGCTGCAAGGCACCTCTGAAAAAATCCAGTTCCTGCGCCTGCCGTGAGACAAGGAGTTCCAAAGACTCCACTTTGCGGCGGAGTTTCTGTTCCGCAGGAGACTCCGGTTCTGTCTCGCGTGCTGCCTTGCCGGAGCGCTTCAGATCGGCTGCCAGTTGCTCGGCTTGGTCTTTCCAGAGATAAAGGAACTTGCGACGAACGCCGAGTTCCCGCGCCAACTGCGACACGTTGGTGCCGGCCTTCATTCGTTCCAGAGCGGCTTGCCGAAACTCCGGCGAGTATTTGAGCGGTCGGGGCATAGGGGTCCACCGTTCGATTCATTGTGTCCCCTTTGACCATGTCTCAAATTTGGGGGTCAGTCCATCAGGCTGACACCCTTCGACCGAGTCCCTAGTAGGACTCTGTTCCTGCATCGATGCTCTGAACCACTCGCATGATGATGAACAATGAGACCGCCGAAGGCGTCGTGAGCTTGCGAACGACATCTTGAAGAACGATAGATTCGACGTTGCTTGGGGCAACGTCATGCTTCGCATGGTCCTGGTGAAGATCGATTTTCTTTTGCGTACCTGGAATGGTAAATATCTTCACTCACACCAGAAGGAAACCAACATGAACGCTTTGCTCTCGAAACTTTCCGACGAACTTCTCATCCACGACATCACCGATCCGAGCGCCGTCCTCGGCGCTCTTTCCGATCACGATCTCCAGATGCTCTGGGATTTTGTGATGCAAGAGTTCGCCCTGGCGCTCCTCATCGGCACCGATAAGAACTCCTCATGGTGCGATGGCAAACTGGTCATCGACGCCAACCTCGGCAACATCCATCTACTCCAAGCTGCGTTTTATCCGGTCAAGTTGGAACTGCAACGACGGGGCCACCGCTATGAACGCTCTACGCTACGTCGATAGGCGGGACGCCTCGTCCTGTGCCTAAGTCGATGGAATAAGGGGTCTCGTGGTCTCGAAGGAAAATCAGTTCGGACCCCTCTCGTCGCTCGAAGAAGTCGATCAGAGCCTTTTCAACTTGCCATCGAATCTTCAGCATTGAGTCGATAACTAGCGCACCCATTTCGTAGACGATCAAGATGGAATCATTATCCAGTGGCACAACCTCAGTCCGCCAGAACTCAGCGTTTCGGCGTTTCCTAAACGTGGGAGTTGAACCAACGACCTGCCCTTCAGACGAGATAAGGTAAGATGTTTCGCCACCGAACAAGAAGAGCCGATCCTGGCTGTCCCCAGAGATCACCAGAACACACGGCTCATCATGGTTGGGGCTGGAGTCAACGACCTCGGCCAAGTCGAGACTGCCATCCTCGGCGAAGGATATGAGTGCAGATTCCTTATGGCGACTTTGAAGAGGCCCACCTTGATCGAGGAATCGTACTTCTGCCCTCTTTCCCTTTGGAAAACGGAGTTGACCCGGATTGCCAAGCTTTAGCTCAGTCCACGAGATCATGGGATATCCTCCGGTCTTTTGACCTTTCCGCCTAGTTTCTCAACGGCCTGTCCTAGCTTCTTGTCTCTTGTCACCAGAGTCGAGCCACGCTCAATGGCAGTAGCTCCTGTCACGCCATCACCAAACCTGCCCCTTCCGGCTGGAAGCTGACCACGGACATTGATTCTCGTATTCACGTTCTGGGCACCAGGAACCGTGGGGATTGATTCCGCAGCCTTGGGGAGAGGGGACAGCCTGAGAGCCTGTCGGAAATAGATTCCGGCCTGCCGCGACTTTGTCTCCGGACAGTGGCTTCCCGTCTTCATCAATACAAGATTCTGTATACCATTGATGTGGCTGACTCGAAACCCATCGAGTTTCGGGGCAGTTCCCTGGAGGACTTGCGGGCTTTCCCTCTGACGGCCCGGCGCGAGGCCGGTTATCAGTTGGATCAGGTGCAAAATGGTCGCGAACCGGGCGATTGGAAGTCCATGAACTTGGTGGGCCGAGGTGTGAAAGAGATTCGAATTCGGGATGAGGCTGGCGCATTCCGCGTCCTCTTCGTGGCGAGATTTGCCGACGCGATCTACGTGCTGCATTGCTTTCAGAAGAAGACCAGCAAGGCGGACCTGGAGCTTGCCGCCAAGCGTTACCGCGAGTTGTCGAAGGAGCCGGGGCAATGAAGAAGCAACGTTTTGCCAGTGTGTGGGACGCGATCGAGGACACGCCCGAGCAGGCCGCCAACATGAAACTGCGCGCGGTTCTGATGACCGGCTTGAGGGATCACATCACCCGTACCGGGATGAGCCAGACGGAAGCGGCCCGGCTTTTCGGCGTGACACAGCCGCGGGTCTCCGACCTGATGCGTGGCAAGATCAACCTGTTCGCCCTCGACGCGCTGGTGAACATGGCGACGGCCGCGGGCTTACGCATCGAGATGCATGTGCTGGAAGCCGTCTAACAGCGAACGACCCGGACACGAAGCCGACAGACCACGCTTGCCACGTGACGCTGGAGTGACGCAGCGATCATGACACGGTGTCCGACGAGAGTCCTGTGATTTCGCCTGCGGTGACGACCTGCGGTCGCCCCGTGCGCATGAGCTCCTGAAGCTTCTCGATACCAGTACCATCGAGCGGGGAGATGCAATGCCGCCAGGGGATTTGGAAGCTGTCTACCGATCCCGGTGGCCCCCAGCAGAGGCGGCTCAGCACCGGCCGGACCGCTGCCGCATGAGGTCCTGGAAACGTAGAGAGGCAGGGGGCAAGCCGGGGACTGGCCGATCGTCGCCCCGAATGTCTGGTATCCGGCCGGCCGATTCCCGGCCTACACCGGCTCCATGGCGGCGAGTACCTCGGCCAGGGGCACGGTGGCGAAGCCGGTGGCGTGATCGGCCAGGCCGTAGGGGATGATCAGGTGGTCCTGATGGACGAGGAAGCCGCAGGTGTAGACGACATTCGGGACGTAGCCCTCGCGCTCGGATGCATTCGGCTTCAGGAGAGGCTCGCGAAGACGGCCCAGCACCTTGGTGGGGTCCTCGAGATCGAGAAGAAATGCCCCAATGCTGTACTCCCGCATGGGTCCTACACCATGGCTCAGCACGAGCCAGCCGGCTTCGGTTTCGACCGGCGAGCCACAGTTGCCCAGTTGGATGATCTCCCAGGGGAAGGCCGGCGCCAGCAACTGGCTGTGTTCATTCCAGAAGTGGATGTTGTCGGAGAACATGATGGAATTGCTCTCGTTGTCCTGGCGCGAGAGCATGGCAAAACGGCCGCCGATCTTGCGGGGGAAGAGCGCCATCCCTTTATTGACGGCCGCCGGTCCGTTCAGGGTGATAAACCGGAAGCGCAGGAAGTCTGGAGTCTCCACCAGCTCGGGCACAATGATCCGGCCATCGTAGGCGGTGAAGGTTGCGTAGTAATTGTGGCTGCCGTCATCGTTCTGGAAGCAGACAAAGCGCGCGTCCTCGATGCCATTCCGTTGGGAAGGGGTGACCGGGAACAGGACCCGCTCAGACAATTCCCGATCGGGCTGGAACTCGACTTCGAAGTTCGATCGCGCGAGCATCCAGATGCCCTTGGCCGCGGCCTGATCCTTCTGCGTTAGGCCGTCGGGATAGCGGGCCTGCTCGGATCTGAGTGCCTCGCGGAGCTGGTCCAGCGCAAACGGGTGAGGAAGACTGTCCATGACGCGCCGGGTGAATTCACCGTCGAGATTCAGTTCGCCGAGCTTCCGTTCAAAAAGCGGTTTGTCGTACCAGGGGTTCACGATCTGGCGCGGCTCAGTGAGGAAAGGGGAGGGCGTGAGTATCTCGATGTGCAGGCCGGGATGGATGATTCCGGTCCGGAAGGTCATTGAGGAGATGTGGCCTTCGCCCGTGGCGCGCAGGCTGAGGACAAAGCGAAGCGCCCCGGCAGGAAGTCCGGACTGATCGGGGTGGCGAACGATGGAAGGGTTGAAGAGGGCCGCGGATTCGACTGAGTACTCGGCGAGGAAGCAGGAGCCGAGCAACAAACGCCGGGCTTCCGAGAGAGAGTCAAGGGGAGGCAGGATCTCGCTCAACTGGCTGCACCGTTCCAGGAGAACCCGGGGGAGATCCTGGTGCCGCGGGCTGAACGAAGCGGAGATCCCCTTCAGTAACAGGTCGATTTCTTCTTCCGGGAGCGCCAGGATGCGGCCGACAATCTGGCCGGTTTTCCGGGCATCGCCGTGCTGGAAGGGCCGCAGCAACACACGCGACTGATTGGGCTGCAGAAACGTGGAAGCGCGGGTGACATGGATTGCGGGCTTGCTCATAGGTTGCCTAATTGCCATTGGCGATCGGTTTCCGGAAGCTCGTCATCATGTTCTGCGTGAGCTTCATTTCAGCGAGAGAGAGAAGGAAGGCGAGGGTGGATTCCGCGCCCTGATTCCGATTGACACGATCCACATGCAGACCATCTCCGCAGGCTCCGCTTTGCGGAGAGTACAGTTCCAGCCCCAGGTCGTTCCACCCGAGGAACCAGTCGAAGGCACGCTGTGCCTGTTCGTACCACCAGGCGTCGGAAGTAGCGCGATAGGCCTCGAGGCAGGCGGAGACCATGGCGTGAGCCTCGATGGGTTGCTGGTCGAATTCGGCGCGGATGCCGCCCCGCTTGTAGAAGCCATTGCTGCCGATTGGGAGGAAATGTCCTTTTGCGGAAATTTGTACCTGGTTCAACCAGCGTAAGGAATCGAGGCCGCGTTGAACGACGTCCAGTTGACCCGTGGCGCGGCCGGTGAGGATGAGAGCGTGCGCGAGTTTCGCGTTGTCGTATGACAGTTCCTGCTCAAACCAGGGCCAGTCCGGAGACGAATTGCGATCCAGCAGGTCCAGCAACTTCGACAGCAGGGCTTCCCGTGTCTGGTTCACCATGCTGTCGCCGCCGAGGTGCCGCAGGTATTCGTGGATGCCCAGCAGGCCGAACGCCCAGGCGCGCGGAGAGGTGAAGTCGGCCATGACGGGCAAGGCCTGGGCAAACAGTTGTCCCGTCATGAACTGGAAGCTGCGAAAGGGGCACCGGCCGACTCCGAAACCGAGCGCCCAGATGGCGCGGCCCTGACTGTCCTCCGAGCCCTGCTCGTCGAGCCAGCGGCGATCGAACCCGAGGTGATTGTGAAAGCGGCGGGTATTGGGGTCGAAGGCAAACTGCAGGAAGGAGGCGCAGGTGGTGGCGAGCACACAAACGCTCTCGCGGTCCTGGCCGAGTTCTTCCATGAGCACGGAAAGAATGAATGCACGCGCATTGTCGTCGGTGCAGTAGCCTTCAGAGAAGTTCGGGATGCTGAAATTAGCGTGCTGGAAGACGCCGGTGGAATCGCTCATCCGCTGGAGATGGTCCAGTTTGATGGCCGGGAGTTCACGAGGGCGCCGATCGAGTGTCTTGGTGAGGAGAGATTTACGGGACGGCGCCGTGCCCTGCATGCGGGCTTGTACGAACGTCTGCATGTAGAGCTGAGCGACATGACTCCAGATCATTTCCCGGCCGCAACGGTAGGCATTCCTGCGCATGGCGTGGCGGCGGATGTCATCGCGCAGCAAGGCGGAGATTTCACGGGCCATGGCCCCGGCGTCGGCGAAGGGCACCAGGACGCCGCGGTCGCCGGCAAGCAGTTCCGCGGCATGCCAGTAAGGTGTGGAAACTACTGCCTTTCCGGCCCCAAATGTGTAAGCGAGAGTACCTGAGGTGATCTGAGCTTCATTGAGATAGGGCGTGATGTAGAGGTCCGCCGCGCCAATGAACTCCTTGAGGCTCTCGAGATCCACGAAGTCGTTATAGAAGATGACGTTCTTGTCGATCTGGCTCTTCTTGGCCAGCAGTTCGAGGCTCGTGCGGTATGCCTCTCCGTGCTCCCGGAGTTCATTCGGATGGGTGGCGCCGAGAACAATGTAGACCACATCGGGAAATTCTTCCAGTACCTGCGGCAGCGCTTTGAGAACATACTCGATGCCCTTGTTGGGCGAGAGAAGGCCGAAGGTGAGAAGAACAATCTTCCCTTCGACGCCGAACTGGTCCTTAAAGTAGGCCGGGTCGACGAAGCTCACATCGGGGATGCCGTGTGCGATGAGGTCGATTTTCTCACTCGGCGCTTCGTAGATCTCCTGCAGCATCTGGCGTCCACGCTCCGCCATGACAATCACCCGCGTGGAGAGGGAGATGATCTCCTGCAGGACGCGCCGCTGGTCGGGGCGTGGGTCCTGGAGGACGGTGTGCAGCGTGGTGATCACAGGCATTCTGAGTTCGCGAAGGAAGGCAAGGATGTGCCCCCCGGCGGGCCCCCCATAAATCCCAAATTCGTGCTGAAGACAGACAATATCGACGTTGCTGATATTGAGGAAGTCGGCCGCACGGAGGTAGGAAGACAAGTCCTGCTCTTCGATCTCGAACCGGACCACTTCCGGGTATTCGTAGCCGGCTTTCCTGTCATTCACCGACACACAGAAGCACTGACTTTCGGGGTAGGCCGTGGCGACCGCCGACAGGAGGTCGGACGTGAAGGTGGCGATGCCGCACTTGCGGGGCAAATGGTCGCCTACAAAGGCAATTCTCGTTGCTTTCGCGTTCTCTTTCATCATGCTTCTTTCGTGGCGGCCAAGGAGGCCGGCCTTAGGGGTCCCAGTGCGGAGTGCATCGCGTTAGTGAGTATTAATGCAATCAAGTGGCCATCCTCCAGACACCCGAGGCACGCGGCCATCGTGCTCTCGACCCTGCTGTCTGAATGCCTGGCCTCAGGGGGAGTGAAAGTGGCTGTGAGCTGCCAGATTTGCGAAGCAGCGGATGGGCTCGCCGGGAGGGTCAAGCAGACGTGAGCAAAGAGGGCCTGCAGCCGCAGTGGAGAGAGCTCAGAAGCGATTGATTCAAATTGGGATTGCGGGTGGAGGGAGATCAAACACCCGAATGGGTGAGAATGAGCCCATTCAGGGTTACCTAATCTTGTCCTGATATTCCTGCATGGATTTAGGGAGATAGATTCAGTAGAAAAACGTTGATTTCCGAATGGTTTACGCATTGAGATCGACCTGAGTCAGGTTAGAATTGGGGCGTCCCAATTCACACCAGGCGGAAGGCGTGCCGGCCAAGTACTTCGACAGGAATCCACAAAGCAGCTCAGAACCTCCCTCTCCGGTCGCCCTGATCACGGGCGGTTCGGCGGGGATCGGTGCGGCGTGCGTGCAGCAGTTCCTGGTTGCCGGTTGGAGAATCGCGGTGGTGGCGTTGCCTGATCCGGACCTTGACTGGTTGCGGTCGCTGGGCGTGTTGGTCATTCCGGGCGACATCACATCAGAGCGGGTGAGAGACAGGGCCATCAACGAGACGGTCGCCGAGTTCGGTCGAATTGACCTGCTGGTGAACAACGCCGGCATCGGACTGTACTCCCTGCCATCGGCAGTTCCCATCGAGCATTTCTCGCGGATGCTGGAAGTGAATGTGGTCGCGCCCCTGGCCCTGGCCCAACTGGTCATACCGGTGATGCTCGGGCAGGGATTTGGCACGATCGTAACGATGGGATCGGTTGCGTCCCGGGTCGCATTGCCGTGGGCGTCGGCCTACTCGGCGGCCAAGGCGGCCCTGTGTTCGCTGCATGATTCCCTGCGTCTGGAACTGCGAGGCAGCCCGATTCACCTGATCGTGGTGCATCCGGGTATTGTGGACACCGGCTTCCGGGACAATGTGCTGGCCGGCGGGCCGCCCGCAGGGGTGAAGAGAATCCGGTATGTGGTCTCACCCGAAACCGTAGCCTCAGCGATCTTTCGCGCGGTGAAGCGGCGCCGGAGCTCGGTGTATGTTCCAGCGATCGGATTTCTTTTCGAGAAGGCGGGGGCTCTTGTACCGGCGGTTCTGAACTTTTACCTGAGCCACCTGAATCCACCCTCCTGGAAGAAGATCGAGCCTCGGAGCGTAGCAACGGCAGCGAACGGCGACCAATGATTGCTGAGTTTCGAGGAGGGAGCGCCGGAAGGGTGGCGAGGTCTCCCCGGGAGCATGTTCGAGCCAGTGCCGAATGCGTGCTGGTGATCCTGGTCGTCCTGACCGGGGCCTGGCTAAGAACGCTCCACCTGGACGAGTTGCCCTTCTGGGTGGATGAGGCGGAATCCTCGATCAACGCGCTGACCATCCTGCAGAACGGCTATCCGAGCGACTCCTACGTGGGGATTCCAATCTACGAGAACACCCACGTGTGGCCGTGGCCGGAGAACCCGGAGTATGAGTTTCGCGATGTGAGTTATTCAGAGAATCATCTGGCCGTATATCACGGCTGGTTGCCGCTCTATGCGATTGCGGCTTCGTTCGCGCTTCACGGGGTTCAACCCGACCATGACGATGGCACGCGTGTGACGAAACACAATCTGGAAGAGCAGAAGCGTCGAACCAGGGCAGCGCGGCTGCCTTCGATCTTCTTCGCAGGCTGCTTCCTGCTGGCCGTCTTTCTGGGTGGGAGAACCATCTGTGGGTTTGAAGCCGGGTGGGCCGGCCTGATCACCGCCGCCTACTACCCGTTTCACATTTCGATCTCCGATCAGGCGCGCTACTACTCGGCCCAGGTTGCGCTGTCGACGGTGTGCTGCATCATGGTGTGGCTGTTGGTGCGGGATTGCCGCTGGAGGCATGTATGGCTCGGGGGATGCGCTTTTGTGCTGCTGTTTCACACGCATCTGCTCAGCTTCGTGAATGCCGCGGCGATGGCCGGGCTTTGCCTGCCCCTGATCGTGAGCCGCCACAAGGACTGGCTCAAAAAGGTGATTGTACTCGGCGCGATTGTGGCGGCAGGCACCGTGCCCTGGGTGATTGCGACAGGCTTCCTTCGACACCAAATCCACATTCCCAGCGCCTGGCCGCTGCTGCGCATGCCGTCGACCCTGTGGCAATATCCGCCGTTTAACTTGTGGTACGCGATCCCCGGGCTTGCGATCGTGATCTTCGGATTGTATGCCTATCTGACGCGGAGGACGCTGGCGGCCCACATGCATTCCGCCGCCGTGCAACTCGTGGCCGTTCTAATGTTCCTCGGGGCCTGGACGCTGGTTGGGTATGCCGCCTTCCTGTATTTCATTCCGGCCGTCAGTTTTTCCAGGAACCGGGTCGCCCTGAGCTATTGGGGGCCGCTCTTTCTGTTGGGCGCCAGCATGTGTGCCCTGCTGGTGAAGATGATGGCTCCGCGTCTGTCGCGCATCGCCGGCGCCGGTCTGGCTGCGTTTCTGATGCTGCTGCTTTTCGTGGCCACCGGGCATTCCATGGACCTTACGCACAAGCCCGGAGCTGGTACGTGGAGCGTCTACGCGGGGCTTTTCGAAGAACTCAACTCGATGCGGCTGGACTCGACGGTCAAGCTGTATGCCGCGCCGAACAGCCACCTGCCGATGATGTTCTACTCCGGACTACCGATCCAGGACATTACTCCGGTGAGGAAGCGGTTCCTGGACTCCTACCGGGGCGAGATCGTCTACATTGATTTGGGCGTGGCCGTGGAAACGGGGCTCCTGGACGTGGAGCGAGTTCAGGAAGCAGCCTTGCGCAGCGGAGTGAAACTCTCGCAGGAGGCCGCGGAGGAGACAGCGTTGCGGCTGCAAACAAGGGGATACCGCGAATCGATGATGCAGTACGTTGCTCCTGAGGAGCCGGTGCAGCTTGAACCGTTGAGCGGTTTTGAGCAGAAGCTCCTGACGGCCCATCGCGAAGCGGTTGCCCACTATTTTTCGAAGTTCGATTACGAGCTGGTGACGCGGGGCTTTGTGGTTCGCGACTGGTCCGACTGGTGCACGATTCTGAAGTACCGGTTTGTCGATCCGGAGGCGCGGCGCGGGATTCATGCCAACTACGCCCAGCGGCTGCGCGGATCGGACGCCGTGATCCTGGCGCGATCGGGGGCCATTGCGGTTTACCGTTCCGCGTGGCATCCGCCGGATTCGCCCGGAGGGCTGAGGTTCCGTTTTCTGCGCTGAGAGCGTGACGGCTCGCGGATGGTTGCGAGGTGTGGTTGCGGTCCGTTGCAGGCGGCCATGCGCCGTGATAGTCTCTGATTCGGACTAAAACGTCCCAATCTCGAGGACATGCAGTATGGACCGCAATACACACATCTTTTGCTTTTCCGTTGTCCTGACGACATTTGCCGCTTTGAGCGGATGCTCCAGCGCGCCGCCGGCGGGTGAGGCGAAAAAGGCCGCACCCCAGACAATCAAGGTCCAGGGCAAGCTCCGGACCATGGACCTTGCCACCTCAGCGAGCGATTCCGCACTCAATGGCGGTGGACCTTCCGTTTTCATTTGGGAAGGGATGCAGCAATACCGCCTGTTCTCGCGGAGGACCGCGAACGTGGTGGATGGAGAAGAGTACATCGTCGAGGGCATCCATGCACAAAAGATGATCGACGAGATTGGCGACCCCAACAACGGGAAGGGCGGCTATCCTCTGCTGTCGAGTTGCGAGCGGGTGGTCAAGACGGCCTGGCCCGGCATGTCCTTCGAAGAAGTCGATGTGAAAGCCTCCGCGTTGCGGGGCCGTGTGTCACGATATCCCGCGCGGCCGATCATCCTGGTGACGAAGATCCAGGCCGCTCCGGCCAAGAAGGATGACAAAGGCGCCGACAAAGCCGCCAAGGATAAGGAAGATGCTCTCCCCATCGTCGCTGTGCCGGCCGATAAGCAGAAGGCGCTGCTGGTTGAGGGCGCGGCGGTACAAACGGCTCCAATCTGGGAACCTGCCGCGGGAGCGGTGAAATGCAAGGTCATTATCGGCTCGGATGGGAAGATCACTGAACTGGAGACCGGCGCACAGCTTTGTGAAGCCGTGCCGTGGTCGAAGTTTCGTTACCAGCCGCCGGTGCAAGGCGGCCGCCCGGTGAAGGTGAGAACCGAGGTCGAGATTCAGTACCAGCCGAGAAAGTAGGCCGGGCCAAGACAGTCCAGGGGGGCTCAGCGGCGATCGTGGCGCCTGAGCCACCCTCAAGCTGCTCAGTGGGGAAGAATTCTGCGCAGACGGATGTCGCGGTAGCGAACCTCCGATGCGTGATGCTGGAGCAGGACGGGACTGTCGAAGGCGAAGTCCACCGGATAGCGGGCGGTCATCACACCGTTGAGCCAATGCTCCACGTGGTCGTCCATCACCAGTAACCGGGATTCGTTCCACTCTCCGGCCGGCTTGGCGGTTGGTTTGGAGACGGGCACGACGCCGTACAAGGCTCCGCTCTTCTGGCGATCGTCGACGCGGGCTCCCGGGTCGCCGGCATCGTCCGCCATCTGGTATTCCCAGCCGGCGGCGTAGCGGGCGGGGCCGAAGCTGATTGTGTCGGCGCCAAACAACCGGTATTTCACGCCGGAGTTGCTGCGCGCGGAGGCCATCCACTGCCACCGCATCTCGAAGGACCTGTATTCGCGGTCACTGCGGAGGTCGGCGCCCTGGCTGCCGGGGACGGAGATCAGGCAGCCCTCGGCCACGCGCCACGACTGGCCGAGGTCGCGGGCGCCGGTCAGGGTCAGCCAGTGGCCGGCGGATTGCCCGTCGAACAGAATCTCCCAGTCTCCGTCTTTCCTGAGGGGTTCGGCCGGGGCGGAGGAGTCCAGGGCAGGGAGCGGCTGATTCAGCGTCTCGTGCACGGTGGCCAGCTTCCAGGATTGTCCTTCGAGAACGAGGGTGTAGTTGAAGGCGCCAGAGGCATAGGCTGCGCCAGGGGTTGTATCGCGCCAAAGGCCGACGGCCACCGCCACGCCGGGGCGCAGGAACTCGAGGTGGCGGATGAAGTGAGCGATCTTCCGGTTGTCACCTGTCGTGCGTCCGAACAGGTTGCCCAGCCGGGTGCCGCCTGAACTGAAACGGGTGGAGGCCGGGCGGGTGACGGAATTCACCGTTTCGCGGTTGGCGTCCTGCCAGGCTGAGAAGTAGCGCTGGAGGGTGTCCCGCACCTCGCGCTCGGCGGAGGAGTGATCGGTCACCTGCGGCCAAGTCGTAGAGGCAAAGGCAACCAGCAGGAGGATCACGCGTCCCTGATTCATGTGCAGAGTGTAGCGTGTTTGGCTGGTTTGGCGAGGCGGAAGGCGCGCATCAGTGCGGGTGGCTGGACAGGGCCTCGGGGCCGGGCGGAACGGCGCGGGTCCACCGGAGCAGGTAGAACAGAGCCACGCGGGCCGTCTAGGTCGCAACAAAGAGCCAACCCGTCTCACAGGGAATGCCGTCCACGTGTGCGGCATAAACCGGCCACGTGTACCGGCTGGCAAACCGCCATCATTAGGCCATGGCTCCATCAATCGTAGTAATCGGGGCTATGCCGGAGGCCGGCCCACTGCTCGGCATCGTGCGCATAGATAATGAGCGCTTTTCGTCGATCAGCCAGGTCAATCAGCTTGCGTGTACTCCGCCGCAATTCCTCCTCGTTCTCATCGAAGGGGCCAGCGGTGCGTTCCTCCGCGGAACGCAGATGTTCCCGCGCCATTGCATCGATTGGAAGCAGCACAGCTCCGGTGTTCGGGAGTTCGAGCAGCACACTCTGATGCCCCGTGACATGGCCACTGGTTTCGACGACATGGATGCCGGGCAGGATCTCCACGTCGCCATCCACTTCCTTGTATCGGATGTCCGGAGAGCCCCATACCGGGCGTGTGAGCAGAAACCGGGCAGCTTCGCTCGCCCGGGCCAGGGCCAGGTGGCGGCGCTGGATGATGGCTTCCGCCTGGGGAAACGAGGATAGGAAGCCAGCGTGATCCGGATCGAGGTGAGTTACGATCTGGCAGGTGATCTCTTCCGGCGAGAGCCCGATTCGCCGCAACTGGACAGTAACGAGTTGCTGCGGCGCTGCCTGCAGGAAAGCCATGTCCGGATTGCCTTCCTCGCCTAAAGTGCCCGGCCGGTAGCCTGTATCAATCAACACGTTCTGCCCGCCGGCAGTTTGCACCAGGTATCCAAGAATCGGTTCTCCCGTCCGAACGCGGCCCAACTCCAACAAATAGAGCTTCATGCAATGTCATGCTAGCGGAAGTCTTCTATTGGATAAACCACTAGTTTCTATATAGACTGTCCAGTATAATGGATAATCGGGTGGATTATAACGGTCTGAACACCGCCGTTAAGGTGGCCGAGACAGGAAGTTTCGTCCGGGCCGCGGAACAACTTCGATTGCCTGTTTCGACGGTCAGCGCGAGGGTGCAGGCGCTGGAACGGCATCTTCGGGTCCGGTTGTTTCACCGGTCGACAAGACGGGTCCGGCTGACTGAGGCCGGCCAACTTTTCTTTGAAAGGGCGCGCGCCGGCAGCGAGGCGTTTGACGACGCTATCGAAGCGGCCACGCGTCTTTCCGAACGGCCTCATGGCCTGCTGCGGGTCGTCGCACCGGCCTTGTTTGCACGCCACGTGCTGCCGCGATTGCTGCCGCGTTTCCTCGACAAGTATCCCGACCTGACCTTGAGTTTCGAGTGCACGAACGTGCTGCCGGATCTCGTGGAATGCGGGGCCGATGTCGGGATTGGAGTGGGACCTACGCGGTGGGCCGCGTACGTTCGCCGGCCGCTCTTTTCCTTCTCACAGGCGGTCTATGCCAGTCCCCAGTTTGTCGCCCGTTGGGGCAATCCTGCGAAACCAGAGGATCTGGCCGCCTTGCCGTTGCTGAGTGTAGGAACCCAGCCGACGGTGTCCTGGGCACTGGTCGACGGCTCGAACCAGCGCAGCATTGAGGCGAGAGCCCGGGTCAGCGCGAACGATGTTTCAGCAGTTCACGGACTCGCCTTATCGGGCATCGGCGCTGCCCTGCTGCCAGAGCAACTGTGCGAAGAAGATCTGGGCCGGGGCACCCTGGTGAAACTGCTGGAGAGTTGGGGCACCCAGCCTCTGGCGGTGTCGGCTTACTATCCGCGCCGGATGCTGGAACCCGGCAAGGTGAAAGTGTTTCTGGACTACTTAAAAGAGTGGTATGCCAAGCCGAAGGGTCTGTGAGAACACCACAGGCAGTCAGTCGTCCGGATGCTAAAGCAGCGCCGACGGCAGCTGTTCTCGCGTCAGGTTCTGCTGCTCCCCGGTCGCCATGTTTTTCAAGGCGTACACGCCGGCTTCGATCTCGTTGTCGCCAAGAATCAGCGCGTAACGCGCCTTCAGCTTGTTGGCCGTCTCCATCGCACGCTTCAGCTTGTGGTCGGTGGAGACTTCCACGACGTTGCCGGCGCGGCGCAGGTCGCGGGCCAGCAGGGCCGCGTGCTTCACGGCCGCGGCGCCCATGGGCACCAGGAAGACGTCCAGCTTCGCCAAGTCGCCGGCGTTGGTCTGCTCCTCGATGGCCATGACGAGACGGTCCTCGCCGATTGAGAAGCCGATGCCGGGCGCCGGCACCTTCGAGCCCAGCGACTCCGCCAGCCCGTCGTAGCGGCCGCCACCGAGAATCGAATTCTGCGCGCCCAGCGCACCGTGCGTCACTTCGAAGGTCGTGCGCATGTAGTAGTCGAGGCCGCGCACGAGGCGGGGCCGGATCTCGAAGGTCAGCTCGCGCGCCGTCAGCAGCGACTTCACGGTCTCGAAGTGAGCGGAGCACTCCGGATCGAGGTAATCGAGGATCGATGGCAGGGCGTCGATGACCGGCTGATCCTCGGGCACCTTGCAGTCCAGGACTCGCAGCGGATTGGTATCGGCGCGGCGCTGGCAGTCGGTACACATCGTGCCTTTCACGGACTGCAAACGCTCGCGCAGGGCTTCCACAAAGACGGGACGGCACTTCTTGCAGCCGACGGAGTTCAGCAGCAGGGTGGGATTCTGCGCGCCACAGCGCGTGAGGATCTCCATGGCCAATTCGATGACTTCCGCGTCGACGGCCGGGGCTTCCGTGCCGATGCACTCCGCGCCGATCTGAGAGAACTGACGGTAGCGGCCCTTCTGGGGGCGCTCGCGCCGGAACATGGGCCCGATGTAGTAGAGCTTGGTGAGCCCCGGGATCTGGTCCAGCCTGTGCTCGATGTAGGCACGGATGACCGACGCCGTGTTCTCCGGGCGGAGCGTGATGGACGAGCCGTCGCGGTCGTCCCAGGTGTACATTTCCTTCGAAACGATGTCGGTCTCTTCCCCGACGCCGCGCGCGAACAGGGCGGTCTCTTCGAAGATGGGCGTGCGGATCTCGTGGTAATGGAACGAGCGAAACACTTCGCGCGTTACCGCTTCCACGTGGTTCCACACCGCCGACGAAGGCGGCAGAATATCTCGGGTCCCTCGGACTGCTTTGATCATTTGGATTTGTTTAGTGGGCGGCTTCGTCGCGGTAGTCCTGGCGATAACGGATGTAGCGCTGGGCATTCTCTTTGAAGCGCGCCTTCTCTTCTTCCGTTACCTGGCGGCGGACCTTGGCCGGCACGCCCATCACCATCGATTCCGGCGGGATTTCCATCCCTTCGGGCACCAGCGAACCGGCAGCAATCACCGACCCGCGCCCGATCTTCGCCCCATTCAGAACGACGGCGCCAATGCCGACTAAAACGTCGTCTTCCACGACGCAGCCGTGGAGGCAGACCATGTGGCCGACGGTCACGCGGTTCCCGAGGAGGACCGGGTACTTATCCAACTCGCCATGCAGCACGGAGCCGTCCTGGATGTTGGTTTCATCCCCAATCACAATCTTGTTCACGTCGCCGCGCAGCACCGCGCTGGGCCAGACGGAGGAACGCTCGCCCATCGTGACATCTCCAATGACAGTGGAGGCCTGGTCGACGTAGGCGGTCTGGGCAATCCTGGGATAGATACCCCGGTAAGGACGAATCATAGATGTTCCCGCAAGAAACTACCATCGTATCATCGAGAGTATGAAGCTCTGTTTGCTGTTCACGGCGGTGCTGCTATTGGCGAATGTGGCGGCCCATGCACAGAAGGCGCCTTTCACCGCCGCCGAGATGCTGAAGTTAAAGCGAATCTCGGAGCCGAATGTCGCCCCTGATGGACACGCTGTTGTCTTTACCGTCGGCGAAGTGGACGTCGACAAGAACGCCCAGGATCGACAACTCTGGATCGTCACGCCGAACGGGACCGGTTTGCGCAAGCTCACGACGGAGGGCCGGAATACCGGCGCCCGCTTCTCCCCGGATTCCAAATCCATCGCATTCATCTCTACCCGGGGCGGCTCCGGCCAGATCTGGATTATGGACGCCGACGGGCGCAATCCGCGGCAGGTGACGAAGCTGAGCAGCGAGGCCGACGGGGTGATCTGGGCTCCGGACGGCAAGTCTGTGGTGTTCACCAGCGAGGTGTACCCCGAGTGCAACGCCGACGACGCCTGCAACGCGAAGCTGATCGCGGCGGAAGAGAAGAACAAGGTGAAAGCCCGCACCTATACCAGTCTGCTGTACCGGCACTGGACCACGTGGCGCGGCAAGCGGGTGAAGCACCTGATGACCGCCCAGGTCGACGGAGGAGCGGTGAAGGATCTCACGCCCGGCTTCAAGTACGACGTGCCGCCCTTCTCGCTGGGCGGCGGAGGCGACTATGCCATCTCGCCGGACGGGAAGGAAGTCTGCTACGCCGCGAACCTGGATGAAGACCAGGCGACCAGCACGAACTGGGAGCTGTATACGATCCCGATCGAGGGTCCGTCGGACGGTGTCGAGGCAAAGAAGATCTCCACCAGTCCCGGGGCCGATGCCAGCCCGCAATACTCGCCCGACGGCAAGTGGATCGCCTGGCGCATGCAGGTTCGGGCGGGGTATGAGAGCGACCGCTGGCGCCTGGTGGTGATGGAGCGCGAATCCGGCCGCATCAACGTGCTGACCGAGAATCTGGACCGTCACGTCACCGGCTTCACCTGGCATCCCGACTCCCGCCGGCTGGCCTTCACGGTGGAAGACCGCGGGCGGCAGCAGGCACAACTGATCTCCGTCAACGGCGGCGGCGTGCGGTCCATGACCCAAGGCGCTACCCATGTCGACGACCTGCAGTTCACCGCCGACGGCAAGACCCTGATCTACACCGAGGTGACCGGGGCCAGCCCTACCGAGATCTACAAGGCCGCCAGTTCCGGCGGCGCGCCGGAGCCTCTCACGAAGCTGAACGAGGCGTTCCTTGCCAGCCATGATTTGCGCAAGCTGGAGGAGTTCACAGTCGCCGGCGCCGAGGGCGCCCAGGTGCACTCCTACCTGCTGAAACCGCCGAATTTCGATGCTTCCAAGAAGTATCCGGCCCTGTTCCTGATCCACGGCGGTCCGCAGGGCGCGTGGGGCGAGTCCTTCAGCTATCGCTGGAACCAGCAGGTGTTCGCCACGGCCGGCTTTGTCGTGGTGATGCCGAATCCGCGGGGGTCCACCGGCTACGGCACGAAGTTCACCGACGACATCAACGGCGACTGGGGCGGGCGAGCGTACGAAGACATCATGGCGGTGGCCGATTATGTCGCCAAGCTGCCGTATGTGGATGGCGACCGCATGGCCGCTTCCGGCGGAAGCTACGGCGGCTACATGGTGGATTGGATCGCCGGCCACACCAACCGCTTCAAAGCGCTGGTCTCGCACGCCGGAGTTTATGACCTTTCGAGCATGGGCGGCGAGACGGAGGAGTTGTGGTTCTCGACCTGGGAGTTCAAGGGCTTCCCGTGGCAGAACCAGGAGATGTACGACAAGTGGTCGCCCTCGCGCAGCGCGGCCAACTTCAAGACGCCGACGCTCGTGATTCATGGCGAACTGGACTACCGCGTACCGTATGGCCAGGGCCTCCAGTTGTTCACGGCACTGCAGGCGCAGAAGGTGCCCTCGAAGCTGCTCGTCTTCCCGGACGAGGGCCACTGGGTGCTGAAGCCGCAGAATTCGCTGTTGTGGTACTCCACCTTCCTCGACTGGGTAGAGGAGTGGACCAAGAAGCCGTAGCCACCATCCTCTCTGTCCGCGCCCCGGCCGGTTAGCCCCGCTCTGCGGCGACGGGCGGGGCGCGCGACACTAGGGAGAGGGGGTGCATATGGATTTCGTCTATCGCCGCAGCTATCGCGGCCGTGTCCGTGCCGTGATCTTCGATCTGGCCGGGACGACCGTCGATTTCGGCTGCCGCGCACCGGTCGAGGCGTTGATCGAACTCTTCCTGCGGTATGGGATTCAGATCGCCGCGGAGGATGTCCGGCAGGGCATGGGCATCCACAAGAAAGACCATCTGCGGCTGATCCTGCAATCCAGACCGGTCGCCGAACAGTGGCGCGCCATGCAGGGCGAGACGCCCGATGAAGCAGATGTGGAGCGCCTCTTCACGGAGTTCATCCCGATCCAGACCGCTGCCATCGGCAAACACGCCGACGTGATTCCGGGCGTGAGCGAGACGGTGAATCAACTGAGGAAACGCGGTATCCGGATCGGCGCCACCACGGGGTATTCCCGGGAGATGATCAAGGGCTTGCTCCGGGATGTGGCGGCGAACGGATTCCAGCCGGACCACCTGGTCTGCGCCGACGATGTGCCGGCCGGCCGCCCCGCGCCCTGGATGGCCGTGACCTCCGCCATGAAGCTGGGCATCTATCCGCTGGAGGCCTGCGTGAAGGTGGGCGATACGGTGGCGGATATCGAAGAGGGCCTGAACGCGGGCATGTGGACCGTGGGCATCACGTGGGCCGGCAATGAAGTGGGGCTCTCCGAGCAGGAATGCGAATCCCTGGGGCCGGACGAGCTTACCCGACGGGTCACGCGGGCGACAGACCGCCTGGGCGCGGCCGGAGCCCATTTCGTGATCGAGAGTGTACAGGATCTGCTGCCGGTGATCGAAGCGATCGATTCGCGCATGGCCGCGGGCGCCAAGCCGTAAGCTAGGCCGCGCGGGGCAGGCGCGATTTCAATCCGCTCCACTTCAGCCCCGGGAACAACCGGCGCCAGGCCAATTCCAGCAGGTTGAACAGGATGGCCGCGGCCAACAGGCCCGGCCACAGCCGCATGGATGCGGGCAAGCCGGGTCCGGCCGAGTCGAAGACCCGCTTTGCGGGCGGATTGAAGCGGCCGCCGGTGTAGGCCGCCAACTGCTGCAGGAGCAAGGGGTTGCTGCCGTAGGTAGTCACTTCCGGTTCCGGCAGGTAGAGGCCCACCTCGGGGAATGCCCGCGATTCGACCAGGGGGCGTACCCGGAAGAGGCCTTTGCGATTGCCCACCTGGACTTTGCCGCGGAAGTGATCGGCGCCCAAGCGTTCCAGCGTGACCGGCGCCTGAAAGCCGTCAGGCCCGATGGCGAACAGGGCCGGCAGTTTGTCTGGCGCCGGAACCGCCTGCGAGAGGCGGTATTCCACCACCAGATTACCGTTGGCGGAATCGTTGGTGAGTGTCGATTGACCCGGCTGAGAGTGCGGCAGCAGGTCGCGCAGAACATTGGCCCAGAACTTGTCATAGCCCGGCCAGGAGACCCATGCGGCCGCCCAGCGGGACTTTGCGTCGGAGGTAAAGACGGCGGCTCGGCCCAGGCCATATTGCCAGCGGGCCAGCAGGGGATCGTCCTTCTCGCCAGCCGTCGAGGAGGCGATGGAGAGGATTGTTTCGGCGGTCGGTTTGGCCTGGAAGCGGACATAGCCCTTGAGGGCAGGCGCCTTGTCCATGGGCAGGCCCTCCAGGATTTCGGCCTGGTGGGCGACCTTGGGCTGGATGGTTTTCTCGATCGTGGTGGAGCCGGTGTGCTCCATTACGTCCTTGAGCAGGATCTGCTCCAGGCCGGAGGGATCCGTCAGGAAGTAGGCTTTGCCCTTGGCGGTGACGGCGACCTTCTCCAGGTAGGCGCGGTTCACGTCCTGGCCCAGGCCGACTGTGGAGATGGTGATCCGGTTGTTGGCCGCATCGCGCGCCACGGTCATCGAATCGCCCTCTTCCGAGATGCCGTCCGTCAGCAGCACGATGTGCTTGTACGCGCCTGTCGCCGTGGTCATGCGCTTGTAGCTCTCGGTCAGGGCCGGCGCGATCTGAGTGCCCCCATCCGGAGTAATGCCGGCTACCAGCCGTTTGATCAACGTACGATCCTCTGCGCGGCGCAGCGGCACCGCCCACTGGAAAGAGTTGTCAAAAATCAGAACGCCCACCTGGTCGATGGGCCGCAGGTTCTCCACAACGCCGATGGCCGCCAGCCGGGCGAGTTCCATTTTGCGGCCTTCCATGGAGGAGGACTTGTCGACGATCAGGATCACTGACGCCCCTTCAGGGCTACGCGGGGGCGCGATGAGCGCGGGCAGCGTGCGATCCAGGGCGTCCTGCGGCTGGTTCTTTTTATCGACGTAGACGTTGCGTTCGCCGCCGATGACCATCAGGCCGCCGCCTTGCTGTACGAAGCGTTCCAGGTCCGCCTTGCGGCTGGGCGGCATGGCTTCCATATCCCAGTTGTTGAACAGGACGAGTTGGTAGTCCTCAAAGCGCGCGTCGGCAAACAGGACATTGGAGACCACATCGAACTGCGCGGCGGTGAGCGTGCCGAAGAGGTGCGACTCCATGCCGGAGGCGTCCTGGGAAAGGTAGAGCAACCGCGGGCGGCGGAGCGAAACCGCCTGCTCCACACGGAGTTCGCCCAACTCCGGCGACTTGAGGGTCACCAGGAAATCAATCGCACCGGCAGTGGCGACGGCGGCGCTGACGCGAAGGTGATTCATGCCCGGCTCCAGGTTCACCTGAGTGGATCCCAGGGGCTTGCCTTCCGCCAGAAGTTCCAGGACGCCGGAGGCTTTGGAGGGGCTTTCGACATTCAGCTCGATGGGGAAACGCTCGCCGGTGAACGCCACTTCCGGCAGCCGCGCCGATTCCAGTTTGAGCTTCGGTTCCGGACGGCCGGGCAGAGCAAAAGTGTCGATGGGGATCCCCAACTGACGCGCCTGCCAGGCGGCGCGGGCCACAGATCCGGAGTTCTCCTTGCCGTCGGAGATCAGCACGATGCGCGGGATCAGGCCGGCGGGCAGTGTGGCGGAGGCTTCCCGGATGGCGCTCTCCAGGCTGGTTTCGCGCCCCATCTCCCCGCCCGTACCGCGCAGTTTCCAGCCCGATGCGTATTCCTGGGGCTGGGCCATGCGAATGGAGCGGGCAAAGGGCAGAACCCGCACGATGTGCCGGCCGCGGGCGTCGTCAATGCTGGTAACCAGCTTCGACTCCTGCGCCAGATCGGCGCCGGAGATGCTGGCGGAGGTATCCGCCAGAACCGCGACGCCAAGCTTTGTCTCGTGCACCGGCAGGCCCGGCTGGAACAGGGAGATGAGAACCGCCGCGATGCTGGCCACCTTCAGGGCCAGGGCGATGGGCGCGGTGGGCTTGCCGCGGTAGAGGAACCATTCCAGACCGATCAACAGCGCACCGAGAATGGCCAGGATCTGCCACATCTCCTTGGGCAGCGGAGTCGTCGCCGCCGCCGGCGCCAGCCCGCGAGCCGCGGTGGACGGGATCTCCCAGGAAGTGGAACCCAACCCGGGCAGGGAGAGAGCGAACATCAGTTCCGAATTGGGGGCGAGCACGCGGACCGTGGAGGGGGAGGCGGTGAAGAATCGGACGGTCCGGCCATCCACGGTAAACGGCAGGGCCGCGCCGTCGGAGTCGAGCACCCGAATCTGATCCGGAGCGGCCAGTTCGTTCAGATCCGCGTTGACGGAACCGGGCGTAGCGGCCAGGACTTCCTGCCGCAGGAAGGTCTCGGGCGAGATCCACTGCATCAGGTTGGCGAACAGCAGGGGCGTCGTGAGTTCGTAGCGCAGGTCGGCGTGAAGCGGATGAAAGCCGAGCGTCACGCGTTTGGGTTGCCCCTGGATGGCACTGGCCAGGATGACCGGCCCCTGCGCGGTTTCGGCGACGACGACCTCGCCGCTGCCGGGCGTGAGCACGCGCGCGCCCTTCAACTTCATGTCCTTGGAGTGGATGCCGGAGGCGATGGGCTGACCTGAGTTCCAGCGCGTGATGGTGGCATCGTTCGTTCCCGGGCGGATCACCAGGCTGGCCTTCTGGGGCAGAGTGGCCGGAGAGAAGGAGTCGAGGATCACCAGGTCGGCGTCGACGTTCGAGGCATACTGAGCGGGCTGGTAATACGTAGCCTCCACGCGGGCGTCGGAGCTGAGCATGGGCCGCAGCAGGTCCGGCTCACTGGAGTAAACGGCCACACGGAGCCGCCGCGGCACAGGAATTTCGAGCAGCGCGCGGTCGTCGGCGGGCAGGCCGTCGCGGGCATTCAGCCGGGCTTCCAGCCAGCCGGCCGCCGTGGAACGGAAGGAGAAGCTCGAGACCGCATCGCTGTGCGGAGGCAGGTTCACCAGCTGATTGGAAACCAGGGCGCCGCCCAGGCCGACGGTCAGGGGCACGTTGTAGGGCGTGGACGAGTAGTTGTGGGCTGTGACGGACGCGTTGAACAGGGTGGCGTCATTCACGTCGCGGCGGACGGTGACCCGGGTGAGGCCGAGATTCGCCGGAACGTCCTTGGTGCTGAGAACGCGCAGGTTCCTGGGGGGATTCAGAGTGGAGGACGGCTCGATCTGCCGCGGCCCGACGTAGAGAATTTCGCCGGCGCTTCTCGCTTCCAGGCGCATGGCCTGTTGGGCCAGGTCGAAGGCAGGCTGCAGGTCGAGGGCGGACGATGACGGCACGGAGGCTTTGATGGCGGCCTCGACAGCCGAGTGGTTCGACTCAAAACGGGTGACCGGCGTGGCCAGGGAGTCGGCCCGTACGACCATCACGCGGTCCTGGGAGGGGACCCGCTTCAGCCAGGCGAGGGCCAGCCGCTGCGAGTCGGCGTGCAGGGCCGGATTCTGGAGCCAGGCGGAGTTGTCGAGCAGAAGAATGTGGTCGAGGCCTGAGGTATCGGGCCGTCCAAGCCGGGGTTGAGCGATGGCGAGGAGCAGGCACGCGATGGCCAGCAACTGGAGCAGGAGGGACCACGGCTGGTCGACTCTCCGGCGGCGTTTCTGTTGAACATCCTGGCGTGCGGTCTGCCAGAAGCGAAGGGTGGCCACGGTGTACTGGCGCCGGGACCGGATGAGCAGGTACAGCGCCACGGTGGCGGCGGATACCGTGGTGAAGAGGGCCAGGAACTCAAGCGCGCTCAGATTGGCAAAAAACAAAGGCTATGCACTCCGCGGGGCGCGCTGCAGTTCCGCGCCGGCTTGATTCAAGGCCGTAAAAATGGCCTCTTCCAGTGGGACGGATGTCGAGAAGCCGGCGTAACGTCCGCCTGAGCGCAGGGCGAGATTTTCTATGGCGCCTGCATACCGATCGAACTCTTCCGTATACGCCTGGCAAGTCGCCTCGTCCAGGGAAATCTCGAGCGACCCGCCCGATTCCGCGTCACTCAACGTGACATCGCCTTTCAGGTTCGGCGACCGGTCAGAGTCGGTCCAAACCTGAACCAGCATCAGCTCGTGGCCGAAGTCGGCGAGGTATTGCAAGGGTTTCAGCACTTCCCCGTCATCCAGAAAATCGGAGATGAGGATCAGCAGGCCCGGCTTCTGGTAGGCCGAGATGAACTGCCGCACCATCTCGAAGTAAGACGTGCGTCCGCCGGGTTCGACAGCGGAGAGAAAGTCATTGACGGGCCCAAAGCGGTGGCGTCCGCCGGAAGCGAGGTGCGAGTCATCCAGTTTCTCGTGAAACGGCTGCAGCAGGATGGAGTCGTGGCGCACCAGCCCGACATAGGTAAGGGCCGCGGCCAGCTTGCGGGCATAGTCGAACTTGCTGCCGGCGCCCGGTTCGGGCGAGGCGGTCATGGAAGTGGACGAGTCCAGCAGAAGGCGGATCGGCGTGCGCGGCTCCACCTGGAACATCTTCAGGAAGAGCTTCTCCAGACGCATGAAGGCGCGCCAGTTGACGGCCCGCAAGTCGTCGCCCTGGTGGAAGTTGCGGTGATCGAGAAACTCCTGGCCGGGACCGGCGTAGCGGGAGATATTGTGCCCGCCCACCAGCCCGCGAAATGACTGCTGCCAGCGGATGGTCAGGCGTTCGAGCCGTTCCAGGATTTGACGGTCCAGCAGGGGAGCAGCCATGGCGTTTCGTTCTCAGTACTTCCGGATGGGGCCCGGCTCAGGCGCGGGTTTGCGCGGCTTTCGAGGTGGCGGCCGCGATGATCTCTTTCAGCAGGGTCTCCGGCGTCTGGTCGTCGGCGTGGGCGTCAAAGTTGAGAATGATACGGTGCCGCAGGACGGCGGGGGCGATGGTCTTGATGTCGTCGATGGACAGATGGGCGTGTCCGTTCATGAAGGCATAGACCCGGCCGCATTCGACGAGCGATTGGGCGCCGCGCGGAGACGAGCCGTAGCGAATGTACTTGTTGGCGAGTTCATGCGCATAAGCGGTGCCCGGCTGGGTGGACATGACCAGGCTGACGGCGTAGTCCTGCACATGGGGAGCGACGAGGACTTCGCGGCAGGCGCGGCGGATGGAGAGGATGGTGTCGCGATCCATCACCTGGCTGAGTTCCGGCTCCTCGCGGGCGATGGTGCGCTCGACGATGGTGTTGAGGTCTTCGCGGGTCGGGTACGGGACCAGGATCTTCATCAGGAAGCGGTCCAACTGCGCTTCGGGCAGCGGATAGGTGCCTTCCATCTCGATGGGATTCTGGGTGGCCATGACGAGGAAGGGCGATTCCAGGTGGTGGGTCACGGTGCCGGAGGTGACCGTCCGCTCCTGCATGGCTTCGAGCAGGGCCGACTGCGTCTTGGGCGTGGCGCGATTGATTTCGTCCGCCAGCACCAGGTTGGAGAAGACCGGGCCTGGCTGGAACTTCAGCGCTTTGCCGCCGGCGTCCGTCGTTTCCATGATCACGCTGCCGACGATGTCGGCGGGCATCAGGTCGGGAGTGAACTGGATGCGGGAGTACTTCAGGTGGAGAACGCGCGAGAGTGTTCTCAGCAGAGTGGTTTTGCCCAGTCCAGGCACGCCTTCCAGCAGCACATGGCCGCCGGCCAGGAGGCAGATGAGAACGCCGTCGACGACGTCCTGCTGCCCGACGATGACTTTGCCGATCTCGCTACGGACAAGATCCAGCCGCGAAACGGCTTCCGGAAAGGGCGAAGAGTGAGCCACATCAACATTGTATGGCAAGCCGGATCGAAGGCGTTCCAGGCCGCACCGCGCAGGACGCCGAATGTTACTCCTGTGGAGGCATTGGATATGATGTGCGTGACCTCGCTGAGGGAAGGAGACTGCCTATGACCCGCCGTCAATGGACGCTGACCAGTCTGGCCGCCGTAGCGGCGCCCCCGGGCCGCAGGATCCGGCTGGGCGGCCCCGTCTTCCAGAGGCCGGCCGACCCGCGCGAACTGGCCCGCGAGCACCGCAAACTCGGCTACAGCGCCGCGTATTGTCCACCGGCCAAACCCGGCGACACCGCGTTGCTGCGCGCCATCGAGAGCGGATTCCAGGCCGAAAACGTGACGCTGGCCGAAGTTGGCGTATGGGTCAACCTGCTGGAAGCGGATCCCGCCGCCCGGAAGGTGAATTTACAGAAGGTAACCGAGGGACTGGCCGTGGCCGATGAGACGGGCACGCGCTGTTGCGTCGACATCGTGGGCTCGTACAATCCCAAGTATTGGGACGGTCCGGATCCCCGCAATCTCACCCGGGCCTGCTTCGACGCCGCCGTGGAGAACGCCAGGGCCATCATCGACGCGGTTAAGCCAAAGCGGGCCAAGTTCTCGTACGAGATGATGGGCTGGATTGTGCCGGACTCGCCCGACTCCTACCTGAAACTGATCCGCGCCGTCGACCGGCCCGGTTTCGGGGTCCACATCGACGTCTGCAACATCATTTGTTCGCCGGACCGGTTTTATCGCAACGCCTCGGTCATCCAGGAGTGCTTTCAGAAACTGGGCCGGTGGATTCTCTCGTGCCATGCCAAGGACCTGGAATGGGTCAAGGAGGCGAATCTGCACTTCATAGAGGTGGTGCCGGGGCGGGGTCAAGTGGATTACAAGACGTATCTGAATGCGCTGGCTTCCCTGCCCCACGAAGCGCCGCTCATGCTGGAGCACCTCAAGTCGGCCGGGGAGTACGCCGAAGGTGCGGCTTACATTAAAAAGACCGGCGCGGAGGCCGGTCTTGAATTCGTATAAGGTGCAGGCGGGTTTCTGATTAGGCTTCGACGCTCAGCACACCGGCGGAACCAGCGGCATTCGCCAGGCAGCCTACGATGGAGGCGATCTCAGACACCGCGACCCGGGAAGGCCCGCCAAGGCAGGTGCGGGAGAAGGCGTCCCAAATGCTCATCATGCGGAAGTCGATGCGCAGCATCGTCTGTTCCACTGTGGAGAGGTGCTCTTCGACCATGGGCGCCTTGCTCAACAACTGGTTGACTACACGATAGTCTTTCTCCAGCGCCTGGCGGAAAGCAGAGAGATCCAACTCCTGGACAGAACCCTGGAGCAGGCGCTGAATCTCAAGCACCGCGAGGCTGGAGGCCTTCGCAACGTGAGTGGCGTAGTCCACTGAGGTTCTGGTCCGGAGAATCAGGATGCAACTGTATCGGAACCAGTACGCGAACAATGCTACCGAGAAAGCAATGATGATGATGCTGACGACCATCTAGTTCGTTCTGCTCCGTGGAGGCCGTTTGACCGAGTCTGCCCCCACCTACATCAAAGAGTAACATCGACACCCTAGGACGACAATACGTCCTGTACGTACTAAGGTGGTTTTTCGCCACCCTTAGGTAAATGACCGACCTGAAAGGCTCTCTGGAACCCCCTAACCATCCCTGACTAATGGGTCATGGAATAAATCACGTAGTTCACCCCCAGCCGGATCGCCTCGGACGAAAACCGTTCCGGATAGTCCGGATCGTCGGCAAACTCCCAGCCGTCGCCGACATCCATGTTGAAACAGATAGCAATCTTCATCCGCCCGTTGCCGTCGCGGATGGCGCGCCAGTGCGGTTCAATACCACCGCGCTCGATGCCGTCGCCGTGAACGACGTTCGCCCCCGGCACGCGGACCCGTTGCTTCAGGTCAAAGACCGTGCGAAACGCTGGATCGCCGTCCTCGAGTTCCTCGGCCTGCGCATTCGGGTCGATCTGGCGGATGCCCTCCATGAAATTGGCCCATTCCCGCTCATTGTGGAAATCGTCAACCATCAGGAAACCGCCACGGTCAAAGTACTTGCGCAGACGCTCAGCCTCCGACGGGGAGAGCCGCCAGTCGCCAACCGAACCCGCGAAGATCCAGGGGAGGTTGAAGATCTCGTCGCTGCTGACGTCCACGATGGTCTCGATGGGCTGTATGTCGACGCGGGTCAGGCGTTTGAGTAGAGAGACGAAGATGCGGTCACCCTTATTCACGTCGATGCCCCAACGGTAGTAGCGGCGGCCGCGGTCCATGGGGGAACGGTAGCGCAGGCGGCCCAGGGCGAACTCGGCCTTGTGGAGCGCATCGGGCGGATCGTCCACGGGATCCTGCATCTCGTGCTCGTAGCGAGCCCACACGCGGTCGCGCATCTGAGCAAACGCCAACAGTGCGCCCAACAACAGAAGTCCCAGAAGGGCGCCGGTGCGTGATCGGAGACCACACGAAGCCCGCATGGTAAGAGACTACCCCGAGATAGCCATACTTCACCAGCAAATATTGTCAAAAAGAATGCGCAGCCGCCGTCCCTTCCCCGGATGGATGGATTCCACGAAGCCGATGCGCCCGAGCAGGTGGGCGCGAAAGTCAGCCACACCAGCCCGGTTCTGTTCCGCCGGTCCAAACCTCACACAATTGGTCAGGGTGGCCTTCAGCTGGTCGAAATCGGAGCGGGGGATGTTGAGGCGCGCATTGGTCACCAGTCCGGCCAGGCGTTGCTGCCTGCCGCGGGTCATGATGCGCGTTTTCCGGTTGTTCACGGCAAAGCCCTCCTCCAGGAGGATGGCGGCCGCATAGGAAGTGAACCGGCTTACGTCGCCGGGCTCGTCGAAGGAAAAGGCAAGGTCGTCGGCATAGCGGGTGTAGACGGCGCCGAAGTGACGAGCGAGCCCGGTCAACCGGCAGTCGGCGTGGTAGGCGCAGAGGTTCGCCAAGGCGGGCGAGGTTGGCGCTCCCTGCGGAAGGTGCGGAGATTGATGCAATTGGCGCGCGAGGAAGAGTTCCGCGCCTGAGATCGACGGTTCTGCGGCCCGCCAGACACTCGAGAGGGTTCGATGGGTGCAGGCGCCCGCCAAAAGGTCAGCCACGGATTCGGGGTAGCCCAGGGTGCGGAAGACTGCCTGGATCCGGGCAGCCGGCAGGGACGGGAAGAAATCCTGCAGATCCATTCGCAGGACAATCGACCGCCCGACGTGCGGCTCGGCGAAAGTGCGGATGGACCGTCCGGGGCAGAAGCCATGGGCCGCCGGATGAGCCGGAATGCGATTGAGGATTTCGGTGAGGATGCGGCGCTGCATCTCTTTCAACCGCGGCTTAGGCGCCTCGATCAACCGCAGGCCTCCGCGCGGCTTGGCGAGAATCCGGTAGTGATAGTGGTCGAGAGGTGCCCGCTTCGTGCGGGCATTCAACCCCTTCCGGTCGGCGAACCAGTCGAGTTCCCCAGGAGACACCCCGAGCCAGGCGGCCAGATCGCCCGCAGTCACGAGTTCCGGCAGACTCCACGTGGCGGCAGCCGGCACAGGCTGCATCCGTTGGGGCGCCATGAGCCACCTGGCCACGGAGAGTTTGTTGGCGCGGCGCCGGAACTCGCCGTCGTCCAGCAGAAACCGGATCACGTCGTGTTGTTTCGGACGGGTGCTGCCTTTGTGTTCTTTCAAGTAGCGCCGGGCCAGCGGCAGCAGCCAGAACCAGGTCCGGCCCAGCACTTCCGCGGCGCGTTCGGCAATTCTGTCCGCGGTGGTCTCCCCACTGGCGAAGCAACGGGCCAGGTGGGCGACGAGAGCGGGGTTAGCCATGGCAGGGCGTGTCCGGATGCTCCAACGAGTCTCACCTGGCGTGGGCAGAACTGCGCGACAGCGCAGCCGAAGCGCACGCGACGAATGCCTGGCTATTCCCGATGCCCTGGGGTAACCCCAGAGAGGCTGAACCGACCATTGGAGACCGATCCAGACCGAGCTTGGAGCATCCGGCCGCCGTCCGTAGTATAACCAGCCCGAAATCCGCGCCCAAGCCCCAACCCGCAGCCTGCAACTCCCAAGTGGCTGCCGGACCATCCGCTCTAGAATGAAACTCGATGACTCGCCGGAGCGCCATAATTCACGGCCTCCCGAACGGGCAGGGTTCAGTGGGCAAAGCCCACCTGCAAAGCGATTGGACCTGGGGGTGCGTCGCGGTGACCGACGAAGAAATCGAGGAGGCCTGGAAGCTGGTTCCGAACGGGATTGTAGTGGAGATCCTGCCTTAGTCCGTCGCGGGCGGCCCGGACTCAGCGATAAACGGCACAGCCTCGCGCTTCCAACTCAGCCAGCCAGGCCGGCGGTTCCAGTGTGCGCACCCAGCGGAGGTCGATCTTTTCCAGCCGCGGCAACTCAGCGAGGGTGGCGGGCAAGACCAGGAGTGGATTCCCCCGGAGGTCGATCTGCCGGAGTTCCTGTAGCAGCCCGATCGAAGCGGGCAGCGTAACAAGCTGATTGTTTCTCAAATGCAGTTCCCGCAGGTTCGACAACCTGCCTACGGACTCGGGCAGCGTGGCGAACTGATTGTCCGTGGCCCGCAGTTCCATGAGAGCCGCCATGCCGCAAACACACTCCGGGAAGTATTGGAAGGCATTCTCGCTGATGTTCAGGTAGCGGAGCCGGGTCAGGCGCTCCAGCGCGGCCGGGAGTGTGCTGAGGCGGTTGTCGTGCAGATAGAGGAAATCGCGCAGTCCAGTGAGCGCTCCCAACTCCTCGGGCACTTCCGCCAACTGGTTGTGGCCGAGGTCGAGCATACGCAAGGACTGCATCCGGCCCACCTCCCCGGAGAGCATGGTCAGTCCGTTGTCGGCCAGGACGAGGGTCTCGGCCTCTGCATGAGTCCAAACCCAATCAGGAACGTGGCCCAAGTGTTGTTTCCACAGGTTCAGATCTCGCGATGAGGAGCCCGGCATGCACTCATCCTAGCGCCAGGCCTGAGGCAAGATGGGCTGGTATCTGGCGAAGGATTTCGGGAAGCACAAGGCGAGGGTGTTAGTTTCTGTTTTTCTCCTCCCTGGGCGGAGGTTTCTGTTCCTTCCTCGGCTCAGGCCGCGGTGCAGGAGGGGTGTGAGGTGCCGGCCGCTGCCGCTGCTGCGCTTCCCGTGCCTCCTGCTGCTGTCTCTGCTGCTGGCGCTGCGCTTCCTGCTGTTGCCGCCGCTGCTGGGCTTCCCGAGCTTCCTGTTGCTGCCGCTGCTGCTGGCGCTGCGCTTCCTGTTGTTGCTGGCGCTGCTGAGCTTCCCGGGCTTCCTGTTGCTGTCTCTGCTGCTGGCGCTGCATCTCCTGCTGCTGTTGACGCTGTTGTGCTTCCCGGGCATCCTGCTGCTGTCGCTGCTGTTGACGCTGCGCTTCCTGCTGTTGCTGCCGCTGCTGCGCTTCCCGGGCATCCTGCTGCTGTCTCTGCTGCTGGCGCTGCATCTCCTGCTGCTGTTGCCGCTGCTGTGCTTCCCGGGCATCCTGCTGCTGTCTCTGCTGCTGGCGCTGCACTTCCTGCTGCTGTTGCCGCTGCTGTGCTTCGCGGGCATCCTGCTGCTGTCTCTGCTGCTGGCGCTGCATCTCCTGCTGCTGTTGCCGCTGCTGATCGCGCTGTTGGGCCTCGCGGGCGTCCGGCCTCGGCTGCTGGCCGGACGGCACGTTCAACCGCTCGTTCGCGGGCGGCTGGGGGACACCCGGCTGTGGACCCGGACGCACCTCCCCCCGCATCGCCGGTTGTACCCGCTTCACCCTGCTCATATCCACCACACGCACTGGTGGAGCCGCGACCGGAGCAGCCTGCCCCATCCGCCGGACCTCGTTCGCCGGCAGAGGCCGGCCGGCATTCCTGGCCAGAGCCGCCTGCTGGCGTTCAAACGGCACCGCGGGCGGAGGAGGCGCGGTTCTCGCGACAACCCGCCGGTTGAGTGCGGCGGCAGGCGGCCGGGCCACCGCGCGGGCGTTCGATTCCGCCTGGGCGCCCAGCAGACTGGTTCTCTGCGGAACGACGAAAGGCCCAGGAGCGATGTGCACGGCCTGAATCTGCGCCGCGCTGACCGGCCGGGCAAACTGACTCACCCGGCGTCCGCTGGCAAAGGCGCTCTGCGGAACCGCGATAACCCCGTTCTCCACCCGCTGATTCATGTACGCAATCCTGGAATTCCGGTCGTTGCGCACCCTGTAATAGTTGTTGATGGTGACGTTGTTGATCACCGTGTTGGTGGTATTCACGCGCGTGAAGTAGGGCTGGCTCACGCGATAGGACGGGTAGTAAGGCTCCCGCGGCCCCAGGGGAAACCATCCGACCGCAGGCGCCATACCGCTGGAAAACGCCAGACTGAAACCGGAGCCGCCACCCCCGCCGACCCAGGCCACCATGGCGGGCGCATAGGTGGGCGCTACCTGGTAGGGCCCGGGGATCCAGCCCCAACGCCCCCCGAACGAGGCCCACCGGCCGTAGTGATAAGGGGCAAAGCCCCAAGGTGCGTCATCGACCCACGTCCAGCCCCAGGGAGCGATCCAAGCCCAATGCCCGTCGTGGTACGGCGCCCAGCCCGCAGACACGGAAGCCGGCATCCACACCTGCCCGTACTCGGGCTGGCTCACCCAGCTGCCGTATTGATCCAGATCCTCATAGCCCGGAACCTCGCGCGAAACATAGCGCGCGGATTGCGATTGATCTTCACGCCGGTCGCGCGCCGAGCACCATTCGTCAAAGGCATCGCCTCCGGCGGCGGAAGTGAGGTTGTACTCCAGCTGATCGCCGCCGCGCACCGCCACCCGCTGCCGGGCGTAGAGGGGAAACGACTGCCCGTCGCCCGTCACCTCGCCCTCCCCGTCCCGCACTGTAACGAAAGTGGTCTGCGCATCGGGATCCGCATCAATGCGATAGATTCCCGGCTGCCTCACGGTAAACGCCAGATTGGGCGTATCGATCTCCAGCAACTGATCCGGCGCAATCGCGCGCAGGCGGACCAGCAGCGTACCTTCCGACAACCGGATCTGCACGGTCTGATCGTCGAGGTTCAGAAACTCGAAATCGGAGCGTTCCCCGAGACGCAAGGCCATCGACCCGACATGCAGCTCAGCGCGCCCGCGATCGCCCACCCAGATCTTGTCGCCGGTCGTGAGCGGCCGGTTGATCCGGGCATCCGCCCAGTCGTCCACGCCATTCGGCTGGAACGAAACATCTCCTTCGCGGTAATTGAGGCGGGCGACCCGGCCGGGGGGATCCTGCGCCGCCAGGAATCGCGCTGAGGCTGCCAGTACCAGGGCAACCATCGTGAACTGCCGCACATACCGCATTTGCTTCTCCTTCGCTCAGGCCGCGCCCGGCGCACCCTCGCCATGGTAGACCTTGCACTTGCCCTGCCAACCCTGGCCACCGCCGTTCACCCTAATCCTTTCATGCGGAAAGGGAAAGCGGGAGCCGGTGCGCCCTGGCGGGCGTCAGGCAGGTCTGGAAATTCCTACCCGGCGCGCGTCGGGCATTCTGCCGGGAAGCGAAGGGCATCGCCAGGACGAAACCGCGGCACAGGCTGGGGATCCGGGCGCGCCTGCTGTAACCTGGGAGCCATGAGGGACCGGCATCGTAAGTATTCCCGCCTTCTGGCGGCAACTGTCCTACTCGCCGGCGCCAGCGGGGCTCTGGCCTCCGACCCCGGCTCGTTTGACAGGACCCTCACCGTCACAGGCCCTGTCTTCCTCGACGTGAAGAGCGATCCGGGCGGGGCAGCCATCACGACCGGACCGGAGGGGACTGTACGCGTCCACGCCATCATCAAGCCGCTGTTCGGCCGACTGGATCTGGATCTGGCGGAAGCCAACATCCGTGCACTCGAGAAGAACCCGCCCATTGAGCAGTCCGGCAACCGGCTTCGAATCGGTTATGTCAAAGATCCATCGGTGTTGCGGGGCGTGACGATCCGCTTCGAGATCGAAACTCCGCAGGCCAGCGAAGTGCGCGCGGCCACCACCTCAGGTGGCATCCGCATCGACGGAATCGCGGGGCCCGCCCATACCATGACGAACTCCGGCCGCACGGAAATCAGTAACGTCGGAGCCTCGATTAACGTGAGCGTCGACTCCGGCGCCGTCATCATTCGCAATGCGGGCAACTCGGTTGTGGTGCGCAGCCAGTCCGGCGGAATCCAGCTCACGGGCATCCGCGGATCGGTCGAATTGCAGACCACTTCGGGACGCCACGAGATCAGCGACGTGGCCGGCCCCCTGCGGGCAACCACAAACTCGGGCAGCATCCGCATCGAGGATGCCAGGGCCGGCGTAATTGCGCGCAACGGCTCGGGCAGCATCACCGCCCTGCGCATCGGCGGCTCGGTTGATGCGAAAACAGGATCGGGAGAGATCCGCATCGAACAGGTGAAACCGGCGCCCATCCGGGCGGTTGCCCGTTCGGGCGCGATCCAGGTCCAACTCGCCAGCGGAAGCGGCTATCTGCTCGACGCCCTCTCGCAGTCGGGCAAGATCTCGGCCCCGGCCGAGGTGGCGGCGCAGCTTGCCAGGGACGGCCACAGCCTCAAGGCTCAACTCGGCCAGGGCGGGCCGCTGGTCGACCTGGATACTCACTCGTCGCGGATCGCGATCCGCTAACGCGCATCCGCCAGCCCAGGCCACCGGGCCCGCGCGCGCTGGACACCAACTGCCAGCGCGAGCAGTTCGTCGACCGACCACTGGTCAAACGCATGCGCGCCATACTTGCACGCCAGCACTCTTCCGTCGCTCGCGATGAGGAAATCCGCCGGCAGGCCCAGACTGCCGCCGTGGGGGCGCACCTCCGGAACAGGCTGCCTGCCGCGCAGAATCCTCAGCGTACTGTGCACAAGGCCCCTGAGTACCGGCAGCCACGCACGCGGGTCCAGTAGTGCCCGCGGCGCGGCTTCTACGCCGAATTCGGCGTAGAGCCGTTTACCGGGATCCGCAATCACATCGAAGGGAAGCGCATCCGCGTGCGGCTTCAGCGTCTCTGTGGAGGAGTGAAAGACGGCGATCTCCTGAATGCCCGCGGCCACGATCTCCTCGTGGCGGCGCACCACGCTCTGCAGGTGCAGATCACAGACGGGGCAGCCGGCGAAACGGCGAAACTGCAGGTGGATGAGACGGTCGCGGCTGGGCACTTCGATGTTCCTGGCGTGGATTGTCACCAGTTCCCGCCGCGAAAGGGAAGTCCCCACGTGAATTCGATGGCCGTCTTTCATGGATGCCTCCTCCATTTCTGAACACTCTGTTCGATCTCGAATATACTGTTCACCTGAACGTAGGATGCGACAGCCTCGCCATGGCATCCGTACAGTACCGGCTTGTTTGTCCCGAAACGTTCAATCGGACGGCGATTGTCCGGGAAATGAGGGCATGTGGCGAACAGGAAAGACCGGCGAGTGGAGCGGACGCAGCAACTGCTGCAGGCGGCCCTGCTGTCGTTGATCAAGGAGAAGGAGTTTGATGACATCTCAGTACAGGAGATCATCGACCGCGCGAACGTCGGCCGGGCCACCTTCTACGCGCATTACGACAACAAGGAAGACCTGCTCGAGAGCGGATTTGAAGACCTCCACTCGAAGCTGAAGGAAAGGCAAAGCGAGGCACGCGCCCGTAAAGGCAGCCTGGACGAGCAACTCTTCGCGTTCAGCCAGCATCTGCTGGACCACGCCGACGAACACCGGGACATTCTGCCATCCATGGTGAGCGGGCGCGGCGGCGCGCTGATCCAGCACCTGCTGCGCCACCTGCTGGTGCGTGTCGTCCGGGAGGACGTGACCACGATGATGCCGAAAGCTGGCGCGGTGCCCAGGGAGGCCATTGTCCAGTTCATCGCCGGCGGCCTGTACGGCCTGATGATGTGGTGGCTCAGCGGCAAGCGCCGCATGTCCGTCGACGAACTGGACCGCCTCTTCCGGACGCTGGCCATTCCGGCGGTCAAAGCGGCAGCACCGTAGAGAGAAGCGAGCCCGTCATCTGGCAGAATCAGAAGTTATGGGCGTCGTCCAGATCTTCGGAATCAAAGGCTCGCAAGCCACTCGCGCGGCGGAGCGTTTCTTCAAGGAACGCCGCATCGACATCCAGCTCATCGACCTGAAAGTGAAGCCCATGGCCGCCGGTGAGATCCGCCGCTTCATCCAGCGCTTCACCCTGAACGGCCTGCTCGATACCGAAGGCAAGGCGTTCGTCGATGCGGGTCTCAAGTATATCCAGCAATCGGAAGCGCAACTGCTGGCCCGCATTGAGAAGGAACCAAAGCTGCTGCGCCTGCCTCTGGTGCGTTGTGGCCAGACCGTCTGTCTCGGCCATGACGAAGACGGCTGGAAGGCGATCGCCGCCGCGTTGTGAGCGAGCGTTACACTGCATAGGAACCTATGCGCACGATTGTCGCAGCCCTTCTGCTGGCCGCCTCCGCCGCGGCCCAGGACCCGTCGGAACTCAACTTCCTCTCCAACCACACCGACTATCGCAATCTGCGATCCATGCTGCCTGACTTCGAAAAGCAGCGCGCCTACGACCTCCTGGACAAGCGGCGCTCCGCCTCGGCCAACTGGTCCGCCGCCGAGATCACCGGCCGCAAGCAGTATCTGCGGGAGCATATGCTGCGCGCCATCGGCGGTCTGCCGGAGCGCACTCCGCTGAACGCACGAGTCACCGGAGTGATCGACCGCGAGGACTATCGCATCGAAAAGATCATCTTCGAGAGCCGCCCCAACTTCTTTGTCACCGCCAACCTCTATCTGCCCAAACGCGGCAAAGGCCCCTATCCGGCCGTGCTCTACCCGCTGGGCCACGAGGATGGCGCCAAGGCCCACTTCGCCTGGCAGCAGATGCTGGTGACGCTGGCACGCAACGGCTATGTCGGCCTCGCATGGGACGGTCCGGGCCAGGGGGAACGGGTCCAGTTGTACGACCCGGACTTTCGCTCCTCGAAGCTGGTGAGTTCCACGCTGGAACACACGGTGCTCGGCATTCAGACTCTGCTGGCCGGCGATGCCCTGGCGCAGTACTACATCTGGGACGGGATGCGCGCGCTGGATTATCTGCTTTCCCGCCCCGAGGTCGACCCCAAGCGCGTGGCCTGCAGCGGCAACTCCGGAGGCGGCACGCTGACGGCGTATCTTTCCGCCCTGGACGACCGCATCCAGGTGGCCGCTCCTTCGTGCTACATCACCTCGTGGCGCCGCCTGCTGGAGACCATCGGGCCGCAGGATGCCGAGCAGTGCATTCCGAACTGGATCTCCGACGGCCTCGACCACGAAGACTTCCTGCTGGCCTTCGCGCCCAAACCCTACCTGCAGCTTTCCGCGATCCGCGACTTCTTCTCCATCACCGGCGCGCGCGAGACCAATGCCGACGCCACTCGCGCTTACGACCGGCTGGGCGCCGGAGACAAGATCCGTTTCTTCCAGGCCGACGACGGGCACGGGTTCACCAAGCCCCGCCGCCTGGCGGCGTATGCATGGTTCGACCATTGGTTCAAGAAGTCGGAGCACCCGGGTACGGAGGAAGAGGTGTTGCCGCTGCGCGAAGAGGAACTCTACTGCACGCCCACCGGGCAGGTCTCCACGTCGCTGGGCGGCGAGACAGTCACCACCTTGAACCAGGCGCGCGTGAAACAGTTCCAGCGCGGCAGCGCCACGCCCGCGCAGATCGCAAAGCTCATCGACTACCGCCAGCCCGGCGGTCCGCCCACCGTGAAGCCCTTCGGCACACTGGCACGCACCGGCTACCGCATCGAGAAACTGGTGTACGAAACCGAACCTGGCGTCGTGATCCCCGCCCTGCTCTTCGTACCGGAGAGCGCCGGCAAACATCCCGGCGTCCTGTATCTCGATGGCGCGGGCAAAGCGGCCCGTGTGACGGACGTAGAGGCGCTCGTAAAGGCGGGCCATGTCGTCCTCTCGATCGACGCCCGCGGGCTGGGCGAGACGCGCATCGCTTCTTTCCAGAACGGCTCCGACTGGTTCCGTTACTTCGGGGACTGGACCAGCGGCATGACTGCCATCATGACCGGCTCCACTCTCACCGGGCAGCGCGCCGCCGACATCTCGCGCGGGTTGGATGTTCTGGCTTCGCGCGCGGAGGTGGACGCCAGCCGGCTTTACGGCGTAGGAGTCGAGGCGGGCGGTGTCCCGCTGCTGCATGCGGCCGTGCTGGACTCGCGCCTGCGCAAAATCGCGCTGGAACGTTCACTTCTTTCCTACCAGGCAGTGGTCGACAGCCGCATCCACCGCGGTGTCTTCGAGCAGGTGGTGCCGGGAGCCCTGAAGCTGTATGACCTGCCGGATCTTGCCCGCATGCTCGGCCAGCGGACCTCCGCGGTGATCGACCCCGTCAATCCTCTGGGACAGCCCGCGCCACTCGCCGAAGCGCGCCAACAGTACCCTTCGGCCGTACGCCGGGCAGCCGCCGACAGCATCGTGACGCTCTACGGGTTCTAGGCCCGCGGGCCTGTGATATCGTGAGTTTGCCTTTCACCGCCCGCGCTCCGGCCTGTCCTCGCGCGCTCGCGCTGGGCCGGGTCGTACCTTTGGGCGGAAGGTTCGAACTATGAAGTCCCTCCTCTTCCCTTCTTTCCTCGTCGCTGCGTTCACCTTCGCAAACCTGCCCGCTGTGACCGCGCAGACTGCCGTGCCGGCCGAGGCGCCCGCCGTCAGGAACCGTGCCCCGCTCGCCCCCAACGTCTTCAATCCACTGCCGCTGACAGCGGTGAAGCCGGCCGGCTGGCTCCGCCGTCAACTGGAGATCCAGGCCGGAGGACAGAGCGGCCACCTGGACGAGTTCTGGCCCTCACTCGACAAGACGAGTGGCTGGCTGGGCGGCACTGGCGAGAGCTGGGAGCGGGGCCCCTACTACCTGGACGGCCTCGTCCCGCTGGCCTACCTGCTGGACAGCCCGGCGCTCAAGGCCAAGGTCAAACCGTGGATCGAGTGGACCCTCAACAGCCAGCGTCCCGATGGCAATTTCGGCCCGGTCAAGAACGTGGACTGGTGGCCGAACTTCGTCATGCTCAAGGTCCTCGCCCAATACCAGGAAGCCACCGGAGATCCGCGCGTCGTCCCGTTCATGACGAAGTATTTCGCCTACATGAACAGCAAGCTCGACACGCTGCCACTGAAGGAGTGGGCCATCTATCGTTGGGGCGACCAGGAACTCACCATCGCGTGGCTCTACAACCGGACCGGCAACCTCGAACTGCTCGAACTGGCAAAGAAAGTAAGCAAGCAGGGATTCAACTGGAAGGGGCAGTTCGCCGATTTCCAGTACCCCGGGCGTGTGACCAAGGAACAGGCCAAGCTCAACACGCATGGTGTGAACAACGCCATGGCAATCAAGACCTCGGGCGTCTGGTCGTGGTTCAGCAACGACAAGTCCGACCGCGAGGCGACATACCAGCTCTTCAAGGTGATGGACCAGTACCACCTGCTGCCCAATGGAGTGCATAGCTGCGACGAGCACTACGCCGGCCTCAGCCCCGTGCAGGGCACCGAGGTCTGCTCTGTGGTCGAAGCCATGTTCTCGCTCGAACTGCTCTCGGGCATCCTGGGCGACGCCGCCATCGGCGACCGGCTGGAAAAGATGGCGTTCAACCCGCTGCCCGGCACGTTCGACAAGACAATGTGGGCGCATCAGTATGACCAGCAGCCCAATCAGGTGCTGGTCGACGTCAACCCGAGAAACTGGGTGTCGAACGGACCTGACTCCAATCTCTTCGGACTGGAGCCGAATTTCGGCTGTTGCACGGCCAACTTCCACCAGGGCTGGCCGAAGTTCGCCGCCAACCTGTGGATGGCAACCCAGGACGACGGAATCGCCGCGGTGGCCTACGCACCCAGCGTCGTGAAGACCAGGGCGGGTGGCGGAATGGTGACGATTGAAGAAACCACGGATTACCCGTTCCGGGACACCATCCGGCTGAAGCTCACCACGGACAAACCCGGCACCTTCCCGCTGGTGCTGCGAGTGCCCGGTTGGGCCACCGGCGCTTCGATCACGGTGAACGGCAAGGCCGAACCGGGCCTCCAGCCCGGGTCCTTCCATCGCATCGCCAGGGCCTGGAAGAGCGGCGACACCGTCGTCCTGCGCTTCCCCATGTATCCGCGGGTGTCGCGCTGGTACAACCAGTCCGTCGCCATCGATCGCGGCCCCCTGGTCTTCTCCCTAAAAATTGGCGAAGAGTGGAAGAAGCTGCGCGAGAAGGGTCCCACAGCCGATTGGACCGTCAGCCCCACCACGCCGTGGAACTTCGGGCTCCTGCTGGATCCGAACAACCCGGCCGCCGCCCTGAAAGTGAAGGAATCGCCGCTCGGAGACAACCCCTTCGCGGGCGAGACACCGGGGGTCACCATTCAGGTGAAGGGCCGCCGCATTCCCGCCTGGACCCTGGAGAAAGGCTCGGCCGCACCCCCGCCCGTGAGCCCGGTGGCGTCCTCGGAACCCATTGAACAGCTGGAACTGATTCCCTACGGTTCGGCAAAACTTCGCATAACGGCATTTCCGGTGCTGGTTCGCTGACTGTTCGGCGCTGGGGCCGCATTGACGGCGTCTGCCCGTTTGGGGTTCCGGCGCCTTTTGCGACCTTTTTGCCCAAATCCGTCGTATCCTCGGACATGCGTTTCATTTTCTGTGTGTTGAAGTTCACCGCGGCTATCTTACTTGCAGGCGCACTCGCCTTCGGTCAGGCAGGACGTTGGGAAGGCACCGTTCAGGCGGGTAGCCAGCAGCTCCAGATCGGTCTGGATTTCGCGAAGGACGATAAGGGTGTCTGGAACGGTACGTTCTCTCAAACGCCGCCCGGCATCCGCGATGTCCCGGTGGTCGAACTGAAAGTGGAGGACAAGACCGTCCGGTTCCACATCGTCTCCGGCAGCGGTCCGGAGTTTGTGTGCAAGATCGGTGAGCCCACGGCCATGAACTGCACGTTGAACGCGCCCAACGGCGCGGTCACGTTCGATCTCAAGCGGACCGGCGACGCCAAGGTTGCCGTGGCGAAGCCCAGTCCGGCGGTCTCCAAGGTTTTGGAGGGCGACTGGGAAGGCAATCTCGAGACTCCGCAGGGCAGCCTCAAACTCGTAATGCACTTCAAGAACCAGCCCGACGGTACGGTGAAGGCAATTCTTGATAGCCCTGTGCAGGGCGCCACCGGCCTGGCTATGTCGGACATCACCGAGAAGGAACTCGCCGTCGAACTCAAGGTCCCCGTGGTGGGCGGTTCCTACAAGGGCACGCTCAACAAGGAAGGCAACCAGATTACTGGTGAGTGGAGCCAGGGGGGCAATGCGCTGGCCCTGATCCTGCGCAAACCCGCGCCCCCTGCCCCGCCTGCCAAGTAGACTCTGTTTCCACCGGCCCGCGAGGGTCAGCGGCCCTAAGCCCTGACCTTCGCAGCCGGTTTCAGCCTCGCCCGCCAGAACGTCCGGTTGCCCGCCGGAGTCAGCGCGTCCTCAAAAAACGGGGCCGCGTCCCACGCCTTCACCTGGTCGAAGCCCGCCGCCGCCAAGGCGGTCCGGATCTCCGCCGCGCTCCAGCAGACCTCCTCGATGTGCTCGTGGTGCCGGCTCCACTTATCTCCAGACCGGATAAACCACTCCACGTCCGACCAGGCACGGTCCGACCCGCGCCTGTGCCCGCCGTGCATGATCATCGCCACGGGATCCTTCTCCAGGAACCAGGTATTCGACCAGACGCGCTCAAACGCCCGCCGGTTGTTCACGTCGAAGGCGAAATGCCCGCCCGGGCGCAGCGCCCTGGCCACACAGCGCAGCACGCGGCCCAGGTCGCGCTTCTGCGAAACGTGATTCAACGCATCGAACTCGCAGGTGACCAGGTCCACCTGCCTGGGGAGTTCGAAACTACGCATATCGGCCTGGATCACGTGGACCGGCAAGCCCGTGCCCCGCACCTTCTTCCGCGCGATCCTGCACATGTCGGGCGACAGGTCGACAGCGTACATCTCGATCCCCTGTGCCGCCAGTTCCAGCGCCAGTGCGCCCGTGCCGCAGCACAGGTCGCAGGCGGCCTTCACTTCAGGCAGAACAGGCCCGATCACCGATTCGCGAGCCGTGTCGAATTGCCGCCGGAATTCAAACAGGTGGTCGTAGTAGCGGGCCAGCCAGCGATAAGTATCGGACGCCATGGCTCCTCCGGATGTTGCTCTCCGAATTATCCAACAGCGCCGGAGTTATCTGGCGATGCCCTTGCCTTCGACGACGGTCACATAGCGGTCCACCGGCACATCGGTGAGGCGCTCGACGCGCGTGCTCGGCCCGGGCCACTTGATCTCGATCCAGTCCACCTTGGCGGTCGTGCCCAGCCCCAGCACTTCGCGCGGGTCGTGCGAAGACAGGTAACTGCCGCCGCTGTTCTTCTTGCGCGTGCGCTTTACGCCGCCAACCGACCACGTGATGCTCGCCCCGATCGCGTCCCGATTGCAGGTGACGCCCTGCAGCTTCAGCCCCACCCAGTGGTTGCCAGCGCCCGCCGTGTTCCTGAGCAGCAGCGGCGCCTCGCCGTTGTTGCCCACCAGGACGGACAACCGGCCGTTGTTGAGATAGTCGCCGACCGCCAGCCCTCGCGCCGGATAGGACTTGGTGAAAGCCGGCCCCGCCTGCGCCGTGACGTTCCGCATCCGGCCGCCATCGTTGTGGAACAGGAGCAGCGGTTCCTTGTACTTCACCTGCTGCGAATACTGCTCGATCATGTCGTCCGGATGCCCGTTCGAGAGGATCAGGTCAGTCAGCCCGTCGTTGTCGTAGTCGAAGAACTTGAGACCCCAGCCGCTCAGCAGCCGCGTGCTCTGCGCGACTCCATGGCGGTGCGCCGTATCGGTAAACGACTCCGTCTTGTTGTTCTCGTAGAGCGAGAACATCTCCTGGTCGACGTTCGCCACAAAGAGATCTTCCCATCCGTCGCCGTTGATGTCGGCCGCATCCACGCCCATGCCGGAGCGCGCCTGTCCGTTGGCGCTGAAGCCCACTTCCGCCGCCAGCGCAACCTCCTCCCACTTGCCGCCCCCGCGGTTCAGGAACAGGAAGTTCTGCACCGTGTCGTTGGCTTCGAACAGATCCATGCGCCCGTCGTTATTCACGTCGGTCGCCACCACGCCCAACCCCTTGCCCAGCGACTTCTCGATATCGGTACCCTTGCTCACGAGCTTAAACGTGCCATCGCCATTGTTGTGGTACAGGAAGCTCGCCGTCGGCTTGAACACCCGCGGAATGCAGTAATACTTCCGCCCCAGCTTGTTATCGCCGCAGCCGAATCGCTCCTTCACGCTGTAGTTCACAAAGCTGCACAGGAACAGGTCCAGCTTGCCGTCGTTGTCGTAATCGAACCACACCGCGCTGGTCGTCCACTCCGGCCCCACCAGGCCCGATTTCTCCGTGATGTCGGTGAAGGTGCCATCGCCGTTGTTGTGATACAGCGTGGGCCGGCCGTAGGCCGTCACCAGCAGATCAGGGAACCCGTCGTTGTCGTAGTCGCCCACGGCCACACCCATCCCGAACGAGTGGCCGCCCAGCAGCCCCGCTTTCTGCGTGACGTCGGTAAATGTCCCGTCCCGGTTGTTGTGGTACAGCGCATTGCATACCGGCTTCGACGGCTTATAGAAATTGCACTCCCCGGTGTTCACCAGGAAGATGTCCATCCAGCCGTCGTTGTCATAGTCGAGAAAGGCCACACCCGGGGGCAGCGTCTCCGGCAGGTAGCGCTCCGCCGACATGGCGTTGACGTGGACCCACTGGATGCCGCTCTCCGACGACGGCACCTCTTCGAACAGCCGCGAGGAGTCGGCCGGCGGCGCGGCCAGACTGTAGTTCGGGATCATTGGCGCGCCGCCCAGACACGCCAGGAAAGCTCTTCTGCTGTACCGCATCAAACGAATACCGCCCCAGGACTTTACTCAATGTTAAGGTAGATGCTCTTCTGCGCGCCGAAGTTGCCTTGGATTAACGTGGCCCGGAACTGGTACTGCGCCGCCTGCACCGAATCCAGCGGAATATTGGCGACATAGGGGATCGAGCCATCCGCTGCCGCCGCCGGCAGCACCGGTGAACTCCGGGACACCACCTGCCCGTCCTTCAACAACTCCAGCACGACCTTGGGCGGCTCCTGCGACGTCTCATCCGGATACAGCGTAAAGAACAGCGAAAGCAGCTTCCCCGGGCCGCCAGGCACCGCGTCGATCAAAGTCGGCACGATCCGCCCCATCGGAATCTGCAGCGCGTCCTGTGGATCCCTCTCGGCGGCCGGCTTGTCGATTCGCCGCACCAGCGTGATGTCGCTGACACCTGCTTTCCCGGACTGCGCCGGCACCACCAGCACGGACCGCTTTGCCGACACCCGCTGCCCCTCCTGGTCCGCCGCCACACTCTCCACGGTGTACCGCCCCGGAGCCAGATTCAGCGCCCGCGTCACAATGAACCGCCCCTGCTGGAACCCCTCCAGCCGGTCCAGCGGTTCGTTCAGCGGCACATCCCGCGACAGTTTGGCCACCACCCGTCCACCGGCATCCTTTACAAGAGCCAGCACCGTGATGTGGGTCCGGTACTTCCCCGCCTTCTCATCCTTCGCGAACGCAACATTCTTCAAGGGCAGATCGAAGACGAGTTCCGCCTGCTGCAGTCCCAGCCTCTGCCGGTATTGAACGACGCCCGCGCGAAACTCCAGATCCCTGGGCAACGGAGCCTGCGACAGCACCCGCAGCAGCGGAGCCTCATACGAGTACACCGTCTGCCCCTCCATCACCGGCATGGCGAAATATCCGTCGCGAGCCTGCACCACCGCATCCTTACGGCTCGCCACCGACACGGTGATGGCCCGGAACCGCCCGTCGTACAGCTGATTCCTGGGATGGTAGGAAATCTCGTAGTATGTGTTGAACTCCTCGCTCAACTTCTCCAGATTGGGCCGCAGGTCGTTCGTATTCGCAATCAGGAACCCGCCCGTGGCCTCGGCCAGCTCCTGCATCTCGTACTGCTGGTTCGCCCGGAGGCTGTCCACCGCCCGGTCGAAGGTCCGGAACTCCTGCCTGTTCCCCGCGGCCGTCTCGTTCTGCGTCGTGCGTGCATAGCGGCTCCACTGCGCCGCCTCGCTGAGCTTGGCATTCGCCGCCCCCTGGTCGCTGGTGGTGGTGAGACCGCGGGCGTCGATCGCATACACCGTCACATTCGCGCGATTCGCTTCGCTGATCATCGACTTGAACTGCTCCACCAGGCTGTTCGGCATCTGCAGCCCCTCAGCGAAGTACAGCACCGTCTTACGGCCGGGCAGTTTGCGCAATTCCTTGACAATCGCCCACAGCGAGAACACCGACATGCGGCCCAGGTCCTCGCGTTCCAGCACCTCGGAGAAATCGAGCATCTCCTTCGCCATCTGCGCGGCCTGCGCGCTGGACATCGCTCCGCCGTCCACCGTACCTTGCGTGGTGGTCGCCCCACCGACGTTATTTCCGGCCGATCCGGCTGTCCGGCTCATATTCGCCAGATCGCTCTGAAAATCGCTACGCTCCCCGCTGGTCGCCGCCTCGATGGCCCGCTTCAGCCGCGCCGCATCGTTCGTATACGGCTGCACCACCTGGAAGCCGCGATCCACCGTAAACACGGCATAGTAGACATTCGGCCCCAGGTCTTTCTTCAGGAAATCCAGGGATGCCTGCCGCCCCAGCCGCCGTCCATCCGGCCCCAGCCGGTCGAACACGATCGACACGAGCCGGTTCTGCGCGGACACCTGCACCCGCTCCTGCCGGCGCACTTCGCCTGCCACCGCGGGCTCCGGAAGGCTCTCCGCAGCCGCCGCCCCAGACCGCACGCTGACGGCCCGGAACGACGTAATCGTCTGTGGCTCCCCGTCTTCTTTCACGACAATGTCGGCCTCGGTCAGTCCGCGAATCAGTCGCCCGCGCTTGTCGCGCACCACGACATCCACCAGGACGTCCGTCGACTCCGAACGGAAGGCCGGTGTCTGGGCCGGCAGCTCCGCCGCCAGCGCCACCAGCGCAACAGCTCTGAGAACCCACGTCATCGCGCCGCAATCTGCACTTGCGTCATGCCGTCCGCCGTGGAGTTGCCCTGCTTCACAATCACGTGAATCAGGTACGTGGCCGGAGGCATGCTCTCCGCCGGCGAAGACAACACATACGCGATGCGCCCCTGTGCGTCGGCGGCCGGCAGTGGCAGTGCGCTCTTCGCGATCACTTTGCCGTCCACGCTGAACTCCACCTCCGCCACCGGCTTTTCCGGAATCGCCGGATCCGGGTACACGACGAAAAAGGTGGACATCTGCGCGCCCTTCACCGCGAACACCTGCCCGCCCAACGTCGCCGTGATCCGTCCGCCCTGGTATTGCAGCGGCTCATTCGGATCCAGATCCTTCGCATTCGCCTGGAAGTTCCGCACCAGGAACAGGCTCGACATCGCCACACCCTGCGCCTTCGGCGTCACGACGTACGAACTCTTGCGCGTCCCCACCGTGCCTGCTTCGTGATCCATCACCGCCGTCTCCAGCGTGTACCGGCCCGGCGGCAGGTTCAACGGCTCTTTGTAGATGTAGTTGCCCGCCCGGGCCTGCGGCAGCAGCGCCAGCGGCCCGCTGCGCGGCAGGTCGCTGCTCACCTTGGCCACCACTTCCCCTTTCGCATTCTTCACCAGCGCCAGCAGCGACACGCGTGAACTGAATGTCTTCGTATTGACATGCTCGGTGAACTTGATGCCGCTCATCGGCACCTCCACCACCACCAGCCCCTTCGCTTCCGTGGGCCCGGGCCGCACCACCAGGGCCGCCGACCGGAACTCCACGTCTTTCGGCATCGGATTAGCGGCCAGCGCCTTTGTCAGCGCAAATTCAAACGGCATCAGCGCCGGTCCGCGTGCGTTCACAGGCAACGAGAAGTACCCCATGCGCGCATGAACCACGGTGTCTTTCCGCGCCACTTCCACTTGCGTCTTCCGGAACTTTCCGTCGTAGCTTGCTATGCCCGGATGATAGACCGCCTCGTAATAACTGGCCGCCTCCTCGCTCACCAGCCGCATCGGTTTCGACAGATCGTTCGAATCGCTCATCAGGAATGCCCCAGTCGACTCCGATAACGTCTGCAGCGGCAATTGGACATTCTTGCGCATGCTGTTCTCCGCCAGGTCGCTGGCCTGCAACTCGTCCTTCGAGACAGCACCCGTCGTGGCCGTCGTGGCGTCGCCCGTCAGCTTCGCAGCCTTAGCCAGGTCTTCCGAGCCCGCGTTCTGGCTCGACGTCTGGACCCCGCGCGCATCCACGGTATAAATGGCGACATTGCCGCGATTCGCCGCACTGGGAATACTCCGGAACGGCTCATCCAGATGCGTAGGCACTTCCATGCCTTCCGAGAAGTACACGATGCTCTTCCGCCCTGGCATCGAGTACTGCCCCCTCACCAGCGACAGCAGAGAGAAGATCGACATGCGCGTCGCTTCCTCACGCCCGTAGCTGGAATTGAACTGCAGCATGTCCAGCATCACCTGGGCCGTCTTCTTCTGCACCGGAGGAGCCTCCGCTCCGGCCACCGTCTCCTTCAGGCTCTTCTTGATCCGCTCCGACTCCACGGCATACGTCGCATACTGCCCGTTCGTCACTCTGCCAATCGCCCGCTTCAACGCTTCCTTGTCCGTGGTGAACTCCTGCAACACGAACAACTGGGAATCGATGGCGACTACCGCGAACTGCACATTCTGGGCCTGCTCGCCCTTCACCAGGCTCTCCGCCGCATCCCGTGCGACCCGGCGCGCCGCATTGCCCAGCCGCTCAAACACCAGCGTTACCAGCCCGATCCGTTGACCCGCCTCCGCCCCCTCCACCAGCCGCAGTCCCGTCACCCGCTGCTCCGCTCCGTCGTCCGTTACCTTCACTTCCTCAGCCTTCAGGTCTTTCACCAGCCGGCCCCGCTTGTCCCGCACGATGAAATCCTGCACCACCTCCTCTGCCGCGGAACTCATGGCAGGATCCGACTGCTGCCCCCCGGCAATCAACTGCGCCGTACTCGCCTGTTGCCCGTGCGCCATGCCAGCCGCAACCAGCACGCTGAGAGTCAGTCCGCTAATCCGGATAAGTTTCATTGGGCCTCGCAATACGAATGAAGTGATCGGTAAACCGGAAATGCGACCCCGGCAGCTCGTACTTCGGCATATGGCAGCTCGCGCACCGGTTCGTCCCCACCTTGCAAACCTTCCCTACCGGACCGCCGCCCGCCCGGGCCGTGTGACAACCCAGGCAAGCCGGATCCGAGTTCACCGCTACACCCTCCGGCCGGTTGTGCGGATCATGACACGCTGTACAACCGATGCGCCGGTCCATCGCGTCATAACACTTGCTCATCACGATCCGATACGGCTGGAAGCGTACATTGGCCACGCCGCGCGGGCCGTTCAACTGGATGTGGGACCACGTCCGGTGGCACACTCCACAAACATCAGAGATCTCTTCCGTACTCGCATCCTTCAGCTTCGCCAGCCGCGCCGACTTCATGTCGCCCGCCGTCCGGGCCGCTGCATGCTTCCATGCGCCCTTGTGGCAGTTCTCGCACTGCACCCCGGGGACCAGCGTCTTCGTCCAGGCCAGCGAGCCCTTGGCCGGAGCGGTCGCAGCCGCCGGACCCGCCGCCGCGTGGCACTGGAAACACTCCGTCACGCTCAACGCCGGCATCTCCCGCCCAAACGCCTCCGCCAGGTTCTTCGGAACACCCGCCGGCGACCCTAGCGTAGCGTCCAGTCCTTTGATGTCGTTATAGAAACTCACCCGGCTCTCGTACAGCTTCCCTTCCCGCTCCAGGACATACGTCTGGCCCGCCGCGCCCTGCCCCATCGCCCAGGCCACCACGCCCTCCATTGATGACGTGCCATCACTCACCTGATACCGGTCCTGCCCGCCGGCCCGGTAGATCCGGTAGGAGAACGACCCCAGCTTCAGCCGCAACTCCGCATGCGAGCCGGGAATCGACGCCTGTCCGCCCGGCTCCAGTGTCCGCGCCATCAGCGTCTGGGCATGCCCTTTCGCTTCCTTCGGGTGACAGGGTGCGCAGGTCCCGGACTGCTGCGCCGTCAGGCAGGGCAGCGCCACGGCCAGCATGAGGACGCCTCCCCGCATCTACTTCTCTTCCCTTCCCATCCGCTCGTCTTCGGCCGCCTTCAGGCGCGCAAACTCGGCCCGTGCCCGCGCGGCCTCTTCTTTCCTGCCTAATTTCGTATACGTCGACGACAACAGGAATTGCAGCTGCGAGCTCGAAGGCTCCAGTTTCGCCGCCAGTTCCAGCTCCTTCGCGCCCTTCTCAAACTGGTTCAGCTCCACCAGTGTGCGGCCCAGACACCCGCGCGCCGCGAAGCTTCCGGGGGCTGTGGCAACGGCCCTTTCCGCAAACGGCAGAGCCCGCGCCGCTTCGCCGCGGTTCAGATACTCAAACGCCATCGCAACCAGGGCCGGCAGATGCTTCGGATCCAGCGCCAGCGTCCGCTCCAGCGCGGTGACACCGCGGTTCGGATCGTTTGCCAGCAGAATCATGGCATACGAGTAGTGCACATTCGGCCGGTCTGGATACTCCTTCACCAGTTCCTCAAAGCGCCGCGTCGCCTCCTCCACCGGATGCGCGCCCCCGGTCAGCATCGCGCTGCCCAGCTTAAACGCCACATCGCGGTCGCCTTCCGCCAGTTCCTGCGGAAAGATCGGGAGCCGCAGTGACGCAATACCGGCCACCGCGACCACCGCCGGGTCATTCGGCTTCAATCGCGTGAGCAGACGGCAGAATTGCAGTGCGCGCTCGAAGTTGCCGGCTTGCGTTTGCAGCACCGCGGTCCTATACAACGCAACAGGCGTCACGGGCTCTTCCAATCGGAGCCCCAGCGCATAGCCCTTCTCCAGATCAGCCACCGCGGCCCTATATTCCTTGGTGTGGAATTCGCACAGACCCAGATACGCGAAATCACTCCCCAGCTTGCTGTTCAGTCTGGCCAGCTTTTGAAAGGAATCCCGGCAGGCCGTATATTGCTGCGCGTCAAACTGCAGTAGGCCCAACTGCCGCCAGCCCTCGGCCCACGACGGAGCCACCTTCACTGCTTTGCCGTACAACGCCGCAGACTGCTCCAGCCTGCCTCCGGCCTTCGCTTCGGCCGCCTGCCGCGCCAGGCTCGCCACAACCGTCGGCGGAGCAGGACCCGCGGGCGAATCCTGTGCTCTGCTCACCAGGCACGACACCCACAGCACCGCTGCTAGCGTCCCTCGCGTCATGGATTCTTCTGCTCTGGCTCCGTCTGGCCTTTCGGCTGCCGAGCCTGTGCTTCCGCGTTCAGCTTCTGCACAATGCCCCGTTCCCGGTCACCTTCCGCCTTCAGCTTCAGCCGGTAGTACACCGTCGCCAGCGACACATGCGCTTCAGTGAACTGCGGAGCCTCCTTCACGGTCGCCTCCAGCTCCTTCCGCGCCTGCTCCACCTTGCCCTGCGACAGGTAGATGGTGCCCAACTGGTAGCGCACCCGCAGGTCGCCCGGCCTCACGCGCAGCGCCCGCGCCAGGTACTTCAGCGACTCTTCCCACTCCTGGTCCTGCTTGAGAATCACGGCGAGATTCAGATTGGAGTTGAAGTCATTCGGATTGAGCTTCAGCTCCTGCTGGAACTCCTTCGCGGCGCCGGCCGTGTCTCCGGTGGCCATCAGCGACTGCCCGTAATAGGCATGCGCCGATGGCAGGTTGGGATTCATCTGCACCGCCTTCGCCAGATCCTCCATGGCGCCCGCGAAATCGGCGGAGTTCAGTTTCGCCGTGCCGATCAGCAGCCGCGTCTCCGCCGAGTCGCCCCGTTTGAAGATCGGATCCAGGATCTTCTGCCCTTCCTGCTCCCGCTTGTCCCGCACCAGCGCCGTCCCCAGCACATACGCCATCCCCAGATCGGACGGGTGCTCCTTCTGCACAGGCGAAAGCAGTTCGATGACTTTGCCGTTCTCGCCCATCTGCAGCCAGCAATCGGCCAGCAGCAGCGTGGCCTGCACGTTATCCGGAGTCAGCGCCCGCAGGGTGGTCAGTTCCTTGGCTGCGTCCCCGATGTCGCCCATCTTGTAATAGGCCAGCGCCAGGTTGAGAGAAATGCCGGTGTGGCTCGGATCCAGTTTGAGGCCGGCCTTGTACTCCTGAATCGCCTCGGCGAACCGGCCTTGCCGGGCTAGAGCCGCCCCCAGGTTCGACCGCACATTGACATTGTCCGGACCAGTCTTGAGATACGCCCGGTAGCCGGCCACGGCCGCATCCAGATTTCCGGCCTGGTGCGCCGCCACCGCCTTCTCCAGCACGGAGTCCGGTGTTTGCGCGCGCGGGCCCTGCAGTCCCAGAAGTAGCGCCAGCACAATCGTGGTCATAGGCCGCCATCTCGATTGTATCGGAGCAGGTCCGGATTGGAACCGCTCTTCCTCGAGATTCCATCGGCACCGGAGAACAAAAACGGGGTGGCCGCAGCCACCCCGTTCCGAAGCAATCGTTGCACTGCGGGTTGCTCAGTCCTAGAAGTAGAATTTGATCGCCACCTGCACAATGCGCCGGCCCTGTTTCTCTGTCGTGATGCCGAAGTTCGGGTTCGAAATCTTGCCCGTATTCGGATCGTAGATGAGCTTCAGGTTGTTCGAGCCGTTCACAAACGTGTACAGCGGATGATTCAGGAAGTTATACCCGTTGAAGCGAATTTGGATCTTCTTCGATTCGCTCAACTGGAAGTTCTTGAACAATCCGAGGTCGAAGTTCATGAACGCGGGTCCGTAGATGCCCGGGCCGATGGTCGGCCCGTTGCCACCCGGCCCCGTGGGGAGCGCAAAGCAATTGCCATTGACGAACTGATGCGGACCCAGTCCGCTGTTGCCCGGACAAGTATATGTCGGGCGTAGCGCAATGCTGTCCGTGCCATTGATGGTACGCGCGCTCAGGTTGTAACCGTTGGGCAGTTTATAACCGGCCGTATCCATGTTGAAGTTGTAGCTGGTGTTCGCCAGATCGTTGATCCCGCTCTGCACCTGGGCAATGCCCGAGATCTGCCAGCCGTTGACGACTCCGCCCGCAAGCTTATTGCCCTTCAACGGATTGCCAACTTCCACCGAGTAAGCCGCATTGAACAGTTGGCGGCGGTCGCCCGGCATCAGGCCGTAATTGTTGCGCTGATTGAACTCATCGTAATTGCCTACGATGCCCAGACTCTTGCCATAGGTGTAGTTCAGATTCAGGTTGTACCGGCCCTTCGTCCTCAGCCATGTAGCCTGGAACGAATTGTAGTTCTGGTACAGGCCGTGCGTGTTGATGCGCAGATCCTGGAAGCCTGCGATCGGCCGGAACGAATCATACGCCGCCGCATTGGGATCCCCGATCCCCGCTTTCAACAGAGCGCCGGCCGGCACCGCGTTCAGGTTGTTGCCGGGACCGCCGGTGTTCAGCAACGCGCCGCTGCGGTTGCCGACATACGCCAGTTCCAGCAGTCCGGAAAACGGCGTGCGCTGCGACACCGTGAAACTGTAACTGTCTGACCAGGGCGACTGATCGTCCAGGCTATCCACCGCCTGCGCGCCCAGCCGGTCGCCTAAGCCCGGAGTGAACGCATCGATCGCGGCTAAAGTCGTTGGGTTCGGGAAGCTGTACGCTTTCACACCGGCCGAAACATCCAGGCCGCTGGTGAACTGCGCCGAGTGGAAGTAATAGCGGCCCCACCCGCCGCGGAGCACCGTCTTGCCGCTTCCGAACAGGTCGAAGGCGCCGCCCACGCGCGGAGCATAGTACAGCGCACGGCTCGGGAAGCCCGATAGCGGCACGTTCTTATCCCGCGAGTGCCAGAAGAATCCGGAGTAATCCAGCGCCGGAGCGTTCGGGTTGTAGCGGTTGATATCAAAGATCGAATACCCCGCGCCCGTCCTGTCGGACCACGGACCGAAGTGCGAAATGCGCAGGCCGTATTCAAGCGTCCATCGCCGCGTCACCTTCCAGCTATCCTGCGCAAACGCTTCAAACGTCGTGTACGAGATATCGTTCAGGCGATTGAAACTCTGCTCGTTGTAGCCGCCCACTCGGCCCAGAATCATGTCGCCGTACACGCTGCCACTGGAATTGACAGCCGTGTTGGAGTACACAATCTGCCCGTTCGTGTTGCCATTCGCCGGCTGATTGTTCCGGATGTATTCGTAGAACGCGCCGAACTTGGCGGTATGCGTACCCCACACCTTCGAAACGTTGTCGGAAATCGTCGGCAGGTACTTGTCGGCGAACAGGCCGCGGCTGCCACCCACTTCGAAACCGCCCGGGTTCAGGATGGTCGCCATCTCACCACCCCAGCCGGTGAACGAAGGAATCTGCGCCACGCCGTTCTTCCATAGGCCCTTATAGGGGTAGCCCACATTCGTGCGGTCCACCTTCGAGGGGTCCTCGAATACGTTCGGGAACTTGATGCTCGTGTAGGCAACCACCAGCTCATTCGTCAGCGTGGGCGAGAACACATGCGTCAGGCTCGCTGAAATCGAGTCGGAGCTGTTCCGGCCGATTACCGGCGTCGGATACGGCACCTGGTTGCCGTTGCGCCACCACAGGCCCACCGGGAACTGCTGGTTTTCCCACTGGCGGTTGTAGCGGACAAACAGCTTCGTCGAATCGCTGATGCTGTAGTCCACCCTGGTCATGAACTGGTTGCTGTTCTGGTTGAAGTTGATCTGCTGGACGTAGTTGTAGCCGCCATTCGCATTCGGATTCGCATTCGGCATCGGCAGCAGGTTCATCAATGCCTGGCCACCTTTGTCAATCCGGCTGGAGGGGATGATCCCGCCGGGGATGGTCGGATCCGTGATCTGCTGCGGCGGTCCGCCCGATGACGTGATGTTGCCGAGTCCTGCCAGCTGAGCGGGGCTGAAATCGCCCGTCCGCATGCCTGCCGTCGGCACCGTGGCGCGCAATACGCCGGTATCCAGCCTCTGGTTGTAATACTCGTAGCCCGCGAAGAAGAACAACTTGTCGCGATTCTTATTGAAGTTCGTTCCAGGAATCAGAACCGGGCCGCTGATGTTGCCGCCAGGAAAGAAGTACTTGTTCTCCGGCTTCGGCAGGCCCAGGCGGTTGTTCAACCAGTCGTTGGCGTTCATCGCATAGTGCCGCGCGTACAAATAGGCGCCGCCGTGGAAATCACGGCCGCCCGACTTCGCCACGCTGCTCACCACCGCCGGCCCCTTCTGGTTCTCCGCGCCGAAGTTCGAGGTCAGCACCTTGAACTCCTGGATCATGTCCGTGTTCGGATTCACCGGCGTCGCGCAGTTGCAGCCCGGATCCGATACGTGCGCGCCGTCCGCCGTGATGTCCAAGGACCCGCCCGGCAGGCCGTTGACGCTGTAAGCGCCGTTGAAGGCGCTCTGGCTGCCGCCGTCGCCGTTGCCGTTGATGCCGATCGTCTCACCTGTGAAGTTCGCGCGATTTTCCGTGCCCGTGCCCGCGATCGCAAACCCCGGCATGATCTTGATGAACTCGGCCGCGCTGCGGCCCACCACCGAGAAGTCCTGCAACTGCTTCACATTCAACGTGGCCGATTTCTCACCGGAATCCACCGGAGCCACGATGTCCGCCATGCTCGAGACTTCCACCGTCTCCGAGGTCGAACCGACCTTCAAGGAGACATCCACATTGCGCTTGTCCGCGCCGGAAAAAGCGAGCCCGTCCAACTTGGAGGTCTGGAATCCGTTCGCTTCAATGGTCAGGGCGTATGTTCCGATCGGAACAGAGGCAAAGGTGTAATACCCTTCCGAATTCGTCATCGTCGTTCGAACGTCACCCGAAGCTGAATTCTTCAAGGTGACTTTGGCGTTCGGGATGACTGCCTGTGCGGGGTCTGAAACAATGCCGGTAAGCGTTGCGAAGACCGACTGCGCCTGGAGAGCCCCGGCCAAGAGTGCGACAGCAATCACTGCGATGGTGATTTTGAGCGACTTGGTCATCGAAAACATGCCCCTTTCGCGAACCCCATAGCTACTGTGTTCCGTCCGATTCTCCTGGAGGGATTCCGCGAACCTGCCTCAAGGACCCCAGACCCGTCATCCCGGACGGAATAGCAGATACATACTAGTGCGACTAAATGAGGGCGTCAATGGAAAAATTACTTCCTAAAACAGATTGGCCATCTCATTGCAAACACGTTACTTATATAACAGGAGATAAGAATCTGATTAGCAATTAATGGGCTCTTCGTGAACCGGCTCACGCAAAATGAACGAGGCCATGTGTTCATTGGCCATCATTCGGTAGGTTCTTTCAGGGATTCTTTGGAGTTGAGAAATCCATCGCTCCCGCTGGGGATTCCGGGTGGACAGCTCTGAATTGCTATTTATTCTCCTGGCCGCTCGATAGGTCCCCCTCGCGGCCAGGAGAAGTGGTTTGCTGTTACACCAATACCGTCGTCTATTGCTTGCGCTCCGCCATCCACTGCCCGTCCGCCCGGTCGGCCACCTTCATCCGGCCCTTGGCCGTATTGCCGTCGATCCAGCCGGCCAGGGTAGCCACGGCAGCGCCGGGCGGATCCTTCGGCCCAACAGGCTTCCACTCCCCGCGCAGGGTCAGCTCGACATAACCGTCGCGCCAGGTCCCTTCCACGGGCAGATCGCTTCCGAATGAACCCGTCCAGGTCCCTTTCACCTTGCCACCCGCCCGCTCCAGCTTCATCAATCCCTGGAAGACCCCTGAATCGCTCGTGCACTTCACAGTCCATTCGCCGCCGGCCTCCCCACCGTTCGACAGCGGCTGCGCCTTCGCATGCGTGACCTTCAGGTTGGAGAAGTAGCTCTCCTCCCCCGCATAGCCCCACAATGCCACCTGCCCCTTCAGATCTTCGCCCTTCAGCCCATCCACGACTAGCGCCGGCTCAGAGGAGCCGTTCACAAACAGCTTCGCCCGGCGGCCCGAAACTTCCAGCTTCACGTGGATCCATTTCTCCAGCGCCAGGTCGGCATGGGCTTCATAGACCCACGGCCACATGCGGCGCAGCCGGTACCATCCAAAGTCGGGACCCGCACTGTACTGCACCGAGTGGTTGCGCATGGCCTGATCTTCGGCGCTCGAATTCCCAGGGCGCAGATAGAACAATTCGTAGTGAGCTCCATCGGTCCGGGCCCGGAAGGCCAGACCCAGGAACCCTGGCATCCGCACCCCGGGCGGGGTCGTCGGTTTGACGGCCAGGTCGAGGTCGATCGTGCCGTCCTGGAATTCCAGACCCTTGAAGAACGCCAGCCCATCCTCGGTTTCGTCCGTCGTGACCCGCACCGCCTTGCGGCCCAGATACTCCACCGGCTCGAGCTTCACGCCGCGGCCGGTGAGATCCCTGGCGTCCGTCAGGGCGTAACTCTGCACCTGCCCGGCTGCGGGGGCTGTCTGGCCCAACGCCAGGGGCATCAGAAAAAGGAAAGCGCCGCAGAGGCGGGCAGGGATAGGGCTCGTGCGCGACATGAACTACAGGCTACGGTCTCTTTCCCTCAGTGCAGGAAGAAGATCAGCCAGCAGCCGGTTGCCGCGCGCGAGCGGTCGTTTCGTGCAGGGAAAGAGAGGACGGAGGGAGAATAAACGAAAGTTGTTGGAGGCGCGGACCGGAGTCGAACCGGTGAATAAAGGTTTTGCAGACCTCTGCCTTACCACTTGGCTACCGCGCCCCGTCAGTGGCAGGATACGCTAATACTATAACGCACTGAAGCATTTTGCGCGAAGTTGGCGTCTACAATGGTGAACGTGCTCCGGTCCTCCCCGATCTTCCTGGTACCATTGCTCGCTGCGGCCCTCCAGGCGCAGACCGGCGGCATTCTCCCGCTCCGCGAAGTCCACCCCGGCATGAAAGCCACCGGGCGCAGTGTTTTCGCGGGAATGAAAGTCGAAGATTTTCAGGTGGAAGTGCTGGGCGTCCTCGAAAACGCCGGCCCCAAGCAATCCATCATTCTCGCCCGCCTCAGTGGAGCCGGCCTGGAAAAAACCGGCGTCATGCAGGGCATGAGCGGCAGTCCTGTCTATTACAACGGGAAGCTGATGGGGGCCGTCGCCCTCTCGTTCCCTTTCTCCAAGGAGCCGATCGCCGGCATACGCCCCATTGAGGAGATGCTCACCGTCAGCCCCTCCACCCGGCAGACCGCGGAGGTTCGCTTCCCCTATGACGGCCGCGACGTCCTGCCCCGGTCCCAAGGCCTCGAAGTCGGCCCCCAGCGCCTGATGGAGATCGCCACTCCCTTCTGGCTCAGCGGCTTCACCCGCAACACCGTCGACTATTTCGCCCCCGCCCTGCGGGCCGCCGGGCTGGAACCGGTCCAAGGCGTCTCCGGAGGAGGCCGCGCCATCCAGGCCACTGGCCCCTCCAAAGTACCCTTGGAGCCTGGTTCGATGATCAGCGTCCAACTGGTCCGGGGGGACCTGAACGTCGGCGCCGACGGCACCGTCACCCACCTCGACGGCAACCGCGTCTACGCCTTCGGCCATCGCTTCCTGGCGATCGGTGACACGGAGATGCCCTTCGCGCGCTCCGAAGTCATTACCCTGTTGGCCAGCAACAATCAGTCCTTCAAGATTTCCACCCCGCGCGAGTGGCTCGGCGCCATCACACAGGACCGCAGCGTCGCCATCTCAGGGGAATTGGGGAAGAAAGCAGACATGATCCCGCTGGCCATTCGCGTCAGGAGCCGCGGCGGGTCGACCCGTGAATGGTCCTACAAGATGGACATGGTGGAAGACCGCCTCTTCACCCCCTTGCTGGTCCAGATGGCGGTCTTCTCGGCCATCGATGCAACCGAGCGCAGTACTGGCGTCAGCACCATCACCTTGCGCGGTCAGGTCCTCATGGATGGCGCCCCGGCCGTCAAATTCGACAATATCTATGCCGCGGATTTGGGCGCTCCCCAGCAGGTATCCGCCGCGATCGCCGCGCCGGTCTCCGCCGTCCTTCAAAGCGGCTTCGATGCCCTGAAGCTGCGCGGCCTCGATCTCGACATCGAGGTATCCAACGAGAAGAAGCAGTTGCAGTTGGACTCCATCTGGGCCTCGGAACGCGAGGTCCGGCCGGGAGACTCGGTGGAAATTACAGCGACTTTCGCAGGGGAACATGGCGTGGAACTGACGCGTACGGCGAAGTACCAGGTGCCCATCGGGGCCCCGGTTGGCCCGCTCTATTTCACGGTGACCGACGGCCCTTCCGCCAATCTTTCCGACTTCAAGCAGTTTCTGCTCACGCCGCCGCGCTCGGCGCCCCAGTTGTACGATTTCCTCACCGGGCTCCATCCGAACGACCGGCCTTACCTCAGGGTCTGGCGCTCCCAACCCTCCTGGCTGGTTCAGGGCGAGACCATGCCGAGCCCCCCGCCGTCGATGGCGATGGCCCTGAGCCATACCGCCACTCAGCAGGCCAACGCCCTGGTGGCGTCCATTGAGATGCCTTCCGCGGGCTTCCAGTTTTCCGGTTCCAAGACTGTTCAAGTGGATGTAAAGGAATGAATCGCTTGAGACGACTCCTGCCGTGTGCCGCACTGGCCACGGCGAGCCTTTGGGCCGGTGGCTCCACGGCCTGGGAAAGCAACACCTTCGCCGACTTCATCAAGGGCCGGTTCCAGGGCATTTCTCTGACGCGCGACGGCCGCCTGACGCTCGCGCCCTCGCTCGACACTCTAGCCTCCACCGGTGAGGCCGGCATCTGGAGCGTCATCGCCGCCCCTGACGGAACCATCTATTTTTCCACCGGCCACCGCGGCCGGGTCTACCAGGTAAAACCGGGCGGCCAACCCACCGTGGTCTGGGCTTCCCAGCAGCCGGAAGTCTTTGCTCTGGCGCTCGATAGCCAGGGCCGCCTGTACGCCGGCTCCTCCCCCGACGGCCGCATCTATCGCATCGAGGGCGGCAAGGCGACGGAGTTCTTCAATCCCAGGTCGAAGTACATCTGGGGTTTGGCGGCCGGTCCGGACGGAGCCGTCTATGCCGCCACCGGCGACCAGGGCCAGGTGTGGCGAGTGACCCCGGACGGCAAGGGCTCAGTCTGGTACGAAACCGGCCAAACCCATGTCACTTCGCTGGCCATCGACCCGAACGGCCGGGTACTGGCCGGCACGGAGCCGAACGGCATCCTGTTCCGCATTGAGGCCAAGGATAAAGCCTTTGTTCTCTACGACTCCAGCCTGCCCGAGATCCGTTCCATCGTGTTGGCGCCGGACGGCTCCATCTATGTCGCCGCGCTCGGCGGAGCTCTCGCCCAGAAGCAGGCTCAGGCGGCCGCCGCGGCGGCCACCAGCCAGCAGCCTCAGGGCGTCGTAACCTCCACCATTACCGTCACTTCCGACGCCCAGGCGGGCGTCGATATCAAACCCAAACCCGAGGCTGCGAAACCGCCGGCCGCCACCGGAGCCGAGACTCCGCCCACACCCCCACCCGTCGATGTCGCCGGAGTGGAGAAGGCGGCGCTCTACCGCATCGCCCCGGACAACATGGTCGAGACGGTCTGGTCCTCCAAGGAAGAGAACGTGTTCGATCTCGTCCTGAAAGACGGCGACCCGGTCTTTTCCACTGACCAGCGCGGGCGCATCTACCGCCTCTCCCAGGACTTGAAGGCCACGCTGCTGCTGGAGACCCACGAATCCGAGACCACCCGCCTGCTGCCTACCGCCCAAGGCATCGTGGCCGCCACCAGCAATCAGGCCAGGCTCTACCGGCTTTCCAACCAGCCCACTTCCAAGGGCATCTATGAGTCGCCCGTCCATGATGCGGGCAACGTCGCTCGCTGGGGCCGCATGGACTGGCGGATGGACAACTCCGCCGGCAAGATGAGCTTCCGGACGCGCGCCGGCAATTCGGCGCGGCCGGACCGCACCTGGAGCGAGTGGTCCGAACCGGTCTCGGACTTGGCCAAAGCCCTCGTTTCCAGCCCCAATGCGCGCTACATCCAGTGGCAGGCCGAGTTCCAGCCCGTCAACGGCCAGTCCCCGCTGCTCGACTCTGTTTCCGTGAGTTACCAGCCACAGAACGGACGGCCGGTAGTGCGTAGTGTCCAGGTGACTCCGCAGTGGGTGGCCTCGGCCCAGAAGACGGCTGCCGCTGCTCCGCAGACCCCGGTTTCCTACAGCATTACGGTGACGGATTCGGGCGACTCTGGCGCGGCCACCAGTAGCGGCACACCCACCCAGAACATCAGCCGCAGCGGCACTCCACAGCTCTTCATCGCCTGGCAGGCTGACGACCCGGACGGCGACAAACTCATCTATTCGCTGTGGTACCGTGCCGAGGACGAGCAGACCTGGAAGTTGTTGAAAAGTGAGATCTCCGACAACACCTACATGCAGGAGACCGAGATCTTCGCCGATGGCCGCTATTTCTTCCGGGTCCTCGCCTCAGACCGGCTGGCGAATAGTCCGGCTTCGGCTCGCGAAGGGGAACTGGTCAGCCAGCCTGTGCTGATCGACCAGACACCGCCCAGCGTCTCGATGGGCACGCCGCGCGTGAACGGCAACCAGATCGAGATTGACGTCGACGCGACGGACGCTCATTCGCCGGTCCGGCGTGGCGAGTTCTCGTTCGACGGCTCCGCCTGGAAATTGATGGACGCGGCCGACGGCATCGCGGACAGCAAGCAGGAGCGTTTCATCGTCCGGTTCAACGCCATTTCCGGTGAGCACAGCGTGGTCGTCAGGGTCTTTGATTCGGCTGGAAATCCTGGCCTGGCGCGGCTTGTCCTGCGCTGATCCCCATGCGGTGCGCAGCGGTACTGGTGTTCGCCGGTGTTCTGGCCGGATGCTCGCGCGCGCCGCAGTTTGTTCCGATCCCTGAACAACTGGAGAGGGTTGCAGCTCCGGATCCTCCTGAGCGCCCATGTTTTGTGGCGATGAGCGAGCCTCGCGCCAATTCCTTCATTCACAAAGACATAGCCAGCAATGGATGGAAGCGTTGGACGGCAACCCAGCCGGCCGTGCGCTGCACTCTGCCCCACGAGGGCAAGTGGTTGGCAGGTTTCGACTTCGAGGTGGCGGAGGCGACGCTCAAAGACACGGGCCCCATCACGCTCACGTTTGAGGTGAACGGGCAGAGGGCCGGGTCCCTGCGCTGCGATCATGCGGCGGCCTATCGATTCCGAGCGCCGGTTCAGGAGGGACTTCGGGGTGAATTGACGCTGACGGCCACTATCGATAAACCCTGGGTCTCTCCGGGCGATGGCGCCCAATTGGGCGTGCTGCTGACGGCGGCGGGATTCCTCGAAGAATGAAAGAGCAGTGGCACATTCTGGAGGGTTCGCTGGCGGCGTTGCTGCTCACGGCGTCGCTGGGCTGGCTGGTTCTGGGGTTGTGCCGGATCCGGCTGCGCGCGGGGGAGCGTTGGCCCGCGGCGCTGGCCTGCGGAGTGCCGCTATCGGCGGCAGCCGTGTGGCTGGCCGGGCCACGCAAAGGCGCTCTGCTGTGGACCGCTATTCTGCTGACAGCGCTGGCGATCTGGCGGCGGCAGGACATCCGGATCGAGGGAGAGGAACCTCTGCCCCGATGGTTGACGGCCCTGATGGCGATCGTAATGGGGGTATTCGGATTTCTGCCGCTGACGAATACCGGACCAACTCCGGCGGGTTGGGATGAAGCGTTGGTTCAGGCCATTGGCATTGTGCGCCACTGGACCACGGCAGGCTGGGACGCAGGCACATTCTGGACTTTGCCATTTCGCTACGGAGCGGAACCAGCCATCCGTCTCGTTCACCTTGGGTTCCTCGCCGGATTGGCGCTGGCCGTCCTGGCTGCGGCGCGCCGCTGGATGGAGCCGTTGGGGGCTGTTACCTCGGCGCTGCTGGTATTCACCGCTGCGCCCTTGCTGGGATTTGCCCGGTTGGGCGGATCGCAGGTCCTCTTCGCGTTCTGCGTGTTCTCGACAGTCTGGCTAGTGGTGGCAGCAAGACAGATGCTGATTTTGCCTTGGGCCGTCCTGTTGGCTTTGTTTGCGTGGAGAATTGCCCAGGCGTCCGGGGGCACCGCCTTCTCCGGCTTTGTTTTCCTGCATTTGCCTTGGGTGCTTGTGCCGTTTCCCGCGCTGGCTCTGGGCTGGCTGGTGCAACGGCAGCGAGCGGTAGCGGCGGTTCTCCTTGGCTTCCAACTGGTGACAGTCTGGCCGGGCCTGGCGGAGCGCCTGGCCCCTCCCCAGGCTTTGAATGTGGGTGTAGACGACGCGCGGATGCTGGAGCGTTCTGTCGGCCCGCATGCCTTCTTCCTGAGCGAAATCCCCTTGGCCCGCAGCCTGATGACGCACCCGGTGAGTACGGACCCCGCGTTGCTGGCGATGATGGCCCGTGCGTTTGGGGTCTGGCGCGAATCGCGGATTCCTGTCACAGGCGGGGCCCGCCGGACCTATGCCCTTCCGGGGCAGGGGGTCAGCGGCGAGGTGCGGTTCTTCCGGGGTGGCGTGGAAGTGCCCCGTTCGAGCACTTGGCGGGTCCGGGCTCTGGAGGGACAGCAGCGCGCGGGATGGGCGTTTGACAACAGCCCGGTGAGCGGCTGTGACTGCGCGATCGAGATCGACTTCGGACAACCGCTGGAGTTCGATGAGGTCCGGATCCTGGGGAGCTACGGCCGCTCCATCGAGCCGCCCGCCGGCTTGCGTCGCGAGGCGGTGACCCTGTTGAAAAGGCTGGGGATTACGCATGTTGTGGTGCGCGAGGGGAGTGCCCTGGCCGATGAACTGCACCGCAACGCCGAGTACTGGGGTGTGAAGGAGACCGGCCAGCGCGAGGGGGTGCATCTCTTTGCGCTGGAATGAGTGGTCCTGGGCCCGCAGGGCAGCACTGCTGCTGGCGGCCGTTTTCTGTTTCCATGTGTGGCGTGCCGCGACGACCTCGATCACGACCGATGAGGCTTTTACTTACAACGAGTTCGTGGCGCCACCGCTGCTGCAGGTGCTCACCACCTACGACGCGAACCACCATGTGCTGCACAGCCTGCTTTGCAAGGCGTCGATCGCCATGCTGGGCAAGGGAGAACTGCGCTTCCGGTTGCCGGCCTTGCTGGGCACGCTGCTGTACCTGTGGAGCGTGTGGCGCCTGACCCGGCAACGGCTGGGCGACACTCCGCTGATGGCTGCGGTAGCGCTCCTGCTGGCCGTTCACGCCGGGCTGATCGACTACTTCGCTCTGGCCCGGGGATACAGCCTGGGCATGGGGTTCCTGGTTTACGCCATGGCGGAGACGGGCGTCGAGCGGTACCGGCACGCGTCCTTGGGACTCGGCCTGGCTGTGGCTTCGAATCCTGTCTACATCGTGCCCGCGGCCGCATGGCTATTCTCCGTGGCCGTTACGAAACGGCTGTGGCGGCGGCTGGAGGATCTGGTGGCTCCGGGCCTCGTGGCCGCCCTGGTGATTCTGGCGATCCCCGTCAGCCGGGCCGTCAGCGAACGGTTTTACTATGGGGCGGCCTCGCCGTGGATCTCGTGGCATAGCCTGATGGACATACCCGGCTGGCCAAACTTGTCTGCAATCCTGATTCTGGCAATCCCCGTGGCGGTGCTGTGGGGCGCCTGGATTGAGCGCTCGGTCCTGTCGATCACGCTCGCAGTCAGCTTGACCGGAATTGTCTTCCTGCACCGGTTCGCGCACTTCCCGTGGCCTTACGGACGGACCGGTATCTATCTGATCCTGCTGGTATTTCTTCTGATTGCGGAGGTCGCGCGCAAAGCGCGTTGGGGCGCGATACCCGTGGCGTTGCTGGCGCTGGTTTCGATCCTTTCCGTGCAGCCGCAAGTCTATGCAATCTGGCTCTTTGATGCGGATAACAAGGCAGTGGCCCAGGCGTTGGAAGCGATGCACCCGAAGGGGCCGGTAGCGGTGCAGTTTCCGCTGGAACAGGGGCTGCGGTTCTACCGGCCCGGAGCTTACGTCGTCTTCCAACCGGGGATGAAGGCGGAGGTGTACGTCCTGCGGACCGACGAGGCTGGGCTACCCCGGCCCCAGGGGGTCCGGGTGGTAAGGCGCTTCGAGCGCAGCGGCCTGGAAATCGCGATTCCGAGCGGTGCGAAATAACGGTCACAACGGTCGCAGATTTTTCTACAGACCAATAACTCTTTCCTTTTCTTGTAGTTAAACAAACCATACGGCTGTAAGCCGGGCAGATGTTTTTTGCCGTGCTTTGAAATTCCGGTCGATGACAAACAAATACCTGATCGATCTTTTGGCGGCCGGCGGGCAAAGCGTCCCCCAGGCCGCGGATGAACTGGACCGGACGGTGGAGCGGATCCTCAGCCGGCTGCGGAAGGGCGAGGTAGTATCGCTGCCTGGACTGGGCCGCCTGGTTCCGGGACGCAATCCGTCGTTTCGCTTTGAGCAGGCGAGCGTGATGGGGAGGCCCGGCCGTGGCCGGGGCTAGGCGCGTGACGACGCGGCAGGTGGCCCGTTTGCTGCGCCGGTGCCTGAAGCAGGGCCAGGCTGTGGAGATTGACAGCCTGGGCGTCTTTGCGCGCGGGGAGGAAGGCATTGTCTTCCGGCCGGAGCAGCGACCGAAGGTCTTTCTGGCCTACGGCGCGGAGGATGCGGAAGCCGTGGACAGGATCCGTGCCGCGCTGTTGGACGCGGGTTTCCAGCCATGGATGGACCGCCATGCCCTGATGCCGGGCCAGAACTGGCCGCGTGCGATTGAGGGGGCGATCCGGACGGCGGATTTCTTTGTGGCGTGCCTGTCGGAACGGTCCGTGGGGAAGCGCGGGACGTTTCAGAGCGAGCTGAGGTATGCCCTGGACTGCGCCCGGAGCCTGCCGCTGGACGACCTGTTCTTCCTGCCGGTGAGGCTGGAGGAGTGCAGCGTCCCGGCCCGGATCAGCGAACAGTGGCAGTATGTGGATCTGTTTCCAGAATTTACAGCCGGGATGGAGCGGCTGATCGCGGCGATGCGGAGGGAGGTGGCGCGGAGGCGAGGGTGAAGCTGAGCAGGTTCTCGATGCGGTAGACGTCGCGCTGCAGGATCAGCGTGGCTTCGGCATGCAGCGGAGTGGCCGGTCCGAGGGGCCCGAACATTTCGCAAACGCGCGCCTGGATGAACCGGATGCGGTTCTGGAAGGCGGCCGGAGTCGTGATGGCAGCACAGCGGTCAACGGGTCATGGCTGGGTCCAGATGGGGACGCCGAGTTCGATGAAGCGGGCGGCCCCGGTGAGGAAGTGGGCGGTGATCCAGAAGACGGTCCAGTCCTCGTTGTAGTCGCCACGGAGTTTGGCGAGTTCGACGTCGGCGCCGCGCTGGGCGTAGTTGGTTTGCTGGAGTTGTTCACCCTGGCTGCCGAAGGGGTCGATGATCTGACCGCAGGAGCGGTACATGACCAGAGCGAGTTGCTTCAGGTCTTCGCGATGGTCGATCTGGCCGAGGCGGTAGATCTCGGGGGCGACAATGGCGCCCCAGACGTCGAGGTGCTGGTTCTGGACGGAGACCGCGGTCCAACCGCGGGTGCGGACGCGATGATCGGTCAGCCGGCCGGCCGGAAAGGGGACGTCCCAGACGTAGGTGTAGGTGAGGACAACGCCGGCCGCATGGCGGGCCCAGGCAAGGTGCTCGGGCTGGCGGGTGTCCTCATAGAGCGCGAGGAAGCCCTGGAAGGCGAGGGCCGCGGCCTCCTTGTCCTCGCAGGAGGCGTCGAGCGTGCCGCCCCAGTAGGACTCGCGCATCGCGAGGTGGCGTCCGGCATAGTGCTGGGCCGCTTTCAGTGCGGCCTGGCGGTAAAGCGGAGTCTGGAAGAGGCGGGCGGCTTCGACGAGGGGCGCGATGAAGGAGGCTTCACTGGTGGAAACGGGCTTCCAGCCGGGCTGGAGGATGCGCGCGGCGTGGATGTCGGAGGCCTTGCGGAGGAACGACTCCCATTTGGCGGTGTGGCGATGGGCGGCGCGTCCGGTCCGGATGGCCCGGGCGAAGGCGAGCATGGCCTGGCCCTGGTTGAGGACCTCGGCGCGGTCCCAGGTCTTCTTCTGGAGGTCGTACCAGTTGTGGAAGCCGCCGTCGTAGAAGGTGGCGGTGGAGAGGAAGTCGAGGGACTTCTGGGCATAGGAGAGAGCGGCCGGGTCGTTCAAGCCGGGCGCCAGGACCTGAAGCGCATAGCCGGGGGCCTCGGCCTGGCCGGTCCAACCCATGACGGATTGAGGACGGTCGACGTACTTCTGAAACGTGCTGAAGTCAGGTGATTCGCGCCAGCGGGTTTTGGCATAGCGGTACTTGGCTCGGACGATGTCAGCGAAGGGAGGCAGGTCGCCGGCGTAGAAGGGGTGGAAAAGTTGGAGCGAGGCCAGCACTGGGCGCTGAAACGCAGAGCCCTCCCGGTCGACAGGAAAGGCTTCCAGGTAGAAGGACTTTTCGATGACGGCTCCCGGCGGTACGGTGAGCCAGGCATCGGGGTAAGGCATGAAGCCGCGCTGAAGTCCTTTGATGACGGAGCGCTGGCCGTTGGAGGCGGTGGGTCCGCTCAGGAGGGTGAGTTCGGTGGATCCCTGGTGAGAAGCGAAGCCAAGCGACCACCACTGGTCGGGCCGATTGCCGTAAGGAGCAGGAGAGGGGATGGAATGAAGAGCGGCGCCCCACAGTTTGCTGCCGCGGTGGAGTTCGAGAGACACGAAGGGCATGGGGTAGCGATGCTCTTCGTAGATCGACTCTTCGCCGGGCTGGCCGGTGGAGACGGGGACGCGATGGCTGCGGGCTCCGGAGGGATTGCCGTAGTAGTTGATGCCAGGAAGTAGAGGCTGCGCGGAGTCGGCGGTGGCTTCGAATCGCACTGAGAGAGTGACGTGCGTGGCGGGCTAGGTTCCTTTCCAGGTAAAGCGACGGAGGCCGTGAATGAGGCCGTTCTCGAGTCGGTAGGCATCCTGGAGAGCCCAGGTTCCGCCACAGGCCGGGAGGTCGGAGGTGAGGATGGTCCATTCCCCTTCCGTGCTGATTTTGGCGGGCTGGGCATGCCGCCAGTTGCCGGGCCAGTTGTCGCGCCAGTCGCAGGAGATGGACCAGAGCCCTTCAGCGGGGGACTGGGCAATGAGTTCCCCACCAGAGAGGACCTGGACGCGCTGGTTCTCGACTCTGAACGTAGGTTGCGCCCACGCGAGAGGGCTGAAAGACAGGGCCAGCAGAAGAAGAGGGAGCCGGTTCACACCTTGCATTGAATCACGGCGGGTGGAAGAAGGGGCGGCGCGAGATAATGGACTATGGATCGTTCCCACGTAGAACAAAACGAGCGCATTCTCAATCAATTCACATTGCAGGCAGTGCCTTTTGCCCAGGCGCCTTCCCATTCGGCGGAAGATTCGCTGCGGCTTCTTTTGGAGACGGCGGGGGTGCGGAGCAGCGATGAGGTTCTGGACATCGCCTGCGGTCCGGGAATCGTCAGTTGCGCCTTCGCGGGTGTGGCTCAAAAGGTGACCGGCCTGGACCTGGTTCCTGCGATGATTGAGCAGGCCCGAGTGCTGCAGGCAGAGAAGGGTCTTGCCAACGTCGAATGGCGGCTGGGCGATGCGACGCAGCTTCCCTTCCCCGACAACAGCTTTGACCTGGTAGTGACTCGCTACTCGTTTCACCATCTGATGGAGCCGGGCATCGTGCTGCGCGAGATGGTCCGTGTGTGCCGGCCGGGTGGACGGGTGGTCGTGAATGACGTCACTCCGGAGCCGGAGAAGGGCGCCGCATACGACCAGATGGAGACGCTGCGGGATCCGTCTCATGCCCGGGCGGTGCCGCTCCCGGAGTTGCTCGAATTGGGCCGGCAGGTGGGTCTGGCCGAGATCGGGCAGGCCTTCTACCGGCTGGATACTTCAGTCGACGCGCTGCTGAGCGCATCCTTCCCCAATCCGGGCGATGCGGAGAGACTGCGTGCGCTGATCCGGGGCGACGTCGGTGTCGACCGGCTGTCGATTCAGGCGTATGAGCGGGCGGGCGAATTGCGGTTCGGATTCCCCTGCTCCATCGTGGCCTGGAAGAAGCCGGAATAGCGGCTGGAGCAGGCTACTTCCTGGCCTGGGTGCCCTGAGGCAGTTTGGCGAGGCGCTTCTTCACTTCGGGCGCTTCTTTGGTGTCCGGCGCGACCTGCAGATATTTCTCGTAGGCCGACCGGGCGGCGGCGGTTTCGCCCATTTTTTCGCGCGCCTCGCCAAGCAGAAGATAGGCTTCGGCAGCCTGGCCGTTCCACAGCAGCGCCTCCTCGAAGCGCATGGAGGCGGCCTTCCACTTGCCGCGCTTCAGGTAGAACTTGCCCGTCTTGATCTCCGTTTCGGCCTGCAGCGGATTGAAGACGTACTCCTTCTTGGGCTTGGCACTGGCGTCCTCCTCCTCGGGTTCCGCGTAAGGGGGCTGCTGGGCCTTCTCCTTTGGCGGTTCAGCCTGCTGAGCGCAGGCGAGCGCGGCGGAGAACAGAAGCAGCGGGAGGATGCGTGCCACAATTAAATTATAGGCCTCATAGATGAGCTCCCGCGTTGATGAGCTGCGAGAGAAAGCTTCGCAATTGCCGCTGCAGCCCGGAGTGTACCTCTACAAAGACACCGCCGGGACAGTTCTGTACGTCGGCAAAGCGAAGAACCTGCGAAACCGCGTCCGCAGTTACTTCAACGAAGACCGGCTGGCCGAGGCGAAGACCGGCAGCCTGATCAGAGAGGCGCACGATCTCGACTACATCCTGCTCGACAACGAGAAGGAAGCGCTGGCGCTCGAGAACAACCTGATCAAGCAGTACAAGCCACGATTCAATGTGCTGCTGCGGGACGACAAGACCTACCCGTACATCAAGCTGACGAACGAGAAGTGGCCGCGAGTGTATGTGACGCGGCGGTTGCGGAAGGATGGCACGTATTTTGGTCCGTACTTTCCGGGCAACCTGGCTCACCGGCTGGTGAACTTCATCCACCGTCATTTCAAGATCCCGTCGTGCACGGTGGATTTCTCGAGGAACCACACGCATCCCTGCCTGGAGTACCACATTCACCGCTGCCTGGGCCCGTGTGTGCAGGGGCTGACGACGGAGCAGATCTACGCCGAACACGTTCGGGATGTGCGGATGTTCCTGGAAGGGCGGACGCATGACCTGGCGGCCGAGATGCGAAAGCGGATGGAGCAGGCCTCGGAGGCGATGGAGTTCGAACGGGCGGCGGCGCTGCGGGATCTGATCCACACGGTGGAAGAGGTGGAGCAGAAGCAGAAGATGGCCGCGGCGTCGGGCGACGACATCGACATCTTCTCGTCGTATGCCGAGCCGCCGCAGGTGGCTGTGAACCTGTTCCACCTGCGCAACGGGCGGATTGTCGACCGGCGCGAGTTCTTCTGGGAGGACCTGAGCGAGTATGAGCCGCAGGAGTTCTTCACGACGCTGCTGATGCAGGTGTATAGCGCGGGGCAACCGGTGCCGGCGGTGATCCATGTGCCCGTGGAGTTGGAGGATCGCGAGGTCCTGGAAGAGCTGCTGAGCGAGAAGCGGGGCCGGAAGACGGAGATCCATACGCCGCAGCGCGGACAGAAGCGGGCGCTGCTGGCTCTGGTGGGGTCGAATGCGCGGCATAGCTTCGAGCAGCGGTTCCGGGTGCTGCGGCCGACTTCGGCGGCGATCAGCGAGGCGTTGGAAGAGGCCCTGAACCTGCCGGATGCTCCGAAGCGGATTGAGTGCTTCGATATCTCCCACATCCAGGGCACCGACAAGGTCGCGAGCATGGTGGTGTGGGAAGACGGCCGGATGAAGAAGTCGGACTACCGCAAGTTCATCATACGGACGGTGGAAGGCAACGACGACTTCGCGTCGATGTATGAAGTGGTGACGCGGCGGTATGGGCGGCTGCAGGCGGAAGACAAGCCGATGCCCGGGCTGGTGCTCATCGACGGCGGGCTGGGGCAGTTGCACTCGGCGGCGGCTGCGCTGGAGGCGCTGGGGATTCTGAACCAGCCGCTGGCGTCGCTGGCGAAGCGGGAAGAGATCCTGTATGTGTACGGGCAGGAGGATGAGCCGGTGATTCTGGAGCGGAACTCGCCGGTGCTCCACCTGGTGCAGATGATCCGCGACGAGGCGCACCGGTTTGCGGTGACGTTCCACCGCAGCCGGCGGGATGCCCGGACACTGACGAGTGAACTGGCGGAGATTCCGGGGGTCGGGCCGAAGACCATTGAGAAGCTGCTGAAGACGTTTGGGAGTCTGACCGGCGTGAAGGCGGCGAGTGAAGAGCAGCTGGCGGCTGCGATCGGGAAGGTGGCGGCAGCGAAGTTGAGAGCCGCCCTGGCGGCTGGGGTGGAGGGGTAGACGCGGGCGGAATCAGGGGATTCCGCGCGGACCTGGGGGTCCGCCGTCCTGATTGGTGGATCACGCTCGGGGGGTGATTCGTTGTTTGAAGCAGTCGTTAGCGGCCGGCGGCCAACCGGTCGGCTAAGTACTCGGGCAGGCCGGCTTCGTGGATGCGGTTCTGCGCGCCGCGAATGTCGTACTTCACGCGGCGGTAGCGCAGGAGCGCGTTGTCGGAATCCCAGATTGCATAGGCGGCTCTCGGGTCGCCGTCGCGCGGCTGGCCTACCGAGCCGGGGTTGATCAGGTAGAGGAAGTCGGGGTCGAGATCGATGATGCGTTCGTCTTCGCTGAGGGCGGGCTTCGTCAGGCGTTGAATGCCGCCGCGCTGCCAGCTCCAGCCACCCTGCAGGTGCGTGTGGCCGAAGAAGCAGATCTTGCGCATCATGATCTGGTCGAGGCCGGCGATATCGATGGTGTCGATGAGGTAGTCGTCTTCGCCGCCGGGTGAGCCGTGGGCGATCTCGAAGCTATCGAAGGTGAGCGGACCGGCGGGCAGTTCAGCGAGCCACGCGCGGCTGGCGGGCGGGAGTTCGTCCAGCGTCCAGAGGGCGGCTTCGCGGGCCACCGAGTTGAACATGAGTGGATCCTCGACGCCGCAGCAGACGGTGTCGTGATTGCCACGGACCACGGCGGAGAGCGTTTTGCGGGCCCAATCGATGACTTCGATGGGGGCGGCGTTGTAGCCGACGAGGTCGCCGCAACAGACGATGGTGTCGTACGCTCCTTCAGCGTTCCTCAGGACCGCGTGCAGCGCCTCGAGGTTCGAATGGATGTCGCTGAGGATCAGATGGCGCACAGGCGAAGCAAACTGACTTCCGGCGGAGCTCCCAGACGTACGGGCATGACAACCGTGCCAAGACCCGAGCTCACGTATACCAGTTTTCGATCCCTTTCGTAAAGTCCGCGCACAAATGGAGTAAAGAATCTTGCAGCGCTCAGGTTGTCGTGGAGGATTTCCACGTTGATTTGCCCGCCATGAGTATGACCGGAGAGTGTGACGTCGAAGCCGGCCTGCGCGGCACGAGGGAAGGTGTCGGGATTGTGCTGGAGCAGGAGATTCGTGGCGCCGGGCACGACGAGGGATTCGGCTCCGGTGAGGTAAGGAGCATGCAGCGGCTGGTAATCGTAGCCGGCGAGATTGAGCCGGCCCTGGCCGAAGCGGAGCAGTTCAGCGCGCCGGCGGAGGAAGTGGAAGCCGTAGCGGGCGCCCTGGGTGGTGGCGTAGTCGAGGGCCTCGGCGTAGATCTCATGATTGCCGTGGCAGCCGTAGATGCCCGCTTCGGCCTTGAGGCCGCGCAGGGTCCGGAGGCAGCTTTCCATGTCGTCGCCGAAGCGGGTGACGAGGTCACCGGTGAGAAAGATGAGGTGGGGCTTGTACTCGTTCGCCATGTCGATGGCGCGGCGGAGGGCCGCGGTGCCAAAGAAGGGCCCGAAGTGGATGTCGGTGAGCTGGGCGATGCGGAGGCCGTTGAGGTCGGGATGGAGGCCGGGCAGGCGGAGGTCCGCCTGCTGCTGGACCATGGAGGTGCGGGCCAGGTAGGTTCCATAGCCTGCCAGGACCAGGGGTGCAGCGGCGACGGGGGCGCCGAGGGTGAGGAGCCGGCGGCGGTCCGGATGAAAGGTCTCGGCGTGCTGGCGGCATAGAAACCAGATGGACACCGAGACAATCAGGCAAATCCAGAAGAGAGAAGCGGCGAGCAGAAAGCCGACCAGATCCGCGGGCATCCAGCGGAAATGCACTTCCATGAGGAGAGGAAGGCCGATCCCCATCCAAAGGGTGATGACGATCAAGGACGCCTTGATCAAATGGCGAAGGCCGGCATTGCGTTGCGCCGGAGGGGTGGCCATCAATCGGAGGGCGACGAAGCGTTGCAGGAAAAGGCAGGAACAGATGACCGTGATCAGCGGCACCCAGCGCCGGAATGTCTCCATAGTTATTTCTTCCATTGTACCTGCCGGCGTTGGGAGGACCCTGGGGTCCAGCTACAATTGAAAGAATGTCTCTTGTTGTTGTCGGATCCGTCGCCTATGACGGAGTCACTACTCCCGCGGGCAAGGTCGACCGTATGCTGGGCGGCGCTTGCACCTATATCGCACTATCAGCGAGCTATTTCACGAAGACGGAGATCGTCGCCGTCGTCGGTGAGGATTTCGCGCAGGAAGATACGGACCTGCTGGCATCGCACGGCATCGGGCTGGACGGCCTGGAGCGCGTGCCCGGCAAGAGTTTCTTCTGGGCGGGTGTCTATTCTCCCGATATGAACGATCGCGAGACCCTCACCACGGAGCTGAATGTCTTTGCGACCTTCGATCCGAAGCTCTCGGCGAGCCAGAAGCAGCAGCCCTATCTGATGCTGGGCAACATCCAGCCGGCGCTGCAGAAGACCGTGCGCGACCAGATGACGAATCTGAGCCTGGCGGGCGGCGACACGATGAACTTCTGGATCAACGACTTCCGCGGCGAGCTGCTGGAGACATTAAAGGGCTGGAATTTCCTGCTGATCAACGACAGCGAGGCCAAGCTGCTGTCGGGGGAGAGCAACCTCAAGAAGGCGGCGGCGAAGGTGCGGGCGCTGGGTCCGAAGCTGCTGGTGATCAAGCGCGGTGAGTATGGCGCGACGCTGTTCCATGAGAACGGCTTCTTCAGCGTGCCGGGCTACCTGCTGCATGGGTTGAAGGATCCGACGGGCGCGGGCGACTGCTTCGCGGGCGGCTTCATCGGCTACCTGGCCTCGCGCGGTGTGAACGCGGAGACCGCCTCGCACCAGGACCTGGCGAAGGCCGTGGTGTATGGCTCAGTGATGGGCAGCTTCTGCTGCGAAGAGTTTGGCGTGGACCGCTTCCGGACGCTGACCAGAGATGACATCGAAGCGCGCTTCGAAGAGTTCCGCCAGTTCACCGCGTTCTAAGGCGGCGGGGCGCGGCGCGCACTCGCCGTGGACCGGCCTGGCGGTCTGGGCCGTGCTGGCGGTGTGGAGCGCGGTGGCGGTGTGGTATGTGCTGTCGCAGGGCTGGACCCTGTGGTACGGCGACGCGGAAGCGCACCTGAACATTGCCCGGCGGATTCTGGATTCGCGCGCGGCGGGTTATGAGCAGATCGGCACGGTCTGGTTGCCGCTGCCGCATGTCCTGATGATGCCGCTGGTGGCCGTGGACTCGCTATGGCACAGCGGACTGGGCGGCGCCCTGGTGTCGGGCTTCTGTTTCACCCTGGGCGGCTTGTTCCTGTTCCTGGCCGTACGGCGGATCTTTGATTCGACCGCGGCGGCGGTGGCGGCGCTGGGTGCGTTCGCGCTGAATCCGAACCTGATGTACCTGCAGGCGACGCCGATGACGGAATCGTTGTCGCTGTGCTGTGCGACGGGCCTGCTGTACTGCTGCGCGCGTTTCCACGACAGCCAGTCGTGGGTGGATGCGCTGCTGGCGGGCCTGCTGGCGTGCTGCGGAACTTTGACCCGTTATGAGGCCTGGATCCTGCTGCCGTTTGCCGCTCTGTATGTGCTGATGGCGGGTGGGGAACGGCGCTGGCTGAGCGCGCTGATTTTCTGCCTGGTGGCGGGCGCGGGGCCGGTGTACTGGCTCTTACACAACCGGATTCTGTACACGAATCCGCTGGAGTTCTACAACGGGCCGTGGTCGGCCAAGGCGATCTATCAGCGGGCCCTGGACAAGGGCATGGACAAGTATCCGGGTGACCATGATTGGCCCAAGGCCTGGGAATACTATCGGGCGGCGGCTGAGCTGTGTGTCGGCCGGCCGCTGGCCTGGGTGGGTGTCGCGGGACTGTTGGCGGCGGTGATCAAGCGCGGCTGGTGGGCGGTACTGCTGCTGGCGCTGATCCCGGGGTTTTATGTGTTGAGCCTGTATTCTTCCGGGACGCCGATTTTTGTGCCGCACCTGTGGCCGAACAGCTACTACAACACGCGGTACGGGCTGAACCTGCTGCCGCTGGCGTGCCTGGGGCTGGCGGGGCTGGTGGCGCTGGCGCCGGCGAAAGCGCGCTGGATTGTAGCTGTGGTGCTGATCGGCGTGGCCGTGGCGCCGTGGGTGGGCTATCCGCGGAAGGAGAACTGGATCTGCTGGCGCGAATCGCAGGCAAATTCGGCCGGGCGGCGGGCCTGGACGCGGGAGGCGGTGGAGTATCTGAAGCCGCGATATAAGCGGGGGACCGGGATCTTCATGAGCTTCGGCGATCCGACGGGGATTCTGCGCGAAGCCGGCATCCCGATCAGGGAGTCGCTGCACGAGGGCGACGGTCCGATGTGGCAGGCGGCGGTGGCGCGGCCGGAATTCTTCATGTGGGACGAGTGGGTGATTGCGATCTCGGGCGACCGGGTTTCGCAGGCGGTGAACAAGCTGCGGCGCGGTCCGCGGCGGTATGAATGTGTGAGAATCTTCACTGCGAAGGATTCTCCGGTAATCGAGATCTGGCGGCACATCCAATGACGAAAATCCCTTTTGCGAAGGCGCACGGAGCGCGCAACGACTTTCTGCTGACGTGGTCGCACGAGGCTCCGGCAGCGGAGCGGCACGTAGCCGCCTCGATCGCGATCTGCGACCGCAATGCCGGTGTCGGCGCCGACGGCTGGATGCTGGTGTCGCCGCCCGCGAACGGGCGTCCGGCGGCGATCCGGCTGCTGAACTCCGATGGGAGCGCGGCGGAGATTTCGGGCAACGGCACGCGCTGCGCGGCCGCCTTCCTAGTGGACGCGGGCCTGGTGGGCGAGGAGGTGCTGATCGAGACCGGCGCCGGCCAGAAGGAACTGCGCCTGCTGGAGCGGAACGGGCTGAGGTTCGTGTTCGAGATGAACATGGGCACGGCGGGGATTGAGGATGGCCATCTGAGGTTCCAGCTGCCCTGCAAGGACGGCGTGCGGGAGTGCACGATCCTGTGGGTGGGGAATCCGCAGTGCGCCCTGTTCGTCGACGACTTCGAGTTTGACTGGAAGGCGCTGGGGGCGGAGATCGAGTGGCATTCGCAGTTTCCGAAGCGGACGAATGTGAGCTTTGTGAAGGTGGAAGACCGGCACACGCTGGACGTGCGGTTTTATGAGCGCGGGGCAGGCTTCACGATGTCGAGCGGGACGGGGTCGACCGGGGCGGTGGCGGCTGCGATGGCGCGGGGGCTGGTGGAGAGTCCTGTGACGGTGAAGACGCTGGCGGGGCCGCTGGAGTTCCGGGCCGAAGGCGACGTCCTGCGGATGGTGGGTCCGGCGGAGATCATTGCCGGCGGTGAGTTTTACTTCGAGGGGTGAGGCGGCGGGTGCGCCTGACCGCGTAAAGTGAAAGAGAATGCCTGTTTATCGTTCGAGAACCACTACGCACGGCCGCAACATGGCTGGGGCGCGCAGCCTGTGGCGCGCAACCGGAATGAAGGACGGTGATTTCGGAAAGCCGATTATCGCCATCGCGAATTCCTTCACCGAGTTTGTACCGGGGCATGTGCACCTCAGGGACCTGGGGCGCCTGGTTGCCGAGGAGATTGAGCGGGCGGGCGGTGTTGCGAAGGAGTTCAACACCATCGCCGTGGACGACGGCATCGCCATGGGGCACAGCGGAATGCTGTATAGCCTGCCGTCCCGGGAACTGATCGCCGACAGCGTCGAGTATATGGTCAACGCCCATTGCGCCGACGCGATGGTCTGCATCTCCAATTGCGACAAAATCACGCCTGGGATGCTGATGGCCTCGATGCGGCTGAACATTCCAGCGATCTTTGTCTCCGGCGGCCCTATGGAAGCGGGCAAGGTGCGGCAGGGTGACCTGGTGCGGTCGATCGACCTGATCGACGCCATGGTGGCCGCGGCCGACCCTGCGGTCAGCGACGAGGCGACGATGGAGATGGAGCGCTCGGCGTGTCCGACGTGCGGGTCGTGCTCGGGGATGTTCACCGCGAATTCGATGAACTGCCTCATGGAGTCGCTGGGGCTGGCGCTGCCGGGCAATGGGACGCTGGTCGCCACGCACGCCGACCGGGAGAAGCTGTTCCGGCAGGCCGGCGGCGCGATTGTGGAACTGGCACGCCGCTATTACGAGCGGGAGGACCGCTCCGTGCTGCCGCGTGAGATCGCCACGATGCAGGCGTTCGAGAACGCGATGACTCTGGACATCGCGATGGGCGGTTCCACGAATACGGTGCTGCACCTGTTGGCCGCGGCCCAGGAAGCGGGCGTGCCGTTCACGATGGCGGATATCGACCGGCTGTCGCGACGTGTGCCGCACCTGTGCAAGGTTGCTCCGTCGTCGGAGAAGGTTCACGTGGAGGACGTGCATCGAGCCGGCGGCATTATCGGGATTCTTGGGGAGTTGGACCGGCGCGGTCTGATCCACCGTTCGGCCTACACTGTGCATGCGCCCACGCTGGGTGATGCGATTGAGGGTTGGGACGTGCGGCGCAATCAGGATGCGGACGTGGAGCGGTTCTATCGCGCGGCCCCCGGCGGCGTGCGGACGACGCGTCCGTTCAGCCAGGAAGCGCGCTACGACCAACTGGACCTGGACCGCGTGAAGGGCGCCGTGCGCGACGTCGAACATGCGTTCAGCCAGGATGGCGGCCTGGCCGTCCTGTACGGCAACCTGGCCGAGGATGGTTGCATTGTGAAGACGGCCGGAGTGGATTCGTCGAACCTGGTGTTTTCCGGTCCGGCGCGGATCTTCGAAAGCCAGGACGACGCGGTGGAGGGGATTCTGGCAGACCGGGTCGGAGCGGGTGATGTGGTCGTAATCCGGTATGAGGGTCCCAGAGGCGGGCCGGGCATGCAGGAGATGCTGTATCCGACGAGCTACCTGAAATCGAAGGGCCTGGGCAAGAAGTGCGCGCTGATTACGGACGGCCGGTTCTCGGGCGGCACTTCGGGTCTGTCGATCGGGCATGTCTCGCCAGAATCGGCGGAAGGCGGGTTGCTGGCACTGGTGGAAGAGAACGACCGGATTGAGATCGACATTCCCCAGCGGTCGATTCGCCTTGCGGTGGACGAGGCGGAGTTGATCCGCCGGCGGGCTGCCATGGAAGCGAAGGGCGCGGAAGCCTGGAAGCCGGCAGCGCGGCAACGCACAGTGTCGGCGGCACTGCAGGCCTATGCGGCATTGACGACCAGCGCGGCGCGGGGCGCGGTGCGCGATGTAAGCGGTCTTGCCCGGCGCGGCAAGTAAGGCCGCTTGAGGTTGGATGGACGGGCTCAGCCGGAACGAGGCCGGGCGGCGGTCGTGTGGATGCCAGCCGACTTGATGGGGGCCCGTAACATCACAGAATGTAGTTCGAAGCACCAGGAGCAGGAGAATGACGCGCGAGGAAGCCTGGACATTGGCGAACGACTGGGTGGCGGCGTGGAATGCCCACGATCTGGAACGGATCCTGGCGCATTACGACGACGCCGTGGAGCTGACTTCTCCGGTAGCCGCCCAATTGCTGGGCACACCCGGCGGCAAGGTGGTGGGCCTGGCGAACCTGCGAGCCTACTTTCAGCGTGGACTGGAAGCCTACCCGGCGCTCCATTTCCAGCTTGAAGACGTGCTTTGGGGCATTCAGAGTGTCGTGCTGTACTACACGAACCAGAAGGGGACGCGCAGCGGAGAGCTGATGGAGCTTACCGCGGATGGGAAAGTGGCGCGGGTGGTGGCTCATTACAACGCTTAGGCTGGAGGCCCTGCGGGGCCCGAGGAGCCGGTGTGCAGCGAGTTGACCGGATGGGCGAATCCCAGATTGAAGCGTGAGGTGCTGGGCCGTCACGGCGAGCTTGCGTTGATGGGGATTTGACGCAAGCTAGCCTGGAATGGATGATGTCCGGACGATTGGAGAGTCCCGCATCAGGAGGCGGTGGGTGCCCTCATTCACACGGCAACCGGAGGGCTGCGTCCTCTATTTGGCGGACCACATCAGGCTGCACGGCCTGCAGATCCCGGGGGCAACCGGATTGCGAGCAACAATACATCCGGCGTCCAGCAGACGAGCATGACGAGATCTTCCCTTTTCCAACGAGGTTCAACTCGTCGTGACCGTGAGGCCGTGTTCGACTTGCCGCAGTCCACCGGTGAACGAGAAGGCCAAGCCGCGGGAGGGGCGAAGGGTTGCGCCTTTTGATACCTATTCATAACTGAATAATCCGCTTACACTAAGTCGGCCATTACCTTGCAATTATGCGTGTACATTTCAAAGCCATACCCACTTCTGTAACGCACCCAGGTATACCCAGCGCCGCAAGTGGGCAGAGCGGGGTTCCGGGGCCGCGGTGATCTCTACGCCGGCTGAGGCGAACCCAACTAAATCGGAGGAGCAACCATGTTTCTTATTCGCGGAGTGCTGCTGGCCGGCAAGTTCCGGACCCAGCACCAGCTTGCCCAGATGTCGCACGACGATCAGCGGAACACGCTCATCGTCGAGATTGCGGGGCGCAGCAAACAGACCAACCTACAGTCGTTTAACGACGATACGCTGGCGGGCATGGGGGCAGTGCTGGTGTACCTGCGCACGGCTCGCATTCGGGACGACGCGGCACTGAAGGGCATGACGTCAGACGATATGCGAAACACCCTGATCGTGGAACTGGGCGCACAGACTCACCTGAGCGGTCCGGTGCTGCAGGGGATGAGCAATATAGAACTGGTGCTGTTGGGGCTGGGCAAGCCGCAACCGGGCTCGCTGGCCCTGGGGAATTATATTCGCGGAGTCCTGCTGGCGGGCCAGTTCCGTACGCAGCACGAGCTCAATCAGATGTCGGCGGACGACCAGCGCAACACGCTGATTGTGGAGATGGCGGCGCACAGCAACGAGAACAATTTCCAGGCACTGAACGATTTTCAATTGGGCGGTGTGGGCGCGGTGATGGTGTTTCTGCGCGGGGCGGGCATTCGGACCGACGCGGACCTGAAGAAGATGAGCACCGACGATCAGCGGAATGTAGCGATTGTGGAGGTGGGCGCGCAGACCAATCTGGGGTCCAAGCTGCAGGGCCTGACCAACATGGATATCGTGTTGACGGCGTTGGGCGTGGATCCAGTGTTTCAGCAAAAGCCGCCGATTCCGCAACCGCCGCCGGCCAATGGCGATGTCGTTACGTTCGACTGCGGGCCGATCACCAGCGAACTGCCACTCGGTGGGTCGGTTCACGTGGTGATGAAGCGGAATGGCGACTTCACCTTCAGCAGCCATGTCCACGACAGCGGCTTCGACAATATCGATTACGCGCTTTCGGCGGTGCTGATCACGGGCTCGGGGATCGCCTTCACGTTTGAGCGGTCCGGCCATGTGGAGGGGACGTCGGCGGGGCTGCCATTTGGCACTCCGAACCGGAATGATGATTCGTTTACTACGGGGAACAATCCGATGATTACCCGCGAGTTCGACGACCTGTTTGCCGGCGCAAAGCTGATGGCAAGCCTGGACGGAACAGACAAACTGGCCAACGGGATCAAGGGAATGCTGGGAGACCTGCTGTCACAAGCGGCCGAGGCTATCGGCAAGGCGGCGGTGTCGGCCGCGGTCGCGCTGGTGGCGTAGAACCAGGCGTCCCACTCGTGCGGCGTGGGCTGCTGGCTCTCTGGCCGAAGGAGCGTTTCATGCAGAGGGAAGCGGCAGCCGGCGGGCGGCTGGACTATCGTTCCTCGTGGCAGGCCGTGCAGTCATGGCGAGCCTTCTTCTCGGTGTGGCAGGCGATGCAGGAACGCATGTCGTGCGTCACTTCCCGGGTGATGACATCTCGCTGGGGCACAGGACCATGGCAGGTCTCGCAGGTAGCTCCGGCTGACGTGTGCACGCGGTGGCTGAAGTAGACGTAGGTCGGGAGCCGGTAGACGCGGACCCAGGGGAGGGGTTCCTTTGCCTTGGCCGCGGCGGCCAGCTTCTGGATGTCCGGGCTACCGGCCTTCACCGACCGGTGGCAGCTCATACAGAAAGACTCCGCCGGGAAGCCCATGGCATCTCCGGGGTCCGCGTTCTTGTGGCAGTTGTTGCACTTCAGGCCCAACTCGAGGTGCGTCTTGTGGCTGTAGGCAATGGGCTGCTGCTGCTGGCCGTGGAGACCCGCGGCCAGCAGCAACATGCCAACAACTTTCCAGGGCGAGGGGCTCACTTTGGCGTCACGTGGATCAGTGCGCCGGGATTGGCATCTTCCAACATCCACAGCGAACCATCAGGACCCTCTTCCACATCGCGGATGCGCTTGCCCACTTCCCAGCGTTCCGCGGTCTTGGCTCCGCCTTTGCCGTCAAAGAGGATGCGCGTGATCGACATCGTCGCGAGTCCGCTGACGAAGCCGCTGCCATCCCATTGAGGGAAGGTTTGCTTGCCGTGGTAGAACATCAGGTTGCCTGGCGCGATGACGGGCACCCAGTAGAGGACCGGCTTCGCCAGATCGGACCGGGTGTCGGGATTGGGGATGGGCACTTCGTCGTAGTTCTTGCCGTACGAGACCAGCGGCCAGCCATAGTTCTTCCCTTTTTCGATGAGGTTGAGTTCGTCGCCGCCGCGCGGGCCGTGTTCGACCTCCCAGAGTTCACCAGTGGGCGAAAAGGCCAGGCCGTAGGGGGCGCGGAAGCCGCTGGCCCAGGTTTCAGAGGGCGTCTGATTGGGACCCTGGAACGTGTAGCTGCTCACCACCGGCGCGGTTTTCGCGAGCTCGGTGTTGCGGGGTGGATCGATCAAAGGAATGGTGGAGGCGCCGGTTTTGCCATAGTTGGGGTTGCCGGGCGCTGGCTTGCCATCCAGCGTCAGGCGGAGGATCTTGCCGACCGGCTGGTCAGGATCCTGGGCGGGTGTCATACGCTGGCGATCGCCCACGGTCATGTAGAGATACTGACCGTCTGCGGAGAAGGCAATCTGGCCGCCCGCCTGGCCGCCTTTGCCCCGGGGCATCTGACGCCAGATGACCTCGAAATTCTCCAATCGTGGGACGCGGCCCAGGTTCAGCCTGGCACGAGCCAGGGCCTGGCCTCCACCGTAATCGCCCGGTTCGATATAGGTGATGTAGATGCGCTGGTCTGTGGCGTAAGTGGGCGAGACGAAGACGCCGAGCATGCCGTTCTGACCCTGCCAGTAGACGGGAGGTGTCCCGCTGAGGGCCGCGATCTTTTCGCCCTGCGGAGAGACCAGCCAGATGGGCCCGATCTTTTCGGTCACCAACATGCGGCCGTCCGGCAGGAAGGCGATGCGCCAGGGCAGTTCAAAGGTGGCCGTGGTGGTCATCTTGAACGGCAAAGTGGATTCAGGCTTCTGTTCACCCACGTTGACCTGAGCCCAAGCCGACATGGCTGAGGTGAGAAGCAGTGCCGCTCTCGCCAGTTTCATCTTCATTGTCCTCGCTTCCCTTTCCAATACTGTAATTCTGCATGCCGGCTGAACGTCCGGCGTTGGGGATCGACTCTGCCTTTGCGGGTGCCACGTTCCGCCGCCCTGCCTGGTCCGTCCGGAGCGGAGGTGCATCCCGGAGGCTTGGCGCTGCTGCGAATCAGAGAGCTGCTCCGGGTGCCGGTGAGGCTTTCGGACTGGCGTCGAGAGTGACTTCCACGGCAGGCGCGGGCCGCGTGAGAGCCGGCAGGAATTCTACGCATACGGCAAGCCGACGTCCGGTTAGCTTGGGCATAGTCAAAACTCCTCAATCCGGCCTACCCTACCGAGCCGGACACGATCGATACACACTCGCCAAGAGATTAGGCCGGGGACGTGTACACGAGACGCCGTCGAGCGTACACTTCGGTTCAGATTAGCAGCTTCCGGGCTCATTCTGCAGTCTTGAGGGTTCGCGCACGCCCGGGCGACTCAGCACGGGTGAAGCGATAGAACTCCGTCTGTTTGATGCACGCAGACAGCCCGCGGCATCGTAAACTCGTCGGTTCGGGGTGCCGCCAGGCGCCCGGATCAGGGGGCGGAGCCAATCGAGACCCTCGATCTCCGGGCGGTTCCGGGTCCGCCAGACAGCGCGGGACAGGCGCTTACTCCTTGCTCTCCTTGGACTTCTCCTCGATCAACCGTTTTGTAAGAAGAACCAACCCCAACAGTTGTGTCCACTCCGACACGATGTTGCCAACGACCTGACCCCACTTCGCTTCCGGGTCTGTTCTCAGGTAAAGCAGAGTCCATCCCGCGCCGGTCAGGCACAGAAAGATTGTCAACGAGTGGTCTCGAATCGTCTCCAGGACACGGTTCCGGGAACGCCGGGGCGGCTGTTTGCTTTCGGCCGAACCGATCTCATAGAAGTACTTTGTGGCGATCACGGTGACCACGACGCCCAGCCAGTCGGCGACGGCATTGCCGAAGTAGGAGCCGCTATGCGTTTTTGGGTCGGAGGCGCCATACAACGCGATCCACAGGAGGAGAATGGCAATTGCCGTGATGCTGAGTCCGTGTTGCCGCAGGAAGCCACGTTTGTGGCGGGTACCGCGTCTCGTGGTCATATGGACCAGTGTGGCACCGGGCGATAGGAACGCCACGCAGCCAGCTTTCTGGCCATACTGTGCGAGGAACTGCGGGCCCGTGAGGCAGGCAGGTTCGAGAGATTCGAGCCGGATCCCCGGTATAATCCACACAGGCGACAATGGTCCGGGGCACGATTGCGCCAGGGCTGGCTGTTGCTGATCCCGATGTACTCATGAGGAAGGCACAAAGTGGAATCACCGCAACCGGAAAACCCGATGGAGTCCGCAAAGACTGAGCAGCGCGGGCGTGTGGTTGGAATCGGCGGAATCTTTTTCAAATCCGCCAATCGGGACCAGATGCGCGAATGGTATGCGAAGCATCTCGGCATCGCTGACGGAGGCCACGGCGCAATGCTCCCTTGGCGTGAACACGACGATCCGCAGAAGGAACACGTCACGGTGTGGAGTGTTTTTCCGGAGTCCAGCAAATACTTCGAACCCGGTCCGGCATCGTTCATGATCAATTACATCGTGGACGATATGGATGCTCTACTGGAACGCTTAAAGCAAGAGGGCGTCAGGATCGACGAGAACCAGATGAATGAGCCCTACGGCCGTTTCGCCTGGATCTACGATTCGGATGGCAACAAGATCGAGCTCTGGCAGCCGCCAGACGGGAAGGCCTGAAAGCCATCTGCTCGCACAGCCCAAGTGGCGATTCCTGTTGAGAATGCGGTTTAGGATTGCAGCCCGGACGCGCCAGATTGCGATGGACTGAACAGCAGGTTCCCGAGTGCCTGAAGCCTATGGTTGAGGCCTGGGCGAGCTGGTGGGCGGGTTGTTCAAATAGCCGGCACAGTCGAGGGGAAGGTGGAACCGGTCAGCACCCGGTTTCGCGAGGTTCGTGATATCGGCAAAGCGGAGAGGGCGGACTTGCCATCCGGGGCAATGCACCTTACTGCGGTGTAGTGAAGAAACGATAGACGGCCAGGGTTGTCTCCGCCAGCGTCTTTTCGCGTGCCGCCTCGTCGTGCGGGGAGAGTTTCAGGAAGACGCTCAGCAAGATGTGGCCCTGGTCCGCGGGCAGGATGATGCCTCCGGCGACGCTGGTACAGAAATTCAGCTTGTCTTTCGAGCCGCAGGTGCCGGGGAGGTGCCAGACCCGGACGTCCGGGGGCAGCAGGGCTTTCAGACGGTGCGGACTCTGGCTGGCTTCTGCGAGCCATGACAGCAGGAGTTCCGAGGGCTTGGGCTTCAACAGCACGCGGCGATGGACCATCGTGAGCAGGGCCGTATAGGCCTCCGGCGTGGTGGAGTCGCGGGGGTCGTCAGGACCCGCCTGGGCGCCGTTTTTCTCCAGGTCGGCGCGCTGTTCCTTGGCCGTGCGATCGACACGGAGGCCATCCTTGACGAGGCGCTGCATGGTGGAGGTGAGCGGCTGAGGGCCGCCTGACAGCGTGAGGAGCACGTCCCCGGCAGTGGCGTCGTTCTCTGCGATGGCATACCGCAGCAGTTGGCCGATGGTGAGGACGGCGCCTTCCGGATAGCGGTCGCGGATGGGACTGCGGCCGGAGACATAGCTGTCGGGCTCCACGCGTACCCACTTGCGGAACGGAAGCACCCCGGCTTCCATCAGGGCCATGGCACGGATGGCAACCGGCAGGTGGGCAAGCTCAGCGAGCGGAAAACGGTCAGTAGCACGCCAGCCGATGCGGAGGTTCTTTTCAGGGTACGTGGCGGCGAGGCCGAGTTGGCCTCCGGACTCCCGTTCAATGCGCGACAACTCGGCGGCCAGCGTTTTGGCGGCGGGCGATTGAACATCGCTGTCCTGGCCGAAGGCAGCCGCGACGGTGGACAGCCCAAGGAAGAGGACAAGACGGGTCATTTGCGAACCGGCGGAGGGCTGAAGACGACGAGCACGACAAGCGGGTCGACGCCGGTGTTGTGGATGCCGTGGAGGACTCCGGCCGGCGCGAGGATGAGGTCTCCCGCGGAGACGGCGGAGAGCTCTTCGCCGAGCTGCACTTCGCCGGCGCCGTCGAGGACGACGTACATCTTGTCCTGGTCGGCATGGGTGTGGGCGTGGTGCTGCTGGCCGGGCAGCAGGCAATTCAGCCCGGCATACAGATGATCCGCCGCGGCCAGTGAGACCTTGCCCATTTTGTCGGAGGAAAACTGAGCCTGGCCGGCCGCGGCACGGACGATGGTTCCTTGGGGCATTCCCTCTTATGATGCGGCAAGGCGGCAGGAGGGTACGAGATCAGACTCGCGAGCCGGTCATTTCCGCCACTAATTGAAAGAACGCCTTCTTGCGATCGGTGTTAATGCCCCAGTTCACGGGCGGGCACTGGTAGCCGTCCTTGTAGTTGCTTTCCCCGGGGTCGAAGTAGCCCCAGGAGGCTCCGGCGGCGACAGCAGCCGCGAAATTGTTCTCGGGCTTGTCGAAGTCGAAGTGATCGTCCTCGTTGAAGAGGATGGGCATGGGCCGGTAGCCGTTGACCTGGCGAGTCCTGTCGATCATCTGAGTGATGCGCCTGGGATCGCTGACGCCATTGCCGTGCAGCAGCAGGAAGTCAGACTCCTTCACGACGTTCGCGTGGGGGATCGTGCCGCCGTTGAAGCTGGCGCTAACGTAGTTGCGCCGGCCTCCCGAGTTGATGGACTTGGCCAAGGCGATCAATTCGTGGATGCGCGGAGCCTGGATGAGCGGCTGCTGGTAGCCTTTGCCATCGCATTCGTTGGCGATCTCAACCATGACGTGCCAGTGGTTCCCGCGCTGGAGGAACAGCAGCGTTTCGCGGACAGCTTTGCGGACGGCGTCGTCGTTCGCCAGATACTCATCCTGGCCGAAGTAGAAGATGCCGAGGATCACGCTCATATGCCAGAGCCTGGCCTTCTCGAGGATGAGTTGCAGCCGCCGCATGTAGGCCGGCTTGAGGGAACCGTCGGCGGCAATGGCACTATTGCGCCACGGCTGTTCTTTCGAGTAGCCCTGCGGGCTGCCGCCCTGGAGATTGATGGTGAAGCCGCGCAGACCGTGTTTGCGCCAGGCGGAGATGTTTTCGACAAACTCGCGGGTATTGCGGTCCGGGTCCCATTTCCCGGTATCGGGGTAAGCCCAGCGGGCCACGGTCTGGGGATTCTCGTCGTCGAAGATACCCTGGACCATGCGTGAGTTCAGCAGCAGTCCTTCGAGGGAGTGTCCCTTCCAGGTGCAGCCGGCATAGGTGGGCTGATCATTGAAAGAGAACTTTTCGCCTTTGATCTGGATAACGGCGTCAGCAGCTTTGCGGAGGGGCAGCTGGGCAGCTAGGGCCTCCGACAGAAAATCTCGCCGGGATGGCATGGGCACGCGCTCCTGAATGTGTTCAGAACGATCGTACGCCCATCGTGACCAGGTCATCCACTCTCATGGTTTCTTTGACAACGTAGGGCTCGCCGTATTTCGCGCCGATGAGGTTGCCATAGTAGCGTGCGATGGAGCGCAGGCGGTCGTGGATCTCGGCCTTTTTCGGAAAGAGGGAGGCACCCTGGGCCGTCTCGCCGTACTGCGAATCGTAGGCAAAGAGCGACTCCATGCGGCGTTCGAAGTAAGGCGTGATGTCCATGACGAAGGACGGGGCCACGGTGGCGTAACTGGAGGCGTAGACCACTTTGAACGGGCGATGCGGTTCGGCGAGGTCGTCCATCTTGCGGATGCCGGAGAGGAAGGCGGCTTCGAAGCCGAGGATGGAAGCGACGTAGTGATCGGGGTGTCGGGCTTCCCAATAGGGCAGGATCAGCACCTTGGGTTTGAGGCGGCGGATGACACCCATGAGGGTCATGCGCAGGGGGATGCTGTTTTCCAGGCGGGCGTCCGGCATCTGGAGGTTTTCCCGGAAGCTGAGGCGCAGAATGGAGGCGGCCTTGCGGGCCTCTTCCATGCGGAGTTCCGGGGTGCCGCGGGTGCCCATGTCACCGGCGGTGAGGTCCAGGGCGCCGGTGACATAGCCCATCTCCGCCATTTTCAGCAGGGCGCCGCCGCAGGTTTGTTCGATGTCGTCAGGGTGGGCGGCGAGGGCGAGCACGTCAAGCGCGGGCGCGTCGTCAAGATCGAGGAGAGGTGGATAAAACATTTACCAGAGCAGGTCGCGACGCTGGCGGTAGAGGTCGCGTGTTTTGAAAACGTGGATGAGGGCCATGCCGGCGATGAAGCCTCCGACGTGCGCAAAGAAGGCAGTGCCGCCGCCGTGCGACTGAACGTCGGAGATAGAGCCGAAGCCGCTGAAGAACTGGAGGGCGAACCAGTAGAGCAGCACGGCGTAGGCAGGCAAATCGAAGGAGAAGATGATGATGAACCAGCCCACCATGGTGATGCGGGCGTGGGGGAACTTCATCATGTAGGCGCCCATGACCCCGGCGATCGCCCCGCTAGCGCCGATCATGGGCACGCGGGAGTCGGGGTTGATCAGGTATTGACCCATGGCGGCGGCGACGCCGCAGAGAAGATAGAAGACCAGGAAGTTGCCGCGGCCGAGGATGTCCTCGATGTTGTCGCCGAAGACCCACAGGAAGAGCATGTTGCCCAGCAGGTGCATCCAGCCGCCATGGAGAAACATGGAGGTGAACAGGGTGAGCCAGTGGAAGTGCTCGGGCACGAAGCCGAAGACGGCGATGAGGTCGTTGCGGGTGAAAGGGTCAAAGGAGAGCTCGAACAGAAACGCGAGCGCGTTCAAGCCGATGATGAGGGTGGTCATCACCGGCTTCGAGAAACTGCGCTGCGAATCGTGAATCGGGATCATCCGCTCAGGTCCGGTAGGTCTTGAACTCCGACTTAGCGCGCCGCTCGCCGCGCGCGATCAGTGCGCGGGCCTCGGATTCCGGCGAGATGCCGCCGCGAGCCCCCATGGCGGTACAGTTCAAAGCAGCCATTGCATTGGCAAATTCCAGCGCTTCGCCAATTTCGAAGCCTTTCACCACAGAGTAGCAGAAGGCTCCGTGGAAGACGTCTCCGGCGCCGGTAGTGTCCAGGCAGTTCACGACGAAGGCCGGCGAGTAGACGAAGCGGCCGCCGACGCGGGCCAGGGCGCCGTGGGCGCCGAGCGTCATGGCGGCCACTTTCATGCCGTAGGTGTCCTGCAGAAGCGTGAGGGCTTTCAGCGGGTCGGCCTCACCGGTCCAGCGCTCAGGAAACTCGCTGGAGGTGATGAGGTAGTCGACGTTGGGCAGGACGTGTTCGAAGCCCTTATAGATGGTGTCGACATCGACGGTGACGGGAATGCCGTGCTGGCGCGCGATGCGGGCGGCATGGGCGACAGCGGGCGTGTCGTGACCATCAATGTGGAGCAGGCGGGCGCACGTGATCTGCTCCGGCTTGATCTCCTCGGGATCGATCTTGAGGCAGTCGGAGCGGCTCCAGAAGACGGTGCGCTCGCCGGTGGTTTGATCAATCAGGATATAGGCGGACTGGTTAGGGCAGTTGGTGCGGCGCTGGACGTGGTCCAGGTTCACACCGGAGCCCTGGAGGCTCTGCCACTGGATATCGCCGCGCTGATCGTCGCCGATGGTACCGATGTATTTGGTGCGCAGGCCCAGTGCGGCGCAGCAGACCATGGCGCTGGCCACCTGGCCGCCAGGGCTGAGCACCTCTGTCAGGAAGGGAACTTTGCCGCCGTAGGAAGGGAAGTGCGGGATGACGAGCATGGTGTCGGTGGCATTGAGGCCGACGCCGACTACGTCAAACTCGGCCGTGGCGCTCATTGCAGACCTCCCATGAACTCCTTCATGGTTTGCGCCAAAGCGTCCGTGGGTTTGGTGATGTTTGTCATTTCGGTAATGTGGCTTTCGCCTGGGATGTAGACCAACTGCGACCGGAGTCCGGCCGCTTTGAGAGCGTTATGGAAATCGATGGCCTGCTGGGGCAGCGTGGCATAGTCCCACTGGCAGTAGGTGACCAGGAAGGGCGGGAGGCCAGGCTGGATCTGTTTGACCGGGGAAGCGCCCTTCAGCAGGTCGGCGTCGCCAACGAAGGCGTTCGAAGAGGCGGCGCCACTCAGTCCGGTGACGTCATATACGCCGCTCAGCGCGAGCACGCCGCGGATGCTCTTCGCGTCGAGATTGTGGGCGGCCAGCCATTTGGGATTGGTCGCCAGCAAAGCTACCAGGTGGCCGCCGGCGGAGTGGCCGGCCGCGAGGATCTTCGAGGGGTCGCCTCCGTGAGCAGCGACGTTTTTGACGGTCCAGGCGAAGGCGGCGGCGACATCCTCGATATGGGCAGGATGCTTGAACTTGGGCGAAAGGCGGTAGCTGGGAATGACCACAACATAGCCGGCTTTGGCGAACAGATTCCCGAAGAAGGGGTACTGTTTGCGATCACCTGATTTCCAGGCGCCGCCATGGACGAAGAAGAGGACCGGGGCATTGGCCGGCAGGTCACTCTTTTTGTAAATATCGAGCTTGAGTTTGGCCGCATCCTCGGGCGCTCCGTCGGCGTACTGGATGTCTTTCTCAACGGTGACACCGGGGTCGAGCGTCATGCCGGGCAGTCCGATCTTTGTTGAGTCTGGCGTATCCGCGCGGATGGCGTTGGTGTAGATCCACGGGCGGACTTCGCCGTCCACATCGAGCCAGGCCTCGGCCCGGTAGGAGCCGCGGCCGGGCACGGTGAACATCGCCTGGACGCCGAACTGTTCGAAGACTAGCTTGCCGTCCTGGAAGATCTTCCATTTGGCGGGAATCGGCGATCGGGCCACGAGGCGGGTGGTGCTTGCGAGCGGCACGGTATCCCCGATTTCGAAGACGCCGAGATTGTTGGTAGCCACGAAAGAGAAGCCGGCCGGATCGCACAGCCAGTCATGCGAGACATAGGCACGGCCGGCGCGTAGGGAATCAATGATGGCCGCTTCCGACAGTTCACGGGCCAGGATATGCGTCACTGTATTCCGGAAGGCGACGGCGTAAGGATCGAGAACAAGTTTTCCGCCCGCGAAGACCTGGTTCTGGTGAGCGTCGTTGGCGGCGATGCCGGTGAAAGGCCGGGTGGCGCTGATCCTGTCCCAGCGGGCGAAGATTTCAGGCCAATAGTCGCAGCCCGCACCAAAGGCCTCGTCGGGATACTGGCGGAAGAGCATGCCCAGTTCCTGAACCTTGGCTGGCACGCTGAGAGCGGACTTCAGGTAGGCGAGGAAGTCGGTGTCGTCTTCGGCGTCGGCATGGCGGTTGTAGATTTCCATACCGTCCCAACCGTCGGGCGAGGCGTCGAGTTGGCTCTCGGGATGGGAGTGGAAGCGGACTCCGGGAGCGGGGGTGGGATAGATGAGTTCGTGTTTATCGCCGTTTTCTGCTCCGGCCAGAAAGAGGACTCCCTCGCGCAGGCCGCGCCAGGTGTCAGGCTTGGGGCCATTGTGGTCGCTGAACATCACCACGCGGATGCCGGTCTGCTTGGCGGCGGCCAGGACCTCGGCCCGTTTGCCGAGGGTGTGAGGCGCGTCCTCGGCATGGATGTGAAGGACGGCGGGGAAATCCTGATAGACGCCGACGGGCTGGGCGGGTTTGCGGGCGGCAGCGAACTGGAGGCGGGCGGCGTGGACGGCTGCGAGGTGTTCCGGAGCAAGGCGCTCAACGGTGGTGTACTTGCGGCCGGGCTTCAGAACGGGCTGGCCGCTGAGGGCGCTGCCGGCGAATCCTCCAAGCAGGAGGAGGGGCAGCGCGGAACGAAAGCTCATGAATGGAGGATAGCGCGAGCAGCGGTCACTTCTGTGGAAGCTCGTAGAGATAGATCGTGTAGGGGTGGCGGTGCACCTCCACCTTTTCCACTTTGGAGGGCTTCCAGCCCTTGATCTTGAACTCCAGCGAGACGACGCGGGAACCGGGCTTCAGTTCCTTTTCCAATTTGGGGCGCAACTGCTCGTTGGCATCGGTCATGAGGTAGAGAGAAACGACGTTGGCGGAGGCCACATCGACACTCATCATGTCGCCCTCGATGACCCTGACCTGATCCTTCAGGCCCTGCGAATCAGCCGACTGCTGGACCCTTTTCACGAGTGTCGGCGAAAGTTCGACGCCGACGGCCTTCGCTCCGAAGGTACGGGCGGCGGAGAACAGAATGCGGCCATCGCCGCAGCCGAGATCGAAGAGGGTTTCGCCATTCTTCAGTCTGGCAATCTCCAGCATCTTCTCAACGATGGGCTGGGGCGAAGTAACGTACGGAGCCAACTTCTTGGGCTCCATGGCCTTAGGAGGCAACTGCAGGGCAAAGGCCGACTGCAATGCCAACGCGGCCAGGACAACGGGCCAAGCCCGTTTCCACGAATTAATGTAATGCTGCCTCATTGAGACCCCTGGACGACGACGCGGTATTAGCACTCTTCCCTGTCTTGAATTTTACTATCTTCCCCACCATTTCCGTGACCGCGAACCAGAGGTCGCGCGGCCGGCTGATGGTGAACTCCGTACCCTTGAAATATCGGATAGCCTGACCGATGCTGTCGCGCCAGGGCGTCAGGTGCGGATACAGGTTGTAGTTCATATAGAACACGGGGTAAGCCGGATCTACAACTTTCAAGGTGTCGGCGGGGACGTTTTCGGCCAGCATCACTTTGGGGCCAGCAAAAATCAGGGCGTCGGGCGACGACCCCTCATTCCTGAACTCATTCCGGATCAGATCACCCAGGAACTCGGTTTCGCTGTTTTTTTGCTGCAGTTTGGCCAGGTTCACCCGGCCCAGTTGCAGACCTTTCAGCGCCTCGCCAATGGCAGGGAAGTCGATGTGATCGGTCGAGTCCTGACGGTACAGCACTCTTTGTTCCTGTAGGTTGAAGGCGACGATCGAAAACTTCGCGATATGAGGATCGCGCTGGATGCTGCGCAGAATCGATACCAGAGCGGTGGTATCGGCCGGCTGAAGGGTGGACGCGGCGGAGTTCTGGGGAGCGAAGTTGACCAGCACTTTGACCGAGACGAGAGACTCGGCGCTGGAGCGGTCGACCGGCGGTTCGTCAAGGAACTCCTCTTTGTCGCTGGCGGCTATCTCATTGGCCGCCAGGCTCATGGCAAGAGCTTTGTCCTTGACGGGCAGAGAAGCTTCCGATTCCCAGAAACTGGCACACACGCGCTCTGAGCGGTCGCGCATCAGCCAGTCGACCTGGTATTTGCCTTCTCCGATGTCGAAGGTTCCCTGCAAGTAAGCGTCCCCTTTTGCGTCCGGGTCCACGGACGGCACCCGGATCTTCTGTGAGAAGTACACGGGTTCTTCCTTCTTCTCATTGGACGTGACGCGAAACAGGATGGTTAACAGGTTTTCCGAGCCGGAGAGTTCCTTGAGGGGGACGGAGATATCGAATCCTGAATGGAACTTAAGGTCGAAACCGAGGACCGGCTTCGCGGGGGTGACGACGCAGGGAAGGTCTTTGCGGGGTTCGCGGGCCTCCAGGACGGCCATGTCGCTGCCCACCAGGCTGGGTCCGCCGTTAGCGCCTTTCATCACTGTCTGCGCACGCAGACCCGAAGGCAACCACAGAAAGACTCCTATCGCCCCAAGGGCGAGTCTTGTTCGACAGCCACTATGCCCGATGCGCATGGCCCCGCCGTTCCCAATAAGATTCTAAGCCCGAAAGACCACCGGCACGCCCGGGCGGTTGGTCTCACAGTCTATAAGATATAGATCGCATGATGACGCGTTTGGCTGCAGAGTTCAACCGATCAATTCTCTTCGCCGCGCCGAATCGGCCGGATTCGTTGTGGTACTCTGCGTGAGTATGGCTAGCCGCAGTGTAAATAAGGTGATCCTGATTGGTCACCTGGGCAAGGACGCGGAGACCCGCTTCACGACGAGTGGAGTGTCGATGTCGCGATTCACCCTGGCCACGAACCGCCGGGTGAAGGACAATCAGACCGGTGAATGGAAAGACGAGACCGACTGGCACAACGTAGTGGCGTGGCGCCAGGAGAACTTGGCCCAGTATCTGACCAAGGGCAAACAGATCTACGTGGAAGGCCGCCTGCAGACGCGGAGCTACGAAGATAAGGACGGGGTCAAAAAGTACTCCACGGAAGTCGTGGCGGAAGAGATCTTCCTGCTGGGCGGCCGGGGAGAAGGGCCCAGTGGAGGCGATTCCTGGAGCGACGCTCCTCCTCAACGCGGCCCGGTTTCGCAGCCGAGACCGAGAAGCGCTCCAGCGTCCGCGCCTGCCAATGAACCTGATTTTGGCGGCATCTCGGACGACGACGTACCGTTCTAAACCGCGCCCAGGCGCACAGTCACAGAAAAGATCCTGAGTGGGCCGAGCGCCCGTCCAGGATCTTTTCTTTTTCCAATTCGAATTGGGGTTATGACCACCCTAAATACTTCAAAAGGCTAGGCCTAGCCAGCGGCGGTCCATTATTCGGTGCGCAGCGCGACCACCGGGTCACCCCAACTGCGCGGCGGGCCGGCCAGTATCCAGCGGCCACCACCGCAGTCAGGGGCACGGCGGATACGGCAATCAGGGTGAGAGGGTCGTCCGGTTTGACGTCGCACAGCAGGGACGACAGGTGGCGCGTCCGGACGTAGGCCGCGGCCCAACCGGCGGCAAGCCCAAGTGCGGCCGTCCCTAGGGCTTCACCCGGAATCATCGTTACCAGGCCATGGCCGCTGGCCCCCACGGCGAGGCGGACCCCGAACTTGCGGGTGCGCTGGGCCAACCGGTAAGACATGACGCCGAAGATTCCGCTAGATGCGAAGGTGAGGCCGAGGATGGCGAAAAGGGTCAGGGGCGCGGTCTCGGAGATCGTGATGAGGCGATCGGGCTGCGGATGGGGGAGAGGACACAGGTAGACCGTATTGATGAAGCTCAATATGGCAGTACTTGCCCGTTGCCCAGGGCGAGCGTCAGGGTGGCCGCAAGGGTGAATCGGGGCGGCTTGCGCCGGAGGGCCCACATGGCGCAGGACCTGTCGTTGAGATGCCTGGGCGTCCTCCCGGGGCGGGCAGTATTGGGTGGGATGCGGCGAGGATGCACCCAATTTAATGCGCGAATTGTTCCGAGAGGAGAAGCAAGTATCACCTGGAACTCGCCGTAGAGGGGCCGACCGGTCTGCTAATCTCTTGTGATGCGCATCCGCCGATTGCCGCTTTGCCTGGTGGTATCTGTCTCTCTGGCTGTATGCGATGCCACATGGGCCGCCTCAAACTTAACGGCGCCTCAACTGATAAAAGCAGGTATGGCTCTGAAGCCCGCGGAAGCCGAGGCAATTGAAAAAGGATTGGAAAGGCAGCCCAACGACGTGGATGCGCGGCTGGAATTGATGGGTTATTACGCGAGCCGGCCCGCGGGAATTGCGCCGGAAACCGTCCGGCAGCGGCGTGCGGAGCACATCCTCTGGCTGATTGAGAAGGAGCCCAGGAACGACGAGTTCGAATTCGGACCGCCGGCGTGGCACATCAGCATCAAAGGCGATTCGCTCTCCGATGCGGCCGCTTTTGCCCGCGCAAAAGCCGCGTGGCTGCGGCAGATCCAGGCGCACCCCAAGGAGCAGAAGATCAAGCAATACGCCGCGATTTTTCTCCAGTTGGGCGATCCGGAAACCTCAGCCGGTTTGTTTCGCGAAGTCAAGCAGAACCGCGCGGCCGGGTCGGTGTACGCGAACTACCTGCTGGGTGTGGTGGCGCGCGATCCCATCTCTGGTGATCCGTCCGCCTTGGATGAGCAGCAGCGAGACTCCGAGTACGGGCGCCGCATCACGGGCGAGTTATCCGCCAGCCAGGACCCTGCATTCCTTGGTGGCGCCGGTTTTGGACTGGCGACCGATGGAGCACTGCTCTACTCAGACGGCAAGCTCAATTGGGACTACTCGAAACTGGCGGGCGAGCTTCTCGAGAGGGCACGCGGTTTGGATCCGAACACGATTGATTGGGCCGTTGTACCGACAAAACTGCCTGCCAGGGGTGAACGCGCGCCGCGGGTGATCCGGGTGGACTGGGGGAAGCTCAAGGGCGCGGTGAAGAAGTCCACCCCACCTGTCTACCCTGCCCTGGCAAGAAGGAACATGGTGCAGGGTACTGTGGCGTTGGACGTCGCCATCGGGACGGATGGCAAGGTGCTGAAGGTGATTCTGCTTGGCGGCCCCAGGGACCTGTCGGTCGGAGTGGCGGAGACAGTCGCTCAGTGGGAACTTGCCCCGATCGTGGTGGCGGGCCGGCCGGCAATTCTTCTCACCACAGTACCCGTTGCGTTCAACATTGCAGGGCCACCCGGACCCTGAGCGGGGTCGCCGGCCGTTACAGCCTCCAAAGGAACACACCGAACGATACGAACCCGCCCAGCAGCGCCACCCAGCCCCACATCCGGGCCGGCGTCAGCTTCCACCACATATAGAGTCCCGTCGCGATCCACAGCAGGAACCCGAGGCAGACCACGTCCACCACGACGCCCCAGAGTTTATTCAGGAACCCCTCCTGTTCGAAGCCGCCTCGCGCGTGGAGCCCCGTGAGGAAGTGGTCGAAGCGGAAACGGCGGTCCTCGGCCACCAGTCGTTGTTCGCGGACGTAGTACTTCACCTGAGTGGAGCGCAGTGACGTATAGATGTAGACATTCAACTGGTCAGGGGTCTGCCGGTAGACGCCGAACGAACCGGCGAGTCCGTTGTCCTTCATAATGCGGGCTCCGACAGCGCGCAGGTCACCCGACTCCGGCACCTGTATGGCATAGGTTCGTTCAAAACGCAGGCTCCAGAGCGGCAGACCTGACGCCTTGTCGCGATCTTCGAAGAACTGCCCATGGCTGAAAAACAGCGAACTGACTCCATACATCAGGAACCAAGGCAGTAGTGCCATGGCGAGGTAGAGATGGGTGCGGCGGTTCAGGTGGCTGAACTTCATATCGTCACCAGGAAAAGGCCGAACAGAGCGATACCGCCGAGTGCAAAAACGGTGCCCAGCCGGCGGGTGAGTTTCATCTCCCACCACATCCACAGGCCCGATAGCACCCAGAACACCATGACGAGAATGAAGAGGTCGACCGAAACCGCCCAGGCATCGTCGGCGAGATAGTCGTGTTGATAACCGCGGCGGCGGTGCATGCGCTCGAGAAAAGCGCGCGACTCCCAGGGCACCTTCTCGATCGTGAGCTTGCGGCTCGCTGGTTCAAAGACGAGCCGGCGCGGAGTAATGGGGTCCTGGCGTTGAATGATCAGGGCGTCATCCTTCATGCGGCGGTTTGCCGAGTAGGCGCCTTCCAGGTTCAGGCTCTGCAGAATCTGCCGGGCCATCTGCCGCGCTGTTGCACCCTCAGGGAAGGATCCGTCGTAGGTCATTGTCCGCTCCAGCACGGCCGGCCTAGGCGGACCTCCATACAGTTCCATGAACCAGTCGCGATGGTTCATGACGAAAGTAGAGACCGTATACATCAGGACCCAGGGCGTGAGAAAGAGCGCCAGGTACATGTGTGTGCGGCGCAACACCTTAGAGAACATACTCGGCGAGTCTACTACGGAAGCATGAGCCGAGGCGCAATCTCGTAGTTCAGAATCCGGTTGTAAGTCTGCTACGTGGTAGAATCGCGGACACAAGTGATGGGGATCGGATTGGGTCATTGCGGCCGGGCCGTACGAGCAGGCTTGTTGTTTGGAGCCGTGCTGGTCGTGTGTCCGGCGGCCGGCGCGCAGTATCAGGATGCTCTCGTAGCGGCACCCCAGAGATACAAACTCGCCTTTGAGAATCAGGCAGTGCGAGTCATCCGGGTTGAACCGGACGCGGCGCAGGCCACTCCGATGCACACGCATCCGGGATTCCCGATGATGCAGGTTACGTTCACGGAAATCCACTCGATCACGACGAACGCGAATGGCACCACCCGGGAGAGCCACCGGGAAGCACGGACGGTCCGGTATTCGGCCGGCGGCCCGGAGATGGCCCACAGTACGAAAAGGCTGAGCGACGCGCCCAGCCGGTCGATGCGGATCGAGTCGAAGTTGCAGGCGGATCCAAGCATCGTCCCCGGACCCCCTCTGGCCGATTCCCACTTCGCCGTGGAGCAGGACAACGCGGACTTCCGTGTGACGCGCGGCAAGTTCGCCGCCGTGGAAAAGCCCCGCCTGAAGCTGAGTCTGACCCGCCCGGCTGTGCTGATCTTCTTCGGCAAACAGAAGTGGCGAGTTCGGGACGAGAAGGGTCACAAAAAGAACTCGACCTTCGAGGACGGCGATTTCCTGATTCAGCAACCGGGCCACTTCCGGCTGGACAAGAAACTGGCGGCGCGCGAGGCCGAAGTCCTGGTGGTGGAGTTGAAGGGCCGGCTGAAGTAGAGCCCTTATTCGTCCCGCAACACCTGCACAGCCTGTGTACCCGCCGCCCGCAGGGCGGGAATGCCGCAGGCCAGCGTACAGAGTCCGCCCAAGGCGGCCGCGACCAGCACGTAGACCCAGGGATCGGTGGCCTTCACTTCAAACAGCAGGCTCTCCACGATGCGGCCGCCCAGAATCGCGGCTGCCAAACCAGCCGCCAACCCAACCAGAACCGGAGCCAGGCCCCGTCCCAGCACAAGCCGGAAGAGTTCGCTCCTCTGCGCGCCCAGTGCGGCGCGAATGCCGAGTTCGGTGCGGCGGCGGGCTACCCAATAGGAGACGACTCCGTAGACGCCCAGGCCGGCCAGCAGCAGCGCGAACAGCGCAAAGCCGAGGGCCAGCGCAGCCTGGAAGCGGCGGCGCGCCACGGCCTGCCCCACGACATTGTCCATGGTGAGCAGTTGCGCGACAGGCACGTCCACATCCGTCTCGTGCACGGCGCGGCGGATGGCTGCGGCCATCTGCAGAGGGTCCGATGCGGTCCGGATCATCAGGACAGCGCGGGTGCGGGATTGCTGCCAGTGCGGCACGTAGGCCATCAGAACCGGCGCCTGCTCCAGTTCCACCGCGCGGTTGTCTTTCACGATCCCCACCACTTGCGCGAACGGCGAGGACGGGCCGCCGAACTGCAGCGAACGGCCGATCGGGTTCAGGCCCGGCCACAGAAGCCGGGCGGCGGCTTCAGAGAGGATAATGACCTTCCGTTCCCGGTCCGATTCCGCGAAGGTGCGTCCGTTCTGAAGTTCCATGCGCATGGTCTGGAAGTAATCGGGGCTGATGAAGCGGATATTGGCCATGGGCCTCTGCAGCATGGGGCGAGTGTCGCCCTCCACTGAGAGAGGATTGACCCAGACCTGGCCTCGCAGGGGCATGTGGCTGACGAGAGCGGCCGACTCCACCCCGGGCAGCGCGTGAACCTGCGCCAGCAACTTGTCGTAGAAGGCGCCGCGGTCGCTCTGACCCTCATAGCGAGAGGAGGGCAACACGACTTCCGAGGCCAGCACCCGCTCAGTGCGGAAGCCCTTGTCCACATTCAGCAGGTGCAGCAGACTGGTGCTGAGCAGACCGGCGAAGACCAGCAGGGTGGCGCCGAGGGCGGCCTGCGTGCCCACCAGCAAGCTGCGAACGCGGGCGCTGCCGCGGCTCTCCGTAGTGGTGTGGCTGCCTGCCTTCAGAGAGTCCTGCGGATCCACCGACCCCAGCCGCCAGGCGGGCAGCATGCCGAAGACAGCCGCCGTCAGCAGGCTGACGGCAATCGCAAACAAGGCGGTCTGCCAATCCACGGTGATCTCATCGATGCGCGGCAGTTCCAGGGCGGAGCGGTTCACCAGGAAGCGGACGGCCCCCCAGGCAAGGCCAAGCCCGAGCAGGCCGCCGGGCAGCGCGAGCAACAGGCTCTCGCGAAGGGCCATGCGGACGAGACCGGCGCGATCGGCGCCCATCGCGAGGCGGATGGCGACTTCCCGGCCGCGGCCGGCTCCGCGCACAAGCATGAGGTTCGCGAGGTTCACACAGACGATGAGCAGGACGGCCCCGACAGCACCCAGCAGCAGGAGCAGACCGCGCCGGGATTCCCCGACAACGATCTCCTGCAAGGGGTCGACGAAGGCCGAGAGCGTCAGTTTTTCACCAGAATCACGGACGATCTGAGCCTGCACCGCATTGATCTGGTCTGTGGCCTGGCGGAGGGACGCGCCAGCCTTCAGGCGTGCGAAGGCGGCGTAGTTGAACTCCGCCATGGGCGAGATGTTGGCGCGGTCAAGCGACTCGGGCCGCAGCAGGTCGAGACCGGGCGGGAGACCTTCGAGCGGACCCCACTTGGCGGCGGTCGGGAACCGGAAGGAGGCAGGCAGAATACCCACTACGGTGTGAGGCAGCCCATCCAACGTCAGGGTGCGGCCCACCAGGCTTGGATCCGCGCCGATGCGCCGCCAGAACGAGTCGGTGAGGATCACTACGTGATTGCGGCCCTTGTTCTCTTCGTCGGGCAGGAAGCCGCGGCCTAAGGCCGGCTGCACCCCCAGAACCTGCAGGATGGCGGGAGAGACGGACAGGACAGTCAACTGCAGAGGCTCTCCGTTGCCAGTGAGATTGAGCGTGGTCCCGCGCATGATGGCTGCGCTTTGTATAGCGGAGCAGCGCTCGCGCCACGCTTCCAGGTGCAGGGCATTGGCGGGCAGCGCCGGATAGAGATTGGAGAGTTCCTTGATGCTTTCGCGGATGACGACCAATTGCCCGGGGTCGCGATAGGACAGCGGCCTGAGCAGGACCCCGTTCACGATGGAGAACATGGCGGTGGTCCCGCCTATACCCAACCCCAGCGTCAAGATCGCGATCACCGAGAAGGCAGGGGTGCGGCGCAAGGACCGCAGGCTCAACCGAAGTCCACGTAGCAGCTCATCCATCGGATTTCTCCCTGAGAGTTGAAACGAATGGGAGCCCCCGAAGTTCGCAGAAACTTCCGTAAACTCCATACACATGTTGCGTTCGGCTAGTCTGAGGAGATGGCGGCACCCACCTTCCCCAAAAAACCGGAAACGAGGATCGCACTGGGTGAGGATCTGATCCTGCTGGCGCTGGACGTGAGGCAGGCGGAGGCGATCTTTTCAGCAGTGGATGCGAACCGCGAGCACCTGCGCGTCTGGCTGCCCTGGGTGGATTCATCCCGGTCGCCGGCCGACACGCTGCGCTTTCTGCAGGAGATGGAGGCCAAGCGGGAGGCGGGCGTGACTGTCGCCTATGGGTTGTGGACAGGCGCCGCGGACCTGGCGGGCATCATCGGCATGCACAACATCAGCCTGACGAACAGGAATCTGCAAATCGGCTACTGGGTGGCGAAACAGCAGGAAAGACGGGGACTGATCTCACGCGCGTGTGAGGCCATGCTGCGAGTTGCATTCGACAGCCTGGGGATGGAACGGGTGGAGATCCGCTGCGCGGCGGGCAACCATCGCTCCGCCGCGGTTCCGGAACGCCTGGGCTTTCAATTTGAAGGGATCCTGCGGCGCTCCGCCAAACTGCACGGCGACTTCGTCGATATGCGAGTCTACAGCATTCTCCTGGCCGAATACCGGCAGCGGAGCGGCTCAGCCTAGAATGTCCAGGGCGGCCTGCAGTTCGCTGAGCGAATGAGCGTCGCCGGTGCGGCGCGCGGCGTCGATTCCGTCGCGATAGAAGGCGCGGGCGGCATCTTCCTCGCCCAGTTCTTCGCTGGCCCGTCCTGCCTGGTAGTAAGCGGCCACATAGTCCGCATCGCGCGCCAGGAGTTCCTTCAATTCACTGACGGCCCGCTGCCAGTCGGACATACCCAGGTATTCCATACAGAGCATGAACCGGATCCGGCTGTTATTGGGGTCCTGGGCCACCAGGGCGCTTACGGCTTCGAGTCTGGACATATCTCTCATGCTACCTTTTCTTTCATGGAAGGCCGTCCCGTTCGAGAGTCCGCCAGCGAACTGTCTGAGTTCGCGTTACCGATCTATGCCAATCCGCTGGGGAACCTGCTGGGCGGGCGCATTATGCACCTGGTAGACCTGGCGGCCGCCACCGCCGCCATGCGCCACGCGCGCGGTCCCGTGGTGACAGCCTCAGTCGACTACATGACCTTTCTTTTTCCGATCCAGATCGGCCAGTTGCTGACGCTGCGGGCGAGCGTGAACCGCGTCTTCCGGACGTCGATGGAAGTGGGCGTAAAGGTTCTGGTGGAGGACCTGACGACAGGCGAGATCCGCCATACGAATTCGTCCTATCTGACGTTCGTGGGCCTTTCCCCGGAGGGCAAGCCGCGAGAGATTCCGCAGGCGATACCTGAGTCAGAAATCGAGATTCATCGTTGGGAGCAGGCGGGCGAGCGGCGCAAGCAGCGGCTGGAATTGCGGGCACGCATCCTGGAAAGAGAGAGGGAGCGGGAAGGACGGAAGGGATGAACCGTTCAGCAGCGGGCGGGCAGGAAGGGGTTTACCCTTCCTGCTTGTAGATGTACTTGATGTAGGACTTATAGACGAGCAGATTTGGACCCTCGTCGCGTGTCAGCTTCAGGCAGTTCTTGTCGTACCATTCGAGCACGCCGTTGAGCTCTTCGCCATCCTGCAGCACGATGACCACAGGGGTCTTGGACTGCATCTGCTTGACGTAGTAGAAGTTCTCAGCGTTGGTGGTATCGGGCGGAGCTTGTTTCTTCTGGAGGGCTGAAGAACGCGCACTGCTTGATGCCCTCTCTTTCGGTTCTGCTAAAGGCGGACGAATCAGTCGTCGATTGGGGGACTCCAAGGCGGTTCTCCTGGCAAAAGCTAGCTTGACACCCGATTTACGGGCAGTAATTGCGGATCAATCTGCCTTCATTGATAACACACCCATACGCATCGGGCAAGTGAACATTGGTAAGCCTGGACCCTTGCCGCCGGACTGGCGGAGTACTACTCTGACGGCGGGGAAGGCTTATGCTCCGTCACATTCAAGCGATTGCATTCTTAACACTGCTCATGGCGGGCAGTAGTACCGCCACCCCACCCCGCGCTGCGAAAGTAGCAGGCCCGGATACGAGGCCCGAATCAGGTAACGGGCTCTTCAAATCCTATTGCGCGTCGTGCCATGGACTGAGCGGCAAGGGCGACGGCCCAGCGGCCGCGGCCATGCGGATGCAGCCCACGGATCTCACGCAACTCACACGCCGCGCGAAAGGAGAGTTCCCGGCCGCGCGCCTGGAGAAGATGCTGGGCGGCTCCGATGGGATCACGGCGCACGGCGGAAAGCAGATGCCGGTGTGGGGCCCGGCGCTCTCGGTGGCCGGCGTCACCGACACACGCACAGCGCAGCGGGTACGGAACCTCATCGCCTACATCCAGTCGATCCAGGACAAAGCCAGGTAAACGCACCGTCTGACGCCCTCTACCGGATTGTTGCAGAGCTGCCAGCGTCCGAAAACAATCCGGTGGTATCATGCACGCACAAGGAGAGATGCCGCATGCAGCTTCGAGTATTGTCTTTCGTACTCGCCGGCGGTAAAGGGACCCGCCTTTACCCGCTCACCAAGGAGCGAGCGAAGCCCGCCGTACCCTTCGGCGGCCAATACCGCATCATCGATTTCGTCCTCTCGAACCTGGTTAATTCCGGCATACATTCGATCTACGTCTTGATTCAGTTCAAGAGCCAGTCGCTGCTGCAGCACCTGCGGGACGGATGGGAGTTCTCCGGAATCCTGAAGGACCGGTACATTATCCCTGTCCCGGCGCAGATGCGCTCGCCGGGTGAGACCTGGTATCGGGGCACAGCGGATGCGATCTTTCAGAACGTGAACCTGATCGAGCAATCGGACCCGCATGTCGTGGCTGTGTTCGGTGCGGATCACATTTACCGCATGAACATTCGTGAAATGATCGAATTCCATGAACAGAAGCGCGCCCAGGCAACGGTAGCGGCCATCCCCGTGCCCAAGGAGTTCGCCTCGGAATTCGGCGTGATCGAAATCGCGGGCGACGGGCGCGTGATTGCGTTCCACGAGAAGAATCCGGACGCGCCGACGATGCCCGGGAATCCGGACATGGTCCTGGCGTCGATGGGCAACTACATCTTCTCCACGGGTCCTCTGCTGAAGTTCCTCTATGAGGACAGCAAGATGGAGAAGACGTCGCACGATTTCGGCCGCGACATCCTGCCGCGGTGGGTGAGCCGCGGAGACGTCTTCGCCTATGATTTCCAGACGAACCGGATTCCCGGTGATCCCATCGGAGCTCCGGTGTACTGGCGCGACGTCGGCAACATCGATGCGTATTACGAAGCCACCATGGATCTGCGCATGGTGACGCCGGCTCTGAACCTGTATAACCGCCAATGGCCGCTACGCACCGCCAGCTACGATGATCCGCCGCCGAAGTTCACCTTCGACGAGGAAGGCCGCCGCGGCAGCGCAGTGGACTCCATCGTCTCGGCCGGCTCGATCTTCTCCGGCGGCATGGTGCGGAACTCCATCATTGGCAGGGGCGTCCGCATTCATACAGGATCGACGGTGGAAGACTCCATTGTCTTCGACAACTGCGACATCGGCCGCCGCTGCAAGGTGCGCAAGGCGATTCTCGACAAGAACGTCCACTTGGCGGAGGACACGGTGATCGGCTACGATCTCGAGGCCGACAAGCAGAAGTACCACGTCACCGAGTCGGGGATTGTCGTGGTGGAAGGACGCCGTTCGCGGGTCCAGGTCAGTTCCATCGAAGTCTAGTTTGAGCTGTGCGCGAAGGGGCCGGGCTTACGCCTGGCCCTTCGTGTCTTCCTTCACGAAAAGTGAGAAGAGCAAGCCCAGGCTGACAACCCCGACACAGCCCACGACGTTGTACCAGAGGAAGGCCACACTCGTGAACTTCCAGGTGGCGAAGATCGCAACCTCTCCACCGAGCACGCCCAGGAAGGCAGCTGTGCCTTTGACACGCGGAAAGAAGAAGGCCAGGGCGAAGACGCCGAGCAGTCCGCCGTAGAAGAACGATCCCAGCAGATTCACCGCCTCGACCAGCGAGCCAAGGTTCTTTGCGAACTGAGCGGTGATCACCGCGTAGACGCCCCAAAAAGCTGTGGCCCATTGCGAGGCCCGCAGATAGTGGTGGTCGTCACCGTTCGACTTCCAGTGGCGTTTGTAGACGTCGATCACGGACACGGTGGCGAGTGAGTTGATCTCCGCGGAACTCACCGACATTGCGGCACCGAAGATGGCCGCCAGCAGCAGGCCGACCAGGCCCGCGGGCAGGTACTTCGTCACAAAGGTCAGGAAGATGTAGTTGGTGTCGATGACCGTCCCGTTGCCGTCGGCGGCGAGGTGGGCGGCCTCCTTGCGCGCGCCGTCCAGTTCCTTCTGTGCCGCCTTGAAACGCTGGACGCCCTGCGTTTCCGCTTCGGCATCACTGGAGCGGCGAGCATTGACGATGTCCTGCGCGGCGGCCTTGCGATGGTCGAAGGCACGATCGTAGGCGCCCTGGATCTGCGCGAACTCCGGCTTCTGCACGGCCCGGGTCAAGGCCACGTTATTGAACAGGACGGGCGGCTTCTCGAAGGTGAAGAAGACAAAAACCATGGCTCCGATGAAGAGGATGAAGAACTGCATCGGAATCTTGACGACCGCGTTGAACAGCAGGCTGAGGCGGCTCTGCGAGATGCTCTTGCCGGTGAGGTAACGCTGCACCTGGCTCTGGTCGCAGCCGAAGTAGGCGAGCATCAGGAACATGCCGCCGATCAGGCCGCTCCAGACGTTATAGCGGTCGCTGGGATCGAACTTCCAGACCACGGGATTCAACCGGCTGGCGGCGCCGGCTACTGCCACTGCATCGCCAAAAGAGACATCCGAAGGGAGCAGAGCTATGGCCGCCGTCAGGGCGACGATGAGGCCGATGCTCATAATCAGCATCTGGATAAAATCGGCCCAGGTAATGGCCGTGATGCCGCCGGTGACCGTGTAGGCGATGACCACGATGCCGACGATAAGCGCGGTCCATTGGTCGGGCCAGCCGAGAATCGCGGTAAGGACCACGGAGGGAGCCGAAAGCGCAACGCCGACGCCAAGGCCGCGCTGGGCCAGGAATACGGCGCTGACGAGCGTCCGGGTTTTGGAGTCGAAGCGGCGTTCCAGGTATTCATACGCGGTGTACACGCCGCTATTCAGAAAGCGGGGGACGGCCACCGCGGCCACCAGGATCATGGCCACCGGCAGCCCGAAGTAGAACTGGACAAAGCGCATGCCGTCTACATAGCTTTGTCCCGTGGTGGAGATGAAGGTGATGGCGCTGGCCTGCGTCGCCATGATCGACAGGGCCATGGCATACCAGGGCATTGTCTTGTTGGCCAGCAGGTAGCCCGAAGTTGTGTTGCTGCCGCGCGAACGATAGAGACCGTAGAGGACGACACCCGCCAGCGCGCAAACCATCACCAGCCAGTCGAGCGGCCTCACCGGTTGAAGCTCCGCGTGAACTGATCAAACAGCGCGATGACGGCGACCAGGAACACGATCACGGCGGTGTAGAGCCGCCCCCAGGTCTTGAAGAACGGAGGCCGTTCGTCGTTCATGCTTCCACGCTCCCCAGGCGGCTCAGCGGCCTGCGCTGACCAGATTCGCGAAGATTCGATAGGCGCCCGGCACACCGGCCGGCAGTTGCCGGAACCAGGAGTAGCAGGTGAAGACGTACGCGCCTTTGCCGACCCGGGCGTAGAGCAGGCCGCCCTTCTGGACAGCCTCGCCGGGATCGTGGGTCTCCAGCAGGGCAGTATACTTGGGATCCCATTCGGAGGGGAAGTAGAGGGCGCGTTCCTGCACCCAGCCGTCGAAGTCGGACGCGCTGATGGTGTTCGGGATCTGCAGCAGGCGATCATCGGGCTTGAGGAACTGCACGGGCGCCTCTTCCACAGTGGTGCGATCACGGCCCAGCTTGATGGGGAAGGGCCCCATGTTCTTCACGGTTCCCTGCTCCGTGCTGAAGAACGCCCCATCGAGGATGTTGTACTGCACCACAACGGTGCCGCCTGCTTCCATGTACTGCCGCAGCCGGTCGTGGCTCGTGCGGAGGTCCTCCCGTACATTCCAGGCGCGTACACCGGTGACGATGGCATCGAACCGGCTGAGGTCGCCGTGAGCGAGGTCGCCCGCCTCCAGGAAGGTGACATCGCAGCCGAGTTCCTTCAGCGCCGCGGGCACCTCATCGCCCGCGCCCATAACGTAGCCGATCCGCTTCGCACTCACTTTGGCATCCACGCGCACGACGGGGGTCTTCGCCGCCGGGAAGATCGTCTGGACCGGAATGTGATCATAGGTCAACTGCGTCATTCCGTTGGCAATGGCCAGGTTGCCGATACGAGCGCTGGCTCGGATTGCCGCCCGGGCCGTGGCGGCAGGCGGCGTCACCTGAAACGTGACGGTGACCATCTGGCCGGCTTCGGCTAGTTGGAACGAGTTCTCGGCCGGTTCCACCTGCCAGCCGGAGGGCGCCTGCAGCGATACCGAGCCCGACTGGTTGGGCCGCCGGGCCACAACTTCTACGGTGACGGGCCGGGCCTTCCGCTCGGCAAACAGTAGAGCGGTCTCAGAAAGCTTCAGCGAAACGGGCGGCACGATGATGAGGGGGCGAGACAGTTCGCCGCGCACGCGGTCGACATAGCGATTCTCGACAGGCCGGCTCAGTTCGATCGACTCCCCTTCAATCCGCACCCGGAACTTCGCGGTAAGCACCGGCTCATCCTCCGCCAGCCCGATCTTGCGCTGGTCGGAGATCGTATAGAGGTTGCCGGATCGCGGTTCCCGTAACTGGAGAGGCTGGGTAAGCGGCGCCGTCTCCGGCACCTGCCAGTCGGCCTTGGCGGTATAGGGCTGGTTGTAGGCGAGTGCGGCGCCCGGGAACGAAACGGCGTTTCCAGCCTTGACCCCTTCCAATTCCACTTTGGCCCGGCCGCGGCTGACAGCCGTAAGGTTCAGCGTGACGGCGCTGCCGGGTGTCGCTTCGGCCTTCGCGGCGCTGACTTCCAGCCAGAGGCCGGCAGCCATGGCGAGCGCTTCATCGAGATCAGCAAGTTTCCGGCGGGCGTCCGGCTGATCGATGGCGGCGATCAGTTTGCGGGCCTTCAACAGAGGGGCGATGACCTTCTCGGGCGACTCCATGGAGTACGCTGCCAAAGCTTCGTCAAGCGCTTTCTGGACGGCGGCTCCGCCGGGCAGGCGGTTCCAGGATGTGTCCACACCGTCCATAAAGTCCTTTTTGGCCGGCTCGCCTCCATATAAGAAGAGATAGTTTGGTGCGGCGCCCTTGCGTTCGGGCGAACCCATGCCCTGGCTACGGTGCTGGCTGCGGCTGATGCCCGCGAGCTCACCGTAAGACAGGCCGAGGACAGGATCGAACTCGCCCGTATCCACCATGAGGCGGTCCGGCATCTTGTCCATCTCCTGCTCCTGCTGGCGGTTGAAGCTGAACCCGTTCCACATGATGCGCTTGGCTTGCCAAGGCTGGACGTATTTCAACTGCTCGGGAAATGCGGCAGGGTCGGCCGCCAGTTTGAAAGCTTCCTTGCCCAGGATGGAGGACGACTGGTGGTGGCCGTGGCCGTCGCGCGGCGTGCCGGAGAAGCGAAGAAAGATGACGTCCGGGCGGTAACGGCGGATGACCCAGACCACGTCGGACAGCACCTTCTCGCGGCCCCACTTCTCCAGGGTCTCGTTGGCGGTCTTGGAGAAACCGAAGTCGATGGCGCGGGAGAAGAACTGCTCGGCGCCGTCGACCCGGCGGGCCGCCAGCAGTTCCTGCGTACGAATGACACCGAGAAGGTCACCCTGCTCGCTGCCGATGAGATTCTGGCCACCTTCGCCACGCGTCAACGACAGGTAGGCGGTCCGATACTTCCGCCCCTGCGCGCAATAGGCTAGCAAAGCGGTGTTTTCGTCATCGGGATGGGCGGCAATCATCAGGACGCTGCCGACCACACGCAGGCCTTCCAACTGTTTCTCGAGCGCAGCCGCCCCGGTCGTTTTACGGACCTCGGCCGGTGCCGGAATGGCGAATAGAATCGAAGCCGCCACAGTCAGCGCGGTCAGAAGGGCAGAGTGGCACTGCACGCGAGTCTTGGTCATGTTCGTGAGAGTCTTTCCATTGTAGCTGCCTGCGCCTTGCTTGCTTGCCCAACTCGTTACTGCCGCAGGATGCACTTGCGCCTCGCCCGGTTGGGTGGCCGCGAGCCAGGTCCTGCGGCTGGGCCGATTTGGCCGGGAATTATGAACATTTATACATCTCAGTTGGAAAAACAGGAGTCGGTCACGCCATTCATGACTTACCCCCAAGATGACATTAACTGTTTTTAAGAAATTCCATCGTATTCTGGCCCGCGATGGGGCCAACCCTCGGAGATTTGCCTTGCGAGCTGAAGGCTTCCGCTCCCGGTGTGCCTCCCACAACCCAGGGCCGTCGATCTGCGGATGGTCTGTAACTGGCCGTAGCTCAACAAGTACCGAGATGAACAGCTTGACGGTCAGGCCTCGGCCCTCGACACGTGGCCGCCTGGAGAATGACTGAGGATCGCGGCGAAAAAAGCTGCGATTTTTGGAGGCAGGATCGTAGGCACGGACGCAAAAAGGCATCTCCCGGAGGAGATGCCCTTTTCTACAGGTTCAGGAGGTGCGCTATTACTTGCGGCGGCGGGCAATTGCAAGAATCGCCAAACCCGCACCTAATAGGCCCATCGAAGCTGGTTCCGGTACCCCTTGCGGGCTGCCGGCTGCAATCGTAACGCCCCAGACGAAGGCGCGGCTGGCGTTGGGATCGTAGCCTGCCGTCGAATTCTGTCCGATATCCCGGATCAACACACCGGTGAGGGTATCCATTGCATAGGCCGGGTCGATGAACAGACCCACAACGTCGCGGTAGTCGCGGAACGGCCGGCCCTGGTACGTCATGTCATGGACCTCATCGTTCACCGACGCGGTGTTGCCACCCGTGGAGTTCGGGATCAGGTTCGTGTTGATTGAATTGGGCCAGAGAAGCAGATTGGTGTTCACCTGAGAATCGTTGCTGTCCCGGATCTGGGTGCCACCGGTCAGTGTGTAGGTCACCGACGGGCCATGCTGGAACTGAAGCACGATTTCCACGGAGGGCGAAGTGCGGCCCCACGTAGTATTCATCATCAGAAATACTACTTCTGCATTGTTGACGTTCGTGTTCAGTTGGAGCGAAACCGGCGCATCCGAAGCCAACCCCTGGTCGATCACAGCCCGCCGCGCACTCCAGGACTGGTTGCCGGTCGAAGCAATACTAAAAGGTACTGAGTTCAGCCGGCCGTCGCTCTGCAGCGCTGCGTCGCCGGTCTTTGATGCGGAATTGAAAGCTACGTTGACGTTGCCCTTGCTGAAGAGGTCCCCACCCCAAATCCCAGTCCAGGCACCCGGATTGTTGGAATCAAACTGATTCCCGGCATCCGCGTTCGCAACGCCAAGCGCGCCAAGATCGTACTGGTAGTAAACCGGAACAGCAAAGCTCGGCACCCCAACCAGCAGAGAGAAGACTAGCCCTATGATTGACCGTCTCATGATCCTCCTCCAAGAACCTGCGGATGCGAGTTTTGTTGTAGTTGACCGTACCGGGGGGTGGTACCCCCCAACCCGCTATGAGAATTAAACCACAGTCCTAGAACTATGCCAAGTCCATCATGATGGAAAAGGCGTGCTTCCTGCGACCCGATTAACCTTAGTACAACTTAATTTCCTAGTGTTGAACTAGGGTTTTTGACTGAGGGAAGACCCGTTGCTCCCAGAACGGCTTCGCACTGGCTACGGGCCAGCCAGGCCCGCGTCCGAAAGATAGGGCACTCAGGCCCCCTTGTCAGATTGAAGTTCTTTAATTGCCGTGGATTCTGTGCCTTGAGAAGCAGATTGATCACAGGCGCGGCCGATGGGACCGAGGTGTCCCCCGGCCATGCATCACCGGCACGGAGGCACGTTCTCGTGATTCTCCGGCGCGTGGACAGCTCCAGGCAGAGCGAGCTTTCCCTGACGGCACCCAGTTACATACATACAGCGATAAAGCTCATTTTGAGCCAGAACTCAATCGGCATTTAATGTGACTTCATTTGTTTTATTTGAAATTCGAAGTGCTATCTACAAATGCAGACCGGCTGCTGGTCCTGGACGGATTTAATGCACCGGCAGTCCGCACGGACCCCCGAGGCTTCCCGCCGCCGCACAATCGCTCCGTGTGACCACAAAGAGCAACCAATGCGAGGACCGCCGCCCTCTGGCAAGCCGGAGGTGATTCGCGCCACTACTGTGGATAGCCGCTCACAATCAACGATCGTCCCGCGGCAGTTCTGCTTAAGTAATGCTTCTTACACTTGTGAAGTATCCTTAGTCCACGCTCTTCTACGCCCGAATAGATGAATCAGCAGGATGCGCGATCAAAAAAAGAGACGACGGTCCCAAAGCATGGAATTATGCACGGCGTGCCGCAGGGAGGAATAAAAGGCGATCCTCAAGGCCCCCTCGGGGTCCGCTGCGCATGGCCCCGGAAATAACAAACTTCTGGTCAATGCCTCGAAAAACGGCTAGGGTGTTAGGAAGAGTTTGAGCCCAGGGCGAGGGATGCAATCCAGCCGGATCACGCGAGCAGAGTTCGGTTCCGCTCTCGCTTGGGGCTTGAGGAGCATGCAGTTGGACAGGATCGTACCGTGCCTACCATCAAAATTCTCGACAACCTGAGCGCTGACCTGCTGGTCGTCGCCCCCACCGCGGATTCCGCATTCGCCAAGTACCTGAAAGGCGACCTAGCCATCCTCCTGGCGGCGCCGGAACTGGTGAAGGCGATACCCAAGCCGCTGACGCCGGGCAAGAACTTCGTCCTGAACTTCGGCCTGAACTTCACCAATGCCCTGGAGTTCGGCGCGGCCAACACGGAATGGACGATCGGTACGGCCTTTCACGCGCAGGCTGGAGTCACGGCCATGGCTCCTTCTTCCTTATTCGATCAGGAGCACTTCGGTGAGCCGATTGAGGTCCCAGACGGAATGGCTTACGTCTGGTTCTCGTTCCAGCCAGCCCTCAAGCTGGGCATCGCGGGCGGGGAGAGCGACCTGAGCTTCGGATTCAACGCCGGCACCTCCATCGACGTTCGATCCTGCCGGCTGTTCCCCGCTGGTCCAGGGGCCCGGACGATGGGCGACACTCTCTCCGAAGTGATCAGGACTTTCTCGATACCCGGCGACGTTCAGGACTTGGCCGCCATGCCGGAGGGTGCTGTCTCAGCCGTCACCGGAACCGGATCTTTCCAGATCTCCGGCAGCTTCGACCTGGCGACGGCCATCAACCCGTTAGCAACACCCAAGTTGCCGCTGGTGGGTAGCCCACTGAGCCTGAACGCGGGCGCCTCACTGGATGTGGGTGCGAGGATCCGTGTCTCGGGCGAGTATCAGATCCGTGCGCAGAAGGTGGCAGCCAATACGGTTCGGTTGGGGCTCTATAAGCGGGCGGGCACGCAGTTCACGTTTGATGTCAATGCCAGCGCCGGGGTCTCCGCGACTTCGTTCAGCAAGGACTTCTTCTCGGTCCTGATGAAGAAGATCAGCAGCGACCCGGCCGCCGATGCACAGCAGTTGTCTGACGCGGGTCTGTCGGACACGCAAATCGCAGCCATTCAGGATGCCGTTCAGGCCGGGATCAACCGCAGCCTGTCGGTCGCCCTCGAATTCCAGTTTTCGGCCCTGCGCTCCGACGAAGCCGCGTTTCTGTATGAGATCAAACTGGACCAGCTCAACCACGACTCCGCCCTCGCTGTGCATCATGCCTTGGATGGCGACTTCTCCGGCCTGACCGGACTGCAGGACCTGAGCCTGCCAGGAGTTACCCCAGTCCGAAACATCACGAGCGAGCTCCGCAAGCGGGGCGTCTCGCTGCGGGTCAACCTGCTTGGAATCGTGAATACGATCTCCATCAGCGAGCTCGTCCGATCTGGCAGCGTGACATTCGAACCCATTTCGGGCGCGCTGGTCATCGCCGACAAGGTCAGCAGCGAGAAGATCAGCGTCAGTTCCCGGCCCCTGGAAGCGGACGGCCAGAAACTGCGCAAGGCCGTCTTCGAGTCCCTGATGGTGACTGCGGCCTACAACGCCTCACGGCTGACGTTGTCGCACGAATTCACGGCATCGCAGAGCTACTTCGAGTTCCACCAGACGACGAACAACAGGACCATGGCCGACAACCTGGACGCGGTGGTCGCGCTGGGGCTTTTGTCGCCGGACGAACGCAGAAACGCACTACAGGGGATTACCCAGTTCGGCAATTCGACGGTGCTACTGGAAACTGAGTTTGACCCAGCCGCATTTCGGGCTCTGTTTGTGGACGGCTCCGGAAACCCCAGACCGCAGGCGGAGTATGAGCGGATCGGCCGGGAGGCGATGCTCTCCCTGGTGGCGGGCGATCCGGACGACTTTCGTCACATTCCATTGGAGGATGACCAGTTGTGGGCCAGACTGCGTGCCTCCGGTCAACCGGGTTTCCCATTTGTCCTGCCCCCACCTCTGAACCAGGGCGTCCAACTGGGCGTCATACGGTCTGATTACTCACTGATCGTGTGGTGGGCCGGGAGCATGGCGCTGGCAGCCAGGTCGCTGGTGGAGATGGAGAGCTTCCTGAAGACAGTCTCACCAGCCGGACTGCAGGAGAACAATGAATTCAGGAAGCGCCGGAAAGCCCTGATTGATGCCTTGGGTGACGCGGTGGCTGGCAACCAGTCCACCTTCGGCGACCCTTGGGGGCTCTTGGCGATGGACGCCGCTGCGGGACGCCAGGCGAACGCCCGCGCCGTGGTCGTCTCTCCGCGACTGGCGCGTTCGCTGATGCGGCCTCTGCGGGCCGTGGCAGCCAATGGGTGAAATGGAAAAGGGCAGCCTCCTCTTGGAAGCTGCCCTTGTTCCGATGCAGGAACGCGCTGGTTTCTATTTAGGGACGGCCGAGAAAATGCGGCCTTCCCGCCTGACGGCAAACAGCAGCCTTCCGGAAGAATCGACCACCAGACCGTCCGCGCCATTCAGCGGCCCATCCAGATAAGAGGGCACGCCGTTGTCATCTTCGCCCAGGAACCCGGTGATCACCCGGACTGTGCCGTCCTTGTTGATCACGTCCACTCGGACCGACTCCGACAGATAGATGCGGTCATCGGGCCCGATCACCATCCCGTCCAGCGAACCAAAGCCGGTTCGCCTCGCCTGCAGTCCCGTGATGTCCGCATAGCTCAGACCAAGGCCGGAACCGGCGATCGTCTCGATGGTGCCGTCCGTTTTCAAGCGGCGAATCCTGTGGTTGCCGCGGTCGGCGATGAGGAGGTTGCCCTTGGAATCATAGGCGATGTCCCCCGGCGAATTCAGCCGTGCGGACGTTGCGACGCCGCCGTCACCGAACATGCCAGCCACACCGTTGCCGGCGATCACCGTGGCGGTGTTGGAGTTGAGATCGTACTGCACGACACGATGGCTGCCCGTCTCCGCATACACCAACCGGGCCAGTGAATCGAGAGCCAAGCCCGTGGGATTGCTGAGACCGGACCGCAGGGTGCGAACCGTACCGTTCGTGTCGATGACACGGATGCGGGTCGCCTCGCTGAAGTAGATCCGGCCGTCGGGAGCCTGCAGGATTCGATTGGGTTGGTCGAGAACCGCATCCGTGGCGGCCCCACCGTCGCCCCTCGTGTAGCCTGCCGGGAATGACTTGCCGGCGACACCCGCGATGGCATCCGGGTCGCTGCAGCGAAGCAGCATGCCTGCTCCGGAATCAGAGATCAGAAGTGAACCGTCCGGGACCCGGTAGAGTCCGCGAGGCCGCATGAACTTTGCCGATGAGCAGTTGGTTCCCAGATCGGGTCGTGCCCAGTTGCCGGCAAAGCGCGAAACCACACCGGACTGAACCATATACACCTGGTAAGAGTCCTGGGAGGAGACCAGCACACCGTGCTGTGCCGAAACGATGACCGTGCTGGGTGCATTCAGCGACAGGTTCAGGGGTTGGGAAGCCTCAGCTGCCCCAAGCACACCATTGCCCAGGTAGAGGCCGATGCGCGCCGTGTCGAAGTCCATGCGGACAACGCGGTACGCGCGCGGCATCGCGATATACATCGCCCTGTTCACGCTGTCGTAGGCAATGGAGGTCACCCGCTCCAAAGGAGTCGAGGAACTGCCGACGTAGGTATCGGAAGCCACCGCGCAGCGGCCCGCGCCGGCGAAAGGCCAGATATCTCCATTCGTGTCCAGGCGGCGTACGCGGCAACTGATGCCGTCAGCGATATAGATGTTGCCGGCGGGATCCTTTGCGAGGCCGGCCGGCCCATTCAGCGTGGCCGAAGTGGCTTCGTGCGAGTCGCCAGTGGAGCCGGCATCGCCTGTGCCGACAATCACTCGGATATAGCCGTCGGAATCGATGCGGCGCACGACATTCCGGTCTACTTCGCTGAACACCAGGCGCCCCTGGTTGTCGACGACCATGCCGCCGATCGAGCCGATATCGGTTTCCAGGGCCTTGCGCTCGCGGTAGCTGCCGGAAATCCCCTGCAGGCTGGTTCCACAACGGCCTGTTCCGGCGATGTCCTTGACGGTGCCGTCGGTCTGGACTTTGCGGATCCGGCAGTATTGCGCTTCGTAGAAGATCAGTCCGCCATCGTTGTCGATCAGCAGGACCGTGGGGCTGTACAGATTCGTGGCCAGGGCCTGCTGGCCGGCGGCGCCGTAGCTCAGGATGCCCGTTCCGGCAAAGCGCTCAATGGATCCGTCCGGCTTCACGCGCCGGATGATCCCGGCGTTCTGCTCCGAGATATAGACATTGCCGGCTGAGTCTTCCGCCATCCCCGACGGCCCGTCGAGCAGTGCATCCACTGCCGGACCACCGTCTCCCTTCCAGCCGGCGCCGTACACCGACTGGACCGTGTATGCCGTATTCGGCAGAGTTTGCGCGACGGACGAAAGGCCCGCCAGCGCTGCCATCAACAGCAGGTTCCGATAGATTCTCATGGCATTCATTCTCAAAATGTGAGCGACAGTACGAACTCCACCTGGTTCGTCTGCATCCGTGTCGATTGAGTATCGAAAGTCCGGCGCGCCCAGCGCGTGTATCGAATTTCCGGTACAAACCGGATACCGAACTCATCGATCATTTGTAATCCGGCACCCACCACATATCCGGGGATGATCCGGTTCGTCGGTTTCAAAGGCTGCTCGTCGCAGCAATCCACAGTGCCGTCGGTCTGGGTGGTCTGGCCGATGGTGTGAATGCCTGTCACCTGGCGGAACGCCCCGCCGGCTTCATAGAACCAGCGGCGGCCCGGCGCCCGATGGCTCTTCGAGTAGAAGCGGAACAGGATCGGGTAATCGAGGATCGTCGCCCTGGTCCCCCGCTCCACAATCATCTTCGTCCGCTCGTCCACTGTTGTGGCGGTGTCGTCCACGCCATAGTACGTCGTGTCCGTCGTTGCGAAGCGCACACGCCGCATCATCACACCTACGTTCACGGCGAACCGGTTGGTCAGCGTCGCCTGAAAGTCGACTCCGCCACCCACCCGCCTGTTGGTCGAGTCGGTCTTCGAATTCACACTGAGTCCGGTATTGATCGTGACGTCATTCGTCTTCGACGGCACGATCGGGAAGGCGATAACGCTGATCGAACCGCCCGCCGAGAACCGTCTCACATAGGAGCCGTCGGCTGCCTGCAGGGTGGACTTGGATTTCACGGGCGCCTTGGGCTTCTCCGCCCCGGCCGCTGGTTTTGCAGGCTCCGTCTTGGCCGGCTCCGGCTGCTGCTGCTCGGTATCGTCTGCAGCCGCCGCGTTAGCCAGGCACAGCGCCATGCTCAATGCCAGCACAGGCCCGCGAACAGAGTTGTATTTGAGGCTCTTCATACTCACGCAAATTCCCTAGAACTGATACCGCAGGACAAACTCGAGCGATCGGGGACCGCCGCTCTGATACAACGAACCAAACCCGCCGCCGGCCTGCGTCCGGGTCGAAACTCCAAAGTTGACGCTGGTCATGTTCGCGCCTTCGTTCCTCGATGGATTCGCGAAGCTGGGGTGGTTCAACAGATTCATGGCCGCCACGGAAAGGTGGAGCGCACCATGTTCTCCAAGATCGACACGCCGGCGAATGGAGAGATCCAACTGCGTGAGGCCAAGGCCACGCAGCGCGTTCCGGCCGAGATTGCCCTGGGCATAACCCGTGGGGCTGTCGAAGGCCGCTTTATTCAGGCGTTGCCCGCCGGGCACGGTATCGTCCACCAGCCAGACCATGTTGCCGTTGTAATCGGGCCGCACCTGTGCAAACAGGCCCTGGCCCAGACCGCCGACGCCGGCGCTGGAAACGGCGCTGACACCCACGATGTCGAAGGAAGTGCCCGTCCGAGCGGCGAACATGAAGTCTGTGTACCAGTTCTTGAGCACCGCCGTCATGAAGGAATCCTTCGGCGACGGCAGCAGGTAGGACCCGCTTACGTTCAGATTGTGACGGACGTCGTAGTCTGAGTTACCGCGTTCGCTGTCATAGAGGGTGGCAAAGCCGCCCAGTCCCAGATCGTTCGAGGCCGTATCGATGGAGTGGGACCACGTGTAGCTCACCTGCGTCTGCAGGTTCTTCACGTAGCGGCGCCGGTACTGCACCTGCAGGGCATGGTAGGAGGATTCGGCCCCGTTGGTGGCGAGCGTCAGAAGATCGAAGTCGCCGGAGAAGGAGGGCTGGCTCTCAGTGCGCATCAGCTTCCGGCCGCGCGTGCCGGCGTAGCCCACGCTCAGGACCTGACCCGGTCCGTACGACCGCTCCAAGGTCATGTTCCACTGCCAGATCGAGGGCGACTGCAGGCCGCGGTCCGCCGCACCCAAGCGGCCGAAGGGCTTGGTGGCGGGCAATCCGGGGACCACCAGGTCGCTGGCAAACAGCGGGAAGGCCGCCAGCGTCAGCGTGCGCACATTGGCATACGGAGCGCCGCTGAAGGCGCTCAGGCTGGTGCCATATCCGATGTCACGAAATACGCCGAAGCCACCGCGCAGCATCCACTCCTTGCCAGGGGTCGAACGAATCTGGCGGGCGAAGCCCAGGCGAGGCGAAAGATCCGCCCAGCGGGTGTCGTAAAGCGGTTCACCCTGCGTCACGCGATTGGAGAGGAAGGATGAGATGGCGTAGGGCCGCTCCCCCTTCGACACGGACGGGGCCGGATTCACATCCCACCGCAGACCGTACGTGATGGTGGTAGCGGCGCTGACATGCCAGGTGTCCTGAATGTAGGCGGAGTAGTTGGACGTCACCGGGTAGACAGCCGCCACGTTCGAGCTGACGGAAACATTGGTGGCCGTCCCGGACAGCAGCGAGCCGTCATCCGGACCCAGTCCATTGAAGGTGGCATTCACGGTGTAGGGCACGTTGTGGTTCGTCACCATCGAGCGCCGGTAGTCAAAGCCCACCTTGTAGGAATGCGAACCAGCCGTGATGCTCAGTCCGTCCACGACATTGATCTGCTTCTGGTCGTTACTGCCGCGCGCGCCAAACGTGTAGCTGGACAGGCCCAGCACGTTCAGGTTGAAGGCGCCATTCGAAACGTCCACACCCGAGGGGAAGACAACGGCCGAGCGCAACGGGATCGCCCCGCCGAAGGTATCCATGGTGCCCGAGGCCGACATCGTATTCGAAGTGAAGTTCATGCGCAGGTCGTTCACCGTACGCGCACTCAACGACTTCACCCAGGCGCCGGTCACGCTATGCGACTTCGCATCCTGCGAGCTGATCACGCTGGGTGACTGGAATTCTGAGCCCCGCTGATCGCTATTGGAAGGCGTGAAGCTGTAGCGGGCGAAGACCACGTTGCCCGGACTGAAAGTGTGATCGAGCCGGGCGGCATACGACTTGCGATTCTGGGGATTCGTTGTCACCGCGGTAAAGCGCGCCGCGCCGTTATCCAGGTCCGGACCGTTCGCCAGCGGAAACGCACGCAGGTAAGGACGCAGAATGGCGGGCGCCGCATTGCGGGCCAGCAGCGACGGAACGTTGGCCACCACAGTCTGCGGCACCTGGCGCAACGCCAGATCGGCCGAGCCGAACAGGAAGGTCTTGTTCTTGACCAGGGCACCGCCCAGCGTGCCGCCGAACTGATTCTGGCGCATGTCACCGCGGTCCAGACCCGCCGCGTTGGCAAACCAGTCGTTGGCGTTGAACTTATTGTTCCGGAAGTACTCGTAGGCCGAGCCGTGCAGCGCATTGGTGCCGCTGCGGCTTGTCATCGAGATCTGCGCACCAGGCGTGCGGCCAAACTCGGGCGCAAACGTGGAGGTCTGAATGCGCACTTCCTGCAAGGAATCCAGCGTGGGGCTGTTCAGCCCGGTGGCGCCGCCGGCGCCCATAGCCAGCGCAGGTCCCCTAAAGCCGCCGCCACCCCCACCCGGTCCGCCCAGCAGGCCGGCGCCGCCAGTGTAGCTGACTCCATCCAGCATGTAGTAATTGGTGTTCGATCGCAGCCCGTTCGAATTCAGCTCGCCGGCCTGCCCCAAGCCAACGACGATGCCCGGCGCCATCTGGAGCAGGTCGTTCACAGTTCGTCCGTTCACGGGCAGGTGGCGGAGAAAGTTCTCATCCACCGCGACACCGGCCGAGGCATCGGCCGAAATGCCCAGCGTCTCGCCTTCCACCGTCACCGAAGAGGAAGCGGATTCCAGCGCCATCTCAAGCTTGAGCGACCGCCGGTCCCGAACCTTCAACTCAATTCGATTCAGTTTCAGTTCAGCGAAACCTTTGGCCTGAACGACCACCGAATACTCACCGGGCTCCACCGGGTCGAAAATGTAGATGCCCGAATCGTTCGTGGTGGTATTCCGCGTTGACCCGTGCTGCAAGTCCGTCAGAGTCACCTTTGCGCCAACAATGTTCGCCTTGCTCGGATCGACGATCTGCCCGGACAACGCCGCGCTCGATTGCGCCTGAACGGCTGAACTTACCAACACCAACGCACACACTGCCGCCGTAGGCGCGATACACCTGAAGCGCATGAGACTCCTTAATATCTGATCTCGTGCCATCCCGTCCTAAAGGACGCAGGGGCCGGCACGGATTCCAATGCCGTCGAACGGACGTAGGTTCGCACACTTGTAGGCGCGCCTTCGACCGTTAACATAACTTTACCTTACGAACCGCACAAATTCCGTGGATGCACTAAGTCTTACACACAAATTACCACTGCCGCGCGGACGCAGCCTAACCAGCGCCGCCGTCAATCGCCACGCCTGAGCGCGGCCTGATCTTCCACACGCCATCCCAGCGGCAAGTACTAGCAGTCTGGTGCCGGTCGCGCTGAGCGAGCGGGTCACCGGCACTCCACCGGCCGGTCCAGACAGCAAAAACGGCCACATGCACCTTAACCGGCAGGTCGAAACCTGGCGGACTCAAGACATCTGGCCTCAAGTATCATTGAACGCGCTCCGGCCCTGCCGCGTTGCGGAAAAGATCCGGTTCGCTCGACCGCGCCTGGAGGCATCTCCCTATTATGAACTGCCGGCGGGCGACAGGGAATACTCAATCATTGCAGTTTGTTAGCCAAGCTGGACCGTTCAGGTCCGCGGCTGCTTTACAGAAATCGCTCCACCGACTACTCTCTTTTGGGTATGCGCGAAGATGCGGGCCATGCACGAATCGGGGAGGAGGTGGACGGGGAATCCCTCGCCCGCTGGCTGGGCGCACCTGTGGAAATCCGCCAGTTTCCAGGCGGCCACTCCAATCTCACCTACATGATTCGCATCCAGGGACATGGTGCCGTGGCGCACCTTCCCCAGGAAATGGTTTTGCGACGGCCTCCGAAGGGTCCGTTGGCTCCTAAAGCACACGACATGGCTCGGGAGTACCATCTGCTCCAGGCAGTACACGAACAGTTCCCGCTGGCGCCCCGCCCACTGCGTCTCTGCCAGGATTCCGCCGTCCTGGGCTGCGACTTCTTCCTGATGGAACTCCGGCGGGGACGCATCCTGCGGGACATGGCTCCTCCGCTGCCGGAACGTGGTCTTTTGAGCCAGGCCTTTGTGGAGACGCTCGCAGCCCTGCACGCCGTCGACGCCGGGCGACCCGCCATCGGCGCGCTGGGCAAACCGAAGGGTTTTCTCGAACGGCAGGTTTCTGGCTGGGGTGGCCGCTGGGTTAAAGCCGAACTCGAGCCCGTGCCGGATATCCGCAAAGTCTTGACTTGGCTGGAGCAGAACATTCCGCCACTCTCCGGCGTCACCCTGGTTCATAACGACTTCAAACTGGATAACCTTGTATTGGCTGACGACGCCCCAACCGTCACGGCGGTGCTCGACTGGGAGATGGCCACTATCGGGGACCCTTTGTTTGATCTGGGCGTCGCACTCACTTACTGGTGTCACGCCCCCCGCTTGAGCAGAATCACTTCCGAGCCGGGCTTCTGGGACCGCGACTCAGTCGTTCAGGCCTATTCGCGCCGGACCCGTCGCGACGTCTCTCTTCTTGGCTGGTACGAGATCTTCGGCGTTTTCAAGCTCGCCGTCATCGTCCAACAGATTTACTTCCGCTGGCGCCAGGGACAAACGGCCGACGCGCGGTTCGCTCACTTTGATGAAATGGTAAGAGAGTTGGGCGCCACGGCGGCACGCTTGCTGCCTTAACCCCGTGAAGAGAGTAAATCCTTGAGCACTATCTATCTGTTCCGCCACGGCCAGGCCGGGCTGCGTGACGACTACGACCGACTGTCTGAACTGGGCCACGAGCAGGCCCGGCGCCTTGGCGCCTGGGTGAGCGGCGAACGCCTGCGCTTTGACAAAGTGATCATCGGCGGACTCCGCAGGCAGCGCGAAACCGCCGAAGCCGTATTGGCAGCTTTGAACGAAGCGGGTCTGCCGCCGGGCGAGGTTCAACACGATCAGAACTGGAACGAATTCGATCTGGATGTGGTCTACGAGGGCATCGCGCCGCAAATCGCCGCGGCCGACGAGGCATTCCGCGCGGAATTTGAGGAGCAGACTCGAATGGTGCTTGCCGGCGATGGAGCTATTCATCGCAAGTGGACTCGCGCCGACACTGCCGTGATGCGTGCCTGGATCGAAGACGCCTATCCCTGCCCGGGTGAAACCTGGGGCGGCTTTGTCGATCGCATCCGCGCCGCGGGGGAAGGCTTCCGCCATCTGCCGCACGATACCAGGGTGGCGGTCTTTACCTCCGCCACGCCCATCTCCATCTGGGGCGCGGCGGCGTTCGACAGCCGGAATCCGACCCACATCATGAAACTGGCGGCATCGGCCGTGAACTCCAGCATCACCGTCATGCATTGGCGGCAGGATGAGCTCTATCTGGCCCTGTTCAACGCCGCGCCACACCTCACCGAGGCGCGCCTGCGCACGTTCCGTTAAACTGGCCTGCGATGCCGATCGTCCGTTCCGACCGTTCCCTCGACCTTGAACGTCGCCTCACGGCGTTCATGGACGAACACGTCTACCCCAACGAGAAGCTCTATTCCGCGGAGAAGCAGCAGCCTGACCGCTGGCAGCCATCGGCCGTCATCGAGGAATTGAAGCCGAAGGCGCAGGCCGCCGGTCTCTGGAATCTCTTCATGGAATTGCCCAACCTCGACTACGCACCACTGTGCGAAGTGATGGGCCGGTCGTTCCTCGCTCCGGAAGTCTTCAATTGCTCGGCCCCGGACACGGGGAATATGGAAGTACTCTCCCGCTACGGGAACCAGGAACAGCAGCGCGCCTGGCTCAATCCGCTGCTGGCCGGAGACATCCGCTCCTGTTTCGCGATGACTGAACCGGACGTGGCGTCTTCCGACGCAACGAATATTCGCGCATCCATCCGGCCTGATGGCGACAGCTACGTCATTAATGGACGCAAGTGGTGGACCTCCGGTGCCGGCGATCCGCGCTGCCGCGTCGCCATTGTGATGGGCTGCACGGATGCGCAGGCGCCGCGCCATCTCAGGCAGTCGATGATCCTCGTGCCCATGGATACGCCGGGTTTGCAGGTGAAGCGCATGCTGAACGTCTTCGGCTACGATGATGCGCCCCACGGCCATGGCGAACTTTCCTTCGAGAATGTACGGGTGCCCGCCGCGAATATCCTGCTAGGGGAAGGACGCGGTTTCGAAATCGCCCAGGGCCGCCTGGGGCCGGGCCGCATCCATCACTGCATGCGCTGCATCGGCATGGCGGAACGGGCGCTGGAGTTGATGTGCCGCCGGACACTCGCCCGCCAGGCTTTCGGCAAAGCCATCGCGGAACAGGGTGTCATCCGCCAATGGATCGCCGATTCCCGCATCGAAATTGAACAGGCGCGTCTGCTGGTGATGTCCGCTGCCGCCCGGATGGATGAGGCCGGCAACAAAGCCGCGCGCCGCGAAATTGCCATGATTAAAGTGGTCGCGCCCAATATGGCTCTGCGCGTGATCGACCGCGCTATCCAGGCGCACGGCGGGGCCGGGGTCTGCGACGACTTCCCGCTCGCTTATGCATGGGCGCAGATCCGCACCCTGCGCCTGGCCGACGGGCCCGACGAAGTGCACAGCGAGTCCATCGCCAAACTCGAATTGAAACGCTATCAGACTACGCCGCAATGATGGAGCAATGGTGACCGCTGGACCTTTTCTGATACTTGGCTGCGGCTTCACGGGCCGACGCGTCGCTCAGCGCCTCGCCGCCAGAGGCTACGAAGTCTGGGCTACGGCGCGCAACGGCGTCGATCTCCCCGGGATCCAGGGCCGCTGCCTGGATTCGGAAAAGCCCTCCAGCATCGCGGACCTCGCGGCTGAATTGCCGCAAGGCCTCACTGTGCTGCACTCGCTGCCCGTCCCCGAGAGTCTGCGTGACGCCAGCCAGGCGATTCTGACGGAGATAGGCCGAAATATAAAGCGAATTGTGTACCTTTCCACGACCGGCGTGTACGGTGCTCAACACGAAGTAAACGAACACTCGCCGGCCGCACCGGTCTCCGCCTCCTCCCAACTGCGGGTAGAAACGGAACTCGCCGTTCTCCACGGCCCCTGGTCCGGCATGGTGTTGCGCCCTGCAGCCATTTACGGCCCGGGCCGCGGCGCGCACGTCTCCATACCCCGCGGAACGTTTCACCTGGCCGGAGACGGTATGAATTTTGTTTCACGACTTCATGTAGATGACCTTGCGGCGCTGGCCGAAGCCGCAATGTTTGCAGATGCTACAGGCGCCTGGCCGGTCGCGGATGAGGAACCCGCCCGCTCTCGCGATCTGGCCGCCTTTGTCTGCGAACTTTTGGGTTGCCCCATGCCGCAATCCGTTTCAAAAGAACAACTTCACGAGACAAGAAGGGCAGACCGGCGCGTCGATGGCCGTGCCGTCTGCCGCCTGCTTGGGGTGCGGTTGCGTTACCCGTCTTACCGCCAAGGCATCCCCGCGAGCCTGTAACAACGGTTACCGCCCGTTACAACTGCAAGCGAATAGGGCTCTTAATGCGGGCAAGATTTGATACTTATTCAACGAAAAACCTGTGACAATACGATTGCGTTTCAGGGTCGTCCGATTCCTATCTTATGCCTGTGGTCCGTGTCGACGCGGGCTCGTCCATCCGGGATCCCCCCCCTGAAAAAGTATCTGAATTGCAGGTCAACAATGAGACTACACTCACATCCGTTTCATCAAATCGCGCGTGGCGCAATGGCGCTCGCCGTTCTGATGGGGACGCTGATGATGGCGCAGGAGCGCTTCAGCACCATTCGCGGTGTTGTCAAGGACGCATCCGGATCAGTCATCCCCGGTGTTTCTGTTACATTGATAAACTCCGAAACAGGTCGTCCCACCTCGGCAGAAACCAACGACACTGGCATTTACATCGCCCGCAACCTTGAGCCTGGACGTTATGAGATCAAGTTCGAAAAGTCCGGCTTCGCGCGTGTCGATCTGAAAGACGTCTCGCTTACACTCGGCCGCGAAACCACAGCCGATGCGGTACTGGAAATCGGCGCCACTCAACAGGCGGTGCAGGTCACCGAGGCGGCTCCGCTCATCGACACCGGCGGCGTGACGATTTCGTCCAACGTAACTTCCGAAGAGTTCAACCTCCTCCCCAAGGCACGCAGCTTCCAATCTGTGGTCCTCCTCTCGCCTGGCGTGAATTCAGGCCAGATTGAAGGCGGCTTCCAGATCAACGGCGCCAGCGGCGCGGAAAATCAGTTCTTTGTGGACGGCGTATCCACCAACAGCCTTGTGGATGGCCGGTCGCGCCAGAACGGCGCCTTTGAGTTCCTGCAGGAAGTGCAGGTGAAGACCGGCGGTATCGACGCCGAATACGGCGGCGCCCTCGGCGGCGTGGTCAGTGCCATCACGAAATCGGGCGGCAATCAGTTCCACGGCGAAGCGCACTACTTCTACGCCGGCAGCGGGATCTCCGCGGGCCCCGTCGAACGCCTGCTGTTGCTCAACCCTTATTCGAATGCTGGCATCAACCCGTCCTATCAGCAGGACGCAAAGAACCCCAACAACCAGCACGAAGTCGGCGGATCCCTGGGCGGCTACCTCGTCAAGGATCGCCTCTGGTTCTTCTCGTCTTACTCCCCGCAGTTCGCCCGCCGCGAGAATACTTACCTCTTCAGCAGCGGCACCGAGCGCGACACCATCGAGAACAAGGTAACCAGCCAGCAGCTCTTCAACAAGGCGAGCTGGAATGCAGCGAAGAACGTGCGCGTCACCGCCAGCTGGCTGTGGACCCCCACCAAGAACACTGGCATCCTGCCCGCCTACAACGGTTACGGCAACGCCGTGATCGCATCCAAGGCGGCCAATGCCCCATTGAAGACGCAGGGCTGGACGCAGCCGCAGAGCAACTACAGCGGCCAGGTGGATTGGACCGTCTCCAGCACCTCGCTCCTCAGCTTCCGCGGCGGCCGCTTCTGGGATAACTTCCGTACCTGGGGCATCCCGACGAACTCCAGCGTCACCTATCAGACCTCCAGCGTGGGCATTCCGGATGTCCCGGCCAACATGCAGCAGGCCGCCGGCTTCCTCAACACCCCGCGTACGCAGCAGACCTTCTACGACATCACCACGCGCACCTACTTCCAGACCGACTTCAGCAAGTTCCTCAGCGGCTTCCTGGGCAGCCATGACATCAAGATCGGCGCCGGCGTTCAGAAGAACGTCAACTCGGTCGACGTGTCCTATCCGGGCGGCGGCTATGTGTGGGTCTACTGGGGCACCCCGCTCAACATCCCGGGCGGCGGCACCGACGGCGGCAAGTATGGCTATTACGAAGTGGACAACACCGGTACGCGCGGCGGCACCGGCGGACGCATGGTGAACATGTACATCCAGGATCACTGGCGCATCACCCCCCGCCTCAGCCTCACACTCGGCCTCCGCACGGAGAACGAGCATGTCCCCTCCTTCAATCGCGCCGTCCGCGACGACGCCTTCTCGTTCGGTTTCTCGCAGAAGCTGTCGCCCCGCCTGGGTATGAGCTGGGATGTTACCGGCAAAGGCAAGCTGAAGGTCTATGCCAGCTACGGCCGTTACTACGACTGGGTCAAGTATGAGACCTCGCGCGGCACGTTCGGCGGCGACTTCTGGACGGTCAAGTACCGTTCGCTCGACACCACCGACGTCTTCTCCCTCTCCGGCACCAACCTGCCCGGCCGCAATATCTGGCCCTTCGGCGACTACGAAGACCGCCGCCTGGCCAGCTTCGACGCGGTGGCCAAGGACCTGAAGCCGATGTCCACCGACATCTACAACGCCGGCGTCGAGTACATGCTCTCCAATTCGCTGGTGGTTCGCGCCGGCTACGTCCGCAACCACCTGGTCCGCACCATCGAAGACATGGGCGCCCTCGTAAACGGTAGCGAAACGTACATCTTCGCCAACCCCGGTGAGGGCGAGGCGAAGAAGTTCGCCACCAGCACCGCGACCCCGGTGTTCGACACCCCCAAGCCGCAGCGCGATTACGACGCCCTGGAACTCTCCATCAACAAGCGCTTCTCCAATCGCTTCTTCGCTTCGGCGAACTACGTCTATAGCCGCCTGTACGGCAACTACGCCGGGCTGGGCAACTCGGATGAAATCCGGACCCCCACCACAGGCACCTCCTCGGCGACCACCCAGCAGTCCGGCGGCAGCATTGCCCGTCCGGGCAGCACCGGTAGCCGAGCCTGGGATCTCGACCAGTACCTGTTCGATGCCCACGGCAACTTCGTCACCGGCCGCCTGGCCACCGATCGTCCGCACGTCTTCAAGGCCTACGGCAGCTATAAGTTCAAGTGGGGCACCGACATCGGCGGCTTCTTCTACGGCGGCAGCGGCACACCCATGAGCACCGTGGTCATGCAGCGCCAGCGCATCCCGCTGTTTGTGGAAGGCCGCGGCTCGATGGGCCGCACCCCGCTCCTCACCCAGACCGATCTGGTGATTGGACACGAGCTCAAGTTCGGCGAAACCAAGCGCCTGCGCTTCGAGTTCAACGCACAGAACGTCTTCAATCAGAAGACTTCCCGCCACACCTTCAACCAGCTGAACCGCGGCAACGCCAGCGGCGACCCCGCCTCGGCTCTGGACCTCACGAACACCAACCTGTTCAACGGCTACGACTACCTGGGCATGCTGAAGTCCATCGCCGCCACCGGCAAGGATCCCTACGATCCGCGCTACGGCATGGCCGACCTCTTCAACCCCGGTTTCGCCGGCCGCGTGATGGTGAAGTTCGTCTTCTAAGTAAGTAAGACCAACGTAGTACCTAAGGCCCTGAGGCTCCTACTGGAGTCTCAGGGCCTTTTTGCTTAGCACAGACCTTAGAGCCGTACCACCAACGGAAGATCTCGCGGGAACTGACCTAAATGGGTCCTGAGCGGCTAAAGTGCTAAAGCTATCCGCCGATTTACACCAGTAGACCCTGCTGTTTAGATGGCAGTATGTGACGCGGTGCGGATTCTCCAGTCTGATGTCACGTTGAGCCGGAGGATCCCAAAGAACGGCCTGTCAGGCCGCCGCGCTGGCTAAACCCATGAAATGTAGATTCTGTGGAGCTCGAATCGGGATTCTGGAGCGTTGGCGCTTTGGCGACTTCTGCTCCAAGGAACATAAGGATGAGTTCGCCGTTGACCTCGTTCGCCTGAACGAGCAGATCGTCAAAGATCTTCGCCGGATCCCCACGCTCTACAAGCCGGCCTCCCAGGAGGCCGATGAGGATACCGTTCAGCCGGCCGAAGTGGAACAACCCGATCCGCCCGAGGCAATTTTCCTCTTCGAGGCCGATCCGGATCCGCTGGAAGAGGTTCCCCAGCCGAAAGCCGCCGAGGAAGTTCCGGAAAAGAAGACCAAGGCCCAGCAGTGGCGCATTTTCAGCAAGATGGCCGACATCGAAGGCCTCCCGCCCAGCGCCCTCGCCGCCAGCAAGGAAAAGGAAGATGAGGACAAGTTCCTGTGGGTGCAGCTCGGAGACGAGCCGCAATTAGGTCCGCAGGGTGTCCTCCTCGCCACGTCATTTCCCGCGATTCTGCCCCAGCATGTTCTCGGACGGATCCAGGGCCACATGCCGATGTCGCCCATCCGGGTGCCGGCGGATCCCCGCCGGAGCGCCGCGGAAGACGCCCGCCGGTATGCCGTCGGACGGACAACCCAACAGTGGATCCAGGAGCACGCCTGGGGCTGGATGGCCGAAGCGCTCGCGGCCACGGTACCAGACCTCGCGCCCGTCCTTTCTGCTTATCCCATCAGCGCACCCTGGACGAACTGGGCGATAGTTCCGCCCTCCCGTCCACAACTGGCTCCCCAACCTCAGCACGCCATGCCGATGGGCGGTGCCGCCCATTCGGCCGCACCGCCGCAATCTGCCGCGCCCATAGGCGGCATGCCGGATCTGGCGCCTCCCCCCGGCGGGATGCCTGGACCGTCCGCGCCGGCCGCCGGCCAGATGGAGCCCCCCATCGCACCGGCTGGCATGCTGGGCCAGCCGATGATGCCCGGCAACATTCCAATGCCGGCTTCGCAGCCGGCTGGGCTGAGGATGCCGCCGCCCACAATGGCGGGGGTCCCTCTGCCGCAGCCCGTCGCTTTGAACCTTTCGACACCTCCCATCGCCGGAGCGCCTTACCTGACCAGCGCGCCGGCCGGCGTCCCCGGTGTTGTCTCTCCCGCTCCGTCCGGTCAGACCGCCGCCTTGCCGTCCGGCACAATGCCCGGATGGCCCGTTGCGACCCAGGGCCTGGCGCCAATCGGACTTGCCCCAACCGCCGGAACTCCGGCCAGCGCGTCCCAGGGCTACGCCTACGCAGCACCCCAGATCATGGGCTCCGGCCTGACATGGCGGGAACTCCCGCCCCCCTTGTTCAGTGCCCTCGTGGATCTCGGCGGCCTGCTGAAGCCGTCCGCGCTGCCGTTCGTACAACGTGTTCCAGATTACTCGAGCCTTCGCCCCACCATCCTGATCGCCGGCAACCAGCCGCGCTTCCAGGCGGAGTTGGTCAGCGGAATGCCTTTCGTCGACTGCCAGGGCGATCCTTCGGAAGACCTGCTTCCGGCCGCACCCGGGAAGTTCCGCACCCGCAGCCACCCCCGGACCCTCTGGCGCAGGTTCCTGCTCCTTCCGAAAGCCTATGGAGAACTGGGCCAGACCAGGGTTCCGGAAGTGCCCGGACCCGCGTTCGTTTTCTCTCTGCGCAGTTCGCTCCCGGCTCCAGATGCGCGGCCGCAACTCCAGATCGGGAGGTGGCGAGCCTAAATGTCAGCCCAATCCGCCCGCGTGATTACGTTGAATCAGAAGCCCGCCGCGTCGGGCTCGACGCCAGGCATCCGCTACGTCACGCCGCTGTCGCCGGAGTCCTTCCAGATCGAAGGCGTCGCCCCATCCACCGCCGCGGAACGCACCACCACCGCAGTCGAATCCCTGCTCGCAGAAGCACTCGATGCCCTGGAAAAGGGCAACACCCAGGAATCAGCCCGGCTGCTGGAGCAGAGCCTCCGCAACTCGCCCAACCATACCGAAACCCTCCTGGCCCTGGGCTACCTGCTGCACCAGGAAGGCCGTTTCGACGACGCGTCCGACCTTTACCGCCGCGCCGCTCTGTCCGACTCCGCCGCCTGGCAGCCGCGCTACAACCAGGCACTGATCCTCGAAGCCCAAGGCGAGACCGCGGAAGCGATCGCCATGCTCACTCACGCCTGCGCCATCAGCCCGAATGAGCCCGCACCGCTCTACCGGCTGGCCTGGCTGCTGGAAGCCTCCGGCTGCGATTCCGAGGCTGTTTACTGGTACAAACGCACCACCGTCGCCGCGCCCAATATGTTCGAGGCCTGGCTGCGGCTCGGCCTGCTGCAGATGCGCATGGGCGACTGCGCCGAGGCGATCGATAGTCTTCATCGGGCCATGGGCGACAGCGCGCATCTGGCGCTGGCCGCCTACAACCTCGGCCTGTGTCACCTGAACCTGGCCCAGCCCGAGCTGGCGCAGCAGGCCTTTGAAGCCGCATGCAGCGCCGAACCCAATGCCACGGATTCGCTTCTGGCCTTAGCCGCCCTGGCCCTCGCGCAGGGCGACCTCGATGCCGCCGAACGCCACGACCGCGCGGTTCGCGCGCTGGGCGTCGTCTCCGCCCCGCTCTCCCTCCGGCTGGCCCAGGCATGGCAGGCCTGCGGGGAGAATGAACTCGCGCGGCTGCACTACCGGAGAGCCGTCCAGGCCGATCCCTCGCTGGCCCTGGGCTACTTCGGGGTACAATCTCATTCTTGAGGCATCGTAAGCCCGAAAAGCGTCCGGTCGCTCCGGCTCCGCCGAAATCCGCTACCAAAAAGCAGTCCACGCTAAAGACTTTGGATCGCGTCCTGTCCAAGGCGGGCATCTGCTCGCGCACCGAAGCCGCCGACTGGATTGTCCGCGGCCGCGTCAAAGTCAACGGCAAACCCATCAAGGATCCGGAGCACTGGGTTTCCATCGATCACGACAAGATCAGCCTCGACGGCCGCCCTTTGCGCGCCGAAAAGCGCCTGCACCTGCTGCTCTACAAGCCCAAGGGTTTCCTCACCACCTACAAAGACCCCGACGGCCGTCCCACCGTCTACAACCTGCTCACCGACCTCGACCAGTGGGTCTTCCCCGTCGGCCGCCTCGACCAGGACACCTCCGGCCTCCTCATTCTGACCAACGACACCGAGTTCGCCGAGTACATCACCAATCCTGACCACCACGTCCCGAAGACCTATCTCGTCAAGTCCTCCACGCTCCTTACTGACGAACAACTCGACCAGCTCCGCAACGGCCTGGAGCTCAAGGACGGCCCCACCCGGCCCGCCAAAGTGAAGCGCATCCGGGACTCCGAGACCCGCACCTTCTTCGAGATCACCATCACCGAAGGCCGCAACCGCCAGGTGCGCCGCATGGTGGAAGCCCTCGACAGCAAGGTTCTCAAGCTGGTCCGTGTCGCCATCGGCACCGTCCGCATCATGGATCTCAACATCGGCAGTTGGCGCCACCTGACACCCGACGAGATCCGCCAGCTCCGCAAAGCCGGCGGAGGCCGTACCGAGCGCCCGCCCAATAAGGGCGAGGCCCGCGAACGAGCCGGCCAGCCCCCGGCAACTCCCGACGAACCGCAGGAATAAGCACACCACCCACCAAAGAAGGACGAGATCGGTATGCGTCTATTGCTGTTATTGATGGCTGCCGGCGCTCTCTCGGCGCAATCCCGCGACCTGGCGGCGGGCCGGGCCGCCTTCGTCTCAAACTGCGCGTTCTGCCACGGCACCACCGGCGAGGGCGGCCGCGGACCCAACCTCACCACCGCGCAATCCGTCCACGGCCGCGATGAGGCCAGCCTCCGCCGCGTCATCACCAGAGGCGTCCCGGGCTCCCAGATGCCCGGCTTCGGCAACTTCGAAGAGCCTTCTCTCACTGACCTCGTTCTCTACGTGAAATCGCTCTCCAGTCGCTCCGCCGGAGGCCAGGCCATTCCCGGCGACCGCGCCCACGGCGCCGTCCTCTACCAGTCGAACAAGTGCGCCATGTGCCACCGCATCGGCAGCGAAGGCAGCGTCTTCGGACCCGACCTCAGCCGCGTCGGCGCCGGCCGCTCCGCCGCCTACCTTCGCGAATCCCTCACCAAACCGGCCGCCGATATCATGCCGGAATACCAGGGCGTCATCGTCACCCTGCGCGACGGCACCCGCGTCTCGGGCATCCGCATCAATGAGGACACCTTCAGCGTGCAGCTCCGCGACCTCACCCAGAAGTTCCGCCTCTTCCAGAAGGACGAAGTTCAAATGGTTCAGGACGCGCCCCGCTCCCTCATGCCGCCCTACAATCTGCCGCCCAAAGACCTCGACGACCTCGTCGCCTACCTCGCCTCCCTGCAGGGCGGCCCCGCCGGCAATCAGACCAGACAAGCGGAGGGCATCCGATGAAACCCGTCTTCCCCGCCCTGCTCCTGGCTGCCTCTGCACTAGCCCAGAACTCTCCTTATCCCGTCGACGTGCCCGCCGCCCGCATCGTCAAGGCGCTCGACGAGCCCCAGAACTGGCTGACCTATTTCGGCGACTACAAAGGCGTGCGCCATCGCGCCTTGAACCAGGTCAACACGGCCAATGTGAAGAATCTCCGCGTCGACTGGATCTTCCAGATCCCCACCACCGGCCGCTTCGAAACCGTCCCCCTAGTCGTCGACGGAGTCATGTTCTTCACCGCCCAGAACGGCCATGCCTTTTCAGTGGACGCCCGCAGCGGCCGCCAGCTCTGGCACTACCAATACAAGCCGGCGGAAGGCACCGCCGACGGCCTGAACCGCGGCCTGGCGATCCTCAACGACAGGCTCTACATGGGCACGGTCGACGGCCACCTGGTCTGCCTCGACAGCACGAACGGGCAGCTCCTCTGGAATACGGAAGTGGCTTCAGCCAAGGCGGGCTACAGCATCACGCTCGCGCCTCTGGCCGTGAAAGACAAGATCATCGTCGGCGTGGGCGGCGGCGAGTTCGGCATCCGCGGTTTCATCGACGCCTACGACGCCAAGTCCGGCCAGCGCGCCTGGCGTCTCTACACGATCCCTGAAAAGGGCGAGCCCGGAGGCGACACCTGGCAGGCGGATTCCTGGAAGCGCGGCGGCGCGCCCACCTGGATGACCGGCACCTACGATCCCGAGCTCGACACCGTCTACTGGGGTGTCGGCAACCCCGGACCCGACCTCTATGGCCAGGACCGCCTGGGCGACAACCTGTATTCGTGCTCCGTCGTGGCCATCGACCCTGGCACTGGCAAGATGAAATGGCACTACCAGTTCTCTCCGCACGACACGCACGACTGGGACGCCAACGAAACCCCGATGCTGCTGGACCTGCCCTGGAAGGGCCAGATACGCAAGCTCCTCGTCCAGGCCAACCGCAATGCGTTCTTCTATGTGTTGGACCGCACCAACGGCGAGTTCCTGATGGCGAAGTCCTACGCCAGGCAGTCGTGGTTGAAAGAGTTCGATGCCAAGGGCCGGCCCGTCCCGCTACCCAACACCGAACCCAGCGAGCAAGGCACTCGCCTCTGCCCCGGACTGGCCGGAGGAGCCAACTGGATGGCGCCCTCCTACAACCCGGACCTGCAGCTCTTCTACGTGCCTTACCGCGAACAGTGCGACATCTACTTCAGCACGCCGCCAAAGTTTGTCGAAGGCAAAGCCTACTGGGGCACGGCGACCCGAGGCGTGAGCGACGAGAAGGAATGGGGCGTCGTGAAGGCGCTGGATCCGCTCACCGGCGAAGGCAAATGGGAGTTCAAGTTCTACCACGCCGGCTGGGGCGGTACGATGTCGACCACCGGCGGTTTGGTCTTTGCCGGAGACGCCGACGGCTATCTGGTAGCGCTGGACGCCAAATCCGGCGAGTTGCTATGGAAACTCCAGACGGGCTCGGAAATCGCCACCGCCCCGATCACATACATGGTGAACGGCAAGCAGTATGTGACCATCGCCTCGGGCGCCGCGCTCATCACGCTGAGCCTGCCGTAATCGCGCGGCAACACAATCGTTCGGGCCTTCGCGGAAGCACAAGCCCGCACCATGAAATGAATGCTCTCGCCCCGCATAAAGGCTCCGACCAAGCGGAAATCCCACATTATTCTGGTCGGACCTCCTCGACATAATGCATACTATTGCGAGTTAATTCAGAGGACTAGGGCAAATACCCGCGTGACACGCCAGGGCGAATGAACTACCTTTAGCTCATGGTGGAAGGCGTCAACGGCGTGCTCCTCTGGTCGATGGCGGCCCGTGCCGGCGACCACCCCAGGCTCTATTCGCACCCCTGTATATTCTGGATACTGCACACCGCAGCAACATTGGCCTCGGCGATCTTTCTCTTCGTGCCGGCGATGGGCCAGGCAGTACCGCTCGATTCGAACCCGCCGACTGACGAACACCGGCGCCTGATCCTCGAGAATACCCGGAAGGTCAAACTTGGATTGGCGATTGAGCCGATAGCCAATTTCGCAGGCGAGGCGCCCCGGCTCACCTTGAGCGTGCGCAATCCCACGAATGAACCGCTCCAAGTCTTGGACCCGTTCGCGGCAGCCTCGAGGCGGCTGGAACTAGACCAGTGGGGAGACACGAACAAGGACGGATTCAACCACTGGGAACCCCTGGAGTCTTACGGGATTCAGGATTTGCCCATCCCTTGGGATGCCCCCACGCTCACCCTCGCTCCGGGCCAGAAACTGGAGAGACAGACCCTCTGGGGGGCAGACCGGTGCATAGTTTGCGCAGGTTTTGACAGCCTGGGCATGCCACCTTCAGAGCCGGGGACTTACAAGCTTGAATACTGCGCTGGCGGGTCGGGTTCACCTTGTGCGGTGGTTGGATTCTCCATTTCCACCCCGCTGGAGCGCGAGTCTGCCACAGTCCAATTGCCGGGCCCGGACGCAAAGTACGCCCAGTCTCTCATCATTCAAGTCCGTTACCAATACTTCGTTGTGGTCGTGCGGCCAGAGCTGGAAAAGAAAGATCAGTTCCAGAAGAAATCCGGCGGCAGTTATGGGGAAAGCATCTGGACAACGCCAATCGACCGGATCACGCAGGTGACAGCCAATGCCAGGGATCTCCGGATGACAGCGGATCCAGTTGGGACTGTGCGAATCGAATGGCAGGACGATGGCGTCGCGCATGCATATTGTCTGGACCGAGCCAGAAGCTCCATCCGATCGTGCGATCCAATTCCAACGAACAGGCTCCGGCCATGATCGAATCCGTCAATGAGGCCGTCACTCCACCCGCCCTCCGTTCAACCACCGCCGCCCATACATATCCAGCCACTCCCCATCCGGCTCCCCTTCTCTCGGATCCGAGCCAAGCCGCAGGATGTTTCCATCCAAATCCTCCACCTGCATCTCCAGGGCCCAGGAGTAATTCGTGGGAGGATGCCGGATCTTGGCGCCCGACGCCAGATACTCCTCATAAACCGCATCGACATCCTGCCCGTCAATCCACACCCACGACCCTGGATGCCCCTGATCCCCTTCACATAGGAACAAGGAACAGTCCCCTCGCGAGATCGAAACGAAATCCTCCGACTCGAAGTTCACGCTGAACCCCAGCGCGCGGACATAATACTCGCGGCTCGCCATGGCATTTGCCACCCGCAGTACCGGCGTGATCGCCCCAAATTTCACGGGACACGCTTTTCCGGAATCGCTCATGGGCCCACCCTCCTCATTCGCTGAACTCATCCCCGCCCGCCTCACTTCGGGAACACATGCGCGGCCGACCACCACCGGTGCGCTTCCACCGTCAACAATCCCCCGCTCACCGCCGGATCCTCCGCCGCCAGCTTCGCCGCCTCGGCATCCGCAATCCGGTCGAAGACCACCAGCCCCACCGCGGACGCATCCCCCTCCACCGCCCCGGCCGCCAGCACCTTCCCGGAGACCCGCAGCCCGGCCCAATAGGCCGAGTGCTTCGCCATCACCGCCTTGTTCAGCCCTTGCCCGGCCCGCCGCAGAATCACAAACGGGTGCACGCCCATGTCCTCCGGAGTCGCCGGATTCTCCTTGTGCAGCCGCTTGTACTCTTCCCCCAATCCCGCCGGACCATGCCACGAAAACGCCTCCACGGTGTTGCGATGCTCCACCACCGTCGGATCCCCTTCAGCGATCTTCCTGGCCTCTTCCAGCGTCGGAGTATTGAAGATGAACACGCCGCTGATCACGGAAGGCTTATCGTCGAACGGGCCTGCGGACACCAGCACACCCCGGTCCGCCATGGCGTGGATATTGGCCATATGGGCAGCCTGGATCCGCTCGCCTTCTTCTTTGCTCAACGTCGTCCGGGCGGGATTCCGCTTCAGGAAGACGACCTGATAGACCCGGCCCGGGTGGGCAGCAGAACTCGATTGGCCCCAGGCGGAGAGACCCAGCCCGAGTCCCAGGGACAGCACAGCGAGTACGGTACGGCGGTAAAGCATAGAGCCCATTATCACCGGACGCCGCCGGACGGGAAATCAACTTTTTGCGTCACCAGTCTCGAGAGCTGGGAGTGCCCACAGCCAGGCAGGACGGTGCGCTCCCAGCCCCACCTTCACTCTTCAGAACCGCACCCGTGCCCCCAACTGCACATTCCTCGGAAAGTTCAACTGCGCCACTGGCAGAATCCCAAAGTCCGCTCCACTCGGATTGGTCGTATTCGGATCCCCTCGCAGCGGCGTATTGAACGCGTTGAATGCCTCGGCCCGGAACTCCAGGGACCACCTCTCGCTCACCGCGAACTTCTTCGACAGCATCAGGTCGAATTGCGGCGCCGTGTGACTCCGGATCTGGCTGAACCGGTTCGGCAACTGGCGGTACTCGAAGGGCCGCAACTGCCTCCAGCATTCGCTGAAACGCGTACGGTCATTGAATAGCCAGGAACTCTCCCCAATGTTCACCCCGCTCCGCGGATCGCCGCACTGGAACGACCAGTCGCGATACGCGCCGAGAGGTACTCCCGCCTGGTAAATCAGGTTCATATTCGCGGTCCAGCCGCCCACCGCATACTCCGCATACTTCGGCAGGTTGCTCGCTCGCGCCCTGCCCTTCCCGAATGGCAGATCCCAGATCGCTGCCGTTGTCAGATTGTGCGTCCGGTCTTCCGCCGTCACCTGGTTCCGCATCTCCTGCCACGCGAAGGCGTAATCGTTGCGCAGGAAGTTCTCCATCTGCTTCGACCACGTGTACGCCGTCACTACTGACAACGCACCCGTCCGCGCACGGTCGCTCATCATACGCTTTTCGAATCGAACCTGGAGAGCGTGGTACCAGACACGGCCCGACGGGTTGACATTGTCGAAGACACCTGTGAATCCCGGGTAGGCCCGCAGCAGATCGCGCCGCGTGATGTTCCTCTGCGACGCCATCGTCGTGCCCGGCCGTGCCAGCCCGAAGAAAGGGTTCGGCACCGCCTGCTGGTAGTAGGCGATGTTCGCCGGATCCTGCGCGCGATCCCAGTCGGCCTGCGGCATGTCGCCGATCTGGATGCCGCGGCCCTCCTGCGTCGTGCGGGACCCGACATAGCTCGCCTCCAGCACCATGCCCGCCCCCAACTCCCGCTCCAGCGTCACGGACCATTGTCGCGTCCGGGGAATCGGCCGGTTGGGGTTATCGAAGCTGACGCTGCCGCCAAAGCCAGTGGCCAGTCCGAACTGCGATCCATAAGGAGTCACGACACCATCCGGGAAGGGCGTTGCCAGCGAGTACGGACCGGTCAACCCGCTGGACGGTGTCAACCCGGCGTTCAACGAATTGATGTAATCCGTGTTCAGGCTGAAGCCCGTCGAGATGTTGCCCCGTGTGTCCGTCCGGTGGAAGATTCCGAAGCCCCCGCGCAGCACGGTCTTCGAATGGAAGTTCCACGCAAAACCAAAGCGTGGCTGGATGTTCGTGAGGTCGAAGTTGTACACCCGTCGCGGCTGGCCTCCGACATTGGCGAACAACAGCCCACCCCGAATGTTCTGTGGAGTCGCGGGGTATCCGGCCCCGGCCGTTCCCGCCAGTTCGTTCCAGCGCGCCACAATGTCACCGCTGTTCGGCTGGATCCCCGTATAGTCAAAACCGCGATTCAACCGGTCGTGGATCTCGATCAGCGGGAACTGCACGTCATAGCGCAGGCCCAGGTTCAGGGTCAGATTGGGCCTCACCTTCCAGTCGTCCTGGATGAAGCCGCCCATGTACGGCTGACGCCGCAGGAAGGTGTCGTTGTAGGCCATGAAGCCGCTGCCGATGTTGCCCAGCAGCAGATCCGCCACTGAGCTTCCGTCCCGCGCACCCTGGCTGATCCCGAAATACTGGCGCGACCACCGGTTGTCGAAGGTGAACTCGCCGCCCGCGCGGCCCGAGGCCCGGTTGTGGTTGATCAGTTGCGCCAGCTCCACACCATATTTCAGCGAATGCTTACCCCGCGCCTCGTTGATGTTGGCCTGGAAGTTGATCTGCTGCCGCGAGCTTTCGTTCACAAACTGGTTACCGAACAGCGCCGCATAGCCACTGACATTCATCCTCGGAGCCAGCGTCGTCGGGAACGTCCCCACGCGTGGCAGCGGGTTCATCCCCAGCTTGTCCACCGTAAAGCTGTAGTCCGACACGTCGGGGAAGTTCTGTTCAAACCGGTTGTAGTTCGCCTGCACATGCAGCAGGCGCGTCGGCGACAACGTCCTGTCGTAGCTCACCAGATAGTTCTGGTCGCGGCGCACGGTCCCCGGCATGTTCCCGTTCTGCGCCGGCGGATCGAACCCGTTGGAATTTCGGAACTCTGATCCGTCCTGGAAGGTGAACAGGAAGTACAGCCGGTCCTTGTCCGTCAGGATCTTGTCATAGCGCGCCATCGGCTGCTCATACCGGTAGCGCCCCAGGTTGTCGGGCCTCGTGAAGTTGTTCACCAGCGATCGCGGCTGGAAGTTCGGCGACGGATAGTAGCCCAGCACCTTCATCCCAATCGGACTGATCCTCGACGCCGGAATGGCATTGCCCGGGAAAGGATCCCGCTTGTACACCCCGCCCGAATTGCAGGTAACCACCCCTCCGCAGGCCTGCGAAGTCATCGGGTCGTACACCTGGATCGGCCCGGTCTGCCCCTGCGGCACGAAACCGCCAAAAGCCCCGGCCCGGATCTCCACCGGCGGAACGCTCACATTCGAGGGAAATGGCACCACTTCCCTCCAGCCCTCAAACGAAAAGAAGACGAAATCCTTGTTTTTCCGCAGGGCAAATCCCAGCGTTCCTCCAAACTGGTGCTGATTGCGGAAACCGCGGCCCACGCCCAGCGCGTTGTTCTGTCGCGTATTCGCGTCGAGAACGCGGTTCCGCCAGAAGTCGAATAACGTCCCGTGCCACTCGTTCGTGCCCGACTTCAACGTCGTGTTCACATGCCCGCCACCCGATCGTGCATACTGCACGTCGTAGGTGTTCACCATCACCTTCATCTCCTGCACGGCTTCCACATTCGGCGACAGGTTGAACGTGCCGTCGCTCGAGATCGGAGCGCCATTCAACAGAAACTGGTTCGAGCCGGAACGTCCGCCGTTGATGACGAAACTCCCATTGACGTCCCACCCGCGAGTACCCGAAAAGCCCGAGGAACCGAACTGCCGTTGCGCGAACATTACCCCAGGTGACAGCCGCATCAGCATGTAAGCCTGCCGGCCATTCAGAGGAATCTCCTGCATCTGCACCGGATCGAATACCAGACCTCGGCTCGCGGAGGCCGTCTGCACCAGTTCCTGCTGGCCCACCACTGTGATCTCCTGGTTCACAGCCCCTACTTCCATGCGGATACTCAGGCCAAGCTTCTCGGCCACCTGCAGGACAATGTCGTTGCGATGGACCGTCCGAAACCCCTCTTTCGCAATCGTCACGTTGTATCGCCCGGGATCCAGGCCCGGGATGGTGTAGAAACCATCCGACGTGGTATCCACCTCCCGGCTCACGTTGGTGTCTATCTTTGTGGCCCGAACCTTGACGCTGGGGACCGCCGCGCCTGTCGAGTCAGTGACTTGCCCCAGAATTGAGGCTCTGAATTCCTGCGCGAAGCAAAAGGAGTTCGCGCACACTAAGAGCAATGCAAACTTGGTGCTCATGGGAGTCCATTTCCAGATAGGTAGGTCGTGACTGAGACCTGGTTGGGACGATTGTAAATATCCAAGCCGGACAATTCAATACTTTTTATTAAGTTTGTTAACCGCGTACCAGGAAAGCGCTTCCAATCTGAAATCGGGCACTTGTTCCGGATTTACTCCGATAAACAGACGGAGAATATCCCACGAATCAGGCGGCGCGCCGGGGCGGTATCCGGGGAGCTCCGGCCGGCACACTGGTCAGCTTGGTTTTGTTACGAATAACTTCGTTGACACACGAAACTATTCGTAATACCCTCGACTCATGCCACGACCCAGCAGCTCCCGCCCCACAGACTCCGAACTCGAAATCCTCGGCGTTCTCTGGGACAAAGGTGCCGCCACTGTTCGCGAAGTCCACGAAGAGCTCTCTCTCAGGAAACCAACCGGCTACACCACCGTATTGAAGTTCATGCAGATCATGATGGACAAAGGCCTGATCACCCGCCGCGAACAGCACCGCGTCCACGTCTACGAATCTGCCGTCCCCCGCGAAGCCACCCAGAGCGAACTCGTCCGCGATCTCGCCCAGCGCGCCTTTGGCGGCTCGGCCCTGGAACTCGCCATGCGCGCCCTCGAAAGCAACCGCGCAACCCCTGGCGAACTGGATAAGATCCGCCGTTTGCTCGATCAAGCTGAAAAAGGAAGGCGCTGATATGTTGAACACTCTGGCCTGGACCCTCATCCATTTCCTCTGGCAGGGCACCCTGCTGTCGCTCGTCTTCGCACTGGCACGGCGACTTCTCGCCTCATCGTCGGCCCGCGCCCGCTACGCAGCCGCGGCGGTTGCTGTGCTGGCCATGCCCCTCTGCGGGCTCGCGACCTTCCTTTACCTGACGCCCTCGACCGCTGCACCTTCCTCCCTTCCCCCGGCTGCCTCTGTCGCGGCGGCCCTGGCTCCCACCCTGCACACGGCACGCGCGTTCGCCGACTCCAATCGCGACTTCCTCCCTTGGCTCTCCTACGCCTGGATGGGCGGAGTCCTTCTTCTCAGCCTCCGCATGCTCGGCCAGTGGACCATCCTTCAGCGCTACCGACGCATCGCCATCAGGCCTGTCGAACAGCAGTGGCAGCGCAGCGTGCATATCCTAGCCGAACGCCTCCGCCTGCGCCGCCCCATCCGACTCTATGAATCGGCCATTGCAGATGTGCCTGCGGTCGTCGGCTGGTTCCGGCCGGTCATCCTGATCCCCTTGAGCGCCCTCACCCAATTGACACCGGGCCAGGTGGAAGCTCTCCTCGCGCACGAACTCGCCCACATCCTGCGCCACGACTACCTCGTCAACCTGCTGCAGACGTCCGTCGAGACGCTCTTCTTCTACCACCCCGCCGTCTGGTGGGTGGGCCGCTGCATGCGGCAGGAGCGCGAAAACTGCTGCGACGACATCGCCGTGCAGGTCTGCGGCGACCCGGTCGTCTACGCCCGCGCTCTGGCCGACCTCGAGCAACTCCGCTTTCAGATGCCCGCCTTAGCCATGGCGGCCAGCGGAGGCTCTCTTCTCAAGCGCATCGAGCGCCTCATCCTGCCTCAGCCTGCGCGCACGGCACCGGCCGCGCTCTGGCTCACCGTCTGCGGACTCTTCGCGGTGACACTGGCCGTCTGGGCCGCCCCCTCCCTGCGCGTCTCCGCCAGGGTCCTGCCCTTCGCGGCGCAGGCCGTCCAACCGGCGCCCAAACCCACCGCGCAACCGGCGCCCAAACCCAGCCCTTCCCCCAAACCTTCGAATGCAAACGGCGAGACATTCCTCGACAACCTCGAACGCGCGGGCGTCAAGGATCTCACCGTCGATCAGATGGTCGCCTTCAAGATCCATGGGGTCACCGGGGACTTCATCCAGTCCATCCGCGCCGAAGGCTTCCAACCTAACCCGGACCAGCTCGTCGCCTTGCGCATTCACGGCGTCACCCCCGAGTTCATTCACGAGATCAAGGGCCTCGGCTGGTCTCCGTCGCTGGATCAACTCGTAGCCTTCAAGATCCATGGGGTCGATTCGGCCAGCATCGCGGCGATGAAACAGCTCGGCTACCAGCTCGATGCTGACAACGCCGTTGCCATGAAGATTCACGGCCTCACCCCCGACACCGCCCGCGCCCTCAATGGACTGGGCTACGGCAAGGCGAGCTTCGACCAGTTGATCGCCATGCGCATCCACGGCGTTGACCCCGAATTCGCCGCCGCCTGGAAACAGGCCGGTATCCAGGATCTGGACATCGACAAACTCATCGCCTTGCGCATTCACAACGCCACCGTCGCGGAAGTGAAGGCGGTGGAGGCGCTCGGCTACCGCATCCCCTCAGCTGACCAGGTGATCGAGATGCGCATCTTCAACATCACGCCCGACTTCATCCGGCAGGCCCAGAAGCACGGCTTCAAGAACCTCGACTTCGATCGCCTGGTGAAGCTGAAGCAGTTCGGCCTGCTCGACAAGGAATAGCGGCCCGCTCAGAAACTCCGGTCACGGAAAGGACAACGCAATGACTCTCAGGAAAGCACTGGCTACCAGTGTGCTCACAGCCGCGCTCCTCTGCGCGGGGCTGCTTCAGAAGGCGCCTGCCGCCTCCACCATCCAGGGCGGCTGGGCCATCAGCCCCTCCAATCAGGCCGATGAAGTGGAGCTGATGCTCTTTCGCCGGACCGAGCACAGCAACATGAACAGCTCCAACTCGTGGAAGCTGAACCAGCTCACCGGACTCACGGCCGCCCAGCTCAAGGCTGCCTCCAGCCCGGTCCGCTTTGCCATCGCCCGCGAAGCCGGGCGCATCGAGTGCTCCGGCACCCTGCAGGCCGGCACCGGCGGCGGCTCGTTCACTTTCACCCAGAACCCCGCCTTTCTCCAGAACATGCGCTCTCTCGGCTTCGACGGACTCTCGGATGACCTCGTCTTCGCCATGGCTCTTCACGACGTCTCCACGGCTTATGTGAAGGAGCTGAAGAGCGAAGGCGTCCAGATCCGGAACAAGGACATGCTGCTCGCCCTCCGCATCCACAATGTGACCGGCCAGTATGTGCGGGAAATGAAGACCCTTGGCACCAGCAATCTCTCCGGAGACAACCTTGTGGCCATGCGCATCCACGGCGTCACCGCCGAGTTCGCGAAGAGCTTGAAGGACATGGGCTACGACCCCAAACCCGACAATCTAGTCGCCCTCCGCATTCATGGCGTGACGCCGGAGTTTGCCCGGGACCTGAAGAAGCAGGGCTACAACTCTGTGTCGCTGGATCAGATGGTCGCCATGCGCATCCACGGTGTCACCCCCGAGTTCATGAAACAGGTTTCCGACCTGGGCTACGGCCACCCCGGCATCGATCAGCTCGTAGCCATGCGCATCCACGGCGTCAGCCCCGAATTCATCCGCAAAGTCCAGGATCGCGGCATCCGCAAAGCCTCCATCGACGACCTGGTGGCCATGAAGATCCACGGCATCATGGACTAGTGAGTCGGCTACAGGTTCTTCAGAACGAAACTGATCAACTGATACCCGTCAATGAACTTGAACGGCGACTCGCCCAGCGTATAGTGCCCGCACGGCAACACGACTTTCTTGAAGTCCAGCCCGTACGCATCGCACATCTGGATTGTTTCCTTCGAGAGCTCCGGCAGAAACGTCGTGTCGTACTTGGCGTAGAGGAACAGCGACTTGTTCTTCTGCGCCTTGAACTTGTCGAAGTAGACCGTCGGACTGATCGCGAGCCAGAGTTCGCGCAGCGTCTCCCGGTCCACCTGGCCTTCCAGACCCTGCTTGACGTGGATCGTGGACAAGCCAGTCCAGACCACGTCGGCGAAGTAAGTCGAGCAGTGGTTGAACGCGTTCACGCGGAAGCGTGAATCGTGGGCGCTGGCCAGGAAGGCATAGCAGGACCCGAGGCTCGTACCGACAATCGCGATCTTCTCAACCCCCTGCGATTCCAGCCAGTCCGCCGCACAGCGGATATCCAGCACGGCTTGCCTCGTCGCATCGATGGTCCGGCCGACGTTGGAACTCACGGCGTAATCGGCCCGCTGCAACTCGGCCGGCATCCGGTAGTCGTGATACGGCAGGCTCAGCCGCAGTGCACTCGCGCCAAACTTCTGGAACCCGCGGGCCAGTGCATTGTGGGCGTCGTGCGGAGCGTTCCAGTGCGGCAGCACCAGCACGGCCTTCTTGGGATTCTTCCCCGGAAACCACTGTCCGTGCACCACATTGTTCTCCGGATAGCGCGTCTGAACGCACGAACTGAAGCGCAACAAGTTGCCGCTCAGGTGGTAGTCGCTCGGAGTGCGATGGCGGAAGAAGTCGTCGCTGTGCTCGATCGCCGCCCGGTTGATCTTCTTCAGGTACTCCAGCGGCGAATCGCCGTTCTGATGCACCCGGTCCGCAATGGGCCAGCGTTGGGACCAATCGAGCCCCCATTCGAATGGCCGGACCACGCGATTGGTCGCGGCAAAACAGAGGCGTTCTTCCCACTGGCTCATCCAGCGGCCATACAAAGATCCCATCAGCGGCATGTCAGGAGTAGAAACTTATAGGGTACCATCCCATCCAATGAGGGTAGCTTCCCTCCCTCGAGTGGCCGGTAGAAGGGGCTGGGCTCCTCGCGGGCTGCAAACCCGCCGGGCATCCCGAACGGGTTGCCGCTCGGTTCGATTCCGAGACCGGTCTCCATCCTGCTCAATCCTCTGTATCCGGATCGTAAATCAGCCGCAGCATCGGGGTCAGCAGGATCGCCACGGTGTCGGCCATCTCTTCGGGCTTACCGCCGTCGGCCATACGCCTCGATTCCTTCACCATGCCGTAGAGCGCCCAACTCGCCGCGGCCGCGATCATCTCGGTCGGCGCTTCTTCTGATGGCTGGTGTTTCCTCAACCCATCCAATAAGATACGGCGGACCACCGCGATAATCGCCCGTTCTGTGTGTGGTTCCAGCGGGCGCTTGCCATCGGATCCCTGCAACTTCGTCAGGTAATCGTTCACCGCCAGGACCATGGCCTCTAGCGCCGTGGAACAGGTGTTGTCAAACCGCACATGGCGTTCGGCCAGCAGTTCCTGGAACCGGTCCCCAACCAGGCTTTCCAACAGGCAGTATTTGTCGCCGAAGTGGTCGTAGAACGTGGCCCGGTTCAGCTCCGCCTCATCCGCTATGTCCTGTACCGTGATCTGCTCAAAATCCTTATTTTGCAGCAACTTGTCCAGGGCCGTCTGCAGCATTTTGCGGCTCCGGCGGCTCCGGCGGTCCAGGCTCGATTCGGTTTCGTGCGTCATGGCAACTGCCTTCAGAATACCAGACGCCGGAACATCTGTTGTTTAAACGACACATGTTGGTTATTCCTGAATCGACAAATGTTGTTTAACCATCAGATGTCGTGAAAGGGTTACCCATGAAACTCACCTTCACCGCTGCCCGAACCCTTCTGGGGCTCATCTTCACGGTCTTTGGACTCAATGGATTCCTGCACTTCCTGCCGATGCAGGCGATGCCTGAGGGACTGGCGCTGCAGTTCGTGACCGCCCTGATGGCTTCCCACTACATGGCGGTCGTCTTTGCCTTGCAACTGGGAACTGGTGTCCTGTTGCTGGCGAACCGGTACGTTCCACTGGCGCTCACTCTGCTGGCACCAGTGATTGTGAATATCGTTTTGTTCCATGTATTTATGGCCCCGGCCGGCTTGGGGATGGCCATCGTGGTGACCATTCTCTGGATGCTGACAGCCTATAGCGTCCGGCACACGTTCCAGGCTTTGTTCCAGACCAGCGTCCACGCCTGACGCTCCGACGGCATGGCTTCTCCTTGACAGCTTAGGAGAGCCCGGCTACCATTAAGTAGCTTAGGAGAGAAGCCATGCCAGCCCCCGCCTCCATCCTCCCAGGAACACTGGACTTACTCGTTCTCAAAGCCATCTCGCTCGGCCCGCAGCACGGCTATGGAATCCTGTTGCGAATCGAGCAGACTTCCGGAGGCAACCTCCTGATCGAGCAGGGCGCCCTCTACCCGGCCCTCTATCGCCTGGAAACAAAAGGGCTGATCCAATCTGAGTGGGGCCAGTCGGAAAATAGGCGGCGCGCCAAGTTCTATACCCTCACCGCAGCTGGCGAAGCCCAACTCCGCGAAGAACTTACGGCCTGGGACCGGCTCGTCGAGGGCATGAACCTGGCCCTTGCCGCCAAAGCGAGCGGCCAATGATCAGTACGAACTGGTTTATGCGGCTCTTCCGCCGCCGCTCCATCGAGGCGGACATGCAGGAGGAACTCGAGTTCCACCGCGAAGCCCGTATTGCCCACCTTGTCGCCCAGGGAGCCACCCAGGCAGAAGCGGAGCGCCGCGCCCGGCTCGAGTTCGGAGCCGCCGGTCATTACCAGGAAGAATGCCGGGCCGCACTCGGCTACCGGGTGCTGGACGAATTGCGGTCAGATGTGCGGTATGCCGTCCGTGGATTGCGCAAAAGTCCCGGCTTCTTTGCCGCGTCCATCACCATCCTGGCGCTGGCCATCGGCGCGAACAGCGTCCTGTTCACCCTGTTCAACAGTTTCTTCGTGAAGCCGCTCCCCGTGCCCAGCGCGGAGCGGCACTTCGACCTGAACGCCCGCAACGCCGAAGCCCGGCGGATTTCCAGTTGGACCGTGCCGGAGATGCGCCTGCTGGCAAGCGGGGCCTCCAATCAGGTCGAGTCACTCTACTCATACAGTACATTCCAGGTGTTAATGCTGAAGCCAGTGCAGCGCCAGGTGCTGGTTTCGACCGTTTCCGCGGACTACTTCCAGGTCATGGGCGGCCGTGCGCGCCTGGGCCGGACCTTTGGAATCAACGAGGACCGGCTGCCGCTGGTGGTGCTGAGCGACTCCGGCTGGCGCAAGCTCTTCGCGGCCGATCCGAATGTCATTGGCCAAACCCTGCGCATCCGCTCCACCGCCTATACGATTGCCGGAGTGATGGCGCCGGAGTTCACCGGGACCGAACCCGTCGTTCCTGAATTCTGGACATCGACCGGCAACTTCCTCCTCCTCCGCCCGCGCGAACCCGGCTCACCGGAACCGCGGTTCTTCATATCCGGCTTCCTGCGGCCGGGCATCTCGCTGGCACAAGCACAATCCGCCTTATTGAGTGTTGCTTCTCATCTGGACCGGCGGGACGAAGAGCGTATCGCGGCGGTCGAAATCGAGCCGCGCCCGTCCCTTTTTACGCGAAACGAGGAAGTTTCCGCGGCGTGCGGGCTCGTTTTCGCGGCGTTTCTGATCGTCCTGCTCATCGCCTGTGCCAACCTGGCCAACCTGCATCTGGCCCGGGCTGCCTCTCGGACTCAGGAGATCGCGATGCGCCTTTCCCTGGGAGCGTCCCGCTGGCGAATCATCCGCCAACTGCTCACCGAGAGCGCCGTGATCGGCATTCTGGGGGCGCTCGCCGCAATCGCCCTGGCGGCCCTCGGAATCCAGCAGGTGCAGGACTATCTCTTCTCCAGCATGATGGGCCTCGGAATCACCCTGCTCCCGGTGACGATGGATTGGCGCGTGTTTGCGTACACAGCCGTATTAGGCCTTGTTGCCGGAATCACTTTCGGGCTTCTGCCCGCAGTGGAGTCGACGACGCCCAGCCTGACCGCCTCGACCAAGCGGGAAGGGCGCGTCCGGCCCAGGCGCTTACGCGGACTCCTGATCGGAGGTCAGATCGCGGCCTCACTGGTGCTGCTGATCCTGGCCGGCGTGCTGATCCGGAACATTCGCCAACTCGATTCGGTCGCGACAGGCTACGACCTCGACCACGTCCTGGACCTCAAGGTTGACCAACTCTCACCCGGGCTCGTCGACCGGTTGAGCCGGCTCGACTCCGTCGCGGCGATCTCTGCTGTCAGCCGCGTTCCCCTGTATGGCCGGCTGAATCTACACGCAGCGAGACTCGATGGCAAAGCGACAACGGTCGCGTTCAATCAGGTGGACCACCGCTACTTCGAGACACTGGCCGTACCTCTGCTTGAAGGACGCGGCTTCACGCGAAATGAAGCGGAGACCAGTGCCCGGGTCACAGTGATCAGCACGGCCACGGCACGGAAGTTGTGGCCCGATGCGCCCACCGCCATCGGCAAGGGCCTGGAACTGACCGCCGAGCCAGGCGAGGATTCAACGACGGCCGGCCACTATGAAGTAATCGGCGTCGTCCCGAATGTGGTAAGCGGCTGGATCTTCGAGGGGGCCGACCCGACGGCTGTCTACCTGCCCGCAAGCGCGGGGGCCCGGGGTGTCTCCTCCGTCATGGTCCGCGTGAATGGCAATCCTGTCGCGGCGGCGGCTGCGTTGCGCACCGCCTGCGCCGAGACTGCGCAGACCCCCGTGGGCTGCGAACCGGCGAGCCTGCGCCAGGTCGCCTCCCTGCAGCGCTTCCCGTTCCAGGCCGCAGCGGCGGTGGCCGGCGTCCTCGGGTTACTGGCCCTGCTACTGACGGGCGTCGGATTGTACGGGGTGGTGAACTATGCGGTGATGCAGCGCCGCAAGGAGTTTGGGATCCACGTCGCGCTGGGCGCCTCTCCGCGCCAGGTGATGACGCGAACACTTTCCGAAGCGGGACGATTCATCGCCGGGGGCCTGCTGGTGGGGCTGCCGGTCTGCCTGGCACTGTCGAAACTGGCCGCGTCGTCCGTCTTTGCGATCAGGACCTTCGATCCATGGGCTTATACTTCGGTGCCGGCGCTGCTGGTGCTGATCTCGCTGCTGGCCTGCCTGGGACCGGCGCGGCGCGCGGCACAACTCGATCCGATGAAGTCGCTGCGCGAGGACTGACGCCTAAATCCGGAAGTTCATACGGGTGGTGGTGCCGCCGTCGGAGACAATCACCTGGCCGGTGATAAAGCTGGACTCGTCGGACGCCAGAAACGAGGCTAGGGCGCTGATGTCGGAAGGCAGGCCCACGCGGCCGATGGGTAGAGACTGGCCGACCGCCTGCCGGTCATAGCCGGGGATGACGTGGATGCTGCGCTCCACTTCAATGAAGCCCGGCGCGATGGCATTTACAGTGATCCCGTGCGACGCGAGGTCCATGGCCAGCGCCCTGGTCATGGCTTCGACTCCGCCTTTGGAAGAGACGTAGGCGCTGCGTCCGGCGAGCGTGACCCGGGCATGAATGGAGCTGATGCTGATGATGCGGCCGGGTCCGCCCTGGCGTAGCATCTGCCGTGCCGCGGCCTGGGCGCAGAAGAAGACGCCCTTGAGGTTCACGTTCATGACCTGGTCGAAGCGCTCTTCGGTGATATCGAACAGGTCCATCAGCCCGGGGTCGAGTCCGGCATTGTTGATCAGGACATCGAGCCGGCCAAAGTGGGCGGCAGTGCGCTGGACGAGGTCGAGGCAGGCTGGAACGGAGGAGAGGTCGGCCTGGAAGGGTTCCGCCTGGCCACCGGCGGCGCGGATGGCCTGGCAGGTGGCCTGGGCCGCGGAGTCTTCGTTCAGGTAGTGGACGCCGATGCGGGCGCCTTGCGCGCCGAGGTCGCGCGACAGGCCTTCGCCAATGCCCCGGCCCGCGCCGGTAACCGGAATGACTTTATCTCGCAGGCTCATGGGCTCAGATCCAGGGTACCCGAACAGGGAGGAGCCGCGATTGTCAGGCAGAGGCGACAGTACTGTCAGCCTGCGCTGCCGCGGCGAGGAGCAAAGACCCACCATTCGCTGACGGCGAAGTTGGCAAGGGCGGCCAGGCCGATGCAGATGATGTTGGCCGGAAGGAGGGGCATGCGCAGGACGCCTGCGAACAGGCGCATCAGCCCAACGTTTGCGGCCAACGAGACGAGTCCATTGCCGAGGTGGAAACGCAGCAGGCGGCTGGCGACGGGCTGCGGTTGGCCCCGCCAGGTCCAGACGACATGCCAGAAGAAGTTGTGAAGCACGGCGGTCTCAACCGCGGCGGCCGTCGCGACGAGGTAGTGCCAGTGAAGCAGTCCGGCAAATAGCTGCAGCGCCGCGAGTTGGACGCCGATGCCCAGCACGCCTACGGCGTTGAACTTCAGCCAGCGGACTCCGATGCTCACCAGGTTGTCTCCTCCCGGTAGAGCTGGGCCGTGTGCTTCGCGATGGAGTGAACCACGATCACCAGCATACCTGCGATGCCGCAGGCGCCACCAACGTCGAAGAGCAGGAACTGCCGGCCGAAGATCACGACTACCGGCTTCCACAGCAGCACAACATTGCCGATGGCCAGCAGGAGGCGGAGTTCGGTGGGACTGAAGGCGCCGAAGCTGATCTGAAACTTTCCGACAGTATAAGTGGCAAGAAAAACCTCAATGCTCAGGAGAAGATAAGCCACTAATAATGCAGCGGCAATTCCAGGACTCATATATCCGGAAATAGCGAGTCCGCCAAACAGGAAGATGGATCCGGCCGAGTCAAGGATGTGATCGAGGTAGAAGCCGTAGCGGGGCCGCTGCTGGTTGCGGACCCGGGCGAGCGTGCCGTCCAGGCTGTCTCCAAACCAGTTCAGGGCGAGGCAGAGGGTAACCGCGGCCAAGCCGGCCCCCGGATTACTGGCAGCCCAGTAATAACAGGCTCCGGCGGCCACCATGGCCAAGAAGCCGAGGGCTGTGAGGTGGTCGGAATTGACGGCTCGTGGAAGATGCCCGGCAAGGTGAATGAGCGCGCGTTTTTCGAGGGACGACAGGAGGCTGGTCTGTTGCCGGGCGGCGGGCTGGAACTCTTTTTGGGTATCTGGTGTCACGCTGGAAATTGTCATTTTGTGTGCGCTCCTTTGCATTTATGCGGAACGAATTCGGGAACAAAGAACGGGTGCTGTTGTCCAATGGTGCAGAAGATCGGAATCGCAGGCGCCGGCGACGAACGAGAAAAGAAAGGCACGTATATGTTCGAGCAAAGCTTCGTCGAGGGAACCGTCAAAACGAATCGGGGATGGCCTGTTGTGGTCTCCTCATGCCTGCAAGTCACTCTGATCAGCGCGGGTGTGATTGTCCCGCTGATGAACCCGGAAATGCTGCCACGCAATGGGATACTGAGCACGTATCTGGCCACTCCGCCGCTGCCGCCGGCACCAACGCCGCCGGTGCAACCGATGCAGCCGACCACGGCTCGCAAGGCTCCTTCCAGGATGTTGCGCGAGGGATCACTGATTGCGTACACGCGCATCCCGGACAAGGTGGAATTGATTGAAGATCCCCACACTTCGGATCAGGGCCCGGGCGTCGTTGGAAGCATAGAGAGCGGAGTTCCCAACTCCGTCAGCAACTCACTCATCAACCAACTGGCAAATACTCCGCCCAAGCCGGCCGACCCTCCTCCGGCGGCTAAGCCGGTTGTGCAGCAGCAGAAGTCGATTGAGCGCACGCGTCTCGGCGGCAATGTGCTGGAGGCAAAGATTATCTCCCGCACGCTCCCTGTCTACCCAAAGCTCGCATTGCAAGCAAGGCTACAGGGCGTCGTAACCTTCACCGCCATCATCGCCAGGGATGGCACCATCCAACAGCTGCAACTGGTCTCGGGCCATCCATTGTTTATCCAGGCCGCGACGGAAGCGGTCAGGCAGTGGCGCTACCGGCCTACTCTTCTGAACGGCGAACCGGTGGAAGTCGTGGCACCCATCGAAGTGAAATTCATCCTCAACAATTGACGATCCTCCTTGCCGGGTTTTGACCCGATTCTCGGTCGAGGGCGAGCCTCCCCCTGCGGCTCCGCCTCTTACGGCAGGTCTCCGTACCCCCGGAGACCTGCCATTTGTGTTATGCAGGTTACCGGCATGAATCGCCTCATCCTGCTCACTTCACTACTCGCCGCCACCCTATTTGGCGGCCAATGGTTGGACTACCCGGGCGGCAAGGGCCCCGGCAAAGGCAAGCATATCGTCCTGGTCGGCGGGGACGAGGAGTACCGTTCCGAAGAGGCACTGCCGCAGTTGGCAAAGATCCTCTCGACCCGGCACGGCTTCCACTGCACAGTGCTGTTCGCCATCGACCGCAAGGACGGCACGATCAACCCGGATCAGAACGACAACATCCCCGGACTCGAGGCTCTGGACAAAGCCGACCTGATGATTCTGTTCACGCGCTTTCGCGATCTGCCCGACGATCAGATGAAGCACGTGGTGGATTATGTGAACTCGGGCCGGCCGATTGTCGGACTCCGGACAGCCACCCACGCCTTTCTGCTCAAGACGAGTGCGACGTATAAGCGTTACAGTTATAACAGCAAGGAATGGGATGGCGGCTTCGGCCGGCAGATTCTGGGAGAAACGTGGATCAATCACCACGGCAGGCATGCGATCGAGAGTACACGCGGGATTTTCGCTCCAGGTCAAGAGCGGCATCCTATTCTCCGCGGCATTCGCAGCGGAGAAATCTGGGCGCCCAGCGATGTGTACACGACAAAGCAGCCCCTGTTTGGCGACAGCGTGCCGCTGGTATTCGGTCAGGTTTTGACCGGCATGAAGCCGGACGATCCGGCGCTGCCGGGACCGAAGAACGATCCGATGATGCCGGTGGCATGGACGAAATCCTACCTTTCGGAAAGTGGCAAGCGCGGCAGGGTTTTTACAACTACAATGGGCGCTGCCAATGATTTGCAAAACGAGGCGCTGCGGCGCCTTGTCGTGAATGGCTGTTACTGGGCCCTGGGCCTGGAGAAAAAGCTCCCCGCTAAGAGCAATGTTGATCTGGTTGGAGACTACCGGCCTTCCCCGTTCAAGTTCGGTGGTTTCGTGAAGGGCAAAAAGCCGTCGGACCTGGAGTAGAAATGAAGATTGAGAAAGCGGTCGTTATCGGGACCGGGATGATGGGACCGGGGATTGCGGCGACGCTGGCGCTGGGGGGCGTGGCGTCGACCATTGCGAGCCGGACTGAGGCGGGCGCCCAGAAGGGCCTCGACCAGGCCTGGAGACAATTGTCCCAGCTGGCGGAACATCAACTGATTCACGCCACGGATGTAACAAGAGCGCGGATGCTGCTGCAGGCGACCAGCAGCCTGGAATCGGCTGCCGCCGAGGCCGATCTGGTGATCGAGTCGGCTCCCGAGAACATGGAGTTCAAGCAGGAACTGTTCGCAAAGCTGGATGGATTGACGAGGCCGGATACGATTCTGACTTCGAACACATCCGGGCTCAGCATCACGGCCATCGCGTCGCGCTGCCAGCATCCGGAACGCGTGGTGACCACGCATTTCTGGAATCCGCCGCATCTGATGCCCTTGGTGGAGGTGGTGCGCGGCGACAAGAGCTCCGACGGCGTAGTGGAGACCGTCCGGGCGCTGCTGGCCCACTGCGGCAAGGTGCCCGTGGTCGTAAAGAAGGACCGGCCGGGCCAACTCGGGAACCGCATGCAAATGGCACTGGTACGGGAAGCAGTGAACATCGTGCAGGAAGGCATTGCCGACGCGCGGGACGTGGATGTCGCGGCGAAGCTGGGCTTCGGACTGCGGCTGCCCGTCTACGGCGTGCTGGAGCATCAGGATCTGGTGGGCCTGGAATTGGGCCGGCAAATCTGCGGCTATGTTGCGGCGGACCTCAATAACGATCCGAAGGCTCCGGCGTTGTTCGACCGCAAGATCGCGGCAGGCGAGACGGGGGCGATGTCGGGGCGCGGCTTCCATGAGTGGCCGGCGGGCCTGGCGAGTGAAGTCAAAGCGCGGCGTGACCGGTTTCTCATCGACTGCCTGCGGCGCGGCGTCGTAGCCAGCGCCAGCCCGGTGCGTGCCAAAGAAGAGCACAAGGAAGCGGTTCCGCTCTGGTAGGGGCCTGTCCCCCGAACTCTTTCTGAAATGCCAGTGGCGGCGTGTCGCGATAGAATCGAAGGGCTTATGAAGCCAGTACTTCGATTCCTGCTCCCGATACTCGCCCTTCTGCCTGTGATGACCGCCCAGGTGAAGATCACCTCCGGCCCCGAGAAGGTCAGCGTCGAAATTGACGGCAAACCATTCACTGATTTCTTCGTCGCCGGCGCCGAGGTGACCAAGCCTTACCTGCACCCGTTGCGCGCCGCCTCCGGCACGTATGTGACGCGCATGTGGCCGATGGCCGAAGTGGCGGGCGAACCCACTGACCACAAGCACCAGCGCGGCCTCTGGTTCGCACACGCGAAAGTGAACGAGCTCGACTTCTGGAACAACGAAGCGTCGTACACAACAAAGAACCGCGGCCGTATCGCCCTGAAGAAACTGGGTGCGGTGAAGAGCGGCAAGGACCAGGGCTCCATTCAGGCAACGTTCGAATGGATGGACCTGTCCGGCTCCATTCTCCTGACGGAGTCCCGTTTAATGACGTTCCGCAAGGAAGGCGACCTGCGGATGGTGGACTTCGACATCACTCTCACCGCTGTGGCGCCCAGTACGTTCCATGACGAAAAGGACGGTGTCTTTGGCCTGCGCATCCGTCCGGACCTGCAGGAGCAGAAGCACAGCGGCAAGATCGTGAACGCCGAAGGGCTGGAGACGGAAAAGGCCGTGTGGGGCAAGCCCTCCAACTGGGTGGACTACTCGGGCGATGTCAACGGCGAGAAACTGGGCATCGCGATCTTCGATCATCCGGGAAACCCGCGTCATCCGGTGCGCTGGCATGTGCGCGGCTACGGGCTGTTCGCGGCCAATCCCTTCGGGCTGGCCGTGTTCACGGGCGACAAGACGAAGAGCGGCAGCATGACGCTGATGCCGAAGGACTCGCTGCGCTTCCGCTACCGTGTGGTGATCCACCCGGGTGATGCGGCCGCCGCAAAGCTTCCTGAGCTTTATACGAAGTACGAAGCAACCAAGTAACCACCGGAAATCCTCCGCGCCCGGAAGTGGATTCGGGCGCGGAGGCGACGGTCTCGGATCCCGCCGAATTTCCCGCCCCCAATCCCTCTCCTTTCCTCCTCAATAATCACGCGGGTTCGCAAGTGAATGCAGAGCTGCCTGCAAACCGTGAGTCAGGCGTGCGAGACGGGCGTAGTCGAGTCGGTCCGGCGTGTCCATCGGTGTGTGGTAGTAAGGATTGCGGTACGGGGCCGTGTCCGTCACCTGAATCGCGGGAAAGCCCTGCTGCCAGAACGACCAGTGATCGGACCAGCCTGCTCCCGGCACAGCATTTGGCAGAGATGCCCCAATCGCGGGTAAACCAACCGCGCCCCGAAACTCACGCATCACGGTATGGAGCAGCGGTCGGGATTTCAGGTTGCCAACAAAGGCCAGAAAATCGCCCTTCGAAGGGTAGAGCAGCCCCAGACCAGCGGGATAGCGCTGGCTCGCATCTGCGTCCGAGTAGAAACCGGCCGACTCGAGACTGAGCATCGCCACGACGTTTTCACCCTGCTGCCTGCATCTCTTCGCATAGACCAGGCTGCCCATGTCATCAGTCCAGAAGTAGGGGGACTCCTCATTCGTGAAGCCGACGAACCGGACTGTGCGCCGCGGCTTCGTGGACGCGAAGTCACGAGCCAGCGCTAGCATGACGGCCACGCCGCTGGCGTTGTCATCGGCTCCAGGGCTGTCCGCAACACTGTCATAGTGCGCGCCCACGACGACAACCTCGCGCGACAGGAAAGAGCCCGCCAACTCAGCTTCCACGTTCCGCGCATACGCTGTGTCGACTCTGTATCGCTGGGATTCAGTGGAGTATCCCACGCTCTTCAGGGAGGTCTCGACGAACGCAGCAGCCTGCTCCAGTTGCTGCGGCTTGAAGGAGAGATTGCGCTCCCCGATCTCGCCAGCCAGGACCTCGACATCGCGGCGCAGTCGGAGGGCCAGGGAATCGAGGTTCGCCTCCCTGGCCAGTCGAAGGTCTGCGACGCCGCCGGGGGGCCAGAACATCCACCACGCAGCCATGGCAAGAATGGACCCGTAGCAGGCTATCCGCATCCCAATGGCTCTGAGGACTCTGGACCACTTGGCCCGCGACAACTGCACATCAGGTTGACGCTCCGCGCCGCGCCGATGTGCAGATGCACTTCGTCAGACCGACCGCTCTCCCGTCCACAGCCTCAACGCCTCTTCCGCGATCAGATCCGGCATCTCCTCGGGGAAGAAGAGCTTCGCGCCTTCCACGCGCCGGACCCCTCTCGAATGCGGGAACGTCCGATTCAACCAGTCCGCCCACGTCGCGTCGAAGAACTGATCGGCCGTGCCCCACACCATGCGGACCGGCAGACGGCGCTTCCTCAACAACGGCTCGATGGCGGGCAGTGGGTTGGGTTCGAAGGCCAGCAGGTAGCCGTGCAGCTGCGCGCGGCGCACATCCGAACTCACCAGCGGCGTCAGGTAGGTATCGATGGCCTCGTCCGTCAGATTGGCCGGATTCGTGTAGCAGACCCCACCCAGTCCTTCGCCGGACCGGGCCACCGCCTTGTCCGCAACCTGACGCGCGAGCGCAGGTGCAAGCTCTCCCCTGCGCGCGGCCTCCAGGTGCGGAGCCATGGCCTTCGGCGGACTGTTGGTGTTCACGTCGCAGTTGGTCAGCAGAAGAGTTCGAACCCGCTTCGGATACCTGGCGGTGAGCAACTGCGCCACGGCGCCGCCGCTATCGTTCGCCACCACGTCGGCGGCAGGGATCGAGAGCGCTTCCAGGAACGCGTCGATCATAGCGGCCTGCGTAACCGGCGCCAGGTCCTGATCGGGCCGTGTCTCGGTATAGCCGAGCCCCAGGAAATCGGGGGCGATGCAGCGGCGGTGGGAGGAGAGGCGAGTGAGCGCCCCGCGCCACTGGAAGCCATTGAGAGGCAGGCCGTGAAGGAAGATGGCGGCCTGGCCGCTGCCCCGTTCCACATAAGCGATGCGGCCGAAGCGTGCGTCGACGAACTGGCGCGAGGCGTGGAATTCGCCGGCCGTCATTGCCCGGGCGGCCGGCCCTTCGTTGAACGGCAGCGCCCGGGCGGCGGACAGAACACCCGCCGCAACGGCCGATTTCAGTAAGTATGTCCTGCGTGTCATGCACCCACGGTACGGCGGAACTGGCGCCCCGTCTGTCGCAAAACTGCGACAGAGGTAACGCCTGAGCTGGGCTATTCTGGGCAAAGGCGGCCGTGTCAGTCCCGTGCGGCGCACTGCTCACGATGACGCAGATCCGCAGCTATCACGACTGGTACCGGGACGGTCCTCTCTCCTCCGTTCCGCAACTGCACCGAACCCTTGTGCCACAGGAGGACCGCGTCTTCCAGGCGGGGCCGGTCCAACTCATCAACGTCTCTCCCCCAGCCGGAGCCCTGGTGGAGCCGGCGGTGCCGGAATACGCGCTGCATCTCCTGCTGAGATCCGCGCCATTGCTGCGCGTCGGGTTCAATCGCCGGCCGCGGTGGGTGGCTGTGTCGCCGGGCTCCTTGCTACTGGCGCCCGCGGATACCTGCTGCGAGTTTGTGGCGGATGCGCCGGCGCACGTTCTCACGGTTGCGATCCCCAAATCCGTTGTGGAGGAGTTCTCGGAGGATTCGGGCCGTCGGGTGCATGTGCGGCAGGAGGAGTCGTTCCGCGATCCCCACTTGGCTGAGCTGGTCCTGACACTGTGGCAGGAACTGTCGGAGGACGCGCCGGGCCAGCATCTGTTCGCGGACCAGGCGTTGCGCGAGATTCTCGCGGCCCTGACACGTCGAGGAAGCAAACGCGAGCCCACCCGCCGCGGCCGGGAACAACTGGCGAATCACACCGTCCGAAGGTTGCGCGATTTCGTGGAGAGCAGTCTCGCGGAGGAATTGGATGTGCCGGTGCTCGCACAGGTGGCCGGCCTGAGTCCGGCGCACTTCGCCCGGGCTTTCGCGGCGACGGTCGGTATGACGCCGTTTCGCTACGTGATGGCGCGGCGGCTGGCGCATGCCCGTGAACTGCTGCAGCGGACGCGCCGCTCAGCGCTGGATATTGCGCTGGACGCCGGCTTCAGAACACCCAGCCATTTCACCGCGCGATTCCGGCAGGAGTTCGGCGTCACACCGAAAGAGATCCGGGGCGAAGGCGGGCGTCGCGCCGGGATCCTGGCTCTGTAGGCCCGCATCAGCGGCGGATCGCTTTCACCAGCGGATCCGGCGGGTCGGCAAGCGGGAGCACCAGATTGCATCTTAGCGGCTCGGGCATGCGGCCGCAGGTGAGCCGGCCGGGTGGTCAGTGGTAAAGACTGCCGGCGGAGCGCCGACGGAATTCCTGGAATGCTTCGGTATCCTGGCGAAGCCTTTCACGGAGGTTCTGCCAGAGAAGACGCTGGCCGTCTGACCAGGAGGCACCAGTGGACGGCAATTGGTCCAGGGTATGGAGAAAGGAGGATCGCGCGGCCGCCACCCCTCCAAACAGGGCGGACTCCGCAGCATGGCTCAGAGCCTTCAATTCAGCCTGATCGAGATCCGCCATTCCGGACTCGGCCACGGCCTTCACCGCCCCTTCTGCCTGTTCCGGCACCTCTCCAATTTGCTGCCGAAGTGCCGCCACCTCCGGAGTCTTCCCGTCCGGCACCGCGCTGAGAATCCGGCAGATTCGCTCCGACTCGGCCATTCTTGCCAGACGGCGGAACTTGATGGTCTCAATCTCGCGTTTCAGCCCGATGCTGGTTCCGTCCTCGAAGACCACGGCCACAGCCTTGGGAGTCATCGCTTCGCAGCGCGGCCGGCTCCGCTTCGAAACATTCATCTGGTACGTAGAACCGGTCGGGATGGCGGAATCGGGCCTGGCGAATGTGTCCATACCGGAGCCCTGAAACAGCGCTGGAGCGCAGATTGCAAGCTGGAAAGCCGCGATGGGTTTCGGTGAGCCGTTCCAAAGTTCCACAATGGCATCCTGCTCCCGCTCTACCACACGCAATACGCTGAGAGCCTTCGATGTCTCCTCGATCGCCGCCGCGACCTCCTGTGCGGTTGGTTGGATCAGGCGATCGGCTGGCCGCCGCGCCGGGATCACTCGGGACGTCAGGGTGCCCGTTGGAACCTGGCCAGGAGCCGGTGCCGGACCCAGACCCGCCGCTATATCCGCATTGCCCAGATGCACGGTCATACTGCGCTTCACATGATTCAGCAGGTACGCCTCGAGCTGCTCCAGACCCTTTGCGCTCAACTCGCGTTCGAACTTTCGCTTCGCGTCGTCCACGGCGGAATTCCTCTGCTCATTCGCGACACGGTAAAGGTCGAGCACCGCCGGCGGCAGGGGCCGGGGTGCATTCTTCCTCGCTTCCGCCAGGCGAGCCATGGTTTGGTTGGAAAACTGTTCAAAGTACTCCGCTTCCCGGAAGACGACATGGGCATCTGCCTCGGACATGCCGCTATCGCGGAGAAAGCTCGGTTTCATCAGGTCAGCTTCCGCCCCGGCGAGCCGCTGGAAGAGCGCTGGATACGCGTAACGATCGGGGATCCGCTCCGGCGTTTTTGAGCCTTTGATCTCGCGCGGGTCAACGGTTTGCGCGGGTACTTGTGCGGCCGTGGAGACGCACAGCAGGAACAGCGGCCAGGACCATAACACCAGATTTCGGTGCCGCATCACTTCCTCTGTATTTTGAAGCTTTGCGCGTTAATGACGAACGCGTGCACTCACAATTCACCATCGTAGGCCGACGCACCCGCAGTGACAAGCCGGATATCGGAGGATGTTCGAGGTGCTTTAGCCGGCCGAGCGCGCCGTGGATCTCCACGACTCCGCTGCCTTCTCCGGCGGCGCGTTGAGTTGACTCGTAAAGCTGGCATTGTCGAACATCGAGACGATTCTCGTGATCCTGCCGCCAGTGATTCGCGCAACCGCAACCCCGTGAATCGTGACGTGATTATTGGTGGGCGGCAGACCGCTGAATACGCCCTTGTGTGTACCGCTGGCCGTCCACATCAGACACACACGGTCGCCCTCGCCGAATGCCTCATCCACCTCAAAGTGGATGTCGGGAAAACCCACGATGAAGGAATCGACCAACTGCTGATACGAATCAGGACCCACGGTGGGCTGCTCCACACCCGGCATGTAATGCTCATAGTCCGGCGCGAGAAGTTCGTTGGCGATCGATCTGCTCCGCACGTTCCAGCACTCATTAATAAATCGGATCAGGATTTCTGAGTTGGACGCCATGGAGTCAAATCATAGCCGAATTCTACGGCAATCGCGAGCATGAATATTGTCACTTTGTCAGAGAGTCCCGTCAGGCGCCGCCGGTGAAAACTCGCAGAAGTTCCACCAGTTCTTGGCGGCCTGCCTTTTCAGCCAGCTTCCTGGGAGTCAGTCCAAAGGCATTCACGGCGTCAGCATGCACACCGGCACCGGAGTCCAGCAACAGACGAATGATTTCCAGATCCGCATTGTTCGCGACGGCGAGATGAAGCACGCTGGAGCCATTGCGATTCTTTGCGGCAGTGCTCGCTCCGTGCTGCAACAGCAGCGAAACCACCGGCAACCCCGAGGCAGCGGCGGCGTACATCAGGGGCGTGAGTCTGTCCCGTCCAGCCACGCCATCCACAGGCGCGCCCAGTTCCAGCAGCCGCCGGCACAACTCCAGGTGTCCACCCTTGGCGGCACCCGCCAGTGCGCTCGACAGCGAATCAGAACCGGGCTTCTCGTTGAGCAGCCGCATTACCGCCGTCTCATCGCCCAGCAGGGCCGCACCATCAATCCTCGTGAGCAGGCGTGAGCGAAAGACCTCGTCGATATCCGGGTCCCCCGTCGGATAGTCGAGCGCATCCCAGGGAGATCCGGCGTCCAGCAGCGCTCCGACGACGTGGACGAAGTCCCCCTCGGGGTGACGCTTCTCCACCAGACAGTCGTGCAGAGCGTAGCCCAGCGGTGTGGCATGATAGCCGGGATCTTCAATGTCTACGGGATGCCCGCGCTCCAGCAGCAGATCCACCAGTTCCGCATTGCCCGCCCAGGCTGCGTTGTGGAGCGGAGTGTACCCGTGGCTCCGCTCGGGATGCGTCAGCGGGAATCCGACATCCAACATGAGCCGCACGGCCTCGACATCCAGATTGGTCTCCCAGCAATAGCGGGCCACCAGTTCATGCTCCTCGGGCGCGAGAGATGCCACCAATCCGGGATTCGCAGCCGCGATCGCTTCCGCTTCCGTCCGGCGGCCCAACAGACAGGACACGATCAGGCGAATGGACGTACTGCTGTGCTCGTACAGATAGTCGAAGAGGTCCTGATGCCCTTTCTTCCACGCGATCTGGTGCGGATAGGAGTTGAAGCCGAGCGTCCATTGGTAGATAGTTCCGCCGCGGCCCTGGCCCAGTGGAGGGAAGTGCGGCATGCGGCCAATGCGGTGGGCCACACAGCCTGGGTCTGAGCGGATCAGCGACTCGGCCAGGCTCCGATCCCCCAACGCCGCCGCCAGAAAGATGTCGGGCGACGCCCCTTGTGACAGCAGGAATCGCGCCACCTCCGGCGCATCGCCGATCAACCACTGGGCGGGGGTCGACCAGTGATCCTCGTCGCGGGCATCGATACGGGCTCCCCGCGCCAGCAGCAACTGGGCCGTCTCCACATTCCGAGCAAAGTGTAGAGGCGTGCAGCTATCCACACCCTTCGCGTCGATCAGGGACGCGTCCGCATCCAACATGCGCGACACCGGCTCCACGAGCCCGAGACCGGCGGCGGCATGGACCGTCAGGCGTGCGCCTTGATCCACCAGGAACCGGCCAACAGCCGGATCGGCCTGAACCGTACCCATCCCACCGGACCACCACTTGGAAACAGCCTCCACTTCAGCCCCCAGGCTCAACAGCCTGCGAGCCGTGCTGACACTGCGCGCCGCCAGGAGGAGCGGCCTGCAGCGTGCGGCATTCAACAATTCGGGATGCGCTTGAACGAGCGCCTCGACCCGAGGCAGATCATCGGCCGCCAGGGCACGATCCAGTTGATGGCGAGGTGACTCGGGCATGGTGGTTAATCGCGGGCAGTTTTCCCAGAAAGTCGCTTCTGCGAGAGTAACATTCCGGTTTGCCTCGGGGGCTATCCGTCCACATAGCCAGCAACTCGGCCTGGGCGGTGCGCGCGCCGGGCCGCAGGCTGTCGACAGACCGCTAGATATTTGCCACCTCCCGGCAGCTGCGGGAATCTCAGAAGGAGTGCCATCGATCCGTGCTGTGGCTGTGGCCCGGCAGGACGCGACACTGGCACTTCACTGCCCGACTGGAGATCGACATGAGCCTGTTCCCCAAGACATTCCGCATCGGCGGCGACATGGAAATCAATCGCCTTGGATTCGGTGCGATGCGCATCGTCGGCCCCGGAGTCTGGGGCCCACCCGCCGATCCAGCCGAAGCGAAGCGCGTGCTGAAACGCGCTGTGGAACTCGGCGTGAACTTCATCGACACGGCCGACAGCTATGGCCCCGCCGTGAGCGAACCCTTGATTGGAGAGACCTTGGCGCCCTACCCCAAGGGACTCGTCATCGCGACCAAAGCGGGCCTGACACGCCAGGGTCCTGACCAGTGGCGGCCTGTGGCCAGGCCGGAGTACCTGCAGCAGCAGGTCGAATTGAGTTTGCGATTTCTGCGGACCGACACGATCGATCTGTGGCAACTGCACCGCATCGACCCCAAGGTGCCTGTCGAAGAGTCGCTGGCGGTGATCGTCAAACTCCAGAAACAGGGAAAGATCCGGCATATCGGCCTGAGCGAAGTGAAGGTACCGGACATCGAGCGGGCGCGCAAAGTGGCCACGATCGTCAGCGTCCAGAACCTCTATAACGTAGGCAACCGGCAGCACGAAGACGTCGTCCAATACTGCCAGTCTCACCAGATCGGTTTCATTCCCTGGTTCCCGGTGGCCGCCGGAAAACTGGCGAAACCAGGCGGAACGCTGGATTCGATTTCGAAGCGGCATGGAGCCACGGTCGCTCAACTCTCCATAGCCTGGCTGCTTCATCGCAGTCCAGTCATGCTGCCCATCCCCGGCACATCCTCCGTCGCACACCTGGAAGAGAATCTCAAGGCAGCCGATATCGAGCTTTCCGCCGCGGAACTGAAGGAGATCGAAGACGCTGTGAACTAGCGGCGGCCCTCAGCCGCGCCCGCGGAAGCGGCTGAGCTCCCTCCGGTCGCGCTTTGACGGCTTTCCATCGCGCATGGCTTCGAAGTGAGGCATCGACTTCCGCTCTTCCGCCACCTTCTGACGCAGGGCGCGGCTCTCGTCCGTCTCCCGGTACAGGGTCTGCGCCACTGCCGCCGGACCGCGCATCTCACTCAGCGCAAGCACTTCCACCTGGAAGTCGCCGCTGTCGTTGGTGATTTGCAGCATGTCGCCCAGCTTCACCTCACGGGCTGCTTTCGCCGTCTGTCCATTGGACAGGATCCGCCCCAGTTCACAGGCCTTCGAAGCCAAGGCCCGCGTCTTGAAGAATCGGGCAGCCCACAGCCATTTGTCCATCCTCACGCCGGTCATGCCTTCATTCTCGTATGAAGCGTGAGCAGGCGGCGATCCGCAACAGCACCTGGGACTAGCCCAATTCCGGCGCGGTTCCGGCAGGCGGGAATCCCTGGCCCCTATCTGCCGCCTGTAACGCTGAATCAATACTGCCGTGGTATTCTTTCGCCCATGCGCCGCCGCACCTTCCTTTCCGCACTCAGCTTCGCCCTGGCCGAAGGCCTGCCAGGCCAGGAAACTCCCAAGTTCGCATCGAACCCTTTTCAACTGGGCGTAGCCTCGGGCGATCCGGCCCCCGACGGCGCCGTGCTGTGGACCCGCCTGATGGACGAAAACCTCAAGGCTCCAGTGCCTGTGCGGTGGATGGTCGCCTCCGACGAGAAGTGCACCAAGGTCGTGAAACAGGGCGTGGCGACGGCTGCCCCAGAGCTCGCCCATTCGGTTCACGTCGAGGTCAGCGGCCTCGCTCCGAATCGCCCCTACTGGTACCGCTTCACTGCCGGCAAGGAGGAATCGCCCATCGGCCGCACGCGCACAGCGCCCGCCGCTACCGCGGGCCTCGACCACTTGCGCTTCGCCTTCGCCTCCTGCCAGCACTATGAGACGGGCCTCTACACCGCCTACGATCACATGGTTCAGGAAGATCTCGACCTCATCGTCTTCCTCGGCGACTACATCTACGAGAACGGCCCCAGCGATGGCAGGGTGCGCCGCCACAACGGTCCGGAGATCATGAGCCTGTCGGACTATCGCAATCGCTACACACTGTATCGGAGCGACGAGAAACTACAGCGCGCGCACGCCTACGCCCCCTGGATCGTCACCTGGGACGACCATGAGGTCGACAACGACTATGCCAACGACCACCAGGAGCACGGCATGGACCGGACCACTTTCCTGGAGCGTCGCGCCGCCGCCTATCAGGCCTACTACGAACACATGCCGCTGCGCATCGGCCAGAAGCACCACGGCACGGCCCTGCAGCTTTACCGGCGGCTGTCGTACGGCAATCTGGCGGAATTCCACGTCCTCGACACCCGCCAGTACCGCGATCCGCAGCCCTGCGGCGGCTCCGGCACACGCCCCGTCTGCGCGGAATCGCAGGACCCGAAGCGCACCATCCTTGGCGCTGCGCAGACCAGGTGGCTGCTCGACGGGCTGGATCAATCCAAGGCGCGCTGGAATGTCCTGGCCAACCAGGTGATCTTCGCGCCGGCGGACTTCAAGGTCGGGCCGGAGATCGGCTTCTCGATGGACAAGTGGAGCGGCTACGAAGCCTCGCGCAACACCGTCCTGGATTTTCTTTCCAAGAGGAAGCCGCAAAATCCCGTCGTCATCACTGGCGACGTCCACTCCAACTGGGCCTTCGATTTGAAGAAGAACTGGCAGGATCCAAAGTCTGAGGCGCTGGGCGTCGAGTTCGTGGGTACTTCCATCACGTCCTCAGGCGATGGAATGGATGCACGTCCGGACACCCCGAAGCAGCTCGCCGAGAATCCGCATCTTCGCTTCTTCAACGCGCAGCGAGGCTATGTGAAGTGCACGGTCACGCCGAAGGAATGGCAAACGGAGTACCGCGTCATGCCGTTCGTCACTAAACCCGGAGCGCCCATCTCGACCCGCGCCAAGTTCGTAGTTGAGGATGGCCGCAAAGTGCTGCAGCCGGCCTAGAGGAAAGAGAAAGGGCGGCCCGGCCAGCCGAACCCGGCAAGGCCGCCCAACAACTACTGCTGCCTGGCCGCAATGGGAGCGAAGTCCAGGAAGCCCGTCACCGCGCGCAGGCGTCCTTCCACGATCGCCGCAAAATCGACTCCGCCGGCGATGGCTGTATCGCCCTGCGGCTTCAACTCCCACGTAAACCGGGCTCGATCGTTGTGGCCATCGACCTGGCCCGCACGGTGGAACTGGCAGCCTGCGAACTGGCGCTGGACCCCTTCCACCATGGCGTTGATGCCGTCGTGGCCCTGCGCCTGGATCAGTGGGTCGACGTACGTCGCGTCCTCCGTCCAGGTGCGCGCGATGAGCGCCCGCCGCGCTGCGGCATCCGTTTCGTTCCAGATCGCAAAATACCGGTCAATCAATTCAGTGAGGTGGTTCATGACCGCATTTTGCGGTGCTGCGAGCGGGTTCTCAATTACCTCACAGGTAATGGAGCCGGGACCGCGCCGTTCGCTATCTTGGGCCTATGGAGCACACAGCCCACGTGGGCGCATTACTCCGGGAATGGCGTCAGCGCCGCCGCATGAGCCAGCTCGACCTGGCTTGCGAAGCAGAGATCTCCAGCCGGCACCTGAGCTTCATTGAGACCGGCCGTTCGCAACCCAGCCGCGGCATGATTCTGCAGCTTGCCGATCATCTGAGGATCCCATCCAGGGAGAAGAACACTCTCCTGGCTGCCGGCGGTTTTGCCTCTGTCTATCCAGAGCGAAGTCTCAATGACCCGGCTCTTGCCGCCGGTCTCAAGGCGGTCGAACTGGTGCTCAACGGCCACGAGCCCTATCCCGCCCTGGCCGTCGATCGCCACTGGACGCTGAAGGCCGCGAACCGGGCCGTCGCCCCGTTGCTCGAAGGGATCGATCCATCCCTGCTACAACCGCCGGTGAATGTCCTGCGGCTGAGCCTGCACCCGGCCGGTCTCGCGCCGCGCATCGGGAATGCCGCGGAATGGAAGGCACACATCCTGCACCGGCTCCTGCAGCAGATCGATGCCACCGCCGACGAGATCCTGATGGCGCTTTACAAGGAGCTCAGCAATTACCCACTGCCCGAGGGCCCCCCTCGCCGCATGCCCGCGAACGAGCAGTATTCCGGCGTAGCCGTTCCGTTGCAACTTGAGACGCCCGGCGGGCTCGTCTCCCTGATCAGCACCACGATGGTCTTTGGAACCCCTCTGGACATCACACTCTCTGAGCTCGCCATCGAGAGCTTCTTCCCGGCCGATGAAGACTCCGCGGCCATCCTGCGCACCCTGGCCGGGGCGATGCCATAGTTTCCCATCCGGCGCGGGCCCCTTCGAATTGCCAAATCGGCGTGTTCGCGAAAGAATGAGTCATGCAGATCCGGTCCTCCTCTGTACTCGCAGTGTTTGTGCACGTCTCCTCCTCCGACCGGAAGAGAATGGCCCGTCGCCATGCAGGCACGGAGTATGGATCTGCTAGGCGCTCGCTCGCCCTTCTGGCGGCCCTTTTGCTGGCCTCAACTGCCTTTGCGCAGGATCAACCCAAATTGGACAAGCCGCCGGCAGAGGCGAAGAAAGCAGCCCAGGAACCCATCGCTGCGGGCGGCGAGCAACTCTCCGACAAGCAGGTCTCCGCTCTCCCTCTGAACAAGCGCGACTTCAGCCAGTTGCTGCTGCTGGCCGCCGGTACGCAGACTGACACCAACGGCGCCGCGAACTTCACACAGCAGTTCACCGTCAATGGTCAGCGCGGCAGCGCCACCGTCTTCGCCATGGACGGCATCGACACCACGGATCCCGAGATGGGCGGCGCGACCTTCTCCAACTTCAACGTCGACGCCATTCAGGAGATCAAGTCCAGCGCCGGTGTGATGCCGGCCGAGATTGGGCATGGCGCCGCGGGCTACACCGAAGTTGTCTCCAAGTCCGGCACCAACGACCTGCATGGCAGCATCTTCGAGTTCCTGCGCAACGCGGTGCTGGACGCCCGCAACTTCTTCGACCGCCGGAGCATTGCCCAACCCGGCCGCATTCCGCCCTTCGTCCGCAATGAGTTCGGCTTCACCAACGGAGGTCCTCTCGTCATTCCCGGCCTCTACAACGGCCGCAACCGGACCTACTACTTCGGCCAGTACCAGGGCTTCCGGCAGGTGTTGGGCACTACCCAGGTCTTGCCCGTACCCACGCCGGACGAGCGCAACGGCCTCAACACGACAGCCTTTCCCGGTGACACTCTATTCATTCCGGTGGACCCGCAGATCGCCAAGGTGTTGGCCCGATACCCGCTCCCGAACGATCCCCAAGGCCCCTACGGCGCGCGCACTTATGCCACTTCCTCCAAAGTCCGCACCGTGACAGACCAGTTCTCCATCCGGCTCGATCACAAGCTCTCGGACAAGGGGCAACTCTTCGGACGCTTCAACCTGAATAACGTCGACGGCCCCCAAACCAATCCCGGCCAACTCGCCATCGATCCCTCCTTCGGAATCCGCTTCTTCGATCACCAGAGAAACGCGGGCATCTCGTATATCCGTACCCACTCGCCGCACCTCATCCTCGAGACCTACCTGGGCTTCGTGCGGTCGACACCGAACTTCCCCACCTCGAACAGCACCCAGCCGGCGCTCTCCTTCGGCGACGGACTCTATGAAGGTTTCAACTCAGCCGCCGGCTCCACCATCGGCTCCTACGGCAACCTCTTTCAGTTCCGCCAGAATGTTGCCTGGACGCGCGGCAAACATGCCTGGAAGGCCGGCGGAGAGATCCGCGTCAACCGCGACACGACGGTCTTCGGCGTTTCGCCCAATGGAACCTACATGTTCGGAGGCGGAACCGCCTACGCCCCTTACGCCATCCGCTCGAGAAGCGGCTCGCACGACATCCAGCCGGGTGACCCGCTGCCCGATTCGCTCACCGGATTCCTCACGGCCACCCCGTTCTCCTACACCATCAGCGCCGCGCCGCCGCTCTTTGGCCAGGGTCGAAACATGGGGGTCGCGGCGATTCACCGGCAAGCCTACAACGTGTTTCTGCAGGACCGCTGGACGATCTCCAGCCGCCTCGCGCTCAGCTATGGTCTGCGTTACGAGGTGAACTCCACCGTCACTGAAGGCAAGCAACAGGTGAATGGCTTCATCACGGAGAATGCGGCCGGCGTCAAAATCCACTCCATGAATCTCGGCGCCCGCGGACGCTTTGTGGTCCGGCCCGAGCCCTACTATCCCATCGACTGGACGGGTTGGGGCCCGCGCCTCGCACTCGACTGGAATCTCGACTCCAAGACCGTATTCCGCGCCGGCGGTTCCATCACTTCGCAACTCATGAATCTCTGGCAGTTGAATATGGTGACAGCCAACCTGCCCATCGTGGTGACGCCCTATGCCACCGCCGAACCCGGTCGGCCGCTCCCCTTCCAGAACGCCGTCACCAGCGTCCGTCTGCCCGACGCCTACTCGATCTCCGGACAGAAGATCTACGCGACAGGCCGCTCCACCGATGTCGCGCCCAATACGGAGATGGATGTCCTGCGCTACGAGCGTGATCTGGCGGCACTAAGCTCGGACGGCCAGGTCCGTGCGCTCAGCGTCCAGTCCATGTCGCCCGATTTCCGCAACGGCTACATCGGCGCCTGGACCGCTGGTCTGGAACGCCGCATCGGTGACATCGCCGCCAACCTGAGCTATGTAGCCACCACCGGCATCCGCCTGGGTTGCATCGAAAGTCCCAATGGCTACCCCGGCGCTGAACCCGGCTTCGCCCCCTTCACCCTGTTCGATGCGCAAGGCCGCGCGCAGGGTGGCTTTGGCCCGGTCTGGGCGGTGAGCAGCCACTCCCATTCCACTTACCATTCCATGCAGGCCGGCGCTTCCAAGACATCTCTGCGAGCGGGTCTCGGCTTCCAGGCCAGTTACACCTACAGCAAATCCATCGACGACACCAGCGCCGTGCTCGGTGGCTTCCTCGGGGGGGCGTCCGGCACGCAGCTTCAGACCTCTCCGCAGAACCCCCGTGACCGCGCCGCCGAAAAGGGTCCCTCCACCTTCGATATCGCCCACGCCTTCACCCTCAGCGCCATCCAGGAACTCCCGCTCAACCGCCTGCTGCCTGCCCTGCCCCGCCGCGCTACCAGCGGCTGGCAGTTCCTCGGCATGACCAGTCACATGAGCGGCGCGCCGTTCAGCGTCTACTCCGGCATTCAGCAGACCGGCGTAGGTTCCAACAACGCCGACCGTCCCGACGCCGTAGGCAAACCCATCCTCTCCACCAACCGCCCCGTCAAGGAGGACTACTTCGGCCTCGGCGAGAAGAACAGCTCCTACTTCTCCCTCCCCATCAACGTGCCCGGCGGCACAGGCCCCAACCAGGGGCGCTTCGGCACACTGGGCCGCAACACCTTCCGCGGACCCGCCTTCCACAACTTCGACTTTTCGCTGATCAAGAACACCCCCATCGGCCCCCGAGGCAACGCCGAGCGCATCGCCCTTCAGCTCCGCTTCGAGGTCTTCAACGCCTTCAACATCACCAACTTCAGCCTGCCCTCCAACCTGGTGCTGGGCCCCGGCTTCGGAGTCATCAGCCGGACCGCCGGCTCCTCCCGCCAGATTCAGGTTTCCATGAAGATCGTGTACTAGCGCGCCGCGCTATCTTCCAGTATTTGCGGCTGCAATCGAGGCCATCCGCTGTATACTGACCCACACCTGGGATCCAGTATGAAAACGCCTCACCCTCCGTCAAAGAAGCACGCGCCCCATCACCACCATCCGCCGCGCCTGTCGCGCCGCCTGCTGTTCTCCACCCTGATCCCGGGCGCGATTCTCGCTCCGAATGCCTTCCCTCAGAACGCGTCGGAGATGGCGGAGGCCTTCCGCCGCAGGTCCGCCGAGGCTGAGAGCAAGGGACTCGCGGACCCGTTCAAAGGCATCACAGCCAACGGCACCATCGAACCCGGGCTCTTCAATCTGCAGTCCACCGGTGTCTCCACCGCCCCCGTCCGCACGGCCGTTGAGCGCTTCCTGGCAAGCCTCACCAACGAGCAGCGCGCTCGCACCATGTTCCCTGTGGACGACCCCGAGTGGCGCAAGTGGATGAACCAGCACTTCTACGTGCGGCAGGGCGTGAGCTTCCAGGAGATGTCTGGCACCCAGCGTGACGCCGCGTTTGGAGTGCTGGAAACCGCGCTCAGCGCCCGCGGCCTCAAGCTCACCCGCGACATCATGCGCCTCAACGAGACCCTGGCCGAACTCAGCAACGACCACGAGTTCCTGGGCGAATGGCGCTACCACATCACCGTCATGGGGAAGCCCTCAGCCACCGAACCCTGGGGCTTCCAGCTCGACGGCCACCACATCATCATCAACTACTTCGTCCTCGGTGATCAGGTCGTGATGACGCCCTTCTTCGCCGGCTCGGAACCAGTCACCGCCACCTCCGGCAAATACAAAGGCATCTCGATCCTGCAGGACGAACAGAGCCGCGGCCTGGAGATGCTGCGGCATCTCGACAAGGCCCAGCAGGCCAAGGCCGTCCTCAATCCCGAGAAAACGAAGAATTACAACCTGACCGAAGCCTTCCGGGACAACATCGTCCTCGACTATGCCGGAACCCGCGCCGCCTCATTCACCCAACCCCAGCGCAGGCAGTTGCTCGACCTGGTCGATCTCTATGTCGGCAACATGGACGAAGGCCACGCCAAGGTCCGCATGGACGAGGTGAAGAAGCATATCGAGCGCACCTCTTTCGCGTGGATCGGCGGCTCGGACGATTCCTCGGTCTACTACTACCGAATCCACAGCCCGGTGATCCTCATCGAATTCGATCACCAGCAGCCCGCGAACCTGCGCAAATTCGCCAAGGACCCGAGCATGCCCACGCGCCAGCACATCCACTGCGTGGTTAGGACCCCTAATGGCAACGACTACGGCAAGGACCTGCTGCGCCAGCACTACCTGTCGCACTCGCACGCCTGAGCGCTATTGCCTGTTCAGCACACTGTGGATTGTGTCCAGCGACGGCGCGAACAGGGACAATTGCCCGGGATCCGCGAACACCGCGGCATAGTCGGCCGGACTGAACGCCCGCGCCAGCCGCGAGGCAAACGTGTCGCGCAGCAGCCGGGCATAGTGATCCACGTCGTAATCCCGGCGGTCCGGCCCGTTCACCGCATAGGCTGCATGCTCCGGCGACTCCACCACTCCGCCGGAGCCACCCTTCGAGCGATACACCCGCACCTTGTCGCCCGCGCTCCACGTCGTCCGCCCGCTCGCCAGCATGGCTTCGTAGGCCAGTTCCCGACGGCTGTCGCGCGTCTCCAGATACTTGGCTGGCGACTTTGTCAGGCGCACGAAGGAGGACACTTCGTACGTCGGCAACTCCCGCGCCCGCAGCGCATCCAACGTCGCCAGGTACACATCCCGGACCCCCGGAATATCGCCCGCCAGCAGCCGCTCAATCGCACGCCGCAGAAACGTCTCCCCATACGGCTCCGCCCGGCTCGACCGGAACGCTACGCCCTTCAGCAGCAGCTTTCCTTCATACGTCAGCAGCGCGTAATTCTTCGGCTCATGCGACAGCATCGCCGCGTAGCGTCCCTCGAATTCCAGGTGGACCAGCGGCGGCAACAGCGCCGCGACTTCATCCACCGCCCGCCGCTCGTCCGCTTCGGTCCAGCTCTCCGGCACGGCAAAGTACACCCCATCCGTATCCGCTTCCAGCAGCGTCACGCCGCGCGCCGCCAGTTCCCGGCACATCAGGTCCAGCGTCGCCCGGCCGCGTCGGGTCACCTCGTTGGCTGCATGAACATCGGCGAATCGCGTCAAGGTCCCGCCCGCCGCCATGTAGCCATATGCCGTATTCACCACCAGCTTCATTGCCGCCGACAGAGCTTCCTGCGTATATCGCTCGGCCGAGCCCGGCGCCGCTGCCTTTGCAGCCGCTTTCGCCGCCAGCCTTCGCTCCACCAGCCGGTCGACAATCGCCAGCAGTGCGCCCAGGTGATCGCGCTTCGGCCCGATCCGGAACGCCCGCATCAACGACGGATACAGGCTCGCCACATCCGCCTTCACAATGCGGCGCGCCACGCCGCTGGCGAACAGATGCAGCGCCGCCCCCTGGTGCGGAGTCCCATCCCCCGGCTGGTGAGCCGGCAGGGCCATGCCTGCCCGCAGGTAAGCCCGCACCAGCAGCGGATCCAGTACACCCGTGGCCGCGCCCGCATCCGCCAGGCGCTCATACCGCCGCGGAGCCATCGTCGCCAGCGCGAACGCCGCCCCGCCGAGCAGCCGCGCCACCTCCGCCACCTCCTCCACATCGGAAGTCGCATAGCGCCGCACCCGCTCCGGATCGCTCTTATACACCTCATAGATCCGGTCGCCGGGAATGTACTCGCGATCCTCTTTGGCAATGCCCAGATGCCGGGCCACCGCTTTCAGCCCGTGCTCCGGCAGTTCGCGCGTCGCAAAGTCGTAGCGCAGCACAGCGTCCAAAGTATCGATCAACTCCCGGCCCGGAGCGATGAAACGGACCTTCCGCCGCGCATCCCCTTCACTCGCGATCCCACGCCGCGCCGCCCGCTGCCGCAACCCGCCCGACCCCACCCGGCCCAGGGCCAGCACCACGCCCAACCGCTCGGCCCGCACATCCAGGAACGGCAGATCGAACCCGTGCAGATTGTGGTTCTCGATCACATCCGGATCCGCCGCCTGCACCACTGCCACCAGTTGCCGGATCAGCTCCGCTTCCGCCTCATCGCTGTCGTCCCGAGCCTCCAGCACCTGCGTCGCCCCGGACGGTGCCCGCACCGAGATCATGAACACCCGGCTGCTCTCCGGGGACAATCCCGTCGTCTCGAGATCGAACTGCATCCGCCGCAGCTTGTCGAACGGCAGGTCGCGGAAATACGTCCGCCCGGTGGACACGAGATACTGCTCCTCGGGAGGCAGCGACAGCACCGTATCCTGGCCCAGGTCCCGCAAGTGGCCGACGCGCTTCCCCAGCCGCTCCGACGCGCCGTGCAGCAGCGCCGATGACAGCGTTCGTCCATCCTCAGCCGATACCAGGAATCGCAGCTCGCCCGGCCCATCCAGCGCGCGGTACGCCACCAGCGCACCCGGCTCGTCTTCGGGCGCCAGTTGATCGCCCAAGTGCAGCAGGTCATCCAACCGGTCCAGCAGCAGCCACGGTCGGAATCGCTCTCGCTCCCGCACTAACTCGCCCGTCTCCGGCAGACGCCGCCAAACCACCGCCCAGCCGTCGTTCTCAGCCCACACCGACACGATGCCTGGAGCCGGATCCCAGCCCCACAGCCACTCGTCCTGCGATGGGCCGGAATTCTCGCACTGCTGTGGCGAATCACTTTGCATGGAATTCAAACATCCCGCCGCACGCCCAACCCCGCCGTCAGCTTCATTCTACCTGCCGCCGCATTCCACCTCGACCCATTGGCCGCCTGCCCACGCGCTGCTACGATAGCGCCATGCAAAGTCAGTCTGACTGCGCCGGCGACACCGAATCCGCCACCTGGCTTTCGGGACCGATTCTTACCTTCCTCAATAAAGTAATCGTCCCCGCCCTCTGGCTCTGCTTCGCGATTGGCATGCCCGCCTGGATCCTCACAACGACGGGCAGCATCGCCCTCGGGCGCGACTTCTATTTCGTCACGGGCTTCGCCGCCGTCGCCACGGTCCTGCTCTCCTGGTTCTCGGTTCATCTGCAATTGGTGGGCTACCAGGGCCGCTACCTGCTCGTCGCCAACTACTGGAAGAAGGCAGCCATCCCATTCCAGCAGGTCGAAGCCGTGGAATCCGTCTGGTGGTACCGGGGTCGGCTCGTGCGCATCCGCTTCAACCAGCCCACGCCCTTCGGTTCCCTCGTTTACTACATGCCGAAATGGGCCCCGTTCCGCGGCATGTTCTCGGCGCCGGAAAAAGAACTGCAGTCAATCCTCGCCAGCCGCACCTGACCCCGGCCTAAGCAAACACCATGTTCCGGCTGTGCCAGCCGTGCTGTTCGCAGTACTCCCGGAACAAGCTCCCATAGCTCCTAAGGATGTAATGCCCGGGAGTGAAGCCCAGTTCCCTGGCAGTGCTGTCGATCCAGGCCGCTTCCCCCTCCAACTCCAGAAACACACCAATCGGCGTCTCATCCAGCACCGCATGGCCCGCCTCGCCGGGCCGCGAGAAGGTTGTGCGGTATTTCTCATAACGGAACGACACCGCATAGCCAAGCCCGTTCAGGATCGACAGGGCCGCGTTCGCATCCGCCACACGGGTCTCCACCTCAGGCCGTGTCTTGTGCGGACCAGCTTCCGGCGGCCCTTTGAATGTAAGAATCGTCTCGCCGCGAAAATCGCGCAGCCGCAGCAGCCGGCGCGTGTGCATCAGTTCGCTGCCCGGTGTGTCCAGCAGCATGTTGGCTTCGAACGCACGCTCGTGCGCGGCGGCGAAGCCCGCCTTCGTCAGCAACTGTAGGGCCGCTTCCGCGGAGGAAACGGCGAGCTTAACCTCGGTCTCGCGGGGCAGGGGTTGGCCTGGTTGGGACTGGAGCATCCCCTTCAGTATGGCCTTGCTTGCGGATCACATTCATGGCCACACTCAACACCGACGCCACATCGCTCAGATTCGACGGCACAACAATCGTCGAACTCGCCTTGGCGATCCGGCCAAACTCGGAAACGTACTGCTCCGCCACCCTCAACTGAACAGCCTCAAACCCGCCCGGCTCATTGATCGCCTGGGCCACGCGACGCAGGCCCTCGGCCGTGGCACTCGCGATCGAAAGAATCGCCGAGGCCTGGCCTTCCGCTTCGTTGATCTGCTGCTGCTTGCGCGCTTCCGAAGCCTTGATCACCTTCTGCTTCTCGCCCTCCGCCGTATTGATATTCGCGTCGCGCACCGCTTCGGAGTTCAGAATCGTGGCGCGTTTCTCGCGCTCGGCCCGCATCTGCTTCTCCATCGCCGAGAGGATGTCCTGCGGTGGATTGATGCTCTTGATCTCATAGCGCAACACCTTCACGCCCCAGGGCTCGGTCGCTTTGTCCAGCTCGCTGACGACCAGCGCGTTGATGTTCGACCGCTCCTCAAACGTCCGGTCCAGGTCGATCTTGCCGATCTCCGAACGCAGCGTGGTCTGCGCCAACTGCCGGATCGCGAAACCGAAATCCGAGATCCCGTAGGACGCCCGCTCCGGGTTCAGAACCTTCAGGTATAAGATGCCATCCACCGCCACCTGCACGTTATCGCGGGTGATGCACACCTGCTCCGGAATATCGATCGCCTGCTCTTTCAACGAATGCCGGTAGCGAATGACATCCACGAAAGGCGTGAGAATGTGGAACCCGGCCTGCAACGTTCCAGCGTATTTGCCCAGCCTTTCCACCACAAATGCCGATTGTTGAGGTACCACGATCGCGGTTTTCGCAAGGATCGTAAGCACCAGCAGAATGAGGACGAGGACGACCAGCAGAGCACCAATTTCCATAATCTCCTCCGGACTTACCTACAGACTTCGCACTTCCAGCGTCAATCCATCCACACGCTCCACACGGCACCGCGTGGATTTCGGAATTGGCGCGTCGCTCACATTGCGCGCATTCCAGGATGTGCCGCGCAGTTCCACCTTCCCGATGCCTTGCACCGGAATCTCCTCCATGGCGGAGGCGATTTCACTGGTCAGATTATCGACGTCCGACACAGGGGTAAGCTTGCGGAACCGCTCCAGCAGAGGCTTGCGGAAAAACATCAGGCCCGCGACCGAGGCCACCACAAACAGCAGTCCTTCCATAGCCAGACCGAGTTCAAATCCGAGCATCTTCACCAGCCCGACCAGCAGGGCCGCGACCCCAAAGAAAATCAGATAGAAGCCGCCAGGCGTCAGGATTTCACCGGCGAGTAGCAGCAGGCCGATCACCAGCCACGCCCACCAGGTCATAAAGTAACTTCCCATACGGAAGGGATCTCCTTCGTGTGCAGATCATAACGCATCGCACGGCTGAGCGTCGGCACTCGCGCGGAGATAAGATAGTTAAGGATTCTGACCCTCTCGAGGTGTGTAAAACCATGTCAAGCGAAAATACGAACCGCCGGCAATTCGTAGCCGGTGCGGCAGCCCTGACGCTGGCCTCCCAGGCTATGGCGAAGTCGGGTGGAATGAACAAAATGGCCCCCGCCCGCGTGATCGGTGCCAACGACAAGATCAATGTTGCAGTGATCGGTGTCGGCGGACGTGGCGCTTACGTGGCGGATAAGTTCGATAAGTACGCGCAGACCGTCAAACCTGGCGCCTGCCAGATCGTCGGCGTCTGCGATACCTACCAGAAGCGCGTCACGGCCGCCAAAGACCGCTTTAAGTGCAAGGGCACGCTCGACTACCGCGAACTGATCTCCGATCCCGGCGTCGACGCGGTCATCGTCGCCACCCCGGATCACTGGCACGCCCCCATCGCCCTCGCCGCCATGGACAACGGCAAGGACGTCTACCTCGAAAAGCCCATGTGCCACACGGTAGACGAGGTCAAGCAGTTGATGGCCACCGTCAAGGAAACCGGCCGCGTCCTGCAGGTCGGCTCCCAGACCACCTCAGCCGACCAGTGGTGGAAGGCTCGTAAGGCCATCGAAGAAGGCCGCATCGGCAAGATGATCATGAGCCAGGGCAGCTACCATCGCAACTCCACCGAGGGCGAATGGAACTGGAAGATCGATCCTGCTGCCGGCCCCGAAGGCAAGGGCGAGGACTTCATTGACTGGAAGATGTGGCTCGGCAAGGCGCCCAAGCGCTCCTTCGACGCCGACCGCTTCTTCCGCTTCCGCAAGTACTGGGATTACTCCGGCGGCATCGCCACCGACCTGTTCTTCCACGTCATGGCGCCCATGAACATCTGCTGGGGCGAAGCTCAGTTCCCCGTGAAGGTCTCCGGCAGCGGCGGCATCTACCAGTTCAAGGATGAGCGCGAAGTGCCGGATACGTTCCACTTCATGGCCGAGTACGCCAAGGGTTTCTCCGTCGTGCTCACCAGCTCAATGGCCAACTCCCAGCACATCCCCGGCCTCATCCGCGGCCACGAAGGCACCATCATCATGGTGGAGCACGGCATGTTCGAAAGCTCGACGCCCTTCATCACCGTCAAGCCCGAAAAGCGCGTGATGAGCGCCGACTACAAGTCCAAGTTCGGCGAGGAAGTCGTCAAGATCGACGTCGAACAGAAGGACATCATGTTCGAGCACATCGGCAACTTCCTGGATTGCATCCACAGCCGCCAGAAGCCGACCCTCAACGTCGAAACCGCCGGCCACGCTCAGGTCGTCATCACGATGGCCGTGCAGAGCTACCGCCAGGGCAAGGTTCTCTACTTCGACGAGAAGAACTTCAAGATCGTCGACAAGCCCGTCAAGGCGTAACCAGCCGTCCAATCCAAATCGCGAGGGCCGGGGCCGCAAGCTCCGGCCCTTCGTGTTTCCGGACACGCCATTTGTTTACACCGGCCGCGCTTGACGAATCCGGGCGTTTCAGGCCACACTACCATCGACAGTCGATAGGAGCGACCATCGATGGGAAAGAAACCCGCACCTCCGCCAGACCTCGTGCCCGGCACGCTGGAAATGCTCATCCTGAAGACCCTAACCCACGGGCCAATGCACGGCTACGGCATCGCCCAAAGGCTGGAGCAGCTCTCGGAAGGCGTCCTTCAGGTCGGCGAAGGCTCCCTCTACCCTGCCCTGCAGCGACTGCTGCTGAATGAATGGGCCGAGGCCGAATGGGCCGTCACGGCGAACAACCGCCGAGCCCGTTACTACCGCGTCACGGCCGCCGGCCGCCGCCGCCTCGCTCAGGAACGCGCCGGCTACGACCGCATGAGCGTCGCCATCGCCCGCATCATGGAGGCCGTCTAAACCATGCGCCGCCTCTGGAAACGCCTGCAATGGTTCCGCCATCGCAAACAGTTCGACGCCGAACTCGCCGAGGAACTCGAATTCCATCGCCAGCTCAAACAGGAAGAGCTCCAGTCCGCCGGCCTCACCGAACCTGAGAGCCGTGATGCCGCCCGCCGTCGCATGGGCAACCTGGCCCTGGCAACCGAAGACGCCCGCGGCATCTGGCTCTGGCACAGCCTGGAAACCCTCTGGCAGGACTTCACCTACGGCCTGCGCGGACTCGCCCGCCACCGCGGCTTCACTCTCACCGCCGTCCTCACCCTGGCCCTCGGCATCGGCGTCAACACCAGCCTCTTCACGGGATTCAACGCCATGGTGTTCCGCCCCTGGGACGTCCGCGATCCCGGCCGCGTGGCAGGAGTCTTTACGGTGCACAAGACACCTTCGGGCGAAATCCGGTATCGCGGCATGTCCTACCCGGAGTTCACGATCCTGCGTGACCAGACGAAGCAGATGGCCGGCCTGGTGGCCCTGAGCCAGGGCGGCCCGCAGATGCGGACCGACCCCGGAGCCTCCTCGCGCCTCAGTGTCAACTATGTCTCAGGGGACTACTTCCAGGTGCTCGGCATTGATGCTGCCTGGGGCCGCACCTTCACGCGGGAAGAAGACCAACTCGCCGATCCCAGTGCCGTCCTGGTGCTCAGCCATGCGGTCTGGGTGAGCCAGTTTGGTTCGGATCGCTCAATCGTCGGCCGGACAATCTCGCTCAACTACAAACCGTTCGTCGTGCTGGGAGTCCTCCCGGAAAACTTCAAAGGCACCGACATGGTCGGCCCAGACCTCTGGACGCCTTTGGCAGCCATCAAGATCCTGCAGCCCCGCAGCACCGAACTCAGTAGCGTCGACCAATGCTGCATGGCCGTCTTCGGCCGCCTTGCCCCGAATGTGGACCGCGCCCAGGCGCGCGACGAACTCACTGCCATCCAGCGTCAGGCCGCTGAACGATTCAACCGCCCGGCCAACGCGATCTTCCTCACCAGGGCAAGCATCGTCGTTACGCCCGAGCGCCAGAAGAAGATCATACCCGGCCTGCTGCTGCTCTCCCTGGCCGTCAGCCTGGTGCTGCTCATCGCCTGCGCGAATGTCGCCAATCTCCTGCTCGCTCGCGGCGCAGCCCGCCGGCACGAAATCGGCGTCCGCCTCTCCCTCGGAGCCAGCCGCCTCCGCATCATCCGCCAACTGCTCACTGAGAGCCTCTCCCTCGGCCTGCTCGGGGGCGCCATCGGCATCGGCATCAGCTTCGTTCTGCCCGGCTTCGTACTCAACCGTCTCGCCGACGAACCCCTCGCTCTCGATCTGCAGCCCGATTACCGCGTCCTGCTCTACACTCTCTTCATCTCGATTCTCGCCAGCGTCACCTGCGGGCTCATCCCGGCCTTCCACACCACCCGCACCGACCTCCACACCACTATGAAAGGCGCCGGCGGCAAGACGGGCCGGCCCTCATGGTTGAGAACCTCCCTACTCGGCGCGCAGGTCGCCCTTAGCCTCGTCCTGTTGGCCTCCACCGGACTCCTGGTCCGCGGCCTTCAACGCGCCGCCCGCATCGATCCCGGATTTGATACCCGCGGCGTGGTCCTGATGGCACTCGACCTGGGCCTGCTTGACTACGACGCCGCACGCGCCCAGGACTTCCTCCGCCGCCTCACAGCCCGTGTCTCCGCGCTGCCCGGAGTCACCTCTGTTTCCACCGCCGTCATCGCACCTTTGGGCAACGCGAGAATGCGGACCAGCGTCACCGTTAATGGGCAGGAGGCATTAGCCAAAAACGGGCTCAACAACGTCACTTTCAACGAAGTGTCCCCCGGTTTTCTCGAGACACTGCGCATCCCCATCACTCGGGGACGCTCGTTTCAGACTCAGGATCAGGGCCGCAAAGTCGCCATCATCAATCAGGCCATGGCTCAGCGCTTCTGGCCTGGCCTCAATCCGGTGGGCCGGACTTTCACTTCAGACCTCGCCTATGAAGTCATCGGAGTTAGTCGAAATGCCCAGGAAACACAACTGGGCAGGGCGACCGAACCTTACTACTACTCCCTCTCCCACGGCTCGTCCAGCAGCCAGCTCGTCATTCGTTTCCGGGACACCCAGAACGCGCCGCTATCCGAACTGACCGCCCTGCCCTCCCAACTCGATCGGGCCGTCCGTCCCCGCTTGCGACTCATGGAGGACTCCATCCAATCGCAGCTTCACGGCGCACGCATGGCCACTTCCATTGGCGGCAGCCTGGGCTTCCTCGCCCTCCTTCTCGCCTGCGTCGGGATCTACGGCGTCACGTCCTTCGTCGTCCAGCAACGTTTCCGCGAAATCGGCATCCGCATGGCACTCGGAGCACAGCGTCGGGACGTCCTACTTCTTCTGCTCCGCCAGAGTCTCCGCGTTGTCGTGGCGGGTTCCCTCATCGGCATGGCCGCCTCCGTAGCCGCCGCTTCCGCTTTGAGGGAGTTCCTCTATGGGCTTAGTCCGCTCGACCCGGCAGCCCACCTCGCGATGACGGCCATCCTACTGAGCGCCGCCCTCCTCGCGACGTTCCTGCCGGCCCGCCGCGCTGCCACTATCCAACCCGTTGTCGTTCTGCGCCAGGAGTAATCTACAACCCGGCCAGAGTCCACGGCTTGCGGTACTCCCGCCGCAACATCTCGTTGGCCTTGGCGCTGTTCTTGAACTGCTCCTTTGCGCCATCCCATTGCAGCTTCTCGCCCGTGCGTAGCGCAATGTTGCCGATCAGGCACGTCGCCGTGCTGTGGTGCCCGATCTCGATGTCACCCGCGGGCTTCTCACGCGTCTTCAGGCAATCGACGAAGTTCCGCACATGCGGCTGATGCTGGAACGACGTGGTCGCACGCTCCGCCGTAGTCAGGCCCGTGAAGAACTGGCCCAGGCCGTTCAGATCGTCGTACGCTTCCCTCGACCCCTGCGTCACCTTCTCCGAGTGCATCTCCATCTGCGGAATGATCTCGTAGCCCGCCCGGTCGATGAACAGCGTCCCTTTGGTCCCCTGCAGCATGATGCCGTAGCTCCCAAAGCTCTTGTTGCCGGGATGCCCGTTCGGCCCAAAGCTGTTATGGACCAGCGTGGAGTACCGCACCAGCAGGTTGCCTGGATACTCCCAGATCACCTCCTGTGTGTCCGCGCAATCGCGGCAATCGTCGTAAAACCACTTGCCGCCCGAACTCGTCACCGTCAGCGGAGTATCCACGTCCAAAGCCCAATGCACGACATCAATCAGGTGGACGCACCAATTCGTCAGCTCTCCGCCCGCATAATCCCAGAACGCCCGGAAATTCCGCCGCGCTGGATTGTACGGAATCTTCGGCGCCGGACCCAGCCACAAATCCCAATCCAGCCCCTCCGGCACCGGAGCATCCGCCGGATGCCCCATGCCTTTATTCGAAGCCGAGAACCCGTGATTCCAGCACTGCGCGAAGTGGACCTTGCCGATCCGACCATCTTTCACGGCCGCCACGGCCCTCTGGAAGTGCGCGCCCGACCTTTGCTGGATGCCCACCTGCATCACCCGCTTGTGCCGCCGCGCCGCCTCCACCATCAGCCGCCCTTCCCGCACGTTGTGCGAGATGGGCTTCTCCACATAGACATCTTTCCCCGCCTCACAGGCCTGGATCGCGATCAGCGGATGCCAGTGGTCCGGCGTGGCCACAACCACCGCATCCACGTCCTTGCGCTCCAGAATGCGCCGGTAGTCGTTGTAGATGTCCGCCTTCCCGGTGAGCATCTTCGCGGCGGTCTCGGCGTTCGGCCGGTACACATCGCAAAGCGCCCGGATCTCCACCTCCGGCTGCTTCTGGAAATCGGCCAGATCGCTGCGGCCCATGCCGCCGCAGCCGATCACCGCCACACCGATCTTGTCGTTGGCCGCCACCGCCTCAGTCGTCGCCGCGGCCGCCACGGCCGGAGTCGCCAGGAAGGTTCTTCTGTTCATCGTTACCAGCCCACCGGCTTTCCTTTGTTCTGTTCGATCAGCCACTTCTCCAGCGGGGCGAAATACGCCCGCACCGCGTTGCCGTCCATTTGACGCGACCCGGTCAGCTTCTCCAGCGCATCCGGCCACGGCTTGCTGATGCCCAACTCCAGGCCATCGGCCAGCCGCTTGCCCGCTTCCTTATTGCCATAGATCGAGCAACGATTCACTGGATCCTTGCAGCCCGCCGTCTCGCTCAACGCCTTGTGGAACTGGAACTGCAGGATGTGCGCCAGGAAATACCGCGTATACGGCACGTTCCCCGGCACGTGATACTTCGCGCCCGGATCGAAGAACTCCTCCCCGCGCGCCGATGCCGGGGCCACACCCTGGTATTTCTGCCTCAGCTCCCACCACGCCTGGTTATACTTATCCGGCGGCACCTGCCCCGAGTACACCTTCCAGCGCCATTGATCGATCAGCAGCCCGAACGGCAGAAACGCCACCTTGTCCAGCGCCTTCTGCAACAGCAGGCCGATGTCCTTGGACGCGTCCGGAGCCTTGTTGATCATGCCCAGCTTGATCAGGTAATCCGGCGTCAGCGACAACGCGATCGTGTCGCCAATCGCTTCATGGAACCCATCGTTGGCGGAATTGCGGAACAGGAACGGCTGTTTGTTGTAGGCCCGCTGGTAGAAGTTGTGGCCCAGCTCGTGGTGGATGGTGTCGAAGTCCTCTTCCGTGATATCGATGCACATCTTCACGCGCAGATCGTTGTCGTTGTCCACATCCCACGCGCTGGCATGGCACACCACATCGCGATCCTTGGGCCGCACAAACAACGACCGCTCCCAGAACGTCGGCGGCAGCGGCGCAAAGCCCAGCGAAGTGAAGAACCCTTCGCCGTACTTCACCATCTGCAGGGCGTCGGTCTTTTTCGCCTTCAGAATCGCGTTCAGGTCGTACCCGACATCCGCGTCCTTCGGGGCCAGCAGCGGATACACGTTGTTCCATTGCTGCGCCCAGATGTTACCCAGCAGGTGAGCCGGAATCGGTCCGCTCTCCGGCACCGCGTCCTTGCCGTACTTCTCCCGCAGCTTCCAGCGGGTGTAGGCGTGCAATTGCAGGTACAGCGGCTTCACCTGCTCCCACAGACGGTCCAGCTCTTTCGCGAACTCGTCCGGCGGCATGTCGTACTGCGAGCGCCACAGCGCTCCTGTGTCGGCAAACCCAATCTCCTTGGATCCCTTGTTGGCCAGTTCCACCAGCCGTACGAAGTCCTTCTTCATCGGCGGAGAGATACTATGCCAGCCACTCCACGCGTCCAGCAACTGTTTCGGATCCCGGCTGGTCGCCATGATCTTCGTGATGTCGTCGATCGTCATGCACTTCGACTGGTCGCCGCCCGGGCAGTACTTGCCCTTGCCGTAGGCTGCATCCAGCGACGCAGCCAGCTTCGCCGTTTCCGCCGCTTCCTTCGGATCCGCCGGCGCCGGCAGCGTCAGCGACAGCTTCAGCAACAGCAGCTTGCGCCGCAGGACATCGTCCACCTTCACGGCGTCGTACTTGGCCGCCTCTTTCGCGTATTGCACCTGCAGCGCGGTGAGACGTTCGCTCGCCTTGGCATTGATGGCCTCTGTGTCCTGCGTAATGAAATTCTGCTGCACCCACTGGGCCTGCCCGGCCTCATTCGTGGCGGCGAACAGCTTCGCTTCCGCATCCTCGACAAACTTCTTCGCGTCCTCGGCCGTCGGCTGGTTGCCGCACGCGGCGAGGATCAGGGCAATAGGAATAAGCGCAATTCGGCGATCCATGATGGGTAGTGTATTCCACTCCACAGGCGGCCCGCGCAAAACCCCTTGACTCGGATCCTACTTTCCTGTAATTTCTGTTTAGACAGAAATTTCTGTATGGAAAAGCTAAGCCCAACTTCGGAACGCTTCATCCTTCATTGGGGGGAGCTCGGCACTCGCTGGGGTCTCAACCGCACCGTGGCCCAGATCCATGCCCTGCTCTACATCTCGCCGCAACCCCTGCCGGCCGACGAGATCGCCCGCCTGCTCTCCGTCGCCCGCTCCAACGTCAGCAACAGCCTCCGCGAACTCCAGGCCTGGGGCATCGTCAAGGTCGTCCACGTCCTCGGCGATCGCCGCGACCACTTTGAATCTCTCAAGGACGTCTGGGAGCTCTTCTACGTGATCCTGGATGAGCGCAAGCGCCGCGAGATCGACCCCACTCTGGCCCTTCTCAAGGAGTGCGCCATGGCCGCCGGCGAGAGTACCCCCGAAGACCGCGAGGCCCGCAAGCGCATCCGCGAGATGCTCAACTTCTTCGAGGAAACCAGCTCCCTCTACGACGAGTTCCGCCGCCTGCCCGGCGGAGCCCTGCGCCAGCTCCTGCGCTTCAAAGGCCAGCTCCGGCGCCTCTTCTCCACCGCATCCTGACGCCAGTCGCATCACCAACCGGCAAGGCATCCCCCTAAACCGGTACAGCTACTCCCAATTCCGGGAGGGCGGACCCCCAGGTCCGCGCAGGGTCCCCTGCCCCTGCCTCTTCGACCAACTCAACCAACCCCAACTGTCCCAGGAGGACCCATGTGGCGTAGCATCGCCCTAACCACGCTCTTCACAGTCATCGCCACGGCCCTCAGCGTCTTAGTATTCCGGGAATATGCGCTGGGCCTCTTTGTCGTACTGCCGGTCTGCATCGGCCTCGTCGCCACTTTGCTGGCCAACCGGTTCGACGAGCAGCGACGTGCGAAGTCCGCCGCCTTCCTCACTCTGCTAGTGGTCGCGGTCGTCGTGGTGGCCATCCGGATCGAAGGCATCATGTGCGTGACAATGGCCGTCCCCATCGTCGTTCCTTTGACCGCCCTCGGCGTGGTCCTCGGGAATAGGATTCATAGTCCCAAACACGCCCTGGCCCCCGCCCTGCTCCTGGCCCCCCTCCTCGGCGGCGTGGAAACCCAACTCCCCAGCCACCCCGCCCTCCGCTCCGTCGAAACCGTAGTCGACATCCAGGCCCCGCCCGAAACCGTCTGGCGGCACGTGATCGAATTCCCCGACCTCCCACAACCCCGCGAATGGTACTTCCAGGCCGGCATCGCCTACCCCCTCCGAGCCCGCATCGAAGGCCGCGGACCCGGCGCCATCCGCTACTGCGAGTTCTCCACCGGACCCTTCGTCGAACCCATCACCACCTGGGACGAACCCCGCCTCCTCGCCTTCCGCGTCACCAGCAACCCCGAACCCATGCGCGAGCTCTCGCCCTACGACATCCATCCCGCCCACCTGCACGGCTGGTTCGACTCCAGGCGCGGCCAGTTCCGCCTCGAGCCCCTGCCCAACGGCGACACCCGCCTTCACGGCACCACCTGGTACACCCAGCGCCTCCAACCGGAACCCTACTGGTCCATGTGGACAGACGCCATCATCCACCGCATCCATCAGCGGGTGCTCGACCACATTCGCGATGTATCGGAAAAGGATCGTCAGGGCAGGTCGTCGATCGACTTGGGCCAGTCGGATCCCAGCAGCCGCGACAACGACCGGTCCGCCAGCAGCCGACCGCCGGTCTGGCAGCGCGGGCAGTAGTTCGTTTCGTTCGAGGCATAGCGGATCCGCTGCACCGTCGTGCCGCACTCCGGGCAGGGCTTCTTGAACTTGCCATGCACGGCCATCTCCTCGCGGAACGCCGTCACCTTCTCGGGAAACCCGGTGCCCGCCTCGGCCCGCAGCCGCTCGGTCCACCAGACAAGAGTCGCCTTCGTCGCTTCGTACAGCCTCTCCAGGTCAGCGTCGCTCAGCTTCTGCGACAGAGCCACCGGCGATAGCCGGGCCTTCTGCAGGATCTCATCGGAGTAGGCATTGCCGATTCCGCTGAACAGGTGCGGATCCGTCAATGACCGCTTCAGGGTATGATTCTCACGCCGCAGCGCGGCCATGAACTCGGCCAGCGTGCACTCCAGCGGCTCCAGCCCGCCCGGATCCAGCGCTCGCACGCCCTCCTCGCCCTGCGCCATATGCAGCGACGCCCGGTGCTGCGTACCCGCCTCGGTGAGGTTCAACGTGCCGCTCGAGAACACAAACGACGCCAGCACCTTGCCCGCCTTGCGCTGCCAGTGCAGCCGGCCCGCGATCATCAGGTGCAGCACCATCCACACATCGTTCTCAAACCCGAACGCGATGCGCTTGCCCACACGCCGCAGCCGCCGCACGGTCTGCCCCTCTACCGCCTTAACCGGCGGCGTCACGGTCCTCAATAAAAACGGGGTCTTGAACTCCACCCGCTCCAACCGTTCATTCAGGACCCGAGCCTCCAGCGCCTCGATGTACACCTGAATGTCCGGTAGTTCAGGCATGGCGTTTCGCTTCTCGCAGCCACGGCACCAGCGCCGATGGCCGGTCCGTCTGGATCCCGGTCACGCCTTTGTCGATAGCATCCTGCCAGAACTCCGGCAAGTCGGTCTTGCCCTGCCGGTCCAGGAACACCTCACACCCGGCCTCGCGGGCCAGCGCCACCAGTTCCGGCTTGAAATCCCAATCGCTGAATGCCACCGCCACGGGCTTCAGCTGCTTCAGGTTGTCGCGCAGCACCTCGACGCCCACTGACTCCGGCATGCACGGCCAACCCGGCCGCAACTGCACCAGTTCCCGCAGCAGTGCCTGGCTGCCATAGGTGTAGATGGATTCGCGCATCCCATGCGCCTCCACCTTGGCGATGATCGAAGCAGGCATCGCCTGCTTCACGTCCAGGTAGATGCGGATCTTGCCCTTCGCCAGGTCGAGCACCTCGTCGAACGTCGGCAGCTCTTCCCCGGGCTTCAGCGGATCGTGCTTGATCAGCATCTTCCCATCGGGCGCGGTCCGCAGGTCGATCTCAATCAAGTCGCACCCTAACGCAATGGCCGCCGAATAGGCGGCCAAAGAGTTCTGAGGTTGTTGTTCGTGCGCGCCACGGTGGGCGATCACCTTGATCCCTGAGTCCACGATTGCGTTCCTCAGCGGCGGCCGGTCTTAGCCCTGCGGACGGCGCAACTGGATCCCCAGTTCGCGCAGCTGCCGCTCGTTCGCCGGCGCCGGAGCCTCCGACATCAGGTCGGTCCCCTTCGCCGTCTTCGGGAACGGAATCACCTCACGGATCGAAGTCTCGCCCGCCAGGATCATCACCAGCCGGTCCAGGCCCAGCGCAATGCCGCCATGCGGCGGAGCGCCGTAGGTCAGCGCGTCCAGCAGGTAGCCGAACCGCGCCTGCGCCTCTTCCTGCGAGAACCCAACCGCCGAGAAGACCTGCGATTGGATGTCCTGCCGGTGGATACGGATCGAGCCGCTGCCCAGCTCCACACCGTTCAGCACAATGTCGTAGCTGCGCGCCCGGCATCGCGCCGGGTTCGTCGTCAGCTTCTCCAGATCCTCGTCTTTCGGCGACGTGAAAGGATGATGCGCCGCAACCCAGCGCTCGTCCTCGTCGTTCCATTCGAACATCGGGAAGTCGAGCACCCACAGGAAGCGGAAGTCTTTCGGGTCCAGCAGCTTGTGCCGGTCGTTGTACTTCTGGCCCGCAAACAGCCGCAGCTGGCCGCACGCCTGGTACACCGTCTCTTCCGGACGCTGGCCCTTGGGCTCGTCGCGCCAGCCGGCCAGCAGCAGCAGGTCGTTCTCGCCGGCGCCGGTCCGCTCGCGAACCTTCTCGATGACGCCCGGGAAGTCCCGCTCCAGGCGCTTCGGATCGTCGTAGACCGTCAGGCCGCGTTCGCGGCCATAGTCCTTCAGTTCGTCGCGCTCCTTACGGCTCAGCACGCCAGTGCCCGGGATGTGGATCGCCACCAGCGGCAGACCCTCTCGGGTCAGGCCCGCATCGGCCGGGAAGAGGTCCTCCACCGGCCAGAACCGCGGCAGGCGCAGATCCGGCTTGTCGATGCCATAGCCCTGCATCGCCTCGGCATAGGTCATCCGCGGGAACGGAGCCTTCACCGTATAACCCGCCGCCGCGCACACCTTCTCCAGCAGAGGTTCAATCGTCTGGAAGATCTGCTCTTCCTGCGGGAAGGACATCTCCAGATCGATCTGCGTGAACTCATACTGCCGGTCGGCGCGCAGGTCCTCGTCGCGGAAGCAACGTACGATCTGGAAATACTTGTCATACCCGCTGATCATCAGCAGCTGCTTGAAGATCTGGGGCGACTGCGGCAACGCGTAGAAATTGCCCGGCTGGATGCGCGAAGGCACCAGGAAGTCGCGCGCGCCTTCCGGCGTCGACTTCGTCATGAAGGGCGTTTCGATCTCCAGGAAGCCCTGGCTGGACAGCTCGTTGCGCACTTCCAGCGAGATCTTGGAGCGCAGCATCACGTTGCGCTGCATGTGCGGCCGCCGCAGGTCGACATAGCGGTACTTCAACCGCATGTCTTCGTTGACGTCCACATGCTCTTCCATCGGGAACGGAGGAGTCTCGCTGGTGTTCAGCATCCACATCTTCTCCGCCACGATCTCCACTTCGCCAGTGGGGATGTTCGGATTGATGTTCTCCGCCGTGCGGGCCTCCACCAGGCCTTCCACCGCGATGACGTACTCCGACCGCAACATCTCGGCCTTGCCATGCAGATTGCCGTCACATTCGGCGCGGAAGACTACTTGGGTGACTCCTTCCCGGTCGCGCAGGTGGATAAAGATCACACCTCCCAGGTCGCGCCGGCGGTAGACCCACCCCATCAAAACGACGCGCTGGCCTTCGTTGGCCGCGCGGAGTGCTCCGCACGAGTGGGTGCGGCGCAGGTCGCCGAGAAAATCCAAAGGAACTTGTTGAGCCATGCTAGAGACTGCGAACTTCGAGTATCTCTACATTGTATCGTGCCCGGTCGTCGAGCATGGCCCCAAACCCTATGGAAGTGACATCAGATACTTCGTGATCGCCTCGTTCTGCTGTGGAGTGAACGGATAGGCCGGCATCATCGAATCCTTCGAGAACTTCTGGGGATCCAGGAAGTGGCCTTTCACCCAGGTCGCGTCGCGGCGGTGAGCCAGGCCGTTCAGGGGCGGTCCGGTCTTCATGCCAACGCCATTCACCTGGTGGCACAGGTTGCAGCGGTTCTTCTGGTAAAGCGCGGCGCCGTCCAGCACATACTGCGGGATGTCCTGCATTTTCATGGCGTTCTGGGGCGTCAGCTTAAGCAGGAACGCCGCCAGCGCGTTCAGTTGCGAGTCGCTCAACGACACCGAGGGCATCTGGCTGCCGGGCACCATCGACGCCGGCTGCTTGAAGTGAGCGATCATCCACGCGGCGTCGCGAGCCGCACCCCCGGCCCCCAGGTTGGGACCCGGCTTACCTTCCTGACGCAGCCCCAGCGTGTGGCAGGTGCCGCAGCTTTCCGATTTGAAATAAGACACGCCGGCCAGTTCCTCAGGAGTCAGGTCGCGCCACTCCATCGGCCCTTCGCGGTCGGCCGCGAACGCCTCGGGCGGGGTAGACCGCACCGCCGCGGCCGTCAGGCCGCTCCAGGTAATCGCCGCCAGAATCACGATGGCGAACGCGGTCGTGCGCTTCGTCACCCGGATCACCGGCGCGCGGTCCAGGAACGGCACCAGGAACAACAGGCCGACCCCCAACGTCGGCAGTACCACGCTGGCCAGGATCTCCAGCGGCCCCTCACAGTACTTCAGCAACTGGAAAAGGAACAGAAAATACCACTCGGGCCGGGGAATGAAGGTCGTATCCGTCGGGTCGGCCAACCGCCCCAGCGGAGCCTTCGCCACCACCGCCAGCGAAAACAGGATGATAAACGCCAGCGAGATGGCCGCCGTATCCTTGAACACCTGTCGCGGATAGAACTTCTGCTTCGGCTTCACCTCATCGCCCGGAGCCGGCGCCACACCGTGCCGCCTTACCAGGTAGACGTGCAGCAGAATCAGCAGCATGGTCAACGGCGGCAGCACCAGTACGTGTACGGCATAGAACCGCGCAAACGTCACCACGCCCACGCCGTTCTCGGCGCCCATCAGCCGCAGCACATAAGGACCCGCGCCCGGAGCGCTGGCCGAAATCTGCGTCGTCACCACCGTGCCCCAGTAGGCCCGGTTGTCCCACGGCAGCAGGTAGCCGGTGAGGGCGAAAGCCAGCGTCACCAGCAGCAGAATGACGCCCATCATCCAGGTAGCCTCGCGGGGCTTTTTGTACGCGCCCCACAGGAACACCTGCACCATGTGCAGCACCACGATGATCACCATCATGGAAGCGCCCCAGTGGTGCAGCCCGCGGATGAGCGCTCCACCGGTAAGTTCCGTCATGATGTAGCGCAGGCTGTTGTAGGCCTCACCCGGCGTTGGCGCATAGTTCAAAGCCAGCATGATGCCGGTGAAGACCTGGGTGAGGAAGAGGAACATTGCCACCGAGCCGAACACCTGGTGCCAGCCGGCCGACGCGGGAATCTCTTCGTCCAGGAAATGCTGGATGGCCGAAGGCGCACCCGTGCGTTCTTCCAACCAAGCGAGGATGGCGCGCATCGCTAGGCTCCCTTCGCCTTCGATTGCTCGGGACCGATCAGCAGGCGATCGCCCTCCACTTTGACCAGATAGCGGTCCAGCGGCCGGGGCGCCGGGCCATTCAACACCTTGCCGTCAATCGAGAAGTTCGACGTGTGGCACGGGCACAGAAACTGCCCTTTCGACTCTTCCCAGTGGTAGGCGCAGCCCAGGTGGGTGCACTGCGGCGTATAGGCGACCACCTCTTTCTCAGAGAGCCTCACCACCCAGGCCGTGGACTTTTCGGTGATGATCTTCCAACCGTCCATGCGGACGCGCCGGAACGGCAACTCCTCCGGGGCGTTGAGCTTGAGCTGGCTGATGTCGCCGGCGTCCACCCAGCCGCCCGTGGAACGGCTCTTCGCCGGGGTGAAGAGGTAGACGAAGGCGGGAATGCCCAGCGCCCCTCCAATCAGCGCACTCAGCGCCTGCGTCGCGCGGACGAGGAATCCGCGACGTCCTTGGTTATCCGTGTTGTACTGCATCTCTAGACCATAGCCGCGCGCTGCGCGGACGGTAATTGAGACACACGGGCTTGGCGGACGGAACAGGCGGACTTACGAGAGAGAAGAAAAGCAGCCTGCCATCACACGCCAGCGGCCATCCGCCAGCCTGCGATAAACCACGAGGTACTTGCCTGGTTCCGTTTGCAGCAAACCCGGGTGGGTCTCCATTGTCAGCGCATAGCGCCCCACTCCATAGGCGAAATTCCGGTCCACCTCGATCCGCGAAGTCTCCAGCTTCACGTCCACCAGGCCCGACCGGAACAGCGCCACCCAGAATTCGTGGATGGCTTCCTTTCCTTGAATTGCAGGACGTCCAGCCATAAGGAGCTGCGCATCCTCGGCATAGAATAGCTCAACCAGCCGATCGGAGTCGCGCTGTCGCACACTCCGCATTAAGTCCTCGTCCAGCGACTGCAGGTCGCGGACGGTGGGATCCAGGGCCATGGTTCCAGGCATCAGGGTCCCCTCCTTGCCTGAAGCATGGGCACCGGTTCAGCCGGTGTCAAGGGCCAGCCGGATCAGCCGCAGGCAACGAGCAGTGCGTCGCGCAACGATTCGGCGGCCTCCTGGCTCAACTTGGCGCCCCCGCTGGTGACGTGGAAGACGTCGATCGCCTTATGCGCCTCGGTATCCACCAGGACCACCTCGATGTTGCCGTTCACCCTGGAAATGGCTGAACTCAACAGGTGCAGCAGCCCCGGCTTGTCCTGCGTCACTACCTCAAAGATAGTGGCTGAAGGCGATGCTTCGTTATCCAGCGCGACCGTCGACTGGATGGCACCCAGCCGGCTGGGCGGCGCCTTCACCGGACGGTGCTTCAACAGTTCATCCACGCGGACCGCTCCGGTGATGACCTTTCTCAGCACGGCCCGCAGGCGCTCCAGTTCCGGCGGATTCAGGTCCAGCGAGCGATGCGGATCGACGAAAACGAAAGCGTCCGCGACAAACCCATGTGCATTGGAGAACGCCTCGGCCTTCAGGATGTCGAGCCCGAAGGAAGAGAGTGCGCCGGCAATGGAGGCAAACAGGAACGGCCGGTCAGCCGCGACCAGCGAGAGATGCCAGGTGCCTTCCCGCCGTTCCACGGTGAGATCCGCACCGGCTTCCCTGGCCTCCTGATAGAGGAGAGAATGCGCCTTCGCCTGCTCTTTCGTGTGGGTCCAGAGGTAACGGCTGGGCAGTCCTTCCAGAAACTCCGCCAGCAGCGGGTCCACAGTCCCATAGGCGTCGCGCGGGTTGTCGCTGGGCTCGGCCGTGAGCTCGCCGGTGAGGTGGCGGTGCACAATGCGGTACAGGCGCCAGATCTGCTCCATGCGCCAGGGCGTCATGGCCGAGGAGTTCACGGCGCTGACATCGGCGAAAGTAAGCAGGGTGAGCAGCCGCAACCGCTCGGCGGTTTTGATCTCGTGCGCCAGGGCGGACGCCACCGCCGGATCGGCAAAGTCTTTGGTCTGCAGGGCCGACGACAGGATCAGGTGCTTTTCAATGATGGTAAGGACGGATTCCGTATCGAGCTCCGACGCGCCGATGCGGTTCAGGAAGTCGCGGCCCAGTTTCACGGCCTCCTGGCTGTGGTCGTTGCCGGAGCCCTTCCCGATGTCATGCAGAAGCAAGGCCAGGCGCAGCAGCCAGAGCTGGTCGGTAGACTCCTGCATCATCTCGGCGAAACGCTTCTCTGTCCCGTCCTTCGCCTCCGCCAGTCCGGCCAGGACCTCCAGCGCGACGATCGTATGCTCGTCCACCGTGTACTGGTGATAGAAGTCCCGCACCACAAGATGGTCGATGCGCTCCCATTCCGGCAGGATGACCGACAGGAAGCCGGTTGCCCGCATGGCGCGCAGCGCTTCCGGAGTGTGCGGCTGGTTCAGGAATTCGCGCCAGAACACAGCCTTGGGCGGTTTGTCGTGAAAGTGGTGCGACCACACCATCAGGTGCGAGATCAACCGCTGCTCCGTCTGCCGGGCCAGAGGTACACCATGCCGGGCCACGAAGAGGAACATCCTCAGCGGCAGTTCGGGATCGACTTCCAGATCGTGCGGGTTGCGCAGGAAGACCAGGTCGCGCGAGACCGTGAACTCCGAGTTCGACAGGCGGGAACGCCAGTCGCGGAAGTTCGCCATCAGGCTGCGGTCCTGGGATTCCGAGGTCTCCAGTTCGTAAAGGCAGTTGCGAAGAATGGCGGAGCCGTGGCGGTAGTAGGCTCTCATCCATTCCGCGGGGTCGTGCCAGGGCGAGAATTGGGCCGCCGAGATCTCGTCCTGCGATTCGAAATTTAAAAGGTTGTTGTCCCGGCCGGCGCGGAAATGAAGGAAGCAGCGGACGGAGGCCAGGAATTCGGCCGGACGCGGATCGCCGCCGTTCTCGGAACCGGCATCGCGGTCTTTCAGCAGGCGCAGCCAGTGAATGGTCTGGAGGTCGCGCAGGCCGCCGGGTGTCTCCTTGAGGTCGGGCTCGAGACGGTAGATCGTGTTGTGGAACCGGGCATGGCGGGCGCGCGCCATTTTGCACATGCGGCGGGTGAGGTCGCGCCGCTCGGCCGCGAGGAACTTGCCGAAGCGTTCGCGCAACGTCGCATACAACGTTCTGTCGCCGGTGAGAATCCGTTCGTCGAGCAGCGAGACGGTGAGTTCGAAATTACCTTCATGGACCGCGGAGCACTCCTCCACGGTGTGAACCGAGTGCGACACCCGCAACCCGGCATCCCACAGCGTACGCAGAAAGTCGCTGAGGGCGGTCTTGGCCTCCTTGGTATCGAAAGCGCGGCGGGCAACCAGCATGAGGTCGACGTCAGAGTATGGAAAAAGCTCCCTGCGTCCGTAGCCGCCCACCGCCAGAAGGGTCAATCCCTCCGGGATCACCGGAGCGATGACTTGGGAAAAGGCTTCCAGCACCAGTGAATCCACCAGTGCCGTGCGGTTCTTCAGGACGGGCTGGGGGTTCCCGTCCTGAAGAAAGCGCGCGCGCCAAAGCGCGAACTCGTCGTTAGAGCGCTGCTTCGCCGTGATCGTCATTGCGTATGCGGATCGCGTTCTCCACCGGAAGGATGAAGATCTTGCCGTCGCCGATCTTGCCGCTGCGGGCAGCGGCTGCCAGCGTGGCGACAATCTCGTCGACCCGGGCGTCGCTGACCACAAGTTCGATCTTCACCTTGGGCAGGAGATCGACCTGATACTCCTGGCCGCGGTAGACCTCTTTGTGTCCCTTCTGCCGGCCATGGCCGCGCACTTCGATGATTGTCATTCCATCGACGCCGATACCTTTCAGCGCCTCTTTGACTTCTTCCAGCTTGAACGGCTGAATAATGGCTTCGATCTTCTTCATGGCTTACCTCTCTAGGCCTCCAGATTGTAGCCTTCTTCGCCGTGCATCGAAAGATCAAGCCCTTCGACTTCCTGATCAGGAGTGGCTCGCAGGCCGCACGTCAAATCGGCAATCTTCAAACAGATGTAGCTGCCCACGGCGCCCAGCACCAGAGCGATCGCGACGCCGATCGCCTGATTCAGGATCTGGCCACCGTTGCCGTCGACCAGACCGAGCGGGAGAGCCTTACCGGAAGGATCCTTCAGCGCGTTGTTCACCGCGTTCGTGGCGAAGACGCCCGTCAGCAGGGCACCCAGGGTTCCACCGGCGCCGTGCACGCCGAAGGCATCCAGGGAGTCGTCGTAGCCGAACTTGTTCTTCACGACGACCACCATGAAGTAGCAGAACACGCCGGCGATGAAGCCGATGATGAGCGCCGACATGGGATCCACGAAACCGGAAGCCGGGGTGATGGCGACCAGGCCCGCGACGCAACCGGAGATACCGCCCAGGACGGAAGGCTTGCCGGACCGGAACCATTCCGCCAGCAGCCAGCCGACCGCGGCCGCCGCAGCGCCGAAGTGAGTCGCCACGAAAGCGGAGGTGGCCAGGCCGCCCGCGCCCAGCGCAGAGCCGGCGTTGAAACCAAACCAGCCGAACCACAGCAGGCAGGCGCCGATGAAGCTCAGCACCAGGCTGTGCGGCCGCATCGGTTCCACCTGATAGCCCTCTCTGGGCTTGAGGTAGATCGCCGCCACCAGGGCCGAGATGCCCGAGGTAATGTGCACCACCGTGCCGCCGGCGAAATCAAAGCAGGGTATTTTGCCACCCAGGAAGGCGTTCAACAGGCCACCCTTCCCCCAGACCATGTGCGCCATGGGGAAGTAGACGATGAGCAGCCACAGGGTGGTGTAGACCAGCATCGCACTGAACTTGATGCGTTCCGCATAGGCGCCGGAGATGAGCGCGGGAGTAATGATGGCGAACATCAACTGGAACGCCATGAACGTCAACTGCGGGATGGTGGCCGCGTAGTCCGGGTTTGGATCCACGCCTACACCATGCAGGAATAAGTACTTGAACCCGCCGACAAAAGCATTTCCTTCGCTAAAGGCCAGGCTGTAGCCCACGACGGCCCACAGCACGGTTGCCAGGGCCATCAGGATGAAGCTATGCATCATCGTGCCCAGGACGTTTTTGCTTCTGACCAACCCGCCGTAAAAGAGCGCCAGTCCGGGCCCGGTCATCAACAGGACGAGGGCACAACTGACCAGCATCCAAGCGTTGTCTCCGGACGTCTGCGCCGACTTGACCGCGGCATCCAGAGCTTCTAGTTTCTGATCGACACTCGCAGGCGCTTGAGCCAGCGCGAGGCCAGTGGAAAGGGCGAGGGCAGATGCGCCCAACAGGATCTTTCTGAACACTATTTCACTTCTCCTCTCGTACCACTCGCTGGAGTGGACACGGTTTAGCGGTGCTCGAACTTGGGGCGTCGCGAACAGCCTCACCCACGGACGGCATTGAAAGAGACATCAATGGGTGAAACGGTACGGGAGTCGGCCAGGGAAACCAGACGGGGGTTTGGTTTCTCATCGTACACTGCGGCACATGGGCTGACTAACAGATAAATCTTCTGAAGGTCAGTGAAAATTTTTATTGCCTGATTTCAGAGGGATAGAAGTGTGCGGCCCAAGACGCATAACCGTAAGATAGTAGGCAGATGAATACCCCTTCCGCAGTCCCGTCGGGCATGGCCGAGGCGGCGCATTTGCCGCTGCAGATGCTCATCGTTTTCGGCTCTGCGAAGCTGCTGGCGGAACTGGCGGAGCGGCTGCGGATGCCCGGAATCGTGGGCGGCCTGCTGGCGGGCATCCTGATTGGTCCCTCGGCGCTGGGCTGGATCCAGTACGACGGCCTGCTGCATGCGCTGGCTGAGCTGGGCGTAATGTTCCTGCTCTTCCAGGTCGGCCTGGAGGTGAAGGCGACCGAACTGATGCGGGCGGGCAAGACGGCGATGATCGTGGCCATGCTGGGGGTCATCCTGCCTTTCCTCCTGGGCTGGACGATTATGCTGGGCGCCGGGCACCCCCACCTGGAGTCGATCTTTATGGGCGCCGCGATGGTGGCGACCAGCGTCGGCATCACCGCCCAAGTGCTGGCAGGCAAGGGTTTACTGAAGCATCGAACCGCCCAGATCATCCTGGCGGCAGCGGTGATCGACGATGTACTGGGGCTGCTGGTGCTGGCCGTGGTCTCGTCGATGGGCGAGGGCAGGGGCATCGACTTCCTGGGCCTGGTTACGACGGCCCTGGTCTCCATCGGGTTCGTGGTGGCGGTGGCCAAGTTCGGGACGAAGACCGTCAACATCGTGCTCCCCAAGATGATGGAGAAGGCACGCGTGCAGGAAGGGGAGTTCGCCATCGCGGTCTGTTTCCTGTTCATCATGGCGCTGCTGGCGACCTACTCCGGAGTCGCGGCCATCGTGGGAGCGTTCCTGGCGGGCATGGCGCTGGCAGAGATCGCCTCCCACCGGCTGCACACGCTGGTTCATGGCGCCGGGGAGCTGATGATCCCGTTCTTCCTCGCCTCGATTGGTCTTCAGATGGACTTGCGGATCTTTTCCAGCGCATCGACGCTGGGGTTGGCGGTGGTGATCCTGCTGGCCGCCATCGTTTCCAAGGCGGTGGGCTGCGGCCTTGGATCCCACAGCCTGGGCTTGAAGGATGCGACCCGGATTGGCCTGGGGATGGTGCCTCGAGGCGAAGTCGGAATGGTGGTGGCACAGGTGGGCCTGAGCAAGGGCAACATCAGCCAGGAGGTCTATGGCATCGCCGTCTTTATGGCTGTGATGACGACCATCGTGGCTCCGCCGATGTTGAGTTACGCATACCGGGACCTGGTGCCTGCGGAAGCTGACGGGGACGATGACGAGACGCGCGTCCGCCTGGGATGAACAAAGCGCTACAATCGTCGAAGTCTCATTTCAAAGGATTTACCATGGCAGAGATCGTAACCTACTTCTCCCTCACCGTTCCGAACAAGACCGGTGAAGGGGCCAAGATTCTGACCTCCCTCAAGGACGCCGGCGTCAACATGCTGGGCTTCTGGGGCTACCCGGTGAAGGGCAAGAAGGCCCAGTTGGACATCGCGCCCACCGAACCGAAGGCGTTCACCAAAGCGGCGAAGAAGCTGGGGCTGGAGATCAGCGCCAAGCAGAGTTCGCTCTATGTCTCGGGCGCCGACCAGCCCGGGAGCGTGGCCGAGGCGCTATCGAAGCTGGCCGCGGCAGGCATCGCCGTTCGCGCCGCCCAGGCCCTGAGCACGGGCGACGGCAAGTTCGCCGTCCTGATCCAGGTGGCCGACGACGACGTGAAGAAGGCCAAGAAGGCCCTCAAGTAATTCTCCAGCGGGCGGTTAGAGGAACAGTTTGGGCAGATGGCGCGGTGCGCCGGCAAAGGGCTTGTCCTGGCCGGCCGCCACGGTATACATCCGTTCGTGACTGCTGATGGCCGCCCGCCCCAACTCCTCATAGGCGCGGTTGCAGACGTCCAGGAAGCCGATATTGTAGTTCTCCCCATCGAAGCGCCCCAGGGCGCTTTCGTCGTATAGGGTGAACCAGTGGACGCCCACGCAGTTGGGTTGCGCGGCAGCATCTTCCAGGTAGAAGCGATAGGCCTTGCCGCGGTCTTCCTGATTCTTCAGGTGTCCGATGCCAGAGGCCGGCAGGCCGACGTCCAGCGCGCCGAAGTGCCATTCGCCCACCATGACGGGCATCTTCACCAGGCTGTGGATCTTGTCCACCGTGGCGGCGGGCACCTTTTCCTGATAGCAGTTCATGCTGAAGACGTCGAACGACTTCATGCCCGGCACGGCCCAGTCTTCCGGCACGCCCTGCCAGCGCATGCCGAGGTTCAGGTGGTTCGGATCCACCTGCTTACAGGCTTTGGAGATCGTCTGGAAGTAGCGCTCGACCATGACGGCGCTGAACTCGCGGAGGTCCGGCATGGCTTCGGGCGGCAGGACGCCCTGCCACTTACCCTGGGCGATCCTGTCAAAGGTCGCGGCGGTGTTCCAGGCCTTGGCGAGGGCGGCGTCGCCATCATACTTCCTGCGGAGGAAACGAACCAGCTCCTGGCGCGTGGCGCAGATGCTGGCGTTGTAGAGCATGCCCACGGCGGGGAGCTCCGAGGAGAAGGCCCAGGTGGGCTCATTCATGAGGAAGTAGCCGATGAGGGCAGGGTCGTTGGCGGTGCTCTTCAGGTCGGCGGCATAGTCGGCCGCATCCTGTTCGAAGGCGGCGTGGAAGATGTCGGGGAAATCGCGGTAGACCATGCCGCAGCGTGTGCCGCGGAAGCTCATGGGCCGGACATAAGGGAAGGCCGCTTTGGAGGCGAACTCCCAATCGCTCCAGTTGCCGACCGTGTTGAAGCGCAGGCGCTTCAGTTCGGCGAGGGTGATGCGGGCCCACTTGTCGCGCCAGCCCTCGCGACCGAGAGCGCGGATCATGTTCGCAGCCAGGAAGTTGACGGACTTCGATGAGGGGCGCGGACGGTCTCCTGTACGCACGGCGTCGGCGTATTCGGGCAGTTCCGGCAGCCACTTGAGGGCGGCCTGGATGCCGTCGACGCGGGCGTCGACATCGACGCGAACGCAGTCGATGCCGGCGGACCAGAAGGCATAACCGTCGGGATCGACCAGCCACCAGCGGCCGTCCTGCTGTTTGGTGCGGAACCAACCGGTGGGCTCAGTGAGTTTGCGGGCTTTCCAGCCGCCCCATTTGGAGAAGCCTTCCGGCCAGGCCTGCCCGGGCGCGGCATCGAACTGGCCCTTGATGCGGGCCTTCAGCTCTTCGGCGGACCGCGTCTTGGCCGGCCATTCGAGCAGGGCGCTCTGGCCAAACTCGTCAAGGAGGACGCCCTTGGGAAGCACCGGTTCGGTGAGCTTGGGGGCAAGGGTGGGCAGGATGCGCAGGTCGGTCATGCACCAGCGAACGGGTTTGGGCCCCTTGCGCAGGATGGTAAAGGCGAGACGATCGACCTTGGCGAGATCGACGCGATCGCCGCCAAAGGTGGGCTTGAGGAAGGCGCCATCGCGATCGGACATCCACTGGCTCTGGTCGACGAGAGCCAAGTCCAGCCGCATGCGGAAGGAGCACTGATTGAGGGCGCCGAAGCGGAAGGTGAGCTGGCGCCCTTTGGGGCCTTCGCCGAGGGTAATCTGGAAAACGGCGAGTTCCCGGCCGTCCAGCAGCATGTCGGCGGTGAGGCAACGCTGGCGGGCAAGCGTGCCTGGTTTGAACTCAAAGGCCATGCCGTCGCCGACGGCTTCCGCGGAGTACCATTTTGCGCCATCGACCGGCGTGGTTCCATCTTCCTCACCCAACTTGCCCAATGTCTTCCAGACACCGAGCTTCGGTCCGTCGGCGGCCGCGGCGGTTGCCGCGGTTATTGCCGAAATAGTCAAGAATTTCCTGCGATCCATGAGAAAAAATGACTCCAGGGGGAATCTATCAGAGTCGCGCCTCGGTGTCACAACAGGAGGGCGTCCTCCTTGAGAGCTACACCCGAGAGACGGCGGGCGCGGGCTTCCTGCATGAGGAAATGGAGCTTGTGGGCGGCGAGGGCATAGTCGAGCCCTTCGGGGCGGACGTTGGAGATGCAGTTGCGTTCGGCGTCGGTGCGTCCGGGCCGGGGGGCCCAGGTGAGATAGAGGCCAAGGCTGTCGGGCGACGTGAGGCCGGGACGTTCGCCGATGAGGAGGACGACCAGTGCTGCGCCGAGGCGCTGGCCGATCTCGTCGCCCACGGCTACCCGGCCCTGGAGGACGACATGGAGTTGGGGGAGACGCCAGCCCTCGAGCCTGGGCAGAAGGGCGTCCAGCAAAGGCGGAGCGTGCCGTTCAACGGCCAGGGCGGAGAGGCCGTCGGCTACGACCAGGGCGGCGTCGTAGTCACCGGGCGCGAGCAGGGCCGCGGAATCGGCGCTGAGGCGGCGGCCGAGGTCGGGGCGGCGCAGGTAAGTGGCGCGATCGGGCGCGGCGCTGTGGAGCAGGACATGCGGTGGCAGGTGGCGGGGGTCCAGAGAGTGGTGGACGGCGTCGCGCGCGCGGGCATGGTCGAGTTGGAAGCGCAGGAGTTCCGCCGTGGGCAGGCTGTGACCGGCCCGGCCGAGAGCGACGCGCGCGTTGGTGAAGGCTCTCAGGTCAATAGCCATTGGTTTGGAGAGAGGGCTGGCTGCGAGTCCAGCCAGGCTTCGAACTCGGGCGCCGGTTTCAGACCCAGGGTGGAGCGGAGGTAGAGGGCGTCGTGAAAGCTGGTGCTCTGGTAGTGGAGCATGATGTCGTCGGCGCCGGGCACGCCCATGATGTAGTTGACGCCGGCAACGCCGAGCATGGTTAAGAGGGCATCCATGTCGTCCTGATCGGCTTCGGCATGGTTGGTGTAGCAGATGTCGCAGCCCATGGGCAGGCCCAGGAGCTTGCCGCAGAAGTGGTCTTCGAGTCCGGCGCGGAGGATCTGCTTGCCGTCGTAGAGGTACTCGGGGCCGATGAAGCCGACAACGGTATTGACGAGCAGGGGCTCGTAGCGGCGGGCGACGGCGTAGGCGCGGGCCTCGCAGGTGAGCTGGTCGACACCGTGGTGGGCGTTGGCGGAGAGGGCGCTGCCCTGCCCTGTTTCGAAGTACATGACGTTCTCGCCGCGCCGCAGCTCGCGGGCGGCCTGCCAGGCTTCGTCGAGCAGCGCGAGGTTCACGCCGAAGCTGGTGTTGGCGGCCTCGGTGCCGGCGATGGACTGGAAGACGAGATCAATGGGGGCTCCGCGCTGAAGAGCCTGCAGCTGCGTAGTGACGTGGGCCAGGACGCAGTTTTGCGTGGGGATGGCGTAGGCCTGGCGCATGTCGTCCAGCAGGCGCAGCAGATTGTGCACGACGGTCACGTTGTCGGTGGCTGGATTGATGCCGATGACGGCGTCGCCGTTCCCATAGGAGAGGCCATCGAGCACGCTGGCGGCGATGCCCCTGGGATCGTCCGTCGGGTGGTTGGGCTGGAGGCGGGTGGCGAGGCGCCCGGGGAGGCCGATGGTGGTGCGGAAGCGGGTGACAACGCGGCGGCGGGCAGCGACGCTGACGAGATCCTGGAGCCGCATGATCTTGGAGACGGCGGCGACCATCTCGGGCGTGAGGCCGGGCGAGAGGGCCGCGAGGGTCTGTCCATCGGCGGCCTCGGAGAGAAGCCAGTCGCGAAGACCACCGACCGTCAAGTGGGCGATGGGGGCGAAGGACGCGGCGTCGTGGGTGTCGACGATGAGGCGGGTGACCTCGTCGGATTCGTATGGGATGACGGGCTCGTTCAGAAAGCGCTGGAGGGGGACCTCGGCGAGCTGCATCTGAGCCCGGACGCGCTGTTCCGCGGTTTCGGCGGCCAGGCCGGCCAGTTGGTCGCCGGAGCGGAGCGGCGATGCCTTGGCCAGCAGTTCCCTGAGGTTCATGCTTCCTCTCCGGCCTGGGCCGCGAACTCCTCCTCCGGGGCCAGGATCAGGCGATGACGGGCGTGCAGCCAGAAGTAGAGGATGCCCAGGAAGAACCAGATGGCGGCGCCCCACACGCCTTTGTTGTACTCCGAATTGAAGAACAGGGCCAGGAGGGTGACGGCGGCGATGAGCATGGCGAGGATGGCGCCAAAGCGGCCGAGGGGGCTCAGGTAGGGGCGCTCCAGCAGCGGGAATTTCGCACGGAGCATGAGGAAGGAGACCATCTGGAGGATGTAGGCGAGTACCGCTCCGAAGACGGCCATGTTGAGGAGGATGGCGCCGACGGGGCTGTTCTGCGGCGTGAGGTGGATGGCGAGGGCGGCGCAGAAGCCGAGGGCGGCTCCGGCAACGAGGGCGCGATGGGGTGTGCGGCGCTGGCCGTGCGTGACGGAGAGCCAGCGCGGGAAGTAGCCGGCGCGGGAGAGCGAGTAGATCTGGCGTCCGTAGGCAAAGATGATCGTGTGAAAACTGGCAATGAGGCCGGTGCAGGCGACGAGGGAGAGGACGCGGGTGCCGGCTCCGCGGCCGAAGATGGTCTGGAAGCCAAGGAAGAGCGGCTCGCTGGAGGCGCCGACGGCCTTGGCTCCGGGGGCGATGCCGGCGCTGAGGAAGAGGGTGAGGAAGGCGCAGAGGATGAGGGTGGCGAGGCCCCAGAGGAGTCCGCGGGGCATGTCGCGCTTGGGGTCGTGGCTCTCTTCGGCGGCCAGCGGCAGTTGCTCGATGGCGAGATAGAACCAGAGCGCGAAGGGCATAGCCGATAAGACACCGGCGGAGCCCGTGGGGAACCAGTCTCCGGACCAGCGGGTGAGGTCGAAGTGGGGGATGGCTCCGATCCAGAAGACGAGAAGGACGGCCAGGGCGGCGAGGGTGATGACGACCGAGAAGCGGAAGGAGAGCTCGACGCCCCAGACGTTGAGGGCGACGAAGACGGCGTAGCAGGCGAGCCACCACAGAGGTGCGTATTCGCGCGGGGTTCCGAAGATGGCGCCGAGGTAGCCCCCGATGCCGACGACGATGACGGCGGGGGTGAGGATGTACTCCATGTTCTCGGCGAGTCCGGTGATGTAGCCGCCCCAGGGGCCCATGGCGGTGCGGGCGAAGGAGTAGGCTCCACCGGTGTGGGGGAGGGCTGGAGACATCTCCGCGATGGAGAAGCAGAGTCCGGAGTACATCAGGGTGACGATGAGGACGGCGACGAGCATGCCGCCGAAGCCACCCGCGGCGAGTCCGAAGTTCCAGCCGAAGAAGTCGCCGGAGATGACGGCGCCGACGCCGAGCGCCCAGAGGTGAAGGACGCGCGCGTGGCGGCGGAGTTGGCGTTGTTCCAGATAGGCCGCGTCGGCGGCCGTATAAGTGGTTTTCAAAGGCGCTCCCAGAAACGACGGCACGTCGCGGTGCAAAGGACTTGCGATTAGGATAGCGGAACGGTGGGGGCGGCGGGCCTAAGGGGTGGGCGCCGCCACCCGGGCGGGCGGCGCCTGCAGGAGGTGCGGTTTGAATGTCAAAGAGCATGGCCGTTTGGGAACGGCTGGGTAGACGGGCTAAAGGTCGGTGGGCTAGTGCTGCTTACGTGACGGGTAGGGGCAGGCCGAGGGTGGCTGCCGGGGTTGGGTTTGTTCGCTCGCGGAGAGTGGAATGGGCGGGTTGGTTGGCGTTTTGGTGTTGTCTTGGGTGCGGGGAGGACCGGGTTTTAGCCCGTCGCTGGCGCTCTGGGACTGGGCCGGGGGTGGCCGGGCGGATTGGAGTCGGGTGGGGGACGGGCATCGATCCCGGCGTTGGGTTTGTTCGCTCGTAGCGAGGGAATTGTACGGGTTGGGTTGGCATCGCGCCTCGTTGGTTGCGTTGCTGTGTGGAGGACAGGGTTCCAGCCCGTCGCTGGCGCTCTGGGACTGGGCCGGGAGTGGCCGGGCAGATTGGGGTCGGGTGGGGGACGGGCATCGATCCCGGCATTGGGTTTGTTCGCTCGTAGCGGGGGAATTGTACGGGTTGGGTTGGCATCGCGCCTTGTTGGTTGCGTTGCTGTGTGGAGGACAGGGTTCCAGCCCGTCGCTGGCGCTCTGGGACTGGGCCGGGAGTGGCCGGTGGGATTGGTTCCGGGCAGAGGGCGGGTGGGTGTGGCTGCGTTGGGTTTGTTCGCTCGTGGAGAGTGGATTGGGTGGATGTGACCCGCTCCAGTGAGCGCCCGGCCGGTACGCTCGGATGCGCCTCCGGGTGGTTGGCCAGGGGGCCAACCGCGGACCTGGGGGTCCGCCCTCCTCGTGTTGTTGGTTGGCTGGGGATTGGCTTCGATTTGGGGGTTTGGAGGCCCGTGGCCCGCTCCTTCCCAGTCGCGGTTCGCAGCGGGGTGGGGACCACTCCCTGACGGTCGTGGTTCTTTGTGGAGGACTTCGCTTTGGTGGGATTGGTTGGTTTGCGGGACCGGTTTAGGAAGCGCAAGCTGAGGCCGGGGACTGTGGGGGGCCGGATTGCCTTGACGGCCTGCGGCGCCGGGACGGGACGGACCGGGCGGAAGCCGCCTCGGGCGGTCAATACGCCGGACAGGCCTCCGGCTGGCGGCAGATTCTGATTGATGGAGACGGCGGAAGAGGTTGAACTGGCTTCGTCCGGGCGGCCGGAAGGGCTGGGGCTCCATGATCCGAGGGATGCAAAACGGTTGTCCGGGCTGAGTTTTGTGCCCGCAGAGGCTACCAGCATGATGGCGCGACTGGAGCCGGCAGCCGAGGCCAGGAGGGCTTGGGTTCTGGCGGGGATGCCGGTCTGGTGCGCTTCGTCTCCGATGATGTAGGGGAAGATCGACTTCTGGATGGCGCGGATGCGGACGCAGATCCAGGCGTGATAGCGGCCCAGGGCCTGGATCACTTCGGCGTGGTTTTCGCGGATCCAGAGAGAGGCGTAAGGGATGATTCCGCTGTTGACGCGAAGGGCTTCGGCCCAGAGTTTGCCTTCGAGTTGGAAGAGGCGGCGTTCGTGACCGCGGAGCATGAGGCGATGGACGAACAGGGCCCGGAAGCGCGGATCGGCGATGTCTGCGGTTTCCTCCAAAGCTTTGCGGTAGAGGAGGTCCGCGATTCCCTCGGGCAGTTGATGGAGCTTCGAATACAGGTTGTGGCGGCGCGCGTTTTGGGAGACGCGGCGCTTGCCTTCGGCGGTGCGGGGCCCAGTCGATTTTTGGGCGTTGGCGCGGTTGGCGGCGAGGCGGCGCTGGGAGATGGGTTGCTTCGTCATGGTAGACGGTCCGTGGGCCCGGCTCAGCGGGGTGTGCTCCTGAGGGCCTGGCGTGCGGCACGACTGCAACACCAAGCGTGCGCGTTGGCTGCGGGGGTGATGGGTAGACCCTCAACTAGTCCGTTCGTTCGAGCCTGATCTGATCCTGTGCTTCGTTCCATAAATCTCCTTGGGCCGGGATTATAGTGGGCGAGCTCCAAATCAGGGGCCATGTGGGTGCATCGTGACCTGTCCACAAATCATTCCTTATCAAATGCTTACGGGATATTTAGCTTTATTTTGAAAGCATGTGACCGTCTCGCAGAACTCAGCCAAAAACAACCAGATCTTTACGGGCGGATTCTGCAGGAGTAGCGAATTCCACCTCGCCGTCGAAGTTTTCTTTGCACTTGCTCCTGTTCGGACTTCACCGCTTGCTGCAGCATCCTGGCCGCTGCCTCCGTTTGGCCGCCATCAGCAGAGGCTGTGGCTTACACTCAAACTGAATGCTCAACCGGGGTTATGCCTATACCTCTGTCATCGACAGCCGGCATCACGGGCAAACCCTGCTCTCCCACCTGGCCAGCCTTTACAGCCACTCCACCGCGGAGGTGTGGCAGGAAAGACTGAATCAAGGCGAAGTGATTCTCAACGGCATCCCTGCCAGCGGGAGGGAACGAGTCGAATCCGGACAGACGCTTGTCTGGAACCGGCCCCCTTGGGTTGAGCCTGACTGTCCACGGACGTTTGAGGTCCTCTATGAAGACGCGCATGTGCTGGCGGTGAGCAAACCCGGCGGGCTGCCTACCCTGCCCGGTGGCGGCTTTGTGGAGAACACCCTCCTCCGCCTCGTGCAGGAGCGGGTCCCTGCTGCCAATCCGGTCCACCGGTTGGGCCGGGGTACCACGGGGATCGTCCTGTTCGCCAAGACCTCGCAGGCGGCCTCGCGGCTCTCCGCGGACTGGAATAGCCCCAAGGTGGAGAAGACCTACCGGGCGCTGGCTCAAGGGATTGCGCAAGAAGATGAGTATGTGATCGTCACGCCGATCGGGCTCGTGCCGCACCCGCGCCTGGGCCTCGTGTGGGCCGCCGACGCAGGCGGGAAAGCGTCGAAGTCCGTGGCCAAGGTGATCGGCCGCAGTGCCAACGCGACCACTTTTGCCGTGAGCCTGAACTCGGGCCGCCCGCACCAGATCCGGATCCATCTGGCCTCCATCGGCCATCCGCTGGTTGGCGATCCGTTGTACGGGGCAACCGGCCAACCCCTGGAAGACCTGCCCGGCCTTCCCGGCGATGGCGGATACTTCCTGCACGCCCAGTTTCTGAAGTTCAGTCACCCCGTTACGGGGAAGCCCATCCACCTGGAGGCAGCATTGCCGCCGGAATTTCCTGTGTTTTGACCGGTTCCGGGGCGGGCTCCGACGAAGGGGAGGATCGAAAGCCCCCGCTGCGTTTATCCCAGGTAAACACGACTCCCGGGTTCTATCGACAGCATTGACAGACCGGAAGGGTTGCCACATATTTGTAGACATGTCTAACGTAGACATGTCTAAGCAACGGAATGAAGTTCCCTATGGAACCCTGGACCTGCTCGTCCTGAAGACCCTCGAGACGATGGGGACAATGAACGGCTATCGCATCGCCCGGCGGATTGAGCAGGTATCCGGCGACGCGCTGAAGTTAAGCCAGGGCGCCATCTATCCGGCGTTGATCCGGCTGGAGCAGGAGGGCTGGATCCGGGCCGAGTGGGGCCTGTCGGAGACGAACCGGAAGGTGAAGTTCTATTCCCTGACCAAGGCCGGCGGGAAGCAGTTGGCTGCCGAAGTCCGGAAATGGGAGGAGGCCAACGCGCTGGTGGCGCGGTTCCTGGAGGCGGCTCCGTGAGTTGGCGCGGCCGAATCGAGCGGGTGCTGGCCCATGTCCGGCGGCGGAGGCTAGACCAGGACCTGGAAGCAGAGCTCGAAGCGCACCTGGAGATGGCAGAGCTGGATGCACGGGCGTCGGGACTGCCGGCGGAAGAGGCCCGCTGGGCGGCACGGCAGAGATTCGGAGGCATTGAGCAGATGAAAGAAGAACACCGGGACCGGAGAAGCGTGCAGTGGATCGAGACGGCGGCGCGCGACTTCCGGATTGCCGCGCGGACGCTAGCCCGCACACCGGGCTTTGTGGCCGTGACCGTGTTGACGCTGGCCATCGGGATCGGGGCAACGGCGGCGGTCTTCAGCCTGATCCGGGGCGTCCTGCTCACGCCGCCGCCCTACCGCGAGGCGGCTCGGCTGGTCCTCATCCCGTCCGCGCGCACAGACGGCCAGCAGCAGGAGCGGGCGCGGCCCTGGGCCGCGGCGCAGTGGCTGGAGTGGCAGCGCTCGGCGCAGTCGATCCAGTCCATTGCCGCTTACCGCTGGGTCTTCGACTTCCTGATCCTGCCGGATGGCGCGGAGTCCTTTCAAGGTATGGTGGTGACGCCCGAGTACTTCGCGGTCGCAGGCATAGAACCGATGCTCGGCCGCAAGTTCGCTGCTTCGGACGCCAGCCCCTCGGCCACGCCGGTCGTGCTGATCGGCTATCAGCTGTGGCAGCGCCGGTTCGGCGGCGATCCCAACATCCTGGGGCAAACCGTCCGCATCAACCGCCAGAAGGCTCCGGTTCAGATCATCGGCGTCATGCCGCCGGGTGTCCGATTCCTGCCTGCGCCCGACGTGGCGCAGGAGCCGAACTACGACGAGAACGGACTGGTGGACATTTGGGCACCGTACGCGCCCAGCTCGGAGGCGGAAGAACTCAAACGGCCGCGATGGAATATCGTCGCCCGCCTGGCTCCGGGGTTCCAAGCGGCGCAGGCGCAGGCCGAACTCACCCTGCTGACCGAGCAGCAGGCCCAGACGAACCCCGACTTCGCGGGCTTCACGCCGAACGTTCAATCGCTCACCTCCGAGTACAATCGCGATGGCGAGCGCATCCTGCTGCCGCTCTTCGGGGCCGCGGCGCTGGTGCTGCTGATTGCCTGCGGAAACGTAGCGGCCCTGCTGCTGCTGCGCGGTTTGGGGCGCCAGCGGGAGTATGCGGTGCGCGCCGCCCTGGGCGGCGGCCGGGCCGGGCTCTTCCGCCAGGCCTCTACAGAATGCCTTGTGCTTGCGCTGGCCGGCGGAACTCTTGGAGCGGGCCTCGCGTTTGGCGCGGTGCGCACGTTCCAGCTGATCGGCGGACACGCGGTGCCGAGGCTCGACGCCGTGACCACGGGCTGGCCGGTGCTTCTCTTCGGCCTGGGCCTGGCGCTGCTGGCGGCCCTACTCGCCGGCCTCTTCCCCGCATGGCGCGCCTCGCGCCTGGATCCGAACGAAGTGCTGAAGGGCGCGGGCCCCAAGGCCACCGCGGGCCGCGGCGAACGCAGGCTGCTGCGAGGGGTGACGATGGCGCAGACGGCGTTGACGCTGGTCCTGCTGGCCGGCGCGGGGCTGCTGATCCGCACCATGCTCAACATTGCGCACACGGCTTCCGGCTACGACACCGCGCGCATTCTCACCATGAGCGTCACTTCGGTGCAGATGAAAGCCGACGACTTTCACCGGAGTTCGCTGGCGCGCGTGCAGGCATTGCCGGGCGTGGAGCAGGCCGCCTATGCCTGGGGCGTTCCGCTGACCGGTAACAACTGGCCGATGCGCGTGATCATTGAAGGCCAGCCGCTGCCGGCCAGTGCGAAGGAGGCGACCGAGCTTCCGCTGCGTTCGATCACACCGGGCTATTTCGCCATGCTCGGCCTGCCGCTGGTGGAGGGTCGTGATTTCCGCTCGAACGACGACGGTCAGGCACCGCCGGTCGCGATCGTCAACCAGGCTTTCACCGACCGTTACTTCCCCGGCACGGCCGCTCTGGGCAAGAGAATCTGGATGAACGGGCCGGATAAGCCGGCCAACACGATCGTCGGTGTTGTGGCGAACGGCCGCACGGACGACCTGACGCTGCACGCGGCGCCGGAGATCTACGGCTCGTTCTGGCAGTACTCCGCCTACTCCAAACATCTGCTGATTCGCACCAAGACCGAGCCGCTGGCGATGGCGTCCGCTGTCCGGTCCGCCCTCCGCGCGGTCAATCCGAATGCCGCGGTGGAGCACATCCAGACGCTCGACCAGATCCGCGACGATTCGCTGGCGAGCCGCACGTTCGCCATGAGGTTGCTGATTGGCTTCGCCGGGGTTGGCTGTCTGCTGACGCTGGTCGGCATCTACGGCGTGCTGTCGTTGTCGGTAGCCTCGCGCCGGCATGAGATTGCGATTCGGACCGCGGTGGGGGCCGGCCGAGGCGAAATCCGGTCGCTGATTCTGTCCGACGGCCTGCGCCTGATCGCGGGCGGCCTGGCGGCAGGTCTGGCCGGAGCGCTGGCGTTCTCGCGGGTGCTGCGATCCTTTTTGTACGAGGTGGAGCCGAACGACCCGGGGACGCTCATCGCCGTGGCGGTGTTGTTCGTGGGAGTGGCTCTACTGGCTTGCTGGGCTCCGGCGCGGCGGGCCACGCGGATCGAGCCGATGAAGACGCTGCGCTGGGAGTGACCCGTGTGCCGGATTGCCGGGTAACCAGGTGGATGATGCCATCCACAGCGCGCAACCGCCTCAGGCTTTGAGGATGGAACTCTGTGTGTGTTGAGGTGCGCGGCCTCCTGACCCTGAAGCATTGCGGCGCCGTGAGAGGGAAGGCAAGCGGCTTGTGGCTGCGGCTAGTCCGCGCCGCGCCACGCGTCCAGGATCCGTTGGATCTGCGGGCCGACGATTGCACGCGCAGACTCACGGTCGGCGCCGGCGGAGAGGCGCTCGTCGTAATCGGTATGGTTGTGACGAACGGCGGCCGCGACGGCAGCGTGCAGGGCGCGATCGTCCAAGTTGCGGGCGGCGGCGGTGCGGCCCACGCGGCCGCTGCCCCGGACGGCGGTATGGGCGGCGATGCGTTCAGCCTCGCGGGGCGGGCAACCGGGGAAGAGGACGAGGATCTGCCGGGTGAGGCGCTGGACGAAATCGTGGTCCTCTTTCTCGCGCTGCACGGCTCCGGCGGCGCGGGCTTTGGCGCGCTGACCGGCATCGGCGGCACACTCCTGTTCGGCGCGTTCCAGAGCGGCGGGCTCGACGAGGATCCCCTGCCGTTCATAGCGGCCGCGGGAGCGGCTGAAGCGGACGACGACGGCAGTGCAGTTGCTGTACTTTGTGGAACGCCGCGTGAGGGCCGCGTCTCCAGCTTCCAGGTATTCCAGTTCGTCCAGCTTGGCGCAGGCCAGGCAGAGAGGCTGCTGGGCCTCCATGAAGAGCAGCGAGCCGGAGTCCACTTTAGCGCCACACTCCGAACACTCGGAGTCGCGCAGGATCTGGAACACCACCGGCGGCTCCACCCGGTTGAGTTTCGCGGTGACCTTCTCCTTTTGCTTCTCCGACGTCGCAGCGGGCAGGTAGTGGGTGCGTATAAACCTCTCCTCCTCCGGATCGCCATCGATGGAGAAGCGCAGTTCCGTGCCGCCATCGCGGGAGGACCGCGTATAGCGGGTCTCGGTGGCGACGAGGCTGTACTCGCGAGCCCAAGCCTCGAGGGTCTGGCGCAGGAACATTTGTTTCTGCGCGCTGCCCTGGACCAGCGACTCCAGATTGTCGATGCGGCCCTTGCGCCAGGCATCGATGTGGGACGGCACCAGGAGTCCGGTCCCCAGGAAGACGTCCAGGGGCGCGACGTAGCCGTGGGCGGCCAGCGCCTGTTCGGCGGAGTGGATGACCCGCGCGCGGAACTTCTCGGCTTTGGTGATCGGATTGGCCGTGCCGGTCGCCATGTGGGCAAAGTAGCATACCCGAGGGGTTGCGGACAGCGGGGCGCAGCGGGCTGGTTTTCGCAGCGGAGCAGCGTGACCTATCGTCCGTAGAAGCCTACGATGCTGCCGGATTTATCGATGTAGACCACTCCAGGCTCCTGGCGGAGGAGGCGGTTTCGAAGTTGCATCCACAGACCCTGCCAGGTGAACAACTGGTTCTCCATGACTGGCGCCAGACCACCAGAAAAACCCCAGAATGTGCTGCCGAATATCGGGAACACCCGGCTGCCCGTGCGGTCGATGTACGTGCAGACGGAATTGCAGGCCACGCCGATTCCTTCCGAAAAATCCCACGCGCTCCGATACTGAAGAGGGATCACCTGCTGCCCTCTGGTGTCGATATAACCCCACTTCCATTCCTGTCTCACGCGGGCCAGACCATCGTGGAAGTCCCCCGCGAACTCGTATTGCGGCTCAATTGCGACACGCCCGGTTCTGTCGAGAAAGCCGTGGTACTTGCCCACCGTGAATGTGGCGAGCCCCTCGGAGAATTCTCCGACGGCCCGCGTGGTGATGGGGAAGACCAGGTTCCCCCGCCGGTCGATGACTGTGCACCTGGGCGAGGCGGAGTCACGAGACTCTGGCAGACAGACGGTGGCCAAGCCTTCGTGGAATTCGCCGGCGTCGCTGAAGTTGGGCTGGATCACGACGGCGCCGCGCTTGTCGATGAACCCGAACCTTCCGTCGTCGCCGCGAGGGGAACCGCAGGGATCCTCATGGGGCGGCTGGAAGGCGTACTCGGGCGCGGTGTCCCTGGTGAATTTGGTTTTGCTTCCGCGATGGTTGAGGGTGATGGTGTTCCAGACATAGAACCGTGCCAATCCCTCGCGGAACTCCGCGGCCGCCTGGAATTGCGGCTGGATGACCATCGTGCCGTTCGTGTCGATGTAGCCCCAGAGGCGTCCGAGGCGGACCGGCGCCAGTTCCTCCAGGAAATCGCGCGCGTCGTCGAAGCGGGCCGGGATCGCCATCTGACCCTGCTCGTTCACGAAACCGACCTTGCCTTTCCAGTGAACGGCGGCGCGCCCGTGAAAGAAGTCGCGCGCCTCGTCGAAGCGGGGTTCAATGACGACGTTGCCGTGGTTGTCCATGAAGCCGAACTTGCCCGCGCGATAGATTTTGAAGAGCGGGCCGGCTCCGGGGCGTCTTGCGAGGTCGGGGCTGACCGAGCAGGCCCAACAGGCGGCGACGGCCCATATCGCGAGGGTAATGATCCGGCTGATCATCTCTGAATCTGACACCCGCGATGGAGGGTAAGTTCCCCTGGGCACTTACGGGGGAGTGCGGTGATCGGATCGGCGCGGCTCCGGGGTTGGGGGTTGGGTTTGGCTGGTTTTAGGGTTCTTTTCGGGTGTTGCCTGCATTGCGGAGGTCGGGTGGGTGTCCGTGGGCCACTCCGGTGAAGACGCCCGAGCTAGCCCGTCGCTATCGCTCTGGGACTGGGGCTTGGGCCGCAAATGCCTCTCGCTTGGCAGCCCGCAGGGCCATGCGGGATTCCGGTGAACGTCAGAGGCGGCGGCGACGGGTCTACAGCCGGGTAGTCGACCAGGGGGTCGACTGCGGACCAGGGGTCCGCCTTCCCAACGGGAGTGGCCATGAGGCTTTAATCGAATTTGGCGGACCGCAGGGCCATGCGGATTCGATAGAAAGTCAGGCCGCTGAGGCGACGATGCGGCTCCGCGTGGTCGACCTGGGGGTCGACCGCAGACCAGGGGGTCCGCCTTACCGTTTGGGCCGCTCTAGCGGGGCTTTCCTGCGGTTTCGCGGCCCGCAGGGCTGTGGGGCTCCGGTGATGACGCTGGGGAACGGGCGCCCGCTTACTAACGTGCGCGGTTCGCAGCGCGGGGGACCCCTCCCTCACGGTGGGGGTTCGTGGCGGGTTCTTCCGGTTTGGCGGGCCACAGGGCCATGTGGGACGCGTTGACAGCCGGGCTCCATTGGGGCGCCTGTCGCTGGTGGTTCGGCCGCGACTCACTCGCAGCGCAATGCCGTCATTGGATCCACACGGCTTGCGCGCCAGGCGGGCACGTAACTCGCCAGCAGGGTGATGACCACCATCAGGCTCGCCGAGCCGGCATAGGTCATGACATCCGTGGTGGTGATCCCGTAGAGCATGCTCGACAGAACCCGGGCGCCTGCTGCTGCTGCCACAAGGCCTACGGCCACGCCGGCGACCGCCAGCAGCAAACCTTCCCGCACTACCAGTCCCTGGACATCCACCGCCGCCGCGCCGAGCGCCATGCGCAAGCCCATCTCCTGGGTGCGCTGGGCTACGGTGTAGGCCATGGTGGCGTACAGGCCGAATGCCGCCAGGAGCAAGGCGATCGCGGAGAACAGGCCCAGAAGCAGGACATTGTTCCGCCGGCCGGAGAGGCTTCGATCCATCATGGTTTCCAACGTCTCCACCTGTGTGACCAGCGCATCCGGCTGGTTCTCGGTCACGATGGCGCGCACCAGGGACCCGACTTCGGCCGGCTCCCGTGTAGTCCGCACCACAAACGTGGCCGTGAAAACCGGAAACAGGTCCGACGAGAAATAGTATTGCGGTTCAACTGGCTGATCCAACGCGTGCTGCCGCGAATCGCCAACAACCCCAACGATTCTGACGCGCGGTCCCTTCAGCGAGGGTGGTCCAAAGCGGAAGGTCTTGCCTACCGGATCCTCCCCGGGCCAATAGCGGCGCGCCATCGTCTGGTTGATCACCGCCGCCATCTCGACAGTCCGCAGATACGCCAGCACCCGGGCCAGATCGCGGGGCAATGACGGCAAGCGTCCGTCCGCCGGGACGAACAAACGCCCTTTCAGCAGGGGAATCCCCATGGCCGCAAAGTACCCGGTGGTCGCCGCAGCCTTCATTGCGTTGGGGATGGCGGCCGGAGCGGGAATTGGCCGGTCGTCGCGATAGAAATCACCGTAGGAATCGACATTCCGGAAGGGCATCTGATCGATGGCCCCCACGGCCAGCACACCAGGAGTTGCCGCCAGACGTTCCGTCACGGCCCGCAACAGGCGTGAATTCTCGGAAAGATCCGCGGTCTTGCGATCGGGCGGCTGAACCGGCACGGCCACCACGTGCTCCGGCCGGAAACCGGGATCCGCCTGGAACGCCGCCAACAGGCTGCGCACCAGCAGGCCCGCGCCAATCGACAGCACCACCGCCATGGCAACCTGGCCGACCACCAGCAGCTTGCGCGTGCGGCCTCGTACGGCACCACCGCGCGAGGCCCTGCCCCCTGTTCGAATTGCCTGCGCCACATTCAGCCTCGTCGACTGGATTGCCGGCACCAGCCCGAAGAGAACCGCCGTCAGGCCTGCCGCCGCCACCGAGAAAACGAGCACGCGCAGGTCCAGTCCGATTCCGCCCAGGTCCTCGGCCTCTGGAAACACGGTCCTCAGCCACTCGAAGCTCAAGCGCGCCACGCCCAGCCCGGTGAGCGCGCTCCCCAGAGCCAGCAACAGGCTTTCGGTGAGGAGTTGCCTGACCAGTTCCAGACGGCTCGCACCCAGTGCGGTTCGAATGGCGATTTCGCGCTGGCGGACTGCGGCGCGCGCCAGCAGCAGCCCCGCCACATTCGCGCAGGCAATCAACAGCAACAGGCCCACGGCTCCGAACATGAGCATCGCCGGTTGACGGATGCCGCCGCTCATGAATTCCCGTAACGGAACGACGCTGGCGCTGTTGCCTCCGTTGGCGCCTGGATACTGTTTGGCCAGTTGGGCGGCGATCTGCTGCATCTCTGTCCGCGCCTGGGTCACGCTCACCCCAGGCTTCAGCCGCGCAATCACACCGGTGGAGCTGTGATTCTCCCGCATATTCAGGCCATATTTGCTTTGGCCGAACGCGATGGGCACAAAGACATCGGCGTCCCGATGCCATTGAAACGACCCCGCTACCCCGACGATCGTCCACAACTGGTCGTCGACCTGGAGCGTACGTCCAACAACCTTGGGATCGCCGGCAAAGTGCGTCTGCCAGAACCGGTAGGACAGGATCGCGGCCGGCTCGGCACCCGGCCTGTCGTCACTTTCGGAGAAACCGCGACCAACCGAAGGAGGCACGCCATAGGTCTTGTGAAACGCGGACGACACATAGCCAACGCGAATCCGTTCGTAGCCGCCGCTTTGGCGGAGCGTCTCCTGGAATGTGCCGCCGATCGCCATCGATTCGAACGACTGGCTCTGCTTCTGCCAATCCACGAAGTTCGGATAGGCGACCGGCATGCTGCCGCCCGCGGACGGTGTTTCCTGCAGTTGGACCAACCGATCGGGCTCGGGTAAACGTAAGGGCCGGAGGAAGGCCGCATCCACGACGGTGAACATGGCCACATTCGCGCCAATTCCGATGCCGAGGACAGCGATCACGATCAAGCTGAACCCCAGGTTGGTGCGCAGGCTGCGGAAGCCATAGCGCACATCCCGCCAGAGGCCGTTTCCGGGCAGCACACGGCCGGGGTCGTCGCGACGTACTACTTCCTGGAGTCCGCTCGTCAATACCTCCCGGTCACAGATCTCGGCGAGCGTGACGCGGACGGCCTCGGCCTCGTCGTGCCCAGTGTTCAGGAGTTCCTGGAAGCGATCCTCGGCGTGCTGCGAGAACTCCTCGACGATCTCCTCCTCGCGCTCGGGCTGGAGGTTCAGGCCTGCCACCTCTTTTCGAATCAACTGGCCCCAATCACGCATTTTCGGCCCCCGTGATCCGGCTGATTGCCTCGACAAACGCCTGCCAACCTTCGCGCTGGGCGGCCAGCACTTTCACGCCGCTCGGAGTTAACTGGTAATAGCGGCGGCGGCGCTGCCCGCTCTTTTCGACCCAGCGTCCCTGAATCCAGCCTCGCTTCTCCAAGCGATACAGCAGGGGGTAGAGCGAGGCCGCATGGAAGCGGATGCCGCCTTCGGATCGATGCTCAATGAGCTTGCTGATTTCGTAGCCATGACGGGGCATGGCCTCCAGTAAGGAGAGGATGAGCAGCTCGGCACTGCCTTTCTTCCACTCGGCATCGATCGATTTAGTTGCCATATATTGCTATGCCACATATCGTAGTCAGGAATATCCAGCGGGTCAAGTAAACTGTTCGGAGCCGGGGGCGCCGGTGCCGCGGGCGGCGGCGGTCCAGGCTGCGCAAATGCCGAGGTCTCACGGGCTACTCTAGAGGTAGCTTTGCCGATCGTCATTCCAGACTCCGAAGTGACCATGACCTTTGTTCGGGCCTCCGGTCCTGGCGGCCAGAACGTCAACAAGGTATCCACTGCCGTCGAACTGCGCTTCGATGCCGGCCGCTCTGCCTCGCTGCCCGCCGTTATCCGGCAGCGACTACTGGCCTTAGCGGGCCACCGGGCCACGCAGGACGGCGTGATCATCATCACGTGCCGTGTGCACCGGACGCAGGAGGCGAATCGAGCGGAGGCGCGGGCGCGGCTAGATGAACTGGTTGCCCGCGCTCAGGTTGTGCCGAAGATGCGGCGGCCCAGCCGGCCGACGCTGGGATCCAAGATCCGCCGGCTCACGGAAAAGGCACAACGATCCTCGGCCAAGAAGCTGCGCGGCCGGGCTGAGGAAGACTGAGCGAGGTTGATCGGTTCGCGCCAGAATAGCCGTTCAATCCAGTCGAAGTCGACCGAGGTGGCCCGGGAAGTTGCTGCGGGTTTCCTGGCCACCGATTTGCCGCGCTTGGGCGGGCTGAAGCCCTTTGCACGCTAAAGCGTACCCCACATGGATTGATCCAAATGTCCGGGCGGCTGTGAGAGTGCGACGGCTCTTTGTGAGCGTGGAGCTGTAGCACCCTGCCGCAAACCGCTCCGGACACCGTTAGACTGGGACCGAAGAAAGGAAGAGGGCCCCGTGAACGCTCGCCGCGTCTTATCCGTTGCAACGTTGGTGTTACTGCTTGGTTTGCTCACTGCAGGCTGGCGCGCCGCAGCCCAGGAACCTATGCAACGCCGCATCGTCCGACTGGCGGAACTGGAGATCGATCCAGCTCAGATCGAGAGTTACAAGGCCGCCTTACGGGAAGAAATCGAGGCCTCCCTTCGCCTGGAGCCGGGCGTTCTCACTCTGTACGCGGTCGCTCTCAAGGATCAGCCCAATCACGTGAGAATCCTCGAAACTTACGCGCACGCGGAGGCCTACAAAGCGCACTTGGAGACTCCGCATTTCAAGAAGTACAAGGCGGCCACGCAGGGCATGGTGAAGTCTCTCAAGCTGCTGGAGACGGAGCCGATTCTGCTTGGGGCGAAGGGGCAGTGAGCCGGCGGCGGCGCTGCTCGTAAGAACGTGGGACGGGCTGCGTGCCGGGGCAATGACGCACCGGCCCATGGTGGATCTCGAGCTCGACCGTCCCGGGAAAGCAAAGACTGTGCGGCCGCGTGTTAGGTCTGTTCGCGTTTCTGCCGGGCGTCGCTCAGCCATTGAGCGAGCCTTTCGTCGTGGGCGGCGTGGCGGGCCCAACCCTCGGCGGTGGCGTTCCAGCGGAAATCGCGGATGGTCATGTCGATACCGCGATCGATGAGGAACTGCATGGCTTCGTAGTTCCTGTGCCAGACCAGCTCATGGAGGATGCTAGCCGGCTCGTGGGAGCACCAGTTCGTGTTGATGTCGGCTCCGTGCGCGAGGAGGAAGTCCGCCACCTCGAAGTGATTGTTGAGGACGGCCCAAGCGAGGGCGGTGTCGAGAATCCGCTGTGCACCGGGCTCACTGCTGCCGAACCAGGAGCGAAGATCTCCCCGATAGCGGCTGGTGTTCGCGGGGAAATGGTCTGAGAGGTTGCCCAGGGCGAGTTTGCCCTCCGGGTCGAACCAGCGTTTCACTCGATCCAAATCTCCATTGCCGGCGGCGTGTGGCAGATCGCCAGGCATCGGCCAGATGCGAAGGAGGAGGGGGAGCAGGTGCGTCTTGACGTAGGTGAAGGCGAACTCGATGGCCTGCGAGGGCGGCGGAACGGGGGCGTGCAGGATGGCGGGATCGAGGTCCAAGAGGCCGTTCAAGAGTGCGGCGCGGTCGTTGAGTACGGCCACCTCGATCCAGCGCGCCTGGAACGGCAGGTTCGCCGTGGACAGCAGCCAGGGTTCGCGATTCAGGATCTCCAGGAAAGTTGACCTGTCGCCGTCACGCATCGCGTGTTCCACCTGTTGCCGGACGTAATCCTTCCATGGCTCAAATGGGTCGTGAGTGTGGACTTCCGGTTTGTTCTCGATGAAGTATTGGACAAAGGCGGCTCGTCCGGGCCCACTGTCGATTTGCCGGCCCAGCTCTGCGTCAAGAGCGATAGCGCGATCCAATAGCAGTGCCGCCGCTTCCGTGTGCCTGAGATGGCAGGCGTACTTGAAGGCTTCGTTCACGGCGGCCTGGTCCCCGGCGTTGCCTGCCAGGGCTGCGCGAACTCCCTGGACGTCGCCGAGGGCTGCGAGGTATTTGAGCGTTGGAGGGAACAGACCTCTGCGGTGGAAGAGTTCGATCAAGCGGAGGGCGCGGGCCTTGATGAGGCCTTCGCAGACCGAGGGTGCGACGACTGCGCCGGCATCGAGCAGGAGTTCGGCACAAGCGAGACGAGTGAAGTGCTCCTCGTTGACTGGATCCATGCTGTCGCCAAAGGATCCGGCCGCCATGCCGAGGAGGCCGCCATCGTCCTCCTCCGTGGTCCAGGCCAAGAGGGCAGGGTGTTCCGACAAGAGCTGCCGCAGGGCTTCCAGGTCGTTGTTATGGATGATGCGGCGGGCCTCGGCGGCGGCCCATTCGAGTCCTCGGCCCAGGCGGCGAGCCACTTCTTTCCGCAGATCCAGCCAGCCTGCGAAGCCGTACTCGCGGGCGAGCACCAACTGGGCATCTCGCTGGGACAGGGGGCATTGCGCATGCGGTAACTGCGTGTGGGCGCGGGCTATGGCGGCCGGATTGCCGGCGGCGATGTCGCGGGCGAGTTTCTTTGCCTGTTTCCGCAGAAATTCGAGGGAGGGACGAGCGGGCAACTCGGGGGCGGACATAACGATCTCCTTTCATGCGCGCCTGTGACCCGCTGATACAGGCTGAAAGAAGATTCAACACACGCAGGCTGAATCGGAAGCAGGTGGGAGTGATTCCCTTGCCGCGGGCCGGTGGTGCCCTGTCGCACGCTGCCGCTAGTATTGCGGCTGGGCCCTGCGCTGTCAAGCGGGGGAATGGATTGTGGAGCGGATGTCTGGCATGCCGGGCGGAGACCGACTGCAAGTAGTTGCCTCCGCGCTGGAAGAGGACGTTTACTGGGGATGATGCAGGAGAGTTGGTTGTGAAGCGCAATTGCTCCCGGCGTGGCCTGTTGCAGGGGCTTCTTGCGGGTGTGTCCCTGGATGCTCTGCGGGCCGAACCGGTTGCGGAGGTGTCCGGCTGTGGAAACGGCTGTCTGCTGACGGGGCATGTCCTTGATCCGAATGGCGCGCGGGTGGTGGAGAACGCGGTGGTGATCGCGGAGGCGGGGTCGGGCCGGTCGGTGACGCGGGCGGTGTTGAATGCTGAAGGGCGGTACCGGGCGTGCCTGCCCGCCGGAGTCTACTCCGTCTCCCTGGAGAATACCCGGAGCGTGCTGCCGTATCGGCGGGCCGCATTTCGGCTGGACGGAGGCGAGCATGAACTGGATCTGTGGCCGGTCTTTCGTGGCGGGATTGCGTTGACTACCTCGGGTGACCGGAGACTGGACGATCCTGTGGCCGCGTTCGACAGTGTGTCCATTGGCGGCGCAGAGGACGAGTTTCCGATTGTGATTCGCTACGGCAGGAAGCGAGTGGCTGGTGATCGAGTCGAGTATTCCGGCGGCAGGGTGATGTTGAGCTTCGATCTGGTGACGGTTCTGGCGCGGAGCGTGGTTGTGGACAGGACTCAATCCCGGGCGACGGCGGAGGGCGGCGTGATTGTTGCGGTCGACCGGGAGCGGGCCACCTCCGAAGTTGCCGAGTTTGACGGGAAGGGGCGGTGGGTCAGAGTGGGTGCCGGGGCGAATGCCCTCTTCATCCGGTTTTGAAGGGGCGGGCTGAAGCCCTTTGCAAGCTAAAGCTCACCCCACAATGGGGTGCAAGGTTGGAGCGCGGCGGCGGTTCCGTGGCACCAACTGTTCCGTGGCACCAAGCGGTGGATTGAGCTTGGTGCTGCTATGATTGGCCCATTCAGCGGCGCTGCAGGCCGGATTGGGGCTTCCGATGACAACTGCCACACTATCCTCGTCGACCGCGCGCGGGACACGCATCCCGATGTGGCTGAAGATCGTGTATACCGCCTTCCTGGCTGTGCTGGTGCCTGTCTACTGGCACGACTATGGGCCTACGAACTTCCTCTACTTCTGCGACATGTGCCTGTTCTTTGCCCTGGCAGGCATGTGGATGGAGAATGCGCTGCTGGTGAGCATCCCGACGGTGGGGATCCTGCTGCCGCAGGTGGTGTGGGTGGCGGACTTCGCGGGCCATTTTGTGGGGCTGTCGGTGGTGGGCATGACGGACTACATGTTCGACGCGGGGCATTCCCTGTTCCTACGCGGCCTGTCACTGTTCCACGGGTGGCTGCCGTTCCTGCTGGTGTATCTGGTCTACCGGTTGGGCTATGACCGCAAGGCATTGGCGTATTGGTGCTCGCTGGCCTGGGTGCTGATGCTGCTGTGCTATTTCGTGATGCCGAAACCAGGGGATCCGCTGCCGACGCCACTGACTCCGGTGAATATCAATTACGTCTATGGCCCCAGCGAGACGAAGGTGCAGACATGGATGCCGGAGCGGGCGTGGTTTGCGCTGCTGATGATTGGCCTGCCCGTGCTGGTGTGGTGGCCGACGCACGTGATGCTGAAGAAGTGGTTTGGGCGGGCCAGGGGTCCGGCGGAGTAGCGGCCGCGCAGGTAAACTCCTGCAAGATTGGGACTGGCGATCAGGTTTTGCAGTTACCCTGAATGCTAGATTTCTCCTCAGAGAGGGACTTGCAGCGATGGCCGAGAGAGACAAAGGCGAAGCGAAACGTCTGTCCGCCGTCGTTCTGGAATCCCTGGATGAAGAGAGCGTGCGTGGCCAGTTGCCGCGGCGCGCGCTTCGCAGCAGGACGCAATTCTATCGTCTGTTCCGGGCGCTCATCGAAGAGACACCGGAGGCGATGAGAAGGCGGCTGTTGCTGGAGCGGGCGGCATGGCAGTTGAGCCGGACGAGGCTCTCAGTAACGGAGATCGCCCTGGAAGCCAGCTACGGCTCACTGGAGGCGTTCACGCGGGCCTTTCGCAAAGCGTTTCGTGTTTCGCCGAGCCTGTACCGGCGGATGGGGGCGCAACCGATTCACCTGCCGGCGCCGAATGGATTTCATTTCTGGGCGCCGGGATCCAAATCTGAAGGAGCACTGGCAATGGACCTGTTCGATCGATTCTCGGGTACAGATACGTGGCATACGAGGAAACTGCTGGAGGCGGCAGCGACGTTGACGGACGCGCAGTTGGACAAGCGGCTGGGGCATCCGGCAAAGCTGCTGCCGTGGGAGAAGGAACCGGAGAGCCTGCGGGCGGTATTAGAGCGGCTGGTGTACACCAAAGAGGTTTGGGCGGCAGCGCTGCTGGGTGGAGAGATGCCTGAGGAGAAGAAGAGTGCGGAGGACCTGACCCCGGCGGCGCTGCAGGCTCGATTTGAGAAGGCAGACGGTGACTTCCTGCGAGCGCTGGCGGAAGTGCGGAGCCGGGGCGGCTGGGACGATACCTTCATCGACGCGTTGTGCGAGCCGGCAGAGACGTTCACGTTTGGCGGCATGTTCGCACATGTAATCACCTTCAACACGTACCGGCGTCTTTCGGCGCTGGGCATGCTGCGGGATCTGGGCGTGAAGGTGGAAGGGTTCGGCTGCCCGACGGAGTATGAGATGGCCGTGGCTCCGTGGCGGCCGGTGGAAGTGGCTCGGTAGGGCCGGCGAGCGAACTACTCGGGGCGAGCACGTCATGGTAGGATGTACGGCCAGACTGGGAGGTACCATCCATGACGTGTTCGTTTCTGAGCAGGCCCCGATTGGCGGCCGCGAGTATGAGCCTAGCCCTCGTGCTGGGCACCGCAGGGTGTCAAAAACCGGCGGGGGGCAATGAGGCCAAGGCCTTGGCCGAGGCGCAGGTGAAGGCGCTGGACGAGGAGTGGTCGAAGGCGGCGGAAGCGAACGACCTGGAACGGACGGTTTCCTACTACGCGGAGGACGCGTACCTGCTGCCGCCGAATGCACCGCTGGCCACGGACAAGAAGGCGATCCGGGCGTCGTGGGCCTCACTGCTGGGTCCGGGCGTGAAGGTGTCGTGGAAAGTGAGCAAGGTGGAAGCCGCGCAATCAGGGGAGTTAGTCTACCTGGTGGGCGCGTACAAACTCTCCATGAAGGATCCGCAGGGCAAGCCGATTGAGGATCAGGGGAAGCTGCTGGAAGTCTGGAAGAAGCAGGCGGACGGGCAGTGGAAGGCCGTGGCGGATACGTACAACTCGGATCTGCCTCTGCCAGGGCCGGAACCGGCGAAGAAGTAACAGACTGCCAGCGGCGGACTGAAAGTTCAGCCGGCCTGCCGGGCTGAGGATCCCTGCCTGCGCCAGGCTCGGGGGCTCATGCCGAATTCCGCCCGGAAGTTGCGGTTGAAGTTCGAGACATCACCAAAGCCGCACTCTAGGGCGATGTCGACCACCTTGGCAGGCTCGGTGGTGAGGCGGAGGGCGGCACGGCGGAGACGCTGCCGGAGCAGGAACTGGTGCGGGGTGACTCCGGCGACCTCCTGAAATGTCCGGAGGAAGTGGAACGGGCTGAGTCGTGCGCCGCCGGCCAGGGTGGTGAGGTCATGCGGCGCGTCGGGATTGTTCTCAATGGTCCGGAGGACCCGGGCGACACGAGCGATGGCGCCCGGGCCTGCGCTGCCGGGCAAGCTGGACTGGCCGCGGTCCAACTGGACGGCATGGGCCGCGAGTTCGATGCTCAACTCTTCCCAGGAGGGTCCAGCGGCACCGGCCAGATTGGCAGAGGCTTGGGCGATGAGCGGGGAGAGCGGGCGGACTGGCGGCAGACGCAGGGAGCGGAATCGCGGATCGGCGTCGAGACGGTCGAAGCGGTCGGGCGAATAGGAAAACGAGATACAGCGGTCGCCTGTGCCGTGTTCGTGGCTGCATTCAAAGCTGCCGCCGGCACTGCCAAGCATGAGGGAGCCGGGTGTGAGCAATTCGCGGCCGGCGTGGGCACGGTAGAGGAAGCTGCCCGCGGCGACGATGGCGATGGAGACGGAGGAGTGCCGTTCTTCAAAGGGGCGATCGCGGGGGCCCAGCTTGCAGACGACCTCGGAGACAGACCAGCCGTCGCCACAGGCGAGAACCTGTGCCTGGGGTGGGGTGATGGCGGGACTGGTTTTCACCGCAATTTTCGCCAAGATCCGGCTCCCTCTGCCGCCTTACAACACTAGTATGACAGTCAAAAACACCGAGAAACAGGCTGTAGCTGTGCTGTTGACCAGCCGGCTGGCAGAGAACGGCGAGAAGCTGGCCGCACTGGCCCGGGCGTATCCGGAAGCCAGGTTCGAGACTGCGCCCGGCGCAGGGATTCGCACCTTCGGAGACGTGCTGCGGCATGTGGCGTTCTGGAATCATTACCTGGCTGAGACGGTACGGGGACAGAAGGCAGACGGGTCGGCCAACGAACTGCCGAAGGCGCAATACGGGACGAAGGCGCTGGCGATCCGGGCCCTGACGGAGAGCACGAGTGACGCAGTGGCGGCACTGCGTGAGCTGAATGGCGGACTGGATGCGGAGAAGGCAGCGCACGCCGAGGGGATCGTCGAGCATATCTGCGAGCACTACGGGCAACTGGCGGTATACGCTCGGCTGGCCGGAGTCGTGCCGCCAGCATCGCGGGGCTAGGGGGCGCATATGGCGATGACAGTCGAATTGGGGAAGAACTTCCTGAGCCTGTTGAGCGCTCCTGGCCGGTCGCCTGAGATCCCCGAGGAGGCCGATGCGTACGGGTGGCTGGTGGGCAGTTGGAACCTGGAGTGCGTGCGGTATCGGGGTGTGCCCGTGTCCATTTTGGGCGAGGCGCACTTCGGATGGGTGCTGGAAGGCCGGGCTGTTCAGGATGTGTGGATCATGCCCGGTTTGGGGGAGCGGGCCTCGGCGGACCGGGTGAACAACATGTATGGGACCACGCTGCGGGTTTGGGATGCTTCGATCCAGGCGTGGCGCATCTCGTGGAAGAATCCGGTGCACGATCATTTCCAGGAGCAGATCGGGCGGAGGAGCGGCCGGGACGTGGTGCAGATGGGGATCCGGTCGGACGGAACGGTGACACGCTGGCGGTTTACAGAGATCACAGCGGATTCCTTTCACTGGCTGGGCGAGGCTCTGCTGGCCGACGGCGAGAACTGGCGGCTGGAGGGCGAGTTTCTCGCCAAACGAGTGAAGTAACTGAATTGTGACGCCGGGCCGCTTTCGCTGAGGTTGAGCGGCCCTGGCTGCTCAGGCAAACACCTGATCCGGCCTGGAATTGTGTCGGCGTCCGTGGAGGACCTACATAGTCTGGACGATGGACAGACATGCGCGTTTTCCATCTTGCCCTGATGTCTGTTGCCTGCGGAACGCTTTCGATGCTCTGCGGGCAGAGTATGCCGGGCGCCTTGGTGTCTGAGAAAGCCGGCGGATCGCGCCAGGCGCGGGCCGCGACGGCTCCGGCTGCTTTGTCTGCGCCTCCGGCGGAGCGGAGCGCCTTGCGGCTGAACATTCTGTCGGCCGAGGAGCAGGCGGTGAAGCCGCGCGGGTTTGCCCGGCAATCGGGCGTGGTGCGGGCGGTGGACGGGCTGGATCCGGCGAAGCTGGACTGGACCGTGCTGGCCGACGGCCGTCAGGATGGCCGTCTGCTGGTGGAGTCGGCCGGCGCGGTGAAGGTGCGCGTGCATTTCGTGAACTTTGACGCCGGGCAGGGTGAGGTGTGGCTGCGGCGCGGGGATGGAACCGTCGCAGGGGGTCCCTATACGGGAAAAGGCCCGTACGGGGACGGCGATTTCTGGTCGGAACCGGCGGAAGGGTCTCAACTGCAGGTGGAATGGGTGGGCGGACAGGACGACCAGCCGGAGTTCCGCATCGACCGGGTGTCGCATCAGTGGCCGCTGGCCTCGGGCAGTGATGATCCGATGTACTGCCAGCTGGATGTGTCGTGCTACTCGGAGTTTTCGAACGCCGCCAAGGCTGTGGCGAATCTGGACTTTGTGGCCGACGACGGCGGCGTGTACCTCTGCACGGGCGAACTGGTGAACACGAAGCGGTCAGCGTTCGCGCCGCTGTTCCTGACGGCGAATCACTGCATGAGCACGGAGACGGAAGTGCGGTCGATGGTGACCTATTGGAACTATCAGACTTCCAAGTGTGAGGGTCCGGCGCCGGACCGGGCGGCATCGGCGCAGATCAGCGGCGGAACACTGCTGTCGAGCTACTCCGCGATCGGCGGGGATTTCACTCTGATCCAGTTGCCGAAGGCGCCGGCGGGCGCATTTCAACTCGGGTGGAGCGCTACGGATCCGGCTGTCGGAGCGAAGGTGACGGCGATCCACCATCCGGGTCCGCCTCCGACCAACTGGAAGAGAATTGCATTCGGGACGCGGGACGTCGATCAGAAGGGCGCGATGTACCTGGACGCGGCGTTGTTCCCGCTGGAGAACTTCCTGCAGTTTTCCGAGACAAGCGGCCGGGTGCAACAGGGCTCGTCCGGATCCCCGCTGCTGAATGAAAGCCAGCAGGTGGTGGGTGTCCTGTCTTATGGGTATGTCCCGACGGATGGCGGCAGCTACTGTGACATTACAGGCGCGGCGGCGTATGGCAAGTTCTCATTGATCTACCCGGTAATCCGGGAGTTTCTGGAGGAGGTTCCGGCACCGTCCCTGAAGGCAAGCAAAGCCAAGCTGAGCTTCGCGGTGGCGGACGGAGTGGCTCAGGAGCCCTCGCGGCAGGCGGTGGTAATCACCACGGATTCGCCGACACCGCGCGGCTTCCAGATCAAAACAGGCGCGGCGTGGCTGACTCCGTCGGTATGGACTGGCACGGTGAGCGCGGATGAACCGGTGACAGTGGAGTTCTTTGCGGCTCCGCCGGCGCTGCCGGTCCCAGGGACGTTCAATACCACGGCAACTGTGACGATGGGTCCGGTGACGGCTGGTTCGATGCCCGTGACTCCGGTTTCGGTGGCGGCCACGGTGACGGTGACATCGCGCAAGCCGGTGGTTTCCGCGTCGGTACTGCCCAATCCCGTGGTGGAGCATACGCCGGACCGGGATGGCACGAACTTCGAGTTCCAGCTGCAGGTGGAAGAGAAAGCCGGCTTCGCCGTACGGATCAGTTCGCTGAAGATCGACGGCGTGGTGTATTCCGATCACATCAAGGATTTGCTGGGCACCACGGACCTGGCGGCCAACGGGTCGATCCAGGCGACGATCCGGGCGAAGCTGCAGCCGTCGCAGGCGGACCGTTTTATCGAATTGAGCGGCTTCTCTCCGACGACGGGGGCGCGCTGGAGCGCCAAGGCGACGACGAAGTTGCTGCCGCTGACGCCGGACGGGGAGTAGCCCGTCAATCGCATTACCGGGCAGGACCCGCGCCGAGGGATCCTGCCCATCCGCTTTTTGCGGGGGGGATCCGGCAGCACCGTTTCCTGCTCGAACAGCGCGTGCTACATTCTGGATAACGTGATATCCAGACCTCTTTCTGATCATTATGTGGAGGATACGGATCGCGAACTGGTAGCGCGGGCCCAGGCCGGCGACCGGCAGTCGCTGGAGGAACTGGTCACCCGCCACCAACCCTGGATTTACAACATCGCGCTTCGGATGCTGTATACCCGGGAGAATGCGGAAGACGCGACGCAGGAGATTCTGATCCGATTACTGCGAGGCCTCCACACCTTCCACGGCGAGAGCAAGTTTCGCACGTGGCTCTACCGGTTGGCCACCAACCAGATTCTCAGCTTTCAGCGGAAGTGGGCCGCGTCCGATCCGGCCTATTCGTTCGACTGGTTCGCCGGCGACCTGGATGGCACCGGACTTTGCGAACTGCCTGATCCGCGGACCGTGCCGGTTCCCGTGGAGGTGCTGATCGAGGAAGCCAAGATGTCGTGCACGGCAGCGATGCTGCTGTGCCTGGACGGGCGCCAGCGGCTGGTCTTCACGCTCGGCGAGATCTTCGGAGTCAGCGATTCCGTGGGCGCGGAGGTGGCGGGAGTCACACCGGCCAATTTCCGGCAGATCCTGGCACGGACCCGGCGGGATCTCTATGCGTTCCTGGACGGGAAATGCGGGTTGGTCAACGAGTCGAATCCGTGCCGCTGCCCAAAGAAGATCCGCGGCTTCATGGAGCGCGGCTATCTGAAACCTGACAGTCTGCAGTTTGCGACGGGGCATCTCCGCAAAGTGCGCGAGGTCGCCTCCAGCCGCGGGAGTGAGTTGATTGAGGCCTCGGACCGGCTGTATGCAGCGCTTTACCAGGATCAACCGTTCTCCGAGCCGCCACCGGAACTGGTGCGCCGGGCGCTGGCCAGCGTCTCCCTGGAGCCACCTATTTGATTCGCGGATTGTCACACTGCCAGGCGAGTGAGAGTCACACCGGGTAAGGAGAACTTTTTATGACCAGATTTGCAGTACTCCCCCTTCTTTTCCTTTGCGCGGAGACGGGAGAGGGCGGCGGTTCAGAGAGTCCAGCGACGCAGGCCGACAAGGATGCGCAGGCGATCCTGGCGGTGGAACGCGCCGCCTTTGAGCGCTGGGCAAAAGGCGACCTGGAAGGGTTCCTGGAGGCATCCGATCCGGAGGTGGATTACTTCGACCCATTTCTCGAGACCCGGCTGGTGGGCCTGCCGGCGCTGCGCGCCCTGTACAGCAAGATGCAGGGAAAGGTGCAGGTCGACCGGTGGGAGATGATCAATCCGAGGGTGATGGTCTCGGGCGACATGGGGGTACTGACTTTCAATTTTGCCAGTCACACCAAGGGGCAGACGGTGCGTTGGAACACGACAGAGGTCTACCGGCGGAAGAACGGCCAGTGGAAGATTGTGCACACGCACTGGGCGCTGACGAAGCCGGAACTGCTGAAGCCTTTCGACCTGGACTTTTGAGGCTGAACGGGACTGGCGGGCAGGAATCGAGGGTGGTGCCGGAGGTGGGGGTCGAACCCACATGACCAGTGAAGGTCGCGGGATTTTGAGTCCCGTGCGTCTGCCAGTTCCGCCACTCCGGCTGAAGGGTGGGCAGGGCCGTCCTCCAATATAGCATTGGGCGCGGGAGCGGCTCCAGCAACGGGGCGAAAAACGAAGAAAGCCGGGAAGAGATGCTGCGTTTGCAGCGGCTTGCGCCTGAATGCAAAGGAGTTTCAGGCTGTCAGGCGACGGTAAGCTTCTCGATTTCGAGCTGGTCGCCTGGCATGGTGCCGGTGGCGCGGATCTGGCCTTCCGGAAGCTCCAGGACGGAGTGGGCTCGCAGACAACCCGCGATGCGCCAGGGCTTTACCGACGGGCTCACCTTCACCACCTGCTTTGCCTTGTTCAGGAAGACGATGTCGATGGTGAACTTCATGAAGAAACAGTGAACCGCCTCGCAAGGGGTGATCCAGAGACCTTCGCCCGGGGTGAGGCCGGTGCGCTTCAGCAATCCTTCGCGGCGGGTTTCGCTGGAGTTGGCTACGTCGGCGGCGTCGGCCACCAGCGTGTCTTTGGTTCGGTTGTGGACTCGGATCTTCATTTTTGCTGGTGCCTGGAACCGGCGGACAACACTGAGTTTATCGACTTTTTCTTCACTTCCCTGTAGGGCTGGGCGGTGGAGGAGCAGGTTCGTAGCCCAGGCAACGGAGGACCGGCAGGCGGGGGTACTTCGGATAAGAGGGGTCAGTCAGAGCGCGCCGGCAAAGCAGGAAGACGGCGCCGCGGTCGTTCTCGATGCGCCGCACCCATGCGCAGACTTCGCACAGACCATTGGGCGGTGTCGTCAAGGTCGCGGGCGGTCCCTTCCTGATTGCCAGTGTGACATGAGGCCGCTATACACTAAGGAACGGTTATGAAACTGGGACTCGGGCTCTATCGACACATGCTGACGGCAGACAATTTCCGGTTTGCGAAACAGGCCGGAGCGACGCACATCGTGGCGCACTGGGTGGACTACTTCAGTCATGGCCCGAGGATCCCGGAGACTGACAGCGATACATGTTGGGGCGTCAGCGACAATCGCGGGAAGCTGTGGACCTATGAGGAGTTAGCCGCGCTGAAGCAAGCGGTCCATGCCGAGGGTCTGGAACTGGCGGCCATTGAGAACTTCGACCCTTCGCACTGGTACGACATCCTGTTGGACGGGCCGAAGAAGCAACAGCAACTGGAAGACATCAAGACGATCATCCGGAACATGGGCAAAGCGGGCATCCCGGTGATGGGCTACAACTTCAGTATCGCCGGGGTCTGGGGCCATGTGGAGGGTCCGTATGCGCGAGGCGGGGCTCCGTCGGTGGGGTTCCTGGGGCCGGATGGCCCGGCGGAGCGGCCGATTCCGAACGGGCAGGTCTGGAACATGATCTATGATCCGGAAGCGGGGCCCGGGACCGTCGGGACGGTCACCACTGAGCAGCTATGGGGCCGGCTGGAAGATTTCCTGAAGGCGGTGGTGCCGGTGGCCGAGGAGGCGGGTGTGCGGCTGGCGGCGCATCCGGACGACCCGCCGATGCCGTCGATCCGAGGTACGGCGCGGCTGGTGAATCAGCCCCAGCTTTATCAGAAACTGCTCGATATCGTGCCGAGCTACAACAACGCGCTGGAGTTCTGCCAGGGGACGATCGCCGAGATGACGGAGGGCGATCTGTACGAGGCGATCGAGCAGTACAGCAGCCAGGGCAAGATCGCCTATGTGCACATGCGCAATGTGCGCGGCAAAGTGCCGAAGTACCACGAAGTCTTTATCGATGAAGGAGATGTGGATATCGCGCGGTGCCTGCGGATCTACAAGAAGAACGGCTATGACGGCGTGATCATTGCCGACCATACGCCGCAGATGAACTGTGCGGCGCCGTGGCATGCGGGAATGGCTTTCGCCATGGGGTATATCAAGGGCGTGATGCGGATGGTGGAAGCCGAGTGAGCGCGTGATAAACTGGAAGTTCACGCCAGTTGTTCTCTGGAAACACCCTTGAAAATCGGATTTGTCAGCCTGGGTTGTCCCAAGAATCTTGTGGACACCGAAGTCATGATGGGCCAGTTGAACGCCCGCGGCCACGAGCTCACCAGCTCGCCCGAGGATGCGGACGCCATCGTTGTGAATACGTGCTCGTTTATCGGACCGGCCAAGCAGGAATCGGTGGATACGATTCTGGAGATGGCCGAGTTCAAGCGGACTGGAAAGGCCAGGCGGCTGATCGTGGCTGGGTGCCTGGTGGAGCGCTACGGCGCAGACATCCGCCAGGAGATCCCGGACGTGGACGCCGTGGTGGGTACCAATGAGCTGGACGCCATCGTGTCGGTCTGCGAAACAGGCGAGAAACAGGCGAATCCGTTCGAGCCGTATCTGTACCACGACCTGACGCCGCGGATCCTGGCCACGCCGCGCCACTACGCCTACATCAAGATTAATGAAGGCTGCGATCATCCCTGCACCTTCTGCGTGATTCCGCAGTTCCGGGGGTCGTTCCGCAGCCGGCGGTTCGAGTCGGTGATCGTCGAGGCGCAACGGCTGTTCGCGCAGGGCGTGCGGGAGATCAACCTGATCGGCCAGGACACCACTGCATACGGCGACGACCTGGGCATCAAGGACGGCCTGGCGCTGCTGCTGGGGCGGCTGGCGGAGATCGAGACGGCGCAGCAGAAGTGGGTTCGTTTTCTCTACTGCTACCCGAACCGGATCACCAACAAGCTGCTGGACACGATTGCGGAGCACGAGTCGCTGGTGAAGTACATCGACATGCCGCTGCAGCACGCGGCGGCCGGCGTGCTGAAGAACATGAAGCGCGGGGCTTCGGGCGAGATCTTCCTGAAAACGCTGGAAAAGATCAGGAAGCGGATTCCGGGCGTGTCGATCCGGACGTCGATGATTGTGGGCTTCCCGGGCGAGACGGAGAAGGACTTCGAGGAGCTGTGCCAGTTTGTGGAAGAGGCGCGGTTCGACCGGCTGGGCGTCTTCACGTATTCCGATGAAGAGACGAGCAAGAGCTACCACCTGGACGGCAAGGTAGACGGCCGGACGATCTACAACCGCAAGCGGAAGCTGATGTCGCTGCAGCGCAAGATCTCGCGGAAGATCAACCGCGGGCTGGTGGGCCAGGAGCTGCCGGTGCTGATCGAAGGCCGGTCAGAAGAGAGCGAACTGGTGTGGCAGGCGCGGCTGGCGACTCAGGCTCCCGATATCGACGGGGTCTGCTACCTGAGCGACGTGGGCGAGGTAGAGCCCCGGGCAGGTCAATTCCGGATGATGCGGGTGACGCAGGCACACGATTACGACCTGGTGGGCGACCTGATCGACGAGCCGCCGAGCGAACCGGCGGCGGTATTGAATCCATTTCCGATCATCTCCACGAACGCGGGGCATCAGCACCAACATCAGTGAGTCCGGCGGGCTGGCAAGCCGGTAGCGAAGGCTGCCCCGCCGCTGCGGATCTACATATACTTGTGTTGCCGGTGGCTGGAGCGGCCGGGCGTATTGAAGCGGCGGCGAAGGTCGTGATGGTGGTGCAAGGTACGGAACCGGACTACCTGACTCGGCCCCAGGAACTCACCCTGCCGGAAACTGTGCCGCAAAGATTTATGAAGTGTCCAATCTGCAAGAAAGAAGTGAAGCTGGGCGACCCGGAGATGCCCTTCTGCAGCGAGCGCTGCCGCTTAATAGACCTCGGCATGTGGTCGGCGGAAGAGTACAGGATTCCCGGGCCCTCGGTGGAGACCGCGCCGAAACCAGAAGACGAAGACGATGAATAAGGTGGCACTGGCCATCGCGACGTGGTTCGGCTGCGGATTCTGGCCGAAAGGTCCGGGTACGGCGGGTTCGATTGGGGCCCTGCTGGTGGCCTGGCCGCTGATCTCCCGGCTGTCGATGCAGCCCTGGCATTTTGCGGTTCTGGCGGTGTTGTTGACCCCGCTGGGGATCTGGGCATCGACGCGGACGGCAGAGATCCGGCGGATGAAGGATCCACAGATCGTGGTGGTGGACGAGGTTCTAGGCCAGTGGATCACGCTATCCGGCGCATCGGTGCTGGACCTGCCGCACATCGCAGCGGCCCTGCTGCTGTTCCGGCTGTTCGACATCACGAAGCCGTGGCCCGTGCGTAAACTGGAGTCGCTGCCGGCGGGTACGGGTATCGTGGCGGACGACCTGGCCGCCGGAGTCTACGGCGCGGCGGTGCTTGTGGCGCTGCGATTCGTGGTTCAATTCTAGATGGAAGCTAAATTCGTCTCGGATGTCATTTAAGAACAGCGCCATTGAGCGTCCCATCATCGAATCGGTCACGCCCCAGGCAGCGATTGCCGGAGGTGACTTTCAGATCCGCGGCCGATCGTTCCTTGCCGCACCGCGGCCGTCCGTGGCAATTGGCGGGGTAGCCGCACCCCTGATTGTCGGCTCGAACTCCCTGGTGGTGGCGCGCGTGCCAGAGGCGGCGGGGCGCGGCGAAGTGATCGTCAGCAACGGCGAGATGGACAGTGCTCCCGCGCCCGTGGCCATAGGCAAGCAGATTGCGGAGAGCCTGCATCCGGTGGCGAATCCGGCGGTGGACCAGGACGGAAACGTCTATGTCACCTTCAGCGGCTCGCGCGGCCAGAAGACGCCCGTAGCCGTTTACCGCGTGGATACAGCCGGCGTGATCACGCCGTTCCTGACCGACCTGATGAATGCCACCGGCCTGGCTTTCGACGCCGAAGGGCGGCTGCTGATCTCCTCGCGGTTTGATGGCGTGGTGTACCAGGCCACGCGCAGCGGCGAGATGGGCGTTTATGTCGAAGGCATGGGCGTGGCGACGGGCATCGCGTTCGACGGCAAGGAAAACCTGTACGTAGGCGACCGTTCCGGCACGATCTTCAAGATCAGCCCCTCGCGCCAGATTTATGTCTACGCGACGCTGGAGGCTTCGATCTCGGCGTATCACCTGGCGTTTGGCGCCGAAGGTTACCTCTACGTCACGGGTCCGACGACCTCAAGCTTCGACGCGGTGCACCGCATATCGCCCGCCGGAGAGGTAGAGACGTTCTACCGCGGGTTGGGCCGTCCGCAGGGCATGGCATTCGACATTGACGAGAATCTGTATGTCGCGGCATCTCTGGAAGGGCGGAAAGGTATCGTCCGCATCACTCCCAACCGCGAGGCGTCGTTGTTTGTGTCGGGGCCGAATATCGTTGGCTGCGCATTTGCGCCGGGCGGCGATCTGGTGGTCACCACGACGGGGGCGCTCTACCGTATACCCGCCGGGATCCAGGGCCGGCCGCTACCATAGCCTGTTTGCACCCTCATGAACGCTGAAATTATCGCAGTCGGCAGTGAACTGCTCACCCCCGAGCGCTCGGATACGAACTCGCTCTGGCTCACTGCTCAATTGAACGAGCTCGGCGTCGAGGTGACGCAGAAGTCCATTCTCGGGGATGACCGGGACCGGTTGTCGACGGCGATCGCGGAGTCGCTGCAGCGGGTGCCGCTGCTGATCCTGACTGGAGGGCTGGGCCCGACGGAGGATGACGTGACGCGCGAGGCGGTGGCGCAGGCGCTGCACCGGCGGCTCCTGTTCTCGCAAGAGATCTGCGACGAAATCAAAGCGCGATTCGCACGCGCCGGGCGGCAGATGGCGGACATCAACAAGCGCCAGGCTTTCGTAGTGGAGGGCGCTGAGAAGCTGAGCAATCCCAACGGAACGGCGCCCGGGTTGTGGATCGACCTGCCGGGCGGCATGCTAATGCTGCTGCCGGGTCCGCCGCGGGAGATGATGCCCATGTTCAGCGACATCTGCCTGCCGCGCCTGTCGGCGCGCCTGCCGCAGATGGCGATCCGCAAGCGGTTCTTCCGCGTGGCGGGCATGGGTGAGTCGGACCTCGATGCGCTGATCTCGCCCATCTACAAGCCATACCTGAATCCGGTGACGACGATCCTGGCCGCCGAGGGGGACGTGCAGATCCACCTGCGCGCGCGCTGTGAAACGGCAGAGGCAGCGGAGGCCCTGGCGGACGAACTGGGTGTCAAGATTCTGGAGACACTGGGCTCGCGGGTCTACTCGCAGAACGGCGATCCCCTGGAGACGGTAGTGGGCCACATGTTGCGCGACCGCAAGGAGACTATAGCGGTGGCTGAATCCTGTACGGGCGGCATGCTGGGGGCTCGCATTACAGATGTTCCTGGTTCGTCAGCATGGTTCCTGGGCGGCTTCCAGGTCTATGCGCCGGAGATGAAGGCACGGATGCTGGGGTTGGACCAGAAGACACTGGCCGAGCACGGCGCGGTGAGTGAGGTTGTCGCGAAAGCGATGGCGGACTCGACCCGGGACAGGACAGGCGCGACGTACGCGCTCTCGATCACCGGGGAGGCTGGCCCGGAGTCTCAAACACCGGGCGTTGATCCGGGTATTGTGTGGATTGGGCTGGCCTCGCCTAATGGGGTGGAAGCCAAAATGTTCCGGTTCTTCAGCGGCCGGAATCGGGTCCGGAAGATGGCCGTGCAGACGGCGCTGAATCTCCTGCGGTTCCAGTTGCAGTGATCGCGGCATTTCTCCTTCTCGCCACAGTTACGTTTCACCAGGACGTAGAACCGATCCTGCAGCGCCGGTGCCAGTCGTGCCACAGGCCGGGGGAGATTGGTCCGATGCCACTGCTTACCTATCAACAGGTGAGACCCTGGGCCAAGGCGATGCGACAGGCGGTGGAGTTGAAGAAGATGCCGCCGTGGTTCGCCAGCGAAGGCGGCCCGTTCCACAACAACCCCTCACTGACAGCAGAGGAGATCAAGACGATCTCGGCATGGGCCGAAGCAGGAGCGCCGCGCGGATCCTCCCGGGAAGCACCGCCGCCCGTGCACTGGACGGATGGCTGGAACATCCGGTCGCCCGACCTGGTGGTGGCGGCGCAAAGGCCGTTTGCGGTGCCGGCTCGTGGAACGGTGGACTATCAGTTCGTCATTCTGCCGCTGCGCACGATGGAGGATCATTGGGTCACGGCAGCGGAGATCCGGCCTGGAGCGCGCTCGGCCGTGCACCATATTGTGGCTTACATCCGGGAACCGGGCTCGGTGTGGCTGAAAGATGCTCCGCGAAACCAGGCGTTCCGGGCCCAAGGCGTGACGACCAGCGACATCCTGGCGATCTACACCCCGGGCCAGGCACCGTTCCAGGCGCCGGAAGGGATGGCGAAGTGGCTGCCGGCGGGGTCGGAACTGGTGCTGCAATTCCACTACACACCGAACGGCACCGAGGAACTGGACCAGACGAGCGTGGGCCTGGTGTTCAGTTCGAAGGCGCCCAACAAGCGGGTGTTGACCTTGCAGATCGGCAATGCGGGATTTCACATACCGCCTGGCGAGGCGAATTACCGGGTATCCGCCGGGGGCACGCTACCGAACGATGCCCTGCTGCTGAGCATGTTTCCTCATATGCATTTGCGGGGCAAGGCATTCGAATATGAGATCACGGCGGAGGGCGGCCGCTCCGAGACGCTGCTGAAAGTGGATCCGTATTCCTTCCAGTGGCAATTGAACTACGTATTGGAGAAGCCGCGGTTGCTGCGCAAGGGAACCCACCTGCGGTTCACGGGTTGGTTCGATAACTCCGCCTCGAATCCTTTCAACCCCGATCCGACAAAAGAAGTGAGCTACGGCGAACAATCGTGGGAAGAGATGATGATTGGTTTCTTCGATGTAGCGGTGGATCCGAAGCTGGACAAAACCGCTTATTTCGTCCGTTAATCGCAGTATTGTTCCGATTAAAAACTATCCCCAAATGGCCTGTCTTTGGACATGGCCAAATGGAGACCGCCCTGCCTGGCGGAGCCTCTCTTCCGGTCTTTCCGTAGGGCTGGGTACGGCTCACAAACTATTGATTCCATGCAGAATTTCGGACAGCTCTGGCCCTGCCAGAAGGCACCGCGAAGAGTGACGATGTAACAATCGCTTCACACTTCTTTACCTTTGGGGCCGCGTCGTGTCGTAACCATCCGGCGACGAAAGCGCGACTTAATCAATAGCCGTCTCGTAAGAGAGCGGTTTTCTGGAATGATTCGAAGATTCATTACTCTTGTGTTGACCGCTGCCGGTCTGCTTGTTGCCCAGCAGCAGGAGCGGGTCGTGGGCGCGGTGAAGGCGATTACGGCCGCGGACCGGGAACTGACGATACAGACCGATGCCGGCAAGGCGGTGGCGGCTCATGTCGCCGATAACTGCCGCCTGATGAGGGTCGAACCCGGCGAGAAGGATTTGAGCAAGGCAGCCCCGATGGAAATATCGGGGGTCTCCGTCGGCGACCGTGTGATCGCACGCGGCACGCTGGCCGAGGAGAAGCTCACGGTGACTACGCTCGTAGTGATGAGCAAGGCCTCCCTGGCGGAGAAGAATGCCAAGGAGCAGGCGGAGTGGAAGACGCGCGGCGTGCGCGGAGTCGTAAAGGCCGTGAATGCAGCCGGCGGGGAGTTGCAGATCTCTACCGGAGCCAATGCTTCGGCCAAGGAGTGGACCGTGAGCGTACCGGCGTCGGCGGTATTGCGGCGCTACGCCAACGGGTCAGTCAAGTTCGCCGATTCGGAGGTAGCCCCAATCAGCGCCATCGAAGCCGGAGACCAGATCCGGGTGCTGGGGACCAAGGACGAAGCGGCGTTGAAGATCGTCGCGGAACAGATCGTCTCCGGCTCATTCCGCACGATGGGTGGAGAGGTGATCTCCCTGAAGGCCGAAACCGGCGAAATGACGATGAAGGATGTTCAGACCAAGAAGCCCGTGGTGATCCACCTGACGGCGGATACGAGTATCCGGCGGATGCCCAACTTCGGTGGTGGCGCAGGCGGGGGGATGATGAGGCCGGGCGGGATGAATGGCGGCGGGCAAGGCGCTGCCGGCGGAGGAATGCAGGGTGGAGGCGGCCGTGGTCCTGGCGGACCCATGGGCGGCCGCACTCCGGATTTTGCGCAGATGTTTGAGCGGTTGCCGGTGGCTGGCCTGGCTGACGTGAAGCCTGGCGATGCGGTCATCGTTTCAGTGGCGAAAGCAGGGGGAAACGCTGCCCCGAACGCGATCTCGCTGGTAGCAGGCGTGGACTTCCTGTTGCGCGCTTCGGCGGCGCAAGTGAATCAGGCACTCGGGAACTGGAGCACCGAGATGTCTATGCCAGGGCAGTAAATCAGCTTCGTTTTCTTTTCGAGGAATTCAGTATGAACAACAACTACGCTCGTGGTGTGTTTATGGCCGTGCTGCTTGTGATGGCGCTCGCCCTGGTGGCGGCCGCGCAGAGCATGACGGTGGTCAAGGGGGAAGTCGATGATCCGTCGGGTTCGTTCGTTCCGGGCGCGCAGGTGACTCTCTCCGGGGGCAAAGGGTTCACCAAGACCATCACCACCAATGAGGTGGGCGCCTATGAATTTGAACCGCTGCCTCCGGGCAAATACAAGCTGCGGATTGCAGCAACCGGTTTTACCCCGCTGGAGCTGCGCAACCTCAGCCTGGAAGGCGGCAAGCCGATCTCGTTGAAGAGCCAGCTGGTGATTGCGTCCGAGACGCAGTCTGTGACCGTGGCGGACTATACCGCGGTGTCGGTGGAGACGTCGAGTGTAGCCGGGGCCATCGTGCTGCGAGGCGAAGACCTGGATGTTCTGTCGGACGATCCGGACGATCTGGCCTCGGATCTTCAGGCGCTGGCCGGTCCCTCAGCCGGTCCGAACGGCGGCGACATCTATGTGGACGGATTCAGCGGCGGCAAGCTGCCTCCGAAGTCCTCCATTCGCGAAGTGCGCGTGAACCAGAATCCCTTCTCGGCCGAATATGACCGCCTCGGTTTCGGCCGCATCGAGATTCTGACCAAACCCGGCACGGACAAGCTGCGGGGCCAGGCGTTTTTCAACTTCGGCAACGAGAACCTGAATTCGCGGAATCCGTTCGCGACAACGCGTGCGCCGTACAGCATGCGGCACTACGGTTTGAACCTCGGCGGCCCGCTCTCGAAGAAAGCGTCCTGGTTCGTCGACGTCGACCGCCGCGAGATCGATGAGAATGCGGTGATTTCGGCGACTGTGCTGGACAGCAATCTACTGGAAACGCCCTTCCAGCAGACCATCGTGACGCCGCTGAGGCACTGGTCGATCAATCCGCGCCTGGACTACCAGTTGAGCCAGAACAACACTCTCGTTGTCCGCTACAGCGAGGCACGCAACAACAATCAGAACCAGGGTCTGGGCCAGTTCACTCTGCCCTCGCGGGCGACCAACTCAGAGACCAGCGACCATATCCTGCAGATGACCGAGACCGCGATTCTCGGCACGCATGCGGTGAATGAAACGCGGTTCCAATACAACCGCAGCAATGCCCTGATGATGGGCGACAACAGTACGCCAGCCTTGAATGTGCTGGAATCGTTCAACAGCGGTGGCTCGCTGATCAGGGATTCCGGCAGCCGCGAGAACCGCTTCGAGTGGCAGAACATCACGTCGATCACGCATGGGGCGCACATGATCAAGCTCGGCGGGCGTCTGCGTTACGATCGCATCGGCGATACCTCGGATTCCAATTTCAACGGATCCTACACGTTTGCAGGCGGACTGGCTCCGTTGCTGGACAGTTCGAACAATGTTGTGAACGGGCCGGACGGACTGCCGACCATGGTGCAGATCACCTCGCTGGAGCGCTACCGCCGGACGTTGTACTTCCAGTCGGCAGGGTTGCCGGCAGCGACGATCCGGACGCTGGGTGGCGGCGCGAGCCAGTTTACACTCACCGGCGGCACTCCGCTGACGAACGTCGCACAGACGGATGTGGGCCTGTTCGCGGAAGATACCTGGCGGATGCGGCCGAACCTGAACCTGAGCTATGGGCTGCGCTACGAGACGCAGTCGAACATCAGCGACTACAAGGATCTGGCGCCGCGCATCAGCATTGCCTATGGACTGGGCAAGTCCCCGGCCCAGACAAAGACCGTGGTTCGCACTGGTTTCGGCATGTTCTACGACCGGATTGCGGACAACCTGACGCTGCAGTCCCTGCGTTTCAACGGCACGACACAGCAGCAGTACTTCGTGACGAACCCGGACTTCTACCCAACGGTTCCCGATCTCAATACCCTGGCCGGGAACGTGGTGGATCCCACGCGGCGTACGCTGGTGAATGATATCCGGGCGCCCTACATCGCGCAGACGATCGTTGGTGTAGACCGCCAGCTGCCGAAGAACACTTCGATTTCGACGAACTTCATTTACTCGCGCGGCTTGCACATGCTGCGCACGCGGAACGTGAATGCTCCGCTGGCCGATGGCACGTTCCCGATGGGCGAGATCGGCAACGTCTATCAATACGAATCGACCGGCTTCCTCACGCAGAAGCAGTTGATGATCAATATCACGTCCCGATTCAACCGGCACGTCACGCTGTTCGGCTTCTACGTGCTGGGCCAGGCGAAGAGCGACACCGATGGAGTGGGTTCGTTCCCGGTGAACCAATACAACCTCGCCTCTGAGTACGGGAATGCAGCCTATGACGTGCGGCACCGCATGATGCTGGGCGGATCGATCCGCATGAAGTGGGGCGTCGCACTCAACCCGTTCATCATGGCCAGCTCAGGCATGCCCTTCAACATCACGACCGGGCGCGACAACAACCGTGACACGCTGTTCAACGACCGTCCGTCGTTCGCGGCGGCCGGCGCCACGGGCGCCAACATCGTGAGCACGGCGTTCGGGGTGTTCAACCTGACGCCAGGCCAGAACGACGTGCTGATCCCTCGCAACTACGGCCGCGGACCGGTGCAGTTCACAGTGAATCTGCGGGCCAGCCGGACCTGGGGCTTTGGTGAACGAACCTCGGGTACGACCACACAAACGGGCGGCGATGGTCCGATGCGCGGCGGGATGGGCCCGATGGGCGGCGGGGGTGGAATGCGCGGGGGTGGCGGCATGCGCGGCGGCGGCGGTCCCGGAGGCCCCGGCGGCATGTTCGACTCCTCGTCCGGCAAACGATTCAGCCTGACGGCCTCGGCGTCGGCCCGTAACCTGTTGAATCACGTCAACTACGGATTGCCGATCGGCAACCTGAGTTCTCCGCTGTTTGGGGAATCCAACTCCATCGGGGGCGGCTTTGGCCCTGGTGGCATGGGAGGCGGCGGTGGCGCCGGCAATCGCCGGATCGACCTGCAGCTCAGACTTTCGTTCTAATTGTTGTAGAGGGAAACACCATGCAACTGAAGATCGCAGCAGTGACCGGCGGCCTCCTCACGGGGGCCGCACTGTTGTTTGCGGCAGACTTCTGGGAAAAGAAGCCGTATACCGAGTGGACTGAAAAGGAAGCCCGGCGCGTGCTGACGGATTCTCCATGGGCGCGCAACGCCAACGTGACATTCGGCGGCGGCGTGGGTGAGACCGGGGAGGGCGGAATGGGCAGGCCCGGCGGCGGGGGTATGGGCGGCCCAGGCGGCGGAGGAATGGGTGGCCCCGGAGGCGGCGGCGAAGGCGGCATGGGCAGGCCCGGCGGCGGAGGCATGGGCGGCCCTGGCGGTGGAGGAATGGGTGGCCCCGGCGGCGGAGGCATGGGTGGAGGAGGCGTGGGTGGAGGAGGCGTTGCCTCCATGTCCGCGGTGGTTCGCTGGCAGAGTTCCCTGCCCGTCCGCCAGGCGATGGTCCAGCTGAAGTCCACCACGGAGCCGGACAAAGCCAGCGCGGCCAAGGCAACCTTGAACGAGCCCAGCAAGAACTACGTGATTGCCGTGGAAGGGCTGCCGGCGATGGGCGGAGGCATGCGCGGCGGCAGGAGACCGGGTATGCAGCCGCAACAGTTCCAGGAAGGCGGACAGCGGCGCGGACCTGATCCGGAGCAGATGAAGACGCGCCTCAAGGCGCAGACCCAGCTCAACCGGAAGGGCCATGATCCGCTGCATCCCGAAGACGTGCTGATGCCGAACCGCGACGGTCCTCGAGTGATCTACTTCCTTTTCCCGAAGCAGGATCCCATCAGTCTGGACGACAAGGAAGTGGAGTTTGTCACCAACGTCGGTCCGATGATGGTGAAGCGGAAGTTCAAACTGTCTGAGATGGTGATGGGCGGGAAACTGGAACTCTAACCCAAGGCGGCCGTCCGGGAGGAGGCCCGGGCGGCCGCTGGGTTCCGACCGGATCAGCGAACCATCTGCACAATGGTTTCAATGTGATAGGTCTGCGGAAAGAGATCGACCATCGTCATCTTCTCAAAGCGGTAACCGGCGCCAACCAGCACGGCAGCGTCGCGCGCCAGAGTGGCGGGATCGCAGGAGACCAGGCTAAGGCGCGGCGGCAGCAACCGGACCAGGTGTTTGACGACGGCTTTGCCGAGGCCGCTGCGCGGCGGGTCAGCGAGGACGAAATCGGGGGTGACGGTGAGGTTCTCCAGGTATTGCTCGGACTGCAGCCGGATGGCCTTCGCCTTGATGCCGCTGCGTTCCGCATTGAACTCGAGGTCACGTACGGCCGAGCCGTCGCTCTCCACGCCGGTTACCTTCTCGAACCGGCGGGCCAGAGGAAGGGTGAAGAGCCCCACCCCGGCGTAGAGGTCGAGGGCGGTCTTGCCCTCGACACCATCCAGTGCGCATGTCACCATCTCAGCGGCAAGAAAGCGGTTCACCTGGAAGAACGACTTATGGCTGACGCGAAACTTCTCGCCGGCTACCGCATACTCCAGGGATCCTTCGGAGGCACCGGGGATGTGCTGGCCCAGCCACTCGAAAAAGCCCTTGGCGACGCCTCGGCTGCCCTCAGTTGAGAGCACATTCACCATGGTTTGTTCGCCATTGGTGAATAGCTCTATCTCCTTGAGAAAGCGGGGGAAGTGCTTGTCGCGGCGCAGACCGCGCAGTTTCTTCAGGGCCTCATTGATAGGCGGTGCGGAGATGGGGCATTTGTCCACATCGACCACACGGTCACTGCCGGCCGCTTTGAATCCCAGGGTGTGCTGGGGACCAAAGTGGAACTGGCTGCGATTGCGATAACCCCACGGCTCGGCGCTGATGGTGTCGATCTTTTCCGGAGCGTCAATCTTGCCTACCCGACGCAGGACTTCGCGCAGGATCTCGGCCTTCTGGGCGACCTGCATTTCATACGGCGCCATCTGGTAGTGGCAGCCCCCGCACTTTTCGAAATAGGCGCAGGCCGGCTCAATCCGGGCCTCACTGCGTTCAATCCATTCCGCCGCGCGGCCTTCTACCATGCCCGTCTTCTGTTTGACAGGCTCGACGCGCACCTGCTCGCCGGGCATGACGAACGGAACCAGTGTGACCTGGCCTTCCGTCCTGCCAAGGCCCGCGCCGCCGTAAACCCACTTCTCGATCTTCACTTCAGCCATGCGCATCCCTTACGATAAAAATTACTCTTCTCTATCAGTTCAGCATGAAACCACGAGTCCTGTCCGGAATCCAGCCCACTGGAAGCCTCCACATCGGAAACTATCTGGGCGCCCTGAAAAACTGGGTCCGCATGCAGCACGACTACGAATGCGTGTTTTGCATCGTGGATCTGCACGCGATCACGCTCTATCAGGACCCGGCGGAACTGCGCCGGAAGATTGAGCAAACCGCCGCAATTTTTCTGGCCGCCGGCATCGATCCCAAGATTTCCTCTGTCGTCGTGCAGTCGACGGTGGCGGCCCATGCCGAGTTGTGCTGGCTGCTGACCTGCGTGACGCCGCTGGGCTGGCTGGAGCGGATGACCCAGTTCAAGGACAAATCGGCGAAGCAGGAGAGCATCAGCGACGGTCTGCTGCAGTATCCGGTGCTGATGGCCGCCGACATCCTGCTCTACAAAGCCAACGCGGTGCCGGTGGGCGATGACCAGACGCAGCACCTGGAGCTGACTCGCGACCTCGCGCAGCGCTTCAACTCACAGTACGGCGACACCTTTGTGATGCCGGAAACGAAACTGCCGATGGTCGGCGCGCGCATCATGGGGCTGGACGATCCGACGAAGAAAATGAGCAAGTCGGAGACCGGCTCGGGTCATGCAATCGCATTGCTGGACGAGCCTTCCCAGATCAAGAAGAAGATCATGCGGGCCACCACGGACTCCGGCAGCGGCGTCGATTTCGATTCCATGGGGCCGGGTGTGGCCAACCTGCTGACCATTCACCAGGCGTTCACGGGCTGGACAGACGATCAGGTGCGGAACCACTTCAGCGGGCTGCGCTATGGCGACCTGAAGAAAACGGTGGCTGAAGCCGTGGTGGCCGGTTTGGAACCGATCCAGCAAAGGTACAAGGAAATCACCGCGGACCCAGCCTACCTGAAGGGCGTCCTGCGCGAGGCGGCCGAGCGTGTCGCGCCGGTCGCCAACGATACCGTGCGTCTGGTGAAAGAGCGCATGGGCATCTACACGGATTAGACCGGCCATGAGCGCGGCCGCAGCCAGATCGTACTCGCTCGCGGCCTATGGCCGGATTCTGCGGGAGAACCGCAACTTCCGCCTGCTGTGGTTCGCCCAGGTGGTGAGCGAGATGGGCGACTGGCTGTATGCGGTCGCCATCTACAGCCTGCTGCTGGAACTCACCGGCGAGGCCAAATCCGTAGGCTTCGCGGTGGTGCTGCAACTTCTGCCTCAGGTGCTGATGGCGCCCACGGCCGGCGTTCTGAACGACCGGCTGAACCGGCGCACGATCATGATCTTCGCCGATTGCTGCCGCTTCTTCATCGTGCTGGCCATGGTGTTTGTGAAGTCGGCCAGCATGGTCTGGCTGGTGTGGATCCTGCTGTTCCTGGAAACCATCATGTGGGCGCTGTTTGAGCCGGGCCGCAGCGCCATTGTGCCGAACATCGCGCGGGACGATGGCGAAGTGATGGTAGCCAACGCGCTGTCGTCCACCACCTGGGCCATCAATTTCGCCATCGGCAGCGGGCTGGGCGGCTTGATTGCGTATAAGTTCGGACGGGATGTCCTGTTCCTGGTGAACGCGCTGTCGTTTGTGATCTCCGCGCTGCTGCTGGCGGCGATGAAGCTGAAGGAGACGCATGCCTCCCATCTACCCGCGTTCTGCCTGAAGGACATGATCGATTTCACGCCCGTGATGGAAGGCATCCGATACATCCGGAGGGACCGCCGGCTGACGGCGACGCTGATGGTGAAGGCGGGCATGGGCCTGCTGGGCGCGCATTGGGTGATCCTGCCGATCTATGGGGAGCGAGTTTTTCCGATTGCAGGACAAGGCGCGGACCTGGTGCGCGGCGGCACCCTGAGCATGAGCCTGCTGCTGGGGGCGAGAGGGATCGGATCACTGATTGGCTCGTTCTCGTCGGGCTATTGGGCCCGGAATAACGAGAAAAGAATGCGTGCGGGCATTCTGTTCGCCTTTCTGATTGCGGCCGCCTCGTACTGTCTGTTGAGTGCCGCGCCAACGCTGGCCCTGGCCTGCGCGGCGGTGGCGCTGGGCCATGCGGGTACATCGATCGCCTGGGTCTTTTCCACGACGATGCTGCAGGGCATGACGGAAGACCGCTACCGGGGCCGTGTCTTTTCGGCGGACTTCAGCGGGTTGTTCCTGGTAATGAGTTGCATGAGCTTCCTGGCATCGCAGGCGGTAGACCTGGGCCTCTCCGTGCGGACGGTGGCCTTCGTCAGCGGGTGCCTGGGGCTGGTTCCGGCGGCGATCTGGCTGGTTATGCAGAGGAGCTGGAAGGAGGTTGCGGGTCCGGGCGGACAACCGTAATCCGGCTGAAGCCTTCGCCGACATCGGGCGGCTGCAGGCGCGCGGCCATGAGATCCATCACAGGGTCCGGCACGACCCGATCGCGCGCGGCATTGCGCCGTTTGCACTCCCCGAGAGGAACGTCGAAATAGACGGCTTCGGCTTCGCAGTTGTGGAGCTGAGCGAAACGAACCCAACAGCGCCGCTCCCATTGCGTGAGTGCGGTTGAGTCGATGCAGGTGACCTTCATGCCGGCCTGCAGGCGAGCCGCGGCCAACTGGCGCAAGGTATGAAAGATGAGCCGGTTTGCGCCCTGATGCGTGACGTCACCGGTGAGCAGTACCCGGACGGCGTCAGAGGACAGGATGGGCAGGGCCTGTTTTTGGGCCCAGGTGGACTTGCCGGAAGCAGGCAGGCCCACCAGGATCACCAGTCGCATTAGAACAGATACCGGCCGGTTTCCAGCATCCGCGTGGCGAGCCGGCGGCGCGCCGTCACGGAATCCACTGGTTCGTATTTGGCGAAGCGGCGGAGTACGGCCATATTCGTCCGCAGGCTGTCGCCTTCGGAGGCGGCGGAGAGTACCATCCGGGCGCTGTCTTCCACTGTGTTCAATGCATCGCGCAGGAACACATCGCGCACATCGGCCGAGAAAGAGGCCTTCGGGGTAGCCTGCAGCCGCTCGCAGCGCAGCGCCACGCTCTCCATGGCGAAGGTGTTCATGGCGCAATCCGTCAGGGCGGCGACGACTTCCTGCTGTTCGTCGAGCTTCTCGCGGAAGCGCTGGAAAGCGATGCCGAGCGCGATGAGAGTGATCTTGCGAGCGTTCGAAACAAGGTCGGGCGCCGCAGGAGCAAGAGAAGGCGAGAGGATCTCGTCCTGCACCTGCTTGACGGCGGCCACCAGAGGCAACTGGCCGCGCATAGCCCGCTTCAGCAGCATGCCGGTGGCGAGGAGACGGTTGATCTCGTTGGTGCCTTCAAAGATACGGTTGATGCGGGAGTCGCGATAGGCGCGCTCCACCATGTAGTCCTGATGGTAACCGTAGCCGCCGTGGATCTGAACGCCCTCGTCGACGACATAGTCGAGGACTTCGGAGGCGAAGACTTTCACGTAGCTGCACTCGATGGCGAATTCTTCGGCGCCTTTGAGCACATCGCCATACCGCTCGACTTCCCCGGCGACGCGGTAGCTGATGGTTTCGGCGGCAAAGGTGCGAATCATCATCTCGGCCAGCTTGTACTGGATTACACCGAAGCGGGCAATGGGGCCGCCGAAGGCATTGCGCTCCTTGGCGTACCGGATACAGGACTGGATGACGTTCTTCGAGCCGCCGACTGCGAACGGGCCGAGTTTCAGCCGGCCGAGATTGAGAATATTGAAAGCGATGATGTGGCCGCGGCCGATTTCACCCAGCAGGTTGGCGGCGGGCACGCGGACGTTGTCGAAGTAGACGGCGCAAGTGGATGAGCCTTTGATGCCCATCTTCTTCTCTTCCTGCCCGACGGTGAGCCCGGCGACGTTGCGTTCGACCAGGAAGGCGGTGAACTTCTCGCCGTTCACCTTGGCGAAGACGGTGAAGAGGTCCGCCTTGCCGGCGTTCGTGATCCACATCTTCGAACCGTTGAGCACATAGTGGGAACCGTCAGGGGAGAGATCGGCCCGGGTCTTGGCGGCCAGCGCGTCCGAGCCGGCATGAGGTTCGGTTAAAGCGTACGCGCCGATCCATTCGCCGGAGGTGAGCCGGGGCAGGTACTGCTGCTTCTGTTCATCGGTCCCGAACAACAGCAGGGGCAGCGTACCGATGCCGGCATGGGCGCCGTGCCAACCGGCGTAGGAGCCATCCCTGGCGAGTCCTTCGGCGACAATCATGGCGGAGATGAGATCCATCTCCATGCCGCCGTAGGATTCCGGGACGACGACGGCGGTGAGGCCCAGTTCCGCCGATTTCTTGAGGACTCGCGCCGCAGCCTCGTGATCCTGGTGCTGAATCGCCTCCAGATTCGGCACCACTTCCTTGTTCCAGAATTCGTCGGTTGTCCTGGCGATGGCCCGGTGTTCGTCAGTGAAATCCTCGGGCGTGAAAATCTCCCGGGAGTCCGCTGAACGGATGAGAAACTCGCCGCCCTTCAGTGTGGGCGTGGTTGGTGCGATGGTGCTCATTGCATGTTCTCCAGAATGCCCGCGGCGCCTTGGCCGCCCCCGATACACATAGTCACCATGCCGTAGCGTGCGCCACGGCGTTTCATTTCGCGCAGGATGGTCGCCGTCAGCTTCGCACCAGTGCAGCCCAGGGGATGGCCCAGTGCAACGGCCCCGCCATTCACATTGACCTTATCCGGGTTCAGGCCCGCCTCTCTCATCACCGCCAGGGCCTGCACCGCGAATGCTTCGTTCAATTCAATCACATCGATGTCTTCGAGTCGCAGGCCGGCCCGCTTCAGTGCCTTCGGGATGGCGAAGACAGGACCGATGCCCATCACCTCTGGCGCACAGCCCGCCACCGCAAAGGAGACAAACCGGGCCATCGGTTTCAGCCCGAGTTCGCGGGCCTTGTCTTCCGACATGACGAGAGCGGCGGCCGCACCGTCTGAGGTCTGCGAGGCGTTGCCGGCCGTCACCGTGCCCCGGGCATGGAAGACCGGTTTGAGCTTTGCCAGAGCTTCCAGCGAGGTGTCGGCACGCGGGCCTTCGTCTTTTGCCAGCCCGTTTACCGGGACGAGTTCCTCGTCGAACTTCCCTTCCTGCTGGGCGCGCAGGGCGTTCTGGTGGGAGCGGTAGGAGAACGCGTCCTGGTCCTCACGGGTGATATTGTACTGGCGTTGAAGGTTCTCCGCGGTCAAGCCCATGGAGATGTAGATCTCGGGCCATTCCATGGCCAACCGTGGATTTGGAGCGAATTTGTAGCCGCCCATGGGCACCATGCTCATGGACTCGGCGCCCCCGGCGAGCACGATGTCGGCGCTCCCGGCGGTGATCTTCTCGGCCGCCATGGCGATGGCCTGAAGGCCGGAGGAGCAGAATCGATTGATGGTAACGGCGGGCACGGTGACCGGCAAGCCGGCCGCGAGCGCGGCGATGCGGGCCACGTTCATCCCCTGCTCCCCTTCGGGCATGGCGCAACCGAGGATCACGTCGTCGATGGATTCCAGCGCCACCTGCGGGTAACGGCCGGCCAGCGCCCGGAAGACGGCGGCGGCCATGTCGTCGGGCCGCATCTGGCGCAGCGCGCCTTTGGGCGCCTTGCCGGCGGGGGTTCGTAGACAGTCGATGATGACGGGCGTGGTCATGTGGAGATCCTAGTTACGGAGAGGCTTCCCGTTCTTGAGCATGAAGGCGATGCGTTCCTGAGTTTTGACAGTGCCGCACAGGCTGAGGAACGCTTCGCGCTCCAGGTCGAGCAGATGCTGTTCGGAGACGAGACGCTCCCCCGGAGACTCGCCGCCAGTGAGAACGCGCCCGAGTTTCTCCGCAATCAGCATGTCGTGATCGCTGATGTACTCGGCCTGGCGCATGAGCCAGGCGCCGATGCGCAGGGCGGCAAAGGCCGGATCGCCGCCGACCTTAATGTCGTTGCGCGGCGTGCCGGGCCGGTAGGAGGAGACCATGGAGAGGGCAGACTGCTTGGCGTCGCCGACGAGCCGCCTTGGATTCATGGTCACGGCAGCGGATTTGTCGAGCAGGCCGAGATCGCGGGCATTCTCGGCCGAACTGGAGACCTTGGCCATGCCGATCAACTCAAAGACCTTGCGCGGGTCTTTGAGGCGGGCGAGGAGTTCCTTGCAGCCCCCGGCGCCGGGAATGACGCCAACGCCCACTTCGACCAGCCCCATGTAGAGTTCGGCCGCGGCCTGCACGCGCGGCGCGTGCAGAACCAGTTCACAGCCGCCGCCGAGGGCGCGCTGGTGCGGCGCCACCACCACCGGCTTCACTGCGTATTTAATGGCCATGCTGGCCTGCTGGAAGCGATGAATGGCGGCGTTGAGCTCGTCCCACTCCTGCTCCTGGGCCGCCAGCAGCACCATCATGAGATTCGCGCCAACGCTGAAGTTCTCGCCCTGGTTGGCGATCACCAGGGCGTCGAAATCGCTTTCCAGACGCTGCAGGCCGGAATAGATCATCGAGAGGCCGTCGTCGCCCAGCGAGTTCATCTTGGAGTGGAACTCCAGACAGAGGCAGCCATCGCCGAGATCGCGCAGCGAGGCTCCGGAATTAGCCTGGACGACCGGTTGCTGCTTCAGCACGACGACGCCGGGGCATGGCGTTTCCGCGGCTTCGGGTGGGGGCGGCTGCAGGCCGAGGATGCGCGCAATACCGAACGGGCCGACGGTGTGCGCATAGCCCCATTGCATGGCGTGATCGATGTCGCCGGCGGAGTGCGCAATCTGCGGCAGCATGGCCGAGGCGTAGGCATAGACGTCATCGAAGAGGCCGCGATAAAACTCGCCGGCTTTCGAGGTGTCGGCGTAGAGCGTGCGCAGGCGAGTGGGCAGATCTTCGATGAGCTTCGCATTTTCGAGCGCGGGCAGCCTGACCTTGGCGGCTGGATGGTATTCAAAGGTCTTCCAGTCGATCGCCCAAATCTCTTTTTTCGGGCCGCGGCGCTGGAAGAAGCCCTGCCCTGTCTTGTCGCCGAGCCAGCCGCGTCTGAGCATCTCGCCAAGGAAGGGCTGCGGCAGGAAACGTTCACGCCACGGATCGTCCGGCACGAGGTCGTAAAGATTCTTCGAGACCAGGTTCCAGACGTCCAAACCCACGATATCCAGCAGGCGGAACGAGGCGGACTTGGGCAGCCCGATTACGGGACCGGTGAGCGCATCCACCTCCTCGATGGTGAGGTCCAGCTTCTGCATGAGCTGATAGATGGTCGCGCCGAAGAACGAGCCGATGCGATTGGCGATGAAATTGGGCGTGTCCTTGCAGATGACGACGCCCTTGCCGAGGACACGGTCAGCGAAGGCGCCGACGTCCACCAGCAGTTGCGCCTCCGTGGCGGGGCCGGGTATGAGTTCCAGCAAGTGGAGGTAACGCGGGGGATTGAAAAAGTGCGTGCCCAGGAACCGGCGTCGCCGTTCTTCGGGCCAACCCTCACAGATGGATCGTAGAGGAATGCCGGAGGTGTTGGTGGTGAGGATCGCACCGGCAGGGGCGTGTGCCAGCGCCCGGGACCAGAGCGACCGCTTCACTTCGAGGTTCTCCGTCACCGCTTCGATCACCCAGTCGACGCCGTTGAGTTGGGCCAGGTGTTCATCGAAGTTGCCGGGCGTCACCAGTGCCGCGCCCTGCTCGGTGTAAAACGCGCCGGGCGACTGCTTGCGCGCGGCTTCGATGCCCTTGGCGGCGAGGGCCGTTGTCAGGTCGAGCAGCAGAGCAGGAATGCGCGCATTGGCAAAGTGCGCGGCAATGCGCGCGCCCATGGTACCGGCGCCGAGCACCGCGACCTGGCGGATTGGCTTCATGTTGTGGGAGTCCTCTTCAACAGCGTGGAAAGTATGGAGTTCGCGATCTGCTCGCCTTCTGAGCCGGACGGCGCGGGCCGCACCACGAATCCGACAAAAGCCGTATACATCAGACGGGCCCGGGCGGCGGCGCTCTTCTGCCCGTGGCCCGCGGCGCGCAACAGGCGGCTGAGATAGGTGGTGCGCCGGGTGTCGATTTCGGCCAGGGCATTAGCAACACGATCAGCCTCGAGCGACCAGGCGCGCATGGCCCGTTCAAAGCGCAGGTCCGTCGTGAAGGCGTGAAGGACGATGGCCTTGAGGCGCGCTTGCGGAGAGGCGGCGGAGCGCTCGTGCTGGTCGATCATCTTGTCGACAGCGACGTGTGTCCAGAAGGAGAGCAGTTGCGCGTGGAAGTCGTCGAGAGACTGGAAGTGCCAGTAGAACGATCCGCGCGACACGCCCAGTTCACGGGCCAGGACGTCCGCCCGTAGGGCACGGGGTCCGCCGGCAGCCAGGGCGGACAAACCGTGCTTGAGCCAGTCAGTTGGACTGAGAGGACCAGGCGATCCGGCTTTGGCGGCGCGCAGGCTCCTGACACCCAGGTCAGGGCTGCCGTGAATGAGCATTGTGAGTACCATACATCACTGTATGGTCGAAGTCCAGCAGTCGCCGGCGTCACACGCCCAGGGGGCGGGGGCTCTACTTGAAGCTCTTGACGGCCTCAGCCTCATCTTCGAAAATTTCGAAGACGGTGATGAGCTTGGTGATCTGGAGGAGGTTGTAGATCTTCTCAGGCAACCGGGCCAATTTGATCTGGGCGGAAACGTTGCGGGCTGAGGTGTAAGCGCCCACCAATTCACCAATCCCCGTTGAATCCAGGTAAGTCACTCCGCCGAGATCGAGCAACAGCTTCCTGGTTCCCTTCTGGAGCAATTCGCGCAGAGTGTTACGAAAAAGACTGGTGGATTCCCCCAGCGTGATGGTGCCGGTGCAGGCCATCACCGTAACACCGTTTACTTCGCGAGTCTGAATGTGGACGGACATGAGAGAGAGTTCCTCCTGCGGGAGAAAACTCATCGTAGCAAACGAACCCCTCCCCGTTGGGGCGGCCGGGCCCGGGGTTGTGCCTATTTGCACCCATCGTGCCCGGCGGCTCCGCTATCTCATTGATTTCTAGACAATTGATTCGTGTTCGACGTTGCGCGGCATGGGCTTGTCGGTGCGTGCGAAATCGGCTGAGGATTCACGCACGCAGCCGATGTCGTCGGCGCCCGAGGTACGCAGCAGGGAGACGGCCTGATTGCGCCATTGTTTATTGTCGCAATGGACGGATAAAAGAATGGCGCCACGCCGGCGGCGGCCGGCACAACGCCGGGTCTCGTACTCGGGAATTACCCAGCCGGCCAGGGAGCCAACGAGTCCGCCGATCACTGCGCCGATGCTCATGCCGGCCAGGATGACCAGGGCGGGGTCGGCGGCAAGATAGCTATCCAGGTAGGGGACATGAATGGACCCGCCGGCCAGAAGCCAGGCAACGACCGCGCCGATGAAGGCACCCGCCGCGAAACCCGCGACTGCGCCTTCCGGGGCCTTGCTGCTCTTCACGTGGACCAGATCTTTGGTGCCCTCGTTGATGGACAGCAGAAGAGAATGATCGGTGCCACGAAACCCGGCACGACGCAGGAGATTCAGGGCGTTTTCCGCATCATTGAGGGACACGTAGGTGGCCATGACTGCCAGATTCTTGCTTGCCATTGTGCTGTTCTCCTTACACAGCACAGTAGGTGCAAGCAAGCAGCCATAGTTGAAATGGGCCTGTTTTGTTGGGTATACGGAGGCAATGACGGCCCGAGGCTGCCGTTACAGAGGCAAACAGGCAAATCTTGCCACCAGACAGGCAGTAATTCCGCCTGCCGGTTTTCGCCGCTTCATCCGGATCAGGACAAGACTTCAGTGAGGGCCGTAAGGGCCTGCGTGCATTGGCCGGCGGTGACGTCGTAGTGGGTAACGGCGCGCATGGTTGTGGGATTGATGCCGTTAATGAGCACGCCGCGCAGTTTCAGGGCGGCGCTGATTTCGGCGCTGGTTTTGCCGGTGGCGGAGACGTCAAAGATCACGATGTTTGTGGCTGGCTCCGGGTTGACCACCTGGATTCCTGGAATGCCGGACAGGCCGACCGCCAGGGTTCGCGCGTTTTCGTGATCCATCGAAAGCCGGTGGGGCATGGTTTCGAGGGCGATGAGTCCGGCTGCGCCGAGGATCCCCACCTGCCGCATGCCGCCGCCCAGACGTTTGCGGTACAGGCGGGCCCGCTTCATGTGCGCCTCGGTTCCGACGAGCATGGATCCGGCGGGCGCACCCAAGCCTTTGGAGAGGCAGAACTGGACCGTGTCGACCTTGGCGCACATTTGCTTAACGGCGATGCCGGAGGCAGCAGCTGCGTTAAAGATGCGGGCGCCGTCCATGTGAATCGCGATGCCGCGCTCGTGGGCACGGACGCAAATGTCGTCGATCACAGCCTGCGGATAGACCGTGCCGCCGGCCATGTTATGGGTGTTTTCCAATTCGATGCAGCCGGTGTCGGCGGCATGCGGGCCAAGGTGCCGGATTTCGCGCTGGATGGCGTCCCAGGTGAGGATGCCGTCGCTGGTGTGGATGGCCCTGATCTGGCACCCCGAGAACCAGGACGTCATGGAGAGCTCATAGTTCAGCAGGTGGCCGCGTGCGTCGCAGATCACCTCCTGGCCGTGTGTAGTCAGGCACTTGACGCCGATGCTGTTGCCCATTGTCCCGGTGGGCAGAAACAAGGCTGCTTCCTTGCCGAAGGTCTCGGCCGCGCGGGTTTCCAGCAGATTGATGGTGGGATCTTCGCGGTAGACGTCATCACCGACCTCGGCCTCCGCCATCGCGCGGCGCATTTCCGCGGTGGGTCGCGTCACGGTGTCGGATCTCAGGTCAATCGTGGTTTCAGGCATGAATGAATTCCTCAAACACTTCGTTGGAGAGCAGGATGCCGCGCGGGGTCAACCGCAGCGTCTGCCCGTCTGTGGCCAGCAGGCCATCCGTTACAAACTGATCGATGACAGCGCGGTGCTCCGCCCACTCATCCGGGGAGGGTTGGATGCCTTTCATCAGGCGCAGGCCCACGAAGAACCGCTCTTCGGCGAGGATTGCTTCGACGGAACTCAAGCGCGGATCGGTCGCATTCACATACTCAGCGGGCGATTCCACATTCTGCCAGCGGAGGCGGCCGTCGAACGAGTGAGCATCCGCGCCAAATCCCAGATAAGGCTCCAGTTGCCAATATTTCAGATTGTGCAGAGACTCCGAACCGGGCCGTGCGAAGTTGGAGATTTCGTAGCGCTGGAGGCCCATCTCCGCCAGGCGTTCCGCCGCCTGTTCGTAACATTCGACTATCTGCTGCTCACCGGGCACGTCCATGGCCCCATACCGCACGCCGCCCAGCAGAAGTTCCTTGCCCAGCCGGGAATCCTCGTCCACCTCCAGCATGTAGACGGAGACGTGGGGCACGTCCAGGCTTTCCACGTGATCGAGCGAACTGGACCAACCGCGGGCGGTCTGGCCGGGCAGGCCGGCAATGAGGTCGATATTGACCTCAGAGAGGCCCTCGGACCGAAGCATGGCGATGTCTTCCGCCACGTTGGCGGCGGTGTGCCGGCGGCCGGTCCGGCGCAATTCCGTTTCCACAAACGACTGCACGCCCAGGCTGACGCGGTTCAGCCCCAGACGAATCCAGGACTGCGCCTGTTCCCGCGAGATGGCGCCCGGAGCCGCTTCTATGGTCGCCTCGGTCCAGGTGCCGCCGGGAACCTGGCTAAGGATGGCGGCAAGCCCCGCTGGATCCATCGAAGCAGGCGTGCCACCGCCCAGGTACACAGTTTCCGGAGTCCAACGCCAGATTGTGGAGCGGATTTCGCGAGTCAGTGCATCCAAATACTGTTGTTCCAATTCACGCGGGAAGACCCCGGAGGCGAAATTGCAGTAGGTGCACTTCTGCGCACAGAAGGGCCAGGAGATGTAGACGCCGGCCACTAGAGATGAAAGTCCGGAATCCGCTTCTGGATGGCGGACACCAGCAGGTCCTCCAGGGTTTGACCGGAGTCGAGGAGAACAAAGGCGCCAGCCTCGGGCTTCCAGTCGAACTTGTAACTTTGGACGTGGGCTGAAACCCAGATCTGTTTCACAGGACTGTTCGGGCTCACAACAAACCGCTCCCGGGGTTCGTCGAACTCGACAGTGAGCGCGCCGTTGTTCATGTCGACGTCGAAATCATAATCGTCGCTGGCTCCGGCCAGTTTGGCGAAAACGGTTTCGAGGGTCTGATCGACCCGCTGCTGGAATTCCTGGTCGGTAAGCATCATCTATAGTTTAGCCGCTTGTGCAGGGGCGACCGAGGCGCCAAAAGCGCAGCCGAAGGAGAGGCAATGATCGGATTTGCTAGTCTGGGTTGGAGCAAGGCATGAGAAGCACCTGCATTCCGCATACCGAACTGCCGGGTACCAGCGCGCTTTTCGCTGACTATCTGTACCGCTTCGAGCGGGTAGCGAAATTCTATGCGCACAACCCGCACGATCCCGAGTCTGTCCGGCGTGCGGCGATCGCGGCGGCTATTCCGGACGAGCGGCGGCAAAAGGTCGTGGCGGCCTTGCGCAAGATCAATGGCGAGTCGGCCTCGCTGGCGCAGTTGGAACTGCCCGACACGGTGGCGATCGTCACAGGCCAGCAAGTGGGCCTGTTCTCCGGCCCGGCCTACACAGTTTACAAAGCATTGACAGCGGCCAAACTGGCGCGTCAGTTGACCGATTCCGGCATCCGGGCCGTCCCCGTTTTCTGGCTGGCCACTGAGGATCACGATTTCCAGGAGATCCAGCACGCCTGGATGTTCGACCCGCGGCAGCGCGCAGCCCGCCTGGAAGCAACCGGAGCCGGACAACCCGGCCAGCCGGTCGGTTCCATACCCATCACAGCGGCGCCCGTAGACCAGCTGCGCGAGACCCTGCGCGGCTTCCTCTACGCCGACGAAGTGATGGAACTGGTGGATGACGCCTACAAGCCGGGCCGTACCTTTGGCGAGGCGTTCCGGCTGTTGATCCAGCGGTTGCTGGCCGGCCACGGCCTGGTTTTCCTGGATCCACTGGAACCCGCACTGCGGGAAGTTGCGGCGCCCATGTTGCATGCGGCACTGGAACGCCGCGACGAGTTGACCCAGGCCCTGATGGCCCGCGGCAAGGAACTGGAAGCGGCCGGCTATCACGCGCAAGTCCTTGTCGACAAGGACACATCGCTCTTCTTCAAGCTGGAGGGCGGCCGACGACTGAAGCTGGCATCGAACGAGGTCCCGGCCGATTCGGCTTCGCTCTCTCCGAATGCACTGCTGCGTCCGGTCATGCAGGACTACCTGCTGCCCACGGCAGCCTACATCGGCGGGCCGGCCGAGCTCGCTTATCTCGCGCAGTCGCAGGTGCTCTACCAGACCCTGCTGGGCCGTATGCCCATGGCAGTGCCGCGCAGCGGGTTCACCTTGCTTGATGATCGAGCGCACACCCTGATGGACAAGTTCCACATCACGCTGACGGACTGTTTTCACGGAGCAGACTCTCTGAAGGAGAGGATCGCCTCGCGGCTGATCCCCGAATCTCTGGGCGCTACGTTTGAAGATGTCTCGAGTGAAGTGCGCAGCTCGCTGGAGCGCCTGGAGCGCGAACTCCAAAGCTTCGACCCCACGCTGGGGGCAGCTCTGGTGAAGAGCCGGGCGAAGATCCTCTATCAGCTGGAAAAGAATCGCCGCAAGACCTCGCGCGAGGCGATGCGCCGCAACCTCCAGGTGACGGAAGGCGCCGCGCATTTGAGCGGCCTGGTGTTCCCAGAGCGCCATCTGCAGGAGCGGCTGTTCTCGTTGCTGCCCTTCCTGGCGCGGCACGGCTTCGACCTGATCGATACGATTTACGAAAATGTCCACCGCGGGTGTCCGGACCATCTGTTGTTGACCGTATGAAAACCAACTCCGTCAAACAGGCTCTGCGCGAGGGCAGGCTCCAGCTCGGCACCGCCTTCGCTCAATTGCGTTCCCAGGACGTGGCGCGCATCCTGGCGGCAGCCGGATTCGATTGGGCGTTCCTGGATGGGGAGCACGGCGGATTCGACCAGGAAACGCTGCAGGATCTGTGCCGAATCGCCGTGAAGGTCGGCCTGAGCCCCATCGTGCGCGTGGCAGACCTCCAGTATTCGCTCGTCGCGCGGGCCCTGGACTGCGGCGCCGAAGGTGTGATTTTTCCGCGGGTGGAAGACCCTGCCCTGCTCGAAAAGGCTGTCAGTTGGACGAAGTTCCCGCCAGTCGGAATGCGCGGCATGGGCCTGACAACCATGTCGTTCGACTTCGAACCCGTCACGATCCCGCAGATGATGGAGCACCTGAATCGCGAACAGATGGTGGTGCTCCAGATTGAAACCGTGAAGGCCTTTGAAGCGCGCGATGAGCTGCTTTCCGTGGCCAACGTGGACGCGGTGATGATCGGACCGGTGGACCTCACGATCAGCCTGGGCGTCCCCGGCGAATTTGAGCATCCGAAGATGCTAGCCACGGTGGAGAAGATTATCGAGAGCTGCGTCGCGCACGGCGTGGCGCCCGGTGCCCAGGCCCGGAATCTCGCATTGGCCCAGCGCTGGAAGAAGATGGGGATGCTCTTCGTCGGCTGCAGCAGTGAGACTGCGATGCTCTACGAACGGGGCCTGGAAATCACGAACGCGCTGCGGTGAAGCTACCCGACCCATACCTGCACAATCCGGATGAACAGCGGATCGACGCTCCGCTGGGCCGCTGGAATCTGTATATCGGCGGAGCGCGCCGGCATGTACCGGGTTATGTGAATCTCGACATTCTGGCGACGCCGGGGGTCGACATCCTGGCCGACGCGCATGAGTTGCCCTTCCCGGATGAGATTTTCCAACGCGTGGAATGCGACGCCGTGCTGGAGCACGTGTATACGCCGCAGCGCGTGATGCGGGAGATCGAACGAGTGCTTGCCCCGGGCGGCTTTGCTCATGTCGTAACACCGTTCTGCCACCCGTTTCACGAGTACCCCAAAGATTACCGGCGGTTCACTCCGGACGGCCTGGCCTCGATGGCCGGCGGGCTGAAGGTAGTGAAAACCGGCTGGCGCACCGGACCCGCGGCCACCTGGATCCTCTTCACCATGGAGTTCGCGAAGATGCTGCTGCCCTGGCGCTGGTGGCGCATTCTCGCGCATGGATTTCTCGGGCTGGTGCTGTGGCCGCTGCGCTACCTGGATCCCTGGCTGATGAAGACGCCACACGCAGCCCGATTGGGTAATCACTGCTACGTGTGGCTCCAAAAGCCGAAAACCGGACGCTAGACCGGATTGGCCGCCATGAACGAAGTGATCTCCGCGATCTCCTCGGGCGACAGCCGGAACGTGGCCGCACCGATCACACCTTCCAACTGTGCGGGCGAGCGCAATCCGACGATCGCGGCCGTAATCTCGGGGCGACGGAGCGTCCAGGCGATGGCCACTTCCCCGGGTGTACGCCCATGCCGGTTGCCGATCTCGCGGATAAGTTCCACCAGCGCCAGGTTGCGCGTCAGGTGCGGCTCCTTGAAACTGAGCGCATTCTTGCGGAAATCGTCGGCCGGCAGGTTCTGGATGCGTTCCCGAGTCATTTTGCCTGTGAGCAGTCCGGACTTCATGGGCGAGTAGACGATGATGCCGATGTTGTTTTCGGCGCAGAAGGGCATGGCCGCGGCTTCGATGTCAGGCGAGGGAATGGAATAGGGCGGCTGCAGCGAGGTGATGGGGCCGAACTTCTGGATGCGCTTCATCTGGGCGGCGTTAAAGTTGGAGACGCCAATCCAGCGGACCTTGCCTTCCTCCTTCAGCCGCACCATCGTCTCCCAGCCCTCTTCGATGTCCTCATCGGGTTCGGGCCAATGGATCTGGTAGAGGTCGATCACATCGAGTTTCAGACGGCGCAGGGACGCCTCGCACTCCTTCCGGATGGAGTCGCTCTTGAGGCTCTTGTAGATCTGGCGATTCTCGTCCCAGCAGCGTTCGCACTTGGTGAATACATAGGGCTTCTGCGCCCGGCCTTCCAGCGCTTTCGCGACAACTTCCTCGGAGTGGCCCAGGCCATATACCGCCGCGGTATCGATCCAATTGATGCCCGCGTCCAGCGCAGCGCGAATGGCCGCAATCGATTCGCTGTCGTCCTGCGGACCCCAGGCAAAAGCCCAGCCGCCGCCCCCCATGGCCCAGGCTCCCACGCCGAGTGGGGTGATGTGTAGGTCGCTGTTTCCAAGTTGTTTTGTCTGCATCGCTCTTTTGGTTATACCCCGGAGAAGCCCCGCCGCATGGAGCGGACACCATTGCAGCTCACCGAAGGATGCCCGGTTCCGATACTCTGTTCGAAGCGAGGCATTCACCACAAAATGAACATCGGATTTGTCGGGCTCGGCATCATGGGCAAGCCCATGGCCAAGAATCTCCTGAAGGCCGGCCACAAGTTGACCGTGTACGACATCGTTACCGCATCAGTTGAGGAACTGACCGCCGCCGGCGCGACAGCCGCGTCCTCGGCCGCCGAGGCGGCCGCACGTTCCGAACTGACCATCACTATGCTGCCGGACGGACCGGACGTCGAAGCCGCGGTGTTGAACCCGGGCGGCGTGCTGGAAGGTGCGGCGGCAGGCTCCATCATCGTGGACATGAGCTCGATCAATCCGGTGACGGCGCAGAAGGTAGGCGCCGCCTGCGCGGAGAAGGGCGTGGAATTCCTCGATGCCCCGGTCAGCGGCGGCGAGCCCAAGGCCATCGATGCGACCCTGGCCATCATGGTTGGGGGTAGCCAGGCGACCTTCGAAAAGGCCCTGCCTGTACTGAAGTCCCTGGGCTCCAGTGCGACTTTGACGGGCCCCGTAGGAGCCGGCAACGTCACCAAGCTGGCGAATCAGATCATGGTCGCGTGCAACATCGCCGCGATGGGCGAAGCGCTGGTGCTGGCTACCAAGGCGGGCCTGGATCCCGATGTTGTGTTCAATGCCGTCAAGGGCGGGCTCGCGGGGAGCACGGTGCTGAACGCCAAGGCGCCCATGGTCATCGGCCGCAACTTCAAGCCCGGCTTCCGCATCCGCCTGCACCAGAAAGACCTGCGCAACGCCCTGCTGGCGGCCGAGTCGATGAAAGTCGCACTGCCTTTCACCAGCATGGTGCAGCAGATGCTCGTGGCCTCGATAAATAACGGCCGCGGCGATCTCGACCACTCCGCCATCGTCAACATGATCGAAGACATGGCGCAGTGCCAGGTCCGCAAGCCGGAATAAGGAACCAAGCCGATGCAGCCCCTCTACGTACGCGTCCATGCGCGCGACAATGTCGCCATCATCGTGAATCCAGAGGGGCTGCCGGCCGGGACGTCGTTTTCCGATGGCCTGACCTTGACGGAGTTCATCCCACAGGCCCACAAAGTGGCACTGACAGAGATTGATGCGGGACAACCCGTGATCCGCTACGGAGAGGTCATTGGGTTGGCCAGCCGTGCCATAGAGCAGGGGTCCTGGGTGCGCGAAGAACTATTGAGCCTGCCTTCCGCCCCGGCGCTCGACCAACTGCCGCGGGCCACCGCCGTTCCGGCCGCTCTGCCTCCGTTGGAGGGCATCACCTTCGACGGCTATCCCAATCCTGATGGCACCGTGGGCACCCGCAACATCCTGGGTATCACGACCACGGTGCAATGCGTGGCGCCCACCGTAGACTACGCGGTTAAACGGATCAAGCAGGAACTGTTGCCGCACTACCCCAACGTGGATGACGTCGTCGCCATTACGCACACCTACGGCTGCGGCGTCGCCATCCAGGCCCCCGGTGCGGCGGTCCCGATCCGCACCATCCGCAACCTCGCACTCAACCCGAATCTGGGCGAATCACCGCTGATCGTAAGCCTGGGCTGCGAGAAACTGCAGCCAGCCAAGCTTTTCCCTGTCTCACCGGAATTGCCCGTATTGCAGAACGAAGACCCGTTCGTCGTGCGGCTTCAGGATCAGCATGGCTTCCAGGACATGATCACGGAGATCCTGCGCTTCGCCGAGCGGCGCCTGGAAGAATTGAACCGCCGGCGCCGGGTACCCTGCCCGGCGTCGCAGCTGAGTGTCGGGCTGCAGTGCGGTGGGAGCGACGCCTTCTCCGGAGTCACTGCCAATCCAGCCGTCGGCCATGCCGCGGACCTGCTGGTGCGGGCGGGCGCCACGGTGATGTTCTCCGAGGTGACCGAGGTTCGGGATGCCGTCCACCTGCTGACGCCACGGGCCGTTAATGAGGAGGTGGCCCAGGCACTGATCCGGGAGATGGCCTGGTATGACGATTATCTGGAGCGCGGCTTCGCCGATCGCAGCGCCAATCCCACGCCGGGCAACAAACGGGGCGGCCTGGCCAATATCGTCGAAAAGGCACTCGGATCTGTTGCCAAGGCCGGAACCAGCGCGCTGATGGGCGTTTCCGGACCGGGCGAGCGCGTCACCACGAAGGGTCTAGTCTTTGCCGCCACTCCGGCCAGCGACTTCATCTGCGGCACGCTGCAGCTCGCGGCAGGGATGAATATGCATGTCTTCACAACGGGGGAAGGCACGCCTTACGGCCTCGCGATGGCACCCGTGATCAAAGTCTCATCCCGCACCGCCCTGGCCGAGCGCTGGCCAGACTTAATCGACGTCAACGCGGGCCGCATCGCGACAGGTGACGCCTCCATCCAGCAGGTAGGACAGGAATTGTTCGACCTGATTCTGGAGGTCGCCAGCGGCCGTAAAAAGACCTGGGCCGAGACGTGGCAACTGCACAACGCCCCGGCCCTCTTTAACCCCGGCCCAGTGACTTGAGGCTCACCCCAACAGTGCTTTCTCGAGCTCCGCGGCGCGGGGGAACAGAAACTCGTTCTCGACCCGAATGTGCTCCAGCAGGTCCGCTTCCAGCTCTTCGAGGGAGGCGAACACGGCACGGAAGTTCGCACAGGCGTAGTCGGCCGCCACGTAATCGCGGGTAATGGTGCGCATCTGCTGCAGAGCTTCGGTGGCGCCGTCGTGTTCGCGCAGCATCATCTGGATTGGATTGCGCACGGTCCCGAAAGGCGGCGCGCCAATCGGATAGCCGGTTTCCGCGGCTGAGTCATACCGGTTGATGACCGGAAAGAGGATCAACTCCTCTTTGTGCAGGTGCAACTCCAACTCCTCCTGCAGCCCGCAATAGACGGCGTGCAGCCGGCTCAACAGGGCGCCGTCGCGTTCGCCGTGGCGTGCGGCCATGCGGTCCAGTCGCTGCCGCAACCGGGGCAGTTCCAGCTTCAGATACTCGTGGTGGCGGGCATTGATGTGCTTCGTCAGTTCCCGCAGGGAGATGTTCGCCCAGTCACCGGACATTGCCTGCCGGGGCGCCGCCGCGGCCTGTAGCTCGCTGAGAACGGCTTCCACGTTCAGCCCGCGCTGCCGGCACGCTTCCTCCAGAGGGACATCCGCCTCCTGGTGAAAGTCGATGCCATACTTTTCCACAACCACGACGCAACGGAAATTGCGGGCGGTCCAATCTCCAACGGTTCCAGCGACGGCGGCTTGATTCATCGGTCGTTCTCCTGATGCCAGTCTCCGCCCGGTGGCCCTCCCGGGTCTGTGACCAGGATCACAATGGACTTGGAAATCAGCCGCACGGCGAGTAAGATACTCCGCATGGCAAGCACCACCGTCCGTAGCGTCCTCTCCGTCCTGGCCGGATGGGCCACGGTGGGGGCTCTGGTGGTCGCGACAGACGGGTTGCTGATGGCATTGTTTCCAGACCGCTATGTTGCGGGACGCCTGCCGCCGGACTCCCTGGCTGCCCTGAGCCTCGCCACCAGCACTTTGTGGTCGACCGCCGGCGGCTGGGTGACCGCCCGCCTGGCGCCATTCAAGCCCTGGCACCATATTCTTGGGCTCATCCTCTGGGGTGAATTGCTGGGCTTTGTCTCGGCCGCGCTCACATGGGGCCAGGTTCAGTTGTGGTACCAGGTCGGACTGCTGATTCTATGGACGCCTGCGGTCTGCCTCGGGGGCTGGCTGAGGGCCGGCAAGCCCTCGTTCCGCGCGGCCTGAGTTCCCGCCGGTATTGCTTTGACGCCGTTGGAGCTCGAATGATACTGTTTGGGACGGAGAAGCTATGAACCGGTTCAGTGCCGCCTTTGTTTTGTCGATTGCCCTCTGCGCCGCCCAGCCGGCCAAGACCAGGACGATCTCCCTGTCCGACCTGAAAGACCGCATTCGCGGCGGATGGGCCGGACAGATGTTCGGGGTCAGCTACGGCGCGCCTACCGAGTTCCGCTTTAACGAGAAGATCATTCCCGTCGACAAACTGCCCGAGTGGAAGCCCTCCAAGGTCGACAACGCGCTGAACCAGGACGACCTCTATGTCGACATGACGTTCGCCAAGGTCCTGGACGACAAAGGTCTCGACGCCACCACCGACGATTTCGGCGCCATGTTCAAAAATGCCCGCTACAACCTGTGGCATGCAAACCTGGCCGCCCGCCGGGCCCTGAAGCGCGGTGTGCCGGCTACACTATCCGGCACTCCCAAGTACAACGCACATGCGAACGACATCGACTTCCAGATCGAAGCCGACTTCATTGGCCTGATGACGCCTGGCCTGCCGCAGGTTGCCAACGACATTGCCTGGCGGGCCGGCCGGGTCATGAACTACGGCGATGGCATCAATGGCGGTATGTTCGTGGGCTGCATGTACGCCGCCGCGTTCTTCGAATCCGACCCTCACAAAGTGGTCGAAGCCGGCCTGGCCTGCATTCCGGCCAAGAGCCCCTACGGACAGTTGATCTCGGACCTCATGACCTGGCACAAGCAGAACCCGAACGACTGGGAGAAGGCGTGGCAGCTCATTGAGGGAAAGTGGAACAAGCGGGAACCCTGTCCCGAAGGCGCGCTGAAGCCCTTTAACATCGACGCCAAGATCAATGGGGCCTACATCGCCCTGGGCTTGCTCTATGGCGATGGAGATATGACGAAGACCATCCAGATCTCGACGCGCGCCGGGCAGGATTCCGACTGCAATCCATCCTCAGCCGCCGGGGTGCTGGGCACGATGCTGGGGTGGAATCGAATTCCGGATCAATGGAAGAGCGGCATCCCGCCGCTTGCTAACCGCAAGTTCCAGTACACCGACTTCACGTTCGAGACCATCGTGGACAGCACGTACAACCGCGCCCTGGCCGTGGTCAAGCGAGCAGGAGGCAAGGTGGAAGGCGATAAGCTCACGGTCCCTGCCCAGGCCGCCAAGGCTCCCAAGCTGGAGGTTTGGGACGACTACGGCTCACCGGCTGAGCGTGTGGCGATCAACGACCCTCGCTGGCAGTGGAGCGGACAGTGGGCCGAGGAATCGAGCCGCAACACGGGATCACGCGTCGCCTCCGAAAAGGGCGCATCAGCCGAGATTGCTTTTGAAGGCCGCGGCGTTATCCTGGTGGGGCTCTACCTGCCTGACGGTGGCCTCGCCGACGTGTACATGGATGGTAAGCTCGCCTCGACGGTCGACGTCTACCCTGACGAGGAAGCGAGCAAGGGTGGAGAAAGCGTCTACCACGACTTCGCGCTGAAGCCCGGCAAACACACGCTGAAACTGGTGGTAAAGGGCGAGCCTTATCAGGGATCCAAGGGATCGAAGATCGCCCTCAGCAATTTGGTCGTGTTCCGCTAAACGGCGGCGCGCAGCCGTCAGGATTTGTTCAACGGGATATCCAGGGTTCCGACCAGGCCGCTGCCGGAGTCGCGGACCCCGATGCGCAGAACGGCTGCCCCTGGAGTAATCTGTACACTGCGCCGGTAAAGAATTCCCTTGCGCATCACCGTGCTGTATTGCTCGGCCGTTAGCTTGAGGGGCATGTTAGCTTTGGTGCCAGTCATCTTTCCATCGGGCGACTTCACGTAGAAGACAAGATCCAGCACACCAAGCCACGAGTCCTTGTCCGCTCGAAACGAAACTTTGCTGGCATCGATCTGCAAGGTGACATTCAGATTGCCGTTTTCCCCTGGCAGAGCCTGTGCGGTCAGCAGAATCGCCGACTGCGAAACGGGGCTCTGTCCGGCCTCCTCCAGATCGCCCTTCAACTGCGGCGTCTCATCCTTTTCCGGCTCGTAGGCCGTATAGCCCGGACGATTCTGAACCTTCACACCCGGCCGGTTCACCTTGATCTCGATCTTGCGGAACTTCCCGTCCATCTTGGGATTGGTGGTGTGGTATGCCAGCAGATAGTAGTCCCGCGAATCGCTGAGCGCCTGATTCAGCATTCCTTCGATGTCATTGCCGCCAATCCTGGCACGGCCTCCCGTTTTCTCGGCAAAGGTAATCAGCGCAGTCTGGTTGGAAATGTTGATGGGCGTGGCGCCGAGCTCAGAATTCGTCACTTTGTACCCAAACCCGATTGAGGCCTCGTCAATGGGTACGATTAGTCCGGAAACGTCGATCGCGTACACCGCAACCCCTGCCGCGTTGATCGTGTCCAAGGATTTGTTCATTGAATCCAGGAAGAGAGTCGCTTCCCCGCTCGTGCCCACGATCTCACTCGGCCTGGGCATATTCATGATTCGATTACCCGCGGCGGAGGAAACGATGACGGTAGGGGTGGTGTGTTCCGTGGCCAGAATGGTAATGGGAAATCCCGAAGAAAGCCAGACGAGGTTCTTCCGTCCCGGAAACCCCGCCATGTGACGCGCGATCAGGCTTAGCGTCTGCACGGTCAGCAGCGTACGCGTCCTTTGCATGGTGCTGGTATAGAATCGTTCCGCGTCAAATCGGCTCTCTCCAAAAGAACGGACCCATCGGTCTGAGTCCAGGTTGACAATCTCATTCGGCGACTTCGTGAGGGGAGTCAGCAACCCTGGGGATTTATCGAGTTTCTGCAGCAGCGACTCGCGATCGGAGGTGAAATCATGCAACAGCCGCAGCGTCTGCCCCATGGTGTAGATGGCCACCACGTCATCCCCCTTGAGTGCCCGCAGGAATTTCATGATCTGCTCGCGAGTTGCTACTTGGGAACCCCAAGAGGAGTTGAGGTAATCCAGTACGAGCACATTCACACTGCGCTGCGCATAGGGCAGGGCCTCAGCTTTGTTGGTGTAAATGTTCGGCGGCAATTTAAGGGCGCGCCGATCGAGGCGCAACGACTCTTCCGTGACAAACTGTGCAATCGTCTGGGGCTTCCCGTTTTCGAGGACAGTGAAGTCATCCTTTTTCAGTCCGGTGACGGGGCGCCCACTGGCATCCGTCACGACCGCGGTCACCTCCACCATTCTTGTCGTGGTCGTGAACACTGGGTCCTGCTGAAGAGCGAGGGCAGAGAACAGGCAAAGCGGGACGGATAAACCAACGAGGACGAAGGCGTAACTCTTAATAGCCATTTGGCCGCAATTATAACGCATTCCTCAAAACATGCAGACAAAAGTGCAGTCGATGATGAAGGAAGCGCAATAAATTACGACAATCGAGCTTTGGGATGGCCCAATCAATCCGTACACAATTTCTTTATTTCAATACAGCATCTACCGTCGCCTGAGTGATCGGGTGATACCCAGGCCGCGCCTGCTTGTAGATGGCTTGTGCCAGCGCCCTGCCGTCGGACGTCTTCACAAGCGCATCAAACAAGGGTTTCACGAACTTCCTGCGCCCTACGTGCACGAGGAACTCCTGCAGCCGAGGATAGGCCGGCTCGTACTTCGCGCGCACGGCCATCAACAGCCACTGGGCCGCCACCTCACTGTTGCCGGCGTGAGTGAAGTCCCATTGCTGGTCCAATTCGGCCATCTTCGCTGCACTCAGATTCTCCGGCAGCGATCGCAGCCAGTGCAGCCATTCCGCCGTGACCCAGGCCTTGCGGGGCTTCGTCTCGAAGTCGAAGCTGATCTTCGGAGCGTCCGGCGGCAATCCTGGCTGATGAATCCAGCTGTCCAGGTTTTCGTTGGGGAACGACTGATGCAGGTAGGACACAAATTGGTCCGTCGTGATCGACTGGAACGCGAAGTGGTCGAAATAGGACCGGATCCAGGCGTCGAACTTCTCGCGGCCATACTTCTCTTCCAACTTCCGCAGCAGCAGCGCACCCTTGCCGTAGGGCACCTGTGTCATGCCATCATCCGGATCCCTGCCTTTCAGGTCGACAGCCAGGTGCTGATCGGCCGGCGGCAGATCCTTCATCTCCTCCTTGAGCTCTCCCACCTCGATGGCGAACTCCATCTCGGATTGGCGGCGCCCATACAGCGCCTCCTGAATCCGGCGTTCGATGTACGTGGTGAATCCCTCATTCAGCCAGAAGTCGGACCAAGTCGCATTCGTCACCAGATTGCCCGACCACGAATGCGCCAGCTCATGCGAAACCAGCGAGACCAGAGACCGGTCGCCTGCGATCACGGTTGGCGTGGCAAAGGTCAGACAGGGATTCTCCATGCCTCCGAACGGGAACGACGGAGGCAGTACCAGCAGATCGTAACGGCCCCAGCGGTAAGGCCCGTAGAGGCTCTCCGCGGCGGCCACCATCTTTTCCATGTCGGCGAACTCCCAGGCCGCGCCCTTCAGGACCGAAGGTTCGGCCCAGACGCCGCAGCGCTGGCCAATCGCCTGGAACTGCAGATCGCCCACCGCGAGGGCGATGAGATACGGCGGAATCGGCTCAGGCAGATGGAAATGGCCGGGCCGCACTACGCGCGCCGACATCAATGGGATCAGCGGCACCGGAGCGTGAATCCGCGCCGAGTAGGTCACCCGGACGCCGGGCGAATCCTGAATCGGGATCCACGACCGGGCATGGATCGCCTGCGATTGAGAAAACAGGAAGGGGTGCTTCTTCCCCGCGGTCTGCGGCGGCTCCAGCCACTGCAAGCCGGACGCTTCCGGCGAGGTCTCGTACTCGACCACCACGCTCCGAACACCCGGCGCCAGCGGGATGGTCAACGGGGCGCCCAGAAACTTGTCTCTCGCTCCCAGAGTAAAGCCCGACGACGAGCCGTTCACGCGCAGTATGTTGAGATCGCGCGTATCCAGGACCAGCGTCTTGCCGGCCGGGTCCAGCGTCAGGGTCGCAGCCCCCCGCAGCTTTTTCTCGGCAAAGGAGACCGCCAGATCGAGTTCGACGTGGCGCACACGGGATTCCGTGGGATTCGAGTAGGAGTGGATGTCGGTCACGATTCTGTCTTTAGGCTAGCGCGATTGGGCCTCCGGATCTCGACTCCGCGCTGCTCCAGTTCCCTCAACAACTGGGCCACGGCTTCCGACGGCGGGCTGTCGTCCACCTGGACGGCCCAACTCAACTCTTCGCGGAACGCCCGAGTCGAAACACGCCAGGGAAGCCGTTCCGCGGTCGCGACGATGCCGCTGCCGATGGTAATCACCGACCAGCGCCGGGCAAGCGCCACAGCCTCCTCCAAGGTCGGCCGCGGACCTCTCACGATGAAGTGATTTTCCCCGCACACCAGCAGCCCCACCTCTTCGGTCATGTCCGATATGGTAGCGTCTCACTGAGATGACCACCGCCCCGAGAGCAAGACTCCAGGCACTCGATCTATTTCGAGGCGCGACCATCGCTTCGATGATTCTGGTCAACAATCCCGGACCCGGCCCCACCTACGCACCGCTGGAACACGCCGAATGGCACGGTTGGACCTTCACCGACACCGTCTTTCCGTTCTTCCTGTGGATTGTCGGCGTGGCCATGACGCTCTCCACCGCCCGCCGGATGGAACGCGGCGACGATCGCCGGGCCCTGCTGCGCCACACAATCCAGCGAGCCGTCATCATCTTTCTGCTGGGCTTCCTGCTGGGCCCGTTCCCAAACATCCACTTTGCCACCATCCGCATTCCTGGCGTCCTGCAGCGCATCGCTGTCTGCTATCTGATCGCCGGAGTCGTCTTTCTGTTCACCAAGGTACGCGGCCAGATCGCCTGGCTGGTCGGCCTGAATATCCTCTATTGGTGCCTGATGACGCTGTATCCCACTCCGGAGTGCGGCCCCGGCTCTCTCACGAAGGAGTGCAATTTCGCCCGCTATGTCGACACCCAGTTCCTCAGCGGCCACATGTGGCGCGTGACGAAAGTTTGGGATCCCGAGGGCATTGTCAGCACCCTGCCCGCCATCGGAACCGTCTTCTTTGGGATCCTCACCGGCCACCTGCTGCGCCGCTTTCCGGTGCCGTTGCAGAGGCTGCGCATATTGTTTGGCGCGGGTGCCGGCCTGCTGGCCCTCGCCTATTTGCTCGCCATCTGGATGCCATTCAACAAGAACCTGTGGACGACGTCCTACTCGGTTCTGATGGCGGGTCTCGCCTCCCTACTTTTCGGAGCCTGGTATTACATCAGCGATGTGCGCGGCTTCGGCCACGGGTTCCGGCCCTTCGAGATCTTCGGCTCCAACGCAATCCTGATGTTCCTGCTGAGCGGGGCGTTGGCCAAGATCGCCGCCGGGAGCGGAGCCGGAGCCTGGTTCCACCAGAATGTCTGCCTGGCTGTCGCCTCGCCGATCAACGCGAGCCTGCTCTACGCCCTGGCGAATGTCCTGATCCTCTACCTCATCGCCTGGGCGCTGTGGCGAAAGCAGTGGTTCCTCAAGTTCTGATCAGGCGCTGCGCGAATTCGATCGCCCGCAGCAGGCTGACCGTCGAAGCGATGCCTTGCCCCGCGATGTCGAAGGCTGTGCCGTGGTCCACGGAAGTCCGGATAATCGGCAGCCCCAGGGCGACATTCACCCCCGCTTCGAAATCCAGCAGTTTCAGTGGGATATGGCCCTGGTCGTGGTACATGCACACGATTGCGTCGTAACGCTTCTTGCGCACGGCCAGAAAAAACACTGTGTCTGGTGGAAACGGCCCATCGACAGGCATCCCCTGCGCCTGCGCCCATTCCACGGCAGGACGGATCTCGCGGATCTCCTCATCACCGAAGAGCCCGTTCTCCCCGGCGTGTGGATTCAGGCCGGCCACAGCGATCTTCGCACCGGGCTTCAGCCGGAGCACTGCCTCGCTGGTCATCCGGATAATCGTGCGGATCCGGTCGAATTTTGCCCGCGCAATGGCCTCGGCCAAAGAACAGTGCGTGCTCACGTGAGTCACAATCAACTGGTCCGACGCCAGCATAATCGTGACGTCTTCCACTCCGCAGAGTGCGCCGATCAACTCGGTGTGGCCCGTGAAGCCCGGATCCGTCAGTTGAGTCGCTTCCTTGTTCATCGGCAGCGTCACCATAGCCGCGATCTGCCCGGCCAGAGCCGCGTTCGTAGCGGCGATGACATATTCCCGCGCGGCGTGGCCCGACTTCGCATTGATGACCCCGGGCGTGACATCGGCGCCGCTCATCAGGGCCGAGTTGACCACGTTGAGGACACCCGGCCGGTAATCGTCCGGCTGCAGGATGGAACGCAGCTCCACTCCGTGCGTGTTGTAGCGTTCCAGCGCCGCAGTGTCGCCATAAGCGACGAACGGGCACGTGATCTCCCCTCGCTGAAAGGCATTCAGGAGGATCTCCGGGCCGACTCCGCTGGAGTCGCCCATGGTTATGCCGAGCAGTTCCATGATTCCTTTTCAGTCTGGCAGAGCCGTTCGTACAACCGCAGCAGCAGATCCGGCGCGCCGTAACCGCCGGCTTTGCTGACAAGCACCCGCTTCCGCCCCTCATGTTCAAACAGCGAGACCGGAACGCCCGGCAGCACTTCGCCCAGAGGGAACAGCAACGGATCGTCCAGCCGATGCAGGACCCCGCGCGCCGTATCGCCGCCAAAAATAATGAAGGTGTCGTGTGCGCCCGCCACCCGGTCAAAGGCCCACGGGATTCCTTTGGCCAGGGCCATCTGGACCTGGGCCGCGGACGCGGGGTGTGCGCTGCCGTTAATCACGACACAGTCGGAAACTTCCGGCCACTTCGTAGGCGCGGCCCGCACTATGCTCAGAGCCTGTGCGAGCGCTCCAGCCAACGCCGCGGGCCCTGCCATCACGACCGGTCGAGGCCCTGACAACGCCTCCGCGGCCGCCGCTTGAACATCCTCGGGCGTCTCCCCATCGAAAATCCGCACCCGCTCCAGATCGCAGCCCTGCGCAGCCAGCACCCTGCTTATGTGGCTTTCAGTTACTGGGTTCAACGGATCCCGGGCAAAGCTGGTCTGGTGAACAGGGACACCGTCCACCAGCAGTACGCCGCCGCGGACGGTTCGCCCAAGCTCCGGGTAGGCGGGCACATAACAGATCGTGGACTCGGGGTAGGCTCCAAGCAGCGCTTTGAACTCCGCCCCAATGTTGCCGCGTAATGTGGAATCGGTCTTTTTGTAGACGATGTCGGAGACCACATTCTCCATGGCGCCCAGCAGCCGGAATGCGGCCACGTCGGGTGCCAGATGGCGGGACTCCGTGTCCATCACGATCACACTCTCCGGCCGGTCCGGTCGCGGCTTCAGCAGAACGACGGAATCACGGAAACGCGCGCCTGCTTCCAGTGCGCCCGTCAGGTCATCGGCCAGCGCCAGTAAGCGGAGCGGATTCACCCTTTATACATACATGGAAACGGGCCCGTCTGTCAGAAGAACCAGGAAAGCCGGACGCCCGTTGTCCGCGGTTGCACCAGGCGTGTGCCCACGAAAGCGGATTGGAAGTTGTACAGCGCGCGCTCGTTCGTGAGGTTTGAAATCTGCACAGAGGCCTCCCACTGCCGTTTCTCTCCGCGCAGACGCTGGTAGCCCAGCACCAGGTCTGTCACGGCGCGCGGCCTGGTGCGGGGCGGAGCCGAGGCCAGGTTCACCAGCGGCAGCAGGTCGGCGTAGTCAGGATCGCTCGCCACTTGCACCGGATCCGCGGCCGCCGTCACCAGACCGCTGTCATAGCGCATTGAGCAGGTCGCGTAGAAGCCCTTCCTGCTGGTGTAGTTCAAAATCGTCTGCAGGCTCAGCACCTGGTCGTGATCGATTACGAAGGGCCCTGAGTTCAGCAGTGCGACGTCGCCGTTGCCAATGTAGAGTCCGCCCGTGAACGGTGGCGTGGAGATCGCCCGGGCATGAGTCACACTCACCGATCCCGAAAACCCATTCACGGGAGTCAGCACCATGCGGCCTTCCACCGAGTTCACTCGGATCGACTTCAACTGCATCGGAAAGATGATGGGCGTATTGAAGAAGCTGTTGTTGTCCTGCTGGTCTTTCGCGTCCTTGTGATAGAACGACGCGTTCAGGCTGACCCGCCGCCCCACCGCTTGCTGCAGCCCCATTTCGTAGAGGTTCTGCCGCTCCGGCCGGATCAGCACCACGGCACTCCCAACTGTCTCGCGGATGTCGGGCGCCACCAGCACGCTCGATTCATTGGAGTTCGAGATGAGTAGATTCTCGTTGGGCGGCGTATGGTACAGCCGGTTGTAGGATGCCCGCAACACCGTCCCGGTCCGGCGGATGTTGTAGGAGATTCCGAGCCGGGGCTGGAACTGGCTGCCATGCACCAGGAACCGGTAATTGTCGAAGCGGAGCCCGACTGAGACATGCAGGTCGCCCAGGTTGATCTCATCCTGCAGGTAACTGGAGTAGAGCGACCCCGAGGCGCGCTTGGAGAACTGGAATAACCGGCCGCCGCGGCTCAGGTCGAAGGCCAGCAGATTAGGTAAATAGGCCGTCGATTCAGGCGCGTTGAACAGCGGGTCCGTAATGCCGAACGAGAAATTCTCACTCACCGGGAAATGCTGAACGTCGGCGCCGAAGCGGATATTGTGCCGCCCGCGCACAATGCTCAACTGATTGAGAAGAGACACCGTCGAGAGATGCCGGGCCTGCGCCGCCGTCACCGGAAAGTCGACGGCACTGGGGAACAGTTGAGCCACCGTCGTCCGGTAGGAGGAGTTGCTGCTCCACAGCGTATTCGCGTTGAACGTATGCACCCACCCGAGAGCGGCGGAAATATCCCGCAGTTCCTGGCGCTCGTCCATCCCTCGCGCCTGCTGGGAGCGCAGGTTAGCCAGTTCGAAGGACGACCGCCCGGCCAGCATGTTCAACCGCAGTACATCGTGCGCGCCGGCCTGGTAGTCCAGTCTCGAGAATGCCCGCTGCGAATTGCCGCCGTTGTGCAGGTTGTCGAGGGAGACCTGGTCCAGGTAGCGATTGGACTTCATCGTGTTCAGCGAAAACGTGAACCCGAGTCTCCCCTTCTCTCCGGCCACCTGAGTCACCTGGGACAATGTGTCGAACCCGGCTCCGCTCACCGCGATCGATCCGCCCAGCAACCGGCCCGTGCCCAGGCCGGTCTTGCTCGTCACATTCACCACGGCCGAAACTTTATTCCCGAACTCCGCCGGGATATTTCCTGTGAACAGCTCCACGTTTTGGACAATGTTAGGATCCACGGAATTGGCAAACGCACCGGTAAGCTGATCCGTGATCGGCATGCCGTCAATGATGAATGACATCTGGTTGTGCGCGCCCCGCGGATGGATGGCTCCATTGGCGTTTTGCGCGAACCCGGGGAAGCTGACGACCACGGCCTCCAGTCCTCGATTGCCCACCTGGAGGGCCATCTTGCCGATGTCGGTCTCGCTCAACTGAGCGCGCGTCCCCGTCTCTTCCGCATTCACGAGCAGTGCCCGGTCATTCGCCGTCACGCTGACATGCGTTTCGTTCGCCGCCAGTTCGAGCTTCACCTGCAGTTCCGCGGTGAGACGCGCGGCCAGCATGACCGTCGTCTCAAAGGGCCGGAATCCGGGCGCCTGGACACTCACTTCGTAGTTCCTGGCCGGGATATTCGTGAGCTGGAATGCGCCGTCCGCGTCGGACACGGAGCTTCGCTCGAAATTCGTCAAGGGGCTCTTCACAACCACGTGCGCTCCGGAGACAGGCGCCCCTGTCTGGTCGTGCACCGTCCCCGCCACGGAAGCGGTGCTCTGCCCAAAGGCGCACGAACAGACACAGAAATAGATCGGCCAGAACCAGCGAAAGTGGTGGCGCATGCAGTGTTCAGTTGTCCCCGTCCCCAGAATTTAGGTGTGCCTAAATTGCATTCTAAGCGGACTGGGCCGGTTTAGCAAGCACTTCCCGCATTCGGGCCAATTCCGCCCGGGAACGGTCACTTTTCCTCTGTCATCGGACAGGTTGCGGCTCTCCGGCAGCATGGGCTAGGTTTAGGTTGAGTGGCAAAGAAGAGCACGACCCGCGCGAACAGCGAATCGACCGACGATTACCTGAAAGCCATCCTTACCATCGGCGGACCGCAGGAAGACCGCGTCACCGGCAACGCCCTGGCGGAGCACCTGCAGGTACGACCGGCCTCGATCACCGGCATGCTCCAGAAGCTCTCGGGCCAGGAAACGCCGCTCGTCGAGTACGAAAAGCACCGCGGCGCCCGTCTGACGCCCGCCGGCAAACGTAGGGCGCTGGAGGTCATTCGCCACCACCGCCTGATTGAACTCTTCCTGCACGACATCCTCGACTACCCCTGGGATGAGGTTCACGCCGAGGCCGAACGCCTGGAACACTTCATTTCGGAACGCATGGAAGAACGAATCGCAGCCAAGCTTGGCGACCCGCTCATCGATCCGCACGGCCACGGCATTCCCCGCAAGGACGGCAGCCTGCCCGAACGCCGCGAAGTCTGCCTGTCTGAGCTGGCCGCCGGCAACACGGGCGTAGTAACCAGTGTCTCCGACCGCCGGCCCGACGTCCTGCGGGAACTCAAGAATCTGGGCATTGTGCCCCGCGCCCATCTCACAGTGACCGAACGCCGCGCCGGCAGCCGTCCCATGCGGGTCCGCATCGGTCCGGCCAGCCAGGACATTCCCCTCACCGTCCGCCTCTCCAGCGCGATCTACGTCAGCCAGTAGCCATCCGGAAACTGCATATACTGTGATCTATGCCACGGCCTCTCAGGCACGTCCGACCCTCCGCCGCTGCGATCACCACGCGGAGTGAGGTCTAGTGCCGGCACCCGATCGCAACTGGCGCCACACGGTGTTGGGCTTCGCGGTTCTCATCGCCATTTATCTCGTCTTCACCGAACTCCTGCCCCGCCCGTCGAACCTCACCCATTCGGCCTGGCACCTGACGGGCCTCTTTTTCGCCACCGTCGCCGGCCTGATCATACGGCCAATTCCCGGAGGCGGCCTCGTCCTGCTGGCCATCACCCTCACTCCGCTGCTGACCACGATGAAGCTCTCCGACGCGCTGGGCGGCTATGCCGACTCCACCGTCTGGCTCGTCCAGGCAGCCTTCTTCATTTCGCGCGCGCTCATCAACACAGGCCTCGCCCGCCGCATCGCTCTCGGCTTCGTCCGCCTCTTCGGACAGAGCACGCTGGGGGTCTCCTACGCCTTATCTCTGTCCGACATGGTGCTGGCGACAATCATCCCCTCCAACGGAGCGCGCTCCGGCGGCGTGATCCTGCCCATTGTCCGGTCGATCGCGGAGCTCTATGGCTCCACCCCAGGCGTCACCGCCAATCGTGTGGGCGCCTTTCTGATGGCCAGCGTCTACCAGGCAATCTGCGTTACAGCCGCGATGTTTTATACCGGCCAGGCGAGCAACCCGCTGGCTGCTCAGATGGCCGGAAACCTGGGATACCGTGTCACGTGGGGCGGTTGGCTCGTCGCTGGCATCGTCCCTGGACTGGTTTCCCTGGCGCTCGTCCCCTGGGTGGTCCTGAAGCTGTTCCCGCCGGAGGTCCGGCGCACGCCGGAAGCCGCCGAGTTTGCTCGCGCGGAACTGGAGAAGATGGGCCCGCTCTCTCCCAAAGAGAAGCTCCTGTCCCTGGTCTTTGCCGGAGTCTGTGGAGCCTGGGTCTCGTCCAGTTGGACCGGGATCGACATAACTGTCGCCGCGCTCCTGGGCAGCATGGTTCTGCTGGTCACCGGAGTCCTCCAATGGGAGCACATCATCAGCGAACACGCGGCCTGGGACATCTTCCTCTGGTACGGCGGCCTGCTGCGGCTGGGCAAGGCGCTGAACGAAAACGGAGTTACTGAGACCTTCGCCAAAGCAGTAGGAGCCCGGTTTGAAGGGCTGCACTGGCTCGCGCTGCTCATCATCGCAGTGCTGATCTTCTACTACTCCCACTACTTCTTCGCCAGTATCACCGCCCACATGCTGGCCATGTATGCACCCTTCCTCGTCCTGTTGGCCCACAGCGGGGCCCCGCTCGGACTGGTGGTATTCAGCCTGGCCTGCTTCCTCAACCTCAGCGCCGGTTTGACGAACTATGGCACGACTCCAGCTCCGATGTTCTTCGCGCATGGCTACGTTTCGATGAAAGATTGGTGGCGTATCGGTTTTGTGATCTCTCTCTGCCACCTGGTGGTGTGGGGCACCGTCGGTTTCGGCTGGTGGAAACTGTTAGCCCTCTGGTAGTCCGAGGCCCAACCGCAATCTGTTTATTATCAACGCATTAGAGAGAGCTAGAATCCAGCCCAAGGCGAGGTATAAATTGGACTGCACGGCAGCCTTGGCTCTAAAGTCCTGCTCCCCGTCATTCGATATCAGAGTAAAAAGTCCGGATCGGCCGCTTGCGCCCTTCGGAATCTTGAATATACTGTAGATGGACCGGCTCCCCAGAGGTGGCCGGCCCAGAAGGTTGCCCTGTGCGCTTCCTGAATGCGTTTTGCCTCATTACCGTCGCTTTGTCGACGAGCCTCGCCTGGGGCTTCGAAGGCCTCCCGTCTCTCAATGCTCCGCTTACCCTGGTAGTACAGTATGAAAACCAACCCCCGGCGGAGTCTCTTGTGGAGATGCGCCGTGAGTTGAACGCTCTACTCCAGAAGTCCTCGATTCAGGTCGAGTGGCGCCTGCGGGAGGAGATGAAGGAAGGCACTGAGGTCTCGGACCTGGTCCTGGTCAAGTTCCGCGGCAACTGCCGGATGCAGACGGAACCCGTGCTGCTGGACGAACGCGGTCCGCTGGCCTTCACGCATACCACCGACGGCGAGGTCCTGCCGTTCAGCGAGGTGCTCTGCGATAAAGTCCGAGTGGCAGCCCGTAGCGCAATGCACGGCGGGCAGATCGCCCGGGGCAATGCCCTCATGGGCCGCGCCATGGCTCGCGTGCTGGCCCATGAGATCTATCACATTGCCGGGAACACGAAGGGACACACGAAAGAAGGCGTCTCGAAACGTTCCCTTACCGGCGCCCAACTCATCGCGGACCGGATCGACTTCGACGAACTTGGTGCGCACGCGTTAAGACACAGGGATACCCGCTAGGCCGCTGGCACAGCGATAATCACCTCAGCCGCGCGGCTTGCCGGCTTCGGTCTGGAGTTCCCCCAGGGACGCATCTCCATCGGTCAGCTTCCATTTCCTCCAGAGGTACTCCACCCCATAGAATGAGCAGCCGACCGCCACCGCCGCCACGGCATTGACGCACAGCACCAGCAGCGCGGTCGTCAGGAACGACGCGGCGTCCACCGCTTTCATGCGCGGAATGCGCCGCCAGGCGGACCAGTCCAGCAGGCAGAACCCCATCCAGGCGGTGACCCCGGCCAGGGCGGCCAGCGGAATCTGAGCCAGAAGGCCTGAGCCGAATCCGATCACGGCGGCCAGCACCGCCGCATGAAAGATGTTCGACATCCGGGTCGTGCCGCCGCAGCGAATGCTCGCCAGACTGCGCGCCGGAATTCCGACGCTCATCGGAGCCCCAAACATCCCCGCGATCACGTTGGAGATGCCGTATGCGCCCAACTCGACGTCCGCATCCACCTTCTTCATCTTGATGTGCCGGCCGCGGAAGTGTTCCACAACCCGCGACGTGATCAGGATGTTGACGCTGGATACGAACGCCAAGGCAAACCCCGTGGGCAGAACCGAAAAGACATCTTTCGGCGCCCACGCGAACCCGGCAAACGGCGGCAATTCCAACGAGAGTACGCCCACCTGGGCCTCGTGGAACGAAAGCACCTTCGCCGCCACCAGGGCCACCCCGACCCCAATCAGCGGCGCGGGCAATCTCGGCCAGAGTTTGGCAATCAACACACACACCCCGATCACGAGAAGCGATAGCAACAGAGGTTGAAACCGCGCTTCCGTCAGTCGCTGTGCGATGACCACCAGAATCTCCACCATCGAGCCGCTGCCGGAACCCTTAATCCCGGTAATGGTAAACAGCTGGGAAACCACCATCATTCCTCCGATGCCGCAGGAAAAACCCGTGACGACGGAGTGAGGCACCATCGAGACGTACCGCCCAAGCCTCATAAGAGAAAAGGCCATCATGAATACGGAAGCGACAAGGCTTACTTTGGCGGCGCCGCCCAATCCGTGCAACCGCACGGCCTCGGCAATGAAGGGGACTGTCACTGAAGACGTTCCACCAATCAGGACTGGATTGCGACCGAGAATCGCAGTGATGGGTGACGTCAGAAGCGATGTGAAAACACCAAGGACGGGCGGCAGCCCCATCAGGGCTGCCATCGCCAGTCCATAAGGCAGTGCGATGAGGGCGGCAATGAAGCCGCCGCTCAGATCGCCCGCCATCGTTTTCCACGTATAGCGGAGTTTGGGTAGTTGCATGGCTTAAGCCATTACTTTTTCGAACGCCACCTTAAACTTGGCCATCTCTTCCTTGGTGCCGACCGAAACGCGCACGTGCGTGGGCCATGCCTTCCAGACGCGGCCGATGTAGACCTTCTCGGCCGCCATCGCCTTCACCACTTCCTGGCCGGGCCGCTTCACGTCCACCATGAACTTGTTGCTGACTGAAGGCACGAAGCTGTAGTTCTTCTTGGTCATCCAGTCGAACGTGTCATTGCGGATGTCGGCGATGATCTTCCGGCGCTCGGGCACCAGCGTTTTCACCTTGAGGCTGGCGTGGGCGCCAATCATGCCGGTGACAGGCAGTGCGCCCGCCCCGTAATGCTGGATCTTGGAGAGCAGGTCCGGCCGGCCGATCGCGGCGCCGGCGCGCAGGCCCGCCATGCCGTACAGCTTCGAGAACGTACGCAGGACAATGACATCCTTGTCCGCAGCCACCAGATCCGTGCCGAAGGCTTCGCCGCTCAGGTGGATGTAGGCCTCGTCCAACAGCAGAATGCTGCCGGCCGGCTTGTTTGCTACCAGCCATTCGATGTCGGACTTCTTCGTGATCGTGCCGGTCGGGTTGTTCGGATTGCAGATATAGAACACACCGGCGTCGGGGCTCGCGGCCACCATCGCTTTCACGTCGTGCGCGTAGGTCTTGGTCAGCGGCACGGTGATGACTTTGGAGCCAATGAAAGCAGCGGCGCGCTGGCCGGCTTCATAGCCTGGATCACCCATGACCAGGGGCTTGGTCGGCGAAGTGAAAGCCAGCACCGCGCGATGCAGCGGATCGCTGGAGCCCGCGAACGGCATCACGTAATTGGGCTTCACCCCTTCCTGGTCAGCCAGCGTCTTCGAGAAATCAAACGTCTCTTCGTACATGTAGCGGCCGCCCTTCTGGACGACGCTGTGAATCGCCTCCGCCGCCTCGGGGCAGGGCCCCATCGGGTTCTCGTTGGCGTTGATCTTCACAGCATCGGGGGCAATCCGGCCGATGTTGGAGAGCTGGGCGAGCGCCGGCTCGTTAAAGAAGGGCAGCGAAGAGCCGGCGCCCAGAAGAAGGCCGAGACGGCCCATGCTGCGCCGGCTGAATCCGCGCTTGATCAATTCGACTTTCTGTTCGTGCGAGAGAAGGTTAGTCATTGAATGGCCCCCAGACAGACTTTCAATGCAAGCGGCGGAAACTGCTGTTCCGCCGCTCACGGTTAGTGGTTAGAAGTACACGCGCATGCCCAACTGAAGCATGCGTGGGAAGTTGCCCTGCGAAGTGATGGCGCCGAAAGAACCGCTGCCCCAGGCCGTGTTGGGCCCGCGGAAAAGCGGCGTGTTCATCGCGTTCAGCGCTTCGGCGCGGAACTGCACCTTGAGGCTCTCGAAGATCTGAGCCGTCTTGAAGACCGAGATGTCCCAGTTCGCCTGGCCCGGACCGCGCATCGCAATCGTACGCGACACGTTGCCCAGCGTGAACGGAGCTGCATCGGTGAAGGCGGCCTTGTTGATCCAGCCATCGATGCGTTGGCCGAAGCTGCCGGACATCTCCGGCGAAACCCCGGTCGCGTTAGGACGCTGGCGGGATGCGCCCAGACCCGAGTTGCCGTTGTTGTTCATATAGATCATCAGCGGATAGCCGGTCTGGAAGGTCGAGATCGCGTTGATGGACCAGCCGCCCACCACGTAGTCCATCGCACGGGAAACACCGGACAGCATCGCCTTGCCCTTGCCGAACGGCAGTTCATAAGTGATGGCGTTCGTCCAGCGATGCGGGGAGCTCGAATACGCCAGGCCGTACTCGCCGGCCATGGAGTAAACATCCTGCGGTCCGCCGTTGCCAGAGTTCAGGTTGTTGCCGGGACCGCCGCCGCCCATATCGAAGTTCTTTGCCCAGGTGTACGCCGTCACCAGCGTCAGGCCTTTGGACATGCTCTTCTGGGCCCGGATTACCATCGAGTCGAACTGGGCCGTGTTGTTGTCGTTGTTCGTGTAGTTCACTGAAGCGAACTGCGGGAAAGGCCGCAGCAACTGGTTCGCCGCTATCGTGGCGCCGGCAAGGGCCGCCACGCCGCCCTTCTGGTAGTAGGGATTCGCGACGGCGGCGTTCAGCGCGGAGCCCATGCTGAAGTATTTCGGATCCAGCTGGTTGATGTTCTCCGTCGCCGTCGTCCAGGTCAGGTGCGCCGACCGCGAACCGGAGTAGCCGATGGAGGCCACCCAGCCGCTGCCCAACTCACGCTGGATATCGATTGAGAACTGCTGCACACGCGGCGAAGTCGCAGTCGGCGAGAAGATCGTCATCGGCTTGCCGATGCCGGTCAGACCACCCAGCGAGTTGCCCACCGGCTTGTCCAGGCCGTTCGGGAACGGATTGGAAAGCGAAATCAACGGGGTCTTGTTGCCGTCGTTCGACGCGGAAGGAGCCGTCGTGGCCGTGATGCCTTCACTGTTATACGGCGAACCCAGTGCGAAGTTCGGAGCCCAGAACATGCCGTAGCCGGCACGGATCACGGTCTTCGAATTCCACTGGTAGGCAACACCGATGCGGGGCGACCACTTGCTCAGGTTCGGGTTGCCGGTGGTGCTGCTCGCCCCCGGCTGGCCGGCGAAAAGGAACACGCCCTTCGTCGTCACGCCGGAGGTGGTGGTGATCGGGTTCGTTGCGTTCGGATCGAACCCCGTGATCAAATTGTTATTCACCTCCTTCAGGCCGGTTTCCCGCTCCCACCGCAGGCCGATGTTCAGGGTCAGCTTGGTGCTGACACGGAAGTCGTCATGGAGGTACAGAGCCTGGTAGTCGACATACTGATACAGCTTCGTCGGAATGAAACCAGTGGCTGCGGACGGGGCGCCCAACAGCATGTCGGCCATGTCGGCACCGGAAGCGCTGGTCGACGAATTGGAATTGGCTCTGGTGAAGACGCCGGCGAAGGTGAAGGCGCCGGCGCTGTTGCCGAAGTCCAGACCGTCGTCGTGCATTCGGCGATAGTCGTACCCAAACTTCAGGCTGTGGCGGCCCATGTACTTCGCGGCCGACGTGCTGAAGTTCTTCGAGTGGTGCACGTAGTTGAAGTTGTTGTTCGTGCCCAGGGAATAGGCGTTCTGCATCGTCACGTTCGGGAACGTCGGTGAGGGCACGTCCTTGATGAACGCGTTGCTGAAGCCAAGGGTCGCCAGATTAAAGTTCTGCGACTTCTGCGTGCCGATATTCGGGAAGCGGTTGAATCCGTAACGAACCGTCACCACCCAGGTGGGCGAAGGCGTGATCGTCGTGTTCAAGGCCGTGGCATCGACATAGCGCCGTAGCAGCCACTGGTCCGGCGAGGAGATGGTCGGATACGGATTCTCGCCCGGCTCGGCCGAGTTGTACCGCATGTAGCTCAGACTCGCGCGCCACCAGGAGGTGAGCTGCTGGTCGAACTTCCCAAACAACTGGTCCGCCTTGGAGGCCAACGGTCCGGCGCCGGCCAGGTTGCTCGTTCCATAGACGTCCTTGCTCGGCGTCTTATTCGGCATCATGTAAGTGGCGGCGATGTTCCTGCCCACCGTGTCCTGCCGGCTCAAAGGAATCACGTTGCCGGCGAACGCCGTGCGGGAACCGTCGGCCAGCGTCGTCAGCGGATCGTAGATCGTGAGCAGTCCGCCCGCGCTGTTCTTGCTCTGCGAGAAATCACCGATGCGCTCGAGGGCCGTCGGCGTGTACTGCTCTCGGCTGGCGGCCTGCGTGTCGCGGTAGCCTTCAAAGCCCAGCCAGAAGAACGATTTGTTTTTGCCGTTGTAGACCTTGGGGATAAATACGGGAGCGCCAAATGATCCGCCATAGTTGCGGAATGGCTGGTCCGTAATCCCGATCTTGTTGCGGTTGTTGAAGAAGGTGTTCGCCAGCCAGTCGGTCTGGCGCATATAACCCATCAGTGAGCCGTGCGCCTGGTTGGAGCCGGACTTCAGCAGCGTGTTGAACACACCGCCGCCCGTGCGGCCCATCTCCGCGTCATAGGTCGCATATTGCACCTTCATCTCCGACACCGCTTCCAGCGAAGGGATGATGATGGCCCGATTGGAGAAATCCGTAATCGGCACACCGTCGATCAGATAATTGTTGCCGCGCACCGGACCGCCATTGATCGAGATCTGCGAGGAACCGGACTGGTCCTGCATGCGGTTATACGCGGGGTTGCCCACCTGCACCACCGTTGGTGCCAGGCGGGACATCATAAACGGGTTGCGGCCCAGGTTCGGCAGGTCCGTCAGCTTCTGCCGGTCGACCACCTGGCCTTGAGAGGCGGATGCCGTTTCCAGCAGCGGGACCTCTTCGGTCACCATCACGCTCTCGGTCACCGCGCCCACTTCCATCTTCACGTCCAGGCCAACCGCCTGCTGTGTCGCAATCGAAATGCCCGTCCGCTCGAACTTCTTGAAACCAGGCGCTTCCGCCACCAGTTTGTATGTCGCCGGGGTCACCGACGCAAAGCTGTATTCGCCGCTGGTGTTCGAAATCACCGCACGGGACTGATTCGTCCCCTCGTCGATAATGGTCACCTTCGCGTTGGCGATCGTCCCCCCTGAACTGTCGGCGATCAGCCCGCGCAGACTGCCATAAATTGACTGCCCCTGAACGTGAATAGTGGTCGCAAGCATGGCCGCCAGAAGCGGCAATGTTCGCATGCCCCGTAATGCGCTCATTACCAGAGACTTATTGAACTGCATGTGGTGGTATCTCCCCTGAAGTCACGTAACTCGGATCCCGGGCGCATTCAAACCCGGAACTGGATGTATGAGTTTGGTGGGCTCAGAACTTGAGAGCGCTTGTATCGCTACGGAGCGACGTTCTGCGATGAGGGAGGTGCGAGGAGAACCGTGACGGGAGAATCGGTTCTCGGTTTATTGCCTGATGTTCTGTGATTGTAAGCGAGAAGGTCGCTGTCACGCTATCGAAAAAATCGATCCGGCGAAAAAAGAAACCTTCGAGCCCTGCCATACGTCCCGCCCTCGCGACTGAGCCTGGGCGCAGCAGGTCCCTTGAGAACGGATGGCGAACGCGGGGGACGGCTTAGCTTACGGCCTCGACTTCGACCTTTGCGGAGTCCCGTTCATAACGGAGCCGGGCCTGGTGCTCCTGCCACAGAGTGGAGAAGCCTGCCCAGAAATACCCGCTGACGAAGATCATCAGGAAAGGAAGAGCAAAGAAGTTCATAACTTCAATGCAGTACAAAGCCATGAAAAGGAAGAAGCAACCCATGCCGATTTCGGCCAAAGGCAGCCACCCCGACTTCCGCTTGTAAGCTGTGGCGCCCTGCGAGCCCGCAGCCTTGGGCGCATACTTGGGTGTCCGTACAAACGCAGATTGCTTACCCATCAGCGCCTCGATCACCGCCTTGGTGTTCGAGATTGTCAGCGCGACGCCCATGGCCAGCAGGAACGGGAGGATGAAAATCGCTCGTTTCCAATTGTTGGGGTACAACTCGTGCTCGGCCAAAAGATAGAAGGTGACCACAGACCAGAAGGAGCAGACGATCAGCGGAGCATCTATCAGAACCATCTGGCCCCAGCCAATGTAGAACCGTACGATCATCACCGGCAGCATCAGTGCCGAAACGATCACCATCAGCGGGTAGCTCAGGTTCGGGGTTAGATGGAACCAGGCCTCCGCCTTTTCACGCCAGCCAATCTTAGCCCGGAAGATCGCAGGCAGCAGTTTGAGAGCAACCTGGGTCAACCCCTTGGCCCAGCGCTGCTGCTGCACCTGGAAGCCGTAAGTATCCACCGGCAACTCACTGGGGCACTCGATCCACGGTAAGTAGATGAAACGCCAGCCGTTGAGCTGCGCACGGTAGCTCAGGTCCGAGTCTTCCGTCAGAGTGTCGTGCTGCCAGCCGCCAGCATCGTTGATCATGGCCCGGCGCAGAATGCCCGCCGTTCCGTTGAAGTTGAAAAACAGTCCCTGGCCGAACCGGGCCACATGTTCCAGGGCGAAGTGGCCGTCCAGCATCAGCGCCTGGACTTCCGTCAACAGGCTGAAATCACGGTTCAGGTAGGTCCAACGCGTCTGAACGACCCCGATTTGGGGGTCGGAGAAGAAGTGGATGGTCTTCTCGAGGAAATCTTCCGGCGGGATGAAGTCGGCGTCGAACACTGCCATGAACTCACCCTGCGCCTGGGCCATGCCGGCCTGCAGCGCGCCCGCCTTGAACCCGGTCCGGTCGGTCCGGTGAATGTACTCGATGGGATGGCCCTGCGCCTTCAACCGCGCCACGAGTGCTTCCGTGTAAGGATGCGTGTCGTCGGTGGAATCGTCCAGGACCTGAATCTCCAGCAGTTCCTTCGGATACCGCAGCTTGAGTACAGATTCCAGCAACTGGTCCACCACGTTCCGCTCATTGAAGAGCGGCAGTTGAACCGTCACCCGGGGCAGAGTCTCAAACTTCTTCTCAGGAACCTGCGGAACACGGTGCTTGTACTTTAGATAGCCACGCACCACGGCATAGCGGTGGGCACCATAGATGGCCAGAATGGTCAGGAGTGTGAAGTACGGCACCAGCAGCAGCCAGTCGAACCAGCTGAGTTGGTGGATGCCCGAGAACGTGTTGTCGGTCAGCGCCCGGGTCCAGCGATCTACCTTTGAAGGGGCTAGGAAAAGTGCCAGCGAACCAATTAAATCCATAGGTTTACGCCCGCTCCCGTTAACCGCGATTGCCGTTGCGACTCATCGAAGGACGCCGGTGCGGGCGGTACACACGCTGCACCTGCGGACGGCAGGGTCTGGACGATTCAGCAATTACTCGCAACTTCAACATTTTACATCAAAGGACGTCATTCTGTTCTTTCAGAATTGTCCTTAACAGTCTGGTCCGGATTTCCTAGGACCCGACAACAGGCCGCGTGACGCTCCACCCCACTGGTACATTTATCCCGCAGTATTAGGGCATACATTGGGGGCACTGCTAAGCACCTGCAGTCGTAAGATGGTCAGTGTAGTCTCCGAGGAGGATCCGCTTTGCCCTTAGCAACCCATGTCAGGATACTCGCGTGGTTCAACATCGTGTTGGGCGCCATCGGGGTACTCGCCGCTGTATTCACGTTCGCCGGAGCGTCATTCCTGCACCTCTTCCTGGCCGCGGTGGTCGACGAAGCAAACACCATCCCGGTGGGTCTGATCCAGCTGATCTCCACCATCATCATCACGCTGATTCTCGTGATGTCGTTGCCCTGCCTGGTGTTAGGCTTCGGCCTCTACTACACGCGCCCGTGGGCTCGCATCCTTGGCTTGGTGCTTGCCGCAGTCAACCTGCTGCACTTCCCGTTCGGTACGGCGGTCTCCCTCTATGGTTTCTGGGTCCTGCTCAAACCGGAAACCGAGGCCATGTTCAAGCAGGCCGCGGTGGTGCAGGCTTAGCGTCCCTCGGCGTCAGGTAGAAATCCAGCAGATCGTCCAGGCCTGCCTGTGACGGCTCGTCGGCCGCCTCCGGATGCGTCTCTCGGAACCGCTGCAGCGCGGCTTTCTTGAGCGCCTCGGCCTGTTTCGGATCGGCGCGTGCCACATCCTGGAACTCGCCTGGATCCGAGGCGAGGTCAAACAGGCGGGTACTGCGCCCCGGCGTCGGGTTGTCCGTAACATAACCGTCGGTCCGGGCCCGCCGCCCGCTGCCGTATATCATCTTCCACCGAACGGTTCGTACAAACACTTCTTCGTTTTCTAGGTACTCGCTGACGATCAATTTCCGGCCCTTGTAGAGTGACTGGCCGTGCTGCACGGACAGCGGCGGCGCATCCAGATGCTCCAGCAGCGTCGGCCCCAAGTCCAGATGTTCAGTGAGTTCCTTCACCACCCGGGGCCGGATCCGTCCCGGATGCCGCAGGATGAGGGGTACGCGCAGCGCCGGATCGTAACCGCAATGCTTCTCGAACCGCCCATGCTGCCCCAAGTCGTAGCCATGATCCGCCGTGTAGACCACGAGCGTATTCTCGTCCAGCCGCAACTCCTTCAGTTTCTTGAGCACCCGCCCCATGTTCCGGTCAAGAAAATGGGCCGAGGTGTAATAGGCCGCCGCAATCCCCTGCTTCTCCTCAGCCGACAGGTCGCGAAAGATGAGCGGAATCTGGCCGCCATCCCGCGGACCCACCGCCGGCACCACGAACGACCTGGGGTCCATCACGCCGGCGTCCTCCACCGGGAAGTCGAAGGGCGAGTGCGGCTCCATCAGGCTCACCCAGCAGGCAAACTGCCGGTTCGCGTTCTCTTCCAGGTACTGGATGGCCTGGTTGACGATGAAAGTCCCCTTCATCTCCGCATCGTGCCGGGGAAAAGGAAGCTTGGCCGCGTTCAGCCACTCGCGGGCCGGAGTCTGGAACGGCCGCCAGGGAAGCTGCTTCGTCCGGGTGCCTTCCGGCAGAGGAGCCGGGTGCACCGTCCGCTGCCACTCGCGCTGGATCACATCTTCCGTCGCCACCAGATCGAACCCGTGGAGGCCGGGCACGGCAGCGCGGTTGAAATGCATCTTTCCGAACACAGCCGTCTGGTAGCCAACGGTGCGTAACTGCCTGGCCAACGTAGGTTTATCCGCCGCGAGCGGCGTACTCAGCACGGTCACCCCGGCCGAATGCGGCATTTGCCCCGTCAACAGAGATTGCCGCGACGGCGTACATACGGGAGAATTACAGTAGTGGGCCGCGAAGCGGACTCCCTCGGATGCCAGTTGGTCCAGATTCGGTGTCAGTGCCTGCCGGTTGCCGTCGCAACCCATGACGTAGGCGGCATGGTCGTCTGCCATCAGAAACAGCAGATTGGGCCGCCTTGTCGACTGGCCCCGGGTGATGATCGCCGGTGCAATTCCCGCCGCAAAGGCCCTTCGCGTCAGCACAGTCGTGATTATAATCTGGTGATAGGGGTATGTTGTCTCCTCGAACAATCGAAGTGCTGCACTCCATCGTGCAGATGTACATCGAGACCGGAGAACCTGTTGCTTCCCGCAGCATCGCGAGGCTGCGTAAAGACAACCTGAGTGCCGCCACCATCCGCAACATCATGGCCGACCTGGCGGACCTCGGTTATCTCGACCAGCCACACACTTCCGCCGGGCGCGTGCCTACACCACTGGCCTTCAAGCACTTCGCCCAGGGCATCGCGGCCGCCCGCGTGCCTGGCACGAATCTTGACCGCCTGCGGGAAGAACTGGTCCAGCGAAACAGTCTGGAAGAGCGCGCGGAACACAGCTCCCACCTGCTCACCGAACTTACCCGGAACGTGGGCATCGTCGCCGCCATTCCTGCCATCAGCCAATGCCTCGATCACCTGGAACTCGTTCCCTTGTCTGAGTTTCGCGTGCTGATGGTGGTCGTCACCCGCGATGGTTTTGTGCGCAATCAGGTGGCCCACCTGACGGAACCCGTCTCGCCGGACGAACTCAATTCCATTCGTAACTACGTGAATCAGGAATTCGGAGGCTGGAGCCTGCAGGAGATCCGCCGCGAACTCGGCCGCCGGCTGCTGGAAGAGCGGGCTACGTACGACTCGCTCCTGCGCAAGCTCACCGTGCTTTACTCGCAGGGCCTGTTGCAGATCGGCGTAGTGCCCCAGGTCTACCTGGAGGGGGCATCCAACCTGGTAGGAATTGACCTGCACCTCACCAAGGAGCGGCTTCGCGATCTGTTCCGCGCCCTGGAGGAGAAGAAACGGCTCATGGAACTGCTGGACCAGTTCCTGGCCGACAGCAATGATGGCATTCAGGTCCAGATTGGATTAGGGGACGCTCATCCGGCGATGCGCGACTTTTCCCTCATTGGAATCACTGTGGAGATGCCCGGCGGCCTGCAGACGAAAATGGCCGTGCTGGGTCCCATGCGGATGAACTATCCCCGCGTGCTCGCTGCTGTAACGCACGTCGGGCTGGTTTTGAAAACTCTGCCACAATAGACGTTAGACGCCTGTTACCCTAAAACTTGGAAGAAAAGATGGAGAAAGACACGACCAACGCCGAGGCTCTGCCCACACCCGAAGGCGAGGATGTGGCAGCCATTAGTGACGCCTCTGCACAGCTGGAAGCCCTGGCCGCGCAACGCGATCAACTGGAAAAAGAAAAGGCCGAATTGAACGCACGCCTGCTACGGCTGGCGGCGGAATTCGACAATTTCCGGAAGCGTACTGAGCGGGAAAAGTGCGAAGCCGTCGAATATGGCTCGTATGACGCTCTCAAGGCGCTGCTGCCGATTCTGGACGACTTCGAGCGCGCCCAGAAGATGGAAGTGGCTGACTCGGAATACGCTCGCGGGATGGCCCTCATCTACCAGCGAATGTCCGACGCCATGCGCAAACTCGGGCTGGAACCAATTGAGGCCGAGGGCAAACCCTTCGACCCGAATATTCACTTCGCCATCGACCGCTGTGAATCGCCTGACGTCGAGGTGGATACCGTGGTGGCTGAATACCAGCGCGGGTATATTTTCAAGAGCCGCCTGCTACGCGCGGCGATGGTGAAAGTTGCGGTGAAGGGTTGAACGTGAGCAAGCGCGATTATTACGAGATTCTGGGTATCGAGCGAAGCGCCAGCGATCAGGAGCTGAAGAGCGCTTATCGGAAACTCGCGCTGAAGTACCACCCTGACCGTAATCCCGGCAACGGCGAAGCAGAGGAGAAGTTTAAGGAGGCCGCCGAGGCCTATAGCGTCCTCAGCGATCCCGACAAGAAGCGCACGTACGATACTTACGGCCACCAGGGCGTCAGCGGCGCCGGTCAACAGGGGTTCAATCCCGACGCCTTCTCCGATTTCGCCGATATCTTCGGCGACTTCTTCGGCTTCGGCGACCTCTTCGGCGGAGGCGGCGGACGCCGCCGCAATCGAGCCCAGCGCGGCGACGATGTCCGCTACGACCTCGAAATCTCGTTCGAAGACTCCATCCGCGGCCTGGAAGCGGAAATCCAGGTGCCGCGCCTGGAAGCCTGCCAGTCCTGCAAAGGCACAGGCGCCGAGAGCGAAGACGGCTGGACCACCTGCAGCGTCTGCCGCGGCCGTGGCGAAGTTTTCTACCAACAGGGCTTTCTCTCCATCCGCAAGGGCTGCGGCCAGTGCGGTGGCTCCGGCAAGATCCTGCGCCGACCCTGCCGCCAGTGCAAGGGCGAAGCTTACATTCAGACCTCCAAGAAACTCAAGGTCAAGATCCCGGCCGGCGTCGACACCGGCATGAAGATGCGGGTCAGCGGCGAGGGCCAACCCGGAGCAAACGGCGGCCCGGCAGGCGATCTCTACGTCTTCCTCACCGTGAAGGCCCATCCCGTTTTCGAGCGCAAGGAATACGACCTCCACTGCACGGTGCCCGTCAACTTCGCCCAGGCTGCCCTAGGCACGGAGATCCACGTCCTCACCTTTGAGGGTCTGGAAAGCATGAAGGTGCCGGAGGGCCTGCAGAGCGGCGAGACTCTCCGCCTTCGCGGCAAAGGCGTGCCGTTCGTCAACGGCGGCGGCCGCGGCGACCTCATCGTTCACGTCGAAGTGCGCACGCCCCGCAAGCTCACGCGCGAACAACGCAAGCTCCTGGAACAACTGCGCGAAACCCTGCCCGCCGAGAACGAGCCCGAAGAGAAAAGCATCCTCGACAAGCTCAAAGACTACCTGATGTAGTAACCGGAGCCGCGCCTCAACGCGGCTTCCGTGCCACCACAATCAGCGAAGTCGGCGGCCACGGCAGCCATCCGTCGATCCGCCTCCACAACCACACCAGGCGATCGAAGATCGCCAGCTGGAACCGGGAAAAGCTGCGCTTGCGCAGAATCCGTCCGTTGAGCCACCACCCCGGCCGAGTGGGCCGGTTAAACCCGAACAGCGTCTCGATCTCGAAGCCCGCCGCCAGCACCTTCTCGCGCAGCTCGGGCTCCGAGTAGCGGCGAAAGTGCCCCAGCACGCGATCCAGTTCCCCGTAGACTGACATTCCCTCGGGCACCAGAACAATCGCCCGCCCCTCCGGCATCAGCGCCCGGTGCATGTTCAAAAGTCCTGTCCGGTCGTCCTCGACGTGCTCGAGCACGTTCAGGCAGACAATCGTGTCCACCTGATTCTCCAGCTCGTCGAAATCGGGCGGATGACTCAGGTTGCAGGTCACCGCCCGGAAGTTGGGCCGGTGCGACAACCGCGACCGCAGCCGCGCCAGATGTTCCTCATCGATATCCGACGCCAGGTACAGTTCACGCCTCGGGGCCAGGCAACGTGACAGATTCCCGATCCCCGCGCCGATCTCCAGGACCCGCTGCCCGACGTAGGGCCGAATCGTGTCCGCCATCCAGCGGTTGAACCGCATGGCGCCCGAAAGCGTATCCAGAATCTCCGGGCCCGACTCCGTGTAAATGTCGCGCAGAAACGCAAACCGCAGCACTGTCAGCAGCGCGATCACCGCGTCCCACTTCCCGATCTTCTTGCCCTCTTCGTAAGTGCGCCCGTGATAGCTGATCGGAGTCTCGTAGATGTGCACCTGCCGCTGCGAGAGCTTGATGGTCACCTCCGGCTCGAAGCCGAAACCGTCGCTGCGCAGCGGAATGCTCTTGATCAACGAGGTGCGGAAGACTTTGTAGCACGTCCAGACATCGGTCAGGTTCAGATCACTGAACAGATTCACCGTATTGGTGAGAAACCAGTTCGCCAGAGAGTGCCAGAAGTAGAGCACGCGGCGCTCGTTCCCAACCGCGAAACGTGTTCCATAGACCACGTCCGCTTTTCCGTCCAGCAGCGGAGACAGCAGTTTGGCGTACTCCCGTGGATCGTACTCCAGATCGGCATCCTGGACCACGGTATAGTCGCCCAAGACGTGCTCCAGCCCGGTCCGTACGGCCGCCCCTTTACCCCGGTTCTTCGTGTGACGAAACGCCCGCACCCGGCCGGGATAGTCGTTGGCGAACCTCGTGGCGATCTCCCACGACCCGTCATCCGAACCGTCGTCCACCACCACCACTTCCCGATCCAACCCTTCCGGCAGCGGCGCCGCAAGCACACGCCCCAGCAATGCCCCGAGAAACTCCTCCTCGTTGAACACGGGCACAATAATCGACAGTAAAGGCATCGTTGTCCTGTTGTCTAAACCAGCGGCGGCCTTTGCAGGTGCCATTTCGTGGCCTGCTCATACGCCAGGGCCACCCGCAGCGGAGCCCCTTCCTCCCACAATCGGCCGAGGAAGCTCAAACCTTGCGGCATTCCTTTCACAAATCCGCACGGGACCACGACCTGCGGATGCCCCGTCAGGTTCGTCGAGCCCAGGCTCGAGAACGGAGGGCACACCACCACGTCCCAATCCGCAAAGAACTTCTCCATCTGCTCCATCAGCAGCGTCCTCGCCCGCTGCGCCCGCAGATACTCCACCGCCGGGATCAGGCGCGCCGTCCGGAACGTGTTCGGCCAGTCCCCCGGCGCCTGCCCTTTCAACTGCCCCACCCGGCCGTCCCGGGTAATGTCGTCAAAAGCGGTTGCCGCTTCGGCGGTCAGAATCAACCCCAGCGCCCCGGCCATCGAGTCCGGAACCTCCACCGGAGTCATCTTCACCCCGGCCTGCTTCAGGTCCTCGATCGCCTTCAGGTAGACGTCCTTCGACTCGCCGGCCGCCATCTGGTCGAACGACTTCTGCGCGATTCCGATCCGCAACTTGCTCAGCGGCAACCTTGGCTCCCAATGGAACGGCGCCGCCGTGACCGTGCGGTCGTGCCCATCGGGTCCGTACATGGCATTCAGCACCAGCGCGCAGTCTTCCACAGACCGGCAGATGGGCCCCACCTTGTCCATCGTCCAGCTCAAGCCCATCGCACCGGTCCGCGGCACACGCCCATACGTCGGCCGCAGCCCCACTGTGCCGCAGCGGATGCTGGGCGAAACAATCGACCCGCGGGTCTCGGTTCCAATGGCGAAGCCCACCAGCCCGGCGCCCGTGGCAGCCGCGGAACCGGCCGACGACCCGCTGGACGTCTGCTCCAGGTTCCAGGGCGTCTTTGTCATCCCGCCAAACCACAATCCGCCCTGCGCCAACGCTCCCATCGAGAGCTTGCCCACCAGGACGCCGCCGGCCTTCTTCAATCGCGTATACACCGTACAGTCGTAGTCAGGCACCTGCTCCTGAAACGGCTCAGCCCCCCACGTCGTCCGGATCCCCTTCGTGGCGAACAGGTCTTTCAGGCCATAGGGAATCCCGTGCAGCGGCCCGCGATACTTCCCTGCCCTGATTTCCGCGTCGGCCTCCTTTGCCTGCTGCAGCGCCAGCTCTTCTGTCAGCGTAATGACACACAGCAGCTTCGGCCCAAACCGCTTCAGCCGCTCCAGGTACATCTTGGTCAGGTCGGTCGAACTCACCAGCCGGGCTCGCAACAGCGCGGACAGTTCGGTGACCGGTGCGAAGGCCAGATCTTCCAGCGAGCCCCACGTCTTCTTCACCGGAGCCGCTTTCCCCAGCGGCGCAAATCGGGAAATGCCGCCTTTCGGCTGCTTGCCCGGCAACCCCGGATGGAAACTGAAGCCCGGCTCCGTATCCAGCGGCACGTCGATCCTGCGCAGCCGCTCATAGTCCAGCGCCGCGCGCCCCAACCCCGGCAGCATCGCCTCCACCTGCGCGTCGGTGAACTCGAGCCCCAGCAATTTCAGGGCGGCCGCCACCTGCTCCCGTGTGAACTTGGGCGCCGGCGGCCGCTCAGGCGGCTGGGCCGGGACGGGTTGAGCAGCCGAAAGTACGGCCATGAGCTGAATCCACTGGCGACGCTCCATGAATGTCCATGGTAATCCACCGCCCCCGCATGGCATCCGGCTCCGAAAATCACGCTTCGGGCCCGCCGGGCGCATCATAGAGGCAGATGCGCATTCTTCTCTACAGCGGCAAGGGAGGCGTCGGCAAAACCAGTGTCGCCGCCGCTACCGGCGTACGTCTGGCGGAACTGGGCTATCGCACCCTGGTGATGAGCGTGGATCCCGCTCACTCGCTGGCCGACGCGTTCGACATGGAGTCGGGCCTCTTCCAGGCGAAAACTTCAGAACCCTTGGAAATCGCCCCCAACCTCTCCATCCACGAAGTCAACATTCAGAAGGAGATCAAACGCCACTGGGCCGAAATCGCCGGTTACATTACCGGTGTCCTGCGCACCTCCGGACTCAACGATGTCGAGGCCGAAGAGATGGCGATCTTCCCGGGCATGGAAGAGCTCAGCGCCATGATGTACGTCAACCAGTACCGGCGCGAAGCGCGCTACGACGTCGTCGTGCTCGATTGCGCCCCCACCGCCGAAAGCCTCCGCTTCGTCTCCATGCCGACCACCCTCGACTGGTACATGAAGCACATCTTCCCGCTGCAGCGCGGCATTCTGCGGGCAGTCCGGCCGCTCGCCAATCGCGTCTCGCCTGTGGAACTCCCGCCCGATTCCTACTTCGCCAACGTCAAGGAACTCTTCAACAAGATCGAGGGCATCGACACGCTGATGGAAGACCCCGGCATCACCAGCGTCCGCCTCGTCACCAATGTCGAGAAGATGGTGATCCGCGAAACCCAACGCGCCTTTGTCTATTTCTCCCTGCACGGCCTCACCGTGGACCAGGTAGTGGTCAATCGCGTCCTGCCGGAAACCATCACGGACGCTTACTTCCAGGAGTGGCGCGCCTCGCAGCAGCGCTTCCTGAGCGAAGTGGAAACCTACTTCGCCCCGGTGCCCGTCTCGCAGATCCCGCTGTTCCCGCACGAGGTCCTCGGCCTGCCCCGCATCACGGAACTCGCCCGCGTCCTCTACGCCGACCAGTCGGACCCGGCCGCCATCACCCGCACCGAACGCCCCTACGACTTCACCAAGCACGACGGCTACTATCAGGTCCACCTCCGCGTCCCTTTCACGGAAAAAGGCGAGGTGGGTCTCTTCAAGAAAGGCGACGAACTCGTCGTCGAAATCGGAACCATCCGCCGCCACATCGGGCTGCCCGCCTCCATGATGGCCCTCACCCCCGTGCGCGCGAAGCTGGATGGTGGCATCCTGAGTGTCAGGATGGAGGAGCGCCCATGATCGATGACAAAACCAATTCGGCCAACTGCGGCAGTTGCTTCTGCGGCGGCGCCGGGCCAGCCATGAGTGATTTCCTGCGCAAGATCGGCCCGCCCGAAGGCGCTAAACACCACTTCGACACCGCGCGCATCGAATTCCTCAAGGGCATCCGCGCGCTCATCGACGCTCGCATCGAGAATCTCTCCCAGCCCGAAACCAAAGGCACGAAAGTCCCGGTCGAGTAGTCCCCATGCGTCCACCCACGATCCTGGCCATCGCCAGCTACCAGAAGGGCCATGCCTTCCTTTACAAGGCCAAAGCCGAAGGCGCCCGAGTCCTGCTGCTCACCTCGCTCAGCCTGAAAGACCAGTGGCCGCGCGACGCCGTCGACGACATCTTCTACATGCCGGACGACAACAAGGTGTGGAACCGCGAGGACACGTTCAAAGCAGTCGCCTACCTCGCCCGCACCGAGTATCTCGATCGCATCGTCCCCCTGGACGACTTCGACCTCGAACTCGCCGCCTCCCTGCGCGAACACCTCCGCATCCCCGGTATGGGCGAGACCACCGTACGCCGCTTCCGCGACAAACTCGCCATGCGCATGTGCGCCAACGAAGCCGCCATCGCCGTCCCCGAGTTCGTCCACATCCTGAATCACGAGCGCATCCGCCGCTTCGTCGAACGCACCCCCGCCCCCTGGGTTCTTAAGCCGCGCAGCTTTGCCGGCTCCATTGGAATCCGAAAGGTGGAAACCGCCGGCGAGCTCTGGTCGCTCATCCACGAACTCGGCGACAACGCCCCCAACTACCTGCTGGAACGCTACGTACCCGGCGACATCTTCCACGTCGATTCCATCGTGAACGACCGTGAAATCCTCTTTGCCGTGGCCAGCGGCTATGGCCGCCCGCCCCTCGACGTCGCTCAGGGCGGAGGCATCTTTACCACCCGCCTGCTCGAACGCGGCAGCGAACACGAAAAAGAACTCATCGAGCTCAACCAGCATCTGCTGAAAGCCCTCGGCCTGGTCCGCGGCGTCTCCCACACCGAATTCATCATCGGGAAGCTCGACGGCAAGGTGTACTTCCTGGAAACCGCGGCCCGCGTCGGCGGTGCCCACATCGCCGAACTCGTCGAAGCCGCCACAGGCATCAATCTCTGGGCCGAATGGGCCCGCATCGAGGTCGCCGGAGGCAAGCGGGAGTACAAAGTCCCCGCCGCGCGCAACGACTACGCCGGCCTGCTCGTCTCACTGGCCAGGCAGGAACAGCCCGACACTTCGGCCTACCAGTACCCCGAGATTGTCTGGCGCATGGACAAGAAGAATCACGTCGGCTTCATCGTGAAGGATGAATCGCACGCCCGCGTGCAGTCCGTCCTCGGTGAACTGCAGGACCGCGTCCAGCAGGATTTCTGGGCCTATGCGCCCGCCAAGTCGACACCGACGGAATAAGCTGCAGGGAGACAATCGGACCCGCTGCTCCGCTGGCCAGCCGCTCCCGCGTGTTGTATGCTTCTGAGTGAATCGTACTCAGGAGGTCCTGTATGCCCGGCTGGAATCGCCGCGACGCTCTCTACTTACTCGGCTCAGCCGCTCTGCCCCTGCGCTTGCAGGCCGAGGAGCCCTGGCTCGCCAAGAAGCCTGCAGAATGGAGCCCCAAGGAACTCCAGCACATCCTCTCCGATTCCCCGTGGGCCAAGCCAGTCTCTGTCACGCTGGGATCCAGCATGCCCAGCAATACCGGCGGCGGCGGACGCGGCCGGGGCGGGCGCGGCGGTGGCGGTGGTGGCATGCCTTCGGCCGATTCCAGCGGCGGCATGGGCGGCGCGAGCATGGACGGCAGCACAACCGGCCGCGGCGGCGTGACGAATGACGGCCCCGCGGCCGCCCCCAGCGTCATCTACACCGTCCGCTGGATGAGCGCCCTGCCCATGAAGCTGGCCTTCGTCTACACGAAGATGGGCGCCGAAGCGGCGACTTCGCCCCAGGCCAAGGCATTCATCGAAAAAGAAGATCAGTTCTACGTCATCAACGTCTCCGGACCGCCCAGGAAGAACGAAGCCGCGACCGAGCGCCCCCGCCAACTCACCCCCAAGGTGGAAGCCGAGATCAAGGAAGCCACGACTCTAAGCTGGAAAGCCCACGAAAAGGTGCAGCCGCTGGTCATCCAGATCTCGCAAACCAACTCGTTCGCGTTCAACTTCAGCTTCCCGCGAACCCACCTCATCGAACTCGAAGACAAGGAAGTCGAGTTCGCCACCAAACTAGGTGAGCTCTCCATCAGGCGCAAGTTCAAACTGAAAGACATGATGTACGAAGGCAAGCTTGCGCTCTAGGCCGGAGCAACGGCGATGGCCGCAAGTGCGCTCCTGATCACCGGCGGGGAAGCAGTGGTCGCAACCACAGAGGCTGTCCGCCGCCGTTGAGCCTCCCCATCGAACCTGCGACACTGCGTTCATGTCTACCCACTGGCGCTGGGCCGCCCTAATTGTGTGCTCAATCCTTTCCGCCGGCGACACCAACTGGCCCGTCTACGGCGGAGACGATGGTGGATCGAAATACTCCCCGCTGAAACAGATCCACCGAGGCAACGTGGCCACCCTCAAGGTCGCCTGGACCTTCTCCACCGGCGAACCTGTTACGCCGTTGCCCGGCCATGGCAAAGGCCCCGCCTTCGAAGCCACCCCCATCGTCATCGACGGCGTCATGTACATCGGCACGCCCTACGGACACGTCTTCGCGCTGGACGCCGCCACCGGCAAACAGAAGTGGTCCTACGACGCCAAAATCGTCCCGGGCGACTACGGCGACTTCGCCAACCGCGGCGTCACTTTCTGGGCCGACCCCAAGGCCAAGGCCGGAACCCCCTGCCGCCAGCGCATCTTCTTCGCCAGCATCGACGCCCGCCTCACGGCCCTCGACGCCGCCACCGGAGCCCCCTGCGCCGGCTTCGCCGACAAAGGCGTGATCAATCTGGAGGCTGGCCTCAAACGCGGCCCCGAATACAAAGGCGAGTATGAAGAAACCTCTCCGCCGGCTGTCATCAACGGCCTGGTCATCGTAGGCTCCGCCATCGCTGATAACCACCGCGCCAAAAGCGTCTCCGGCGAGGTCCGGGCCTTCGACGCCCGCACCGGCGACCTCAAGTGGACCTGGCACCCCATCGACACCGCCAATACGGGAGCCGCCAACGCCTGGTCCATCCTATCTACCGACCCCAAGCGCAACCTCGTCTTCATTCCCACCGGCAGTTCCAGCCCCGACTACTACGGCGGACTCCGCCCCGGCGACAATCGCGACGCCAACTCCGTCGTCGCCCTCGACGCCACCACCGGCAAACGCGTCTGGGGCTTCCAGACCGTCCATCACGACATCTGGGACTATGACGTCGCCAACCAGCCCACCCTCTTTACCTTCCAGCGCCGCGGGCAGAAGATTCCCGCCGTCGCCTTCGGCTCCAAGACCGGCCACCTCTTCCTCCTCGACCGTACTACCGGCGCCCCGCTCTTCGACGTCGAGGAGCGCAAAGTCCCCGCCAGTGACATACCCGGCGAGCAGTCCTCGCCCACCCAGCCCGTGCCGCTCATGCCCAAGCCCTGGACCCGCCAGAGCCTCCCGGCCGACGAAGCCTTCGGCCTGAACGAGACCGACAAAACATGGTGTCGCGACCAGATCGCCGCCCTCCGCAACGAGGGCATCTTCACGCCCCCCAGCCTGCAGGGGTCCCTCGTCATTCCCGGCAACGTCGGCGGCATGCAGTGGGGCGGCTTGGCCTGGGATCGTGATCACAACACCCTCATCGTTCCCATCAACAACCTCGCCGCTGTCATCAAGCTGATCCCCTCCGCGGACTTCAAACAGGCGCGTAGCACCAACCGCATCGGAGCCGAGATCACCGAGCAGAAAGGCGCCCCCTACGCCATGTCCCGCATCCTGCTGCGCGCCCCCAGTGGTGTCCCCTGCACGCCTCCGCCATGGGGCACCCTGGCCGCCATCGACGCCTCCACCGGAGCCCTCAAGTGGCAGGTCCCCGTCGGCGCTTTCCCCGGCATGCCCGAGACCGTCGCCGCCAAGTTCGGCTCCATCCTTCTCGGCGGACCCATCGCCACCGCCGGAGGGCTCGTCTTCCTCGGAGCCACCCTGGATCCCTTCCTCAAGGCCTATGACATCGAGACCGGCAAGGAACTCTGGCGCGGCCAGCTCCCCGCCAGCTCCCGGGCCGTCCCGATGACTTACCAGACCGGCGGCAAACAGTTCGTCGCTGTGGCCGCGGGAGGCCACGAATCCAGCCTCGGCAAGCTCGACAACACTCTCGTCGTTTTCAGCCTGCCGTAACGAAATCAGGGTTGCCCCGTCCACTCAGATCATCGGGAAGCACCCATGGGCGATCTTTCGCAGGAGCTTCGCTAGGTGCTCCGCACACTTGGCCGCGCGCCGGGCTTCACCGCTGTCGTCGTATTCACGCTCGCCTTCGGCATCGGCGCGAACACGGCGATCTTCAGCGTCGTCCACGTCACCTTGCTCAAGCCCTTGCCCTTCCATGAGCCCGCACGCCTCGTTGCAGTCTGGGACACCTACCTGCCTCAATACCCCCAACCCGGCATCTCCCCACTGGACCTCGAGGGCCTGCAGCGCGAATCCGGCCGATGCAGCGGCTCTCGCCAGCCTCAAGACCATGCGGCGCTACGAAAAACTCAACCCTGCTCCAGAATCTTGTAGACGTCCCGCTTGCCCAACCCGCGCTCCCGAGCCACCGCCTTAATCGCATCCATCCTGGGCAGCCCCGCCGCCTCCATCCGCTTCACTGCATCCTGGACACTCTCATCCGTCTGCGGCTTCTTCTCTGACTTGCCCACCAGCACCGTGAACTCACCCTTCACCGAATCCCGAGCCGCCAGCGTTGCCCGCACCACCGACGCCGGCCCCCGCAAAAACTCTTCGTGCAGCTTCGTCAATTCCCGCGCCGCCACCACCGGCGGATCGCCCATCACTTCTTCGACATCCTGCAGCGACTCCAGAATCCGGTGCGGCGCCTCATAGAACGCCAGCGTCGTTTCCTCGGTAAGCAGCCCCTCCAGCAGCCTCCGGCGTTCGCCTGACTTTCGGGGAAAGAAACCGCAGAACCGGAAGGAGTCGGTAGGCAACCCGGCAGCGGAGAGCGCCGTGACCAGCGCCGACACGCCCGGGATCGGCACCACCCGGATCCCTCGCTCAGCCGCTGCGTTTACAATGCGATAGCCGGGATCCGAAATCAGTGGAGTCCCCGCGTCCGACACCAGCGCGATCGACGCCCCGCCCTCCAGCCGCTGCAGCAGATCCACCGTCCGCTCCGCCTCATTGTGCTCGTGATAGCTCAACGGATGGGCCGCTATGCCGAAGTGATCCAATAGCTTCCGGGTCTGCCGCGTATCCTCGCAGGCGATGTGGTCCACCGTCTTCAGGGTCTCCACAGCCCGGTAAGTCATGTCCGACAGGTTCCCGATCGGGGTGGCGACAATGTATAGGACTCCGGCCATAAGCTGACTTCCCTTAACTACTTGCCTAGTATGCCTCAAGGAAAAGCCCCCCGCTGCCGATAGGGGAAAAGGATGATTTATGCTTGAGTTATCTGGTAGGGCCCCATACGATAAAGCGGATAGCCAGTCGCAAGGCCACCGCTCGGAAGGCGGGTCTACCGCGACGAGCCTCATGGATCTAAAGCATCAGATTTCCTCCGTCGCGGAGTCCGACAAGCCTGCGGGCACTGCGTATCTTTATGAAATTCCAGGCAAGCCGTTGTCGATCTACCTGGACTTCGACCTCATCGACCGTCTGGGCTTCGAGATTATGCGCGGCTTCGGCGCCGTGCCGCGCCGTGGCGCGGAAGTCGGCGGCATCCTGCTCGGCTCGGCCGAATCCGGCGAACACACCATTGTGCGGATCGAGGATTTCGTCCCCATCGCGTGTGAGCACATGCGCGGCCCGTCCTTCATCCTCTCCGAATCGGATCTGCGCGGCCTCGACGAGGCCCTCGCCAAATGGACCCCAGCCCCGGACAGACGCCTTTACGTGGTGGGCTTCTACCGCAGCAACACCCGGGACCACATTCAGTTGGCCCCTGAGGATCTCAGCCTGCTGGAAACCCGCTTCCCCATGCAGACCGCCATCTGCCTGCTGGTGAAGCCGTACGCCACCCGCGCCAGCGAGGCGACCTTCTTCTACCGCGAGAGCGGCCAGTTTCCGTCAGAACCCGCCCAGCAGACCTTCCCCTTCCGCCGGAAGGAACTCGGTGGCGGCAAACCCGCCCGCCGGCCCCGCGGCCTCGACGTCGCCGATCCTGAACTGGAAACCGCCGCCACCGGCTACAGCCTCACCGAGGAAACCGTTGATCCAGTTCAACCGGAGCCCGTCGCGCCCTCCAACCTCCCCGCTGTGGATCTCAGCACCCTGCCCACCGGCCCGCGGCACCAGACAGCCTACGACCAGGCTCTGCCCGATCCCCTGCCCCGCTCCAAATACCGCAGCGGCTGGATCTGGATCCCCTTGTCCTTCATCTTCCTGTTGCTCGGCGTGGTCCTCGGCTTCCAGATCGCCCTCAGCTACAAGAGCCAAAAGGCGCCCGATGCCGCCACCGACCCTTATCTGCTCGACCTCACCCTCGTCCAGTTCGGCGAAAACCTCCACCTGAAGTGGAATACCGACACCATCGCCTTCCGCAACGCCAAACGCGGTTTGCTCTATATCCAGGACGGGGACAACAGTAAGACTGTCGAACTGAAACAGGAAGACCTCAGCCGCGGCGGAGTCCTCTATCGGAATGCGACCAATAACGTGAAGTTTCGCCTCGAAGTCTTCCCGAGAGATCGCATCAGCGTGGCCGAGTCTCTGGAAACACGCATCCTCGACGCCGCCCAACCGGCTCAGGCCGCCAAGTAACCGGGATCCGGTACAATCAATAGAGTGCAGGACGACAATCTGTCGGCGGATGTCCAGTCCGATCCGGAAAGCCCACAACTGTTTGATCCGTCAGAGGCGGATGCAAGGCCCGAGGAGCATCATCCCGGTGAACAGCCTCGTGGCGCTATCGCCGAGTGGGCCGTCACCATCCTGCTGCTACTCTTCGGCACCACCGCCCTCATCCAGGCCTTTGTCATCCCCACCGGCTCAATGGAGGATAACCTCCTGATTGGCGACCACTTACTCGTCGACAAGCTCGCCTTCGCCCCGTCCGGTACCATCAGTAAATACATCCTGCCCTACACCCCGGTCAAACGCGGCGACATCATTGTCTTCCGCTACCCCGTCGACATCCGCCAGACCTTCGTGAAGCGCGTCATCGGCGTACCCGGCGACCACATCAAACTGATCAATAAACAACTGATCCTCAACGGCAAGCCCGTCGACGAGCCCTACAAGTTCAACAAGACCGACTTCATCGACTCCTACCGCGACAACTTCCCTACCGACCCCAACACCCGCGTCGACGACCGGGCCCTGGAAATGCTGGACAAGAGCGTCGTCAACGGCGAGGTCGTCGTCCCGCCCGACTCTTACTTCGCCATGGGCGATAACCGCGACTCCTCCCTCGATTCGCGCTACTGGGGCTTTGTCCCCCGCGCCAACATCATCGGAAAACCCCTTCTCGTCTACTGGTCCTACGATGCGCCCACTGAGAGGCTTGTCAATTCCGGCGTGGATATCGAACATTTATTGGATCTTGCTCGTCACTTCTTTACGAAGACACGTTGGAAGCGCACGTTCATGCTGATCCGCGGCTATGATCTAAAGAACTGAGACGATGAAGCAAAAAGTAAAGAAGCCCAGCGGCACCGAAGCCCTCCCCCAGCAGCAGGATTCCTCGAAGCTCCAGAAGGTGAAACCCGACTTTCCCGAACAGGTGCGGTCGTTCGTCTCCGAGTGGACGGTTACCATCATCCTGCTCCTCTTCGGCACCACCACCATCCTGCAGGCCTTCGTCGTCCCCACGGGTTCGATGGAAGATACCGTCCTCATCGGCGACCACATGTTCGTCGACAAGCTGGCCTTCTCACCGCCCGGCGCCATCAGCAAATACCTGCTGCCCTACACCCCCATCAAGCGCGGCGACATCATCGTCTTCAAGTGGCCGGTGGACCCCCGCCAGAACTACATCAAGCGCGTCATCGGCGTGCCCGGCGACCACATCAAGCTCATCAACAAGGAACTGGTCCTCAACGGCAGGAAGATGAACGAGCCCTACGTCGTTCACAAAATGAACTACCTGGACTCCTACCGCGACAACTTCCCCAGTGAGCCGAACATGCGGCTGGAAGCCGGCGCCGTGAAGATGCTCTCCGAGAACCTGAAGGATGGCGAGATCGTCGTGCCGCCGAACTGCTACTTCGCCATGGGTGACAATCGCGACAATTCGCTCGACTCCCGGTACTGGGGCTTCGTCCCGCGAGCCAACATCGTCGGTAAGCCGGCCATCATCTTCTGGTCGTATGACGCGACCACGGAAGCGCTGGCCGACCCCAACATCATCTCGCTCGACCATCTCATCGACCTGGCCACCCACTTCTTCTCGAAGACCCGCTGGAACCGTACGCTGATGGTCCCGCGGCCTTACCCTCTGGGCTAGGTCACTTCTCCAGCAGGAAGTTGCCCACCAGCAAGGCGTCGATCCCTGACGAGTAGAAACTCCGCACGGCATCCCTTGGCGTACACACCAGGGGATCGCCGAACAGATTGAACGAAGTGTTGTAGAGCACCGGCAACCCGGTCTTGCGGCCCCACGACAGCAGCAGTTTGTGGAAGATCGGATTCTCCTGCGCATCCACCGTGTGGACACGCACCAGCCCATCCCCCAGCACCGCACTCTCAAACGTCTTCCGATGCGCATCGCGCACCCGGCCCACCGTGGCCAGGAACCGCGCATTGCGGCCGACCTCGAAGTACTCGGAAGCCAACTCCACTGGCACTGACGCCGCAAACTTCCGGAACGGCTCGCGGTGCTTGATGAAGACGTTCAGATTCTCGGTCGAATAGGGATTCAGGGGTGACGCCAGGATCGACCGGTGCCCCAAAGCCCGAGGCCCGAACTCCATCCGCCCCTGCATCCAGGCAACAATCTTATCCGCCGCTAACTGTGTAACAGCGGCCTCCAACACCTCATCCGTCGTGAGCAGGTAACGGAAGCCGAGTTTACAGTTTTCGATGACCTTCTTGATCTCTTCGGAAGTGAAGCTCGGTCCCAGCGCCAGCGTCGTCATCGGCGAACGGTGATCGCGGCCGTGCACCACATGCCATGCATGATAGGCCGCGCCAATCGCCGTACCGCTGTTCCCAGCCGCCGGCTGCACGAAGACGTTCTTCCAATGACCGCTCCGCTCCAGCGCCGCCACCAGCAGGGCGTTCAGCGCAAGACCTCCGGCCAGGCAGAGGTTCTCGCCTTCCCCAGCCATTTCCACCACCAGGCGCTCAATCGCCGCCTGCAAACCCGCGGCGATGCGGGGCCGCAGTTCTGCCGGAATTTCGGCACCGTCTTCCAGTCCCAGCGCCATGTAAAATCGTGCGCTGAAGCCCCCGCTGTTCAACCTGTCGTTGTCAAACCAGCTTCGATCCACCCGCAATCCGATCCCGTCCTGCACCAGGATGCTGCGGAACAGGGCGGCCAGGTCCGGGGTTCCCGCCGTCGAAAGCCACTGCACCTTGTGCTCGTCCGCCCCGGGCTGGAAGCCCAGCAGATCGGTCACCCGGCTATAAAGATCACCAAGCGAGTCGGGATATGAGATCTCTTTCTCGAGGTGCAGTTGATTGCCCGCCGCCCGCCAGCGCGATCCGCAGCGGAAATCGCCGGAACGGTCCAGTGTCAGCACGCTTGCATATTCGAACGGCGAAGCGAAGTACGCCGACGACGCATGGGCCTGGTGGTGCTCCACCGTGACAATCCGCGCCGAAGGGAACAGCTCCCGCAATTCCACGTGCAGGTGGTGGCGCCCGTTGTTCTCGGCAAAGGGACGGGCCAGCGCCACGGTCTGCACGTCGGCAGGTTCCACGCCGGCCAGGCGCAGCGCCGTCATGGCTGCGTGAATGGGAATTCCGCTCTGTGGGCCGTGCGGAGAAACCTTCGGCTCCTCAATCGCGGCTACTAACTCACCGTCCACAAGGACGGCACATGCGGCGTCCTTCAGGATGCCCCCGATACCCAGGATGATCATCTTAATTGAAGCCTTCCGTCTTCCTGACTAGGAGCCCTTCTCTTTCTGGGCTTTCTCGATCTTGGCCCACGTATCGCGCAGTCCGACGGTCCGGTTGAACACGAGGCTGCCGGGCTTGCTGTCCGGATCGACACAGAAATAGCCCAGGCGTTCGAACTGATAGCGGGTCCCCGGCGCGGCGTCTGACAGGCTGGGCTCGAGTTTGCCGCCTGTGACAACTTCGAGGGAGTGGGGATTGAGATTGTCCATCCAATCCTTCCCCTCGGCGACGTCGTTCGGGTCTTCTTTGCTGAAGAGATTCTCGTACATCCGCACTTCAGCGCTGATTGCGTGAGGGGCGGAGACCCAATGTATGGTGGACTTCACTTTGCGCCCGTCCGGGGTGTTGCCGCCGCGGGTCGCGGGATCATACGAGCAATGCACTTCCACCACTTCTCCAGCTTGGTTCTTTAAGACGCTCGTGCACGTGATTAGATAGGCGTAACGAAGTCTTACTTCTTTACCAGGCGAGAGGCGGTAGTACCCCTTGGGGGGCACTTCCCGGAAGTCATCCTGCTCAATGTAAATTTCCCGCGAGAACGGCACCTTGCGCGTGCCCATCGATTCGTCCTCGGGGTTGTTGACGGCGTCCATCTCCTCCACCTGCCCCTCGGGGTAGTTGTCGATGACCACCTTGATCGGTTTCAGGACAGCCATCACGCGCGCCGCCCGCTTGTTCAGGTCCTCACGCACCGCGTGCTCCAGCAGCCCTAGCTCGATCGTGCCGTTGGTCTTCGACACACCAATCCGCGAGCAGAACGTGCGCATCGCCTCCGGCGTGTACCCGCGGCGCCGGATGCCGCTCAGCGTGGGCATGCGCGGATCGTCCCAACCCGAAACCACCTTGTTCTGCACCAGCGCCAGCAGCTTCCGCTTGCTCAGCAGCGTGTACGTCAGGTTCAGCCGGTCAAACTCGATCTGTTGCGGCGGGAAGATGCCCAGGTTGTCGATGTACCAGTCGTACAACGGCCGGTGGTCTTCAAATTCCAGCGTGCAGATCGAATGCGTGATCTTCTCAATGGAATCGGACTGCCCGTGCGTGAAGTCGTACATCGGGTAGATGCACCACGCATCCCCCGTCCGGTGGTGGTCCGCATGGAGAATGCGGTACATGACCGGATCCCGCATGTTCAGGTTGGGCGAGGCCATGTCGATCTTCGATCGCAGGGTGCGGGTTCCATCCGGAAACTCACCTTTGCCCATGCGCTCGAACAGGTCCAGATTCTCCTCGACTGACCGGTTCCGATAGGGACTCTCCGTGCCGGGCTCGGAGAGCGTGCCGCGGTACTTCCGGACCTCTTCCGCCGTCAGGTCGCATACATACGCCTTGCCCGCCTTGATCAGCTCAATCGCCCAGGCGTGCAGCTGTCCGAAGTAATCGGACGCGTAGTAGATCCCGTCCGGCTGAAAACCCATCCAGCGGACATCCTCGATAATCGAATCGACGTATTCCACCTCTTCCTTGCAGGGATTGGTGTCGTCGAAGCGCAGGTTGCACTTGCCATTGAACTCGGCCGCCAGGCCGAAGTTCAGGCAGATCGACTTGGCGTGGCCGATGTGCAGATAGCCATTGGGCTCAGGGGGGAACCTCGTCTGGACACGGCCATCGTGCTTGCCGCTGGCAATGTCTTTCAGAATGATGTCTCGGATGAAGTTCGACGGGCGCGGCTGCGCTTCAGGGGCGCCTTCGTTCCCGTTCACCGGTTTGTTCCCTGCTGAGTCGTCGTTGGGCATGGTGCTTGTGTTCGTTCCTTCTTACTTCAACTTCAGTACTGCCTGATCGATCCGCTTGAGACAAGTCTCCCGGCCGAGCACTTCGAGCGTCTCGAAGAGCGGCGGCGCCACCTTGCGGCCGCAAACGGCCACCCGGATCGGCTGAAACATCTGGCCCGCTTTCACCCCAAGCGCCGCGGCCTGCGCGCGCAACACGGAATCCAGCCCGTCATGATTGAACTCCGCGGTCTCCAGGGCCGTGCGCCCCGCTTCGAGCACCCGCAGCGCCATCGCGGCATCGCCCTTCTGGGGCGTCAGTTCAGCCGGGTCATACGGTGCGAGCTCGTCGACAAAGAAGAAATCGGCCGCGCCCACCGCGTCGTTCAGGGTCTTGATGCGCTCCTGGATCAGCGGCGTGATCTTCAGCAGTTTGGCTTCGTCGAACTGATACCCGGCGGCCGTGAAGACCGGAGCGATGGCAGCAGCCAGCTCCGGCACGCTCAAGGCATAGATGTGCTGCGAGTTGAGCCACAACGCCTTCGGGTCGATCGGGTCCTCCTCGCTGAAGTTGACCACCGCATTGGCGCGATTGACGCCGTCGAACGTGAAAGCCTCGACCAGCTCGTCGATTGACATCTTTTCGCGGTTGTCCTTCGGGTTCCAACCCAGCAGGCAGAGGAAGTTGATGTAGCTCTGCGGCAGGAAGCCGGCGTCGCGATAGGTGGTCACGGAGACCACCGGCCCGTGTTTGCGCTTGGAGAGCTTCGCCCCGTCCGGAGCGGTCAGCAGCGGCAGGTGCGCAAAGCGCGGCGCTTCGACGCCCAGGGCTTCGAAAATCAGAATGTGCTTGAACGTGTTCGAAAGGTGGTCCTGCCCGCGCACGATGTGGCTGATCCTCAGGTCCGCATCGTCGACGCAGGAGGCATGGTGGTAAGTCACTCCGCCATTCGACCGCAGCAGCGCGAAATCCTCGATGTCGGCCGTCGACTTGGATTGCTCGCCGTACACCAGATCCGTGAATGTGATCGTGCGCTCCGGCTCTCGCGGCACCCGGAAGCGCAGGACAAACGGCTCTCCGGCATTGGCGCGGCGGTCCGACTCCGCCCGCGAAAGCTCGCGCATGCCCGGATTGCACAGCCAGGCAGCCTTCGCGTCGCCGGATTTGTCCTCTCCGCCGGCACTCATCGGGGTGAAATCCCTGTAGGCCAGGTCCTTGTCGAAGATGGCCCAGGCCGCTTTGGCATAGAGCTCACCGCGTTCGCTTTGCCGGTAGAACTCGTCCCAACCGAGACCCAGCCAGTTCAGCCCGTCGAAGATGGAATCGAGCGAGGCTTGGGTGTTGCGCTCGACGTCGGTGTCGTCGATGCGCAGGATCATCGTGCCCTTCTGTTTACGAGCGAAGAGCCAATTGAAAATAAAAGTACGGGCGCTCCCAATGTGGAGGTACCCGGTGGGTGAAGGGGCGAATCGGACTCGGACCATTAATCTATTAGTATAGGGCGTCGGCTATGGTGGGCGCTGATTTTACAGGTTTCCCACGCCGGCCCGCTATCGTGGAGGGATGCGCTTTCCAACTCGAGCACTCCTCTTCCTTGCCGCCAGCGGTATCCTCCAGGCACAGACAGAGTTCCCTAAAGCCCCAACGGTTGCCCCTGCCACCGGCTACAGCCACGTTGTCGTCGCAAACCCCGGCAAGCTCATCTTCCTCGCCGGACAGGTTGCCAACGACTCCGCCGGGCAACTGGTGGGCAAGGATGACATCAAGGCGCAGGCTCAGCAGGTCTTCGAAAACATCAAGGCCAATCTCGCCGCCGCCGGAGCCACCTTCCAGGATGTCGTCAAGCTCAATTGGTACATCCGCGACCTCAAACCCGAGTACCTGCCCATCATCCGGGAAGTCCGGGATCGCTACGTCAATAAGGAGCACCCGCCGGCCAGCACATTGGTCGGAGTCGCCGCCCTGTTCCGCGAGGGCTACATGCTGGAAGTCGAAGCCGTGGCCACCATCCCGGCCAAAGCCGGCGGCCGGAAATAAGACCCTACTCTTTCAGCACGCTGTCGTCGTACCACGGACTGTGCAGATCCCGGTCGCCCTCCTCCAGTTGAAAGCCGGCATGTTCCTTGAGATCGAGGTAGAACATCACGCGCCGCCTCACTGAATCCGAGTAGATGCGCCCTTCCAGTTCCTTCCCGATCAGGCCCACCAGGTTCGCGAAGAACATGATCGGGAAGACGAACGTGGGCCGCCGCTGCTGCTCGGCGTCCGCCGCCGTCACCACATCATGGGTGCGGCAGTAGCACTTCACCACCTGGACCATCCGGTCTTCCTCGCCGAGGGTCCGAGCCTCCGATCTGCGGATCTTGTGCAGCCGGCCTGTACGCAGTTCCACCGTGTCGTATTCGGAAGTGGGGAGGGTAGGCGAATTCATGGCAATCGACCAGCAGTATATCCAATGCCGTACACCACCAGGAGTGCATCCGCAGCCGGCCCATCGTTTGGCCAGAGCGCGCCCGATCGACGGAACAACGCCGGCTTCGCCCTCGTAACATTAGCTGTGAGGGAGTGACACGGAAATGATCAAGTTCCTGCTCTTCTGTATTCTCGCCGTACTGTGCTGGCCGCTGGCGCTGATCGCCCTGGTTGTCTATCCAATCATCTGGGTCCTCATGCTGCCCTTCCGCCTGGTCGGCATCGTATTGACGGGCGTCTTCGCCTTCGTGGGAGCCATCTTCATGCTCCCGGCCAAGATCATCAAATCCATCGTCTGAAACCGCGGTACAGCGAAGTCAGAAAGACCCACGCCGCCGCGTCGGCAGCGTCGTGGGTCCAATCCAGATCAAATTGAGTGCCCGGATCAGGCGTAGCTCGAGATCGCGCCCATGTTGCGTGGGCCGCGTTCCTTCTCGGCCCGCTCCAGGTACCCGCTGGCCCGGAATGCTTCCATCGGATTCTCGGCCAGCCCCTTCGACTTCCGCCACTCGCGCAGCACCGGCCGCACGTCGGTGAAGAACGCCTCGCGCAGGCATTCTTCCGAGTCAATGAGGTCAGCCTTCTGTTGGTGCGCCGCCAGTTTGCCGAAGTCGATCAGGGCCGCCTTCAGGAACAGTTCCTGCGCCGTACACGCCGTCTGGATCGTCTCTTCAATCTTGTTCTTCAGGTTGTGGCTCTGGTCCACCATGTAAGCCAGATCCGGCGCCGCACCGCGTTCCCAGGTGTAGAAGCAGATCTCGTAGAAGATCCGGAATACCTGGTACGGATCGATCGAGCCCAGCGTGAGGTCATCGTCTGCATAGCGCCGGTCGTTGAAGTGGAACCCGCCCAGCATGTCCTCGCTCAACAGCCAGGCCGCGATCTGTTCGATGTTGACGGCCTGGTAGTGGTGGCCCGTATCCACCAGCACCTTGGCGCGCGGTCCGCAGTGCTTCGACAGGATGTACGACATGCCCCAGTCGGCGATGTCTGTGTGATAGAAAGCGGGCTCAAAGGGCTTATACTCCACCAGCATGCGCTGGTCGCCGCTCAGCGCGGAATGCACGGTCTTCAGGCCCTCTGTGAACCAGTCCTTGCGCGCGCGGATCGAGCCCGTGCCGGGAAAATTCGTGCCATCCGCGAACCACAGCGAGAGGTCGCGCGACCCGCTCGCGTTCTGGATCTCCACCGAATCCAGGATGTGTGACAACGCCGTCTTGCGCACCTCGGGGTCGGGGTTGCCCAGCGAACCGTTCTTGTAGCACTGGTCCTGGAACACGTTCGGATTGATCGCGCCAATCCGGACGCCATGCTCCGCCGCAACTTTCATCACGGCCGGAACATCGGCCTTGCCGTTCGGAAAATCCCACAGGACGTGCACCGCCACACTCGGGCAGCACCCGGTCACCTGATGCACGATGCCCGCATCGGCGATCTTCTCGGCCGTGCTCGTGGCCGCCCCAGGCTGGATGAACTTGCCGAAGCGAGTGCCCGTGTTGGCGAAGCCCCACGAGGGCAGTTCGATGGCAAAGGAGTCTAGGGCCTTGAAAGCAAGGTCGGTCTGCGCGGAGGAGAGCGGCATATGAGGGTACCCGCGCGTATTATATCAACGAGAACTTTGGCTCTGAAGGTCCACTACTAGGTTGCGAGGCCGGTAGAAACCGTGAATCCAAGATCCAATTCAGACACCAGGCCGGTGGACCTGCGACAGTTCGACTCCGCCTATGGCCGCTCCGAGAGAACGGAGCCCGCCGCCCGAACCAACTACGACGAAGTCCCCGACGGCTACTATGACGCCCGGGTGGAAGACGCCACGCTCAGCCGCACGCAGACAACAGGTAATCCCATGCTGGTGTGGCGCCTGCGGATTCTCGGCCCGTCAAACCAGGGCCGCTGCGTCACCAAGATGCGGGTGATTACGCAGAAGACGGTGCCGTTTCTGAAGCAGGACCTGGAGCGGCTCGGCCTGCACCTCACCCGCTTGTCGGAAGTGCAGGAACGCATGAACGAAATGATCGACCGTGAGATCCGGATTCAGAAGAAGACCGACCCAGCTCGCAAGTGGGCCGACATCAACTTCGTCCGCGAACGCAAGAACCCGGGCAGCGAACCGGCTGACTCGGAGTCGGCGTGGAACGCGGGGATCGACGACGACATCCCGTTCTAACTTTCCAGTTCGATCCGGAATCGGCGGTGCTCAATCAGGAGACAACGATCCTGTACAACCAGGAGCCCGGCGTCTCTGGCTTTTTGGGCTGCCTCTTCATGCATCACGCCAAGCTGCATCCAGACGGCTTTCGCGCCGATTCTGATGGCGGCATCGACGGCTTCCGGCACGGCTTCTGAACGCCGAAAAATGTTGACTAAGTCAACTACTTCCTTGATTCCGTCAAGTATCGGATACGCCTTCTCGCCGAGAACCTCTGTCTCGTTCGGATTGATAGGAATAATCCGATACCCGGCCTTTTGCATGTAGGCCGCGACTTCGTAGCTCGGCCGGAACTTGTTCGACGATAATCCGACAACGGCGATCGTCTTACAGGTCTTGAGTATTTCCAGTTCGGGTGGCAAGTCAGTCGTTGAGATGCAGGACCTTGCGGAAACGCTCCACCTCATCGTGATCGAGGTGCCGGTATTCGCCAGGTTTGATCGAGCCCAGTTTCAGGAATCCGATCTGGACGCGCTTCAGCTTCTCCACCAGCCGGCCTAAGCTCTTGAACATAATGCGGATCTGGTTCTGCCGGCCTTCGGTGAGCCGCACTTCGTACCACGGATTTACGTTGTGCTTGATCATCTTCAGCTTGGCTGGAGCCGTGCGGCGCCCGTGGATCGGGATGCCGTTGCGGAACTGCTCTTCCTGTTCGGCCGAGAGGATCCCGTTTGTTTTCACAAGATAGATCTTCTCGACGTGGCTTGCGGGCGACGTCAGCTTGTTGGCGAACTCGCCGTCCGTCGTCAGCAGCAACAATCCTTCGCTCAGGTAGTCGAGCCTTCCAACCGGAAAAACCCTTTCCTTGACACCCTTTAGCAGGTGCTTGACGGTACGGCGGCCTTCCGGATCGCTGAGTGTAGTGACCACTTCGCGCGGCTTGTTCAAAGCAATGTAGACGTCGTGCTTCGGCTTGCGCAGCAGCGTTCCATCGACTTTGATGTGATCTTTTTCGAGGTCGGCTTTGGAGCCTAACTCTATGATGGTCTTGCCGTTAACCGTGACACGGCCTTCGACGATAATCTGCTCGGCTTTGCGGCGGCTGGCAATCCCTGCCTGCGCCAGGATCTTCTGAAGACGTTCTTCAGCCATTTTCTGTCTGAGGCGCCTCTTCTTCGCCTTCGGGTTTCTCGGCTACGGGCGGCTCGGGTTCGACCGGTTGCTCAGGCAGACTGGGCTGATCGGGATTTCCGATTTCCTCGTCGGCCAGCGACTGCCGGCGGATGTCCTCGAACTCCTTCAGGCTCGGTAACTCATTCAAATCCTTGAGTCCAAACTGCGTCAGGAATTCCTTGGTGGTCTTGTAAAGAATCGGCTTCCCGATGACGTTCTTGCGGCCGGCGGTCGTAATGATCTTGCGGTCGAGCAAGGTCTTGATGACCCCGCCGCCCTGAACGCCGCGGATCTCGAGGATCTCGGGCATCGTGATCGGCTGCTTGTAGGCGATAACGGCCAGGGTCTCCAGGGCGGCCTGCGACAGCTTCAGGGGCTGCTTCAGGTTCTTCACGAAGCTACGAAGAACTTCGTGGTGCTCGGGCTTGGTGGCCATCTGGTAGCCGCCGGCTACCTCGCGGATGAAGATACCGCGTTCGGCGCGGCTCGTTTCTTCAGCCAGAAGTCGAAGAACCGGCTCGACTTCTTCCAATGGGCGGTCGAGCGCGGCAGCAATCTGGGCGGCCGGCATTGGCTCATTCAGGACGTAAACGATCGCTTCCAGCACGGCCTTGAGCTCGGCTGCCTGGCTGTCGGAGGCCGGCTGGGGCTGCTGCTGATCGCCCAGAAGTTGTTCAGCCGAAATGCTTTCGGGCACCGGTTGATCGTCGTCGGACTGAGCGACGGGCTCAAACTCGTCCCCCGGCTGGATCTCGGCCTCAACCTCTTCCGGCTCGGCGGCCGCGGTCTCAGGCTCCGGTTCGGGTTGTTGTGCAGGCTCCTGCTGCTGTTCCGCCAGCTCGGCGGAGGGGAGGTCTTTCTCTTCCATGGGGCTTAACTCTTGTATTCTTCTTCGATGCGCAGGATCGACTCTTCCGTCACCTGCATCTCATCGAAGCCCGTGTCGCGCTTGACGTGAATCTCGCCGAAGCTCTCAGACTGCGTGAGCTTGATCGCCTGCTGCTTCACCATCTCCAGCACGGCCAGGAACAGACAGATCATAGCGCGGCGCGAGCGCTGCTGCTCAAAAAGCGGCACCAGCGCCATGGTCTTGCCGGAAGGCAGCATCCGCAAGCTGTTCTTGAGGAAGAGGATCATGTCGGGCACCGACACTTCCTCTTTGTTTACTTCATAAAGCGGCCGGTGCTTGGCCCGCTCGAGCACCTGCTCAAAGGTCTTCACCAGGTCGAACAGTGTCACCGCCAGGCCCGGACCTTCGTCCTCATTGACGAAGTTCTGGATCTGCGGATTCGACCAGATGGCTTCCTCGATCATGCGCTTTTCCTGCAACATGGCGGCGGCGGAGCGGAAGCGCTCGTACTCCAGCAGGCGGTCGACCAGTTCTTTACGGGGGTCTTCCTGCGGATCGATCTTGTCGAGCTCCGGATCCCGCGGCAGCAGCATTTTCGACTTGATGTGGATGAGCGTGGCGGCCATATAGACGAACTCGGCGCTGAGCTCGATATCCAGGGCGGCAGCCTTCTGCACGTAGTCAAGATACTGCTGTGTAATCTTCGCGATGGGGATGTCGTAGATATTGATCTGCTGCCTGCGGATGAGGTCCAGCAGCAGGTCCATGGGCCCGTCGTAGTGCTCCAGATGTATGTTGAGCGGGGAAGACACCTCCTCTCAGGATAGCAGGATCGCGGCTGGAGACCAGCCTGTAGTGCACAAGCGCCTGATTCTAAACCGATTCTCACCCAAATGAGGAGTTTACGCGGCAGGCGGTGAATTATCAGCAATCCTGTTGTTCCGAAGCCCTGTAATTTAAGAAAATAGAAAGAGATCTGGTAACGTGGAGAACCGCTCGAATGGAATCCGCCTGGTTTGAAAGTGTAAGCCGGCGCGCTGGCCGCAAGTCGCTTGCGACGATCTCAGCGCACCGGCCGGCGCTGGCTGAGGCGTGCACCACGGCTCTGCTGCACGCGCAAGGTGCTTTGCTCGACCTGCAGAAGCCGGAGGGCTATTGGTGCGGCGATCTGCTGGCCGACACAACTCTGGAATCTGACTATATTCTTCTGCAATTGTGGCTGCATCCTCCGGATGAGAACGGCTGGAATCCGCCCAACCGGGAGACGATCTCCAAAGCGGCCCAATCGATCCTGGAACGCCAGCTGCCCAATGGCGGGTTCAACATCTACCCCAGCGGCCCGGCCGACGTCAGCGCAAGCGTCAAGGCATATACAGCATTGAAGTTGGCCGGAGTCGCCGCGGAGAGCGAGGCGATGGTGAACGCGCGCAACTGCATCCTGCGGTTGGGCGGCATCCAAAGCGCCAACAGTTACGTCAAGATCAACCTGAGCCTGTTCGGGCTGTTCCCGCGTCAGCATGTGCCCACGATCCCACCTGAACTCGTGCTGCTGCCGGGCGGCGTGCTGTACGAGATGTCGTCGTGGACGCGGGCCATCGTGGTGCCGCTGTCGATCGTGCAGGCGCGTGGCGGTACGCGGCCGGTGCCCCCGGGTTTCGACCTGGTGGAACTGGAAGCGCCGGGCAAGAGCTACAAACTGCCGCGCAAGGACAAGCTGTCGCTGTTGTTTTCGGGCATCGACCGCGGCCTGAAGATCTGGCAGGACCGGGGCAACACAAAGGTCAAGAACGCGGCAATCCGCGCGGCGGAGAAGTGGATGCTGGACCATACGCGGTATTGCGATGGCCTGGGCGCGATCTATCCGTCGATGATGTACCTGATCATGGCCCTGGATGCGCTGGGTTACCCCAGCGACCATCCGGACCTCAAAGACGCGCTGGCACAGTTTGACGCGCTGATGACACAGCGCGGTAGCCAGTTCTATTTCCAGCCCTGTTTCTCGCCGGTGTGGGATACGGCCATCGCCACGTTCGCGCTGGGCGAAATGGGCGAGGCACCGCCGGAGCGCATGAGCAAGGCGGCCGACTGGCTGATTGCGCGCGAAGTCCGGCGCAAGGGCGACTGGTCCGTCAAGCGGCCGGACCTGGAGCCATCCGGGTGGGCCTTTGAGTTCGCCAACGAACAGTATCCAGACATCGACGATACGGCGATGGTGCTGCTGGCGCTGATGCACGCGCGAGGTTCCGACCCCGAGGCGCAGGAACGCTGCACGCGGCGTGCGGTGAACTGGCTGTTCGGCATGCAGTCGCGCGATGGGGGTTGGGCGGCATTTGACGTCGACAACGACTGGCAATTGCTGAACCGGGTTCCCTTTGCCGATCACAACGCGATGCTGGATCCGACGTGCCCGGACATTACGGGCCGCGTGCTGGAAGCGCTGACCCGTCGCGGGTACAGCTGCGACAATCCGGCGATCCACCGCGGCGTGGAGTACCTGCTGAAGACGCAGGAGCGGAACGGCAGTTGGTACGGACGTTGGGGCGTCGACTACATTTACGGCGCGTTCCTGGCGATTCGCGGCCTGCGCAACGCCCAGGCCGAGGGCACCGGAGACGCGATCAAGAAAGCCGCTCGCTGGCTGGCCGCAGTCCAAAACGCCGATGGCGGCTGGGGCGAGAGTTGTGCGAGCTACGTGGAAGATCACTTCGTGGCCGCGCCCAGCACCCCGTCGCAGACCGCCTGGGCGGTCATCGGGCTGCTTGCGGCGGGCGAGGGCCACTTCGAGCAGGTGCGGAAGGGTCTGGAGTATCTCATCCAGACGCAGAAGGCCGACGGCACCTGGGATGAGAACCTGGCCACGGGCACAGGGTTCCCCAACGTGTTCTACCTGCAATACACCCTGTATCGGAACTACTTCCCGGTGCTGGCCCTGAGCCTGGCGCGGAAGGCGCTGTCGGGGCAATCGGCGGTGACGAAACGCCTGCTGACCATGTAGAGGAGCCAGAATCCGGCCCGCTTCGTTTCGCGCGAGACCCTGCCCTCCGGGCGGGGTCTTCTGTTTTGGGCCGGGCAAGCGCAGATCGGCGGAACTTCGCCCATGCTCCAGCGTCTAAAAGCCTGACGTTGAAGAGCGCCCAGGAGCGATTGTCTCCGCCTGGTCCCGGCCGGGCGCGCCTGCGGCCTGCTGAGTTGTGTGTACTTTCCTGATGGGTTCGGATTCGACGCGAGGCGTCAGTATGAGCCGGCGGCGACTTCTTCCGGGACCGGCGAGGAGCGCATTCGCTGCCGGCGCCGTGGATCCGGGAGAGAAGAGATGAACGTCCCCGACTACTACCCTTATCGATCCGAGGCGATGAAGGAAGAGTACCTGGCCCATTACAATGCAGTTGCCGCGAAGCAATGGCCCATTCCGTCTGAGACCCGGATGGTGCCTACCACGCATGGCTCCACCTTTGTGAGGATCAACGGCCCGGCGGAGGCGCCGCCCTTGCTGCTGCTCCCTGGCGCGGGGGCGACCTCACTGATGTGGACCAGGGACATCCAGGCGCTCTCGCAAGGACTGCGGACGTATGCCGTGGACCAGGTTGGCGAACTCGGCCGCAGCACCTGCCGCCAGCCGTTTCAGAGCCTGGACGATCTGCTCCTCTGGCTGGATGAACTGGTGACCGGGCTGGACCTGCGATACAAGCTCAACCTGATGGGGCTGTCCTATGGCGGCGCACTGACGGCACAGTATGCATTGCGTCACCCGGACCGCGTCAGGAAGGCGGTGCTGCTGGCCCCGGGCGCGACGGTCTACCGGCTGAATGTGGAGTTCGCGGTGCGGATGGTGCTGGTCCTGGTCTCCAGCCGGAGGTACCTGCCCAAACTGGCGGACTGGATGTTCGCCGACGCGGCCCGGGTGGATCCGAACTGGATGCAGGAGACGAAGGCGGAACTGTTCTACAACATGAACTTCATGCAGCCCAGGAAGACCCCGATTCCTCCGGTGGTGAAGGATGCAGAGTGGCTCGGCCTGAAGGTGCCGACGCTCTTCCTGGTGGGAGAACACGAGACGATCTATCCGGCGGAGAAGGCGGTGCGGCGGATGCGGCGTGTGGCTCCAATGATGACCTCCGAGGTGATTCCCGGGGCCGGGCACGACCTGCACGTAGCGCAGGCGGATCTCGTCTGCCGCCGGATTGTGGAGTTTCTCCAGTAGCCGGGGTCGCGCGCCGGCGAGAGAGAGTCAGGACCCGGACTGGACTTCGAGCCGCAGCTGAAGCTTCTGCAGCATGTCATTCCAGCCCGTGGTGAGCTGGGCCGTCGAGTGCGTGACAGGGAAGCGTTCGTGGGTAAGGACCAGTTCACAGCCAGCGGCGCGGGCATGAAGCTCCACCGTGACCAGTGTCTCCTGGCGCCCCCAGCGGGAAGAGATCCACGTGAACTGGAGTTTCGAGGGCCGGTCGAGCACCAGAAACTCCCCTGTGTTGACGAACCTCGCCTGAGGCGCGAGCATGACGATCTGGAAGCGCCCGCCGACATGGGGTTCCAGGACGGCTTCGCAGCTCGTTACAGGTCCTGGGCACATCCAGAAGCGCATGCCATCGGCGTCCAGCCAGGCGTCGAAGACCTCCTCGCAAGAGGCCTGGATGTTGCGCCGCACGGTTACGGTCTGACCGTTCATTTCGCCCCCCGGCCGCGCTTTGACTTGAGGTGCGTTTCGAGGGCCTCCAGGCGTGTGCTCCAGAATTCCGAGTAGTAACTCATCCACGTGACCGCTTCGTCGAAGCGGGCCATATCCAGGCGGCAGGAGTGTTCCCGGCCCTGGATGCTGCGGCGGATGAGGCCGGCGCGCTCGAGGGTCTTTACATGCTTCGAGACGGCGTTCAGGCTCATGTCGTAGGGCTGGGCCAGTTCGGAGATGGTGAGGGCTCCCGAGCGCAGGCGATCAAGCATGGAGCGGCGCGTCGCGTCGGCCACCGCGCCAAAGATGAGATCCAGACTCCTGTCGTGGCTGGCGGTCCGGGTCATGGGGTCTCCTTCAACTTTTCCATTGTAATCATTCAACCGATAGGTTGACAATCAACCAAACGGTTGAATATTCTGATGACATGGAAAACGGAAAACCAGTTCTGCTGCACATCGACTCCAGCCCGATGGGGCAGGAGTCCGTCTCGCGTCAGTTGACGCACGAGTTCGTGAAGCGCTGGCGGGCCGCGCACCCCACAGGGACGGTGACCTCCCGCGATCTGACAGCGATGGAGATACCGGTAATCGATGCGGAGTGGATCACGGCAAACCTGACACCCAGGGAAGTGCGGACCGCGGAGCAGGAGCGTGTTCTCACGCTGTCGACGGAACTGACGCAGGAACTGCTGGCGGCGGATGAGTATGTGATCGGGATGCCGATGCACAACTGGGGTCCAAGTTCGAGCTTCAAGTTGTGGGTGGACCAGGTGGTGCGGTTCGGAGAGACGATTGTGGTGACGCCCGAGGGTCCGAGGGGCACTCTGGGCGCAAAGCGAGTGACATTGATCCTGGCGGCCGGGCGGCAGTATGGAGCGGGTTCGGCGGAAGCTTCGAAGAACTATCTGGAGCCCTGGCTGCGGACCTTCTTCGCGAATCTTGGGGTGACCCGGATTCGGGTCGTGCTGGCGGATGGGACGGTGAGGCTGCGGTATGGACAGGTGGATCGGGCGGAGTTGCTGGCTCCGCATCTCGAGACCGTCCGGAACATGGCGGCGGCGGGCTGACACCTAAAATGGTGGAATGAACGCTGATTTCCTGGATGAGTGTGTAGCCGTACTGTCGCGGACGCCCGAGACACTGAATGCACTGCTGCGGGGTTTGCCGGCAGGCTGGACGGAGGCCACGGAGGGTCCCGGAACCTGGAGCCCCTATGTTGTACTCGGCCACCTGATCCACTGCGAAAAGACCGACTGGATGCCCCGGGCCATGATCATTCTGGAGCATGGGCCGACGCGGCCCTTCGATCCGCTCGACCGCGAGGCACAGTTGAAACAGCCGCAGGAACGGCTGCTGAGTGAACTGCTGGACGAATTCGCGGACCTGCGGAGAACTAATCTTGACAAGTTGCGCGAACTGGAGCTGAAGCCGTCGCAACTGACGCTGATGGGCACACATCCGGCGCTGGGCCCGGTGACGCTGCGGCAGTTGCTGGCAACGTGGACAGCGCACGACATGGCCCACCTGGTGCAGGTGAGCCGCGTGATGGCGCGGCGCCTCAAGCCGGAAGTGGGGCCCTGGGCGGACTACTTGTCCGTGATGAAGTAAAGGGGAACGATCGACGAACAAGTTACGAAGAATTTGTTTTGTCTTGACCAGGGCGAAGGGGCCGCGTATTATTTCGCGATGACCGTAAAAAGCGCCGCTGTCTTCGCCTTGATCGGAACAGCGCTGGCGACCTTTCTGGCGCTGGCTGTCTTTATCCGCGATCTTTCCGGCGTGCTGGGCGGCGCCGTGTCAGCCGTGGAGTTTGTCAAATCGGGTATCCTGCTGCTGGCCGCCTTGAGCCTGGCGGTCTTCTTCTTCGTGTTCCAAAGGGCGCAGCGCTAAGGCCGCAGCGGCGGCAGGGCGAATCCCCGGCACCCGCAAGCTATGATGGAAACAGACGTTGCGGGCTTTCCGTGTCCGGTTGGAGACTGACTATGCCTTGCCTTCTACTCATCATCGTTCTTGCGTTCCCCCGCATCACTCTCGCCTTGATGTTCTTCTTTTCGACCTACCTGGAACGCGCGTTCCATGGCGGTCTGCTGCTGCCGCTGCTGGGATTCTTTTTCCTGCCTCTCACCACAATCGTGTATGCGTGGGAGATCAACAACAAGATGCCGACGGAAGGTATCAATCTGCTTTGGCTGCTGCTGGCGGTGATTATCGATCTGGGCGGATTGGGCGGCGGGGCGCGGCGGCGCCCGAAGGCCTAATCCTGACGGAGGGCCGCGACCGGATCCACCTGGCGTGCCTTGCGGGCGGGACCGTAACAGGCCACCGCGGCTACCACCGTGAGAAGCAGGGTGACCGCGAGAAACGTGGCGGGATCTGTCGCCGAGACCCCGTAGAGGAGGCTTGCGCCCGCCCTCGCCACCCAGGCTGACCCAACAAGCCCGATGGCCAGGCCGGCAAAGGAGAGCTTCAAGCCTTCCGCAATCGTCATGCGGAAGATCCCGTCGGGCAAGGCGCCGAGGGCCAGGCGGATGCCAAATTCGTGGGTGCGGGCGGTGGTGGTGTATTGAATGAGGCCATAGATCCCAATCGCGGCGATGAGAAGGGCCGCGGCGGAGAAACCGATCAACACCCAGGCCTGGAAGCGGCGCGGGGCGAGGTAGCGGTCGAGGTTGTCCTCCAGCGTCGTGACGCCGTAGACGGGCGACTGAGGATCGATCGCGCTGACAGCGGCGCGGATGGAGGGCACCAGCGGCCGCGGGTCGCTGAGGGCGGTACGGACAATGAGGTTGGAGAGACGGGACGGGTTCTGGGCGATGGGCTCGAACATCTGGGCTCCAGGTTCGGTTTCCAGCCCCTGACGGCGCATGGTGCCGACCACACCGACGATGGTGATCCACGGTGCAGGCGATTCGGCGGGACCCAGTTTGCAGCGGGCTCCGATGGGATCCTGGCCCGGCCAGAGGCGGCGGGCCATCACCTCATTGACGATGGCGACGCGAGGGGCCCCGGGTCCATCGCCGGCGGTGAAAAAGCGGCCACGCAACAGCGGGACGCCCAGCGTCCGGAAGAGGCCCGGCGAGACTTCGTCGCTGCGGAAGCGCAGCCGCCCGGCGACGGATTGCGTGCTTCGTTCGAGGGTGAGGGTCTGCTCCGGCATCGAGCCAATGAAGAGGTTGGAGACAATCCCGGCGCTTTGGACCGAGGGGAGAGCCCCGACCTCATCGAGCAACCTGGCGTAGAAGGCGGCTCGCTGGACGGACGAGGCAGTAGGGGCGCTGGCGAGACTGAGCGAGAGGATGCGCTGCGGCTGGAAGCCCAGGTCGACATTCTGGACGGACCACAGGCTGCGGAGGAGGAGTCCGGAGGACGTGAGGAGGATGAGCGCCAAGGAGAACTGCGCGACAACGAGCCCCCGGCGGAGTTGCCGGGCCTGGAATCCTCCGGCGATGCCGCGGCCGCCCTGCCGGGCGGAGGGTTGCCCGGAGCGCCGGGTGAGTGTAAACGCGGGCGCAAGTCCGGTGAGCAATCCAGTGGAAAGACAAAGGACGAGAGCACAGGCGAAGGCGCGGAGATCGAGGCGGGCCTCCTGCAGCCGCACGAGTTCAGCAGGCTGGACGGCCACAACCAGGCGGATGGCGGCATGGGCCAATAAGAGTCCCAGCAAGGCGGCCAGGGAAGAGAGAGCAAGGCTTTCGGCGAGCAGTTGACGGGCGAGGCGGAAGCGGCTGGCACCGAGGGCAGCGCGGACGGAGAGTTCCCTGGCGCGGGCGGCTCCGCGGGCGAGGGAGAGTCCAGCGACATTGATGGCCGCGATGAGCAGGACCAGAAAGACAGCGGAGGCCAGCCACCAAAGGGTGAGGCGGGCGCGCGGGCCCGTCAGTTGTTGAGCGAGTGGGACGACGCTGACGCCAGGGCTGCCCGCGGCGGAGGGCCAGGCACGGTCCAGGCGGGCAGCAATGGTGTTCATCTCAGCCTGCGCCTGTGCCAGAGTCGCCTGGGGCTGGAGGCGTCCGACCACGAGCCAGGACCCCATGCCGCGGGCGGCGCGCTGGCTGTCCCAATCGCGGGAAAGAGTGTGAGGCAGCCAGATATCCGGATCGCCTTCCCCGAGTTGAAAGGCAGGATCGAGGACACCGCAGATGCGGGTGGGCTGGCCGTCCAGGTTAACACTGGCTCCAATGGCGCCGGACTGGCCCGCAAAGTGGGATTGCCAGAAGCTGTAGCTGATGACGGCGAGCCGCTGGCGCTGGCCGGCGTCTTCCGCCGTGAGGAGCCGTCCGAGCTTCGGGGTGATGCCCATGAGCGGGAAGTAATTGGGGGAGACCAGGACGAGGCGGATGTACTCGGACTGGCCAGACCGGGTGATGGTGGCGGTGGCCGGATCAAAGAAGGCCATGTCCGAGAACGTGCGGCTCTGGGCGCGCCACTGCTCGATGTTGAGGTAGGCGGTGCGGCCCTCGCGGAGGCTCTGGGTGGGGAGCTCGCTCCAGAGCATGGCAAGCTGGCCGGGCGCGCGGTACGGCAGCGGGCGGAACAGGACCGTGTTCAGAACGCTGAACATGGCGGTATTGGCGCCGATGGCCAGCGCCAGCACGGTGAGCGCGGTAAGCGTGTAGCCGGGAGTCCTGCGGAGGGTGCGCAGGGCGTAGCGCAGGTCCAGGATGAAGGATTCGAGGGCGGCGAACGCGCGCCGGTCGCGATAGTGTTCCTTCATCGGCTCCAGCGGGCCCAGGGCGCGCAGTGCCGCGAAGTGGGCTTGTTTGGGCGACATACCGGCGCGGATGTTGTCGTCGATCAGCATTTCGAGATGAAAGCGGAGTTCCTCGTCGAGCTCACGGTCGAGCCGCTTGCGGCGGAAGAGAGCGAGGAAGCGGGCCGGCAGCGCATGGAAAAGGCTCATTCGGGGTCTCCGCCGAGGGATGCCGGGTCGAAGGAAAGGAAAGCTTCGATTGTGGAAGACATGCGGCGCCAATCGCCGGTTTCTTTCTCGAGTCTGCGGCGGCCGGCTGGAGTGATGGTGTAGAACTTAGCCTTCCGGTTCTTCTCGGAGGCGCCCCACTCGGAGGAGATCCAGCCTTCCTGTTCCATGCGGAGCAGGGCCGGGTACAGCGTGCCCTGGTTCAGTTGCAGGAGGTCGTTGCTGATCTGTTCGATGCGGCGGGCAAGCCCGTAGCCATGGAGGGGGCCAAGCGCCAGCAGGGTACGGAGGACGAGGAGGATGAGAGTCCCTTGCAGAACCTCGGATTTCGCGGGCTGCCGGTTTTCCATTTGGCCACCTACAGGGAACTGTAAGCGAGTTCCCTGTAGGTGGTCAACAGGAAAATTGACCGGAAGGGGGAGGGCCGCCTGGACGAAGGGCAGTTCGTTACGGCTGGCCGGTGGCGGTCACTTCGACGGGCACGCGGATGGGGCCGTTTGCGGAAGAATCGGCCGAGACGATAAGCACTCCGTTGCGCGGCTGGGGCGAGGCGATGGACAGCCGGACGCGAACCTCAAACTTGCGCGGGTTGGAGGTAGGCTCGACGGACAGCCAGATTCGGTCTTCCGCGCGAACCTGGACGCGCGGCGTGACGGGGGCATCCTCGCTCCAGATGGTGAGGAGTTTCTTTGCGTCAACGGGTTCGCCGGCCTTGACGGGGAAGACCAGGCGGCCGGGTCCCACGGCCAGGCGCGGCTGGCCGGGCGCCTGTGAGAACTCGAAATCACGATCGCCCAGGCGCAGGGCGACGGTGCGCGGTGTTGGCGTATGGTTCTGGGCCACGTGGTAGCGCATCACGTACGGAGCCCCCGTTGTGCCAGGCGGCAGGATGGAGACGTTCACCCAGGAAAGCGCATATTTGGAATCGAATTTGCAGTCTTTCCCCTGTGAGACCAGCGGCACTTCCGCGGTGCCTCCGTCGGCCGAGGTGTGGAGGTGGGCGTCGGGGGCGGAGACGCGGCAGGGGTCGTCATACGCACGACAGGGAGCGGCCAGGAGCGTCACAACGAGCGCGGACTGAGTAGTGCAACTCCGCAGAATTTCCGGCTGAAATTTCATAGACCTTACTTGCGATCCGCGCCTCCGAGGTCCAATTAATCCGGCGTTGAGGATCGAATTAATTGTATCAAGCACGGCAGAGGGAGGCGTTTCAAGCCCCGTAATGCGGGTTAAAAGCCGCAGCCGGCGAAGTTGGGAAACCGGGGGCCGGAATGCGCCGGCCGCTTGGATCACTTCTGATGCCGGCGGGCTCGGGCTTCCGCTACCATCCGCAGGAAGCGGCGGGCCAGTTCCGCGATCCATTGCGCGTTGCGGCACTCGACGGCTTCGCGCGGCATCAGGTTGCCCCCGATCCCGAGTGCGGTGGCGCCGGCGAGGATGTAGTCTCCGGCGGTCTGCTGGTTCACTCCGCCGGAAGCGATGAGTGGCACGAGGGGGAGCGGGGCGGTCAAGGCGCGCAGGTAAGCGGGGCCACCGGCCAGGGAACAGGGGAAGACCTTGACGAAATCGGCTCCGGCTTTCCAGGCGGAGATGACTTCCGTGGGCGTGAGGGCTCCGGGCATGGCGACGACCTGATTGCGGAGCGCGAATTCGAGCGTATCCATTTCCAGGCCGGTGCTGGTGAGGAAGGCGGCTCCGGCGTCGAGACATTGCCGGGCGAGTCCGGCGTCGACCACTGTGCCGGCGCCGACGACCAGGTCAGGGTGGTCACGGACGACGCGGGTGAGCAGCGGGAGAGCTCCGGGAATGGTCATCGTGAGTTCCACGATGCCGATGCCGGCATGCGAGACGGCCTCGATGGCAAACAGGGCATCGTCCGCAGCCGGCGTGCGTATGGCTGGAATGATGCCCGTATCGATGATGCGAGCTTTGACGTCCTCTTTATTCATGGCTGGATTCTCCCTTTCGTCTAGGCTTCATTCGGTTCATCGTCTGGCTCGGGCAGGCGGTCAGCCGGGCGCGCCCAGAACACATAGAGGGCGGGAAGGACGAAGATGGCCACCAGCAGATTCGCCACCAGGCCGCCGACGATGACGATGGCGAACGGGCGCTGCGAGTCGGACCCGATGGCGTGGGAGGTGGCGGCGGGCAGCAGTCCGAGTGTCGCCACCAGCATGGTCATCATGATGGGCCGCAGACGGCGTACGGCACCCTCGACCGTGGCTTCGACGATGGTCATGCCGCGCGCCCGCAACTGGTTGATGTATTCCACCATGATGACGCCGACCTGGACCGAGGCTCCGAAGAGGGCCAGGAAGCCGACGCCCGAGGAGACGCTGAAGTAGGTTCCGGTGAGGAGCAGGGCCAACACACCGCCGGAGGGGGCGATGAGGAGATTCATCAGGATCAGGCTCGCCCATTTGGACGAACTGAAGACACTGTAGAGAATCATGAAGATGAGGAAGATGGTGAGCGGCACAATCAGCATGAGCCGCGCCTGGGATCGCTTCTGGCTTTCATATTCACCGGCCCAGGTGTATTTGTAGCCCGGCGGCAGTTTCACCTGACGGTCCACCTTGCTCATGGCTTCTTCCACGGTGCTGCCGAGGTCGCGGCCGCGCACACTGTACTTCACTGCGATGTAGCGCTGGAAGCCCTCTCTGTAGATCTGGGAAGCGCCGTCCTGCACCTGGATATTGCACAACTGGGCCAATGAGACGCGTTCGCCGGACGGGGCCAGCAGACGGATATTCGCGATCGCCTCCTGCGTGCGGCGAAAGGGCTCCTGATAGCGCAGCACCAGATCAAAACGCTGTTCGCCCTTCAGCACCTGAGTGACGGCGGTGCCGCCGACCGCGGTCTGGACCGCATCCTGAACGTCAGCGACGTTGAGTTGATACCGGCCAGCCCGGGCTCGGTCGATGGAGATGTTCAGGTTGGGCTGACCGATGACGCGAAAGACGGCCAGGTCGGCAACGCCGTTTACGCCGCGCATGGTGTCGACCACCGCGTTGGCCTTCTCTTCCAGGGTTTTGAGGTCGTCGCCGTAGATCTTCACGGCGAGTTGCCCTTTGACGCCGCTGACGGCCTCTTCCATGTTGTCGGAGATGGGCTGGGAGAAGTTCCAGACGACCCCGGGGATTTTTGTGAGCTCGTGGTTCATGGCGGCGATCAACTGATCTTTGTCCTGGTGGAAGACGGGCCGCCAGCGCTCGCGGGGTTTGAGATCGACGAAGTACTCGGTGTTGAAGAAGCCGGTTGTGTCGGTGCCGTCATCGGCACGGCCCACCTGGCTGGTGGCGACGTTGACTTCGGGGAAAGCAGCCAACAGGATGCGGGCCTGGTTGGCGAGCCGGATGCTCTCATCCGGTCCGGTGCTGGGCGCCAGCGTACCGCGCACCCAGATGGCGCCTTCGTCGAGATGGGGCAGGAACTCCGACCCGACGGCGCCACTGAGGACGATGGCCACCGTGGCTGCGATGCCCAGCAAGGAGGCTCCGATGATCGCCCATACGTGATGGACGGCCCAGTTCACGGCCACACGGTAGTGCCGCAGCAGGAATTCGACGACAGGATTGTGCCACTCGCGGGCCCCATTGCGAAATACGAAGCTCGCGACAACCGGCGCGATGAACATTGAGAAGACCAGCGCGCCCAGAAGCGCAAAGGAGACCGTCCAGGCCATGGGCCGGAAGAGGCGGCCTTCCACCCGCTGCAGGGTGAAGATGGGCAGATATGCGGTGATGATGATGGTGATGGCGTAGAAGACGGGCCGCTGGACCTCGTGGACCGCTTGCTTGATCTTCTGCGGCACGGTCAGATAGCGGCCTTCCTCTTCCTTCTGCCCCAGGTGGCGGATGATGTTTTCCACCATCACGACGGCGCCATCCACGACCATGCCGAAGTCCAACGCGCCCAGCGAGAGCAGGTTGGCGGGGATTTTGCGCAGGTCGAGGCAGATGGAGGCGAACATGAGGGAGAACGGAATGCACAGGGCGATGATGATGGCGCCGCGGATGTTGCCGAGAAAGAGGAACAGGATCACGGAGACCAGGAGCATGCCCTCGGTCAGATTGTGTTCCACCGTGTGCGAGGTGAAGTGGACCAGATCGCTACGGTCCAGGAAGGGGACCACCTTCACACCGGGCGGCAGGATGCGCTCGTTGAGTTCCTTTACTTTCTCGTGGAGCGCACGCAGAGTTGCGTCGCCTTCCGCCCCCTTGCGCAGCAGCACGATGCCTTCAACGACGTCGTTGTTGTCGAGAATCCTGCCGTCCTCGCGATGAATGGCCTTGCCGTTGCGGCCCAGGCGAATGCGGGCTCCCTGCTGCACCTGGGCGATGTCTTTCACACGCAGGGCCGTACCGTTCCGGGCGGTGATTACGGTGTCCTCGATGTCCTGGACGTTGCTGACCAACCCCACCGCGCGCACATTGATCTGCTGCATGCCGGACTGGATGAAGCTGCCGCCGGCGTTGAGGTTGTTGCCGGTGAGCTGCTGTTCCACCTGGGCCAGGGTCAGGCCATAGGCGATGAGCTTGTTGGGATCGACCAGCACCTGGTATTCGCGGGTCATGCCACCCAGGCTCGAGACGTCGACGACGTTGGGCACGGACTTGAACTGCTTGAGAAGGGTCCAGTCCTGCAGGGCCTTCAGCTCCATCACGTCGTACTTCGGATTGGTGCTAATGAGGTGGTAGAAGTAGATCTGCCCGACGGGGCTCCAGTCCGTGCCCATCACGGGCTGCAAGCCCTGGGGCAGGCTGAACTGGGCCAGACGTTCCAGCACCATCTGGCGATTGGCTTCATTGTCGGATTCGTCGTCGAAGATCATCATGACGCTGGAGAGGCCAAACAGAGTGGTGGAACGGAGATGCTCCAGGTGCGGAATGCCGGCCATGACGGTCTCGACGGGGATGGTAACCTGCTGTTCCACCTCCTCGGCCGCGCGTCCGGGCCACTGGGTAATGACGGAGACGTAGTTGTTGGCCACATCGGGATAGGCCTCGATGGGCAGCGCCCGGAAACTGATCACGCCCCACACGATCAATGCCAGGGCGATGGCCAGCGTGAAGACGCGTTTCTGAAGGGCCAGACCGACGATGCGATGGATCATTGCTGGTCCACCGCGTTCTGCAGCACGAGGGCACTCGCCACGAGCCGGTCGCCGGGTGCGAGTCCGGACAGCACTTCCTGCATGCCGCCCTGCAGCGTTTTCCCGCCGACCACTGGAACCCGGCGAAAGAGCCCGCCGGGCGCAGGAACGTAGACCCAGTCGCGGTCGTGCAGATGAAGGATGGCGGTGGCGGGCACCATGGCGCGGGGCTCGCTCGCCCGGCCGCGGAACGTGGCGGTCACGAACATTCCGACGCGCATCATCCGGCCGGGATTAGGGACCTCCACGCGAACCTTGGCCGTGTGCAGATTGGGATCCAGCACCGCGCCGATGTTGCTGATGGTGCCCCGGATCACCTTGTCCGGGTACGCATTCAGCGTGATGTCGGCGGTTTCGCCCAGCCGGATGGCGGAGAGGTTGTTCTCGTAGACGTCGCACAGGATCCAGACCCGCGACATGTCGGAGATGGTGAATGGATTCGTTCCGGAGAAGGCCTGGACGCCTGCGCCGCCGGTTACCTGCTGGTCTGTGATGATCCCGCTGACGGGCGCCAGGATGTCGACGACGCCGGACGGGTTGTCAGGATCGGCGCCCAGCAGGCGCAGACGCTCAGTAGCGGTCTCAACATCCACCTTGGCGCTGTTCTCCGCCGATTGGGCGACCTCGAGATCTTTCGCGGCCAGGGCGCCCTTCTCATAGAGGATGCGCGCGCGTTCCAGCTGAGAGCGGGTGAGCTGCTCGTTCACCGCGGCCTTGCGATGGTCGCTGAATGCGGAGGCGATATCCGTGCTTCGGACTTTCAGCAGGAGTTGCCCTTTGGTGACCTCGTCGCCGAGACGGGCATGAATCTCGATGACGCGTCCGGTGGCGAGGGAGACGGCGGGCACATTGCGGCTGATGTCCGGCGTAACGACACCGGTGACTGCCAGTTCGGGCGTGGCTGTGTAGGGTTGGGCCTGGGCAATGGCGAACTGCTCAGGGTGGGCCACCTTCACGCTGGAGGAGTCGGGCGCCGGCTCGACGCGGGCTTCCGGCGGGGCCTCCGCGCCCGGATCGGCCTGGACTTTCGTCGTGCACGCAGCCGTCACCGCGGCGCAGGCGAGTATCAGCAGACAGGAATGAGTACGGGTCACTGGATCACCTCCTGGCCCACGGCCAGATTCATCTGTGCGGCAGCGGTCAGCCACGAGCCGACCAGGTTCAGGTAGTTGAGTTGAATGGCGCGGTAATCGCTCTGGGCGCTCAGGAAGTCCAGCAGCGACGCCCCGCCTCGCTGGAAGGCGAATGCGACGGTATCGCGGACGTGTCCGGCCGCGGAAAGATAGTTCGTCCGGTAGTCGCGCAGCAGCTTCAGGTTGCTGACCAGCAACTGGTAGGACGAGTCGACGTCGGCGAATACCTGGGCCCGCGCGGCCTCTTTCAGCCTCGTGGTGCGCCGGATGTCGATCTCCGTACGCAGCCGCTCACCCTGATTGCGGTCGAAGATTCGCAGCGGGATGTTGATGCTGGCGCCGATGTAGGAAGGGATCGGCGGATTGCGGCCGACGTCGAAAGAGAACGTGGGATCCGTGGAACTGTTCGCTACGGCCAACTGATGGTCCGTGACGGCCTTGTCGGCGGCCTGCAGCGCGGCGCGCAGATCGGGCCGCTTCTCCAGCGCGAGGTTGTGGAGCTCCTCCAGAGGGATGAGATTCTCGCCGGACTCAAATAGCCCGGTGACGTCAAACTGTTCCACGGAAGTCCGGTCATTGAGCAACTGGAGCAACTGGATCTTGGCGGTCCGCAGGTTGACTTCGGCAGCCTGCAAATCCGTCTCGTATTGAACGCGCTGCAACTGGAGGCGGCCGTAATCGATTTCGGAGATGTCGCCGGCCTTGAGGCGAGTCTGGCTGATGCTCAGCACGTTCTCCCAATTCGCCAGGTTGGTGCGGGCCAGGTCGCGGATCGATTTGGCCTGCAGGGTCTGGACAAACGCCACGCGAAGGCCGAATAGCAGCACTCGCCGTTGGTCCTCGGTCATCGATTCGGCGATCTCCGTAGCTGCGATCGCGCTGTCGCGCCGCAACTCCCGCTTGTGCTGGCGCTCGTGCAGGTAGCTCAACGACAACGCGGGGAGCACGTTCGAGAGTGGGCGATAGGGCCCGCTCGAACCCGGGAAGGGCGCCAACTGGTCGAGTGTGGCGGTAAAAGTGGGGTTAGGGCGGAGGTAAGCGGTGATCTCCTGCGCCCGCGATTCGTCCACGGCGAGGGCACTGGCCTGCAACACCGGATTGGCGGCTTCAAAGCGCGCCTGCACCTGCTGCCAGGTCAGCGGCTGTTGCGCGAACACGCAGGCCGGGCCCAGCAGCAAAAGGAGCGGATGGATGAGGACATGTCTGGTTCGTCTAGCGCCGGCAGACCCGGCGGCCGCGGCAGGCGCAGCCATTGAGGATCTCGTTGAATTCATCTGATTCTCCCAACACACCAGGCGGCTGGGCCCGGCGTTGACGCGGGTGCGTCAGGCAGGCCAGAGGCAAGCGGCGGAGTGTTCCGCCGATTGCTCAGCCGCGCATAGAGACAGCGGGCGCGGGTGCGGACTGATGCACTCGACGTCCACGGGCAGCGCAGTATAGATGAGGGAGACTCAGGGAGCGCGAATGCAGCCTACGCCGGCGATGCCGACGGCCGACAAGGGGAGATCGCTGGAAGGGAGGGACCGGCACGGGCTACAGGGGGTGAAGCAGGATTCTTCCGCCCGCACCGACGGGATGCGTTCATCGGAGAGAGACGCAAGCAGGCGAAGGACTGGAAGCCGGCTGGCGGACCAGGAGGTCTCAGCCACACCAGAGGGGGCCAGATAGCTGCCGCTCTCATCGAACTCGAAGTGGCCGGAACCGTCGTTCAGGAAGACGCCCACCCGCTGATTCAGGAAGCCAATCAGGATGACGTCGACATCGCCGTCGCTGTCGATGTCGCGAGTCGCGAGCGCATACGCCGGGCGCAGCCGCGGCATGGCGTACTCGGTGGAAGGCTGCCCCTGGCTCAACTGAACTCGGAACGTGAGCCGCCCCCCAACGCCGGAAAGGTTGGTGGAGATGGCTTCGTCCGTGCGCCGGTCGCCGTCGAAATCAGCATTGGCGCACGTGCCGGGGAAATGAGCCAGGCCTGAGTCGCGGCATCCGGCCGGATCATGGAAGCTGGAACCCGAGGCCCAGGAGGGCGCCGAGGTGAGCAGGAGGAAGCACAGCAGGCGTACGCACCCGGCGAGCCGTTCCCAAGGCCGGCTGGTTCTGGAGTGTGCGCGCTCGATCATCATGCGGGCTAAGTGCTAAGTCCTCTCTCAGTATAGATGCCGAATGAAGAAAGGCGGCTCTGATCGATTGATCTACCGAATCAACGTGATGCGGGTGCCGCTGACGATGGCTCGAGGCAGAAAACTAAGCCAGTTTGCCTGGTAACACTCCCGGGGCCGTTCGTGACAGAATGCGTGCGTACCGGGGAGGCGGAAGAGGCTGCCATGGAGCAAATAAAACGCCGAGAGCGTCCACCGGTCCCCGTTAGGAGAATGTGATGCGACGAACTTACCTGTTGATTCTCAGTTTGATACTGGGTGCGGGCGGCAGCCTGACGGGACAGCCAGCAACAGGTCAGCCTGGAGCAGGAGCACTGCCGAGCGTTGCACCGACGCACGCCGATATCGAATATGCTCCGGCGGACCCGGCTTCGGGCAAGGGCCACCTGCTCGATCTGTACCTACCCGCCGGTGCGCCGCGGCCCGTGCCCGTGGTCCTGTGGACCGCCGGTTCCGCATGGATGGCGGACACCGGCAAACGGAGCGGCGGTGCGCTTGCGGCGCAGCTGAATCCGGCGGGGTACGCCGTGGCAGGGGTTTCGATCCGTTCGAGTTCCCAGGTGAAGTTCCCCGGGCAGCTGCACGACATCAAAGCTGCCGTGCGGTGGCTGCGTGCGAACGCGGCCCGGTACAACCTCGACCCTGCCCACATCGGCATCGTTGGCGACAGTTCCGGGGGATGGACCTCGGCGATGACCGCGGTGACCGGCGACGCGCCGGAGATGGAAGGATCGGTGGGCGTGACGGGTGTTTCGAGCGCCGTGCAGGCGGCGGTGGCGTTCTATCCGCCGACAAACTTCGTGACGATGGACGCCTGGGCGGTTCGACCGTGCACCGGAACACAGTGCCATGACAGCGAGAATTCGCCGGAGTCGAGGCTGGTGGGCTGTGCGATCCAAACGTGTCCGGAAAAGGTGAAGGCGGCGAGTCCGATGACATACATCACGCCGCCCGACCCGCCGATTCTGATCCTGCACGGCGGTTCGGATCCGCTGGTGCCGCACAATCAAGGCGAACAGTTCTACATGGCATTGAATAAGGCGTGCAAGGAAGCGATATTCCTCAGCCTGCCGAAGGCCGGACATGGGAACTGGAATGGCTTTCTGACGGACGACGCGCTGCGGGAGGCGGCTACGATGCGTTCGACTTCGGGCAAGGATTGTTCGGTAGTGAATCCGACACCGTATCAGCCGACTTGGAGAACGGTGATTGAGTTCCTGGACCGGTATTTGAAGTGAGGCTGCGCGATTCTCTGCCAGGGGCCGGTATCAGAGAAGTCGACGGCGGCATGTAGCTCGTCAGCTTCATTGAGCCTGATTTGGGTTGTATCGGTTGGAAGGAAAAACCGTTTCGGCCCTTCGGAAGCCACTTCGGCCCGAAGGTATCACGTATCCGATAAATAGATGAATTGCGTGTGTGTCCGGTCCGGACGGGAAGGGTTGTTGGTTGCGGGGGTAGGATTTGAACCTACGACCTTTGGGTTATGAGACCTACGCCACGTCTATACTGATTCACCTTCTTTCTTATTCTTCAGAGACTTACGTCATCTCGTTTGGGCCTGCTTAAGCCTGCTTTGGGGTGGTTTCTGTGGCAACTGGTAGAAGGTTTGGTAGAAGGCATTCCTCTCACACCGCGTGAAGGGACACATTCCCCCAATGGGGTTTTACACCGCTCCTGATCCTGCCACGGCCGCATCCAAGAATCGATTTTCCGAACTTCACTCCGGTCTCTCGTAGAGCGAAAGAGCGAGGTGCCGACGGCGATTGCAGCATTGAAGCCGCTCTCGCCGAAGCGCTGCAGCCGGGGCTCATTTCCCCATTGGGCAAATCAGACCCCCTCCCTACCGAGGCGATTTAGTCGATACAGCCCAACCTGGTTCCTTCTGGGTACACTTCACTCTCAGACCCCGGCTGCGGCGAGTGACTCCAGTGTGATGGAATCACGAATTGTGGACGGAACCGGCTGCTCAATCCTTGACAACCAATCGCGGGTGTCAGAGGACAAGACGTCGAGTCGAACCAGTTCTGGATGTTGGCGAAATAGCCGCGCGACATATTCTTCAGGGATGCGGTTGTGCTTGACCTGCAGCCACGCAAGGCTGATCCACCGGCGGACAGTCTTCGGGCTGACGTGCAGCATCGATGCTAGTTCGTTGACCCGGAGGCCATGTCCTGCTGGATATCCATAGCCGTCGAGCCACAACTGCATCTCCCGGCTCAACTGTCGGTAAGGAATCTTCTCAGAGTGGTTGCGGCAGAACTTCTCAAATGACTCCTCGGTGATCCTCCCGGCAACGCAGTCGAGGTATCCCCGCGATCTCCATCGACGAACCTGGCGCACGCTCACCTGAAGGTCGCGGGCGAGGTCCTTCGTCTTGAACCCGGTCAAAAGTTCCTGTGACCGCCCCAACTGTTCGAGCTTGCGGCGGACCGACTTCTCCGTACGGCCGAGTTTGCGGGCGATGGTCCGAATCGTCTGTGTAGAGGAGAGATTCAGCAGTTCCTCGATCTCGGCTGAAGTCCAACCGCGACCGTTGTGCCAACTGGAGGCGCGGCCACCGTTCGCCTCGGCTCCAATTCCGGCTGCTCCGTTGACGGGATTCGTTGCCTGCATGCGCGCCTCCTTTCCGGAGTACTCCGTTGCTTAGTGGAATCACCGATCCGGTGGATTGAATCGCAAGCCCCTTCCTTGACAGATAAGAGGCCTGTGGAAAAGTGAATCTCACCGATTTTGTCGGGACTCTGTAAAGGTGAAACGAACTGTGGGCGGGCTGCATAGAAACATTGGGTGAGGTTTGACCCGCTGGAAACCTCCTACTTCTTTAGGGGTCTTCCGGTTCGCGACTCCTGGTGATCGCCATGAGTGATTGTGACGAGCCACGCGCGGAACTATGGATCCGAAACCCTGACGACCGCGGGAATGTAGTTGACCAGCGGCTCATCGAGGTAGCGCATCAGGTGTGGCCGCGCGCCCGAAAGATCGTGGTCGGCATTCTGGGCAGCGCCGAAGATGCCCCGCGGATCGTTGAAATCGCTGTTCACCAGGCTTCCAGGGCGCTTGAACGGAACGGTCCTGTCGCGACACCGGAGAGATATCTCATCACGGCGGTCAAACGAGAATCGCTACGAGAACTCAGGGAACGGCAGCGCTTCGTCCCGTTGGACCAGGCGCTCCTGGAGAGGCTCTACCCACCGCGATGGAAGGACTCGGAAGACCGGGCCACGTTTCGAGTGTTGGTGGAGCAGCTCAAGGCTCGCATGGACAACAAGACCCGGAGAATGTTCGAGCTTCGCTGCCTCGATTACAGGTGGGAGCGTATTGCTAGCGCGCTGGACTACAGTGATGCTCACAGCGCGGAGGTTCAATTTCGGAAGGGAGTCAATGCCGCGCTGAAGCGACTGAAGGGGAAGAAGTTGTGGCCAACGATGCTCCCGAGAAAGGATTCGGACGCCGATGACCGATCCTGAGAGGCCATTGACTGAGGTTGAAGTGGACGAGCTTGTACGTAAGTGCAAGGACGTCTGCCTGAACGAGTACCCAAACCCGGACCGCGTGGGCTGTCCGAGTGACGAAGCCATCGAGAGGCTTGCCCATGAGGACCAGGACCTGCTTCGCAATGATGAACTGATCTCGCATGTCGCCTCATGCTCTCCCTGCTTTCGAAAGCACGTGGCCTGTCGGGAACAGATGAGAAGCCGAAATCGCTTGAAGATAGCCGCACTCTCGACGGCGGCCGTGCTGCTGCTTGTGTTCGCCGTTCTCACGGTCCGCAACCTCTCCATGGCTCCCGGCCAGACCGGCATTTCCAAAGGCGGTGTCCCGCCTCAGGTGCCCGAATCGAGGGCACAAACTGAAAGTCAACCCCGGGCACAGCCGGATCGCGCCACGCCTGCTTCAAAGCCCGATCAATGGGTGGTCGCCACCCTGGATCTGCGAGACCTTTCGGGCTCACGTGGTGAAGGCGAGACACGACCACGAACGCGGGATTTGGCGCGCGAGCGGCTCAACCTCCGAGTTCTGCTGCCTGTCGGGAGCCCGCCAGGGCCATACGAGATCACCGTACAGGACTTGGACGGGGACTTCTCGCGTTCAGTCACAACAGATGCCCGTGTCAATGCTGGTGAGACCTCCGCACAGGCCAAGGTTGACCTGACGGAGGCGCCAAGCGGCCCGCTGCGTTTCGGAGTGCGACGACCTGGAGCTGACTGGGCCTGGATCGACGTCAGAGTTCGCTGACGACTTCAATCGCGGCCTCCAACTGGTTGTCCCTTCCCTGCCGGAAGGACTCGGACGACCAGGCAACTTCAATGTCCGGCGCGATCCCGCGTCCCTCATACGATTGGCCATCCCACGTCACATACGCAGCCTTGGGGAAGATGACCATGTACCCGTGGCCGACCTTGAAGCCGGAGCCCGGGATCAATCGCCCGGCTGTCGTAGTGCCTACGAGTGTGGCTAGCCCGCGTTCACGCGCGAACGCGCAGACCATCTCTCCAGCGCTGATCGTCCCCTCGTTGATGAGGATCGCGATGCGGCCATGGCACTTCTTCGGCCCCAGTCCTTCGGTGACCAAGGCCATTGAAGAATCCCGCCCTCCGTAGCGAATCGCCATTGAGAGAAGGCCCCAGAACTTGTGTTTCGGCAACCGGTCCAGTCGCGGCAGCTGGTCCTTCTGCTTCTTCTCCTCGGCGCCCCGGCGCGTCAGAGTGAATCCAGCGGGAATCCGTTCCGCGGTGAGATGACTCATCAGATGGAGGACCGCCAGGCCTCCACCCAGGTGGCCACGAAGGTCCAGCACCAACCGATCGCAGTCACGAAGTTCATCGAAGGCCCGGTCCATCTGACGAGAGACATCGATTCCAAACAGACCGGGCAGAACCGCCACTTTGATGTAGCCGACTTTACTTGTCATTCGCGAGGAAAGCACGGCCTCGGGTTCGGCGTGCGGCTGCTTCTTGGATCGGGGGGCGGGGACAGCGACTGCGAGTTCGATCTCCGTTCCGTCGCGTCTGACCCGGATCGACGCGGTGGTTCCCATCGGGAACATGGTTTGGGTCGGTGGAGTACACGCGGTCCCATTGATGCGCATCAAAACGTCACAGGGCCGAATCCCTGCCTTTGCCGCCGGTCCGCCCTGATGAACATCTCGGATGACCCAGTGGTCGGGATCAGATGGATCGCGCACGCAGGTGGCTCCGATTGCCAACCGCGCCGGAACCCGGCGCACGGACTCGTGAAAGAATCCGGTGTGGCTCGTGCCGAGCTGCCGAACCAGGTCGTGCACTGCCGTCTCGAAGCGTTCCGGCTCTGTCTCGCTGATGACAGCCTCGCGATTCTCAGCGACGAGGCGTCGCCAGTCCACGCCCCGGAAGTCCGGGTCGAAGTACAGCTTGCTGATCTTGCCACAAGCCTTATCGTAAACGCTGGCTCGCTGCTCTCTTGTCAGTCTTGGTGGCGCCGAAGTTGATTTGTCGTGTGCCATCACCTATCACCAGGAAACCGGCCCAATAGTACGGAGAGAAGCTCTCGCCGAACTCTTGAATCATCTCTCTTTGCGCATCGGAAAGCGCCACAGCGACACTCTTCCCCTGTGTTGCGTGGCTATAGAACTTGTTCATCAGCGTGGCTGTGGATCGGTCGTCGACCATCCAGAGGCTGGCCACAACACTCTTTGCGCCCGCCAAGATGAAAGTCCTTGCAAGGTTCGCAACCCCTTCCTGCCCCTCCAACCGCCCTACCGCGGTTTCGCAGGCGGACAGCGTGACCAAGTCGGCCCGCAATTCCTGACGTCGGATCTCGCGCGGCTGCCAGAGTCCGTCTTCCGACGCGCTTCCAGGGCGCATCACGATGCCGGCGCGTTCTGGATAGATGTCGCTGCCGACCCCATGCGCAGCGAAGTGCAGGACTCGAAACCTCGACAGCGGAGCCGATTTCAGTTTGGCTTCCGAGGCGTCCTCACCCGTCAACGTCACGCTGCCGGTGCCCCCGGCGGTCGCTGCTGCCACGACCTCTTCTTTCGCAAATGGCAGTGGCTGGAGAGCCGCGTTGCTGAGGTCGAAAGCGCCTCGGTTCGAACTTCCGGTGGAAGGTCCATCTGGACGGGAGGTGTAACCCAAGGCAAGGATCGGGTTCAGACCGGACGCCTGAAGGCGCTTGGTATCGCGCAGGACGTGAAGGACCGTAGCCGAGGGCGACGTGAACACCCGGGTCGTCTGGACGAGGTACTTCCCATCGGTCCCCACCAGCGCTCCGAATGGTAACAAGTGCAGTTTGCCATCAGGAATCACGACGAGCGACTCAGCGCCCTCGCCCCGGCACTTTGAAATCAACTCTGAAAAGAGGTAACTGGAAGACTTCCGATCTTCCTTCTTTGATCGAATCGACCGCAACATCTGGTCCACTGCACCCTCGATCTTGCGCCGAGAATCGAGAACGTGAACGGTGACTCCCTTGTCGCGAACCGCCATGCAATAGGAAGACGGCTCGTCAAGCACGAATTCCAGAACCAGCTCGCCGGGCCGCAAACCAGCCTGGAATGCCGGGAGTTCCACAGCACTTTTTCCGAGTAGCGCCATTTCCCGGATGCTCTGACGGTTGCGGCGCGACTCGACTCCCGACAACTCGGTCTCGGCATCCTCGAGTTGGAGGAGTAGTTGCTTGATCTTGGAGGGCGAGCGCGTCTGCCGAATTTCCCTCTGGATCGCGGCAATGCGTAGCTCCGCCGGCACCGGCGGCTCCTCGGCCCGCCGCTTTCCATAGCGTAGGGAATCCGCAAGGCCTCTCCCCCGCGCACGCTCAACGATCCGGAAAGCATCGGGGTAGCTCTTGGACTGTTCGATCGCAAGTCGGAAGTGGCCGGTGTAAACGCGACTCATGGCGGCGATCATCGAGGACTTCGCCATCGAACTCGGCATGTTCACAAGCATTCCCTCGATCAATGAGGCCGCCTCGGCGTAGAGCCGGCCCGCCTCTTCCGTCTGCCCGCTCGCGGATCTGATTTCGGCTTGCTTTGCCAGATGCTGGGGCAGGCTGTAAATCTCTTCGGGTCGATGCACTGCATCCACGGCCGCATCGGCGGCCTTCGCCGCCGCCGCCAAGTCCCCGTTTGCTTGGTACAAGTCGACAAGCCCCGACTGCGCCTGAGCAACCATCCGTGGCAAAGAGGCTTCGCTGGCCACTTGCACGGCCTCCCTGAGGGCGGCCTCCGCGGCGGCGTAATCCTTCACGTTGACCCAAGAGAGCCCGGATTGAACGAGCAGTTCGGCCTGTGCGCCGAGGATCTGTTGCGCTCGGGCGAAGGTAAGGGCGTCAGCGATCAGCTTCTGAGCCTCTTCATCGCGCTTCAAGGCGCGAAGCGCCCGGACCTTGCCGATCACGGGAAGCACCTGAAAACCGGTTTCCGGGGACCGCTTCCCAGCGTCAATCGCGGAATCGAAGACGCTGATCGCCTGGTCGGCACGGTTGTTGGCCGTAAGCCCATTGCCGAGGTAGGTTTTGAAGTAGATTTCTGCCGCAACGTCCTTCTGCTCGGCAGCTTTCTTGATGGCCCCCAGCAAAGCGGTCAGGGCGGTGGCGTAGTCCCCTTCGAGTCCAGCGAGGATGCCCAATTGTCCCGCGGCTCTGTTGGCCCAGCGAACCTCGCCGAGTTGGTCAGCGATGGCGCCGATCTGCTGCCAGTCGCGTTTGGCCTCGCTGGTGCTCAGGTTCATGTTGATGGAGGCGCGAACGGAGAGCCCACGAAGCCTCAGTGCTGGATCAGCGACCACCTCAGGCGTGGCCAGATCCACGTCGATCTCCCGCAAGTATGCATCGTAGGAACCGGATTCGACGTCCCTTCGAAGCCGACCGAACTTGGCGTAGAGCGCTTGCTTTCGGTCATTCGATTGGGTGAAAGCCTGTTCCGCTCTCGCGTACAACGGTCGGGCGGAAGCCAGGTTTCCGGCATCGGCCAACTTGTTCGCCTGCCGAAGAAGATCTTCTGGCTGATCCTGGCCCAACAATGCACCGACGAACCCCACAAGGCATGCAACTGCAATGACATAGCGGAGGGTCACCTGTTTCGGAGGACGGACAAGGAACGCCCGAGTCCTCCGAGAAAGCGCTATGCGACCGGATCGAGACGGTCCCATAGATGCTTAGAGGGTTGGGCAGAGGAAATCCTCACCAGCTTTCTTTTCACTGGAAATCTCGATGGGGTTTCCGGCGCCGGCTGGAGCAAGCAGCAGAGGCAGGCTGAGTCCCTTCATCGGAAGAGAAACGCACTTACCCAGCTTGCCGTAATCGGAAACCACACTCCGCGTGTAGCATCTCCCGCGATCTTCCTGATGTTGATGGGATCAGGACCGGCGGACCATCGCCATTCTCTACCTGGACTCCCTTGGAGGTTGACCGCGCCACCCCGCGATTCCGATCTTCGAGTGAGAGAGAACGCCGGGCGCGCAAAAACTGCGGAATGTGCCGGATAGGGGCAGGAGCGGCGGCGAGCGCTGTCGTCAAGATAACAGGCCTTGAAACACTGAGGCTACGGTCGAAGCTGCAGCCAGCCTGATGATTGGATCTTGACAGGGCCAACCGATACAAAATACTTCTTCATGAAACATTCAACAAATACTTTCAGCGACTGTCCAGCAGGCACTCAGGGCGTTGTTCGTGTTAGCCGGTCTGACTGAAGGCTCTTTCGCGCTGGGCCGCGGCTTGACGAAGCAGGCTCACATCCCGGCGAATTACCTTTCCAAGATTCTGTGGACGCCGGGCGGGGCGGGAATCATCGACGCCACTCGCGGCAGCGGAGGCGAATACAGGTTGCAGTTCGCTCCAGACGAGATTCGCTGGCCGAGATCGTAATGCTGTTCGAGCGGAAATCTTCGAGCCGATCCTGTTTGTTCGACTCTCAGAAGATCTGTCCAGACGCCAACTCGTGTGCGGCGCACAGGGCGTGGCATGAGGTGGGTGACGCCATGACCCGCTTCCTGGAAATGACGACACTGGCCGACATCGCGGCCCAGAAGATTTTAATGGACCGAGGATAACTCGCATGATTCAACTGCTTCATCGCATCGGGCGGGCATTTCCTATAACGATGATCCTCGCTGCCGGTCCGATGGCTTTGTAGGTACAGGATGCGGTGGATTCCTTCCGCGAAAATTGCACCAGGTGCCATTCCATCGGCGGCGGCCGGCTGACCGGACCAGACCTCAAGAACCTCACGCAGCGCAAAGACCGGGCGTGGCTGGTTCAGTTTCTGCAGTCGCCGCAGGCCATGATCGACAAGGGCGACGGCTGCGCGCCGAAGCTGAAGCAGGAAGCTCGGGTCGTCGTGATGCCGGCCATCAACGGAATGTCTTCGGCCCGCGGCAAACTGCCGCTGTCGATGACCGAGACGGAATCGAATTGCCCGAACACGAAGCCCGCCAGGGATTCGTGCCGAGCCGGCGAGAGTCTGAAACTTCGCGGCCCGCCATTACCACGTCCGGGAGAAGCCTCCCCACTGAATGGGCGAGCCGAGCGGCGTGAAGCTCACCATGCCGCACATCTCTCTTTCCGAATTCTGGCCATGAATCATGGTGTGGGTGGCGCCCGGGTAGTCCACAGTCGAGTACACACCATCCTTGAGCAGAAAACCGTGCGACACGGCTGGAGAGCCAATCCAGTAGTAGCCCACGATATCGCCCCGCGTGTTGATCTTCCATGCGGAGGTTGTGGTTGCGCCCGGGAAGTCGAGCTGAGTGAACGCGCCGGCCGCGGACCGGAGGAATCCGTGCGTTTTTCCGGCGGAATCGCGAAAATCACCGGCGATGTCGACTTGGGCGTTGATGCCGAGCGCGGACGTTGACACGGCCCCCGGGTAGCTGAACTGAGTGGCGACTCCGTGCCTGTCGATCAGCAGCCCCACCCAGGGAGAAGTGCTGGTGGCCATGGTGCCGCCGACGATGTCCCCGTTCGGGCTGATACCCCGAGGGTGTGTCATGAAGACGCCAGGGTAGTTGATAGGGGTGATCGTTCCTTTCGAGTACAGAAACCCGTGGATCCCATTGGCGTCACCGTAATCTCCAATGACATCGCCGCGGGCGTTAACGTCCCAGGAATGCGTCCACGAAGCCCCTGGCACGTCAATGGCCGAGTAGACGCCTCCGCTCAGCGCAAAGCCGCGGTCGGGAGGTTGAACAAAGTAGCCCACCATGTCGCCGCGTGGGCTCATCCCGACGCACCACGTTCGATCAACCGGACCGGCCGGTCCGGGAAACTTCAAGACTTGCCAATTTGCAGGCTGTGACCATGCCGTGAAAGGAGCCCCCAGAAGGAGGCACCAGATTGTCCTTCGCAGAACTTGTGTTCGCATGTTATGGATCCTCTCTTTACGGACTTGAGTAAGCTCGTTTCGCACTCGATAACTCCACTCGCCGCCTGGATGCCACAGTCGGGAGAGATCTCCTCCGTGTCTCTCTGTGTCTCCGGCTCCTGTGTCTCCGGCTCCAGCTCCTTGCGCCTGTACAAACCGGGTAGTACAATCCCACCGGGTCTGAAGGTCGATTTCGACTTGCGGCTGTTAAGCCTACCGGCGGGCGCCGTTAAAGTCCTTTACAAGTTCTGAATTTTTTCTGAACATGGGCAATACGTTGCCGGCAAAGCGTTTATATCGATTCGGTCCCTTCCGTCTGGATCCGGGTACACGCGTGCTGCTTCGGGGCGGAGAGATTGTGCGGCTGCCGCCCAAAGCCATTGACACGCTGCTGGTGCTGCTTCGGAGCGCAGGCCAGCCAGTGGAGAAAGAAGCTCTGATCCAGGCCGTTTGGCCGGACACCTTCGTCGAGGAAAACAATCTCGCCCATCACGTCTCGATTCTCCGGAAGACGCTCGGCAATGGCGAGGGTGGCACGGCCTTTATTGAGACGATCCCGAAACGCGGCTACCGGTTTGTCGGCGACGTGAAGGACGCGGTGGAGCCTGGCGCCGCCGACGAGCGCACCCCCGTCGAAACTCGCGACGCTCCCGCATGGCCCCGCCTGACACGCCGGAAACTGGCCGCCGTCATGGTCTTGCCTGTCGCCGGAGTGTTCGTGTTCATTCGGTGGATGAGCCGTCGCGGCCCCGCCGCACCGCCATTCGAGTCTCTGGCGGTGCTTCCATTTCAGAATCTATCAGGCGATTCGAACCAGGGCTATGTATCCGACGGTTTAACCGAGGCCCTCATCGCTGAGTTGGCGAGGATCAGGTCCCTACGGGTGATTTCGCGCACTTCCATCATGAGGTATAAGGAGGACCGGAAAGCCCTCCCACAGATTGCGCGAGAGCTGGATGTAGGGGCGGTCATCGAAGGATCTGTCGTTCGCTTGGGCGACCGGGTCCGCGTGACTGTCCAACTCCTGGACGGCGCGAAGGACAAGCATCTGTGGGCGGAAACTTACGAGCGCGACCTGGCCGGCATTCCGAAGCTCTGGGACGAAGTTGCCATTGAGATTGCTCGCGAGATCCGAGCCAGGGTCGAGCCGGAACAACGCGCACGGCTCGCCGGCCAGCGGGTGAAGCGCGAAGCGTTCGAGGCTTACCTGCACGGGCGTCACTGCTGGAACAAACGGACGCCGAATGACATCGAACAGGCAATCGCCTGGTTTCGCAAGGCCATCGACGAGGATCCGGCTTACGCTCGCGCCTATGCCGGCCTGGCCGACTGTTACAACCAGCTTGCAACCGTGATGATCAGCGGAAAGCCCCCGACGGAAGTCCGCCCGCTGGCGATCGCCGCGGCCAGGCGGGCGTTGGAGATCGATCCGGAACTGGCCGAGGCGCACGCCACACTTGCCTATGCGCGGCTCTACGATTGGGAGTGGGCCGCGGCGGCGGAGGGATTTCAGCGCGCAATCGGACTCAACCCAAGCTATGCGTCCGCACACCTGTGGTACGCCCACTCCTTGTCCATGTGGAAGCGGCACGACGAAGCATTACGGGAAGTCAAGCTCGCCCACCGTCTTGACCCGCTCTCCCCCATCATGCAGACGCAGGTCGGATGGATCTTGCAGCACGCAGGGCGCTATGACGCGGCAATTGAGGAGTTACGCAAGGTGCTCGAGACGAATCCCGACTATCTATGGGCGCTTTGGCGGATCGGGTCGAGCTACACCTCCAAATCCATGTTTCAGGAAGGTATCGATGCGCTGGAAAAGGCAGCGGCACTTTCCGGACGGAGCCCATCAATCCTTGGTACGCTCGCGGAGACCTACGGCCTGGCCGGTCGCGCGGACGCGGCGCGAAAGCTGCTTCATGAGATGGAGGCCGAGTCGCGCAAACAATATGTTCCGGCCATCGCCTTTGCCCATGCGTATATCGGTCTCGGCGATTCGGAGCGAGTTCTTGAATACCTACATAGAGCCTACGAGCTACGCGAGCAGGGCATCGCCTGGTTGGGTCTGTGGGAAGACCATGGTAGCTACCGGTCTGATCCTCGATTTCTGGAGTTGCTGCGGCGGGTCGGCCTGCCGGACAAATGAAGAACAACACGAGACTCGGTGGACGCAAACCCAGCGCACTGGACTCGCCCACTCAGCTTGACCTGACACTCGCCGCGACGGGCGGGGCTAAGCCGTACTCAGACATTGATCAGAGGCAGAAGTCTCCTGGAAGAAGGTGGTTCTCGACTCTCTAACCTCGACCTCTGTCTCAAGAACCTGCCTCCTCAGAACAGCGGTTCCCCAACTACCACTCAAGAAAGCAAAGTATTGAAAATAAACGATGTACTGAACTGACACCTAAGCCGTCTCGGCCGAAGCTGCAGCCAGCCTGATGATTGGATCTTGACACAGCCAGCCGATGCAATATACTTCTTCATGAAGAACTCAATAAATGCTTTCAGTGACAGTCCAGCATGCACTCAGAGCGTTGTCCGTGTTAGCCGGTCTGCCCGAAGGCTCTTTCGCGTTGGGCCGCGACTTGGCGAAGCAGGCTCACATCCCGGCGAATTACCTTTCCAAGATTCTGTGGACGTTGGGCGGGGCGGGAATCATCGACGCTACTCGCGGCAGCGGAGGCGGATACAGGTTGCAGCGCGCTCCTGCCGAGATTCGGCTGGCAGAGATCGTAATACTTTTCGAGCGCAACCGTTCGAGCCGATCCTGTTTGCTCGACTCTCAGAAAATCTGCTCAGACGCTAGCTCGTGTACGGCGCACCGGGCATGGCAGGAGGTGGGCGACGCCATGACCCGCTTCCTCGATACGACGACATTGGCCGACATCGCGGCCCAAAACGGAGTAAGGGACCGAGGCTTATGAACATCAAACGGCGTCTTCATCGCATTGGGCCGGTGTTTCCTATCGCGATCATCCTCGCCGCCGCCTCGATGGCCTTGCAGGCGCAGGATGCGGTGGATTTCTTCCGCGAAAACTGCACCAGTTGCCATACCATCGGCGGCGGCCGCCTGACCGGACCAGACCTAAAAAACGTCACGCAGCGCAAAGACCGAGCGTGGCTGGTGCAGTTCCTGCAATCGCCGCAGGCCATGATCGACAAGGGCGACGGCTACGCACTGAAGCTGAAGCAGGAAGCTCGAGACGTCGTGATGCCGACCATCAACGGAATGTCTCTGGCCCGCGCCGAACTGCTGCTGTCGATGATCGAGACGGAATCGAAGCTGCCGAAATCGCAGTTTGTGGGATTGCAGATTAGCGACCGGCCGTTCACCGAGCAGGACGTCGAACTCGGCAAGGCGCTGTTCATGGGTCACAAGAAGTTGGCCAACGGTGGTCCGCCCTGCGTCACTTGCCACACCTTCAACGGGGCGGAAGGATTCGGCGGCGGGCGGCTTGGTCCGGACCTGTCGAAGGCCTACGAGCGTTTACAGGGGAGAAAAGCAATGGGTGCCTGGCTGTACGCTCCGGCCACCCCGACCATGAACCCCACCTTCAAGAAGGCGGCGTTGAAGGCGGACGAAGAGATTCTGCCGTTGCTGGCGCTGTTCGAGAGCACGGCGCGCGCGGGAGGCGAAGACGACCGCACCGGGATGGCCGGCTTCTTCGCCGCCGGATTCGTGGTGGCGGTGTTGTGCCTGGGGCTGTTCGCGGTCATCTGGAAGGCCAGGTTCCGGGGCGTTCGCGACACGCTGGTGGAGTTAAGCGCCCGCAAGGTATTGGGAGGCCGATCATGAAAAGTAACGGCTCGCTGGTCTGGATCAAGGACGAGAGCAACCCCGCGCGGCGGGAGTGGGAGCAGTTCTACCGCAACCGCTGGCAGCACGACAAGGTCATCCGCAGCACGCACGGCGTGAACTGCACGGGTGGCTGCTCCTGGAACATCTACGTAAAGGACGGCATCGTCACCTGGGAAATGCAGGCGCTGGACTATCCGATGCTCGAATCGGGCATTCCGCCGTACGAGCCGCGTGGCTGCCAGCGGGGAATCTCGTATTCGTGGTACCTGTATAGCCCCATCCGGGTGAAGTATCCGTACGTGCGCGGCGCTTTGTTCGACCTGTGGAAGGACGCGCGGACCGCGCACGAAGATCCAGTGGAGGCGTGGCGTTCTCTGGTGGAAGACCCTGAGAAGCGCCAGCGCTGGCAGAAGGCGCGAGGCAAGGGCGGGTTCCGGCGCTTCGATTGGGACACGGCGCTCGAAATTATCGCCGCGTCGAATGTATATACGGCCAAGAAATATGGTCCGGACCGTATCGCGGGCTTTTCGCCGATTCCGGCGATGTCGATGATGAGCTTCGCCTCCGGCTCCCGCTACCTGCAACTCATCGGCGGCGTGCTGCTGTCCTTCTACGACTGGTACAGCGACTTGCCCCCGGCTTCACCGGAAGTGTGGGGCGAGCAGACCGACGCTCACGAATCGGCCGACTGGTACAACGCCAAGCTGCTGGCCGTGATGGGATCGAACCTGAACATGACGCGGACGCCGGACTGCCACTTTGCGGCCGAGTCCCGTCACAACGGCACGAAGATGTGGGTCTTCGCGCCGGACTTCAACCAGGTGGCCAAGTACGCTGATGAGTGGATCCCGCTGAACGCTGGGCAGGACGCCGCCTGGTGGATGGCTGTCAACCACGTTCTGCTGAAGGAGTTCCATCACGACAAGCCCGAGCCGTACTTTATCGAGTACTCGAAAAAGTACACGGACGCGCCCTACCTTGTGGAGTTGAAGGAAGAGGACGGCGCGTGGCGGGCGGGCCAGATGTTGCGGGCCAACCGCATGGCCGGCTACACCGGCATCGACAATGGCGACTGGAAGTTCCTGATGTGGGACGAGGCGGACCAGCGGCCCAAGGTTCCGATGGGATCGAGCGGCTTCCGGTGGGGACAGGAACAGGGCAAGTGGAATCTCCTGTTGCGTGACGGCGTCGACGGGACGGACATTCAGCCGGCGCTGACCTTTTTGAACGGTTACGACGACGTGGTGCAGGTAGCCTTCGACGATTTCGCCGCGGCGCAGTCGATCGAGCGCGGCGTACCGGTGAAGCGCCTCGTCCTCGCCTCCGGCGAAACCGTGACGGTCGCCACGGTCTACGACTTGTTGATGGCGCAGTTCGGCGTTCCACGCGGGTTAGCCGGCGCCTATCCGAAGTCTTACGACGAGGAGGATCTGCCATACACGCCTGCCTGGAGCGAACGCTATACCGGGATGGGCCGCGAAACCCTGATCCGGTTCGCGAGGGAGTGGGGCAACACGGCGCGGCTCACCAAAGGCAAGTGCACGGTGATCATCGGCGCGGGCATCAATCACTGGTATCACAACAACCTGATGTACCGCGCTCCGATCTACGCGCTGATGTTCTGCGGTTGCGTGGGCGTGAACGGAGGAGGGCTCGCGCACTACGTTGGGCAAGAGAAGCTGGCCCCTGGCGAGTCGTGGGCCTCGATCGCCTTTGGCCGCGACTGGTATCCGGCGGCGCGTTTGCAGAACGCCCCGAGTTGGCACTACATCAATACGGACCAGTGGCGCTACGAGCGTCACTTCACCGACTACCACTCGGTTCCGCGGCACCAGCGCCCGGATTCCGTCGCCAAGGGGCACACGGCGGACTTACAGGTGAAAGCGGTCCGCAACGGCTGGTTACCGTTCTATCCCCAGTTCAACCGGAATTCACTCGAACTGGCGGACGCGGCGCGCGCCGCGGGAGCGAAGACCGACGACGAGATCGTGTCCTGGACCGTGGACGAGCTGAAGCGGCGCAGTCTGAGATTCTCGGTGGAGGATCCGGACGCGGCCGAGAACTGGCCCCGCATGTGGTTTATCTGGCGCGGAAACGCTCTGATGGCATCGTCCAAAGGCCACGAGTACTTTCTGAAGCACTATCTCGGCACGCACGACAACGCCATCGCGCAGGATCTCGCCGAAGGGTCGGTCAACGAAATCGAGTGGCACAAGACCGCGCCGCTCGGCAAGATGGACCTGGTCGTCGACCTGAACTTCCGCATGGACACGTCGGCGCTGTACTCGGACATCGTGCTGCCGGCGGCGACATGGTACGAGAAAGCGGACCTGAACTCGACCGATATGCACAGCTTCATTCACCCGCTGTCGGCGGCGGTTCCGCCCTGCTGGGAGTCGAAGAGCGACTGGCAGATCTTCCGCGCCATCGCGCACAAGTTCTCCGAACTTGCGCCGAAGCACTTTCCGGGTCCGGTGGAGGACCTGGTGGCAAGTCCCCTCGCCCACGACTCGGCGGCCGAGGTGGCGCAGCCGCGGATCGCCGAGTGGATCAAGGGCGAAGTCGAGGCGATTCCGGGCAAGACCATGCCGGGACTGAAGATCGTCCGGCGCGACTACCGCAATGTCTACAACCAGTACATCTCCTTCGGGCCGCTCGCTCGCGACAACGGGTTGAGCGCGCACGGCACGCACTACGCCATCAAAGACATGTACGAACGGGCGCTGAACGAAGTGGCGACCGTGGAATTCGACGGGAGCCGGTACATTTCGATCTACGAGGACGAGCACGCCGCGAACGCGGTCCTGCGCTTCGCGACGGTCACCAACGGAGAGCTTTCGTATCGCTCCTACAAGAATATGGAGCAGCGGACGGGGCTTCCGCTGGCTCACCTGGTGGAGAAGGCGCGGGCGGTGCGTGCGGACTATAAGACGCTCCAGACCCGTCCGTTCCGGTTGTTGAACAGTCCGATGTGGTCCGGCCTGACCGAGGACGGGCGCCCGTACTCGCCCTTCACCTATAACGTGGAGTGCCTGGTGCCGTGGCGGACCCTGACCGGCCGCCAGCACTTTTACCTTGACCATCCGGGATACATCGATTTCGGCGAGCACCTGCCGTGCTACAAGCCGAAACCGCTGCCGCAGGACTACGCCGACCTGCGTTTCACCACGGAGACGGACGGCACGTTGATGTTGAACTACCTGACGCCGCACGGCAAGTGGCACATCCACTCCACCTATGGCGACAACCAGCGCATGACCACACTGTCGCGGGGCGTCGAGCCGTTCTGGATGAACGACCACGACGCTGCTTCGATCGGGATCGTGGATAACGACTGGGTGGAGGTGCACAACGATCACGGCGTGGTGGTGACACGAGCCGCGGTCAGTGCGCGCATCCCGCGCGGCATCTGCATCCAATATCACTCGCCTGAGCGGACCTACTCGGTGCCCAAATCGCCGCTGCGCGGATACCGCCGCGCCGGAGGGCACAACAGCCTGACCCGCGTGCGGCTGAAGCCCAACCTGATGATGGGCGGGTACGGGCAGTTCACATTTCATTTGAATTATTGGGGCCCGACCGGGGTCAACCGCGACACGCACGTGCTGGTTCGCAAGCTGCCCGATCTGCGCTGGTAAGGAAAGGAAAACGAAATGGACGTTCGCGCGCAAATGTCGATGGTATTCCACCTGGACAAGTGCATCGGGTGCCACACCTGTTCGATCGCCTGCAAGAACATCTGGACGGACCGCAAGGGCACCGACTACATGTGGTGGAACAACGTCGAGACCAAGCCGGGGACCGGCTATCCGACGGCGTGGGAAGACCAGGACAAATATCACGGCGGCTGGGAATGCGAAGACGGCAACCTGAGGCTGCGCTCCACCAGCAAGACTCAGACGGTCTTCAACATCTTCCACAATCCACACCAGCCGTCCATGGACGACTACTACGAGCCGTGGACCTACGATTACCAGCACCTGTTCAACGCGCCCGAAGGGCCCGATCAGCCCACTGCCGTGCCGATCTCGATGGTGACTGGCGATCTGATCCAGATTAAGGCCGGACCGAACTGGGACGACGACCTGGGCGGTTCGCCGGTCTACGCCGAGAACGACCCGAACCTGGCCCAACTAAATCCCGATCAGCGGGCGCAGATGTTTGCGGTGGAGCGGCTGATGTTTTTCTACCTGCCGCGCATCTGCAACCACTGCCTAAACCCGGGTTGCGTGGCGGCGTGTCCTTCGGGGGCGCTACACAAGCGGGGCGAGGACGGTATCGTGCTGGTGGATCAGAAGCGCTGCCGGGGCTGGCGCGCCTGCATCGCCGCCTGCCCGTACAAGAAGATGTACTACAACTGGCAGACCGGGAAGTCGGAAAAGTGCATCCTGTGCTTCCCGCGTCTGGAGACAGGACAGGCGCCGGCTTGTTTCCACTCCTGCGTCGGACGCATCCGCTATCTCGGGGTTGTGCTCTACGACGCCGAACGGATTCGCGAGGTGGCGGGGCTTCCCCAGGACGAACTGATCGAAGCGCAGCGCTCGCTGATCCTCGATCCGCACGATCCGGCCATCGCTCGCGCCGCGCAACAGAACGGCATTCACGACGCGGTGGTCGAATCGGCGCGCAATTCTCCAACGTACCGCTTCGTCAAGGACTGGAAGATTGCGCTGCCGCTGCACGCCGAGCACCGCACGCTGCCGATGCTGTTCTACGTGCCGCCCATGGCCCCCGTGATGGCGCAGAAGAACGGATCCGCGGTGGAGAACGTCTCGGACGACCTGTTCCACGACATCGACGAGGCGCGGGCGCCGATCGAGTACATGGCCGCCATGTTCGGCGCGGGGCACGCGGGCAAGGTGAGATACGCGCTGCGCAAGCAGAAGGCGGTGCGCTGGTACCGGCGGGCGCTCACTGTCGGCGATGTGAACATGGCCACAGCGGAGCGGATGCTGCGGGAAGCGGACTGCTCGCCGGCGGAAGCCGAAGCGATCTACAAGCTCACATCGCTGTGCACCTTCGAAGAGCGTTTCGTCATCCCGCCGATGCACCGCGAGCAGGCGATCGAAATGCTCGCCGATCCCATGGCTCACAAACAGGGAGTCGGATTCGGTTTCATCGAGGGACCACGGAGGGGACTATGACTCTGTCGCAATGGGCGCCGCTCGTCTTCTATCCCGGGGAGGATTACCAGGCGCGGGTGCGGGATTGTGGCGAGGCGCTGGCCGGGTTCGCGCGGGCCATCGAAGGGCGCCCGGTGGAAACGCTTCAGGAACTCTTCACTCAGACTTTCGACTGGAACCCCGAGACGACGCTCGATATCGGGTGGCACCTGTTTGGCGAGAATTACGACCGCGGCGATTTTCTGGTGAAGCTGCGCGGCGCGCTGAAGACGTACGGCGTGGCCGAGTCGCAGGAACTGCCCGACCATCTCTCGCATGTCCTTCGCCTGCTCGACCGCATGCCGGAGGACGAACGCGCCGAATTTGCCGCCAAGTTCGTCCTGCCGGCTATGGGTAAGTTGCGCGACGGACTCACTAAAGCGGAGAGCCCATTCCTGCTGCTGGTAATTGCCCTCCGGGAACAGGTTGCCACTCTCGTTCCAGAAACCGTCGTTGCCGGAGCGGATCATGAATAACACCTACTTCAACGCGCTGTTCTTCATCGGCTTGCCGTACGTCTCGCTGTTCACCTTCTTCCTGGTGACCATCGTGCGCTACCGGACGCGTGGATTCACCTATTCCAGCCTCTCCAGCCAGTTCCTGGAGAATCGGCAACATTTTTGGGCGCTGATGCCCTTTCACTACGGCATTTTGACCGTGCTAACGGTGCATATCGCCGCCTTCCTGGTACCTCGCCAGGTGGTGTGGTGGAACAGCGTTCCGGCGCGGCTGTGGATCATGGAGATCGGGATGCTTGCGGCTGGGCTGCTGACGCTCGCCGGACTGGTGGCGGCGATGGTGCGGCGCCGGAGGAATCACAAGATCGCCGTGGTGACATCGCCCGCCGACTGGGTTGTCCTCGCGTTGCTGTTGCTTCAGGTGCTCTCGGGAATCGGCGTCGCGATGATGCACCCGTGGGGATCGTCGTGGTTCGCGATCGCGGTGACGCCATATCTTTGGTCGGTGGCGACCCTCAACCCAAGCATGGCGGTGGTCGCGGTCATGCCGTGGATGGTGAAGTTACACATCATCAACGCATTCCTGGTGATCGGCTTCTTCCCATTTACGCGGCTGGTACACATTCTGGTGGCGCCGAATCCCTATTTGTGGCGTCGACCGCAGGTGGTCCGCTGGTACCGGCGTCCCGCGGCGGCGAGGGGCTGAGGAGAGGCGGAATGGCACGATCACTCAGAGGAACGCCGTCTCAGGGGCTGTGGGGTGCTACGCTCGGCTTCTTCTTTGGCTTCGCGGCGGTAGCGCTGTTCGGCCCGACGGCGGCGCGCTTTCAACAGGTGATGGGTTTGAGCCCGATGGCGGTGGGCTTCCTGGTGGCCATGCCGTCGCTGTCAGGGTCGTTGCTGCGCATCCCGTTTGCCGCCTGGGTGGAGACCACGGGGGGGCGCAAGCCGTTTCTGGTTCTGCTGGGCCTCTCCTCGATCGGCATGGCCGGTCTGACGGCCGTGGCGGTGTGGATTTATCCGGACAGCCTGACGGCGGCATGGTATCCGGCATTGCTGGCGTTAGGCATGCTGTGCGGCTGTGGGATCGCGACGTTTTCGGTTGGCATCAGCCAGGTCTCGTACTGGCATCGTCAACGCCAACAGGGCCGCGCGCTGGCGCTGTTCGGCGGTCTGGGCAATGTGGCGCCCGGCATCTTCACGCTCGTGTTGCCGTTCGCGCTCGGCCAATGGGGCTTGGCCACGTCTTACGTCGCGTGGTTCGTGATGCTGCTGGCCGGAACGGCGCTGTACGCATTTATGGGCCGTAACTCCTGGTATTTCCAATTGCGTTCGCAAGGCGTATCGGATGCGGAGGCGCGACGTGAAGCAACCGCGCTCGGCCAGGAGTTGTTCCCGGCTCGCAATCTGATCGAAAGTCTGAGGGAGTCCGCGCACAACCCGAAAACCTGGGCGCTGGTATTCATCTATTTCACGACGTTCGGCGGATTCATCGCGTTGACCGCGTGGCTGCCGACTTATTACACGCAATACTACGGTCTCTCGCCGCTGCTGGCGGGCGGACTGGCCGGCCTGTTTTCGCTGTTGTGTTCCCTGATCCGCGTGGGTGGCGGAGTGCTCGCGGACAAGCTTCGGGAGGGCGGCGAGAATACAGCAGTTCTGGCTCTCCTGATCCTGCTCTCAGGAACGCTGGTGATGATCAACGCCGCCCGTTACGAGATGGCGCTCCCCGGCGAGATCCTGATGGCATTCGGTATGGGCGTGACTAATGCGGCGGTCTTCAAGATGGTCCCCCAGGCGGTGCCCCGCGCCGTCGGCGGCGCCTCCGGTTGGGTGGGCGGGCTCGGCGCCTTCGGCGGGTTCGTGATTCCGCCCGTGCTCGCTTTCGCGGTGCGCGACCTCGGCAAGGCCGGCTACGCCATCGGCTTTATTGTTTTCGTCTTTCTGACACTGCTTTCGCTGACGATGACGTGGATTCTGAAATACTCCGGCGAACCGGCACCGGCGCCGGCGCCCTCGACCCAGCCGGTGGAATCACTCGCCGAGCCACTGATATGAACAGCCGTATCGTAACCATCGTTCTTGCCATTGGCCTCGGTATCTCGTGCGTGTTGCTGGCGGCCCGGCTCGGCCAACTCCATCTGCCGGGCAACCAGCAGGACTACTCACCCGCGCAGCCGATCGCGTACTCCCACCGGTTGCATGCCGGCGAGATGCAGATTCCTTGTCTGTATTGCCACTATGCCGCGCAGACCAGCCGCCACGCAAGCGTTCCGCCGGCGGGCGTCTGCATGAACTGCCATAAGGAGGTGACGACGTCGATAGGTGCGATGCACGCCGAGGACGAACTTGCCGCGAAGGAGAATCGGAAACCGCGCCCGATCGTATCAACCGAGTTGCAGAAGCTGTATGACGCAATCCAGCGGAATCAGCCCATTGCCTGGAACCGGGTCCACGGGCTGCCGTCTTTCGTGTATTTCGACCATCGCGCGCATGTGCGGGTGGGAGTCGCTTGCCAGCAGTGCCACGGACCGGTGGAGACGATGGAGCGCGTCCGCCAATTCTCGGATCTGAGCATGGGCTGGTGCGTCAACTGCCATCGCCAGGTGAACCAGACGGGCGTGGCCGGCGCGCGCGTGTACGCGTCGACGAACTGCTCGACGTGTCACTTCTAGAGGAATTCTGATGATGCCCGAGAAACATTGGCGCAGCTTGGAAGAATGGCAGGCGATCTCCGAACCGGACGGCGCGGAGTTTGCGGAGAGCCCCATCGGAATTGCAGGCGGACCGGACCGCCGCGGATTCCTGAAGGCGGCTGGATTCAGCTTTGGCGCGGCCATGCTGGCCGGCTGCGGCCGTACGGCTCAGAAAATCGAGCCCAACCTGGCGCAGCCGGAAGGCTTCATACCGGGCCGGCCGGTCTACTTTGCTTCCACGTGCAGCGGCTGTACCGCTGCCTGCGGGACGCTGGTGAAGGTCAGAGACGGGCGTCCAATCAAGCTGGAGGGTAATCCTGACCATCCAGTTTCGCGCGGCGGGTTGTGTGCGGTGGGACAGGCTTCGATCCTCGGCCTTTACGACAGCCAGCGTGTGGCCCAGCCGATGCTGAACGGCAAGCCTGCGAGTTGGACTCAGGCCGACGCGTTCGTACAGGTCCGTCTGGACGAGGTGCGGAAGAACGGCGGCGCGGTGCGTCTCCTCACTGGAACGGTACACAGTCCGACCGAAGCCACCTGGATCCGCCGCTTCCTCGACAGCTTCCGCAATGCGCGGCACATCGAGTACGACGCGCTTTCCTCGTCGGCCATCCTCGACGCGCACACACAGACGCACAGCGCCCGCATCCTCCCGCGCTACCGCTTCGACAAGGCCGACGTGATCGTAGCGATCGACGCCGACTTCCTCGGCACGTGGATTTCGCCGGTGGAGTTCGCGCGCGGCTACGCCGAATCGCGCGATCCGAACGGCGCGCGCTACGCCTGGCACGTCCAGGTGGAACCACGCATGTCGCTCAGCGGGACGAAGGCGGACCGGCGGGTTGTGCTTGGCCCGGGCGAGATAGCGGCCTTCGTGAACGACCTCTCGGACGCCGTACGGACAGGTGGTTCAGGTCGGTCCGAGGTGGCTGAGATCGCGAAACGATTGCGCGAGGCCCGCGGGCGGGGCCTGGTGGTGTGCGGTTCGCAGGATGTGGCCGTGCAAGCGCTCGTGACCCGGATGAACGAAGCGCTCGGCAATTATGGATCGACCCTCGAAACAGACCGGGCGAGCCGCCAACGCCGAGGCAACGACGGCGAGCTGGGAGGTTTGCTCGCGGAATTGCGTGACGGGCGGGTGGATGTGCTGATCGTGGCCGGTGCGAATCCGGCATTCGAGCTTCCGGGCGGCGCGGCGGTGGCGAAGGCGAAACTGCTGGTGGTCCACGCGGAGCGGCTGGACGAGACGGCGGCGACGGCCCAGGTGGTTTCCGCCGCCTCGCACTCACTCGAGTCGTGGAGCGATGCGGAGCCGGTGGAAGGTACGGCGAGCATCGTGCAGCCGTGCATTCGCCCGCTGTTCCAGACGCGGCCCTGGGTGGAAACGTTGGCGGCATGGACCGGCAAGCCGGATACGGCGCTGGCCCTGATTCGCGACGAATGGCAAAAGACGATCTTCCCCAAGGCGAAGGCCTCCGTCGCGTTCGAGCAATTCTGGGAGAAGATCCTGCGGGATGGCTTCGCGCAGTACGAGCCGGCCGCGCGCGCCAAGGCCGCCACGGCGGCGGCGCGTGAAGCGGAACCGCGCAGGACCCCTCCCGCACCGGAGGGCTTCGAACTTGTTCTCTATGCCAAGACAGCGTTGCTCGAAGGCCGGCACGCCTACAATCCGTGGCTCCAGGAAGTGCCCGACCCGGTTACCAAGGTCGCTTGGGACAACTACGCGTGTCTCGCGCCGGGGGCCGCCGCCAAACTCGCCGTGGCCACAGGCGACGTGGTGCGCATCGAGTGTGGAGGGCAGTCCGTCGAACTGCCGGCACTGGTCCAGCCCGGACAGCACGACGGCACCGTAGCCATCGCTTTGGGGTACGGCAACCGCCTGTCGGCGCGATTTGCCAAAGCCGGTCCGGAGTGGATCGAAGCGCGCCCGACTTTGAACGAAAAGGGGCTGGTAGGCGGCAACGCCGCGCCGTTGCTGACGTTCGAACACGGATCGCTTACCTATTCCCGTTCAGGCGTCAAACTCGCGAAAACCGGCAGAAGCGTGGCGTTAGCGTGCACGCAGGAGCACCACACGCTGACCGTGCCTGAGCGTCTCAAGCCCGCCGCGGGCGCCACACGTCCGATCGTGCAAGAGACGACGCTCGTCCAGATTCGAGCGCCCGGAGTCGGGCACTCCAAGGAGAAGTCGCGTCCCGAGCTATGGCCGCCCGATCATCCGTACCCCGTGCATCACTGGGCGATGGTGGTGGATCTCAACGCCTGCACCGGGTGCGCGGCATGCGTCGTCGCCTGCCAGGCGGAAAACAACATCCCCGTGGTCGGCAAAGACGAGATGCGCCGCAAACGCGAGATGCACTGGATGCGGATCGACCGGTATTACTCCGGCGCGCCGGAGAATCCGCGTGTGGCGCACCAACCGATGTTCTGCCAACAGTGCGACCACGCGCCGTGCGAAACGGTCTGCCCGGTGCTGGCTACATCGCATAGCGAAGAGGGTCTGAACCAGCAGACTTATAACCGGTGCGTCGGCACGCGCTATTGCGCCAACAACTGCCCCTACAAGGTGCGGCGCTTCAACTGGTTCCAATACTCGCGCGAAGACCGGGTGGCAAACCTCGCGTTGAATCCCGATGTCACGGTACGCAGCCGGGGCGTTATGGAAAAGTGCACCTTCTGCGTGCAGCGCATTCAGGAGGCCAAGATCGAGTCGAAGCGAGCAGACAGGCCACTACGCGACGGCGACATTCAGACCGCCTGCCAGCAGACCTGTCCAGCGAAAGCCATCGTTTTCGGCGACCTCGACGATCCACGAAGCGAGGCGTCCCGGCTGATGGCGAGCGGCCGGCGCTATCGCGTGCTCGAAGAGATCAACGTGCGTCCCGCGGTTGGGTACCTCAAGATCGTCCGGCCGGACGCACCGGCGGACGGGGAGAAAGAGAATGGCTGATATCGTGCTGAGCCCTCCGCTGGTGAGCGGGCACAAGAGCCTGGTCGAGGTGACCGACGATGTCTGCCGTCCGATGGAGCGACGGCCCGGCCTGGTCTGGTGGGCGGCCTTCGCCGTGGCCTTTTCGATGCTCCTGCTCGGCATGGCGGCCATCTCGTACGAGATCGCCACCGGCATCGGCACGTGGGGGCTCAACACCACCGTCGGATGGGCGTTCGACATCACGAACTTCGTGTTCTGGATCGGTATCGGTCACGCCGGTACGCTGATCTCGGCGATCCTGTTCCTGTTCCGGCAGCGCTGGCGCACCGGCGTAAACCGCGCCGCCGAGGCCATGACGCTGTTTGCGGTGATGTGCGCGGGTATCTTTCCGCTGATCCACATGGGCCGCCCGTGGTTCGGCTACTGGATATTCCCTTATCCGAATTTCCGCGGCTCATTGTGGATCAACTTCCGCTCCCCGCTGGCCTGGGACGCTTTCGCCATCTCGACGTACTTCATCATCTCTGCGACTTTCTGGTTCGTAGGTCTGATCCCTGACCTCGCCACGGTGCGTGACCGCGCTCAACCTGGCCTGCGCAAGAAGATTTTCACCATCCTCAGCCTGGGGTGGGATGGCGCCTACACGACCTGGAACCGTTATGAAATGGTGTACCTGCTGCTGGCCGGGCTGGCCACGCCGCTGGTCGTCTCGGTGCACACCATCGTCAGTTGGGACTTTGCCACTTCGGTAATCCCCGGCTGGCACGCAACGATCTTCCCGCCGTATTTCGTGGCGGGCGCCATCTTCTCGGGCATGGCCATGGTGCTGACCCTGATGATCATCGCGCGCAAGGTGATGGGCCTCGAGGCGTATATCAACCTGCGCCACCTCGACGTGATGTCGAAACTCATCATCACTACGGGCAGTATTGTCGGGCTGGCGTATCTGACCGAGTTCTTCACCGCCCAGTACGGCGGCAACCGTTACGAGCAGTTCGTATTTCTCAACCGCGCCGGCGGACCGTTCGCCTGGGCCTATTGGACCATGGTGAGCTGCAACGTGATTACTCCGCAGTTGCTGTGGTTCCGGAAGATCCGCCACAACTGGACTCTGGTCTTCATCATCACGATCTTCGTCAACATCGGTATGTGGTTCGAGCGGTTTGTCATTATTGTGACCTCGCTGCACCGCGATTACCTGCCGGCAAGCTGGGCCAGTTACCGGCCCACGTCGATCGAAATCGCGACGCTGATCGGCAGCTTCGGCCTGTTCTTCACTGCGTTCCTCGTGTTCTGCCGCGTCCTTCCGGTCATCGCGATGGCTGAGATCAAAGGTGTGCTGAAACACGGCGCGAATCACGAGGAGGCGCATCGATGAGCCAGTTTCAGTTGCTGGGTGTCTTTGGCGACGAGAGCAATCTCGTCGGTGCAATCAAGGCGGCACGCGAACGGCGGCTGCGCATCGTGGAGGTGTACGCGCCATATGCCGTGCATGGTCTGGATCGCGTACTCGGTCTTAAGCGCTCCCGGCTCTCGCTAGTATGCTTGATTGCCGGCGCGCTCGGAGCTGCGCTGAAGCTTTGGTTCGAGATCTGGACGGCGGCCATCGACTGGCCGGTCGACGTTGGCGGCAAGCCGTGGAACTCGCTACCGGCGTTCGTCCCCATCACGTTCGAGGTGATGGTGCTGTTCGCAGGCCTGGGCACGGTTGGCGCATTCCTGCTGATATCGCGGCTCCGCCCGGGCAAACAGCCCAAACTCATCGATCCCCGGATCACCAATGACCGGTTCGCGCTGCTGATCGAGGAAACAGACGCGGCGTTCGACGTCGGACGGGTACGTGCTTTGCTCGAGCGGCACGGCGCGGTCGAGGTCATTGAGCGACTGGCCGAGGAGGTGCCCGCATGATCGCGAGGTTGAACTGGACACTGCTCGCGCTATTCCTGCTGTCTATGATTGCTAATTTCACCGTTCGGCCGGATCCAACCGTGCCGAATATCGAAATCCTCCCTGACATGGCGCACTCTGTCGCGTACGCGTCCTTCTCGCCGAATCCGATTCTGCCGGATGGCAAGACCATGCAGCCGCCGGTTCCGGGAACGCTGCCTCGCGGCTTCGCGCCCCTACATTACCAAGCGACTCCAGAGGATGCGCTACGCGCCGCCGCCGAACTGAAGAATCCGATCGATCCGCAGAAGGCGAAGGAACGCGGCGCGGTCGTCTATCAGAACTTCTGTACGCCCTGCCACGGAGGCGCGCTGCGGGGTGATGGAGCCGTGGCGTTGCACGGATTTCCCGCGCCGCCGAATCTCCTGGGCGAGAAGAGCATGAAACTCGCCGAGGGGCAGATGTTCCACATCCTCACCTTCGGCCAGAAGAAGATGCCGTCGTATGCTTCGCAATTGACGATGAACGACCGCTGGAGTGCGATCGCCTACGTGCGGTCGATGCAGAACGCCGCGGCCGCGCCGGCGCCCGCCTCGGAGGCTGCGAAATGAACCACTTCGACGTCACATACCACCCCTCGCCGACTCTGACCCGCTCATTGCTGGTGCTTATCGGAGCCGGCGTGCTGGCGTGGGCGTTGGGGCTGGTCTTCGCTCCGGAGCGGGCGTGGGCAAGCCTGATGCTGGTCTCCTTCTGGCTGGTCTCGATGGGACTCGCCGGGAGTCTCTTCGTGGGGCTTCAATACGCCTGCGGCGCCGGATGGGCAGTGGCCTTCCGGCGAGTTCCGGAAGCCATGGTCGCCGCTCTGCCAGTGGGCGCGGCTGGGCTGATTCTCGTGTTTCTCATTCACCCCGATCTGTACCCTTGGATGGCGCAACACGGCGAGTCCACGGGATTTCAAGCGCTCTGGCTGCAACGTTCCTTCTTCCTCCTCCGGGCCATTGTCTACTTTGCGCTCTGGCTCGGATTCTCGGCCTATTTGGTCCGCAACTCGCGCCGCCAGGATGAGGACGGCAGCCTGAGCCACACGCGGCGAAACATCGGCGCTTCACTCGCCTACATGTTTGTGTTTGCACTCACGTATTGGCTGGCCAGTGTGGACTGGATCATGTCGCTCGAGCCCGAATGGACCAGCACAATCTTCGGAATCTATAACTTTTCCGGTATGTTCGTCGCCGGTCTGGCGGCGATCATTCTGTTGGTGCTCTGGCTGAAACGGTCGGCGCCGCTGTGCGACTTCGTCAACGACGAACACCTCCACGATCTCGGCAAACTGCTGTTCGCATTCAGCACGTTCTGGATGTACATCTTCTTCAGCCAGTACATGCTGATCTGGTACGCCAACATGACGGAAGAAAGCGTGTATTACATCCTGCGGCAACAAGGTGTGCTGGGCGTGCTTTTCATCGTGAACGTCGTGCTGAATTGGGGTGTGCCGTTCCTGATCCTGCTGTCAAGCGCCGCCAAGCGAACTCCAGCGGTCCTCGCCTCCATGGCCGTGCTCATTCTGATTGGCCGGTGGCTGGACCTGTATCTGATGATTCTGCCGCCGGTGACACACGGTAGAGCGGCTTTCCCCTGGATCGAGACCGGCATGATGCTGGGCGCGATGGGGTTGTTCGGAGTGGCGTTCCTGGCGTGGTTTCGCAGGGCGCCGCAGACGCCGGTTCGCGATCCGATGCTCGCGCAGAGCTTGGGCTATCACAACTGATGGACAGATTATGAAACTACGCATCAAAGGAAATTCGCTGCGGCTGCGTCTGACGCGGTCAGAGGTAGCGCGTCTGGGCGCGGGTCAGCCGGTGGAAGAAGCTACCGAGTTCGCCCCCGGGCAGGCCCTTCGTTACGGAATTCGGTCAGTAGATGGGCCTGGCGAGCTTCGCGCGTCGTTCGAATCGGGGCTCGCGCTGGTGACGGTCGTTCGCGATCGGGCTCAGCAGTGGGCCTCTTCCGGCGAGGTCGGAATCTATGGCGTCTCGTCCGCGCTCGATATCGCCATCGAAAAGGATTTCCGCTGCCTTACTCGCCCGGAGGAGCGATTTGATCCGGATGTCTATCCTCATCCGGATGCGGACGTGGAGGAATGCCGTACTGATCGAGATCCGTAACGTCGTCGCCGATCTGTCTCCCGCTTACTTCGCCATGGTGATGGCAACGGGCATCGTCTCGTTGTCGGCGCAGATGCTCGGGATGCCGCGGCTCGCATTCGCACTGTTCCTGCTGAACGGCGCAGCTTACGTGACCATCTGGACGCTCTACCTTCTTCGAATCGGGTGGTTCGGCCGCGCGGTTCTAAGCGACCTCACGGATCATCAACGCGGCCCAGGGTTTTTTACCGCGGTGGCGGCTTCGGGCATCCTCGGCAGTCAATTCGTCCTCATCGCCGGCAACTACCACGTCGCCGCCGCGCTGTGGGTGCTGGCGATCGTCCTATGGGTGTCGCTGATCTACACGATTCTGACGGCGTTCACAATCAAAGAGGAAAAGCCGGGATTGTACGAGGGGATCTCCGGCGCGTGGCTCCTGGCCGTAGTGGCGACGCAATCGGTGGCGAGCCTGAGCGCGCTGGTTGCGCTCCATTGGAACCAGCCCTACCGGCTCATGATCAACTTCTTCGCCCTCTCCATGTGGTTGTGGGGCGGCATGCTGTACATCTGGATGATCTCGCTGATTTTCTACCGCTACACGTTCTTTCGCTTTTCACCCGGCGATCTCTCGCCTCCTTACTGGATCAACATGGGCGCGATGGCCATCTCCACGCTGGCTGGAGCGCGGCTGATCATGAACACTTCGGACGCGCCTTTCCTTCACTCCCTGCTCCCGTTCCTGAAGGGTTTCACGGTGTTCTATTGGGCGACGGGCACCTGGTGGATTCCGATGCTTTTGATTCTGGCGGCCTGGAGATACGTCTACAAGCGGTTCCCACTGGAATACGATCCTCTGTACTGGGGTGCCGTGTTTCCACTCGGCATGTACACCGCGTCGACATTCCAGATGGCCCAGGCGATGCAATTGGATTTTCTGTTCGTGGTGCCACGGTTCTTTGTCTATGTTGCTCTTGCGGCTTGGCTGGCCACCTTCTGGGGACTTTGCCGTAAGCTGGGCGGCGGTTTGCTGAGTTTTTCACGAACAAGGAAGGTCTCATGAAAGACATCGTCTGGACGCTATGCGCCACTCATCGCGAGATCGAGCGCGCTCTCGCTTGTTTGATCCGAATCGCAAAGGAGTCCTCGGGCGGTGCGCTGAGGGAGCCGGCGGCGTTTGCCGAGGGTTTGCGATTCTTCCGGGTCGTCGCTCCAGAGCATTCCGCCACTGAGGAGGAGACTGTATTCCCCCGCCTTCGGTGCGCGGTTCAGCCTGAGCTTGTGCGGCTGTTGGACACGCTCGAAGAAGAGCATGGCTGTGCGGACCGGGCTCACGACGAAGCGGACCGGCTGGGCAGACTGTGGCTGGCGAATGGCCGGCTATCCACTGCGGAGACAGCCCGGCTGACGGCAATCCTGGAAGGTCTGTCGGGGCTTTATGAGCGGCACATCCGGTTGGAGGAAAGCGACGTCTTCCCGTCGCTGAGCCTCACGCAATGAATCGTCTCCACCATTGGATCTGCCGATCGGGATATTGGAGGCAGAGGGTAGAGGAAGAAGTGCTGCCGTGGGCGCTTGAAGGCCTCGGCCCGGGCGAAAACACCCTCGAGATCGGTTCCGGCTATGGCGCCGCCTCCGAGGTTCTGGGGGCCCATGCGAGCGGACTGACCTGCGTGGAACTGGACTGGGGTACTGCTCGCAGCCTCGCGCGTCGGACAACTGGGACCAAAGTCAGGGTGGTCCAGGCAGACGCCATATGCCTGCCGTTCGCGGACGGGACGTTCGATGCCGCGTTCTGCTTCACCATGCTTCATCACATCCCGAACCCGCTTCAGCAGGATCGCCTTTTGGCCGAAGTAGCGCGCGTCTTATGTCCAGGCGGGACGTTCGTGGGAGCTGATAGTTTTGCCGGCCTTCTGTTCCGGATGATTCACGCCGGAGACACCTTCACGCCCGTCGATCCCCGGACTCTCCCGCAACGACTGGGGGCCGCCGGATTTGTGGAAATCAGCGTCGACCAACGCGCTCGGGACTTTCGTTTTCGCGCTTGCCGGAATTCGCCGCGTTGAGCGGCACCCCCGTTCATTTCGACGATCGAGGCTGGCCGCCCTTTTCTTGGGCCTTCATTCGGGCGTCAGGTTTGGACGGCCGGTTCTTGGCCGGATTACTGAAGACAAACCGGCCGTGGAGGACGCATCCCCTCATGCCCGGGTCGCAGGGGAGCTTGTTCACCTTCTGGCAGGCGCCGTCTATCTCATGCGGACAACCCCAACTGCCCATTGTCCTCCCCTACGTCCGTGAACGCTCCAGTTCAGTCGCGCGCGGAAAGAGGATGTTGTTTTCAAGGTGTATATGCAGATGCAGGTCCTGCTCCAGTTCCTGCAGCCCGCTCATCAGCGCGCGGTAGGTTACGCAGGCATAATCGGGAATCGCGAAGTTGCCAGTGATGGTGCGAATCCGGGCGAGCGCCTGCCCTGCACTATCGTGTTCGGCCTGCATCATCCCGATCGGATTGGCGAAGGGACCAAACGGTGTTCTAGGAAGCGGCGCGCCACACGACGCCGCCGACTCGGCGGCTACAATCGCGGGGAACAGGATTCTTTCCTCCTTGAACATGTGCATCTCCAGTTCTGACCGGAGCTCGGAGTACACTTCCGGCAGACCGGTGAGGGTCGGGCCGTAGCGCTCATTGTAAACGCGGTAGACCTTCTCCAGCCGGTCGGCCAGCGGCTGAAACTCGCGCTTGAGGTACTGGTGATGCGTGCTGACGATATGATCGACCAGCTCGTGCAAGGGCGCTGTCTTCCAGTCGCGGTCGGTGCTCTCACGGGCGCTAGCGGCGGCGTCCAACTCGCGCTGAACGGCGTCCGCATCCAGGCCTTTCTCGCGGCATACGTCCCCCAGTGGGCGTTTTCCGCCGCAGCAGTAATCAATACCCAGACGCTCAAACACCCTCACAGCGGGCAGTGAACTCGCCGCGATTTCGGCAACGGTGACACCAGACTCGATTGGCATGATTGCTCCTTACTGGTAGGCTACGCGTTGCGGCCCTGGCGTGCAGTGACTGAAGTCACGATTGGACCGCCGACAACCCACGTCTTGCGGCCATCTCGATTCCTACCGCCTCACGTTCAGCGTGGCCGAGCGCTGCTGCCGCGGCAGGGAATACTTCGCGTTCTTCCATGGCTATGTGTACCCGGTACAGGTCCGTCAACTCGGAGACGAGTTCCGAGAACCGGGCTGCCTCGGCTGGAGGAAGCATCTCGTCCGTCAACCACGCCTGCCCCAACCGGTCTACTCCCGCGTGACGCTTCTCCGCCTCCACGTGATCCTGCTCCAACGCAGTCACACGATCGAGCACCGCGCACAGTTCCGGACCGCCCACCGTCCTGAGGCGCGGAAACAACGACTCCTCTTCGTCGGCGGTATGTTTCGGCGCCGCCTCGCGGAAGTAGCGCAGAGCAGTGTCTAAGGCGGTGCGTTGTTCGGCGCTCGGAGGGCCGCCCTTCGCTTGTGCGATCACCTGCACAAGCACCGAAAGAAACTTCTCCACCCGGCGGTGACAATCCGTCAAAAGGCCGATGGGGTCTCGAAAACCGCTCTCACGCTTGGCTCCGATTACGACAGGCACGATGCACTCCTCGCCACGTATTATTCTCCGGCAGATAACGTCCCGCGACGGTGACTTTAGTCACATCCTTCGCCGCCGCAAAAGCCGTATCGTCATCGGGGAAGGGGCGCTGGACCGCCATGAATGTATGCTGCCTGCAACATGTGCCCTTTGAAGGCCCCGGTCACATCGCTGCTTGGGCAGCCGTGCGCGACCATGAGTTCACGTTCGCGCGGCCATACCTGGACGGGCGCCTGCCGTGCGTCACGGACTTCGACCTGCTGGTGGTAATGGGTGGACCGATGAGCGTCCACGATGAGGCCGCGCATCCTTGGCTCGTCGCGGAAAAGAGACTGATCGCGCGGTGCCTGGCGGCCGGCAAGTTCGTGCTCGGCGTCTGTTTGGGATCGCAACTTCTGGCGGAAGTGCTCGGCGCCAGGGTGTACCGGAATCAGTTCAAGGAGATCGGTTGGTTTCCGCTGGCCCAGTGCATGGGGGAAAGCGCCAGTCATCTGTTTCGCAGTTTGCCCCCGCGCTTCACCGGGTTTCATTGGCACGGAGAGACGTACGATCTCCCACCGGGAACCGCCCACCTGGCCAGCAGTACAGGCTGTCGTGTTCAAGCATTCGAGCATCCCTACGCGCTGGGTCTGCAATTTCACCTGGAAGTGACTCCCGAAGGACTGGCCGGCCTGATCCGCGAGTGTTCGAGCAATATCGGCTCCGGCCCGTACGAGCAGACTCCCGAACAGATCCTGGCCGGCGCTGACCACTGCGGGGCGAGTGAGAACATGCTGGTACAGATCCTGGACAGTATCGAGGCGCGCGTTGAGAACGCGTGCCGCTTGGGGATATGAGAGACATGGCAGCACCGGACAATTCCATTCGCTCTTTCCACACAGGATGGTCCTCTATCCTGGCTCGCGCGACCGCGGCGGTCCTTCTGTTCGAGCTCGTCTCCGGCTTTGCGGTCACGTTCGGCCCGTTTCACCCCGCGATCGAGTGGGGTTTGCTTCTGCACACCGCGATCGGGCTGGCCGCAATTGCGCCACTCGCCTGGTACTTCGCTCGCCATTGGGAGGACTACGCCGGACAGGCGATGTCCGACGTGCTCTTGCTCGGCTACGTTGGTCTGGCCGCCCTGGCGATCTGCATCTTGTCCGGGTTCGCGGTTACCTGGCAGGGGTTGCTCGCGACACATACGGCTCTGTGGCTCCGCTATCTCCACCTCATCTCGACTTTGCTGGCGCTCGCCGCTTCGGTTCCCCACATCGTCATCTCCTGGATTCGCCGGCGAAACACTGAAACCGCGCGACCCGCCTCCGGGTGGCTTGCGTGGACCGCGCTGGGTTGCGTGGCGGGAGTGTGCGCTACGGCCGGGTTGACGCTGTCCTATTCGGGCATCAGGTACCGCAATGAGTTTCCGCCCGATTACAACTTCCTCTACGGCAAACATCGCCCGTTTGCGCCGAGCCTCGCTCGCACATCCACGAATGGCGCCTTTGACGCTCGCTCGCTGGCCGGGTCGGTCACCTGCGGCTCCAGCGGTTGCCACACGCAGATCTACGACGAGTGGAAACCCAGCGCGCACCGCTATGCCGCCATGGATCCCATCTTCCAGGGCATCCAGAACGTCATGGCCAAGCAGAACGGCGCGGAGTCGACGCGCTACTGCGGCGGATGTCACGATCCTATCTCGCTGTTCTCCGGAACCAAGAATATCTTCGTCGAGAAGTTAACCGGCCTCGACGGCTACAACGAAGGTATCTCCTGCGTCGCCTGCCATTCGATCCAGAAGACCGACATTCAGGGGAACGCGAACTACACGATCACACAATTGGGCGAGTACCTTTGGCAATGGAGCGGACCGGGCACGGCCGGCGCGTTGGCCCGCAATTTTCTGATTCGCACCTGGCCAACCCAGCACAACCGGCTCAGCAAGCGCATGTACAAGAAGCCGGAGTACTGCGCGGCCTGCCACAAGCAGTTCATCGACCAGGAAGTGAACCGCGTCGGCTGGGTCCAATTGCAGAACCAGTACGACAACTGGGCGGTAAGCCACTGGAATAAGAAAGGCGACGCCCGCGCCACGGTCGAGTGCCGCGAGTGCCACATGCCTCTGGTTGACTCCACCGATCCGGCCGCCGGCGATTCCACGGACTACAACCGGAGCCCGGGCGATCACAAACACCGCAGCCACCGCTTCCTGGCGGCCAACAACTTCGTGCCCGGGCTTCTGCATTTGGAAGGCTCCGCGAAACACGTGGAACTGACCGAACGCTGGTTGCATGGGCAGGTGGAGATACCGGAGATCCGGAACAAGTGGGCGGAAGGGCCCGTAGTCAGACTGCGACTCGAAGCTCCGCGCACGGCGATGCCGGGTGAGAAGGTTCCCGTGCGTGTCGTGCTCATCTCCAACAAAGTGGGCCACGACTATCCCACGGGACCGCTGGACATGATCCAAAGCTGGGTGGAATTGCATATTGACGACGAGCAAGGCCGGACCGTCTTCGCCTCGGGCGAGCGCGACGACCGCAACTTCCTCCGGCCCGGCACGTTTCTGTTCAAAGCGGAGCCCGTAGACCAGTACGGCAACCTCATCGATCGCCACAACCTGTGGGAAATGGTCGGTGTGCGATACCGCCGCTCCCTGTTCCCCGGGTACTCGGACACGGTCGAATACAATGTCCTGTGTCCGTCGGGCGGGCCGCGAGTTCAGGCGCGGAAGAACGGGGACGTCCAGGAATTCTCGGTCCGCGCGCTGAAACCGGGGACGCTGCGAATCGCAGCCACACTGCACTACCGCAAGATCGACCAGTTTCTGCTGAACTACGTGATGGGCGAAGCGGCACACCTCACCTCGCCAGTCGTAGACATCGCGAGCGCCACCGCCGAGATCTCCGTGGTGCGAAAGGGGGAGTGAAATCGTGCAGGTTACCGCCCCAGCGCCTCCACGCAAGCCGATTTCACGTCGCCATCGGCGGATTCTCTGGACCGCCTCGACACTGGGCGCGCTCGTGCTGATCGGAGGCCTGGTCGCCTGGCGCATTCACAAAGAGAATGAGCCGGAACAATACGCGCCGGGGGAGGCTTCCGCCGACATCACCAGTTCCGTTAGCGACCGCGCTGCCAGCAAGGCCGCTCCGGCCGCGCCCACCCGTACCGAGGTGAGTTCGCGCGTCGTTGACCCGCTTCTCGATCCTGGACACAAGTTGCCGCCTGGCGCCCCACCGCCTCGCTTCACCGACGTGACCCAGGCGGCGGGCCTCGCGGCATTCCGCCAGTTCCAGGGGCCGCGAACGTCGCAGTTGCCGGAAGATATGGGGTCCGGGCTCGCCTGGGGCGACTTCGACAACGACGGCTATGACGATCTGTTCGTGGTCGCCGGCGGCGGTGCGCTGAACCTGCCGGATTCGCAGCTCGCCCCTTCCAAGCTCTATCGCAATCTCGGCAACGGACGTTTCGAGGAGGTGAAGGATTTTCCGGAAACCCGGATTCGCGGCATGGCGGCCGCCTGGGGCGACTACAACAACGACGGCTGGCTGGACCTGGTCGTGACCGGATACGACACGATCCTCCTATTCCGGAACGATCACGGCCACTTCGTGCGTGAGCGCCGGTTTCCTTCCCCGAAAGGCTTCTGGTCCGGAGCGGCGTGGGGCGACTACAACCGCGATGGGTTCCTCGATCTGTATGTCTGCGGATACGTGAAGTACATGCCCGGCAAGGGCGACGCAGCCAGCGCCACGCAGCAGTTTGGCAAGGAGGTCCCGTTCACGCTCAACCCGGCGTCGTATGAGCCGGAACGGAACTTGCTGTTCCGCAACAACAGCGACGGCGCGTTCACCGAGGTCGCGCGGGAGTTGGGTGTCGCCAACCCCGAAGGACGCAGCCTGAGCGCTTTGTGGCGTGATTTCGACGGGGACGGGTGGCTCGATCTCTACGTCGCCAATGACATTTCCGAGAACAAGCTGTATTTGAACCGGCGCGGGAAGTTCGTCGACGCGGGCAGAAGCGCGTGGGTGGAGGAATACCGCGGTTCTATGGGCCTTGCGGCGGGCGACTTCGATCGCGACGGCGACGACGATCTATTCATCTCGCACTGGATCGCGCAACAATACGCGCTGTATCAGTCTCTGCTCTCCGAGCAGAAGGATCTGGACGACACACGGAGGGAGTTGCACTTTACGGATGTCGCCGAAATGATGGGGATCGGACAGCCGTCCATGCAATCCATCGGCTGGGGAACCAGCTTCGTGGATCTCGATTCCGACGGCTGGCCGGACCTGGTAGTCGCCAATGGCAGCACGTTCGAGCTGAAGGACACCCAGCCGCGACGTCTCGCTCCGATACCGTCATTCCTGTTCTGGAATGCGCGCGGCCGGTTCTTTCACGATCTGGCGCCCTGGAACGGGTCGCTCGCGCAGTCGCATGTCAGCCGCGGACTGGCCGTTGCGGACTTCGACAATGATGGCTCCATGGACATCGCCATCGTCGACCACGGAGAAGGAGTGCGCCTGCTAAGCAACGACATGCCGCACGGAAACTGGGTGGAGTTCCGCCTGCACAGCCGTGTCCCGGGCAATCGCGCCGCACTCGGGTCCGGCGATGGAGCGACGGTGATCGCCTGGGCTGGCGGCGTACCTCTGCGGCGCACCATTACCAGCGCGTCGTACTTGTCGCAGGACAGCCGCCGCGTGCACATCGGGCTGGGCGAGGCGGCGAAGGTCGACCGGCTGGAAGTGCGATGGCTGAAGGGCCGCGCGGAGACGTGGACGGACCTGCCGGCGAATCGCATTTGGGAGATCACCGAGGGCGAGCGCGTAGCGCGTCCCTTTGTTCCCAATTTGCAGCCAGGTCCGGAACAGATCGCGAAGTTCTGGGAGAAGCAACGCGCGGCGATGGATGCCATGAAACGCGAGCAGAATCCGGCCAAAGCGGCGGGACTGTTCCGGGAGGCGCTGGCCATCGACCCGCGGCACGAAGATTCGCTCTACTACCTGGCCAATTGCCTTACGGCCCAGGGCGACGCGGCCGGCGCTATCGCCGAACTCGATATGCTGACGCAAGTCAACCCGCAGAGCCATCGGGCGTTCCAACGCAAAGGCGAGTTACTGGCGTCATCGGCATCGTCCCGCTCACAGCTGGCGACCGCTCGAGCGCCTCTCGAAGTCGCGCTGCGGCTGAATTCCGAGGAGACGGGAACCTTGGTGCTGCTCGGTGAAGTGGAGCTTGCGTTGGGTGATCCGGGGGCGGCGGAGCAACGGCTCACGCATGCCTGCCAGGCCAACGCGCGTGCCACCAACGCCTGGTTTCTCCGAGGCTATATAGCATGGCAACGGCGGGATGGACGGGAGGCCGCCGCAATGCTCTCAGCCGCGAGGAAAGCACTCGGGCCGGACTGGAAACCTCGCGGTGCCGTACTCGAAGGCGACGTGAAGCGCAGAATGTACAACGAAGCCGGTTTTCTGAATGTGTTTGCCGACGGGTGGGATGGGAGCACGGCGCCGGACCGGGCTTATGCTCCGCTGGACGGCTACTTGCACCGTTTCCGCTGATGGGGGAGAATCCCGCCATGGGCGACATCGAGGCCATCAAACAACATGAGGCAGCGCTGCAAGGTTCAGTGACGGTCTGGATTGTGACAGGACTCCTGTTCATGCTCTTGCCAGGAACGCTTCTCGGAGCGTGGAACCTGATCGCGATATCAGATCAACGCGGCGCCGCGCATCTGGACCCGGCCTGGATTCAAGCGCATGGTCACGCCCAGATCTTCGGCTGGATCGGCACTTTCATACTGGGGATCGGCTTCTATTCGCTTTCCAAGATGCGCGGGCTGGCGCGCTTTGCCGTCACTCGATCCTGGGCGAGTTGGGCGCTGTGGACGTCGGGCGTGGGGCTGCGGTGGGCAACGAACCTGTGGCAGTGGCAATGGCGCTGGATGTTGCCCGTCTCCGCGGTTCTGGAACTGGCCGGGTTCCTCCTGTTCTTCATCACGGTTCGCGGGCATCGAAGCGAAAAGAATCCTGGCGAAAGCGGCGCTGCCGGATCGCAGGTCTGGATAGGAATCGTCGTTGCAGGTACGCTCGGATTCCTGCTGAGCTTGTTGGCAAACTTTGCCACCGCACTGCAAGCGTCCTTCTTCGGTGCCAACCCAGCTGTTGCATCCGATTTGGATCAGCGCCTGCTTGCGCTGTTCACGTGGGCCTTCCCGGTCGTCACCATTTGGGGCTTTAGCGCTCGGTGGTTGCCCGTCTTTCTCGGTATCGCCAACCCCAATGGCCTCCTGCTGCGAATCGCGCTGGTCATCAATACCTCCGCCGTTGCGTGCGCGGTCGGCGCGTGGTGGATTCCGGCGACGATGCTGTTTGCGCTTGCCGCCGCAACCGCTTCGGCGGGGTTGCGGATCTTCGCCCACCCGAACCGGCCACCGAAGGTAGTCGGCGTGCACCCGAGTTTTCCGTTGTTTGTCCGTATTGCGTACGTCTGGTTGCTCATATCGGCCTGCGTGTCGCTGAGCGCGGCAGGCTGGGACAAAGCAGGTGGTCTGTGGGGAGCGTCCCGTCATGCACTAACGGTGGGATTCATATCGACGATGGTCTTTGCAGTTGGCCAGAGGGTGCTGCCCGCGTTCTGCGGCATGCGTGTTCTCTTCAGCCCCGCTCTGATGTTCGTGGCCCTTGCACTGCTGAACATTGGTTGCCTGCTTCGCGTCGGGAGCGAGATCGGCGCCTATGAGGGCTACCTGCCCGCGTTGTGGCCAGTGCTACCGGTCTCCGCGGTATTCGAGATAACGGCGATGACGCTGTTTGCGATCAATCTGATTGTCACCTTCGGGCAGGTCCCTCCGCACCTGAGGAGTCTGCCCAAGACCGGCAGCGGCCCGGCCTGATTCAAATCGCACACGGCCGCACGTGACTCCTGTCACTGGCAATCAGCGTCCTCTGGCCTATCCTGGAATTAGAGGGGGGCAACCCATGACATCTCCGGTCCTGAATTCACAAAGCACGGACCAGATTATCGTTCCGCATCCGGTGACGATGGATCTATACCGCAAGATGCTCACTGTCTTCTATATCGAAGAACGGATGAAGGCGTTTGTGCGGCAGGGCAAGTGCGGATTCCAGGCTTCGACTCGCGGTCACGAAAAGCTCCAGATCGGCATGACATTGCTGCTGAAGCCGGGGCACGACTGGTTCTTCCCCTACTACCGTTCGAAAGCGCTCGCCGTCGGCCTTGGAATGCCTATCAAGGATATCTTCCTCGGCATGTTGGGCCGGGAAGGAGACCCGAACTCCAACGGACGCAACATGCCCGAGCAGTGGTCTTCGCGCAAGCTCCGGCTGGTCGCGCAGACGGCAGTGACAGGCACGCAGTATCTGAATGCGGTAGGGATGGCGCGCGCCGTGAAAATGAACGGCGGAGACGAAATCGTGCATGTTGCTTCAGGCGAGGGTGCTACCAGCGAAGGCGAGTTCTTCGAAGCGCTGAATTGGGCATCTCGCGAGAAGTTGCCGGTGCTGTTCAATGTGCAGAATAACGGATACGCAATCAGCGTACCGCAGGCCAGTCAAACCAGCTCCGAAATCCACCGGATCGCCCATGGCTTCGGCATGCCTACGTTCCAGCTTGACGGGACGTGGTTCGAGCACCTTTACGAGACGCTGCCGCCCGTAATCGAGGCTATGCGGCACGGTAGCGGGCCGGCGCTGGTCGAGGCCAAGGTCGTGCGCCTTGACCCCCACTCCTCTTCCGATGACCATCGCAAATACCGCACGGAAAGCGACTTGGAGGTCATCGCCGAGCGTGATCCGGTTCTCCAAACCGAGCGATACCTGCTGCGGAATTCAGTTCTCACCGAGGCCGAGATTGCTTCGCTACGCGCGGAAATCAAGGCCGATGTAGACCGCGCCGCCGACGAGGCGGACAGCTATCCCGCTCCGGATGAAGCGACCCTGCTGGCCCACATCTACGCAGGAAGCCACGATTCGCCCAGTGAAGCCGTCGTGAGTCCCAATTATCTGTCGGGCGATCCGGTCACGATGATCGATGCGATCAACCACGGTTTGCGTGAAGAAATGGAGCGCAATCCGAAAATCGTTATGTGGGGTGAAGACATTGCCGATCCGAAGGGGGGCGTGTTTGGCGTCACGCGGGGATTGAGCACCGCGTTCCCCGGACGCGTGGACAATTCGCCTCTGGCGGAAGCCAGCATTGCAGGCGTCGCCGCCGGCATGGCGATCGCCGGCTACAAGCCGATCGTCGAGATGCAGTTCGGCGATTATCTGTGGCCCGCGGCGTTGCAGCTCCGCGACGAGATTCCGACCGTCCGCTGGCGCAGCCAAGGACAATGGGAGTGCCCCGTGGTGGTCCGGATCGCCGTCGGCGGTTACATCAAAGGAGGCCCCTGGCACTCGGCAAACGTGGAAACGTTCTTCGCTCACATCCCGGGCTGGTATGTGGTGTACCCCAGTTGCGCGGAAGACGCCAAGGGGTTGATCAAAGCTGCCGCGCGGTCCCACGACCCAGTCGTTTTTCTCGAACACAAGGGCCTGTATCGGCGCGTCCAGGCCAAGACGCCGGAACCCGATGCCAGCTACGTCGTGCCTTTCGGGAGTGCGGCCATCCGGTGTGAGGGCAAGGACCTGACTTTGATCACCTGGGGCAGCACGGTCTACATGGCGCTCGACTTGGCGCGCCAGATGGCCAAGGAGGGCGTGCTCATCGAGGTCATCGATCTGCGCTCCATCGTGCCTTTGGACGAGGAACTCATTTACAGGAGCGTCCGTAAGACCAACAGGGTCGTGGTCGCACACGAAGACACGCTCACGGCCGGCTTTGGCGCCGAGGTGGCGGCGCGCATCGCCGAGAATTGTATCGGTTCTTTGGATGGTCCCGTGGTGCGTGTGGCGGCCAAGGATACCTTTGTGCCATCTGCCCCGAACCTCGAGCTTGCCGTTCTCCCCTCGATCGCCAGCCTCCGATCCGGAGTGCAAAAGGCCCTGGCGTTCTGAGGCCGCCGGCAATTCCCCGAGCAGGGGAGAGCTCATTTTCGAGTTAAAAAGGAGGTTGATTGAACCGTGGCGAAGATCGAAGGGGTGTGCCGGGAAGTAATCGACAAGACGGAGTGGATTGCAATCGCCACGACCGGACCGGAAGGCCCCCATATTGTAGCCACCTGGGGCGACTACGTCCGTGCGGTGGGCGTCGAGGATGAGACGCTCACAATTCCCGTGGGCGGCATGCACAGAACGGAGGCGAATCTGACGCGTGACAATCGTGTCGAGTTGCTCTGTGGCACGCGTCAGGTGCTAGGCTCTCAGGGGAAGCCGGGGCGAGGTTGCTGCATTGCGGGCGACGCCGAGCTTCAGACATCGGGACCGCGTTTTGACGCCGTCAGAGCGAAATTCCCGTGGGCGCGTGCGGCTCTGGTAGTTCACGTGCAAAAGACGAGGCTTCAGCTCTGAGGTGATGGACTCAGACAGTTCGCCGGGTTGGGCGTTTTCGGCATGCGCTGCTGCAAGAGGTTGAGCCTTGGACCGAAGTGAATCATCAGTAAGGAGGCGAAATGACCGAAAAGACGCCGACAGAGATCCTGGAAGAGGAGCATCGTGTCATCGAGAAAGTTGTTGGCGCGATGGCAGTGATTGCCGAAACGCTGGACCAGGGAGGCCATGTCGAAGTCGACACATTGCGCGACGTGGCGGCTTTCATGAGAACCTACGCCGACCAATGCCACCACGGCAAGGAAGAGACTCATTTATTCCCTGCGCTCGAACAGAAAGGTGTGCCTTCCCGCGGGTGCCCTGTGGGGGCATTGCTCCAGGAGCACAAAGCAGGAAGAGCACTGGTGGCGGCGTTCACCGAAGCCGTAAACCAATTCGCAGGTGGTGATGATTCCAAGAGAGATGCGGTCATCAGCAGCTTGCGTGGGCTCGTCGCTCTATATCCCGGCCACATCTGGAAGGAAGACTACCTGCTGTTCCCCATGGCCAACAAGGTCCTGAGCCGGGACGACCAGACGGATTTGTGCGAGAGATTCCAAGCGGTTGAGCTGTCGGTCGGGCACGACGTACATCACCGGTTCGAACAGATGGCGGAACGGTTGGCGTCGGTTCTGGGCTCACGGTCCTGACACACGGCGTCGACGCCGATGGGTGGATATTATGGCCCCACACGTGAAACTCACGATCGACGGCAGGCCGCTGGAAGTTCCGGCGGGGACCTTGATAATCGAGGCGGCCAAGAGCGCTGGCATCGAGATCCCCTCTTTTTGCTACTACGAAGGCCTGTCGCTCCAAGGCGCCTGCCGGATGTGCCTGGTAGAGGTGGATAAGTTTCCTAAGCTCATGACGGCATGTACCCTACCGGTGGCTGAGGGCATGGTGGTACGGACCGACACGCCGCAAGTAGCGCAGGCCCGCAAGGCGATGCTGGAATTCGTCTTGACGAACCACCCCATGGATTGCCCGGTCTGCGACAAGGGCGGTGAATGCGAGCTCCAGGATGCCACTTTTCGCTATGGAGTGGGCGAAGGACGATTCGACGAGTTCAAGCAGCACTTCGACGAGCTTCAGTGGTCGCCAGTTGTCTACTACGATAGGCCCCGCTGCATTTTGTGTTACCGCTGTGTGCGCATCTGCGATGAAGGAATGGGCGTGCGTGCGCTCGGCGTCGCCGACCGCGCCTGCCCAACGAAGATAATCCCCAACGAGATTGACTACCTACACTGCGACGAATGTGGCATGTGCATTGACATCTGCCCGGTCGGAGCGCTTACCAGCGGAATGTACCGTTACAAGACGCGTCCCTGGGAGATGAATCAGGTTGGCACCATCTGCACGCACTGCTCAGACGGCTGCAAGACCACCCTCGGCGTCCGGAACGGCAGGATCATGCGTGGCGACAACCGGGACGCCTCCGGTGTCAACGGCAAGTTTCTGTGCATCAAGGGACGCTACGGCTGCGATTTCAACCACCACCCCGAGCGGCTTCAGTCGCCACTAATGCGCATCGACGGCCGACTAGAGCCAGTCTCGTGGTCGACAGCCCTGGCGGCAGTGGCCACGAGGTTTGAAGATGTGAAATCCCGCTACGGCAAGTTTGGGGTTGTTGGCTCAACGCGAACCACGAACGAGGAGAATTACTGTCTTCAGAGATTCGCGCGAGAGGTGCTGGGCACCAACAATATCGACCATCACCGGACCGGTGACCTCGTAAGCCTGCTGGACGCCCTGAGCGGAAGACCCAGCGCCCTCGCAACCACGGCGGATCTTTACAGTGCCAAGGCCATCCTTGTGGTGGGCAACGACCTGGCGCAACAGCATTCGTTTCTCTCATTTCAGATCCGCGCAAACTGGCGCCACCACGGGTGTCATATTTATGCCGTCACATGTGGTCCAGTGCGCGAGGACAACTATGCTGTTCGCGCTGTCCGCACCAGCGAGGGCGAAGAACTTCGCGGGCTCAACGGTCTCCGCGACCAATTGACAGCAGAGACGGAACTTGTCGTCCTTTTCGGCGACGCAATAAAAGGCGAGCGTGTGAAAGAGCTGGTGGCCTTCGGTGATTCCCTCGGCATTCCGGTGAAGTACGTTTGTCTGGTGGACTACTCGAATTCGAGGGGGGCCATGGACATGGGCCTTCTGCCAGACCTTCTGCCGGGCTACCGTCCTGTTTCAGAAGCGGGCTTGATGCCGGGAATGGCGCTGCCTGAGATGCTGGAGGCGTGCGATCTGGATGTGCTGTGGGTGGTGGGGGCCAACTCCTTGCGACACCGGAAGCTCGCCTCCAGGGATCCTTTCATCGTCGTGCAGGAGATGTTTCTGACGGAAACAGCACTGGCGGCCGATGTGGTCCTGCCTGCGGCTTCGGCGTACGAAAAGACCGGCACCGTGACCAACGTGTGCGGCGAGGTGCAGCGTCTGAAGACAGCTTTGCGGACCGTGGGCACGAAGCAGGATCTGGAGATCTTGGAGTTGATTGCCAGGCAGATGGGTGTGCGCTTGGGCTCCTGGACTCCGGCAGATGTTTTCGAGGAGATTCGCAAGGTGGTCCCCGGGTATAACGTGGCGGTTTCCGCCCTCGACGTCGGTGGGGCGGCGCGGACGGCATCGCCGAACGGGAGGATCCGATTGGCGTCGCGGCCTGAACTCATTCAATCCGCCCGCGACACTCTGTTCACGTCGGGGACACTGGGCCGGTATTCCGAGACACTAGCCTCTGTGCTGGAAGGTCCGGGCAGGTTGTATGCTGATTGACGCTAGTCTCTGTGCGACCCGCCCTCTTCAGCCTCGCCGGAATGACCGTGGGCCGGGTTCGTGCTGGCTTGATGAATCCCCTCCACGTAGTGGATGAACTCGACGTAGGCCTTCACGTATTCCCGGCCGGCATCGACGTCATCGTTTCGGAAGTTTTTCTTGGCAATCAGTTCCTTGAAGTGCGCGGCGGCCCCGCCCCGAACTTCATCCGTCAACAGCTTCAACACCGGTTCAATCGAACCGGTCTCGATGGCACGGTCGCCGGCCGGAATCGCCGGGCCAAGGTCCCGCCCCGCGGGCTTCAGGCCGGTATACGGTGCTCCTTCTCCGGCCCTGTGAACACGGACTAGGGTCTCAAGGAAGTACAAGTCCGCCAGCTCTTTCGCTCCGGAACTCAACTTCCGCACGGCCAGCGTCTTCTCGAACGCTTTTCTGATCTCTGGCTCGTCCTTCTTCTGGACCCATATCAAAATCAGGTTCACATTTCCCGTCGCCAGGGCCTTTTGGGCAGCCTTGACCACCGGGCCATCCATCCCGTCGCAATGCGCCAGCAGCCCGCGCGGGAACAGTAATGCAAGCGCGCAAAACGTGACTAAGGCAAGGTTCAGTTTGAAGATTCTACGTGGTCTCATGAGGTGCCTCCTCGACCTCGGCGGTCCATCGCCCCGGCCCGCAAATCAAGTCTATCAACAAGAAAGGGCGCCCACAGTGAAAGAACCTGCGGAGTTCGTGGCCAGATGCGGCCATCCCATCGAGAGGTCTACCGGTCCGGCCCAAGCCGGATAACGTACGCGTGAATCGGCGCGCTAATTTCATGGTCTTTCGGCGGAATCTGCGCTCCGCAGTTACGGCACGGAACGCTTTGACGTTTGCGACTGGACGGGACTACCTGGCGCCTGCCGCACGCCGGGCATTTTCGGGCTAACGAGAGCAGCGTACTGATAATGGCTTGCCCGAACAACAGCATCGCGTATCACCCTCTTTGTTGAAACGGAACTCTCGTGCCTCAAGCGGCGTGCCGAACCGGCCTCATTTCGGTCACCGCGTTTCAGGCCGCCGCTGGCTGCTCAGTATCGGCCTCGAATGGCTCGGATCGCTTTGGGAGGGTGACGATCAGCTCCTCTGCGTCGCAGAATGCCTTTGCTCTTTCCGCCTCCACCTCTTGTGGGAGCCGATATTGGCAGAACATCTCTTTGCCGCCGACGTCAGATCCTGTCCCGGCTTCCCCCAAGACCTCGCCGCTCATCGCGGTCTTGCCCCAAACGGTCACACTCTGCGGTTCGACGCAGACGGCAATCTGATCGGGGCTGAAGCCGGGCACCGACGCCTTGAGATTGTATTCCGTTTCCGTCTCCTCGATTTCGCACGCCGGTACGAAGAACAACTCGTTCTCTGCCTTCAACCAGTCATCCAGATCGTGGCCGGCGGCGAAGCCGCGCTCCGCGGCAAGCTCATATGCTCGCCGACGAATCCTATCGACAGCCGTCTGAACTTCTTCGAGCAGGCTCCCGATAGTCACTTCCGTGTAGCGTTTTGCTACAGCAACTTTATTTGCCATCGCGATTTCCTTTCTGCGCAGCTCTCTCACGCTGCCAAGCCAACCTCATTGTCGCGCCACGTGCTCTCGTGCATTCGCTCCTGGCAAGGTACACAACGATCCGCCCACGGGATTGCCAGAAGGCGTCTTCGGGGGATGGGCTCCTCGCATGCCTGACAGATTCCGAATTCCCCCCTTTGGACGCGTTCAAGCGCTGCCTCGATCTTTCTGAGCTTCACCAACTCTTGACTGCGGCAGTGGAGGGCAACGGCCTGATCATGGACGAGCCGGGCTTGATCGTCCGCGGAGACGCTATCCAGCAGCTCCAACACGTCCAGTCTCGATGAGCATGTTCCGAGGATGCTCTTACGCTCCGCAAGGAGCTGGGCCCGGAAGGTTTTCAGATCGGCAGAACTGAGTTTTTCCATGACACTGCAGGAGAGTGCACGGTGATCGCCAAACCGGGCCGGGCAGGCTGCCATGTCGTGGCACAGGAAGTCGCGGACAGGCAAGGGGTTGGCCACCGGGAACTGCGGTCGTCAATCCTGACAGAGGGCTCGGAACGGCCCAAAAGGATCAGCGCTGCCTGTTTTCGCACAGCAGCTTGAAAGGGCGACGACCACCGATGCCAGTCCGAATGATGGATGTCGCGTACCGGTAGTTTGGACTGGCGATTGCTATCTGCTCGGTAGCACCATGCCACTCAACAGGATCGAAGTTCCCACGGGCCAAAACGCAAAGAGCCAGCAACAGGACGCCCCTCGCGAAAACCCGGCTTCCGACTTCGCACCGCGGCAGCTGTCTCTTCGCGAGAACGTGATTTTCGGGCTTAAGCTCTTTCTGATCGCGACCGCGGTTCTCGGGCTACTGTGGCTACTGGATCGATTAGTGACGCCTTGATTCATCGGTCACAGCGACGGGCCACGGCTGCCGGTTTCGTACGGCGTTCACCAATCATCTTCGTTCGCCGCTTCCGGCTGAAAGAGCACACTTTCAACGTGGAACCGCTTCGCTCCGTCTGACACCCCGAATTCCATGAAATCCCCAACTCGCCGGCCTAGCATCGCGGTCTCGAGGGAAGTCAAGATCGAGACACGCCCTTGAGCCGGATTCGCCCCGTGTGGGAACACCAGCGTCTGGATCATCTCTTCTCCGGACTCCAGGTTCTTTAGGCGAACCCTGGAATTCATCGTCACTACATCCGGCGGAATCAACCGCGAGTCGAGCCACTCCGCGTCGTCGAGTTTCTTCTGGAGCGCGGGGAAACTTCTGGGCATGAAGGAACACGCGCATTGAGCTTGTAGCAGGCGCGTCAAGCGCTCTGCATCGGCCTCCGTCACGGCAATCTCGCTCACTTGACGGACTGGTAGTTTGCCGCGCCTCTTCTTCATAGGAGATCCCTTCCGTCGTCGCAACTCGGATGATGCCAGGGGCCGGGCCAAACCTGACGCTGGAGGTACAGTTCTCACACCATTCGCAACCGAAACGGCACCTTCGACCGCCGAAGTTGCCGATTAATGTCCTCCACCCGGCTGCGGATCCGCTCCAGCGAACCAGGCGTCGCCGGGAGTTGATCAAGCCGAAGGACAAATGGCGGAACTTCCGGTCCGGCGCCGCTCCGGCCATTGTGCTGGTCCACCCTCCGACCCTTGATGTAACGATCAACGAGATGCGTGCCACGGGCGCTCGTTGGCACCAAACTGCTTTCAGCCTCCGCGAGTTGTTCGGCGGGGGTCTTGACATGTTTCTCGATGTTCATCAATGAATGCCTCCTTACGCGCCTGCCGAGGCAAGGCAGGCATTGCAAAGCCGTGCGGGCCCACTACCAGTTGCACTTGTTCGGGCATTGCCAATAACCCTGCGGGAGCGTCCCGTCCGCTCTGAGCTTCGGCGACCAACTCGTGCCGCACATCGCGCACTGAAGGACGGCATCGTACCTGTTCAACCTCGACACGCCGAGCCAGGCGAGTTGCGCGGGCGACATGTAGCGAGGATCTTCGCGCTCGAGGGGTTCGGTACAAACGGCTTGTTTCACGTCTTACCTCCTATGGATTGTCATTGATTCCGGCTGCATGATAGGGGCCGCATTCTCGGCGGCCAGGCGTCCTATCAGCCGTTGTAGGGTGGCTCGCGCGTCGCCGAACAGCAATATGGCGTTCGGAGCCGCATACAACGAGTTCTCTACGCCCGAATACCCAGGCCGCCCATCCAGGTTGCAGACGATAATATGGTGGGCCTCATGGGCCTTAAGGATGGGCATTCCAGAAATCGGCGTCCCTGGCGCTCCAATGGCGGCCGGATTCACAACGTCGCAGGCCCCAACAATTACTGCCACGTCCGTCCTCTGAAATTCGGGATTTGCATCGCGGATATCGACGAGCATGTCCGGATCGGCCTCGGCTTCGGCCAGTAATACATGCATGTGACCCGGCATCCTGCCGGCGATTGGATGAATCGCAAACCTCACCTGCTTGCCCACTTCGCGCAACCGGTTCGCCAACCACACGGTCTCAAACTGCGCTTGTGCCTGAGCCATTCCGTACCCAGGAATGATCATGATCGTCGCGGCTTGCTTGGCTGCACGCACAGCCGCCGAGAGTTGACTGTCGTGCGCCGCAGCCGGCAGGGACGGCGTGTCTTCCGTCGCGTTCCGCTCCGGATGCTTCGTGGAGCGCGGAAAAAAGACCCGCGCCAGGGGCCGGTTCATCGCCAAGCACATCTGGTGGGTCAGGATCGAGCCGGACGCCGCCACGGTCGCTCCGCATGCGGCGAGAAGCCGGTTGCCGATGCTCACCCCACAGAACGCGGCGGCCAGACCAGCTGTCGCGTTGAGGAAAGAGATGAGCACCGGCATGTCGGCTCCTCCGATGCGAACGGCAAAGATGCCGCCCAACAAGATCGAGACAAGCATCAGAAATACCAATATCGTTTCGGGCGCACTACCCGGGGCGAAGGCGGCCAGCAAACACAGGACTCCAATCAAGCCGAGGAGGGCCACCAGAATCACGTTATGCGCCGTCAGCACTACAGGCGTTTGCCTGATGCGATTGGCGAGCTTTCCGCTCGCGATCATGCTTCCGCTGAACGTGGCCGCTCCGATAATCAGGCCGAGATGGCCCGACCAGGCGCCCAATGCCGTCAAGGAGCCGTCCGTGCGCGTCAGTTCGCGGTAAGCGACTAAAAAGGCGGCAATACCGCCGGCGCCGTGCTGAAAAGCAACCATCGCGGGAATCTGGACCATGTTTACCCGGGCGGCGATCCACCAGCCCAGCGAGCATCCGGCAAGCAATGCGATCGCGACATATGCGGGGTCGAGGACCCCATGACGATACAGCACCAGGAGGACGGAGCAGATCAGTGCGAAGGCCGCCGTCAGGTTGCCAAAACGTGCGCGGCGCAAGTTCCGGAACTGCGCGACGCCGCCGAGAAATAACGCCACGACGCTCAGGTCTAGCAGCACGTTTAAGAAGTTCGTCATGCTATCTACCGCGCTGGTACGGTCTCAAGAAGCTGCAAGCCGTCATTCGCCGGTTCCTCGCCGCGGCGGGTGCTTGAACAGTTTCAACATTCGATCCGTCATCACGAATCCGCCCACGACGTTGAAGGCAGCTGCTAGCAGCGCAACCATGCCGATCAACTTCCCGGTGGGGCTTGTCTCGGACGCGAAAAGGAGCAACGCTCCCAGAATCGTCACGGCAGAGATGGCATTCGTCATAGACATCAGCGGAGTGTGGAGCATCGTTGGCACCTTGCTGATCAACGCATACCCGGCGCCGAAGGAGCCAATCAGGACGGCCAGCATGATCAAGAGATCAGACATTCGCGTTACTTCCTCCCGCCTGCTTCGACCAGGGTGTGCGCCGAGGATGTTGCCCGCGCAGCACCCTGGTGGAGAAGTTGCCCGGCGTGCGTTACGACCGTGGGCCGCACCAACTCGCCATCCAGGTCCGGCGATCCGTCTGGCCTTTTGAACAGGTTCTTCACAAACTCCAGGACGTTGTTGCTGTAAAGCCAACTGGCATGGACGGGCATCGCTCCGGGAATGTTCAGGAGTCCACAGACGAACACTCCGCGTGTGCTGTACTCACAGCCCGGCCGGGTGGCGGCACAATTGCCTCCTTGGTCGATCGCAACATCCACGATCACCGATCCCGGCTTCATTGCCGCCATCATCGATTCGGTAATCAGCACCGGAGCCATCTCTCCGGGCACGAGGGCGCTCGATATCACGACATCCGTTTGCTCAAGAAGAGGGGCGATGGCCGCCCGCTCCTGCTCCAACCACTCGGGTGAGAGCGGCATGGCGTGGTCGGCCTCGTCAACGGCCAACTCCGGCGGCATGTCGAAGCCCACCACTTTGACTCCAAGACTCAGTGCAGCCTGGCGGGCACTGATGCGGATGTCCAGAACCGCGACGGCGCCACCGAGCCGCTTGGCAGTCGCGATCGCCTGAAGTCCAACAACGCCGGCTCCAATGATCAGGAACCGGGCCGGCTTCGTTGTGCCTGTGGCCGTCCCGATCATCGGCACGAACTTGGGCAGGTGCATGGCAGCGATCAGTGCGGATCGGTATCCGCTGATCGTGCTCATTGAAGTGAGCGCGTCCATCGGTTGCGCCCGGGAACTTCGCGGGATGCTGTCCATCGTCAGCGAGGTGATGTTGCGGTCGCGCAGCATCTCTACGATCTGGTGATTGGCCGGTGCTGCGGGATGGAGGAACCCAACCAGCATCACGCCAGGACGCATCATCTCAACCTCATGCTTGCCGCTCGTCCGGTTGAAACATGGCTGCTTTACCTTTAGGATGAGATCCGACCTGGAGTAGAGTTCCTCCGGAGACGAGACGATTCCCGCGCCCGCGCTGGCATATTCCTGGTCCGAGCGATAGGCTCCCTCTCCGGCCGAGGATTCGACCAGGACGCGATAGCCCATTCGCGAGTACTCGGTGACAGCTTCCGGGAGCGCCGCCACTCTGTGTTCGTTTTCAAGGATTTCCCGAGGAACTCCAATGATCATTTCGATCTCCTCTCCAATCGCGAATCAGAAGGATCTGGCTCCCGAGGTCTGCTCCACCGGCTCGCGCTGCAGGAAGTGCCATTGCTCGATCGCTTCGCGAAGCACCGGTTGTTGTGGAACACGGAGAATCTCGTCGGCGCGCTGGAAGACCAAGGATTCGAAGCCGCCAGCCACTTCCTGGTCACAATGCTTTCGAAGGGATTTCCGGACCGCGTCGCAGGCGAGAAGCCGCGTCTCCAGGTCGCAGCACTCGTCTGTCACGATCCCCAACAGAACCTGGACAAGGTCTTTGGATGGCTTTCTGAGGTTCGGCACGGCCCGAAGCGCAGCCTCCCTCAATTGCCAGTTGTAGCGGTACCGCAGGACTCGGGTCAGGCCCTCCTGGTGCTCATCCAGGTGTCCGGTCACTCTCAACTGTTCGATCTGTCTGAGTACCTGCCCCCATTCTCTGAGATCGCCGAAGATGTCCGGCATCGATTTGAAACCTCCTTCGTACGAGAGCTGTGGTCGGTCACCTGATGAGGTGCACGCCGGGGACCACACTGGTTTCTGGCTGCCTACAGGAGCACGGGGCCGCCTGTGAGACGGAGTGGGCCGTAGCAGTCAGTCGGGGTTGCCGGGCGACTGCCTGAAAAGGCACACCGCTGGCCGTTTTGGCTCAGCGGGAGTCTTGTGTCTCAAGTGCCCTCCGCGCCCGGGCGGTCGAGGGTCGAGCGGCGTCAGTTGCCCCGAGAGTGGGCCATCGGCTATGCGCGCTCCTTACAGTCCACATGATCTCTTCGGCCCGGAAAGGCTGGGCCAGCACATCATACCCGCCGAGATTGATCACCTCCGCCCAGAGCTCGCCGCCGGCCAGCCGCGATGTGACGATCACAGCAGGCGTCTTTTCGAGCGCCTGGGCAGCCCGGAGGACATCCCGCCACGAGCCATCGGGCAAGGAATGCTCACAGATCACGACCGACGCGAACTTAATCAGATCGTTTGCGTCGCAGGATCTGGCGCAAATGAACGTTCGACATCCTGCATCGAGCAGGATCGACCGGAGCGCGGCCCGTTGGTGATCGTCTGGCCCTATCAGCAGAACGCATGGATGCGCCCCTGAGGGAGGGCTTGCATGTTTGCTCATTTCAGGCTCCCACTTCAGCCAGCAGGCGCCATGCCGTTTCAGCAAGCACTTGGCAAGACATGTGCTTGTGGAGAGGGTGAGATGCCGCCGATCACAAGACTCTGGTTGAACACGACCGTCCTCCTCGGATCACTGATGTTACTCTCCGAGCGATTGGCTGGCACGGGCTTTCCGATGGCCTTCGGCCGATTGACTCTCGTACTATCGACTTTCGGGTGCCTGCTGCTGATCATGCGCCATTGGTGGAATAAAACGGTTGGCGCGCGCGTGGAACCACTGTCGCAAATCCTGTCTGCGTTCGAAACAGGCAGAGTCTCCGGCGAAACGCCGGTGGCTGAAAGTGATGAAATTTCGAAGCTGGCAGACCTTGTCCACCGCGTTTGCTCGGAACTCAGTCTGAGCCGGGAGGCCGGGCGCGATTCGGGCCGAAGGATCGCGGTAACCTCAACCTGCCAACAGCTGTGCGGGAATCTGAGACTCGCGGCAGATCACGTGGAGAGCATCAGGGTAGTACTCGAGGTCAGCCAGACGCACCAGCAGCCGATTCCACGGGCTGCATTCCAGAGTCTCGAACTGGTATCGAAGAATCTGCGCGAGATCCAGCGACAACTCGACACCGACGCGCAATCAGTGGATCTCGAGCGAACGCTTCAGCTAAGGTGAGCGCTCTCCGGCCTATCAAGCTCTTCCTCGTCCTGCCCCTCAACAGCCTTCCTTCGAATGCCGTACTTCTCCATCCGGCAGATGAGCGCTTTGCGGCTGATGTCCAGGTACTTGGCGGCGTGAGTTTGATTGCCGTTGAACTTCTCGATGGCCCTGACGAGCAATTCCTTCTCGACCGATTCGAGACTCAGTCCCCTGGGCGGCAGTTCGAGTTGCAGCATGTCGACCGCCGGACGCTCACGGCGAAGGAAGTCTGGCAAATCGCCGAACGCGATCTCGTCCCCCCGGGCCAGAACGACAATGCGTTCGATCACGTTCTCCAGTTCCCGGATGTTGCCCGGCCAGCGATAGTCCTGAAAGCGCGGTAACAGAGCAGGCGGCAGCACCAGATCCGGGCGTCCCTGTTTCTCCCTTATTTTGAGAAAGAAGTGCTCGACCAGCTCCGGGATGTCCTCCGCCCGATCCCGCAACGGAGGCAGTTCCAGGGGGATGACGGCCAGGCGGTAGTAGAGGTCTTCGCGGAACGTGCCGTCCTCGATCATGGCGCGAAGGTTCCTGTGTGTAGCCGCGACGAAGCGCACATCGACCTTCACCGGCGAGGTGGCGCCCACTTTCTCCAGTTCGCCCTGCTGAATGAGCCGGAGCAGCTTCACCTGGAGTTCGCCCGGCATCTCGCCGATCTCGTCGAGGAACAGCGTGCCGCGATCTGCCATCTCGACCTTCCCGGCTTTGTGGCCGACGGCGCCGGTGAATGAGCCCTTGACGTGCCCGAACAGCTCCGATTCGAGCAACTCGCGGGGGATAGCGCCGCAGTTGATCGTGACAAAGGGCCTGTCGCGGCGCCGGCTGTTGAAGTGAATCGCGCGCGCCAGGAGTTCTTTGCCGGTTCCGGTTTCGGCGTGGATGAGGATTGTCGATTTACTCTGCGCCGCACGGGCGGCGGTGTCGAGCACCGACAGTAGGGCTTCGGAACGCCCGATGATATTCTCGAAGCCGTATTTCCGATCCAGGCTCGCACGCAGGCTCCGGACCTCCTCGACCAGACGGAAGTGCTCCAACACCCGGCTCACCACCAGACCCAGTTCTTCGTAGTCGATCGGCTTGGTGAGATAGTCGTATGCACCCGCTCTCATGGCCAGAACCGCGCTCTGGATCGTGCCGAAGGCGGTCATGATCACGACAGGCACTTCGGAGTACTCCGAGCGGATCTTGTCCAGCAGCTCCATGCCGGACAGACCTGGCATTCTCAAGTCCGTCAGGACGAGCGCCGGAGGCTCCTTCTCGATAGCTGCTACTGCCTGATGTCCGTCCTCGGCTGTGGACACCGCGTAGCCCATGTCTTCAAGTTGGGTCTGCAGCACCCACCGAAGGTTCTCGTCGTCGTCTACTACAAGAATGTGCGCTGGGTTCATTTGTCCAAATGTTTCACCGGGAGGATCACGGAGAACGTCATTCCCTCGCTGTTGTTCCTCTGAGCCAACAGCGAGCCGCCCATTTGCCTCATAATCTGATGGGCCACCGGGAGCCCGAGACCCGTCCCGTGCTCCTTCGTCGTGAAAAACGGATCGAACAATCGATCGACATGAGCAGGAGCGACTCCGTGGCCGTGGTCGACCACGCGCACGGCGATCCGCTGATCGTCGCTGGCCGCGGTCAGTTCAACCGTATCGCCGTCTGGGCTGGCCTCGATTGCGTTGATCATCAGGTTCAGCAGTACCTGCTCCAACTGCTCTGGATCGCACTCGACACGGGGGAGTCCCGGCTCAAGGTGCTTGTGAAAGTGAACCGTCTTGCCGCGGACACCGTGGCCGGCAAGAGTCAGGACATTGTCGAGGACCGACTCCAGTTCGATCATCTGAAACCGCGGCGGCCGAGGGCGGGCGAAGTTCAGAAAATTCGTGAGCAGGCCGTTCAGCCGCTGGCACTCGTTGGTGATGATCTCAACGCATTTCGCCTGCCTCCCACCCAAGTCTTGATTGCGCTTCAGAATGTCGGCCGCGCCCGAGATGCTCGCCAATGGATTGCGGATCTCGTGCGCGAGCCCCGCCGACAACTGACCGAGAGCCGACAGCCTTTCGGCGCGTTTCATCCCCTCGAAATTGGCTTGAACCTTCTCGTATACGCCACTGAGCTGCTCCGCAAGGTTCTGGTAGTGGCGCTTCTGCTGGCGGTCTCGCTCTCCCATCCAACCTGCCGCCAGGCCCAGGCACAACAGGGAGAGCGTCTCCAACGCGCCGCCGGGCCAAGTGGCAGCCGGCGAGATGGTGAACAGAAGTATTGCAGAGAGTATCGCGGTCGCGAGACCGCCCAGCCACCCCTCACGGAGCGCGGCAATCGCGACAGGCACACTATAGAAGGGGGCGAGATTCCCGTGGCTTATGCGATCGAGTACACCAATCCCCAAGGCACCCAGCCCGCAGACTATGCGCCCGCGCCACGGTTCCACCGGTACTCGTATCACGAACAACCTATTAGACTTCGCAATCTCACGCCGCTTCTTTCTCAGCGTACCGCTATACGCTGGCGACCGGGCACGGCGCTCTGCAAACCATGTCATATGACATGGTGCGCAGGTCACCCAGAATTCGCCGCTGCGGGCTCTTCCCAATGACCAGCAAGTCGGCGCGCAGCGTCTCGGCGACGGTGGGGATCGCCGCCAGAGGGGGTCCGGGCTCAAGCCAGATATCCGCGTGAGTGCCAGCTTCCTTTTGAAGCGCGCTGATGTCATTCCTGGCCATTGCCTTGACCCAGAGTCTCCACTCGCCGTTGCAGGGATAGGCTGGCATTGACTCCAGGCTCTTGCTGGCGTGAATCACCGTCAAGGTTGCCCGCAGTTGCCGGGCAAGGTCGGCGGCGCACCGCAGCACGGAACCTGCTCGCGGCCCCAATGACAGGCCACAGAGAACGGTCCGTATCGGCCTCGAGGAAAGGGAAGAAAGATCATCAACCCCCGCCCAGACTGGACAACTGGCCGCGCGCAATACCTGGGCGGTAATGGAGCGATCGAAAAACCTGGAGAGCATTGGCACACCTCGAGTCGGCATGAGAATCAGATCCACGCTTTCTGTTTCTGCCCCTTCGAGAATGACTGGGACTGGCGCTCCTTCGCGGACGACGAACCGGCTTGGAGTACTTCCCTGGACAGCCATGATCGCGTCTCGCGCATTGCTCTCGGCGTCGCCGAGCGGCCAGCCTTTCTGAATGGCGTGAACAAATACAATTTCTGAATTGAATGCACTACCCAGCGAGGCGGCGTACCGGGCAGCCCCGACCGACCGCGGCGACAGATCAACGGGCACGAGTATCTTCCCGACGTGCGTCATGTCCGCTACTCCAGGAAGAGAATCATCAGGTAGAGGATGGCGAACACGATTGACCCAATTACGAGTCCTCCACCCCAGAGATAGAGACGGTCTTTGGCGGCGGGAGAATTCCCGTGCCGGACGCGAAGTTCATCCATGGTCTGGAACAACGGTGTTTGTCGCCGTTCCGCCACAGGTGGCGGCGGTTTTGCGAGGATCTCTCGCAAGCCCATCTCCTCAAGACGTTGCTCAGTATGCTGTGTCATCGGTTCTTTCCTTTCTCAAGTCGCTGTCAGGTCAAATCACGGGCGGCGACCAGATGGGCGCCTTCCCGTTCGGCAATCGTCTGTATGGCTCGGACAATGCGCGCGTGGAGGTTCAGCAATGGTTCTCGCAGGCTGGCAGGAAGTCCTCCTTCCATCAGCGCCTCAATGCCGCGCACGAGCACCTCTGTGTGGCGATCGTCGCCCGAGACGACCACCGGCTGCGGGATCAGAAGTGCGGCGCCTCGATGAAAGACGACAGCCTCCAGGAGTAGCGCCGGGTCGTCCACATAGAGCACCGCACAAGGCGCCAGGCCCGCGCCGAGCTCCTGCTTGATACGCGTTGTGACGTCCAGTTCTGCCGGCACGCGCAGCCCCTGCTGTGCCAGCGCCCTTCGCACCATCCGAATCGCGGTCTGGTGCTGCTCGGCCACACTGAACGTCACCATGGATGGTCCTTTAGTCATCTCGTGTTCGGCCTCACCCAACTGGAAGCAATCCGGGAACCAATTGTGCTTAGCAGCCCAGGCATTTCTCCAGAGCCTTCCAGTTCCTAACGAATAGCGGGTGAGCAGCGGTGCGGCGGCACCCCACTGGGCGCTGGTGGCCAGCAGTGTGCGTTTTCGGGCAACCGCCTGAGGCGAAAGAGCCCAAAGTCCTCGCGCGGAGGTTGCTGCGCGATGGCAAACGAATTGCACGAACACGTTGTTCCAGGCACGAGGAAGCGCGATTTCAACAGGAGGGCTAACATGAGGGACCGCATCTACATCACCAAGGCTGATTTCGAGAGGCTTCGCCGGCTGATCGATGGGCGCCGCACGGGAAACGCCTTTGACCTCGAATACCTCGACACCCTCGAACAGGAGCTCGACCGGGCCGACATCGTCGAACCGGAAGCGATCCCTCGCGACGTCGTAACCATGAACTCCGAAGTTCGCCTGAGGGATCTGGACTCTGGCGATGTGAAGGTCTGCAGGCTTGTCTTCCCGACGCAGCCCCGGACGGAAAACGGCGTCTCTATCTTGGCGCCCATCGGCACTGCCATCCTCGGTTACCAAGTCGGCGACGTTATCGAATGGCGTGTGCCCAAAGGCGTCAGGCGCCTTCAGGTCGTGGAAATCCTCTACCAACCGGAGGCTGCGGGCGTTTGTGGCGGCTAGCGCCGTTAGTCGGGTTTGCCCGCGCCACGCGCGCCTGATTGCCGGGACTCCCTCGTGATTAGCTCCTTCTATTGCTCGCGCATTGGCATAGACCTGGGCACAGCCAACACTCTCGTCTACGTTGATGGCCGAGGCGTAGCTGTCAAAGAGCCCTCGCTCGTGACGGTTCGCGCGAGCACAGGTGAGATTGAAGCGGCTGGGAGCGAAGCCGAAGCCGGCGCCGGGCGAACCCCGAAGAAGTTTCGCACTGTGAGGCCAATTCGCCACGGGATGTTCTGTGATCTTACGGCGTGCGAAGGCATGCTGACCCGCTTCTTTCGGCAGGCACGGACCGACAGGACTTTCCGCCGCCTCCGGGTGGCCATGGCGATTCCCGGCGAACTGACGGAAGTCGAACGTCTGGCAATCGTTGAGTCCCTCCAAACCGTCGGTGCTCGCGATGTGCTCCTCGTGGACCAGGTGCTTGCCGCCGCGCAGGGAGCCGGACTCCCGATCGACGAGCCGCGCGGCCGCATGGTGGTCGATGTTGGAGCGGGTGTCACTGATATTGCGGTTATCTCGATGGCGAATACTGTCCAGACTCGGACTGTCGCGGTAGCCGGTGATGAGATGGACGCCGCGGTCGCAGCTTACGTACGGGGAAAACACCAGCTCCTTGTCGGCGAGCGGACCGCCGAGCGGATCAAGATTCATGTCGGCTCGGCGCTACCAGTGTCCGAGGCCCTGAGCGTGAATGTCAAAGGCCGATGCCTGGTTCAGGGAATTCCGCGTGAGGTCGCCCTATGCGATTGCGAGATCCGAGAAGCCCTTTCCGCACCGATTCATCAGATCATCATGGGGATTCGGGAGGTCCTCGAACAGGCGCCTCCCGAGCTCAGTGCGGACCTGGTGGACACCGGGATACTGCTCACTGGCGGATCGGCGCTACTCCGGAATCTGGACAGGCGCATCGGCGAGGAGTTTGGGCTTCCCGTCAAAGTCGCGCAGGATCCTCTCTCGTCCGTCATCCTGGGCCTCGCCCACCAGCTCAAGCGTCTCCGCAGCCGCGACTGGCGCCGATTCGGGCACTCGTCCTGACCGGCCGGCGGCTCTGTGCAAGGAGATCAGCCCCATCGCCAGGCTGATGAGGAATGCGAGCGTCAGCAACGACAACAGGGCGAAGTGCAACATTCGATCCGCGCAACTGGGCTTGCGTCGTGTACCGCAGCGCGTTGGACATCCCGACCTCAGGCATCGGAGCATGACGGGCCTCCGGTGGCCTGGTATTGAAAGCGCTTCATCCACTGGTGCCAGGCACTGGCGACCGTCCAGATCACTTCCGATTCGCGGAGCGGCCGTGTGAGTACATCGAAGCCGCCCAGAGCCAAAACCTCGTCCAACAAGGCGCGGTCACTTCCAATCACCACAACCATCGGCGCGTTCGGAAAGGAGTTCAGGATCCTCGCCGCGTCCCGCCAGGTCCCGTCGGGGAGAGTCTCTTCGCAGATAGCGACTGCGGCTTTGTGTTCCTGTAGGAAATCAATCGCGTCCTCAAGGGTCATCGAGAGACGGACTGTCCAACCGAACCGTTGAAACAGCCCAGACAAATAGACGACCTGTGTCGGATTTGCGCCTATCCCGACGCCTGATGGCCGTCTGCGTCCCGCGTTGCGGACATCCCAGCAGCCTCCAGCGCGTGCAGCGTCTGAGGATAGGCCGTTGACAGTTCAATCCCGCCTCAGCTAATGTGAATACAGATTCACACATGGCCGAGAAACTGCACACAGAGGTTCGCAAAGACCAGTTTGCGCAGGCCGCTCTGGGCTTGGTCGCCACGTACGGCCTCAAGGGCCTCAGCGTGGCTCGCGTCGCTCACCGCGTCGGTGTGGTGCCCTCGGCGGTCTACCGGCATTTCACCAGCAAGGACGAACTGCTCGACGCCGTCATTGGCCTGATCCGCGACCGGCTGGCACAAAACGTCCAGAAGGCTTCCCAGGAATGCAAGGATGCGCTCGAATGCCTGCGGCGGTTGCTGATGCTGCACGCCCAGTTAATCCGGGAAAACCAAGGCGTTCCGCGCATCGTGTTTTCCGAGGAAATATTCAGCGGCAACCCACGGAGAAAAGTGGCTGTCCATGAGATTGTCAGGGGATATCTGAAACATGTTGCCGGCATGGTCAAGCGTGGCCAAGCGGAAGGACAGATTCGCAACAATCTCGATCCCTCCACGGTTTCCATCATGTTCCTGGGCCTCATACAACCAGCCGCCATCCTCTGGCAGTTGAGTGACGGCGGCATCGATGTAACCAAGCACGCGGAGCGAGCCTGGCAGATTCTCGCCGACGCTATCCGGAAACGGTAGCACCCGCGACGTCGGCCGCCCTGAAGCCCGTGACATCAGTCACAGAATTAAACTGTCACCAACTGCCATAATGTGAATCTAGAGTCACAGAGATGCACGCCAAGAAGCTGAACACAAGAACGAGACGCGGGAAACTGGTGGTATCGGTTATCCCCGAGCAGGCCTACTACCAGATGCCTTTTGCCTGGACAGACTTGACTGGTCCCGTGCGGCACTTCTTAGCAGGAGCAAAATTTTTTGGCCGTGAAGTGAATCAACATTCACATCAAGCGAGGTAACGATATGAAAAGCAAGAAGAAGCTGGTATTCGTGCTGCTGGCAGTGGCTGCCGGCATCGCCGGCTATCGCTTCATCCAAGGCAGGGCGGCCAAGGAAAACGGTGCCATCCGCGTTTCCGGCAACATTGAGGTCACCGATGTCGAGGTGAGCTTCAAGGTCCCCGGCCGGGTGGAGATGCGACCGATTTCTGAAGGCGAAATTGTCCGGGCGGGCGACTTAGTCGCCAAGGTGGACAGCTCGGAGCTGGCTCAGGATGTGGCGCTGCGGAAAGCGGAAGTGCGGGCGGCTGAGGCAACCCTGGCGGAACTGCTGGCAGGCTCCCGCCCGGAGGAGATCGCCGAGGCCGACGCCGCAGTGCGCAAAGCTCAGGCCTGGCTGGATGAGCTGATCAACGGTTCTCGTCCCGAGGACATTGCGGCGCAGCGTGCGACGGCGGCGCGCGCCAAGGCTGAAGTCGACCGTCTGGACTCGGAGTATCGGCGCCAGAAACAGCTTTACGAGCGCGAAGTCATCTCGACGCGAGAGTACGAGACGGCCCAGACCGCACTCGAAGTGGCCAAGGCCAAGCTGCGAGAGGATCAGGAGCGCCTAAACCTGCTTTTGGAGGGCCCCCGCAAAGAGCAGGTCGAGCAGGCCCGGGCTGCGCTCCGCCAGGCGCACGAACGCTACAACCTCATTAAGAAGGGCCCTCGCCAGGAGGACATTGACCAGGCGCGCGCCCGGCTGGAACGGGCTCGCCAAGCGCTGGCAATCGCGGAAACGCGCCTGAGCTACACGACGGTGGCCGCGCCGCTCAGCGGCGTGGTGCTGTCGCAGAACCTTGAGCCCGGAATGTACGCGGCTCCAGGGACGCCGGTCGTCACCGTAGGCGATCTCGTCAATGTGTGGCTGCGGGCCTATATCAACGAGACTGATCTCGGCCGCGTGAAGGTGGGCCAGCCGGTGCGGGTGACCACAGACGCCTATCCGGGCAAACACTATGAGGGCCGTGTCTCCTTCATCGCCTCGCAGGCGGAATTCACTCCGAAGAGTGTTCAGACCGAGAAAGAGAGGGTCAAGCTCGTCTACCGGGTGAAGATCGACATTCAGAACCCCCAGATGGAACTGAAGCCCGGCATGCCCGCCGACGCGGAGATTCTGTTGGCCGCGGGAACAACCGGTCAGACGGAGGCGAGCGATGCACGCTATCAAAACTGAGTCCCTTACGAAGACCTTTGGAAATATCACCGCAGTAGACGGCCTCAGCCTGACAGTCGAAGAGGGCGAGATCTTCGGCCTGGTGGGACCGGACGGGGCCGGAAAGACCACCACCATGCGCCTGTTGACCGCGATCATGGAGCCGACGTCGGGGGAGGCCTGGGTGGCCGGGCGGCACGTGGTCAAGGAAGCTGAGGCGGTGAAGGAGGACATCGGGTACATGAGCCAGCGCTTCGGCCTCTACCCCGACCTCACGGTGATGGAAAACATCGAGTTCTACGCCGACATCTACGACGTGCCGAAGAAGCTTCGTCCGGAGCGTATCGAGCGGCTGCTTGCCTTCAGCAACATGACGCCGTTCAAGAAGCGCCTGGCAGGCCGGCTCTCAGGCGGCATGAAGCAGAAGCTGGGGCTGGCATGCGCCCTGATCCACACGCCGAAGGTTCTGTTCCTCGACGAGCCGACCAACGGAGTGGATCCGGTGTCGCGCCGCGATTTCTGGCGTATCCTTTACCAACTGCTCCGGGAGAAGGTCACGATCTTCGTCTCGACCGCGTATCTGGACGAGGCTGAGCGTTCGAGCCGCATCGGGCTGATCCACAAAGGTAAGCTGCTGGCCTTTGGGACCCCCGACGACGTCAAGAAGCTGATGCTGGGGTCGATCCTGGAAATCCGCTCGACAGAGCCGCGCCGGGCCGCTGCACTGCTGCGGGCTCGATCCTCCGGAGCGGCCAGCCTCTTCGGTGACCGGATTCACTTGGTGACACGCGAACCCGAGCGGGCCGCTGAAGAGGCTGAAGTCGCGCTCACCGCAGCCGGGCTGGAGGTGAAGGGCATCCGCGTGATAGAGCCGGCGCTTGAGGACGTTTTCGTGTCAGTCCTGGCCGGCCCGCGCAAGGAGGCGGCATGAACACGAACGGGATGGCCGTGGTGGTGAACAGCCTGGAGAAGCGCTTTGGGAGCTTCATCGCGGTGAACGGTGTCAGCTTCGAGGTGCCGAAAGGCCAGATCTTCGGCTTTCTCGGTCCAAACGGTGCCGGTAAGTCCACCACCATCCGGATGCTCACCGGAATCCTCGGGCCCACCGGCGGCGGCGGTACAGTAGCCGGCTTCGATGTGCGCACCCAGGCCGAGAAGATCAAGGCCAATATCGGCTACATGAGCCAGAAGTTCTCTCTGTATGAGGACCTGACGGTGGAAGAGAACATCGATTTCTATGCGGGCATCTACCGCATCCCCGAGGAGAAGCGCAAGGAACGCAAAGAGTGGGTCATCGAGATGGCCGGGCTCCAGGAACACCGGCACTCGCGCACCGGCATTCTCTCCGGCGGCTGGAAGCAGCGGCTATCGCTGGGCTGCGCCATCCTGCACGAACCGCCCATCATCTTCCTCGACGAGCCCACAGCGGGCGTCGATCCGGTCAGCCGCCGCCAGTTCTGGGATCTCATCTACGAACTGTCCAGCCGTGGGGTGACTGTGTTCGTCACCACGCACTACATGGATGAAGCCGAATACTGCGACCGGATCGCGCTGATCTACCGCGGCGAACTGATCGCGATCGGCAGCCCCGAAGAGCTGAAGACCAAATTCATGCAGGAGGACGTGCTGGAGGTCGCCAGCGACCGCCCGCAAGACGCCATGGTAGAGCTCGACCAGCTTCCGGGCGTCAGGGAAGTCGCACTGTTCGGCAAGGGCCTGCACGTGGTTGGGGCGGCTGGTGAGGCAGAACGCTTGGCCGCGACCGTGCGCTCCCATCTCGAAGGCCACGGCTTCGCCGTTTCGCGGGTGGAAAAGATCGTGCCATCGCTGGAAGACGTCTTCGTTTCGCTGATCGAGGCGCGTGACCGGGCCGACCAACCCCAGCAGGAGGTGCGGGTATGAAGCCGCGGCGAGTGTTGGCTGTCGCCCGCAAGGAGTTCACTCACATCCTCCGCGACCCGCGCAGCTTGGGCATGGCCATCGCCATCCCGATGCTGCTGCTGGTGCTATTCGGCTATGCGCTGACCCTCGACGTGGACAACGTACCGCTCGTCATCTGGGACCAAAGCGAGACGCAGGCCAGCCGCGAACTCATTCGCGAATTCCTCGGCTCGCGTTACTTTTCACTGCGGGGTTACGCCCGCAACTACCCTGACGTCGAGCGGGCGATCGACTCGAGTCGGGCCCTGATGGCCTTGATCATCCCGACTGACTTTGCGCGCCGGATCGAGTCCGGCCGCACAGCACCGGCCCAGTTAATCGTGGACGGCAGCGACTCCAACACAGCCACGATTGCCATGGGCTACGCCGATATCGTGACGCTCACGTATTCGCAGAACGTCGCCCTCGAACAGATGCGGCGGGTTGCGGGGCGCACGGTTCAGGCGCCGCTCGACTTGCGGCCGCGCGCCTGGTTCAACGCCGACATGGAATCAAAGAACTACATCATCCCTGGCCTGATCGCCGTGATCATGATGGTGATCGCCGCGTTGCTCACCTCGCTGACGGTGGCCCGCGAGTGGGAGACCGGCACGATGGAGCAGCTCATCTCCACGCCGGTGAAGGCGACGGAGCTGATCCTGGGCAAGCTCCTGCCCTATTTTGCCGTCGGCATGTTCGACGTGCTGCTCGCGGTGCTGATGGGCGAGTTTCTGTTTCGCGTTCCGTTGCGCGGCAACGTGGCACTGCTGTTCGCCATGGCAGCCATCTTTCTGGCCGGGGCGCTTTCGCTCGGGATGGTCATCAGCATCGTGACCAAGAGCCAGTTGCTGGCGAGCCAGCTTGCCATGGTGCTCACCTTCCTGCCGTCATTCCTTCTGTCTGGCTTCATGTACGCCATCAGCAATATGCCGCGGCCGATTCAGTTGATGACCCACGTGATCCCGGCACGCTACTTCGTGGCGCTGCTGAAGGGCATTTACCTGAAAGGTGTGGGGCTGGAAGTGCTGGCTCTTCAGGCCGGCCTGCTGGCGCTGTTCGGAGCCCTCATGGTAACGATGGCGAACCTGAAATTCAAGAAGAGGCTGGTGTAGTCATGCGCGAACGCATCAAGCACATGCTCATAAAAGAGTTCATCCAGATCTTTCGAGATCCACGGATGAAGGGCGTCATCTTCCTGATGCCGATTATCCAGTTGTTCGTGTTCGGCTACGCCGTCACGACGGACGTGAAGAACATCCGGACGCTGGTGCACGACCTGGACAACAGCGTCGCCAGCAGAGAGCTGATTAGCCGGTTTGTCAAATCCGGCTACTTCAACGTCGTCGAGTACACGGACCGTGACAGCCGTGTCCGCGACCTGATGGATCGGGGCGAGGTCGGCGCGGTGCTTCGTATCAACAGGGGCTTCGAGCATGATCTGCGCGCGGGCAGGGCGGCCCAGCTTCAGGTCATCGTGGACGGCACCGATTCGAACACTGCGGGCATCGTGCTGAACTACAGCTCGAAAATCGCTGGGCGGTTTTCCGACAGAGTGCTCGTCGAGCGTTTGACGCGTGCTGTCGGCCGGCCGGGCGCCACGGGCCGCGTAGAGCTCGAAACCCGCGCATGGTTCAACGAGAACCTCGAAAGCCGGAATTTCTATGTCCCCGGCGTGATCGCGATCATCGTGATGCTGATCACCCTGATGCTTACCAGCATGGCGGTAGTGCGGGAGAAGGAGATCGGCACCATAGAACAGATCATGGTGACGCCGATTACGCCGGCCGAGTTCATTCTCGGCAAGACCGTGCCTTTCGCGCTGATCGGCTTCGCCGACGTGGTGCTCATCACGCTACTAGGCGTGTTCTGGTTCGAGGTGCCGATCCGCGGCAGCTTGTTGGTGCTGTTTGTCGCGACCGCGCTCTACCTGTTGACGACCTTGGCCATTGGGCTGTTCATTTCGACCGTCAGCCACACTCAGCAACAGGCCATGATGAGCACTTTCTTCTTCTACTTCCCCGCAGTGCTGCTGTCGGGCTTCATGTTCCCGATCGCAAACATGCCAGCCCTGGTGCAGTGGCTGACTTGGCTCAATCCGCTGCGGTACTTCCTGGTGATTATCCGGGGCGTGTTCCTGAAGGGCGTGGGCCCGACTGTGCTCTGGCCGCAGATCATCGCGCTGGCGGTCATGGGACGAGTCGCACTGTGGCTGGCGTCGAGAAGATTTCGGAAGACGCTTGCGTAATTGTGTGAGGAGACTTCAGATGCGTAACATTCTCTTTTTGGCCTGGCCGCTCTTGGTTTTGGCAGGTGTAACTCAGGCCGCGGACAATCCGCTGACCTTGGAGGAGGCGGTCAAGATTGCCCTGGAACAAAACCCGTCGAACCGTGTGGCCAGAGAAGGGGTGAACGGCGCAACGGAAGCCGTAGGCGTAGCCCGAGCCCCCTACTATCCAGATCTTGGCTTGGCGGCAAGCTACGACCGCTGGCAGCGGCACGCCTTTTTGCCAAACGGCATTGTCCCGCCAGGCAGTCCGACCATCATCGGCCCAACCAACGATTGGTTTACAGGTGTCACGACGCACTACACACTGTTCGATTTCGGCCGGCGGCGTGCAAAGCTGAGGGCAGCACAGGCACGGCAGGGTGTTGCTCAGGAGGACGTTGACCGCGTCCGGCAGGACATCGCCTTGTCGGTGCACCAAGCCTACTTCGGGCTTGTGGCTTCGCTGGAAACCGAAGGGGTCGCGCGCCGGGCGCTGGCGCGGGCCGAGGATCACCTGCGCGTAGCCAAAGAGCGCAAAGCGGCGGGGGCTGTCCCGCAGGCGGATGTGGTCCGTGCGCAGGTGGAGGTGGCCGAGGCGCAGCTCGCGCTGGAGCGGGCTGAGGGCCTGGTCCGTGTCGCCAAGGGCAACCTCAACACGGCGATGGGCCTTCCGGTGGAAAGGCCAGTAGAGGTTGATCGCAGCCCGCGCGAAATTGTCCCGCCGGCCACGATCAATCTGGACGAAGCACTGAAGCGCGCCGTGAGCGCGCGGCCTGAACTTCGCGGAGCCCAGCAAAGGATCGAAGCCGCGCGCCAAGGAGTGAGCCTGGCTCGAAGCGCTTACGGTCCGAAAGTGAAGGGTGAGGCGAGTTGGGGATGGCGCGACACGTCCTACTTTCCGCACGACAAAGATTGGCTCGTTGGAGTTTCAATTGACCTACCGATCTTCACTGGCTTCGCGCGCAAGCACCAGATGTCTGGGGCCAGGTCGGCACTTTCTCGCGAAGAGGCCGATGCCGAGCGTTTGACGCAAGCGGTCCGCCAGGAGGTTTGGTCCGCGCACTCGAAGCTGCGTGAGACCTACGAAGCGACCCGCTCGACGGAAGTCCAGTTGCGGGATGCGCAGGAGAGCCTTCGGCTAACTTCTGAACGCTATCAAGCTGGCGCAGGTACCATCACCGACCTACTGGATTCCGAAGCGGCACTTGCACGTGCGGAGGCCGTCCGGGTGGCCGCACTCTGGGATTACCAGGTGTCCAAGTCATTATTTCAGCGGTCCACCGGCGAACAGCTTGCAGAAGCCAAGCGCTGAAAAGCCTGCCGGGGCTCGGTCTGCCTCGTTCACGCCTAACCCAACGGTCTGTTCCATAGACAGCTCCAGAGAAAGCCGACAATGAAGGAGATCCTCAATTACGGCATGCTCTCGGGCCGAGTGTTTCCGCAGGTCGTAGAGACCGCAGCGCCAAGTGCTCCGCATTCGGAACCTGATGAGGAACAGCCCGATTCTCTCACCCCATATTGATCTGCATCCAGTTGAGATCAGCAATCCTGCGAACAACGCTTGCTGGCACGCGCCATGGCCTTGAGAATCTCGAACCCAAGCTGGTGCGCACCTTTTTCGAACTGGGCTTCCACCGAGTGGTCGACACCGTTGGTGACGTGGGCGACCACGCCGCAGCGGACTCCGCGCGCCGCGCCGAAGGCGAAGAGGGACGCGGCCTGCATCTCCACCGCGAGGACACCCTTCGAAGCATGCTGCTGTAACTGCTCAGAGGTCTCGCGGTATGGCGCGTCCGTCGTCCAGACGGGACCAGTAACAACCGGCAAACCGAGTCCGCCAAGCTCCGTCTGCAGCGCCAGTGCGAGGCTCGCATCACCGTCAACGCTCTCCGCGGCCGGCAGGTAGTGGTACGAGGTCCCTTCATCCCGGATGGCTGTCGTGGGAATGACGAGACTCGGGATCTTCAATCCTGGGGACACTTGTCCCGCCGACGTCAGGCCGAGAATGACCCGCACGCCGGAAGCCGCGAGCTGTTCAGCAACGAGGACCGCGTATGGGCCGCCGATCGTACGAGCGATCACCCCGACGCGCTCGCCGTCCACTTCCACTGTCTCCATGGAAGTATGGAAGCAGGCCCACGGGTGCCGCCTCGTGGCGAGGCCCGCCCCGACGAGCCAGTCGGTCAAGTCCCCATCGAATTCCAGGACGCAAACTTCGGGCACCGGATCCCGCGGGAGGTCTCGCTCGGCTCGGACTGCTTCGAGGAGGTTTTCTGGAGTGAACGCGCTCGGCGCGTCGAGGGCATGCTGGAGCAGCGGAAGGCGCTTCTGATCTTTCGACATTCGGGATATCACCAGTAATGCTCTCAGATTTCAATAACTTGCATCAAGGCCGGACAAGAGTCTTGACGTTGGATCAGTACTTCAGTAGATTTTAAAGTACTGAAGGAATCATGGCAAGCCGAAATCGACGTTTCAAAACCGCTATCTACGAGCAGTTTGCTCGGATCGGTAAGGCCATCTCGAATCCCAGCCGGCTGGAACTTCTGGACCTGCTTTGCCAGGGTCCTCGCACCGTGGAAGCTCTGGCCAAGGAGGCGGGCTTGGGCTTGGCTAATACGTCACAACACCTGAAGGCGCTGCGCGAGGCCCGGTTGGTGGAGGCAGAAAAGGCCGGCCTGTACGTGACCTACCGGCTAGCCGATGAGCAGGTGTGCGAATTCTACCGGTCCCTTCGATCCTTGGCTGAGGCGCGGTTGGCAGAGGTCGGAGAGATCACGCGCCGGTTCCTTGAAGCCCGCCAGGGGTTGCAGCCGGTGGACCGCGAACAACTTCTCGCCAAAGTGCGGGACGGCGCCGTCACTGTGCTTGACGTACGGCCGCTCGAGGAGTACGCCGCTGGCCATTTGCCCGGCGCCTTGTCTGTCCCGTTGAAGGAACTGGAACGCCGCCTGGCCGAACTACCGCACGACCGTGAGATTGTGGCTTACTGCCGAGGACCTTACTGCGTGCTGGCCGTGGAAGCGGTCGAGATCCTCAGGGCGCGCGGCTTTACTGCCTTCCGGCTGGAGGACGGTGTCACCGACTGGCATGCGAGAGGGCTTCCGGTCGAGGCCAGCACGGCGGTGTTGCATACGGCATAACCGCAGGGAGGCGAGATTGACCAACCAACCGATCTACCTGGACTACAACGCCACCACCCCGCATGCCCCCGAGGTGATCGAGGCGATGCGCCCCTATCTTGAGGAGTACTTCGGCAACCCGTCCAGTTCCCATTGGTACGGCCGGAAAACCCGCGAGGCCGTCGAGACGGCGCGATCCCAGGTAGCCGCGCTGTTGAACTGTACGCCGGCCGAAGTCCTATTCACCAGCGGCGGCACTGAATCCAACAACCATGCCATTCGGGGTGCCGCGCTCGCCCGGCGGGGGCATGGCAAGCACATCATCACGAGCCAAATTGAGCATCCCGCCGTGACCGGAGTCTGCGAGAAGCTCAAGCATGATGGATTCGAGGTCACCTACCTGCCCGTCGACGGACACGGCATGGTGAGCGCCGCCGATGTCGAGAGGGCGATTCGGCCGGAGACAATCCTCATCACGCTGATGCACGCGAACAATGAGGTGGGCACGATTCAGCCCATCGAGGAGGTTGCAGCGCTGGCGAATGCGCGGGGCATTGTCTTTCACACGGACGCGGCGCAGTCCGCCGGCAAGATTCCGACCGATGTTCGTGCGTTGGGAGTGGACTTGCTGTCGATCGCCGGCCACAAGCTATACGCGCCGAAAGGCGTGGGGGCGCTCTACATCCGCAAAGGAACGGCTCTGGAACGGTTCATGGAGGGCGCCGGGCAGGAGGGCGGCAGAAGACCGGGCACGGAGAACGTTCTCGAAGTTGTGGGTCTGGGGAAAGCGTGCGAGGTCGCGCATCAGGATCTCGTGGAGAACCGAGAGCACATGCGCCGCATGCGCGACAGGCTGGAGGCCGGACTCCTCGAGCAGGTGGCGTATCTCAGCGTGAACGGCCATCCCGACAACCGGCTTCCGAACACGTTGAGCGCCAGCGTGGAGGGCCTGGATGCAGGCGCTGTGCTCACAGCCATCGAGGACAAGGTAGCCGCTTCCGCGGGAGCAGCATGCCACTCCGGTCAGATCACTGTCTCACGCGTGCTTCAGGCAATGCGTATTTCGCAGGAATGGGCGAGGGGGACAATCCGATTTTCCACGGGACGCATGACCAGCGAGGAGGACATCGACACGGCGGTGACCGTCGTCGCGGAAGCGGCCCAATGCCTTCGGGCAGGCCGTTCGTAGGAGGGTGAGGGGAAGATGACATCAACGACCTTGGTGCTTGGCGGCGGAATAGGCGGCATAGTGGCCGCAAACGAGATTCGCCGGCAACTGCCCTCCGCCCATCGTGTCGTGCTGGTGGAGAAGAACGCGCAACACGCCTTTGCTCCTTCCTTCCTCTGGCTCATGACGGGAGACCGTGAGCCGAATCAGGTCCGCGCACCGCTGGCAGGCCTTCTGCGCCGGGGCGTCGAACTGGTCCAGGCAGAAGTTTTGGGCATCGAACCCGTCCGGCGAAAAGTGAGGACCAGCGTCGCGGAATTCGCGTACGATCACCTGATCATGGCGCTGGGCGCCGATCTGGCTCCCGGGGCCATCCCAGGCTTGGCCGAGGCGTCGCAGACGTTCTTCACGTTCGAGGGCTCCACACGACTACGAGACACGCTCAAGGGGTTTTCGGGCGGACGGATTGCCGTCGTGGTGTCAGCCATGCCGTACAAGTGCCCGGGTGCGCCTCACGAGGGTGCCATGCTGATCGCTGACTATTTTCGCCGGCGGGGCTTGTCTGCAAAAGTGGAGATCCACCTGTTTACACCGGAGTCGCAGCCGATGCCGGTGGCTGGCCCGCAGCTTGGTGAAGCCGTTCGAGGGATGCTCCACGCAAAGGGGATCGACTTCCACCCGCTCCATAAGCTCACCTCCGTGGACCCGGGCGCGCGGGAAATGAGCTTCGACAACGGGGTGCGGCTCGGATATGACCTGCTCGTGGCGGTGCCTCCCCACCGCGCGCCAAGAGCCGCTGTGGACGCCGGGCTCACCGACCAGGCTGGTTGGATTCCGGTCGATCCGCAGACATTGCGGACGAGTCAGGACGGCGTCTATGCGATCGGCGACGTGACAGCGATTCCGATTCCCGGGCGTTGGAAGCCGGATGTGCCGCTGATGTTACCCAAGGCCGGCGTGTTCGCTCACGCCCAGGCCGAAGTAGTCGCGCAACGGATCGTCGCTGACGTGACTGGGCGTTCGTGCGAAGCGGCGTTTTGCGGTGACGGGTACTGCATGCTGGAGGCCGGCGAGGATCTGGCTGGGTTCGCGTTTGGCAACTTCTTCGCAGAACCCGCGCCAAACGTGCAACTGAGGCAGATCGGAAAGGCGTGGCACTTAGGCAAGGTGCTTTTCGAAAAATGGTGGCTGGCCCCCGTCGGCTTGCGCCGTTCGGCGATTGGCTGGGCTATGAAAGCAGGCGGAAGACTCTACGGCATCCCGCTCAACCTCTAGCTTGGACTCGCTACTGAAAGGACCATCCAGGAAGTCATGAAACTCGGAATGATCATCACTCGAACTGAACCGGAGACGGTGTACAACACGATGCGACTGGCGCTGTACAGTCTGAAGCAGGGCGACCAGGTCCGGATCTTCCTGTCGGGCAAGGGTGTCGAGATTGACTCCATCGACGACTCAACCTTCGACGTAAAGGGAGAGGCACAGAAAGTGCTGGATGGGGGAGGCGAGTTTCTTGCATGCGGGACGTGTCTGAAACTTCGCAACTCCGGAGGATCGGAGCTCTGCCCACTGTCAACGTTGAAGGATCATTACGAAGTCGTGCGCGACTCAGACAAACTGGTGACCGTCTGATCCGGCCAGTGACGCCGGAGAAGACCACCGCGGGTGATAGATGAAGGAGACCTGATGATGCGAATCCCACGTGCCTACTGGTTTCTGGCGGTGCTGCTGATGGCCGTTTCGTTCCAGGGATGCAGAACGGCTTCCACCCAGGTTGCGGGTGGCAAGGCCTCGATGAAGCTCGGGATCGTGATGACGACCACCGATCCGGAAACTGTTTTCAATGCCTTCCGGCTGGCCAACTACTCCCTTGAGCACGGGGATACCGTTTCGGTCTTTCTCCTCGGAAAAGGCGTAGAGCTCGACCAGATCCACGATCAGAACTTCGACGTGCAAGGAATCGCCAAGACCTTTCTGGGAAAGGGCGGCAAGGTCATGGCCTGCGGAACTTGCCTCAAGCTCCGCAATTCGGGAGGTTCGGAACTCTGCCCACGTTCGACTCTGAAGGACCTTCATGAGCTGGTTAGTGGACGGCTACTCCCGTGTTGCGAACCGCCAGGCAATAGGAAGACGGCTCGTCCAGCACAAACTCCAGGACGAGCTCGCCGGGCCGCAAGCCGGACTGGAACGCCGTTAGTTCCACGGCACTCTTGCCGAGAAGCGCCATTTCCCGAATACTCTGACGATTGCGGCGCGACTCGACTCCCGACAACTCGGTCTCGGCATCCTCGAGTTGGAGGAGTAGTTGCTTGATCTTGGAGGGCGAGCGCGTCTGCCGCATTTCCCTCTGGATCGCGGCAATGCGTAGCTCCGCCGGCACCGGCGGCTCCTCGGCTCGCCGCTTTCCATAGCGTAGGGAATCCGCAAGGCCTCTCCCCCGCGCACGCTCAACGATTCGGAAGGCATCGGGGTAGCTCTTGGACTGTTCGATCGCAAGTCGGAAGTGGCCGGCGTAAACGCGACTCATGGCGGCGATCATCGAGGACTTCGCCATCGAACTCGGCATGTTCACAAGCATTCCCTCGATCAATGAGGCCGCCTCGGCGTAGAGCCGTCCGGATTCCCCCACTTGCCCGCTGACAGCGCGGACTTCGGCCTTCTTTGCGAGATGCTGGGGCAGGCTGTAGATCTCTTCGGGTCGATACACTGCATCCACAGCCGCATCAGAGGCCTTCGCCGCTGACGCCAAGTCCCCCTTGGCTTGGTACAAGTCGACAAGTCCCGACTGCGCCTGTGCAACCATCCGTGGCAGGGACGCTTTGCTGGCAACCTGGACGGCCTCCGTGAGGGCAGCCTCCGCAGCGGCGTAGTCTCTCACGTTTACCCAGGAGAGCCCGGATTGAACGAGCAGTTCGGCCTGTGCGCCAAGGATCTGTTGCGCTCGGGCGAAGGTGAGGGCTTCAGCGATCATCTTTTGCGCTTCTTCGTCGCGCTTCAAGGCGCGAAGCGCCCGGACCTTGCCGATCACGGGAAGCACCTGGAAACCGGTATCGGGGGATCGCCTCCCTGCGTCAATCGCGGAATCGAAGACGCTGATCGCCTGGTCGGCACGGTTGTTGGCCGTGAGGCCATTGCCGAGGAATGTCTTGAAGTAGATTTCTGCCGCAATATCCTTCTGCTCGGCGGCTTTCTTAATCGCCCCCAGAAGAGCCGTCAGGGCGGTCGAGTAGTCCCCTTCGAGTCCAGCGAGGATGCCCAATTGTCCCGCGGCTCTGTTGGCCCAGCGAACCTCTCCGAGTTGGTCAGCGATAGCGCCGATCTGCTGCCAGTCCCGTTTGGCCTCGCTGGTGCTCAGGTTCATGTTGATGGAGGCGCGAACGGAGAGCCCACGAAGCCTTAGTGCTGGATCAGCGCTCACCTCGGGCGTGGCCAGATCCGCGTTAATCTCCCGCAAGCACGCATCATAGGAACCGGATTCGACGTCTCTTCGGAGACGCCCGAACTTGGCGTAGAGCGCTTGCTTGCGATCACCGGACTGGGTGAATGCCCGCTCCGCTCTCGCGTACAACGGCCGGGCGGCAGCCAAGTTTCCGGCATCGGCCAACCGGTTCGCCTGCCGGAGGAGATCTTCCGGCTGATCCTGCGCCCGCAAGGCGCCGACGAACCACACAAGGCCCGCAAAAGCAATGACATAGCGGAGCGTCACCCGTATCGGCGGATGGACAAGAGCCCCCCGATTCCTCCGCGACAGCGCTATGCGACCGGGTCGAAACGGCCCCATACATCATAAGAGCGTTCTGAGCCGGCAATCCTCACCAGTATTTCTGACTCGCGGACCTGAAGGCTCCTTCGGAGGTCCTTCGCGTCCGCGTCGGCAGAAATGAAAGCTTGTCCGAGGATGCAGTTGTTGTCTGAGCACGCGGTCCGGAACCAAGAGGTTGGTTGCTCAAATCCACTCGCCCTGCTCCACATTCGCGTCAACAACTTAGAAGCGCAGTTCTTGCGCCTCGGAGTCTCGAAAATCGACTATGTCCCGTTCTTGCTAAGAGGGTCTGGGTGGCAGCCTCGCCACTGATGGGGGAATGTCCGTGCGGGACGGAGGAGCCGTCCGGGCCGAGGTCTCGATCCAAGTCACGTTCCGGGCCGACTCGTGGAGTTCAACAGGCGTAACGCGTTGAAGATGACAAGGAGCGAGACCCCCATGTCCGCGGCGATTGCTGCCCACAGCGAAGCATGCCCGGCGAACGCGAGGGCGACAAATACGAACTTCACCGCCAACGAGAGGACGATGTTTTGGCGGATGATCGCGAGCGTCCTCCTGGAGTGGGCGATGAGCCACGGCAGTTGGTGCAGGTTGTCCGACATGAGGGCGATGTCTGCGGCTTCGATTGCCGCATCGCTCCCGATGGCGCCCATCGCAATTCCGATGCTGGAGCGGGCCATCGCCGGCGCGTCGTTCACGCCGTCTCCGATCATCGCCACCGATCCGTATCGCTCGACAAGAACCTCTATCGCACTCACTTTGTCGGCCGGCAGAAGTTCAGCCCGTACTTCTTCGATCCCTGCCTGCCTTGCGATTGTGCGAGCCGTTCCTTCATTGTCGCCGGTCAGCATCACGATGTGGGGCACGCCCAAGCCGCGGGTTAACGCCAACAACCCTTGAACTCCCGGACGAAGCCGGTCGGCGAGGGCGATGAATCCGCACACGTGGGTTTCGTTGCCAATGACTACGACCGAATGTCCGCTGGCGGACAAGTCGCCGAGGAGCGCGTGCACCTCTGGCGTCTCTTGCCCGCGTTCCTCTAGGAACCGGTGGGAGCCGAGCCAGAAGGATCTGCCATCGAGTCGCGCGGTGGCACCCTTGCCAGGGATGAGGGTGAAATCAGTGACCGGGCCCGGGTGCAGGTCGCGCGCGCTCACGTATTCACAGATCGCACGAGCCAGAGGGTGCTGGCTTGAGGACTCCAGTGCGCCAGCACGCTCGAGCAATTCCTGCTCGGTGTGCCCATTCATCGCGACGACTTTGGCGACCGACGGCTTGCCCTCGGTCAGCGTTCCAGTCTTGTCCATGGCGATCACCTTGAGGCGCGCAGGTGTCTCAAGAGCCAATCCACCCTTGACGAGAACTCCGTTGCGAGCCGCCGCAGCGAGGCCCGCGACAATGCTTACCGGCGTCGAGATCACCAAGGCGCACGGGCAGCCAATCACCAACAACACGAGCGATTGGTAGAACCACGTTTCCCAAGGTTGGTGGAACAACAGCGGCGGGATGATCGCCGTCAGGAGGGCCACGGCAAACACCGTCGGTGTATAAATGCGAGCGAAGCGGTTCACCCACTGCTCAGAGGGAGAACGCCGGCCTTGGCTTTCTCCCACCAGACGGATCACGTGCGCGAGCGTGGTATCGCTTGCGCGCTTCGTGGAGCGCACATCGATGACGCCGTTTCCATTGATGGTCCCGGCAAAGACAGCCGACCCTGGTTCCTTGGTCACTGGAAGGCTCTCGCCGGTTATCGGAGCCTGGTTGACGTCGGTCACACCTTCAACGACTGTACCGTCGAGCCCGATCCGTTCCCCGGGTCGAACCCGGAAGAGAGTACCCACCGAAACATCCGCCGAAGGTTCTTCATGGATCGCGCCATCGGATTCCACTACGCTGACGGATTCCGGGGCAATCTTCAAGAGAGCCTCGACTGCGCGCCGGGCGCGTCCTACGCTCCAGGACTCCAACGCCAGTGACAGGGCGAAGAGAAAAGAGACTGTGGCCGCTTCGAGCCATTGCCCAAGAGCAATCGCACCGATTACGGCAACCGTCATCAGCAGATTCATGTCCGGGCGAAACCGCCGCAGCGCGAACCAGGCTTTCGGCACGACGTACCATGCGCCGGTGACGACGGCAAGGAGATAGAGGGCTCGAACGGGAAGTGGCGTCACTCCGCCCGCGCCAACATGCTCCGCAGCCAAGGCCGATAAAAAGCTGCCGCTGAGGAGGACGTGGAGACAAAAGCCGGCCACGGTCAGCGAGCCGCTGAGGGCAGTCATGATGGTTCGAGGATCGCGCCACCATTTCCGCGATTCCGTCCCCGACAGGGCTTGCTCTGAGTCAACCCACAACTCGGCGGACATCCCTGTCCTTGCCACTCTCTCTATGACTTGCTGCACGGAGAGCCGGCCGCCGTCCTGCAGAGTCATCCGGCCGTTGAGGATGTCGAAGGAGAGACCCGATTCGTTTCCGGTGAGGTCGTGCAGTTCGCGCTTCAGAATGGCGACTTCTTCCGCACAGTCCATTCCGTGGATTCTGAAATGTAGAGCATCAGGCATTGCCGGGAGGTCTCCTTTCAAGCCATCAGTACGTGGCCAGAGTTTGGCCCACTTCGACGAGGTGTCCAAACTCGCGTTTGAGAATGGCCACCTCTTCGCCACAGTGCAGTTCGTGTATTCGGAACTCGAGCTGGGAATCATTAACGGTTGTCATCGGTCTCCTTCCGATCTATTCATACGCCGACTTGCCCGCTTCATAAGACGATCCCAAGGACGAGGAACAGGAGGAAACCGACGAAGAACGTACTCGTAATCAACGGGGTTTCTGGAACCTCATGCGCCTCCACAAGCAACTCCTCTACTACCAGGAAAAGAAGTGCAGCTAAGCCGAACGAGAGGACAAGCTCCATCCCAGTATGAGAAAGGCCCCGCAGCACAGTTCCGCCAAGACCTGCGCCAACCAAAATGAGAGACGCGCCGAAAGATGTGACTACGATGGCTCTCTTCCGAGGGATGGCAGCGTCCGTGAGTGTCACAACGGTCGCGATTCCCAGGGACAGTAACTCGACTGTAAGGGCCAAGGCCAACAGTTTGCCTTCCCTCGGGCCGGCGGCGAATCCAATTCCGATCAAGAAACCGTCGATGAGGATGTCAACACCCATCGCGAATAGGAAAGGGAGAGGAAGCTTCCCTGGATTGTTCTTGAGAGATCCTTCTGATGGGCCGAACCACCGCAAAGCGAGCAGCGCGGCGATACCCATTGTGAAACCGACGATCACGGGAATCGGCTTGTGCTCACGAAGAATGTCCGGTAGCAGCTCCACGCCTACAACCGAGAACACGACCCCTGCTGCAAAGTGCTGAAGGCTGCTCCGGAGGGCTGGGCCTGGCTGTCGCCATGCCGAAACGACCGCCCCTAGAACGGCTGCCAACACCGGCCAGATGGCGTACACCAGTACATTTTCGAGAGTATTCGCTGCCGGAGCCATTTAGTTGTTGTTTGCTAGACTCTTCTCGATTCCATTTGACGCAAAGCCGTTGAAAGATCGCGCCGTGCTCTGAGCAACTGCTCCCGGATCACGTTTACGTCATATCCCGTGATCTGAGCCAATTCCGAAACCGACTGATGCGCGAATTCTCTCAACAATAGAAGCACCCTCGCCCCCACCGACAGAGCCTGCAGCCCTTCACGAATCGTGCTATTTCCACCGATTTGTACGCATCTCGTGGTCTCTGTGCTCTTCGCTGTTCTCGGCACAAATGCGGCCCGAAGTGCCTGGAGTGTCCTTTTTAGTCCCTTGATTCTGCCCTGGAGAACGCACTCTTCAAACGTTAGACGATACATCCAGGTAGTAATAGCCATCGAGGTATCGCGTGGGCTTGAATCTCGGTAAGCGCGAACGAATATCTTCTGCGCTAAGGCATCGGCTTCATTCTCATCTCCGGTTACAGCGCGCGTAAACGCGAAGATGTCTGACTGATATCTTTCCACAAGTTTCCTGAATGCCACTTCGTCATGAGCGCGCACTCGTTCAATGAGATCCACTGCGCCACGCTGCCTTCTGGAGCACTCGCTAAAGTAACTGCAGAGTGCTGGCATATGTTACCTCTAAGTCACAGACCGTTTGCATCGTTAATGCCGTTCACGCCGGCCTCGTCCGAGCCAGCCCTTCTTGCGCAACAGATGAGCGACGTAGCCGATGATCGCCAGTATAATGGTGGCGACAATCACGGCGATCGCGGCCCTGCGCGCCTCCTTCTCTACCGCGCGTCTGCGATGTGGTGATGCGCGCATATGACCTCACAGCGCGTCCTGGTCCCTTTCTCCAGTCCGAATCCTGACAACCTCATCAACGGTGTAGACGAATATCTTGCCGTCACCTGGGCGACCCGTATGTGCGTGGGACCGGATGAGCTCGACGACGCTGTCCACGAGCGTGGATGGGACAACGATCTCGAGCTTGCACTTTGGAGGTGTCTCCGAAAGGTCCTCCTCTGTCCCGGACCTGCCAAACCCTCTTACTCGCGAAACCGTCAGGCCCGGAAACTCCGGGTGCGCCCGGAGCGCCTCCACGACCTTCGGCAGCATGAACTCCTGAATGATAGCTTTGATCTCTTTCATTTCTTCCTCAGATCTCCGGTTCCGGCCGTTCCCTGGTGAACCATCCGTAGATTGCCGGAAGAACCAGAAGGGTCAGCAGGGTTGATGTGATCAAACCGCCAATTACAACGCTGGCCAGCGGCCGTTGGACCTCCGCTCCCGCCCCCGTGGAGAGCGCCATAGGAATAAAGCCGAGGCTCGCAACCATCGCCGTCATTAAGACCGGTCGAAGGCGCACTTCGGCCCCATGAAACGCCGCATCTTCCGCGCTCATGCCTTCCTGTCGCATCTGATTGATGTAACTGACGAGGACGACTCCGTTCAGCACCGCAACGCCAAACAACGCGATGAACCCCACGCCCGCGGAGATGCTGAACGGCATGCCGCGAACTGCCAGCGCGAATACGCCGCCGGTCGCTGCGACCGGCACATTCACGAAAATGAGCAGAGCTAGTTTTGCGGAGTTGAACGTTGTGTACAGCAGCACAAAGATCAAAAAGAGCGCCAACGGAACGACAATGCCGAGTTTGGCCGTCGCCCGCTGAAGATTCTCGAACTGGCCGCCCCACTCGATCCAGTAGCCGGGCGGAAGCTTCACTTTCCGTTCGACTGTCCCCCTGGCGTCGGCCACGAAGCCTGCAAGGTCTCGGCCGCGAACGTTGGCCTCAACGGCGATCCGCCGGTGGATGTTCTCGCGGCTGATCTGAGCCGGACCTTGCTCGACCCAGATCTTGGCGAGCTGATTGAGAGGAATGAGCCGGCCCTGCGGATCGGAGACCTTGAGGTTCCGGATCTGTTCCAGGTTCTGACGTTCATTCTCCTGAAAACGAACTTGAAGGGCAAAACGTCGCTGCCCCTCCATCACCTGTCCGACCGTCTTCCCGCCCATGGCTTCCACTACGTCGAGCACCTGTGATGCGTTGATCCCGTAGCGTGCTATCTCCCCTCGATTGATGCGAATCCGGAGATACGGCAAGCCGGCAATCTGCTCGGCCTTGGTGTCCGCAGCGCCACGGACTTGGGACACCGCAGCGACGATCTCGTCCGCCTTGCGCTTCAGGATATCGAGGTCCTCGCCAAAGAGCTTGATCGCGACATCCGAGCGTGTGCCGGCGATAATCTCTTGGACCCGCAACTCGATCGGCTGGCTGTATCCAAACGAGTGGCCGGGGACATTCTCATCGAGGACTTTGTCGATCTTTGCGATAAACTCCTCGCGTGTCTCGCCGTCGGGCCATTGGTCCGGCGGCTTGAGGATCAGGTACACGTCGCTCATCTCCAGGCCCATCGGATCGGTAGGTATCTCCGCTTGGCCGGTACGAGAGACAATCGTCTGAATTTCCGGGAATCCCTTTAGGGTTTTCTCGATCAGGGTAGTGCTGTTCACGGAGTCGGTCAGGGATACACTGGGTAGTCGCCACGCAGCGATTGCGATCGTTCCTTCGTCCAACCGTGGAATGAACTCCGCGCCCATTGTCAACGCTAAGGCGACGCTCGAAACGAACACGACGGTAGTAATGGCAACTACGACTGCGGGACGGGCCTGTGCCCGGCGGAGGAGCGGGCGGTAGATCTGCTTCGCTTTGCGCATGATCCACGTCTCGTGCTCCCTAACGCCCTTGCGAAAGGCCAGCGACGCGAGAACGGGCATCAGAGTCAGCGAGAGCACCAGAGCGGCACAGAGGGCGAAGATGACCGTAAGCGCCATCGGTCTGAACATCTTGCCTTCGACGCCTTCCAGCGCCAGGATCGGCAGGTAGACGATGATGATGATGCCGACCGCGAAAACGACCGGCCTCGCCACCTCGCGGCCAGCTTCGATGATGGCCGGAATCGGATCCTGCCGCTTTCCACCGTTCTTTTCGGCCAACTTGCGCACGATGTTCTCGATCAGCACCACCGAACCATCCACGATCAGCCCGAAGTCGATGGCGCCCAAGCTCATCAGGTTCCCCGAGAGGCCGGCATACGTCATGGCCGTGAACGCCACGAGCATGGAGAGCGGGATTGCGGCTGCCACAATCAGACCGCCACGCAGGTTGCCAAGCAGGAAGAGCAGCACGGCGATGACGAGAAGGCCGCCTTCCAGGAGGTTCTTTGATACCGTGCGAATGGTCTTCTGCACAAGCTCTGTGCGGTCGTAAAACGGCTCGACCGTGACGCCGGCGGGCAAGGACTTCTGGATCTCTTTGAGTTTGTCTTTCGCGCGCTGAGCAACAACTCGGGAGTTTTCTCCCATCAGCATCATGACGACGCCGGTTACGACCTCTCCGCGGCCATCTCGAGTCACTGCGCCTTGGCGCACACGGGGCGCAAACGCCACAGTGGCGATGTGCTTTACGTACACCGGAACCCCACCCTGGGAAGCGCCGAGGACGATGTTTTCGATATCGGAGATGCTCTCGATCAGGCCCTCGCCGCGGATCACCTGCTGTTCCTGGTTGTGCTCGATGTACGCTCCCCCAGTCGAGAAGTTGTTCCGTTGCAGAGCCTCCATCACCTGCTGGAGCGAGAGATTGTAGCTGGTCAGCTTATCCGCATCCACTTGGACCTCATACGTCTTCAACTGCCCGCCATACGTGTTCACCTCCACTATCCCGGGGACCGAACGCAGCTTAAATGCGATATCCCATTCCAGGATCGAGCGCAGATCCATCGCCGAGTAGCCAGCGCCTTTCACCTCGAACTGATAGATCTCTCCAAGGCCGGTCGAGATGGGACCCATCTCCGGATTGCCAAAACCCGGTGGAATCATTTCTTTCGCTTGCGGCAGCCGCTCCATGACCAGCCGGCGGCAGAAGTACATCTCCATGTCTTCTTTGAAGAAGATCGTCACGGCCGACAGCCCAAAGCGCGAGACGGAGCGAATGTTCTCGATGCCCGGTAGGCCGCTCATCGCCGTCTCGACGGGGAACGTGATGAAGCGTTCTACTTCCACGGGCCCGAGACCAGGAGCGCGTGTGAGAATCAGCACCTGGTTGGGGGTGATGTCGGGAACAGCGTCAATTGGAAGCCGTTGCAGGCTCCGAATGCCGATTCCCACGGCGAGGCATGCCAGCACGATGACGAGGAACCTGTACTTTAATGAGAGTTCGATAATACGGTGCATCCGACGCTCCTATTCCTCGCCACCGATTTGTGAACGGAGCAGCGCTGATTTCAGAAAGAAGCTGCCGTACGTAACAACGGTTTCGCCGTCTTTGATTCCGCTCCTGATTTCGACCCAGCCATCGCTCTGGGTTCCCAATTCCACATTGCGAGGTTCGAACTCGATGTCGGACCTTCGCACGAACACGACCGGCCGATCGTTTACTTGCTGAATGGCGCCCGACGGGATCAGGAGCGCCTGCCTGCCCATTGGGGTGGGCAACTGCACGGTCGCGAACATGTCGAGCCTGAGTTTCCCGGCGTGGTTCGGGACTTCACAGCGAACCTTCGCCGTCCGGCTTTTCGGGTCCAGGAAGTCGCTGACATAGGTGATCTTCCCGAGAAAGGTTTCGCCCGGATAGGCATCGGTGACGATCTTGGCCTCCTGCCCGGCGCGAATGAGAGCGATGTCTTTCTCGTAAACGTCGGCCAGGACCCAGGCGGTCGAGAGGTCGGCAATGGTGAACACCTCGTCCTGCGGACCGAACGCCTCTCCTTCTGCGGCGTTGTACTTGATCACGATTCCGTCAAAAGGCGCGGTAATCCGGCTGTGTGACGCCTCGCGGTGCGATCCGGCGCCTTCGCGCGGGTTTATCGCCTTGACGGCATCCTCATTGAGTCCGAATCGGTGTAGTTTCTCTTCGGCTTTGGCGAGGTCGGCCTCCTGGCTCTGAATCGATGCAAGGGCATTCTTGTATTCGGCGCTCCGCTTTTCGAGCTCGGCTCGGGCCAGCGCTCCGACGTCAACCAGCGCCGTGGCACGATCGAGCGATCGTTGCGTGACCTCAGCCTCCGCCTTCGCTTTGCCGAGGGCCGCGACAGCGGCGCTGTATTGGCCGATGACCTCACCCAACTCGACGTTGTCGTAAACCAACAGAATCTGGCCTGCCCGAACGCGATCGCCCAAACGCACATTCACTTTTTCGATGCGGCCCTGGGCCAAAGGCCGAACATGTGCCAGTCGGGACTCATTGGGGGTTACGACGCCCGTGGCCTGGAGAGTGCGCTCGATTGATCGCAGTTGCGCGCGCTCGAGCCGGAGGCCAATGTTCTTTTGCGCGGCGGCATCCATCCGAAGGCGTCCGACCGGCTTCTGTTCCTCGGTCGGCGGGTCCTTTGCCGCGGCACCTTTTGTGCGGCCGGAATGCGATATCCTCTCGAAGACGAAAGCACCCGCCGCCACCCCAACGAGGAAGATTGCGGCGATCCAGAATTTCCGATGTTTAGCAAAGCGATCTGTCATGATCAATCCTTCTCGATCTAAAAGATGGGGGCTCCCGTTGCCCGTTCGAGATCAACCGCCGCGACGAAGGCCTCGCGCAGGAGGTCCGTATACGCGCGCTGCGTGTCGACCAGCCGGCGCTGCTCATTAATAACGTCGATCAGCCGGATTTCACCCAAGTCGTATGCCGCCCGGAGAATACGGACGTTCTCGCGTGACTGTTGCAGGACTCCCTCGTCGAACACTGCGAGCGCTTTGGTGGCGGTTTCGTAACGGGCAATTGCCACCTGAATTTCCTGCCGGATCACGCGCTCCAGGTACTGGCGCCGCAACGATGCGTTCTGATGCCTTGCCACCGCTGCCTGTATGTTCCCCTGGTTGCGGTTCCGCAGCGGCAGGTTGATCGAGACACCGCCTGCCAGGAGGTTGTCGGTGTCGCGGATGGGGACGGGCGAGCCCGCCGACGCACTGAGACCGTACTGGTCGAATCGGGAATTGACCCGCGAGTATCGCGAGGAAGCGACCACATTGGGAACGGATTCGGATTTCGCAAGTCTGGTTTCCGCGTCGGTCAGGGTGTCGGCGATCATCTGAAAACGTAGTTTTCTGAACCCAGCCGGAGGCAATGACATCATCGCGCCGGAGGCGCTCATCATCCTGGGTCGGGTATTGTGTCTGGAGGCGTGAGAGGAAGGAACCCTGCCGTTGGCGCGGCAAGGTTCCCG